>JAAXCX010000001.1 GCA_013036105.1 Vulcanimicrobiota bacterium
TTGCTGATTCGCTGAAGACTACTTCGCCGAAATAAGTGCGTAAACGCACGGTGAGAGTGTGGTGCTTGCCGGGTTTGTTGGCCTTCCACGTGTCGTGCCAGCGCTTGAGCGCCTTCGCTTTCATCTCAGCTTCAGCCGCCCCATCCATCTCGCTCATCTGCTCTGCTTCGACAAAGACGTCGAGCGTCGTGCCCTTTGCGTCGAACCCGGTGATGACTGGATTGTACTGCGTTTTGAGCCGTTCGACCGCGCGAAGTTCCCGCGCAGCAGCGGTATCGGCGGCGCCTTGGGGCGCCGTCTGTGAACATCCGGCCAGCATGAGCAGCGCGAGCATCGCGCGAGCGGCTTTCATCTTCCGGCCATCTTTCGTTCACGCCCGCCGTCTACCATGCGGGCATGGATGGCATAGCATGGGCGGCGAGCGCGATGTCGGCAGCGCAAACGCGGCTGGAGATAGCCGCGCAGAACCTCGCCAACGGATCGACCGACGGTTTCAGGCGCAGCGTCGCTCGCGGTTGGCTGCGCGCCGGCGGCGTTAGCGTGCAAGGTGTTGCGGACGGCGAACAGGGCGCGCTCCGCCGCACGGGCAGAGCGCTCGACCGCGCTATCGTCGGCGAGGGCGCATTCGTGTTGCGTACAGCCGGCGGCGCCACGATCCGGACGCGCAGCGGCGCATTCACGCGCGACCGCTTCGGCGCGCTGCGCGACGATCTCGGCCGGAGGTTGGTGAACACCGCGTTGGCGCGCGGGTCCTACGTGCGCGCCGGCTTCCTGGAAAGTTCCAACGTCGACGCGGCCGGCGAGATGGTGAACGTGCTCGAAGCCGAGCGGTCGTTCGAAGCGGCGCAGAAAATTTTGAGTGCGATCGATCAGAGCTCGCAGCGCGCCGGTTCCAAGATGTCGGATTTCAAGTGAACCGCGCGCTCTACGCCGCCGCCACCGGAATGGCGGCGCAGCAAAATAATCTCGAGATTGTCGCCGACAACCTGGCCAACGCCGACGTCGCCGGATTCAAGGGCGCCGCCGAAACATTTACCGACATCGCGACCCGCGGCGGCACGCTGGGAACGGCCCCGGCCGGCGCGCATGTGATGTTCACGCAGGGAAAGTTGGAACGCAGCGGCGGTCCGTTCGATCTGGCGATCCAGGGAGCCGGGTTCTTCGCGGTCGCAGACGGTGCGGGGCGTGCGGCGTTCACGCGCAACGGCGAGTTCTCGCGCTCGCCCGACGGCGCGCTGCGAAATGCGCAAGGACGCCGTCTTATCGGAGCGCGCATTCCGCCGGACGCTATCTCGGTGAGCGTTGCTTCCAATGGCGTGGTGACCGCGCAGACTGCGGCGGGCGGGAAGACATGCGGGCGCATCCGGTTAGCGGAGTTTTCATCTCCGGAGTATTTGGAGTCGGCCGGCGGCACGCTCTTCTTCGAAACCAAAGCGTCGGGAAAAGCGCGGTTCGTCGATCCGGGCAAGCGCGGCGGTCCCGAGTTGAAGTTCGGCATGCTCGAGCGATCCAACGTGACGATCGTCGAGGCGATGATGCAGATACTCGCCGCGCAGCGTGCATATGAAGCCAACGCCAAAGGCGTGCAAGCGGCCGACGAGATGATGCGCATCGCCGACAATTTGAGCCGTGATTGAAGGCTCCGACGCCAGGCGAATCGCGGCGCTTTCGCTCGAACCGGTGATCGAAAGCGTCTTGGCTCCGCTTTCGGAGGCGATGGGCGAATTCGGGGAACTCGTGGCCGAGTCGTGCGCGGAGAAGATCTCCTCGCAGCTCACGCCATGAGCGCGCGTGAAGCGGTGATCCGTTCCTATTTTCCGCTGGTGCGCAGCATCGCGCGCCGCATACAGCGCATGGTTGCCGGAAGCGATCTCGACGATTTAATCGGCGACGGCTGCGTCGGATTGATCCGTGCAGTGGACGCGTTCGATCCGCAACGCGGCCCGGAGATGCGCGTCTACGTTTCGCGCGTCGTCGCCGGAACGATGCTCAACGGTCTGCGCCGGCTCGACCCCGTTTCAGAACGGGTGCGGCGCGAACTGCGGGAGGCCGAACGCGAGCGTTATGCGCTCGCGCTTGACAGCGGCGTCATTCCGTCGCAAGTCGAAATGGAGATGCGCAGGCCGTCGCTGCGTCGCGCCGCGCTGCACGCTTACCGGTACGCGCCGCTCTCGCTCGATTCGCCGCTGCCCGCCGACGAGTCGCTGCAGCCCGATTGGACGCAAGATCCGGCGCGGCTGGCGGGTCAGACGATGCGCCGCGAATACATTCACAACGCACTGATGAAATTGACGCGCCGCCAGCGCAGCGTCGTCACGATGTACTATTACTCCAACAAGTCGCTCTACGAAATCGGCCGCGCGCTCGCGATTTCGCCGCAGCGCGCTTCGCAGCTGCACGTAACCGCTCTGCGCAACTTGCGAAAGGTGCTCGATGCTTCGGCCCTGGGTTGAGTCGTCTTCCGTGCCGGCGGCGCTGCCGTACGCGCTGTTACCCGATGACGAACTGGAAACTCCCGTCCTTCCGCGCGAGCATCCGCGCTGGGTGCGCGATGCGCTCGCGGTTTCTTCGCGCGCGCGGCGGTTGTTCGCGGCCTTACGCCCGGCGGCGTTTTCCGTGCTTGGCTTTTGGGACCATCAAACGCGCGCTGTTACGATTGGCGGAAGAACGCTGGGCGTGGACTCAAGCGGGAGCTATTTCGCCGTGCAATAGTGAGTTGCGCCGGTGTCTTGCCAGCTGCGCGTACGCGACGACAGATGCAATGCCGAAAATTACGACCGCGCCCAGCGATTCCCACAGCGAAAACCGGGCGGCCGGTGACGGCCATACCACGGTGAGGAAGAGCAGCAGTCCGGCGGCATGGATGATGATGCCGGGCACGATGGAATTTGTCAGGTAGGCCATTGTGCCAAACACGATATCGATTAAAAGATAGAACAGCACGACTTGCCATGCGAAGCCCTGCGTGAAGCCATGCGCGGGCAGCATGAGCAGAGCCGTAACCGAAATCGCGGCCGCGCCGCCCATCCGCGGCTCGAGCGCGCCCTGCACGTAACCCCGAAAGGCCGCTTCTTCGGCGATCGCGTTGACGAGGGGTGACATCAAGAGGATGAGCGCTACCGTCAAGATCGGATAGTGCGAAAACGGCGGCAAGAGATGAGCCGGCATGACGGTCAGCCGCGAGAGCAGCAGCCATAAACCGGCCAGCGACAGCACCGCGCACAGCCCGGCGATCGATGCGGTCAGAAATGTCCCGGCCGGCAATGTATGTGCGCGCAAAGCTTGTGACCGGTAGCCGGCCGATCTCCTCGGACCCCAACGTCCGCTCAAATACTGCCAAAGAATCCACAGCAGTACGCCCATGACCGGAACGCACCAGGGAAGCGCCGGCGACGTCCGCAGGTTCTCAAGCAGCAAGAACGACCACACGCCTCCGGTGATTCCGACCAAGAGAAATGCGAAGATAATAACGGCGAGAATTTTCATAGACTTAAGCCGCCGCTACAACGCCGTCGAGCAGCGCGGCGAGCCGCGCTGCGGCCTGCTTCGCGATCGCGGTAACTTCTGCGTGCGACGTGTCGGCGGCGGCGACGGCGTTCGTGATCAGACTGACGCCGAACACTTCCATGCCGGCGGCGCGCGCCGCGATCGTTTCGAGCACCGTGGACATGCCGACCGCGTCGGCTCCAATCGTTCGAAGGTAACGCGCTTCGGCGGCCGTTTCATAGTTCGGCCCGAGCAATCCGGCATAGACGCCTTCGCGTACATTCGCATCGATGTTCCGCGCGGCTTCGCGCAGGCGCGGACTGTATGCATCGGTCATGTTCACGAACGGATCGGCAAGTTCGCTTCCCAGCAACGGATTGAGGCCGGTCAAATTGATGTGGTCGCTGATAAGCATGAGATCGCCGGCGCGGAACTGTTCGTTGATCGCGCCCGCCGCGTTGGTCAGCAGAAGTTTCGACGCACCGTGCGCGCGCGCCAGCGCGACCGAGCGCGTGATTTCCGGTGCGCTAAATCCTTGATACCCGTGAACGCGGCCCGCGAACGCTAAGACGCGTTTGCCATGCCACTCGCCCGCGACCGCTTCGCCCGCGTGTCCCGCGAGTTTTGCGACGGGCAGTTTCAGCTCGCTGAACGGGATGCGCCCGCCTTCCGACCACGCGGGGATTGCGCCGCTAGCCAAAATTTCAGAGAGCCCGCTTCCGAGAACGAGCGCGATATCGATATCGCCGATCTTCATTGAATCAAGTCCTTGCCGGTCATTGCGGCCGGTACGGGCAGCCCGGCCAAGTGCAGAAGCGTCGGTGCGACGTCGCCCAGCTTTCCGCCGCTCTTGAGCGTGCACGTGAAATCTTTCGCCACCAGAACCAACGGCACGAGGTTGGTCGTGTGCGCCGTCAAGGGGTTTCCTTGCGGATCGATTTTCTCTTCCGCATTGCCGTGGTCGGCGGTAATTGCGAGCAATCCGCCCGCTTTCAGCGTCGCGCGCGCGAGCTCGCCCAGACATGTATCGAGCATCTCGACTGCCTCAACCGTGGGCTCCCATTTGCCGGTGTGCCCGACCATGTCGGCGTTGGCATAATTCATGACGATGACGTCGTAGGTGCCGGCGGCGATGGAATCGACGGCATACTGCGTGATTTCGCGCGCGCGCATAGCCGGTTCGAGATCGTAGGTGGCAACGCTGCGGTCGGATGGGATCAGTTTGCGGTCTTCGTTTTCGAAAACGTCTTCGCGTCCGCCGTTAAAGAAATAGGTGACGTGCGCGTACTTCTCGGTTTCGGCCAGGCGCAGCTGCCGCAGTCCCTGCTTCGAAACGATCTCGCCGAACGTATCGAATTGGGGGCGCGGACCAAAGAGCACCGGATTGGGAAACGTTTCGTCGTAGCGCGTCATCGTGGCGAAGAGAAAGTCGTCGTAGCCGGCCTGGTTGAAAGCCACGGTGAGCTGCCGCGCGCGATCGGGACGGAAGTTGAAAAAGATGCACGCATCGCCGCTGCGCACCGGCAAGCCTCCGGCGATGGTGGTCGGCTTGACGAATTCGTCGTTCTCGCCGCGTGCGTATGCCGCCGCGAGCGCGTCTTGCGCGGTCGGTGCGTCGTACTGCGCGCGCGCGTGAGCGATCGCGTCGAATGCCGCCTGTGTGCGTTCCGGACGATTGTCGCGGTCCATCGCATAAAAGCGGCCGATCACGGTTTTTATTGCCGCCGGCGACTTGAGCGAGTCCAGTTTCAGTTGCAGCGCGCCCAGATAGTCTCGTCCCGAACGCGGCGGCACGTCGCGCCCGTCGAGAAACGCATGGATTGCATAGTTTGCGCCGGCTCTCTGTATCGCGTCCACTAGCGCGAAGAGATGATCGAGCGAGCTGTGGACTTTTCCGTCGGATACGAGGCCCATCAGATGGAGCGTTCCGCCGCTGCGCTGGACGTGCTCGGTGCAGGCATGGAGCGTGGCGTTCTGAGTAAAGGCGCCGGAGCGGATATCTTCGTCGATGATCGTCACGCCTTGGGCCACGACGCGACCGCTTCCCATGTTCGTATGGCCGACTTCGCTGTTTCCCATGATGCCTTTGGGAAGGCCGACGTATTCACCCGAAGCATTCAGCATCGTCCACGGGTAGCGTTCGAGTAAAGCGTTCCATTCCGGCAGACGCGCCGCTGCAATGGCATTGCCATGCAGCTCGTCGCGGCAGCCCCACCCGTCGAGCACGCAGATGACGATGGGACGGAACCTCACGAAGCTTTTTCGCACAACGCCGCAAACGACGACGGGTCCAGCGAAGCGCCGCCGACGAGTCCGCCGTCGATCTCCGGCTGTGTGGTGTACGCGGCGATGTTTTCGGGTTTGACGCTGCCGCCGTAGAGAATCGGTACGTCGCGCAGTCCCGGCACGCAGGCGCGCATCTCGGCCATCACCGCATTGGCTTCGGACGGATCGCAGCTGCGGCCCGTGCCGATCGCCCAAATCGGTTCGTACGCGAGCACGACGCGCGCGACGTCGGCTTGGCTCAAGCCTTCGAGCGCGGCGCGCGTTTGAAGCGTGACGTGCGAAAGCGTTTTTCCGGCGTCGCGCAACGCGATCGTTTCACCGACCGCCACGATCGGCGTTAGGCCGCCGGCCAGCGCAGCGGCCGTTTTGAGCCGTACCGTCAAATCGGTGTCCCCGAAATACTCGCGCCGCTCTGAGTGACCGATGATGACATAGTGCACGCCGTATTCGCGCAGCATCGGCGCGGAGATGGCGCCCGTAAAAGCTCCACTCTCTTCCCAGTGCACGTCTTGTGCCCCCAAGCGCACGCGGCTGCCGTCGAGCTTCGCCCGAATCGCGGCAAGAGCCGTGAACGGCGGACAGAGCACGATTTCGACGCGCCCCGGAAGCGCGCTGGCGAGCGGCAGAAATGCGTCGACGAACGCGACGGCTTCGCGTCCGGTTTTGTGCATCTTCCAATTGCCCGCGCAGATCACGGGTCTCATGCTTCGAGTGCCTTTATGCCCGGGAGTTCCTTACCCTCGAGAAATTCCAGTGTCGCGCCGCCGCCGGTGCTGACGTGGGTAACGCGCTCCGCGAAGTCCAGTTCTTCGGCCGCTGCTGCGGCGTCGCCGCCGCCCACGACCGTGCGCGCACCGCGCGCCGTTGCGCGCGCCATCGCTTCGCCGACTGCGCGCGTGCCTTCGCGGTAAGGCTTTTTCTCATAGACGCCCATGGGTCCGTTAAAGACCACCGTGCGTGCCGCTTCGATCGTTTTAGCGTATGCGCCGGCCGTCTTCGGTCCGATATCAAGGATCATCGAATCGCCGACGCCGGCGAGATCGACCGTGTGCGCGCCGGCATCGTCGTCGAACTTTGCCGAAACCACCGCGTCGACCGGGAGCATCATCTCGACGCCGCGCTTGCGCGCGTGCTCGAGCATCGCTTGAGCCGGTTGCAGATCGTCATCGCGCAGCGACGTGCCGACGTCGACTCCTTGCGCCGCCAAAAACGTGTTCGCCATTCCGCCGCCGATGCAAAACGCCGTGACGCGATCCATCAAGGTGTTGAAGACGCCGACCTTGTCTTTGACCTTCGCACCACCGATGACGCAGACGTACGGTTTTTCCGGATCGTTCAAGAGCTTCGAAAGCTCGGCGATCTCGGCTTCCATGAGCAAACCGGCAAAGCTGGGCAAGCAATGCGCGACGCCTTCGGTCGAAGCGTGGGCGCGGTGCGCCGTTCCAAAAGCGTCGTTGACGTAGAGATCGGCGAGCGTTGCGAGCTGTTTTGCGAAATGCGGATCGTTGCGTTCTTCACCCGGTTCGAAGCGAACGTTTTCGAGCATCATCATCTGTCCGTCGCGCAGCGATTCCGCGGCCGCTTGCGCGGCGGGACCGACGACGTCGGGCACGAGCGGCACATCGCAGTGCAGGCGTTCGCTGAGCGCGGCGGCGACCGGCTTCAGCGTATATTTCGCGTTGCGCTTGCCCTCGGGCCGTCCCAAATGGGAAACGATAATCGTGCGCGCGCCCCGATCGGCCAGATAGCGCAGCGTCGGCAGCGCGGAATCGATTCGTTTGTAGTCGAGAATCCGGCCATCTTTGAGCGGCACGTTGAGGTCTTCGCGGAGCAGCACGCGCTTGCCGCGCACATCCGCGTCTTTCAGTGTGCGAAGCGTGGCACTACGCTCGCGCGGGTATTTTTTCGAGGACCAGCGCAGTGAGGTCGGCCAGCCGGCACGAGTATCCCCACTCGTTGTCGTACCAGGCCGCGATCTGCACGAGATCGCCGTTGGCGTTGGTCAGCAGCGAATCCACGATCGAACTGTACGTGGACTTCTTGAAGTCGCTCGAAACGAGTTCTTGTTCGCAGTACTGCACGTATTCGCTCAGTTCGCCGCCGGCGGCGCGTTTGAGGATCTGATTGACTTCGTCTTTGGTCGTCTCGCGCTTGACCTGCGCGACGAGATAGATCATCGAAACCGTTGCGGTCGGAACGCGCAGCGCGAAACCGTCGAAGGTGCCTTTGATCTCGGGAATGGTGAGGTACAGCGCTTTGGCGGCGCCCGTCGATGTGGGAATGATGTTCGTCGCCGCGTTGCGCGCGCGGCGCAAATCTTTGTGCGGCGCATCCAAAATATTCTGATCGTTCGTGTAGGAATGGATCGTCGACATGAATCCCTTGACCCAGCCGAGATGGTCTACGATGGGTTTGACGGCGGTGGCTAAACAATTCGTCGTGCACGATGCATTGGAGATGATGTTGTGCTTTTCGGGATCGTAGTTGCCCTCGTTCACGCCGAGCACGATCGTGATATCCTCGCCCTTGGCGGGCGCCGAAATCAGCACTTTTTTGGCGCCGCCGCCCGTGATGTGGGCGCGCGCTTTTTCGGCATCGGTAAATAGGCCGGTCGACTCGATCACGACGTCGGCTCCTAAATCTTTCCACGGAAGTTTTCCGGGATCGCGCTCGGCGAGCACCGTGATCTTGCGCCCGTCAATGACGAGCGAGCCGCCTTCGCAGGAGACGTCGCCTTCGAACGTGCCGTAGTTGGAGTCATATTTGAAAAGATGCGCGCATTCCGTGGCGGTCGTGAGGTCGTTCACGGCGGCGATTTCGACTCCGGGATGCCGCTCGAGCAGCGCTTTGGTAAAGTTTCTTCCGATGCGGCCGAAGCCGTTGATACCGATTCGCATAGAACTTTTGCCTTTAGTCATCTCGAGCCGGATTCCCCGCGCAGGCGGCGCGCGAGGCGCGCCAGCGCGTACAGGCGGCTGCCCGCGGCCGGTTTGGATATGGGCGGACTGCAGCGCTTGCCCAATTCCGCCAAACTTTCGTCCGGATAGTTGATGCGCAGCTCGGCGATTTCGCGCAAGGCTGCGGTGAGGTGGCGCAGACCGTGCGCGGAGCTCACGTAATCGATGATCTCGCGCTGCGCTGCGGCCGCGCCGGCGACGCGTTCGAGATTGGCCGCCTCGGTGTTCACTAAGCGGTGAATGCGATTTTTGGTTTCCTTCAGCGCGTGGATGCCTTCGAGTTCTAAGACAGTGTGATGCGCGCCGGTGACGCCGAAGAATTCGACGATCGCCTCGAAGTCTTTATAGTAGAGGGTCGTGCGTCCGCTGCGATTCATTTTTTTCGGGGGACCGGCAACGGCGCGCAATATCCATTCGAGCCGCTCGGCGCGCTCGCGATCCGGCGGGACGAATTCCAAATGATACCCTTGCGATCCGGCGGAGACCGAACCGCACGTTAAAAACGCGGCCCGCGCTTCCATCACGCGGTCGCACTTGCGTACAGGCTTACGCGCGCGTTCGGCATCGACCGGAATCGCGATCCGCTGCGCCGCGTTTGTCATCCTGAGCAGCGCGCCAGAGCGCGCCGGCCGAAGGGCCGAGGAGCGCGCGAAGCGCGCGTCTCGAGGGGAAAGCCTCACTAACAGCCGCGCCACCGCGTTGCGATGCGTCACGAAGTACGTGCGCTTGCCGATCGATCGCGTGCCGTAGAGCACGAGCCCTGCGAGCAACGCCTGCCGGCAGTGCGTTTCCGCGGGCAGGTTGCGCGCCAGCGCGTCCTTCGTGTCGGCGGAAAGATTACGCATCGTCGTCGGGCCGGTCGTCGACGATATCGTAGAGCGCGGCAGGTTTGACAGAGGGCGTCATGCGCAGCGGCACTTCGCGGATGCGCACGGTGACGTACCTGGTCGCGTAGTGGATGACCAGAACGTCACCGGGACGCACGTCGTAGCCGGGCTTGAGCGGCCTGCCGTCTTTGGTTATGCGACCGTGAACGAGCGCTTCGTGCGCCTCGCTGCGCCGCTTGCTGAGCCGCGAGATCTTCATGAACTTATCGAGCCGCACCGCAGCCATTTCCCGGAAAAAGAGATTAGCACCCTGCTCGCCAACCCGAGCGCCGATGGCGACGGCAGCTCGCCCGGCCATGCGCCGCGGCCAGGTCAACATCTTCGACGAAAGCCGGCCGATGTGGCGGCTCTTCCTGATTTTCCTCGTACCGCTGCTGCTCAGCAACGTGTTGCAGTCGGCGTCGCAAACGGTGGCCAGCATTTATCTGGGCCAGCTGATCGGCGTGCGCGCGCTCGCGGCAGTCTCCGGAATCTTCCCGATCATTTTCTTGCTGATCTCGTTCTTGATCGGCCTCTCCAGCGGCAGCACGATTCTGATCGGCCAGGCGTTCGGCTCGGGCAACGTCCCCGCGATGAAACGCGTGGCAGGCACGACGCTTTCGATTAGCGTCATCCTCGGCGTTATCGTCGCGATCATCGGGATTTTCCTGAGCAACGACCTGCTGCGGCTCATCCAAACGCCGGCCGACATCTTGCACGACGCGACCGTGTATTCGCAGCTCATTTTCTTTTCGTGCCCGATGCTCTTTCCGTACTTGGCGTATACGACGTTCATCCGCGGCACCGGCGATTCGCAAACGCCGTTTTACTTTCTGATCGTCAGCGCGATCCTGCTGGCTGTTCTTACGCCGGCGTTCATTTTGGGCTGGGGCGGTTTCCCGCGCTTGGGCGTATCCTCGGCGGCGATCGCGGGATACATCAGTAACTCGATCGCCTTTGTCGCGTTGCTCGTGCTTTTGGCGCGCCGTAAAGATCCGCTCTCGTTCGATTTCGAAATGATGCGCGACATGCGCGTCGATTGGAAAATCATGAAAACCGTCGTGCGCCTGGGCGTGCCGATCGGTTTGCAAGTCATTATGGTCGCGCTGGCGGAGATCGCGGTCATCAGTTTCGTGAACCGCTTCGGCTCGGACGCGACCGCCGCATACGGCGCGGTCAACCAAATCGTGGGCTACGTGCAGTTCCCCGCGATCAGCATCGGCATTGCCGCATCGATTTTCGGCGCGCAGTGCATCGGCGCCAAACGTGAGGACAAGCTCAATAGCGTGATCCGTTCGGGCGTCGGTTTGAACTACGTCATCGGCGGCATCATTATCGTGCTGTGCTACATCTTTGCGTGGAATATTCTCGGGTGGTTCGTCACATCCGAGCGTCCCCTGCATATCGCGCACGCATTGCTGATGATCACGCTTTGGAGTTATCTGCTCTTTGGCAACTCGTCGGTACTGAGCGGCGTCATGCGCAGCAGCGGCACCGTGTTTTGGCCGACGTTCAACGGTATCTTCGCGATTTGGGCCGTGGAAGTGCCGGCGGCATGGATCCTGATGCACAAGTACGGCATCGACGGCATTTGGATGGGCTATCCGATCGCGTACTGCGTCGTGTTGCTCTTACAATTCGGCTATTACGAGCTGTTCTGGAAGCGCATGACGCACGAGCGGCTGATATGATCCGTCGAGTATGGGTCTCGCCCGAAGAACCCACCTGGAGCGATATTTTGGAAGAGATACTCGCTTTTCGGGAAGAGTTTCTCGAGCGGTTCGAGCGGCTATTCCGGAAATTTGATGCTATGGACGAAAAATGTGCGGAGTGGACCCGCGCGCGGAGGTTTCGGAAACATTACGTTCGCTGCAAGGAATCATTGCGGCAACATTTGTAGTGCTTGATAGCGCTTATGGATAGAGACCCGACCACCCGCGAGCTTTTGGACGCCTTGATTGATTTCAAGGACGGACTAGCTGTTCAACTAGACAAGCGATTTGCGACGGTTGACAAACGATTCGATCTCGTAGATGCCAAGCTCCTTGAACACGACAAGCGTTTTGAGGTTGTTGACGGCCGCCTCAGCGGCTTGGAGTTTCACGTGGGCTCCTTGGATCGGCGAGTCGGCCACATTGAAACACGGCTGGAAGGCGTCGAGACACGCCTTGAGGGCGTCGAGACGCGTTTGGAGCACGTAGACACGCGCCTCGAAAACGTTGGGACACGAGTTGTGAACACCGAAATACAGGTCGGCCACATTGGCACGACCGTCGAACAGCTGCAGCGGCGCCTACCCGCTTACTAAGTTCGTTTCTTCTTTCGCGGAGTGACGCACGTCCCGGAAGCGCGGCATACGACGATCGGTTCCGCGAGCGCGTCCGCGGCCGACGGTCCGACATCCGGGCGGGCAGCGATCACTTTGCGCGCTTCAAACGACATCTTACGCGACGTATTGCCGGTGCTGTCGATGCGGCCCGACGCTTCGATGTAGTCGCCCGCGCGCACGGGCGCGAGAAACTCGACGCTGTCGTAACCGGCGAACAAACCTTCGTCGCCATCCAGACGGATGAGCAGCTCCGTCGCAACGTCGCCGAAGAGTTCGAGCATGCGCGCTCCGTCGACCAAGTCGCCACCGTAATGTGCGTCGCTCGAACTCATGCGCACGCGAATGATGCTCGTTACGCTTTTGCCAGTTTCCACAATTCCTCGAGTTCGTCCAGCGTCATGTCCGCGAGCGACTTGCCTTCTTTGGCGGCGCGCGCTTCCATAAAGGTGAACCGCTTGTAGAATTTCTCGTTCGCTTCGCGCATCGCGGCCTCCGCGTCGATGCCAAGCGCGCGCGACAGATTGACCAGCGTGAAGAAGACGTCGCCGAGCTCTTCGCGCACGTGCGGATCGTCCTGCTTGGCGCGCCGGGCTTCGGCCAGCTCGCGCAGCTCTTCGACGAGCTTGTCGAGAATTTGCGACGCCGCCGGCCAGTCGAAACCCACGCGCGCGGCCTTCTCTTGCATGCGCTGGCCGCGCTGCATCGCGCCAAGATGGCGCGGAATACCGTCAAGGCGGCTGCGCCGTTTGCGCCCGGTGGCCTCTTCGGCTTTCAGGCGCTCCCAATTTTTCCACTGCGCATCAACGTCTTCGATCACCGCTTCGCCGAAGACGTGCGGATGGCGGCGAATCATTTTGTTTGAAAGCGCGTCGATCACGTCGGCGCTCGTGAACCGCCCCGTTTCGCTGCCGATCTGCGCGTGGAAAACGATCTGCAGCAGCAGGTCGCCGAGCTCTTCGCTCAGCGCCTTTTCGTCGTTCTGCTCGATCGCCTCGACGACTTCGTAGGTTTCTTCGATCAGGTACGGCACGAGCGTGCGGTGCGTCTGTTCGCGATCCCACGGACACGACCGCCGCAGGCGCGCCATGATTTCGATCAAGTCGTTCCACGTGTGGTGGGTCGAGGCCGGCGGCAGCGGCACGAGCGGCATCGCCATAGCTGCGGAAAGTGTGTCGCGCGGAACTCCGGGCACGATCTCCGTTTGTACGCCGCGGCTTTCGAGCGCGCGCACGAATTGCGGCAAACCGGGGAAGTCCGAGAGGGGATTGCCGAGTATTCCTATTGCCACCCTCCCCTCGACCTGCGCACTCTTGGTGCGCTGCTCGGGGTCCTTCGACGAGCTCACGATGACATTAACCACGTTCTCGATCGCATCTGATGCGCCGCGCACGAAGAGCGCGGGATCGGCGGCGAGATCGCTGACAAGCTCGACGCCTTGCGATTCGATGTAAGCAATCAGTTCGGCCGGCGCGAGCATGAGCGCGGCGCGCCGCGACGCGCGCAGCGCGTCCAGACTTCCCAGCGTGAGCAGTCCCGGATCGCCCGGCCCGAGCCCGACGATGCGAACCCGCGTGGCGGCTACTTCGTCTGCGCTGGCGCCGGAGCGGGTGCGGCCGCGCCCGGAAGCGGCGTCGGGAACAGACCTGCGAAGCGCTGATCGCTGACGTCGATCTTTGCGGTTTGCTGCAGCTGCTGCAAGAACTGCTGGATGAGCGGACTCTCTTGCTGCTGTTTGAGCGCCTGCGTGATCTTGGCCGTCGAATTGGCTAGCGTCGCCTTCACAGCGGGTGTGCGCGCCTCGATCTGAATGATATGGTAGCCCAAAGGCGATTTGATCGGCGCGCTGATCTTTCCGACCGGCCCGCTGAACACATACGCGTCAAACGTCGGCACCATGCGGCCGCGCGGGAACAGACCGAGTTCTCCGCCGTTATCTTTGCTGCCGGGATCCATCGAGTATTGTTTTGCTTCGGCGGCAAAATCTTTGCCCGCCTTGAGATCGGCTTCGACCTTCTGTGCGGTGGCAAGATCCGCAACCAGGATGTGGCGGGCGCGCGCCTGTGCCGGCGTATCGAGCTGCGCGTGGTTGAGTTTGAAGTACGCGGCGACTTGGCTCGGCGGAATGTGCACGTTCGCGCCGACCGCCTTGTCGAGAACGATCTGGCGGCGGATCAAGTCTTGCACGTCCTGCTCGGAGAGGCCGCGAGCTTTGAGCAACTGATCCCACTGATTGGCGGGATACTGTGCTTTGTACTGATTTTCGATCTTGTCGATCTCGGCTTGCGAGACGGTAATCTTATGGCTTTGCGCATACTGGTCGATCAGGTCGTCGGTCACCATCAACTGCAGCACGTTGCGTGCCGTGACGGGAGTCGAACTGTTCTCGAGTTTGGTGTCAAGCTGATCGCGAGTGATCGCCTGACCGTTTACGGTTAAAATCGTGCTGCCGCCGGAACCGCATGCGGTAAGTGTGGCCGCGAGCAACAGCGCGGCGAATCCTGTACGTTTTATCACCGCCGCCCGATTCGCGCCGGGCCCTAAATCGCCTCTAACAGGTCGCGCAGCAGCGGCATCCATATCGTTTCGGGCGACGCGCCGCCGCGCAGCGCGGGCAGTTCCACGAGCACTTTTCCGTCGCCGAAGCGATACCGGTTTCCGGTCAGTTGTCCGAAGCGCGCGATCGCGCTGGGCGCCAGCGCGAAGCTGGAACCGACGCCCAGCGTCAGGCGCTTCTCGTCAACGATGACGCGCGTCACGTGTTTTTGCAGCGCGATCGCGCGCAACTTCGTGAGCTCGACGAGATTTTCCAGCGGTTTGGGAAACGGGCCGAACCGATCGCGTACGCCGGCGGCAACCTCTTCGACTTGTGCCTGCGTGCGCGATCGCGCGAGCTGCTGATAGATCGCAATCTTTTGCGAAACTTGCGGCACGTAGTCGTTGGGAATGTAGGCGTCGATCTTGACGTCGATAACGGCTTCGCGCTGCTCTTCGAGTGCGCTTTGCTGTCCTTTGCGTTCGGCGATCGCTTCGGCCAGCAGCTGGCAGTACGTATCGAAGCCCACCGACGCGATGAAGCCCGACTGCGCTGCGCCCAGCAAATTGCCGGCGCCGCGAATTTCGAGATCGCGCATCGCGATCTGCAAGCCGCTGCCCAAATGCGCGAATTCGCGAATCGCCTCGAGGCGGGCCTTGGCTTCTTGTGAAAGCGACTTATCCGCTTGATAGAGCAAATACGCGTACGCCTGATGGTTCGACCGTCCGACGCGCCCGCGCAGTTGGTAGAGCTGCGCCAGGCCGAACTTGTCGGCGTCATTGACGACGATCGTATTGACGTTGGGGATGTCGATGCCGTTTTCGATGATCGTCGTCGCGACGAGCACGTCGATGTCGCCTTCGATAAACGCTTGCATGACCGGCTCGATTTCGGCCTCGGTCATTTGTCCGTGTCCGACGGCGATGCGCGCGCGCGGAACCAAGCGCTCCAATGCGTTCTTAACGGCATAGATCGACTCGATCCGGTTGTGCAGATAGTAAATCTGTCCGCCGCGGTCCAGTTCGGCCGTGATCGCGCGCTGTACTACGGCGTCGCTCGCCGGCACGACGACGGTTTTGATCGACATGCGGTTCTTGGGCGCGGTTTGAATGAGTGAGAGATCGCGCACGCCCATGAGTGACATGTGCAGCGTGCGCGGAATCGGCGTAGCCGAGAGCGTCATCACGTCGACGCTCGCGCGCAAGTGCTTGAGGCGCTCTTTTTGCATAACGCCGAAGCGCTGCTCTTCGTCAACGATGATCAGCCCGAGATCGGCGAAGACAACGTCTTTTTGCAGCAGGCGGTGCGTTCCGATGACGAGGTCAACGCGCCCTTGCGCCAACTCGCGCAAGATCTCGAGCTGCGCCTTCTTGCTCTTAAAGCGCGAGAGCTCTTCGATGCGGATCGGAAATCCCGCGAAGCGGCTTGCGAACGTCCGGTAGTGCTGTGCGGCCAGCAGGGTGGTCGGGACCAGCAGCGCGACTTGTTTCTTGTCCGCGATGGCTTTAAACGCCGCACGGATTGCGACTTCGGTTTTTCCATAACCGACGTCGCCGCAGACCAACCGGTCCATCGGGCGCGCGCTTTCCATGTCGGCTTTCGATTCGTCGATCGCCTTGCGCTGATCGGGAGTTTCTTCATAGGGAAAGGCTTCTTCGAGTTCTGCTTGCCACGGCGTGTCCGGTGCAAAGGCATGTCCGCGCGCCATCTCGCGCTCGGCGTACAACTCGACCAAACCATCGGCGATTTTCCCCAGAGACTCCGAAACTCGCGACTTGGTGCGCGCCCAATCGGCGCCTCCCATGCGCGAGAGCCGCGGCGTCGCGCCTTCAGCCGCACTGTATTTGGCGATCTGGTGCATCTGCGTGACCGGCACGAGCATGCGATCGGTGCCGGCATAAGCGAGATCCAAATAGTCTTGCGTCGCGCCCAGAATCGTTTCGGTCCGCAATCCCAGGTATTGGCCGATCCCGTGCACGTTATGCACGACATAATCTCCCACGCGCAGATCGGCGAGCGTGACGGGCACGCCTTCCTTGACCGCGCGGATCTTGACGCGCTTGGGCGGCTGCCCGTAGATCTCACGATCGCCGAGCACGCGCAAACGCAACTCCGGAACGACGAATCCGCTCTCGATCGATCCGTGATCCACAAATATGGCGGGATGGCTTTTGGTGTCATGGTGAGCTTGTCGAACCACCCCGAGTAGCGCCCCGGAGGGGCGCATATCGAGGGGCCCCACGCCCAAACCAGCCGCGTGTACGATGTCCGCCGTGCGCGCGGCGCCGGTCGTGACGAGCGCGATCGTTTCGCCGGCTTGCGTCCAATCGCGCAGCGATTCGGTGAACATTGTGATCTGGCGGTTGAAATGCTCGGCCGGGCGCGTTTCGAGCACGAACGACTGGACGACGTGTGGCAGCCACTCCAGGGACTGCGCGCTTTCGATCGCTCCGGGAAACGCCATCCCCGCCATTCGCGCAAACCAACCGGAGAGATCGCGCAGCCGTGGATACGGTGCAATCACTTCGCCGAGCAGCGATTCCTGTACGTCAGCCGAGCGCACCGAAAGCTGATCGGATGCGAGCGCTTCGAGCAAGACGCTTTGCTCGCGCAAGCGTTCTTCGTCGAGCGCGCGCTCGAGCGTCGCGAGCATGCCCGGTTCGTCGAGCACCAGCGTCGCGTGCGCGGAAAGATAATCGAGCACGGTTTCACGCTCGTCGAACGCCAGCGACAGCCACGCCGGCGGTATTTCCGCACCTGACTCGAGATGCGAACGAACGGCACGCGCGACATTGTCGGGCGCGTCTATCCGCTCGAGCACGCGCGCGCGCAACGCTTCGTCGCGCGGGATTTCACTCCACGGAACGATCTCGATCTCGCTCAGCGTGCCTTCGCTGCGCTGCGATTCCAATTCGAACGGCCGGATGGTCTCGACCGTGTCGCCGAAAAACTCAACGCGCGCCGGACGATCGGCGGTCGGCGGAAACACATCGACGATTCCGCCGCGCACGGCGTATTCGCCGGCGGCGCTCACGACGTCGCTGCGCCGGTAACCCAAGCGGTACAGCGCGCCGAGCGTACGATCCCAGCCCGCGTCGCCGCCCACGCTCAGCGTGAAGCGGGATTCCATAAAGAGCGCGCGCGGCACGATGTACTGACGAAGCGCACCCAGCGGTGCGAGAAGTATTCCGGGCTTGCCATCGGCCAGTTCGGCCAGCATCGCCATGCGCGCGGAGTGCTCCGACGGGCTTTCCAGAACGCCGACGGCTTCATCGCGCGAACGCAACAGCGAGACGCTGCGGGCTTCGTCTTCCTCCAGAAAATAGAGCAGGTCGGTGAAGGCGCGCTCGGCGGCGTCGGCGGTCGGCATGACGACAAAGAGTTGGCCGCCGATCGCTCGGTAGAGGGCTGCCAGGAGCGCCGGCCGGGCCGCCGGGATCGTCTCGTGCAGTGCGTAGAAGCCGCGCCCTTGACGCAGGCGCTCGACGAGCCCAGCGACGGGCTTGGCGCTCTGCAGGGCATGGAGCAGCCTCCCCGCGAGCGTTTCCCCGGGGGCCGTCGTCTTGGCAGGCGCGGTTCCCAACAACTCCCGCTGCAACCCCGGTTTTTCCCCGTTGGTTTCTACCCTTAGCAGTCCTTGACTGAGAGTGCTAAATTAGTGTTGAGGAGGTAGTTATGAGCAATCTTCTTAGCCGCGATCGCAATGGCGCCAACGGCAGCAACCTGCTTGCCCGGCCGCTGGGAGACCTGTGGGGTGACCCCTTCCGCAACCTGTTCTCCATGAGCCCTTTATCCGGAATGGAAGTGTCGCGCACCGAGACGGGCTACGACGTCGAAATTCCGGTGGCCGGTTTCCGGCCCGACCAAATCGAGGCGACACTGGAAGACGGCGTCCTGACGGTTCAGGCCAAAAACGAGAAGCGTTCGTTCACGCGCAGCTTGGTCGTTCCCGACGATGTCGATTCCGAAAGAATCGACGCCAAAGTGGAAGATGGCATGCTGATGCTGACGCTGACGCTCCATCCGAAAGCTCAGCCCAAGCGAATTACGATCAAAGCGTAACTCCAATACAGTAAGTCCACGGGCGCCGCTCGAATGAGTGGCGCCTCGTGTTTTTCATGCTCGTCATGACCGCAGCTTCTACGGCGTGCACGTTTCGGCCGCAGTTGCAGTTGGAACCGGCGGTTTCACACGTACGCGTCACCGGCGCTTCGAGTGCGTTTAGCGCGAGCGCAGACCTAGCGCTATCGGTTCGTACGGTCAAAGGCGCGGTACCCTCGAACGACGCCGGTTTGCGCGCGCACGTCGCCGGATATTATGCGATCGCGCAGGGCCTCGCGCAAAGATCGTCGCTTCGCGCGATTGGATCATCGCAAACGCAGGCCCAGGCGCGGTTACAAAAGGCCGTGGCGCAAGTTGTGCGCGACGCGAATACGGAATACGCACGCCAGATTCGTATCTACGACAACGTCACCGAAAACGGGAGAGCGCAGGGCCAGGGGCCGGCGTATGGTTTCCCGGGAGGCCCAAACGCGGGCGTGTATTGTCCGTGACGACCGGCATACGAGTTTTTGTCATGCTGGCGTTGACTTTACCGCAAGCTATTCTGAGTGATTCGCGGTTGGATGTGGTCGAAGCTAAAGCGAAGGCCCTCCTACGGAGCGGCTTTTCCGCGGGGGCAGGTATCTATTCGCCCGTGTTCATTCGCGATTACAATACATTCTTGCCGGCGAGCTGCGAAGTGCTTCCGGCGCGCGACATCAAAGCTCATCTCGTCCCATTTTTGTTTCTTCAAACACCCGATGGTGGAATCGGCGACGCTTACGAAGAGACCAAACCTCAACAGCAAAAGAAAACGCTGCTCGATGGCGTCGTCGATCCGAAGGGCACGGTCGAATCCGACCAAGAGAGTTCGTTGGTGCAGGCCGTTTACAAGTATATTGCCTGCAGCGGCGATCGAGCATTCCTGAATAAAAAGATCGGCGGTATGGCGGTCTCCGATCGACTGGAGTCCGCGCTTGAATTTATCCGGCGCGAGAAACTCGACGCGCACTTCGGGCTGGTTACGGCGGGTACAACCATCGACTGGGGAGACGTTCAGGCCGAAGATGTTCCGGGCGCTGCGCTGGACGCACAGTCGCACGTAGCGATCTCGATATACGCCAACGCGATGTACATCATAGCACTTGATGACTTCGCGAGCTTGTTGAGCCGGGGCGACGTGCGCCGTCAGGGGTTGCTGGATCTCAGAGACTCGATCGGCGCCAACGTCCGGCGATATCTGTGGGATGAGAAGCGACAGAAGTTCAAGCCGCACGTGTATCTCACGTCTTCGCCCTTTCCGCCAAGTTTTGACGAGAATGCCATTCTCTATGAGGGAGGAACGGCAGTCGCCATTGAGGCGGGGTTGCTTTCCGAGCCGGAGATCGCGCAAGCCAACGCGCAGATGCTCGCGGCTCAGCGCGCCTCCGGCGCCTTCAGTATCTCCGGCAGTATCTCTCCGCCCTACCCGTTGGGATTATTTCAGCACCCGCTTCTGTGTGAGTTTTGCTACCAAAACGGCGGCATGTGGCCGTGGTTTGCCGGCAGAATGGTGCGGCAACTCGCCTTACACGGAAAACTGCGAGAAGCGTACGACGAAATGCAGCCGCTGCTCGATCAGGTCATCGATAACGGGGATTTCTTTGAGTGGTACACGCTTGCGAACAAACCGTCGGGGGCGCCGAATTTTCGGGGCGGCGCCGGCGTCTTCGTTCAAGCGATCGAGTCGCTGCGCGCGGCTGCGAAAGCTTCACCGGAAGGGGCCGGACAGAATTTTGTGACCGGCTCCTGGTCGTACGCGATCCTTCCGCCGGGCTTCGCATGGAAGCAGCAAAAGGATCCGTCGTCGGGCGATACCGTGTACTATGGCACGGCTCCGCCGGATGTGCAGGCGCCGCTATCACCGGGCGACACCGTCTACGTCGGACCGGATTCAGCGTTTTATTATTTCAAGCACGCCCCCCCGATTACGCCGGACGATCTAAAGGGCAGATGGGTTCCGTTGCATACGCTTCCATCGCCCTCCGCGCTGTAGGACAACCCAAAGAATCAGCGGGATGGCGAACTCGCTGCAAACGATCGCCAAGCTGAAAGCGCGCGGCACGTCGGTCGTAGCGTCAGGAAAATAGCGCGCGGCAACGCACAGCGTTAGCGCCACGATCGTCCAAGCTGCCGGAGTCTCCCATGCCACAAACGCGATCGGCAGAATCCACAGCGCATACCATGGATAAGGATTGGGGATGGCGATCCATAGCGCCAACGCGAGAAGAGGCGCGCCCTGAAGTTCTTTCTTGCGCAGCATGATAACGCCGGCAGCCGCGCACACCGCCGCGCCGGCGCTTGTGACGGCAAGCGTGACGGGGGTTCCTAAGAAGAGATTGAGCGCGTATTGTAACGAGAATTGCGGAAAATACCCGCCATGCCCCGTGTCGCGTGAGAGTTGCTCAAACGCCGGCCACGCAACCGCTGCGGTGGCGGCTAGTCCCAACGCTGTCCCCAACCATACTCGCGAGCGTGAAGACGATGACGCGTACATCAGCGGCGCAGCGGCAGCAGCGAGCAATCCGGGCGCTTTCACCAGCCCCGACAACGCGACGACCGCGGCTCCGACAAATGGACGCCCGCGCGCGAGCAGCGCGAACCCCGCCAGGACAATCGCGATCAGCAACGTGTCGTTATGTCCTTCGGCTGCACTCCAGATCGCCACGGGATTGAGAGCGATGCCGAGAGCGGCGGCGGCGCGCGTCGATGCGGGAAAAGCGGCAAACGCCAGCGGTGCACACAGAACCAGCGCTGCGCATGCGCCCACCCGGAGCGCCCACAACGGTGCGGCCGGGCCGAATCCAACAAAGATCGCAACGATCGTTCGCGCAAAGCTGACGAATGCCGGCCCGTACACGCACGCCGGCGGCGGGTTTCCCCACTGCCACAGAACCGCATCGATCAGTGGATCGCGCACCGCAATGGCCGCGTGCGCATAGGGATTGAGGCCGTGCAGTGCCATCAATCCATATCCGGCATAGGCGTAGACGTCGCTCGAAAATACCACCGGAAAAAAGAGCGCTGCTGCGCATGCCAGCGCACAATAAGTCATCGTGGGGCGCGTTGTCATCATGAGCGTAGTCGAATGACCTGCCGGAGTCCTGAGCGAGCGAAGCGAGTCGAAGGGAGCCTCCGGTTTGGACGCAAGTCGAGGGGGTGTTAGGCACGCAATGTATCCGATGCTCGCGATCGCGATCGCAGCGAACAGCGCGAGAAACATGAGCGCGCCGAAGTTCCCCCAGTACGTCACCACAACGAGCGGTTGGGCGAGGTCTACGCCAAACGCCCGGGGCGCGTGCACAAGCAGCAGCCGGCACGCAATGGCGCCGGCCGCAAATCCTACCGGAACAAGAAGAGCTAAACGCATGCCGGTTCGCGCTCGCGAGCCGGCGCCGCAGCGAGTTGCGCCGCTCCAAGTCCGAGGACGATCCACCACCAGCCGCCGACTTTGGGATAGAAGACCAGGAGATCAACGACTTGGTGCAAGCTGATCGCAATACTGCCGGCGAACGCGCCTAAGATAAACGGCGAACGAAAACGATCGCGCATAAACGTTGCAATCGACGTATATGTGAGCCACAACGTGGCGGCGAACAGCGGAAGGCCGCCTTCGACGAGCGACTGCAAATACAAACTGTTCGCGTGCGTGCGCACGCCGCGCAAACCGGTGAGCGGAATCTCCAGTTCAAAGTTTCCGGCGCCCACGCCAAGGATGGGATGCTGACGCCATAATGCAAACGCCGCGCGCCAAAGCTTCGACCGAGTCCCGACTCCGCCGGCATACGACGAGTCGCTGAAATCATAGAGCCGGAAAAACACAAATGAGTGAGCAAGAAAACCGACCGCACCGATGCCCGCTGCCAGGCCGGCAGCCATGTATGCCAAGGGCCGGGCGATGTGATGGCGCAGCGTCAATGCGACGACCAGGACGCCTGCCGTCGCACCCAGCGCGCCGCCGCGCGAAAATGTCAGCACGTCGGCCAGCACGATGAGAAACAGCGCAGAATGAATGACGAGCGACGGTGATTCCAGAGCGAGCGCAAAAATCAGCGGGATCGCAACGTCAAAATATCCGGCGAGTTGATTGGGACCTTCGATGGGTCCCGCCACGCGAAACATTTCGTGGCCGTTGATGCGCAAGACCGACGCAGCCCCAAAGAACTCTTGCGAGAGTGCCAGGAGCGAAACAAGAATGATCACGGCTACGCAGGCGTTGCGAACGAGCAACGCATCGGGCTCGAGCCGATAGGCGCACACGATCGCCATGAAGAGCAGGACGTACTCAACCGCCTTGAGCGATTCGCGCAATACCGGCGCATGATGTGCGGCGGCCGCGACGCTTAGAACCGTGGCCGCGAGCACCAGAACTCCGGCGAACAGAATGGCACGCGGCGCACGTGCGGCAAAAGGCGCAAACCATCCGCGATGCGTCGCGAGCCCGAGCAGAACGCCAAGGAGCGTCGCCTTTGGAAGCGTCACCGTCGTGATCCAGATATCCCCGTAAATTGCAAACGGCTGCACGACAATGAGTAGTGCGACCGCATACGCGGGGCGCCGTATTGCGATAACAGCGGCAGCGGCAAAAAACGCGACGTACGCGATGACGGAAAGTGCGTCCGGCGGAGGATACGTGGTCACTTCGGCGGGCTTCGTTGGGGCTTACGCGAAATCCGTCGCTATGGACGAAACCGCGATGCGACATTGCATCGAACGAAAGCGCGACGGTCATGCCCTTTCGGCCACCGATTGGGACGGCATCATCGACGGTTTCATGGAAGGCCGCATCGACGAAGCGCAGACGGCGGCGCTATTTATGGCTTGCGTGTGGCGCGGCATGACCTTCGAAGAAGCGCACGCGCTGACCGACGCCATGGTGCGCAGCGGCGAAACGGTGACGTTCGATCGCAGCAAAGGTATTATCGTCGATAAGCATTCCAGCGGAGGCGTCGCCGATATCGTTTCGCTGGTTGCGGTTCCACTGGCCGCTGCATGCGGGGCGCGTGTCGCAAAACTCTCCGGACGCGCGCTCGGACATACCGGCGGCACGATCGACAAACTCGAGGCGGTGCCGGGATTTAACGCGGCGCTGTCGCTCGACACGTTCCTCCGTCAAGTCGAATCGATCGGCTGCGCGATCGCAGCCCAGACGCAGGCGCTCGTTCCGGCCGACAAGCGCATCTACAACCTGCGCGATCGCACCGGAACGGTTCCCGCGATGGGGCTGATCGCCGCTTCGATCGTTTCCAAAAAAATTGCGTGCGGCGCACACGCGATCGTGTACGACGTAAAGACTGGACCGGCGTCATTTACGCCTGCGCCGGATCAAGCTCGAGAGCTCGCACGCTGGCTGGTTGAGATATCCAAGGGTTTCGGCCGCAAAGCGATCGCGTTTGTGAGCGACATGCATCAGCCGCTTGGGCGCACCGTCGGCACCGGCATAGAAATGGTGGAAGCGCGCGACATTTTGCGCTCAAGACAAGGGGCGGAGCCCGAGCGCAGTCGCGGGGTTCAGCTGATCCTAAAAATCGTGGCCGCGCTGTTAGATGCATCGGAGATCGCCGATGGCGAGGAGCGCGCCGCTCAAGCGTTAGCCGACGGAACCGGCTATGCGAAGCTCGTCGAGATGGTCGAGGCGCAAGGAGCCTCGCGCGGCGCGCTCGAGGGAATGGAACTTGATGACAAACCGCTGACCGTCAAAGCTTCTCACGCCGGGTACGTGCACTCAATCGATGTCGTGCACTTGGGAAATGTGGGCCGCCGCCTCTCGCAACACGACAAGCTCGGCGGTTTATTCGTCAACGCACAGATTGGCGACTTCGTCGAGGCCGGCCAGCCGCTTGCGCGCGTGTACGGACGGGATAAAGAGCATGTTCGCAATCTCGAAGCGTCATTTAAAATCGGAGCCGATCCGGTTGAACCGCCGCCCCTAATTTACGATGTAGTGAATTAACTTACGAGCGCTCGATATCTGAGATCAAATACAGCGGGCGGGCCTTGACCTCATCGTAGATGCGTCCGATGTATTCGCCCAAAATGCCGATGCCGATCAACTGAACACCGCCCAAGAATAAAATCACGACCATCGTCGAGGCCCAGCCGCGCGCATATTCCGGCGTGCCGAGCCGGAAGGCTTTGAAAAAGATGATCGTCAGCGCGTAAATGAACGATGCCGTACTCACGGTAAAGCCCAAATAGGTTGCGAAACGCAGCGGCACGTCGGAGAACGACGTGACGCCGTCGATCGCAAATTTCAGCATCTTTGAGATCGGATACTTACTGGCGCCATAACGGCGCTCGTCGCGATCGTACTCGACCGGCGTCTGCGCGAAGCCGGCCCAGCTGACCATGCCGCGCAAAAAGCGGTGGCGTTCGCGCGATCGTTTCAACACTTCCACGACCCTGCGGCTCATCAGGCGAAAGTCGCCGGTGTCCATCGGAATCGACACGTTGGTCAGGCGCCGGATGATCCGGTAAAACGCGCGCGCGGTGGCGAGTTTGAACGCACTCTCGCCTTTGCGGGTGCGCCGCACCGCATAGACGACGTCGTAACCGGCACGCCATCGTTCGACGAACTCCGGAATCAATTCGGGCGGATCTTGCAGGTCGCCATCCATTAAGACGACGGCCTCGCCGCGGGAGACGTCGAGTCCGGCAGTGGCCGCAAGCTGATGTCCGAAGTTCCGCGAAAGATTGACAAAGACGACATGCGGCCGCCGGCGCAGCTCTTCGCGAATGCATTGGGCGGTTGAATCGCTGCTTCCGTCGTTCACGAGGATGAGTTCGTAGTTCGGCCGGTCGGGCAGCGCATCGAGAATGCCGGTCACGCGCTCGACGAGCGGGGCGACGTTCGCGTCTTCGTTATAAAGAGGTACGACGACGCTCAAAGTGACGGGCGCTACGTTGGCAGCCATCGTCGAGCCGTTCGCCACCCCTCGATTGTATGGCCTCCAGCGACGGACGGGGAAGAGATACGCAATGGGAAGAGCCGTAATCGTCCTACTGACCTTCGCGTGTGGCGCCGCAGCCGGCTGGTACGGACGCGATATCTGGGCGCGCTTTGGGGCATTTGCACCGGTTGCGGTGGCGTCGCCTATTCCAGTCACTATCGTTACGCCGCCCCGCGCCGCGACCAGCGCGACCGTCTCGCAGAGGCCGGGCAGCGGAGCAGCCGCGTTGCCCATGCCTTCAGCGACTGTGCTCATGTCGTCGCCGAACGATCCGCCTGCAATCATCGGGGTCGCGCTGAGTTCTCCGGTCGCTGTGGACGGCCAAACCATTACGGGCACGGTGAAAACGTCTTCAAATGTCGCGAGCGTAGAAGCTCGCATCGCCGGCTATTCCGCCGGCTTAACAAAGGTCGGCGTCGGAGAGTTTGTGCTGGCCTATAAAGTGCCCGAACTGCCGCCGTTCTTGCGCCGCACATACAGCGTGCAGGTTATCGCGCGTAACTCGCGCGGCGACTCGGCAACGAGCTCTTTTCCGCTCACCGTACGTTAGCGTTCTACGATGTTACGAATGGTTTTCGCGCTGCTCTTTGCGAGCGTTCCCTTGGCTGCTTTTGCGCAAAGCACTCCGCCGGCGCCGCTCCCTTCAGCATCACCGTCTCCGTCAGCCAGCATGACGCCGACGGCCTCGCCGATCACGTCACCGTCGCCGATGCCCACGCCGCTCGTATTGCCGCCAGCTGCTCCGCCGCAGATTCTGGCGATTAGCATTAACCAGCGAATCTTTCATAGCGGTGATCTGTTTTCAGCAAAAGTGATCACGTCCACCAACGTACCGGCCGTCGAGTTGCGGGTTATTGGGAAAGTGGTTCGCTTCACGCGCGTTGATTTTGGCATTTGGGAGCTGACCTACAAGCTGCCCAATATTCCACGGCGTTTCTTACGCGACTACCCGGCGCAGATCGTCGCGATGAACACCGTTAACGTCTACGTCTCGCGCGATATCACGCTTTCGCTGCGCTAAGGTGCGGGCGTCGGCCGGGGCGGAAGATTCGGGAACGGCGCCGGGTTGTATGGCGTCGGCATCGTTTGCGGGATCGGGATTGATGCGCCCGCTTGTTGATCCGCCCAGTTGAACACCGTCTGCGTGAACGTCTGCGCGTCCTCGTCGCCGATGCAGATGGGATAGGGCTCTTGCTCTATTCCGTTTCTTGCCAGCTGAACGGATTGCATCGAGCCGCGATCAAAGAGCACATGCATCACGGTCCCGGAGAGCAACTTGAGTTGGACTCGGTAGTGAAGTGTATCGCGCCGATCCAGCCGGTAGGCTTGCGCGTTCCAACCGCTCTGGTCTGTGGTCATGTAGACGTTGTCCGTTAACGGCGTCGTCGCAGGAACTTGCACGGTAATATTGAGCGTGACGGATTTGCCGGGTCTCACACTCGCGCAGCGCGAGCCATTCAGTTGCGGCGCGAGATCAGGATTTGGGGCCGGCGTTGAGAGAGCAATCACGAATTTGCGAATTGCACCGTAGTCGCCATCGGCCGGCAACTTTGCGTTCGTCAGCTCAATTTTTGTGACGATTCCGGTCGCATCGAAGGTGACGCGGCCGTATTGACGCGGCCGCGGCGGGCCTGCCGGCGCGCCTGATTTCAGGTCGACGACGCTGACGTTCGGAGCCACCTTAAATCCATCGCCGGAAGTGAAGAAGACGTACCCCGCTTCGTAGTCGAGGATCTGCGCCGTGACGGTCACTATCGCAGCCTGCGCGGATGCCTGGAAAACGCTAGCGGAAAAGATACTGAACACTAGCAGCGCGCTTAGTATGATTTGGGCCGTCCGGTTCACTGCATCACCTGAAACACGAACTGCGGGCTCCACCGTAGATTGGAATAGTTAAAATAATACGCGCGCTGGATATCGATTGACATGTGCGGATTTATCCGCATGCGCACGTCGGCCGTGATGTCGTACGGCGGCTGCCCCAGATAATTCTGCACCGTTGAATTTCCGAGCACGTCAGGTTGCGCGAACTGGAAGAAAAAGGGAATCGGCGCCGGAAAGTCTTTGTGCTGGCGCGCCAGCAGGTTGAATGTAAAATTGCCGCGGTTACTGTAATTGAGGCCCAAGCTCAGCGTACGAAATGTTGCCGCGCCGTGAAAGGCTTCGTATCCGGGGAAGGCAATGCCGTTGACTACCGGGGTGAAGCCGGGGTAGATCGTCGATTGCAACGACCCATAGTAATCGCCGACGTTCTGCACGGAGTAGTCCAGGTAAGTCAGAAAATGTGCATCTAGGATTTTGCTCACGCTTATTTTGGCTTGCGCCGTGTCTATGTAGTGCGGCGCAGAGTTCCATTGACGCTGCTTATCAAAAGAAGCGTTGATCGCGTAATACTTCGTCGCCACGTTCAGATCGGGTCCGATCTTAAAATCAGGCATGTAAATTTGAAAGCCGAGCTGGTGCTGCCAGATCGTCGTGTAATTAACTCCGCCCAGCGTCTGCAGGCCGAGGCTGTCATGCTGAAAACCGAAGCCATAGGTGATGTGCGCCCACAGTCGCGTGTCACCGTGGAAGAACGGCGTTATTGGGTGATCGAAGGTTTGGCCGGCGATCATGAGGCTCGAAGGATGGTTAGGGACCGTGCAATGGTTCTGATAGCATCCGAGCGGAAGCAATGAGAAGTTCTCGAATTGGTAATTCGCCTGCAAGAACGATCCGCTGAGCGCTTGCGTAGCCTGAACGGTCGTCACCTGTTGCGATTCCAGCGGTGAACGTAGCCCAAATTGAAAGGTATGTAACTGCGTAAAAGTCCGTATCTGCGTCCGGGCGGACGGCCGGTCGGACAACAGGAGCGCCCAAAACTTTGATGGCCGCGTCAGCGGATTAACCGAGAAAACCGCGTACGCTTTCTTGCCGCTCAGGTGCTGCTCGAAAGACATATAGGTCTTGTTGACCGTGTCGTAACGGAAATGGAGCGCGCTGATTGCGTTCGCGCTCCCCGCAAATTCCCACGTCGCGTCATAGTTGGCGCCGGCCAGAGAGTTGTCGCCCAGATGCTGATCCGCTGAGAAGTTTACGTAATACGAAGGGACCGGAACATAAAGCCCAGCGCCGGCTCCTACGTCAAAGCGGCCGCCCGGGAAGCGCACAAACGATTTCGCGGCGATAACGGCCGACGTCGTAACGAGGTACGGCTTTGCGTCGCCCAGGTCGGGAAAGTAAAACGTATCGCCCGGCATGTCGCGCCCCTTGGCCGGGTTGGCAAAATCGCCGTTGACGAAGGTCCAGCGGTCCGGAATCCCGGTCGCCGATTGCGATTCGCGCGTGAGCGGGACGAAATAAATTCGATCGAATTCCAGAAAGTCGGCGAGCGCGGCGCCATCTTGCGCACCCGCAGCATCGGCCATGTGCACGTGGCCGGCGAGCAAGAACCGGTTCAATTTTAAATCCATCGAGAACGTGTCGCCGGACATCGTCATTCCGTTTGACGTGCGAATTCGTACGTTTCCGTCGGCTTCCACCAGAAACCGGTCGTAAAAGAACTGAACGCGATTGGCGTTCAGACGAAGCAGCGTCGTGCCAGGTCGAGGGGTTGTTGAAGGTGTGGGCGCAGGTGCAGAGCGCACCGCCAACACGGCCGGTGATGCTACGGGTGTCGGCGCAGGCGCGGGGCTCGAAGTTGCCTTAGCGATCACGTTCTTTGTGACGGGTGCTTGAGCGATGACCTTTTTTGCGACAGGGTGCTTTACGGGAGGCGGGATTAATACTGCGACCCGTTGGACGCCCTGCATATTGGCTCCGGTAAGGTCCGTGCCCGCAAGATTTGCGTCAACGAGTTTTGCGTTTTGCAAATTTGCCGTTTGCAGGTTAGCGCCGAATAGATCAGCCTTGTGCAGATTCGCGCCGCGCAGATCCGCGCCATAAAGGAGCGCGCTTTGCAGATTCGCGCCCCGTAAGTCCGCGTCCTGAAAGATGGTGCCTTGTGAATTCGCTTGCTGCAGGCTCGCGCTGGAAAGCGTAGCTCCTCGAAAATTAGCGCCCTGCAAGCTTGCGCTTTCCAAATTGGCGCCGCGCAAATTTGCGCCGCGCAGATTCGCGCCGCGCAGATCGGCGCCTTGCAGATCGGCGCGCTGCAGATTGGCGTTTTGAAAGTTGAGATTTTGAAGACTAGCGTTCTCGAAATTAGCGCCGATCAAGTTCGCGTTAACGTATGAGACCGGCTGTGCGCCCGCCGGCGGCGGCAGAGTTCCACCCAGGAGTGCGACGAGACACGCGATTGCAAGAGATTTGCGAACGAGGAAAAGACGCACTGTCGCGTTTTCCTGGAGGCCACATCCCCGGCCTTTTCGAAGGGCGAGGTTCTTCATGTCGCGTTTTGCCGCATTCGTCATCGATTCTGGTGGAGTTGGCGCGCTGGACGATGCCTCCACGTATGGAGATGCGCCCGGCGCTAATACCATAGGTAACGTAGCCGAACGACTCGGAGGTCTTAGTCTACCCAATTTCGCGAGGCTGGGGCTGGGCTGCTTAACTCCGATCCGGGGGGTGCCGGCCGTGAGCGATCCCCGCGCGCGCGTGGCGCGTCTTCGGGAGAAAAGTAAGGGCAAAGATACGATTACCGGCCATTGGGAAATGGCCGGCATCGTGACCGAGACGCCGTTTCCAACCTATCCGAACGGATTTCCGGCGGATGTTGTAGCCGAGTTTACGGCTATCGCAGGCAAGGCCCCGCTCGGCAATAAGACCGCCTCGGGCACCGAGATCATCGAAGAGCTCGGTCCGGAACACATGAGGACGGGGCAGCCCATCCTCTATACCTCGGCCGACTCGGTTTTCCAGGTCGCGGCCCACGAGGACGTCGTTCCCCTGCCGATACTCTATGAATGGTGCGAGCGGGTGCGCGCGATGCTCGTGCCCCCGCACGGGGTGAACCGCGTGATTGCAAGGCCGTTTACGGGGTCCCCTGGAGCATTCGTACGGACCCCCAACCGCCGCGACTATGCGATCGAGCCTCCCCCCAGCCTCCTCGACCGGTTGGCCGGGGAGGGCATCCCGGTCCACGCAGTGGGTAAGATATGCGACATCTACTGCGGCCACGGCATTACTTCGTCGGTACGGGTGACCGATAACCGGGACGCGATGGAAAAGGCCTTCGATCTCCTGGAAAGGGTCGATCAAGGATTTATCTTTGTCAACCTTAATGACTTTGATTCGAAGTACGGACATCGGCGCAACGTTCGCGGGTATGGTGAAGCACTGGAAGCGCTCGACGCTCTGGTCCCGCGCTTGGAGTCGTATTTGAAACCTAGTGACGAAGTGATATTCACCGCTGACCACGGCTGCGATCCGACCGCGCCGGGCAGCGACCACACGCGCGAGTACGTGCCCTTTGTTCATTTGGGACCGGAGGCCGGGGCGAATATGGGTGTTGTCGACGGATTGGATCTGGTGGGCAAGACGGTGGCGGCCTCACTGGAGCGGGCGTTGTGCAAGTGATACGCGACGAAGTCGCGACTCACGCCGTCATCCCGCGAAGCCCGCAGGACGTTGAGGGACGTGGCAGCCGGGCCGTGCCGCAATGGTGGTGGGCTGCCAAACGCGCGACCGATATCGTGCTTGGCTCCCTGCTCATGCTTTTGGCACTGCCAGTTATCGCGCTCGCGGCGATTGCGATCATGCTGGTGGATCGCGGTTCGCCATTTTATGCGCAGCAGCGCGTCGGCAAGAACGGTAAGTGTTTCCGCATGTTCAAGTTGCGTACGATGGTGCGCGGTGCTCATGCGATGCGTGACGAGATTCTACATCTTAATGAAGTTGAAGGGCCGGTTTTTAAGATCCGTAACGATCCGCGTCTGCATCCGATCGGTGCATTTCTGCGGCGGACAAGCATTGACGAACTGCCGAATCTTCTTAATGTCGTAATCGGTGACATGTCACTGGTTGGCCCGCGTCCTCCGCTGCCTTCCGAAGTGGAACATTATTCAGCGGCGGCAGAACGCCGGCTGAGCGTGCCCCAGGGTATCACATGCCTGTGGCAGATCAACGGGCGTTCAAACGTATCCTTTGAGGAGTGGATGCAACTCGATAACCGCTATATCAACAACTGGTCGCCTTGGTCGGATCTGGCGATATTGCTGAAGACGATTCCGGCTGTGATCCGGAAGGACGGCGCGCATTAAGCCACGTCTTCATGTCGTTTATCCCGTCGCACCAACTCGCGTCGCGCTTGCAGGCTCGACGCTTTTTATCATGGCGGCGACCCTCGGTTCCACCGTCCTTGGGTTTGGCCGGGAGGTCGTGAGCGCCAGATATTACGGTACGCAATGGCAGATGGATACTTTTTTGGCTGCTGCGGTAGTTCCCACGATTCTCTTCGGAGTCTTCAACGGAGCGCTTATTAGCGCGCTGGTCCCAACTTTTTCCGAGTACCTGACTCACGGCCATGAAAAAGAGGCCTGGAGCCTCGCCAACACCGTGATAAACGGGCTCTTCATCGTCCTGGCCGCTTGCGCGGTCCTCGGGTACGTCTTCGCACCGTGGTTCGTGCCGGTCATCGCCCATGGCTTTCCGGCTCCCCAAATGGGCGTGGCGATACACATGACGCGCTGGCTGATGCCGAGCATCATTGCCGTCAGCCTTTCGGGAGTTTTTACAGCGATCCTCAACGCGCACCACCGGTTCCGTTCCGCCGCGCTAACGGGCGTCGCCGTCAATGTCGTGACGATCACGACGGTGTTGCTTCTGAACCACCGCTTGGGAATCTTCGCCCTGGTATTGGGAACGTCGCTGGGACTCATCGCGCAAATGCTCGTGCAAATACCTGCGATACTACTGACCGGAAAATATCGTTTTACGCTCAACGTGCGCCATCCGGGCCTGCGCGGCATCGCTTCAGTGCTGGGGCCGATCGTCGTCGGCTCGGCGGCCGGTCAGACGGCGCTGTTTTTCGATCGCTATTTCGCCTCGACGCTGACGCCTGGCTACATCGCCGGCATGAACTATGCGACTAAGCTCGTGAATTTTCCGCAGCAGATCTTCGCCGCGGCGATCGCGACCGTGATCTTCCCGCTGCTCGCCGCGGAGTTTGCCAAATCGAACCGCGCCGGCGTGGGGCAAAGCGTCGTGATAGGTTTGCGGCTGGTGAATTTTATTATCATTCCATCCGTCTGCGCATTGATCGTGCTGGCCCGGCCGATCGTCCAGACGCTCTTCGAACGCGGCAGTTTTGGACCGACCGCGACGGATTTGTGCGCCGGCCTGCTGCCTTTTGCGGCAATCGGCCTGATCGCGCTGGCGGCGAACGTCGTGTTGACGCGCGTCTGCTTCGCGTGCAACGAGACGAATTGGGCCGTTGTCGTTTCTGTCGTCGCGGTCGCCATCAACGTTGTGCTCTCGCTGGCGTGGCTGCCGACCCTCGGCGCCCGCGGCCTGCTGCTGGCTAACTCGCTGAGCCAAATTTTCCAGGCGGTGCTCCTCACGACCATTGTCGTGCGGATCGTGCGCGGTGTGAGCTGGATGACGCTCGTCGTCTCGGTCGCGAAAATCTTGGTCGCATCCGCCGTGATGGTCGGAACCCTGCATTGGATTCAAGCGCTGGGCGTGCAGCCGTCGCACGCGTTCGCCTCACGGGCTTGGTTTTTGTTCGGGCAGATCGCGATCGGCGCACTGGTTTTCTTGGCGGTCGCGCGCATGCTTAACGTGGAAGAAATTCCGCTGGTCGTGCGCTTAATGCTGGAAAAGTTCGCCAAGAATATCCCCAGCGCTCCGGACAACCGCGAGGCTCCAATTGCTTGAGCGCCCCTTTACCGAGTTCCGTAACGCTCGCTATGTCCTGAGGGTCATCCAGCGCAAGGCTCGGCTGCGTCGCAGACTGCGCAGCGATTTCGTGCGTGATGGTGCGATAGTCTTCGCGTCGACGATGATCGTGAACATCGTCAGCTACGCGATCCACTTTGCTTTGAGCCGGAAACTGGGCGTCACCGATTACGGCGTCTTTGCATCGCTTGTTTCGGTGCTCTCGATTGTGGGACTCCCCGGAGCGATCATGTCGCTCATCGTGGTGAAGTTCGTCGCGGAGCTTCATGCCGTCAATGACCGCGCGAAGATACGGCTCTTGGCGCTCCGGATCATGACGTTCGGCGGAGCGATCGGATTCATCTTCATCTTCCTGGCGGCCCTTTTGCGGCAGCCCTTCGGCACGTATCTGCGGTTGACGGACACACGAACGCTCGTTGCCGCAGCGCTCACGCTCGCCATGACCTTCGCCCTACCGGCGATCCGCGGCGTCTTGCAAGGAACTCAGGACTTCATGTCGCTTGCGATCTCGACGTCGATCGAAGCGATTTTGCGTTTCGGCCTCGCGGTCGCTTTAGCTTCTGCCGGATGGGGCGTCTCGGGAGTCTTCCTCGGGTACGTGTTGGCCGGAGTGGTCAGTTTCGTCTACACGATCATCGCTGTCCGCAAACATTTCGGCAAAGCCTCCGCGAAGCTGACCATCGACTGGCGCCGGCTCTTACAGTCAACCGGTGGGATCGTCGCTGGGACATCGGCCATCACACTGCTCACATTCATCGACTTGCCGCTCGTTAAACATTTTTTCGATCCGAAACAGGCCGGGATCTACGGCGCTGTGACGATTTGCGGCAAGATGCTCTTTTTCGCGATCGGTTTTATTCCGACGCTCGTCCTGCCCAAGGCCGCCGGGCGCGCGGCGCGAGGCGAGTCGGCCGCAAGCGTTTTACGTCACGCGCTGGCACTGACTTTTGCGCTGGCGTTTGTCGGCCTCGCGCTCTTCTTGTTCGCTCCGCAGCTCGTCGTCCGACTCACCTACGGCGCCGCCTTCTTGGGCGCGGCGAAGTACATTTTTGCCTATGGCATCGCAATGAGTTTGCTTGGAATGACGTACGTGATCGTGACGTATAAGATTGGTTTGCATCGGTTCGATTTCGTCGTCCCGCTCCTGGTTGCGGTGGTACTCGAAACTGGCGGCATCTATGCGTTCCACGCAACGCTATGGAGCGTCGTCTCCGTCGTCGCGGGCGTCGCGGCGCTCAGCTTGATCTTTTGCGCAGTAAAGCTTCCTCAAGTGCTGACACAGAAGATCGCCGTGCCGCGCGCGGCCGCAAGCGGCGAAGCGGCGAGATTCTGAGTCCGGCCGCGGCATGAGCGAACCGCAGATTCGCATCGTCATCCCGGCTTCTAATGAAGAAGCCCGGATTTCTACGACGATTCGCGAGTACTGCGAGCACTTCGGCGCCCGCGCCCGCGTTGTCGTGGTTGCTAACGGCTGCAGCGATCGAACCGAGGAAATCGTCGAAGCGCTTCAAACGCGATACGCCAATCTAGCACTCATATCGATCGGCGCCAGGATCGGGAAGGGCGGTGCGGTTCGCGCCGGATTCTCGTCGGGCATCGAGCCGTTGCTGGGATTTACCGACGCTGACGGGTCGACGAGCGCTCGCGAGTTCGACCGCCTCATCACGAGCCTGCGCGAGTTCGAAGTGGACGGCATCATCGGTTCGCGCTGGACGCGCGGAGCGATCATGCAGCGTCGGCAGCCCCTCGTTCGGCGTATCGCCAGCCGCGTATTCAATGGTTTGGTGCGCGTGTTTTTCGGACTTCCTTACCGCGACACGCAGTGCGGCGCGAAAATTTTTCAGCGCGGCGCGATCGTAAAAGTCCTGCCGCGCCTTGAAATATCGAACTTCGCATTTGATGTCGATTTGCTTTACCAGTTACGTCGCGCGGGCTGCTCCGTGCTGGAATCGCCAATTGCGTGGAGCGAATCTTTCACCGCGTCAAAGGTTCGTCTGTTCGGAGCATCGTGTTCGATGCTTTTAGCGATCGTTCTGCTCCGGGTGCGCGACTCGCTGCTCTCGCAAATCGCGCCATTCGAATACCTCGGCCGCCGTTCGCTCATTCCCGTCTGCGACGCGTTCACGCTGCTCATTCTTACGGCCCGTCAACCGCACGGCCGCGCGGTTGACGGGTACGTCAACGAGCTCGCTGAGCGCTGGCAGACGCTCGGTCATACGGTTCATTGGCTGCACATGGATGGTTGGGCAGCGCGGCTCAAAGTATTGCTGTGGTACGCGCTGTTCGGCCGGCGCGAGTACGATGCGCTTGTCGAAGTCGCCTCGAGCAGACCGTACTTCATTCCGGCGTTCTCGATGAAACCGGCATTCTTGATTCTCTCGTCCGATCGGCCAGCGCCTTCGAAGTTCTATAAGCGCTGCTACGGCGCTGTGCAGAAAATCGTGCCGGGAAATTCGCCGGCGCCCGATCGGGCGGATGCAATTGTGCAACAGATCAAGTCGCGCGGTTTGTACGTCGCCGTCTTCGATCGGGCGGATGGAAATTGGTCGATCAACTACACCGATTCCGAGTCGCGTGTTGCGAGGCGCCAAAAGCTCTGAGAATCGGGATCTTTAATTGGCGCGACGTTAGACATCCGAAAGCCGGCGGCGCCGAGCAGTACCTTCACCGTCAGGCAGTTCATTGGATCGCGTCGGGACATTCGGTGAAGTGGTTCGCGTCGCGTTTTCGCGGAGCACCCCGGCGTGACACCGTTGAGGGAGTAGAGATCTACCGCGCGGGCGGAGAGTACGGGGTCTACGCGGCCGCGCCGTTTGCCTACTTCAAACACATGCGCGATTGCGACGTCCTGATCGACTCGGAGAACGGCATTCCGTTCTTTACTCCGGTATTTTCGCGCCGTCCGAAGGTTCTGCTCATGTTCCACGTTCATCGTAACGTTTTGCTCCGCGAATTGCCGCCGCCGGTGAATTGGTTGACCTGGGCGCTGGAAGTCTGGCTGATGCCGATTGTCTATCGCCGCGTCCCGTTCGTGGCGATCTCGGAGAGCACGCGCGACGAGATTGTCAAATACCGGTACACGTCGCTGCCCGTGACCGTCGTTCACAGCGGTGTGGACCTCAGTATGCAGCCCGGCAAGAAGCTTGCCGAGCCGTCCATCGTGTACTTGGGACGCGTCGTTCGCTACAAACGCATTCGCGAACTGCTGAAGGTCTTCGCCGCCGTGCGACGCCGCGTGCCGGCGCGTCTGTACGTGGCGGGAACCGGTGCGGATGTGGAAGCGTGCGAAGCGCTTGCCGAAGACCTCGGCATCCGCAGTTCGGTGTTCTTTACCGGTTTTATCGGCGAGGACGAAAAGCGCGCGCTGCTTTCGGGCGCCTGGGTCTTCGCTCAGCCCTCGCAAATCGAAGGCTGGGGCATCAGCGTTATTGAGGCGGCTGCGTGCGGAACGCCGGCTGTTTCCATGCGCGTTCCCGGACTACAAGACGCGATCGTCGACGGACAAACGGGCAAGCTGGTGCGGACCTGGGATGAATTCGGCGACGCACTGACATATATTCTGACCGATGAAGCCGCCCGCGCATATCTTTCCGAGCACGCGTTAAGCCATTCGCAGTCGTTTTCATGGCAAAAAAGCGCGGACCAGCTCCTGACGAGACTGGAGCAGGTGCGGGCGGAAGATTCCGCCTCGTAGATTCATGGACGAGCGCCGTCGCGCTCGCCGGAATGATCTTTCTGCTCAGCTGGCCGTTCCTCATTGCTCCGGGACAATTCCTATACGTCCGGTATTTTGACGCGGATACTCTTTTCGGGCCTTTCTGGAAACTACGCGACTTGGTGAACGTCTGGGATGCACAATCCCATCTGGGCTATGCGCACGCGCGTGACTTGTCGTATCTATCTATTCAAGAGATCGTCTCGGCGCTAATGTCGCCATTGGGATCTGATTTTCGAAATCGCAGCTCGCTTGTCTGCGTCGCCCTGTTTGTATTTCTTGCGTTTTGGTGCTATCTGCGCGTGCACTTCCACCGCGTACCGGGCACGATCGCCGCCGTAGCGGCATTCTTTTATGCGGCCAATCCGTTCGTGGTCGCCTTCATCCACGACGGCTACTCGGGCTTGCTCGTGGATTACGCCTTGCTCCCGGTAGCGTTGCTGATCGTCGAGTGGGCGAGGCGCAGAGGACGCCCGCTGATCGTGTCGTTCATACCGCTGCTCTTTCTGCTGACCGGGATGTACAATCTCACCTCCGTTTTGGTAGCGCTGATCGGAACGGCGGTTTTGGAGTTTGAATATCTTTGGAACGCGTTGCGAACGTCACGAGTCGCGGCCTGGGCGACGGCGCTCGCATTCTCGCTCAACCTCTATTGGCTGCTGCCGTTGCTTTACGACTTGGCGATTCATCCCAAGCAGCCGATCCTTGCAGAGTCGGCGGGCGACATATCGGTCCTCACATCGGCAGGCACGCTGACCAATGCTTTTTTGCTACGCAGCTATCCGGAGCTCTGGACGAAAGCCTACGGTACGCGTGAGTGCGTGGGCTGCGCGTTTTACGAGTCGCCCTGGTTCATGATGGCCATGTTTGCGATCGCCGTCTGCGCCATTGTGGGACTGCTCAGAGCGCGCCGGATCGGTTTGCTCGTGGCTCTGGCAGCCTCGATCCTGATTGCGACCGGGTATCACTATCAAAGCGAGATTTTAGGAATTCCGTATTTGATCCTGATGGGTCTGCCCACATTCGATGCCTTTCGCAGCAACGTAAAATTTTCGGCCCTTACTGCCGCGTTCTATAGTATCGGCTTGATGTATTTTTACGTCATGCTGCCGCGGTGGCGCGCGCGATTTGCGGTCGCGAGCGCGATAGCTGTTGTCCTCATCGCGCTGCCTTATGTCACCGGAAGACTCATCGAACGCAGCCCCGACAGCCCGCCGCGCTTCCCGAATTTTGTCGTGACGATTCCTGAGTATTATAGCGAGCTGCGCCAGCACGCGAACCTTCTCCCCGACGAACGTCCGACGTTGATGCTGCCCAACATGCCGCTCGCCGCCTACCGCTGGGGCGCATACGGCAACGATTTTCTGCCCGCTTTTCTTGGGAAGCCGACGCTGGCTGTGAGTTATTTGCCGCAACCGAGCTGGCAAATGGAACAGATTTTGCAGAAGCTGACCGCGCGGCGCGGCTCCCGCGAAGGGCGCCAGTCACTCCTGCGAGCGCTTGGGATTTCGCGCATACTCTATCGCGATGACGTCGGCCAGACTTATGCGCTTGCGCCGTCCGAATTTGGAAAGCCGCTAGCGACGTTCGGCGCGATGCACGTGCTCGACAGCGCAGGCGCATTTCCACAATTTGCGGTCGCCCGAGAGATGGATCCCGTATCGGGTGTCACGGGAATCGCGAGTTACGCCGGATTCTGGAGTAGGCCGACTCGCGGATTCGACGGCGCGCGGGACGGCGCGGCGGTTTGCGCCGGCCGCGCGCAAATCGGATTGGACGTCGTTGAAATAGGGCGCAAGCATACACAAGTTTTAGCTATTCCCACGACGTGCAGCCACAAGCTCCACGTCGCATTGGTGTTGGACCGCGCTGGCGTGCGCGATTTCGGGATCGCTGAGGACGGTCGCGTGCCGACGGTTTTGCGCGTGGCATCGGGACCGCGTGGAACCGCTCTGGCGACATTCGTGATGCCGGCAGGACGACACACATATATCATCAGTGGAAGGCGAAACGCGATCGTGACAGGGGTTGCGGGCGTAAAAATATCGCGCGCGCCCTATCGGATCATGCAAGCCGCTTGGTCGCGCGTCGGCCAAGTCGGCTACCGGTTTGAACCACTGCCCTTCTCACATTACTTGATCTTTAATCAGAATTTCGATCCGTCGTGGGCGGGGTACGTGCAAGCGGATGGGCGATGGCGCCCGCTTTCGAATTTCATGGCGGACGGTTATGCCAACGCGTGGGACGTGCCGGCGCAGACTCCGCTGGTCATCGTCAATACGCTGCAAATCACTGCGTGGATTGCTGCAGCGCTCACGCTTCTGCTGCTGGCGCTGTACCTGTACGTCTTGGCGCGCGGACTGCGCGGGGACGCGTGAAGCGCCTGCTGGCCCCACTATGGTATCCGCCCGAACCGAGTTTCGCCGGCGGCTTTTACCGGGCGAAGCGCATTCTCGAATCGCTCCGGCAGTGGGAGCCTTACGTCATCGCGAGCGATACGTTTCCTATTTCCGGCGCGCACGTACGCCGCTATCCCACGGCACTGCTGCGTGCGAACTCGGCCCTGATATTTAAGGTAATGCGCGCCTTGAACTGGGGGTGGAGCGCGGCGGCGATCGTCTTCCTCGCGCTTCTGCGGCGCCGAAGGTACGATCTGGTCTATGCTGGTCCCAGCGAAATCCTTCCGATTTCGCTTTCCGCGCTGGTTATCGGTAAACTGCTTCGAATTCCGGTCGTGTTGTGTAACCAAAACGTTCGCGATACGGAGCTCTGGGCGCTCAATCGTGCCATTCACCAGGCGGCGGACGTCATCATTACCGTTTCGGAAGCGTTGCAAGGCGAACTTCGGCGCGAGGGTTTGCACGGACCGGTATTCGTCGGAACAAACGGCGTTGACGATTTCAGCGTTCCGGGAAAGCCCCCGGTGTACGATGCGGTCTTTGTCGGCCGGCATACCGAAGGCAAGGGCATCTTCGATCTCTTCGCTATCTGGCGGATCGTCTGCGATACCAAACCCGGTGCGCGGCTCGCGTGCGCAGGATTCATTCCGCCGCACCTCGAGAATCGCATCCGCGGGACGTTGCGCGATCTGCGCCTAGAGGAACGGGTAGCGCTCCTGGGTCCCGTCGTCGAGGACGAGAAGTGGCGGCTTTACGCCGTGTCGCGAATCTGCGTCTTTCCTAGCCACGTCGAGGGTTGGGGCATCGTCCCGATTGAGGCCCACCTCGCCGGTCTTCCGGTGGTGGCCTATGCCCTCGGCGCGTACGCCGACACTATCGCCCAAAGTCCGGGCGCAACGCTCGTGCCCGTCGGTGACCTGGACGCGTTCGCGGAAGCGACAAGCGCGGCGCTAGATGCTACGCCCGATAGCGAAAAGCTGCATGCCTGGGCAAGATCCTTTACGTGGAGAGCCGCGGCAGACCGCGAAGAGCTGCTCCTGGATCGCGTTTTGCAACACGCGAGACAAAGATCATGAACGAGAATCCCGAGCACTACTACGAACACGGCGGAGCGAAGAGCGATTATGCCATCGCGACGATCCTACTGGGAATCGGGTCTAGCGGCTTAGGTCGCGTGCTGGACATCGGTTGCGGAAATGGGAAGGTGCTCGAAGCTCTAGGTGCTCGTTCCGCGGATCTCACCGGCATCGACGCATCCGCGGGCGCAATAGACCTCGCGCGTCAGCGCGTGCCTCAAGCTAGTATCATGGTCGCTGACGTGGAAGGTATTCTTCCGTTTGGCGACGCCGCCTTCGATACAGTGCTCATGCTCGATGTCCTCGAACATTTGCGCAGTCCGGCGAAAGCCCTAATAGAAGCTCGACGTGTGTTACGCGCCGGTGGCCGGCTCGCGGTCACCACTCCAAACGCAAACTCCCTAATGCGGTACGTTCGTGGAAGGAATTGGTTTGGCGTAGCTGACCCGGGGCACGTGTCGTTGTACACGAGCTTTACCCTGGACCATTTGCTAGAACGCGCCGGATTCAGAATTTCGATGCGGCGGATTGAGCCTTTTACGGGAATGCTTGCTGATCCGATCCTGCGTGTTCTCAGGGTTGGCGGAACACTTTTTGTCGTTGCAGTGAAAGCATAAGGAGTTGAATCAGAGCGGCCATCAAGACGGCAAAAGAAATCGTGAGCGCTGCAAAGTACGCTCTGGCCGGCCCGAACATAAGGGTAGCCGACCCTCGCACGCCGCGTGGAAAGACCCACGCGTTCGCGTAGCCGTCCGCACGGACGTGGATGGCGTCACAGGAAATGCACTCCCAACCCGGGTCGAAGCGCTCCCGCAGGACGAGAATCGCTCCCGGTGGTGCTTGAAGTGAAAGGTTTGATTGCCAACGTCTGTCTTGCACGACGACAAGGCTCCGATCCGCGCGCGACAATGACCGGACAAACGCTATGCGTCTCCCTGTGATTGCTTCGGAGATGGCAATCGGCGCTGTTCCTCGAAACGTTGCAGTTCCGTTACAATCAAACACCGAGAAGTGTGCGTCGACGGCTTTGCTATAGATGCAGCCTACCGCACTCAATTTGCCGTCGGCGGATCCCGCGAGCACGCTGCTGTGTGATGGCAAGATCACCGTCGCTTGTGGCAAGGTCGTGAATATCCCCGAGGGGCGGTCATAGATCCACGCGGGCAGGTTGCTCCAAAGCGACGTCCGTGCCCAACTTTGTCTCGGATTGACGGAGACGGATAGAGCGTTCAAATCGACCTGTGTGCCATCCATTCGCTCGACCGCGTCTAAGGAGGCGCCGGAAAGCCATGCAATCCGCTCCCCGCGTTCGGTTGATAGCTGCCAATACTTTTGCTCCGCCGCGGGGAGTTTCGGTAAGACCCTTTTCAACTGGGGCTCATAGGCAGAGCTCTGCTGCACGCCCGGGACCGAGAGTGTGTAGCTGATGGCGAGCTGGCGCAGTAACGCGGCCGGAATCTTTCGGTTGGCGCTTTGCCTGCTGACAATTGACGCGATCGGAGTTTCCGACAAGGTAGCAAGTGCGCTTGCGTGTTCGCCAATAGGTAACATGAATGGAGACAGCCCATTATGCGGCTCGCCGGCCAATGACTGTGGAAGCCCGCTCGGGACGGGTAAATAGCGCGTCAGTCCGGGCGCAGCTGCTATCTGGTCGATGCGCATTGCACCTTCGCGCGACAACGTATAAAAGGGCAAGTTCTTGGTTTCGTAAGCGGTGACGCTCAACGATGTCGCGATCAAAATTAGGCACACGGGCAGCGTGCTAAGTCGGAACTTAGCGCTGGTTGCAAGTGCCTGTATGGCGCATCCGATCAGCATCGCATAGCAAATCGCAACAACTGCTTCAAAAGCATAAAGTTCGCGGAAAGGTGCAAAAGCGATGGTGTGCTCCACAAAATAGCGGAGAATAGGCGCAAGCGGTCCATAGAAACCAGCGACCATTAACATTGCAGGGATTCCTGCGAGGATCCAGGCGCGCTGAGCGCTGCGCACAATAGCGATTATCGCGCCTGCCAGGGACGCAATCGGAAAAACCCAAAGCGCATTTTGCAGCCAGCTGGGAAGTGCGCTATCGTACCCGCCGATGTAGCCAAGGAATCGCAGCGCCGCTGAAAACGGGGTGCTTTGCGATTCTTCCCAATGAACAAGTGGACGGTACACTGCAAGGTTTGCGCCGGAACCCGAATACGCGGCTAGCAGCCACTGCGGCATTGTGAAAATCAAGGCGACAGCCAGGGCCGGTAAGCCAGTTCGTAACAGCCACGTTGGGCCAAGGCGCAAGCCCAATAGAATGCCGAGTGCTGTTCCAAAAACAAGAAATTGTTGCTGAGCGCCGGCAAGGCCAAGTAAAGTTCCCAGCAACAGGGGCCGCGTACGGGTCTTGGGGTCAACGAGCCCCGCGAGGAAACAGGGCAGCAGCGCATACGAAAACAAGAAATGCAAATGCCCCGCGTGCACCTTGTTTAGTATGACCGGGTTGCCTATATAGAACGCAATCAAACAGAGGGATGAAGCGGGAACAAACTGAGAAGCGCGGGCTAGCCAAGCGATCCCGCAAACGGCGACCGCGAGCAATATCAGCAAATAGAACAACAAGGCCGGGTGCGGTCCCAGGGCTGCGCACAATGATCCTGAAATGGCATAAGGTAGCCAAGGTTCGGGGTAGCTTTGTGGGGCACCAAGTCCCGTTGAGTTCCACGGCTCGCTGCCTAGGTGCGCAAATGGTATGCATTGTGCCTGATGCAATGGCCACTGCCAGTCCTGTTCGAAGGCAGGCACTCCGGTGCTGTATGCCAACGGAGATAGAGCCAGCATAGCGAGAGCCATGGCGAGCAGCACGTGTGCAATTCTGAATCGCATGAGAGGTCTAACTAAATCTGCCGGACTAGGTAGGAGAAACACGGGTTGTAAGTATTCGCGCCAGGGCACTCTTCGAGCCTTGCAACGTTTTCGCGAAATCGAGATGAAATTTATGAAAACGTACCACTTGAGTACTGCTGGCTAAACATTGTGAACGTTCGCATCGTGATGGACAACTTAGGGACGCTCCTAAGGAAGCACTGGCCTATTCTACCCAGCATTCTGATCGCCATGTGGCTTTTTCGCGGCTGGTATGTAACCGCAGGTTATCTTACGTTCGGCGATTTCGGACCGGGCCGATGGCAGCTTGATCCCAGTGAATCCTTTCATATATGGGATTACGCCTGGCAGCTCGGGCGTGCAGATTCGACTTATTTTTGGCTTCGCTATTTTCACGCTTTGGCGGCGCACGCACATCTTGGCTATCCAATAACGGAGCGGGTACTCTTTTTTTATCTTACGCCACCGTTGTTGATTGTCGGCATGTACGTTCTGGCCCTGGAGCTGACGGGCAATCCCCTCGCGGCGGGTGTATCGGCTCTATGCTTGATACTCGGCCCTGATTTTCTTGTGCGTGCAATAGGAGGGCACGAAGTAGCCCTAGGAGGCTTATCGGCTGCGCCGTGGTCGCTATACGGAGCGGTTCGAGCCATACGAACCGGCCGAGTAGGATGGTTCGCATTCACAGCGCTAACGTTTGTGTACGGTACCGTTTTCGATGTCCGCTGGACATTACCGACACTTATTGCGACCGGCCTGTTCAGCGCAGCTCTCGCGCTCGAGTCTCGTGCGAGATGGTTCCGCGCTGTTGCCTTGTGCCTTTTTGCGGTGACGGGCGTCGTGGTGCCGAATCTGCCTTGGATTTTGGCGCACCTCGCCGGCGGAAACAGCGTTCCCCTCCCGCCCGCGTCGCATTACGATACGATCTGGATCGGAAGGCTGAGTTTTGCAAATGCGTGGGATGCACTGGCGGGATGGAATCCTACGATTGCGAGCGATTTCTCCCAAGGTATCTTACGATTTGCTCATGCTCCTGTGTTTGGCCTGTTATTTGCAGCTTTGGTCGCGTTATGCGCATTGAGGTTGCGCACGTGGATCGCCATGGCTGCACTCGTCGCTTATATCGTATTTGCTTTTCTGTTCAAGGGGTCAAACCCACCGCTCGGAAGCCTATACAGTTGGCTATTTGTTCATCTCCCTCTATTCAATCTGTATCGTGAGCCCGTAAAATTTGGTGGAACCGTTTCCCTTTGCGCGGCTGTTGTTCTCGCTTACGGAATCAGCAGTTTTAGGACGCCGTGGAAGAGCGCTGTCATGGCTGGTTTGTCAGCCGCTGCCGTCATCGGTTTGAGCTATTCCGTGCTTGCGGCGGGGCCGGGCGGTACACTTCAGTCTCGTTCCATGCCGGAGCGGTATCGCGTTGTCGATCGGTATTTCCGGCAAGACGATCGATTTGGGCGAATATTATGGCTCCCAGATGTTTCCAGGTGGTTAGTAAGCTCGGCCCTGCATCCGTTTGTCGACGGAGTCGAGATCGGCTATGCGGATTTTGAACCGTTCTCAGCAGGCGATGTACTTGGCTACGTTCAATCGCCGCTTTTCCCATGGCTGCTTCGGGCTGGGGCCTTCCGATACGTCGCGGTTGATACAGACACGCAAAACGATAGCACATTCCGATCTGCGTCATTTAGGCTTCCCGATATTTTGGCCGCACTTAAGGCCGTATCAGATCTTCAACCTGTGAAGCATATAGGCTCGGTTATTGTCTATCGTGTGACAGGGGAATCGCCGGCTGTGTGGAGCTCGCGGGTCGGGCTTAGGGCGTCCGGTCACCCGTCGGGACTCGCGGCGCCTGCCCTCTTAGGGTTGCTCCCGAAGGGTGTGCCTGTGGCGTTAAACCCGGGGAAGTCACCAATAGCGTTCGGTGGACAGGTTTCTCTAAATGGCGCCAGCGGTCGCGATTCTGCGTCGACGGCGGATGCGAGAGCCGTTGTCGCTGATTCGGTTGACGAGGGAACGCGAAAGGGCGTGCCGTGGGTTAGTCAGCTTGGCGTAGATCGCGGAAGCTGGACGACCCGAATATCCCTAGGCGTTTCCACTCTACCATTGGATCCCGTGGCCGCAATTGCTCGCCCCGCTCTGGCGGGAACGATCGCCTCTTTCAGAGGGGCCTTTCTTGGGCCCGGCAGGCCCCCAGGCTTCATGACGAGACTGCCATTAATCGGCCGTGATGTGCGTGTTCCAGAAATCCCGATCGTCCTAGGCCCGGCGATTCGGTTCAAGGGCGACGCATCAGGCCCGCCGGTAACGTTTGTTGCCCAATTTTTCGATTCCCGCACCCACCGAAGTTATTATACGGTGGGACCGACTTTCGAACATCTCCTTCCGGCGACAGCGTTGGACGTACGAACATCGCTGTTTGAAACGCTTGTTGAAAGCGAGCCGGCGCTCTTGCGCGCCGACCATTTTGATGATTTGCTGCTGCAGCGTATTGCTCTCATACAAGCAGGTGGAGCGCCGCGATCTTTGGGAATGCGAATCGACCTTGCGGGTTCGCGCGGAACGTTGGCCACGGATGCTACAGCGCTTGAACCATCCAACTATTCTTGCGCGAGATGTATTCGAAGCGCCGGTTCGCTGGAACTTATATTTTCCGGTAGGGCGCGCAATCCCAAGTCGTGGAGTGGGCATGCAGCCGTGATATACCCGCGCGGTAACCCTCCGTTAACAGCATTCGTCACCAAAGACAGCCGGCTATTTCTTGAGGGTATCACTGTCCTGGGGACCGGGTTCAGGTATCGGAAATCAGCCATTGCGAACATCGAAGATGCACCGGATGTTGTCCCTATTACTCTTCTCAGCAGGGTGCGGTTAACCCGTGGAGACCTTGTGCTGAGAGTTAGAGGTGCGCATCCAACGCTGCGTTTTAGACTGGTGTTATTTGTTCGCGACGGGCGAGCGGGAGAATTCGTGCAAGATGTACCCTGCTTACCGTTGTTGAGCGAATGCGCTGCAGAAGTGAGCCTCGACAAGGCACTCTTTGACGCAGGTAGCGGCTCGGTTCGAGGTATCGTATTGCTAGCTATCCGGCGAGACTACAAAAAACCGATCATCGACAGAATTACTTCTGTGGACAGCTACCTTGTGAATGACGGGGCCGCACACCTATTGCCAAAAGCGTGGATGGAATCAAAAGGTGGTATCTCGACGATTATGACCGACCGCATAGTAACCTCTGGAGGAGAAACGATTGTAACGAGCTTCGGCGCTCCTAGTGGAATTTTGGCCGTTGGTGTCGCCCATGGAGGCGCCCTTGCTGTGCGCTCGAAGGCCCAACCTCTCATTCCCGGGCGAGAAGAGCTCTCGTTCACAGATCGGTCTGGCAACCAATGGCTCGTGCTTGCCGAGCGCTACGATCCGCAGTGGCAGCTGCTGGATGCATATGGCCGAGGGATTGGGAGACATTTTGTTAGTTACGGTCTCTTTAATAGCTGGTATATTGCGGGTGGATTGTCCGGTACATACCGCTTGACTTACACTGGGGAGGCGGTCGCTAGGTTCGGCACGGTCCTTGCTCTGGCACTCTCCGCAACTCTATTGATCCTGAGTCTTTCATTGGCCAGGCGGCGCATTAGGATTCAGCCTAATGCGCCGCAAGGGCTCGCGAACGACTAGAAGCTCCGAACCCCGATGGGGTAAAGGAAGGGTTATCGCGTTTCCCGGCAAACGCCACAGCTCGTTCCAAACCGTGACTTTGTATTGTTGAAGGTTTTTTTGCGAATTCAACTTGCCCGGCGGGCCTGTCTTTGTCGGCGAAAAAAATACCCTCTATTGTTTAGCCGTGCGGCACGCTCAAGGGCGCGGAGGATTGGGGTAACAGTGTATGTCGCGGACTGACACCTGGATCGGACCGCCTCAACGGATATCCCGTGGAGTCGCCAATCTGGAGACCGGGATTCTATCGCACGATATTCGCTTAACACGAACTCCCGTGGCCGTAGTTTCACCTTATGCGTTAAGTGCAGACGATGTCGGTGGGCCGCACGATTCAGCGCTAAATTGGTATACGCGTAAATTGACGCAGTCGCTTCATTTGCAAGGTTGCGAAGTCACTGTCATATCCTCTTCAGGGGATCAGTCTCAGCCGTGGACTGACGACGGGGTGCGAATTGTGCCGACATTCGTTCGCGGAAAGTTGAACGCGGCCGCAAAGATTTTTTTTGGTGCTTTTCGGTCGAGGGCAAGAGTCGTCCATTTTCAGCACGAGCTTTTTGCTTATGGCGGCATTTTTACGGCTTTTACAATACCGCTTTGCGTAGGCATGCTGCGCTTCGTCCGCCGTCGGATTGTAACTACCGTGCATGGCGTTATTCCGCTAGACAAAATTGACCGGGATTTTGTCCACTCCAACAGAGTCGGCGGCGGGGCTGCCCCGCCCGCTTTTGTCCGTTTTGTCTGGAAAGCTCTCGTTCGTATGGTCTGTGGTTTCAGCGATGTGGTACAAGTCCATGAAGAACAGCACCGCCTGAACCTCGTACGTCAGTACGGGGTGCGAACTCCAATTATCGTCATTCCGATCGGTATAGATGTCGAAAACTCATCCCCGGTGAAAGTCAATGCTCGAAGGGCGCTCGCACTCGGCAGTGACGATGAAGTGCTTTTGTTTTTCGGGTATTTTGCCTCATACAAAGGGCTTGGGGAGCTAATCGCCGCTATGGCGCTGGCGTTCGATCGCCGTCCTAAACTTAAAATCATTTTGGCGGGCGACGTGTCATCTCGACTAAAAAAGCATAACGGCACGGATCAGATCTTGCGGAAGCACAACGTTGATTCGAATCGGGTGGTCAGGTTGGGCTTCGTACCGGAATCGATGGTCAGCACCGTGTTTTCCGCGGCGGACGTCCTGATTCTGCCGTACACAATGTCAATGTCATCGAGCGGCCCCATGTCGATTGGCCTAAGCTACAAGATTCCGATTTTGCTTTCATCGGCTTTTCATGACGCCTTGCCGAGCTTCCCCGGAATGTTCCGGCCGGTACCTCAGGAAATAGCAAGTGCTGTCTGCAGATTTTTTGATGACAAATCGTTGCGTCAAGCCATCGAGCAGCGGTGCAATGTGCTACGAAACGAACGGGCTTGGCCTAATGTGGCGCACAGAGTACATGCTATGTACTCCTCGGTACTGCGCCCGAACTACCAAAAGGCACTGACGCAATAGGTCGGATGCTGCCGCAACAGGCAGCACATTAAGTAAGGCCGAAAAACGCGACACCAGATGTCCAAATTAAGAGTGCCGGACGTGCCGCGTATTGTCGTACTCTTGATTGGGCTGCTTTTGGCTGTGGACGCCACGCTGAACCTTTTCGATCTACTTTCCTTTGCCAACATCGCTCCAGGCTTGCGGTCTTACGGTTCCGGCAGCTTGCAGCTATTGTTTAGTTCGACGCAGAACTATGGTCAGCCGGCGAACCTTTTGGAAATTGCATTTGAAGCGATAATCATCGTTGAAAGCTTAGCGGCACTCTTGTTTTTCCGGAACAAGGTGCGAGCAGCATTTGCGATTTCCGTAACCCTCGTCGGGATATGCGTCGTGGTGGAGCACGTACTTCATGCGGCCCAGCTCGAAGTTGGTCATATCGCCGTTTTGGTACTTCTTTTGCTAGCCTATTCTTTTAGGGAACGCGAGGTCAGTCATGGAGTCTCGACTGGAGATACTCTTCAGTCGGCCGGTAGGCTCTTCGAGCCGAAGTCAAGGTTGCGCAGCTTCAGCAAAATAATTCTAAGTTACACTGCGCGTTTGCCCCAAGATCGTCGTGTTGGTCTATGTTTCTGCGTTATAATCGCGATCGCGTTCGGCGCACTGTTATTTGGCCAAGGGTTCTATGCTTTCGGAGATACCGATTTCCCGATACGCCTTTGGCCGCTCAGCACGTTTCTGCCGTTCGATTCCCGGTCCCAGCTTGGTTACGATAATGTCTACATAGGATTGCCGCGCATATTCATGATGCTCTTTGAGAACCTCTTATGGGCTATCTTCCACAACACGGCAGCGGTCTCGTTTATGTTTTATTCGGTTCTGGCCTTTATGGGAATGTGGGGCGTTTACAGCCTATTAAAGCGCGGATCAGTTCCCCCATTTGTGGCGGCCATAGCGGGCGTTCTATATGTACTAAATCCATGGATGGCTGCGCGTATCAGCCAAACGAACGTGGTCATTGTGTATATGGCGGTTCCGATTTTCTACACTTTCGTCATGGATCTCTTAGCGCAGCCAAGGATCGAGCGATCTGCCCGAGTTGGACTCTTTGCTCCGATTCTTTTGTGCGCAATTAATATGACCTATATCGCGTTCGTCGGCACCGTGGTCCTTATAGTCGTGTATCAGATCGTGAATAACTACAATTTTGCACGACGGGTACTTGGGCTTGGTACGGCCTTTGCGTTTGGTTGCGGGATCAGCGCATTTTTCGTTTTGCCAGCCCTAGCGGAGGCATTGCAAGGCACGACGGGGGCTCTCGAGCACGTGGCTCGCTATTATTCGTTTGCGAGTTATCGCTCCTTCGCCTCGACTGCCGACTTCTACCATTTCATCAGGTACGAGGGTTTTCTATATGCGCCATGGCGAGCATGGCCGGATATTTGGCAGCTCGATTTGACGCTTCTTCCGATCGTCGTTTTCACTGTCGCAGGCTTTGGGGTCATTAACCTGCGTGCTTTGAATTCACGAGCTCGCGTACTTTTGTTATCCGGCCTAATGTTTGTCGCTATTTCCCTGTTCTTTACCCAGGGAACGTTGACCGCACCTCGGCTAGTGGAAGCGGTTTGGCGAGCTGTGCCGGGTCTTCGCGAACTCGTCGATGCCGACTACTGGGGAATGTTATATTCTGCCGGAGCCGTTATGTTACTCGCTAGTTTTCCTGCGATAACGCGTTGGAGACGAGAAGCGCCGTGGTTACTTCTTGCTGGTGTACTATTCGGAAGTGCCCCATTCGTGCCGGGGTTGGGATTATTTGCGAAAGCGAACCCGCCGCGAATCTATCACGAACTGCCTGTGACAGGCGATGGCGAGCGCACTTTGTGGGAGCCGCAAACCTGGGCCAATCATTATACTTGGTCGCCCTACATGCTCGCTGGATGGCCAACCGTGGCTGTCGCCGGAGATTCATACGGCCCGTACGCGGCTGAAATCGCATCCCGCGATAGCTCGGATTTCAGTGCTTATGTGCACGATCAGCTCTCGGCGGCCGAAACGCGCGGACTGGACTCCTTTCTCGACATGGCGCGGACTCGATACGTTTTGCTGACCGAGGACAAGGTCAGCGATCCGACCTACGCGCCTTACCCTGAAAGTGAGAGGGCTGCGCTTAACCGCTCGCTCGACCAACTATTGGACGCCGGAAGCTTTACGACCGTTAGAGGTTTGCGAGTTTTTGAGCCTCCCGACGATGTAGCAGCGAAGCTGTTGCCGCAAAGTCGGTGGTACCTAAAGTACGTACCGGCCAGTCGCGATGATTTTGCGGGGGACTTCCGCGGCCGCCTCGGGCTGACGCCATTGTCCTCGCTGCGCCGCAACCGAGCTTGGCCTGCCGACACGATATCGATGTTACCTATTTCAATTACCGAGTTGCCCGTAGCGGGATCCCAATGGCGCACGGGCCTCTGCGAGCCCCACTCCGACGCAAGGATCGATGGTTCTTTGGATATCCGCGGAAAAGCCGTGATTGGCACGGTCGGCCATCATTTGCGCTGCGCCAGCCTTTCGATCGTGCTGCCAGCTGGCGTGAATGCTCTTGAGATACCCACGCGAACTATGGATGCGGTTCCAAGCGGTACCCTTGTCACAAAAGAGCAAGGCAGGCAGCTAATCCTGTCTTCTGATGGTTCGTTGCGTCTAACCGTGCGCGCAGTGCGTCCCCAACTAGCGACTTTATTTGTTTATGTCGCGCCCGGTAGGCGGGGTCAGGTAGCGTATGGTCCTGTGCGAGATACACTCTGGCCGAGCGGTCGCTTCGAAATTCTGGGTTTAGATTTTTTTCCGAAGGATATTCGGGCAGCATTTGCTCGCGCGGAACGCGAGGCGCGGCATGTGCGTATTCTTCGGGCGGTGCATAGCCTTTCGGACGCCGTCTTCGTTGCCCACTCCGCAGTCGCAACGCATTCCTCGCTTGACCGTATCCCTGTCGTCGCGCGGTACGGACTGAGCGATGCTATTCTCGCGGAGCCGGTACGCTTGCGTACCGTCCCTCGCATCGAAGCCTTGGGAGCTGGGGATTCACTCCTGTCGGTCCCGGATTCTGCAAATCTGACTATCCAATACATTCCCATGGGCGTCGCCCCGGTGAACGCGACAGCCGTGATCGACGGGAAAGCGATTCCCGCCACCTCGTTACTAACGAAGCGAAATGTTAGTGCACGCCGGATTGAATTGCTCCCTTTGAGTCACGAAACTGTGCCGTTCAACTCGCGCGCCTGGATCGTCGGCGTCTGTGATGGAACGAAGTCTGGCACGGGCTCGCTCTCATTCTCAGGCGGATTTGCCCTAGGACGCGCCGGGACTCGAACTTGGTGCATGAGCCGGACCGAGGAATGGGCAGTGGGCGTTCATTCCGTCAGCGTCGGCGTTAAGGCCATCGGGCTGACACCTCGTGGGCTTATCCAGATCAATGGTGACCAGCTACCGCTGGATTGGAACGCCTCCGGGACGATGACATCGAAGGTAGTGTTAGGGCGTCGCTCAACTGTTCAGATTTTCTTATACGTGGATACCGGTCCACGAACCAATGAAATTCGGTTCACGTCCTTTGAAGATTCCACTTGGCCTTCCGGCAATGTTCTTGTAGGCACAGCATCCCACACCCCGCCGGCACCCTCCGCTCGTCTTCTCAATCTCCAAAGACGTCCTCTCTCCTACAGCGCGACGCTAGAGGGCTGCGATAGTGGATGCATTGTTGTTGCGGCATGGTCGTTTTCGCCAATTTGGAAGGCAAACGTTGGGGGAGAAGACTTGACCCATGTGCATGCCAACGGTTATGCCAATGCTTGGGTGGTCCCGCCGCAGCGCGGGCCTTCAACGATCAAGGTCTATTACGCAGTTGGAATCGTTTACTACGTCGGACTCGTTCTCTCGACGCTATCCATGGTGTTCCTGGCGCTCCTTGCCTTGAGGTCTAAGCACCGCGCAGAGCTTTAGGATATCCATTGGGATTCGCCAGATGCGCTTACCGGCAAATCGGGTCGGCCGTATCTCACGCACGTTTACGGGCAGCTCCAATATTTTAAGTCCCGCGCGCTCGGCACGGATCATGAGTTCCGTGTCAAATATATCACTATTCGTGACACACTTCCCAACGATCGGAAGTATGGCTTCGCGTCGCATTATCTTTATCCCGTGAGTATCGGTACCGTTGTAACCAAGAAGAGTTCGTAGGAAAATACGATTAAAAAGCTTGCTGATGAGCCTTCTGTAAACATTCCGGCCGTCCGAGGACCCGGGAAGTAGCTTTGAGCCATTGACGATATCATACTGCAGGTTATCTACTTTGGAGAGATAGAGAAAACGTTTGTCCCAAAAGTCGACGTTAAAAATCACGATAAACCGTCCGCTAGATGCTTCGATTCCTCTAATCAGAGCAATTCCGTAACCGGGCTCTTTTACGACAAGTATTTGTGTCTGCTGGTTCGCTTCAGCAAAATCCTGAACTTTCGCGACTGTGCTGTCGATGCTCCCGCTCTCTATGACAAGCATCTCGTAATCGATGCCGATCTCAATGCATGCGTCGCGGATACCTTCGAGGCAATCCGTAATTTGCTCTTGTTCGTCGCGAGCCGGCACCAGGATCGTAACGTCGTGTTGCATTCATTTTCGTTTTTGCGAATGCGATCCACGTCCCTTCCCCATGGCAGGATTCGATCAGTTAGCGGTAAAGCGACCCGAGTGCGGATACTCATATCGGGCGCGGGCGGTTTCATAGGAAGTCATCTCGCGGAAGCTTCGGTTCGTGCCGGTTACAACGTTCGTTGCATGGTAAATTACAATTCACGCAGCGATATGGGTCAGATTTCCGAGCTTGACGCGAATATTCGGTCGGACCTTGACGTGAGGGTAGCGGACATCCGTGACTCCGAGGCGGTGATGGCTTGCTGTGAAGACGTCGATGTTATTTTCCATCTGGCTGCTTTGATAGGCATTCCTTATTCCTATCTCGCACCTCGTTCTTACATACAAGTGAATGTTACCGGTACGATGAACTTCTTGAACGCAGCTCGTCGATTAGGGATTGCACAATTCGTGCAGACGTCCACTAGCGAAGTCTACGGTTCTGCACAATATGTTCCGATCGATGAAAAGCACCCGCTTGTGGCTCAGTCTCCCTACAGCGCTTCAAAAATTGCCGCGGATAAACTCGCGGAAAGCTATGCACTTTCGTTTTCGCTTCCTGTAGCAATCATTAGGCCGTTTAATACCTTTGGACCTAGGCAGTCGTTACGCGCCATCATTCCGACGTTGGCGAGTCAACTATTGGATAGAGATGTATCGGAAGTTCATGCGGGATCGCTTCATCCTGTAAGGGACTATACCTATGTAGCAGATACCGCGGCGGCATTTATTAAGACAATTGGCTGCGCTATTGAGCCAGGACAGACGATCAACCTAGGCACGGGCGTCGGTTTTTCGATCGCGGAGATTTATGCGAGGCTTCAGGACATCTGCGAGGTGGAAAAGCCTATCGTGCAAGATGCGGAGCGTGTACGCCCCGACAATTCTGAAGTGGCTCGGCTTATATCGGATAATGCGCTCGCGCGCAAACTGTTAAATTGGGAGCCGAAAGTCTCCTTCGACGCCGGCCTCAAGAAGGTCGTGGCCCACCTTAGGACGCGCGGATTGTCGCAGACGTCAGTTTATTACCGCTAACGATGCAGGCAATTATATTGGCGGGTGGCAGGGGCACGCGGCTCGCTCCGTACACAACGGTTCTTCCCAAACCTCTGCTGCCGGTCGGTGAGCTCCCCATTTTAGAACTTATTATTAGGCAGCTGCGTGCATCGGGCTTTCAGCGTGTTGAGATGGCCACGGGCTATTTATCCGGACTCATAGAGGCATATTTTGGAAACGGATCGCGCTGGGGAATAGAGATCCGCTACCATATTGAGGAATCTAGGGCTGGAACCGCCGGTCCCTTATTCCTAATGCGGGACGTTTTAGAGGAAACGTTCCTTATCATGAATGGGGACGTCCTGACCGATTTGGATTTTGGGGCACTGTTAGCGCAACATCGTGAGAGCGGAGCTTTACTAACGGTCGCCACGTGCCAGAGAGATGTAACCTTACCTCTAGGCGCTATCATTAGGGTTCCAGATGGACGCATCAGCGATTACATTGAGAAACCAACCTACCACTTCGAGTGCTCGGCGGGGATCTATGCGGCAGATAAAGCGATCGTGTCGCTCATTGAACCTGGTCATCCCGTTGATCTGCCTGACCTCGTAAGGATCCTCATCGCCCAAGACAAGCACATCGAGCCCTTCCCTATCCCGGGTTTTTGGCTCGATATCGGCACACCTGAGGATTATCGTCTGGCCAATGAACAGTTTGAGCAGCGCTTTGCGCACTTAATACAATGATTATCGGGGTGACGGGCGCGCGGTCGGACATATCTTCAGCCCTCGCTGTGGCTTTACAGTCGTCAGGTCATCAAGTTAAGCTCGCGCCACCCAGCGAGACGGTGAACCTACTGGGCGATGTTCGACTAGTCCAGGCTTGGCTCCAAGAATCAGAACCAGATGTCTTGGTTCACTTGGCCGGAAGTAAACCTCCCGCATCCATCCGGGATATGTTCGCGAACAATGTGGGCGGAACGTGCGGCCTCGTGGAAGCCATGAACCGGGCCGGATCGGGCGCGCGGCTTGTTATCGCGTCCTCAGCTTCGGTGTATGGCGCCTTAAGGCCCGGCGAAATCGCCACGGTCCACCGTGCGTTGCGCCCAGCAAATCCATATGGATGGTCCAAGGTAAGCCAGGAAGATCTGGCGACGCGAGCGTGCGCCGGCGTGCGCCCACTGACGATTGCGCGAATATTCAACGTCGTAGGCGCCAGTCACGACGCCTATAGTGTCCTTCCTTCGCTTGTCGGCCGGATTAAGGGCTATCGCTCAGGCGACGTATTGCACGTGAAGGCAAGCAACTGTGTACGTGACTTTATTGATGTGACAGACGTGGCCAGCGCTTTAATAGCGGCGTGCGACGCGGAAGCCTCGTCAGGCATCGTGAACGTCTGTACGGGAATTCCGACTACTGTCATGCACCTTGCGCAGATGATTTCCGACTATTTATCAAAGCCGGTGCGTTTTGAATTTCTGCAGGCAGATGAGACTGATGGAGACGTCCTGCGCTCGGTGGGAGATCCGTCTCAGGCGCAAGCCCTCGGGTGGCAACCGCACAGCTCGCTTGAAGTTGCTATTAAAAGAACGGTCAGTCAATTGAAAACACTACCGATTTCAACAATGGTTTAATGGAGAACACGACCTCTTGCGAAAACGTCACGCTCCTCGTGCTGACCTACGACCAGTTGCCGCTGCTGAGACAGTGCCTGGAATCCGTACGCAATTACAATGTTGTGGTTATTGATAACGCTTCAAAAGAGAATATTGAGAGTGTAACAAGTAACTTTCCTAATATTAGTGAAGTGATTCGTTTTCCTGAAAACCAAGGATTTGCCGGGGCGTACAACTCGGCAATGGACTCAGTGCGTACTCAGTACGTCATTTTGCTAAGCAACGATACCATTGCTGCGCCAGGCTGTATTGAAGAGCTCGTCCGGATTCTTGAGTCCGATTCGTCGATTGGAATCTCCGCTCCCGTTTTATACAATTTGGACGGAAGCGTGCAAGACATCGGTTGGGATTTAGATTTTTTCGGCTTTCCGGTAGAACCCCAACGCAAAAAAGAGAACTGGGAGGTTTTTTATGCCAGTGGCTGCCTATTAGCGATGCCGACAGCGCTCTTTAAGCAAATAGGGGGTTTCAGCCGCCACTTCGAGTTCTTCGTCGAGGATGTTGACCTATGTTGGAAGGCGCGCCTTCATGGTAAACGCGTGGTTGTCTCCGAACGCGCGAAATTATTTCATGTTCGTGGCGCAACGCTTGGCGGTGGCGAACAAGATAGCGCCTCAAACACGACCTCTGCACGGCGCACATTTTTCCGTGAGCGCAATATCCCGTTGGCGTTCGTCCAAAACCTTGAATTTTTCCAGCTGCTTTGGCGACTGCCGCTTTACGTTGTAAACAGCCTGTTCGAAGCGCTGGGGATGGCCTTGGCCGGCCAATTTCCAATCGCTAAAGAGTATTTTCGAGCTTGGAAGGGGTTCTTCGGATTGCTCCCGGTGGCGTTATGCGTACGTCGCAAAGTTCAGGCACGCCGCCAAGTGCGGGATCGCTATATTCTCTCGTTTTTAAAAATGCGTAATAGAAAAATGGAACTCGTCTTCAAACGAGGATTGCCGCTCCTAAAATCATAGACCTGAAAGCTAGGCAACGCTACTCCGGCGTTTCCCAAAGTACTGAGCGAACGATTCTGACATGTACTCAATGTGCGTGCTGGTCAAGCCTGGAAAGACGCCTACCCAGAACGTGTCGTTCATGATCTTGTCTGCGCTCTTAAGGTCCCCCGAGATGCGCTTATTAATATGTTGATAGGCTGGCTGCCTGACAAGGTTGCCCCCGAATAACAGCCTTGTTGAAATGCGGCGGGACTCCAAGTGCGCAATGATATCTTTTCGCATTTCCGATCCGTTCGAGCGAATTGTTATCGGAAAGCCAAACCAGCTCGGCTCTGTACCGACGACAGGCTCGGGAAGGATCAGCGCTTCCTCGAACGGCGCGAGCATGGATCGGAGAAGCGCCCAGTTTTCGCGACGTTTGGCGACGAAGCCGGGAAGTTTCCTAAGCTGTGAAATTCCGATTGCGGCCTGCATATCGGTCATTTTGAGGTTGTATCCAGGTCGCGTGTAAATGTACTTGTGATCATAGCCATCGGGCAGGTCGCCGAGCTGCCACTGGAATCGCTTCCCGCACGTATTTTCGCAGCCAGGCGCACACCAACATGCACGGCCCCAATCGCGCCAAGATTCGACAAGTTTCTCAAACCGGGCGCCGCATAAGACGGCTCCGCCTTCCCCTGTCGTAATATGATGAGCGGGATAGAAACTCACTGTCGCAAGGTGACCAAAGGCGCCCACGTGGACTCCTCCAATCGAGGCTCCAAGCGCATCGCAGCAGTCCTCAATTAACCACAATCCGCGTTGGTCGGCTAGCTCACGCATGAGGTCGGCGCGAAACGGATTACCAAGCGTGTGCGCCAACACGATTCCCCGTGTTCGCGGCCCTATTGCGCTCTCTACTGCGTCTACGGCAACATCGTAGGTTGCAAGCTCACTGTCAACAAAAACAGGAACCAGGCCGTTCTGCAGAATTGGGTTGAGAGTCGTGGGAAAACCGGCCGCAGCTGTAATAATCTCGTCACCGGGTTTGAGTCCTTTGCCCCCGAGCTCTTCAGAGGTCAACGTCGAAAGTGCGACGAGATTTGCCGACGAGCCGCTGTTAACGAGTTTGGCGAAGCGCGTGTGAAATTGGCTAGCTAGTAGATTTTCAAATTCCTTGGCGAACCTTCCCGTCGTTAACCAGAGGTCGAGCGATGCTTCGATCAACGATGCAAGGTCGTCGGCATCTAATACTTTGCCGGAGACGGGCACTGGCGAAAGCTGGGGATCGAATGCCGTAGAAGGATACACGGCCTCGAAGTATCTGCGTGCGGATTCCACGACCCGGCTCCGAAGAATCGGTTCATCCATGTTTGATGGACCAGTCGTAGGGGATGGTCGTATCGAATGGATCGCGGCGCACGATTTCGTCAGTCCGGTGAGGGACTGTTGCGCAGTTTGCGACCAGCGACACGCCTGGAACAATACTTTTGAAGCCATTCCAAATATTCGGCGGTATTGTCACAAGTGCATAATTTCTGTCACCAAGAAAAAATTCGTTCACCTCTCCACGTGTTTCCGAATTTGGCCGATCGTCGTAGAGCACGAGCTTTATCATGCCGCTGGGAACAGCATAGTTGAGAGTCATCTCCTTATGAAGGTGCCATGCCTTGATAGCATTCGGATAAATGAGACTGAAGTAGATTTCGCCGAAGTGCTCAAAATGAGGGTCGCTCGCTTTTAACATATGCATGACGGCGCCGCGTTCGTCCGCGATTACGTTCAGGGGTCGCAACTGGACGCCCTGGATCATGTAAGAGTTGTTTCCGTCCGAGCATACCATTGAATTGCTTCTCGAAGTCCAGTGTCAAAATCTATGGCAGGGGCCCAGCCAAGCACGCGCCTTGCTTTATCAGAGGATAGGACCTGTTTCGGTATTTCAGCATGGGCTTCAGATAAGATATGGGGTAAAATCTCTTCGCAGTGCATGTGTTTTTGAATTCTCTGAACGACTTCAAGAACTGTTAATTCGTTGTCGGCGCTGAAATTAAATGAGTTCCCGCTTACTTCCGGATCTTTAATTGCCTCGGCCAGCTTAATATAGGCGCGAACAACATCCCTGACGTGGAGGTAGTCGCGGACAAGAGTTCCGTCGCTGCGGATTTGTGGGGGCATTCGTTCTTGTAATGCCTTAATCGTGCCTGGCACAATGCGGCTCCAATTTGTATCGCCGCCCCCGTAAATGTTGCCGCAGCGGGCGATGGTTATTGGAAGCCCGTAAGTTACATGGTACATCGTGCTGATCAGGTCCGTGCAGCTTTTCGAGACGTCGTAAGGGTGCTCGCCCTTCAAGGGATCGCTTTCTTCGTACTTCTCTCGCACGAGCGTGCCGTAGGCTTTGTCGCTCGATGCAATTACAATTGCTTCGCAACATGCTATTTGTCGGGCGGCATCAAGCAAGAGGTAAGTACCGCGAACATTCGATTCTAACGTCTCAACCGGGGACCGTAAAGCCTTCCCAACGAGCGTTTGTGCACCGAGATGAAAAATAATGTCTGGTTCGTGGTGATTAATGATACGCTCAGAGAGACCGACTTCTTCAAGGTCGCCATGTACTACCACGACGCGATCGCTTAAATGCGATCGTGAGAATTCGCTTGCTGGATCGGCATCACGAATGAGGCAGACAACCTTACTTTCAGCTTCGAGTAGCGCCTGCACTAGCCAGGAGCCGACAAACCCGCTGGCTCCCGTGACCAATATTGTCTTTCCCCTAAGGCTCAATCCCATATTTTCCAAGGCGCTGCTCCGCTATCCCATAATTCGTCAAGAAGGCGTTTTTCGCGCAGGGTGTCCATCGGTTGCCAGAAATCCTCAAGGGGGTATGCGCTGAGCTGCCCGGCGGCGGCAAGGCGCTCCAGTGGTTGCCGTTCGAGTATAGTTGAATCGTCATCGAGAAAATCGAACACATCTGGTTGGAACACAAAAAAGCCGCCGTTGATCCAACCCTCGCCGACTTGCGGCTTTTCCTGAAATGACTCTACTATGCCTGCGTCATTCCAACTAATCGCACCGAATCTTGCCGGAGGCCTAACCGCTGTTACCGTTGCTATCCGACCGTGTTCTTGATGAAACCTCAGGAGATCATCAACTCGAATTCGGGCAACACCATCGCCATAGGTCAGCATGAATGCCTCAGATCCCAGAACGTCCTTCAATCGCGCCAAGCGGCCGCCGGTTTCGGTTTCCGCGCCTGTCTCGACAAGGTGAACCGACCATGCTGGAACGCGTACGTCGTGCAGATCGATTTTACCCGACGACAGATCAATCTTGAAATCGCTGTTTCGCGGGAGGAAGTTCAAAAAAAAGTCCTTAATGATCTCTCCCCGGTAGCCGAGCGCTATCACGAACTCAGTGAAGCCGCTCGCTGCATAGATTTTCATGATGTGCCATAGAATCGGATGCCCGCCAATCTCAACCATAGGCTTGGGTTTGGAAGATGTCTCCTCGGTCAGCCTGGTGCCGAGACCACCCGCCAGGATCACGACTTTCATATTCTGATGAATCTCCTTAATGCGGAAATCGGGGAGCGCCCGATTCTGGTAGTAGGCGCCTCGGGTTTGGTAGGGGGGGCACTGTTACAAGGGCTCTTGCAACAAAGAATGCGTTGTGTCGGGACGCATCGGCAGCGCCGAACTGGAAACACGATTCATCTCGACATTGCTAACCATGGCGAGGCCATGCGGACCGTCTCCCGCGTAACACCATCAGCGATTTTTTTTCCTGCTGCAACGACAAACGTCGAGCTCTGCGAGGCGAAGCCAGCGGAGACCTGGAAAACCAATGTAGAAGATGTCATAAAGTTTGCTGAAAAATGTGACGCGGTGCCTTTCATTTATTACTCGTCAGAATATGTTTTCGACGGCTCGAATGGTCCGTACAGTGAATCCGACCAGCCGAATCCTATCTCTCAATATGGCCGGCAGAAAGTCGCCGCGGAGCAATATTTTTTAGCGCGTCCTCGCGCTTTGGTTATCCGAACTGTGCATGTTTTCGGGCCAGAAATTCAGAAAAAAAATTTTATTTATGGGCTAGTGAGAACACTTCGCGAAGGGCGGACTTTTCCCGTTCCACGTGACCAAATATCGACGCCAACTTATAGTCGGCAGTTAGCCCAAGCGTCCATAGAGTTGTTTCGTAGTAGGGTCACCGGGTTAGTACACCTTGTCGGAAGAGATCGGTTGAGTCGCTACGACTTCGCTCGTCGCGCGGCGAGTGCATTTAACCTTGACGAACGCATGGTAGTTCCTAGATATACCTCCGAAATGGGACAGGCGGCGCCGAGACCTCTGAGTGCCGGTCTTGTGAGCCGGCGAGTAAATTTGGGCGATCTTGGATTTACGGAAGTCAGCGTTGCAATTGACCGTGCAGTGCGCGAGATGTTTTAATCTTTGGGCAGTTGGGCTTCCGCTTGGGTCACTTATTACCAATCGCCGTCTCGAAGGTTTTAACGTTGCGTAATCCGGCGTCGCGAAACGTCTGTTCGACCCCCGGAGCTTCATCGCCGGTGGCTTTATAGGTGACGACGCTGCGGCCGGCCTCAATCGCGTCGTTATAGTTTTGCACTTGGTCTTCGGGAATCGGCCAATCAGCCAGGTGATCGATGATGTGCGGCTCGGCGAAAAAGCCGATGTAGCGGTTGTCGGAACTGATGTTCGGGACGTTCGGGTCGATGCTCGTAAGGATGCCTGTCGTGCCCGTGATGACGTCATGAGCCGTGTCCGTAGTCGTGTGACCTTGCCCGACGTGCATGAACGTAACGATCGATTCTTCATGGTCGTTCGTCGGCGCATCTTTCGTAATGACGGCCAGCTTGTCGCAGTTCACCGTGGGCGTGCTGCACAGACTATCTTCCAATTGACCCGGATCCGACGATTGCGCGATTCCCGCTACCAATTTTTCAGCCATGGTGCTCCTTTACGACGACATTTCCTTGACCGCCTTCGCGAGCCGGCCGATGCCTTCACGGATCTTTTCGGGGGACGCGTTAGAGAAATTCAGCCGCATGCCGTCGGTCACGTCGCAGTGCGGGTAGAACGAGACGCCCGGCACGAAGACCACGTTTTCTTTAGCCGAGATTTGCAGCAGATCAGTCGTGTCGACGCCGGTGGCACGCGCCCACAAGAACATGCCGCCTTGCGGCCGGTTGAAAGAAACGGTTTTCGGCATCGATTCGGCGAGCGCGTCGTACATGACGTCGCGGCGCTGGTGGTAGACGCGCCGGATCGCCTGGACGTGTTCCTCAAACTCTTTGGCACGCGCGACGACGCGCGCGAAAATATATTGCGTGAGCGTGCCGCTCTGTAGGTCTGCGCCCTGCTTGGCAAGGACGAGCTTCTCGTGCACTTCGGGATCGCGCACGGCGAGCCACGCGACGCGCATGCCGGGCGCCAAGATTTTGCTACCCGTGCCGCAATAGATAATCGTCCCGCTGGTCGGGTAGCTCACGAGCGGCGGGAGATTCTCGCCTTCAAAGCGCAGCTCGCCGTAGGGGTCGTCTTCGATGATTGGAACGCCGAAATGCTCGCAGATGCGCACGACCCGCTCGCGGCGCTCGCGTGAGAGCGTGCGTCCGGTCGGATTTTGAAAGTTGGCGACAACGTAAACGAACTTCGGCGGCGGCTGCGCGTGCGCGAGTACGTGCTCGAGCGATTCGGGAATCATCCCGTCCTCGTCGGTGTCGACCGCGAGATAGCGCGCTTGGTACGCGTCGAAGGCGTGAATCGCTCCCAAGTACGACGGGTTCTCCAGCACAATGTGATCGCCGGGGTCGACCAAAATCTTCGCAAGCAGATCGAGCCCCTGCTGCGAGCCGTTGACGATGATGATTTGGTGTGCATCGAACGGCGTCCCGAGCCGTCGCGTTAGACGCTGCGCCACCCATTCACGCATTTCCGGAATGCCGTCGGTTACCGTATATTGCAGCGCGCGCGCGCCGTACTCGTCCATGACCTCGCGCGTGCATTGCGCGATCGCTTCGGTGGGAAAGAGTTCGGGGGCCGGTAAGCCGCCGCCGAACGAGATAACGTGGGGCTGGAGCGTGACCTTAAGCATCTCGCGGATGGTGGAGGCGCGCATGTGCGCGGTCCGCGCTGCGAAGCGCACGGTGCGCGGGACGGTAGCCATACGCCAGCCGTATTCCCCGAAAACGGGGCTCCGCCCGCTGGCTTGGGCACCTCCTCAAGCACGGGATTGCGGAATGTAGTCACAAGCGCTACAATTCCGAAATGGAACGCCGTACGGCCGGCATTCGGCATGCCAAGGAACATTTGAGCGCGCTCCTGCGGGACGTGAAAGAAGGGCATGAGTGGATTATTTGCGACCGCGGAGTGCCGGTGGCGCGCCTGGTTCCCGCTAAAAGCGGGACGGAGGATTTGACCGCGTGGCTTCGCCGCATGGAAGAGATCGGCATGATCGAGACCATGCCGTCCGACCCGGCGAGCCTGCCGTTGCGCATACGCCTTGATCCGCCGGACCTGGCGCAGCGGATGCTACAAGAAGATCGCAACGATGATCGCCTCGCCCCTTAAGCGGCTGACCTACTGGGACGCATCGGCAGTCATTGAAGCTTTGTTTCCGGCTCAACGTAGTGGGACGGCGGCAGCAGAAGCAAAGAGCGATGGCATAAATCTCGTGTCCTCGCTGGCTTGGGCTGAAGTGCACTCCGTCATCGCTCGTTTGCAGCAAGGGCGCAGCATCACAGATGTGTTGGCAAATGACGCGCGCAAAGAGCTCCAAACGCGGCGGTGGCATTGGACCAATGTCGTTCCGGTACGGATAACGATCTTAGAACTGGCGAGCAGATGGCAGTTGCGCGGCGCTGACCTTTGGCATCTTGCTGCGGCAAAAACGTTGCAGAGAGATCGGCCCGAGCTGACGCTTCTTACATTCGATCAGCGCCTTCGCGTGGCCGCCGAAGGTGAAGGTCTGGCTTAAGCCGGCATCGGAGGCCCGCTCGGCGGCGCCGACATTGACGTGTGGGGTCCGCCGAACGTCGTTTCCCGGATGAAGGCCAGGATCGCAGAGCCAAGTCCTATCGTCCAGACCAGCGCCACCACGAACAGCCCGACCACCGGCAAGATCTCCGCGGCGCAGAGCACCACCAGGCCCAAGATCAGCGCGCCAAGCGGCGACGGCGTGGTGTGCGGCGAGACGAGTTCGAAAAGCCGCCGCCCGATCAATAACCCGAGTGCGGATTGACCGATCAGCACGCAGGCGACAATGGCAACGAACTCAAGCGGTATGAGCGGAATTCCAACCAAACTGATGGCGAGCAAAATCGCGACCGGAACGCTTGCGATCAGCGCGATAACGCCGGTTGCCGCGGATAAGCCGGGATGCTTTTCGATGCGATCGAGCGCCGTGCGTACGCGCACCGGAAAGATCAGGAAGATCAGCACGACGACGAAGCTGTATGCCAGCAAGGTCGTGATCTTGGCGGTGTCGGCCGCGATGCTCGAGACGCCGGCTGCCCACGGAACGAGAGAACCCAGTCCGCCGGCGTAGACCTGCTCGTGGCCGGTAACGACTGCGCCGGGCGCTTTTTCGATCGTGCCGCCGAACACCGTGACGTCTCCGTCCACCTCGCCCTCGATGATCGCGTTGCCGCCGAACACCGTGACGTCGCCTTGCACCACTTGATCGGGCGCAACGACGACGTTCTCTCCGAAATAACTGTCGCCGCGATCGATCATCAGTGTCTTCGCGGACGCCGTTACCGTACAGATCGCGACTGCCGTCAGCACAAGCGCGAGAAAAGCTCCCAAGCGGTACGTCATTGAGCCTCCGATGTCGATGCGAGGTGCGCGGCCAAGCGGGGACGGATGATGAAGTAGATCCCTGCGGCCGCTGCGGCTAACGTAAGATCGATCGAGAGAACGCCGGCGCCGAACGTTGCCAGAACCGGTGCGCCGTGGGCGATGCCGGCCGCGCCTCCGGCAAACGACTGCGCCAAATTTCCGAACGCCGCCGCGACTGCCACGCCGAGTTTCGGCAGGCTCGCGCCCGATACCGCAAAAACAGCCAGCGCCGCCATCCACGCCGCAGTCAGATAGAGCGCGAAAAAACTCCAGAGCCGATGCGTGTGCGGCTTGGGCGCGGGCATCGACAAGGTTTCGGCCATCACGGCAAAGGTGAAGTTGTTGGGCAGCTCAGGAACGTCCGTCGTGAACAGAAGCGCGTCGACGACTTTGACCTCTTCGAGCAAACGCGCGCACGCAGAGCACGAGGCGATGTGCGCGTTCGTATCGATCATCTCGCGCGGCGAGAGCGTGCCCTCGAGATAGCGGTCGAGGAGCGGTTCACACGAGGAGCAGCGCACGCTTATCCCCTTTCCGCCCTTCGACCAGCTCAGGGCGACAACTGGTGGCCTGGCGTTCGCGCGCGAGCATTTTTTGCGCCAATGCAATTTTACCGCGATGGATCAGCGTCTTGACGTTTCCCAGCGATAGGCCGAGCGTACTTGCGATGGTGTGGTACTCCATATTGTTGTAGTAACGCAAGGTCAGCACCGTGCGCGTTCGCTCGGGCAGCTCGGCAAGCGCATCACGCAGCTCGCGTTCCGCTTCCGCGCGTACGACGCCGCCTTCGGGGTCGCCGTCGCGCGAAAGATCGGGAAGCGCGTTTTCGAGCGTTTGATCTTCCGGGAGTTCGGACGTTTGCACGCGGCGCTGCGATTTTCCCAAGTGCGTGCGCACGACGTTGCGAGCGATCTGATACATCCAGGTCGAGAATTTTCCAAGCGCCGGATTGAACGTGCCCAAATGCGCGTAGGCGCGCAGGAACGTTTCCTGCGAGAGGTCGGCCACGTCGGCCGGAGTGCGCACGGATGCGCCGATGAAGCTTGCGATTCCACGTTTATAGCGGTCGACCAAAACGGAGAAGACCTCGCGCTCGCCGCTGCGGACTCGCCGCACCAGAGCCTCGTCGCTCTGCCCCTCTATGGCCATGCCCCCTTGAGTTCGGGTATTTGGGGAGTTCTACCGCCGGGCGCGCCGATGGTTACAAGGCCAAGGGGCCTGCCGGGCCGCATTTCACCTGCGTGCGCACCTATACGTTCGATAACTGCCTCGCTCAGCGCACCGACCGCTATCCTCAAGCTAAGCGCGAGCTGACCCGCCGCTGGCTCGTTCCCTACGCGCGGCCCGGGATGACGCTGATCAACATCGGCTGCGGCGCCGGCGATTTTAATGCGGTTGCCCACGCGATGGGTTTGAAGGTCATCGCCTGCGAGCCCGATCCGGCGCCGTTCGACGTCGCGCTTCGTGAGGCTCCCGCCGGCTGCGAAGTCTACCGTTGCGACCTGAGCGGTCTGGCGCAGCGCGGCGTGAAGGGCGACTTCGTCGTCATGCATGATGTGCTCGAGCACATCGAAGACGACGCCGGCGCCGTGGATATGCTGGCCGATCTGCTCAATCCCGGCGGCCATGCGTTCGTGAGTGTGCCGGCGTTGCAGTGGCTCTTCGGCCGCCACGACGAGGAGCTCGGGCATTTCCGGCGCTACACGAAAACCACGCTTGGCGCGGTGCTTTCGCGGCGTTTCGAAGTCGTGCGCATGCGGTATTACGGCGCGCTCTCCATTCCGCTGGTTCTGGTTTTTTCAAAACTGCTGCGGCGGGAATATCCACGTAAAGCGGGCCGCGAGGGAGCGATCGGAGGAATCTATGGCGCGCTCTGCGACTTCGAAGTCGGCGTTACGTTCCCGACCGGCACGTCCGTAATGGCCGACGTGGTGGTGAAATGATCGCCAAGCTCTTGCACAGCCGGACCGCGCTCGCGCAATTCGTGCGCTACGTCGTCGTCGGCTCGACGGTTTTTTGCATTGACGTCGGCTCGTTCCAGTGGCTGGTGCAATCGCGTGCTCTTTTGTGGGTCGCCGTAATCGTCTCATACCTGCTGGGCGTCGTCGTGCATTTTTCGCTGAACAAGTACTGGAACTTTCGCGATTATCAGCGCACGGTCGTGCAGCAATTCCGCACGTACGCACTCATCGCGGCCGGCCAGTTGATCACGACCCTCGCGATCGTTGAAGCCGGCGTGCATCTGGCGAAGCTCTCTCCGCTGGAATCAAAGATACTCGCCGTCTTTATCAACGTCCCGCTCTTTTTCTTTGCGCACAAGCACATGACGTTCGGCCCGGGCATTCGCAATACGTTGCGCGGAGTGCACCGGTGAGCGAGCTCGATCTCAGCATCGTCATCCCGGCGTTTAAGGAAGCGCACAAGATTCCGGCGGACGTCGCGGCGGCGGATGAATTTCTGACGCGTTCCGGGCTGAGCGGCGAGATTATCTTGGTGAACGACGGATCGACCGACGCCACGCTCGAGACCGCGCGATCGTTGCAGGCGCGCTATCCGCGGCTAACGGTTCTGTCTTACAAGAAAAACCGCGGCAAGGGTCACGCGCTCAAGGCCGGAATGCATTACGCGAGCGGCCGCTTCTTGATGTTTGCCGACGCCGGTTTGTGCGTGCCGTACGACATTGCGCGCATCGCGCTCACGATGCTCGAGCTCGATATGTGCGATATCGCGCACGGTTCGCGCCGGATGCGCGGCAGCATTAAGCGGGAACAGCCGCTCTACCGACGCCTGGGCGCGCGCGCCTTTGCGCTGCTCATCCACACGGCGGTCGGTGTTCCGCGCTCGATATCGGATACACAGTGCGGTTTCAAACTCTACCGCCGCGCGGTGGCCAAGCGCCTGTACGCGGAGCTGGTGACCGACGGATTTATGTTCGACGTCGAAATGGTCTTGCGGGCGCTGCGCGACGGGTGCCGGATTCTTGAGTTTCCGGTGCTGTGGACCAACGATGCGGATACGCGCATGAATCCGATGACCGATTCGGGGAAGTTTCTGCGCGATCTCGCCGCGATGCGCATCGCGCTTCTGCGCGGCACGCGCGCGAAGCCGCCCGAAACGGTCGAGGTCTACAGCGCGACGGGTTTGGCGGATTCGGCCGACGCATAGAGCGCGGCGACGACCTCCATGACCGCAAGTCCGTCCGCGGGCGTGCCCCAATACGGTTTCCCGTGGAGCACTGCGCCCATGAAATCTTGCCACTCGAGCTCCCACGACCGGTCTTCGCCTTCGAACGCGAGCTCTTCGATTTCGGGAGCGCCGCCGTCGGGATTACGTTTGGCGACGGTCAGGCGCTGCGGACCGTAGCTGCCGCCCAGACCTTCGACCGCCAGCGAACCGGCCGTTCCGAATATTTCGAACGAAAAAAGATTCTTCCATTGCGTCCAGCTCGCGTGCAAGCTCGCAACGGATCCGCCTTCGTAGCGCAGGAGCGCAAACGCGTTGTCTTCGAGCGGCGCGATTGGCCACACGGCAGTTTGCAGGTAGGCAAACGCCTCGCGCGGTTTTCCGGCGAGCCACAACACGAGGTCGATTAAGTGCGCGCCCTGGTCGGTAAGTTCGCCGCCGCCCGCGAGCGCGGGATCGGCGCGCCACTCGCGTTCGTATCCGGGGCGAGCGCCGTGTCCGTAACGCGCGCGGATGTTGACGAGCGCCCCAACTGCTCCGCCTGTGAATAAGTCGTGGGCCTTCATTAAAGCTCCGTGGTAGCGGTGGTTGAAGCCGACCTTCAAGATTTTTCCGGAGGCTTGCGCCGCTGCCGCGATCGCCGCGGCATCGGCGGCGTCTTTGCCCATCGGTTTTTCTACGAGCACGTCTCTGCCCGAACGCAGCGCGCCTTCAGCCACCTCGCGCAAGAACGCGTTGGGCGTGGCGGCGGCCACGATTCCGATGGAGTCGTCTTCAAGCGCGGCGCGCCAATCCGAAGCCGGGCGCGCGCCGTATTTTTGCGCGAGCGACCCGGCGGCGTCCGCGTTGGTATCGACCACGAGCCGTAGTTCGCAACGCGGATCGGCGGCCGCCGTGGCGGCGCGCCGGCTGCCGATCAGACCGCAGCCGACGACGGCGACGCCCGTTCTAGACATGCTCGAGGGGCATCGCGACCACAATCGATCCGACGGCGTTGAAAATCGTATCGCCCGCGATGAGCGGCGGCGCGGAGGAGAAGGGCTGTAAGAACGAGCTCGTGTGAATGACGTCGCCGTTGCGTTCGTCCACCGCGTATAACACGCCGCCGGTATCGCCGAAATAGACGCGGCCTTGCTTGACCACCGGACTCATCTTGACGTTTGCCCAGGTCCGCAGGTTCCAGAGAACCTTTCCGGAGCGCGCGTCAAATGCGATGACGCGGCTCGCGTTTCCGATCGGCTGAAACAGTACTCCGTCGGCAACCGTGCCCGCGATCTGGCGTTCGTTGGTGGCGGGGAACGTGTACGGTCCCGGTTCGCCTTCGTAAGTCCAGCGTGTCTTTCCGGTGCGCTCGTCCAGCGCGGCGACGATATCGGTGCCGCCCGTGTGATAGTGGTACTCGTCGTTGCGGTTGCTGTTGACGAAGACCAATCCGTCCGCGACCGCCGGCGCGCAGTCGCTTCCACCGTTCGGGTTAGTCCACAGCGTATGTCCGTCGCGCACGTCGAGCGCGCGCGTCTCGCAAAAGTACGGCGCGTTGTGACACGAACTGATGAACGCGACGCCGTTATCGATTGCGGTCGACGCCATCGTCACCGCGCCCGCCAGCGGAACCTGCCACTTCTGTTTGCCGGTCGTGAGATCGAGCGCGTATGCGTGCGCGTCGCCGTTCCCAAAAACGATGGTGTCGCCGTCGATCGCCGGCGTCGGCATGTCCTCGCCCTCGGTGTGAAATTTCCACAGCGGCTTCCCGGCGAGCGAGTAGGCAAAGACGTTGTTGCCTTCCGGGCGTCCCCATGTTTGTGAAACGGCATCGTCGGGTTTCATGAAGCCGTTGTGTCCGCTGCCGATAATCAGAACATCCTTGGCGTAGACGGGAGTGGACATGAGGATGTCGTCGGTTAGTAGACTCCACAGAATCTTTCCGGTCGGCGCATCAATCGCGTAGAGCCGGTGATCGAAACTCACCGCATACAGCGTCGTTCCTTCGAGAGCGAAACCACCGTTGATGCGATCGCCGAGCGCGGTCTGCCAGTCGGCTTGCATGATCGGTTGGTCGAAGACGGCGTTGTGCGTGGCGCCAAACTGGTACATCGGCCACGATCCGCTCACATGCTGCGGCGAAGATTGTGCCGTGGAGGTCCGCGGACTGAAGACGCAGCCGGCCGCCGTCAACGCCACGATGCCGGCCGCGATCACTGCCATACGCTGCGCTACGCTCATTCCGCCCCTGGTTTGCCTCAATTGTCATCCTGAGCCTGTCGAGTTGTCATCCTGAGCGAGCGGAGCGAGTCGAAGGACCCCAGCAGCGTCCCCAGGGGGACGCGAGACGAGGGGACGTACAAGGAGCATATGCAGATCCAGATCGACCTGAACGCCGTGGCGCGCTGCCGCAAATCGGCGGCGGCGATAGCCGATCCGGTCCAGGCGTTCGTCGAACGGCACTCGACGGTTTCGGTCGAGCGATCGATTCTGCGTTTGCTCGGCGTCGACGGCGTCGGCCCAAACGATACGCCCGTTCCCAACGTTATTGTCGAATCGCTCGACGCGGCGGAGCTTGCGGCCGGAGTCGCGATCCCGTTCGGGCGCGCGCTCGTGGAAACGGGATTGGAACCGCGCGAACTCGGCGAACGCCTTGCCAACGGCGGCGCGGTCCTCGCGCAGTTCAAGAGCGTTTCGCAAGAAGCGGCCCGCCGCGCGATCATTGCATCTGCGCGTGCGGCCTTCGATCGCATTCTGGCTCGGCGCGGCGAGCGTAACGATCTCATGCACGAGCGGCCGCAGTTGCCTCCGCCGCTGCTATACATGATCGTCGCCTCCGGCAATATTTACGAAGATCGCACTGCAGCCGTAGCGGCGGCCGAAGCCGGTGCGCAGATCATCGCGGTGATTCGGTCCACCGGACAATCGCTCTTGGATTTCGTACCCTACGGGCCAACGACGGAAGGCTTCGGCGGCACCTACGCTACGCAAGCCAACTTTGCGATCGTGCGAGAGGCTTTGGACGAAGCGTCGCGGCGATTGGGCCGGTACGTGATGCTGACGAATTACGCCAGCGGATTGTGCATGCCGGAGATCGCCGCGATGGCCGCGCTCGAGCGGCTCGATATGCTGCTCAACGATTCGATGTACGGCATTCTGTTTCGCGACATCAACATGAAGCGGACGTTTGTCGACCAGCATTTCAGCCGCAAGCTCAACGCCGCATCGGGCATTATCATCAACACGGGCGAAGACAACTATCTCACGACGGCCGATGCGGTCGAACAAGCGCCCGCGGTGCTGGCTTCGCAGTTCATCAACGAAGAGCTCGCCCATCGCGCGGGCATGCCCGGCCGGCAGATCGGGTTGGGCGACGCCTACGAAATCGATCCGAATCTGGAAGACGGCTTTCTGTTCGAAGTCGCGCAGGCGCAGCTCGCGCGCCAGATCTTTCCCGACTCGCCGCTCAAATATATGCCGCCGACCAAACACATGACGGGGGACATTTTCAAGGGTCATCTGATCGACGCGATGTTCAATCTCACGTCGGTGATGACCGGGCAAACGATTCACCTCTGCGGCATCCTCACCGAAGCGATTCATACGCCGTTTCTGGGCGACCGCGCGCTTTCGCTGGAAAATGCGCGCTACGTCATGCGGACGGCGCGGCACTTCGGCGACGACGTCATCCCTAAGCCGGGCGGCCGCATCGAACGGCGCGCGGCCGATGTCTTAAGCGAGTGTGAAGTCTTACTGGAGCGCGTGGCGGCGCGGGGATTGATGGCGTCGATCAAAGCCGGCGTCTTTGCCGACGTCAAGCGATCGCCCGACGGCGGAAGAGGTTTCGACGGCGTCTTCGAGCGCGCGCCGGATTATTGGAACCCGTTCGAAGAGTTGTTATCGTGATCAAACCATACGGCGACACGCTCGATGACGGAAAGGTCCAGCTGTCGTTCACGCTTCCGGTGCCGTGGAGCGAAGCCGCCGACGAAGCGGCGCGCCAACTCGTCGTGAAGATGGGGTTCGCCGATGTGCAGGTGGCCGAGGGCCGCGCGATTGCCGAGAACTTTTCGTTCTTCGTCGTGTATGCCGCAACGCCGCAGTCGATCGACTTCGAATCGCTGGCCGTGCCGTCGGTAAAAACGCACAAGATGTCGATGGAAGAGATTGACGCGCTGCTGGAAGAGCGCGTCGGCCGCAGGGTCCGCGTTGCCGGCGCCTGCATCGGCACCGACGCGCACACCGTCGGCATCGACGCGATCCTCAACATGAAAGGCTATCAGGGCGATTACGGGCTCGAGCGCTATAAAATGTTCGAGACGTTTAATCTGGGCAGCCAGGTCTCGGTCGAAGATCTCGTCCGCTTCACAAAAGAGAAAAAAATCGACGCGCTGCTTGCATCGCAAGTCGTGACGCAAAAGGGTAGCGACGTTAAAAATTTCACGGCGCTGGTCGAACTCTTGGAAGCCGACGGTCTGCGCGACAACGTCATTCTTTGCTGCGGCGGCCCGCGCATGACGAGTCTGCTGGCAACGGAGCTCGGGTACGACGCGGGCTTCGGCAGGGGAACGCTTCCAAGCGAGGTCGCCGCATTTATCGCGACTCGCATGCCGCACAGGGCAGGCTAGCCGCGGCTTTGAAAGGGTCGGCCGTGGGCAAGACGGCGCTGATCACCGGCATCACGGGACAGGACGGTTCCTATCTCGCAGAGCTTCTGCTAGCCAAAGGCTATCGCGTTGCGGGGATGACCCGCCGCACCAGTACCGACGTTCACGAACGCATCCAGCATATCGTCGACGACATTGAGTTCGTGTCCGGCGATCTTTTGGACCAGAGCTCAATTACGGAGATCATCTCCGCGGTCAAGCCCGACGAAATTTACAACTTGGCCGCGCAGTCTTTCGTGCCGGCATCGTGGACGCAACCGGTATTGACGGGCGAATTTACCGCGCTAGGGGTAACGCGCGTTCTTGAGGCGGTTCGCACGGTTAACCCGAAGATCAAATTCTATCAAGCGTCAAGCTCCGAAATGTTCGGCAAAGTTCAAGACGTACCGCAGTCGGAAACGACGCCGTTCTATCCGCGCAGTCCGTACGGCGTTGCCAAAGTTTATGGGCACTGGATCACGGTGAATTATCGTGAGTCTTACGATCTCTTTGCGGTGAGCGGCATACTTTTCAACCATGAAAGCTCTCGGCGCGGAAAAGAATTCGTCACGCGAAAAATCAGCGACGGCGTTGCGCGCATCAAACTTGGATTAGCAAGCGAGTTAGTGCTTGGAAATTTGGATGCACAGCGCGACTGGGGGTTTGCGGGCGACTATGTCAAAGCGATGTGGCTGATGCTGCAGCAAGAAAAGCCGGACGACTTCGTGATAGCAACCGGCCGCACGCATAAGGTTCGCGAGTTTTGCCGCATCGCATTCGAATCCGCGGGCCTCGGATCGTACGAAAAATACGTGCGCACGGCGCCGAAGTTTATTCGCCCGGCCGAAGTCGATCTGTTAGTGGGCGATCCTTCCAAAGCAAAGCGCGAACTGGGCTGGGAGCCGGAGCACTCCTTCGAGGAATTGGTCGAGATGATGGTGCGGGCAGATCTCGACCGGCTCAGCAAAGTGGTCCCGGTCTAGAACTTTGCGCGCGATCGTAACCGGCGCAGACGGATTCGTCGGCAAATACCTCGTTCACGCATTGCAGGAGCGCGGCTACGAAGTAGCAGCAGCCGGAGGGCCTTCGTCCTCCGGCGAGCTGCGCATCAACGTCCTCGATACGGAAACGATCCTGCACGCGCTCGAGGCGGCGAAGCCCGACGTCATCTTTCATCTTGCCGGTCAAGCTTTCGTTCCGCACGCGGTCGAGCGGCCGCTGGAAGCCTTTGAGATCAACGCCATGGGAACGGTCCGCTTGGTGGAAGCCGTCCGCACGACCCGGGGCGGGAACTATCCGCGCATCGTCTTTGCCGGATCGGCTTCGGTTTACGGACGTGTTTCCGAGTCGAAGAATCCGCTGAAGGAAGATCATCCGATCTCGCCGGTCGATCCGTACGGAGCGAGTAAGGCCGCGGCGGAATGTTTCGGCATGGCCGCGTGGTGTTCGTACAAAGTGCCCGTGCTGATCGCGCGTTCGTTCAATCACATCGGGCCGGGTCAAGGCGCAGATTTTGTCGTGCCTTCGTTCGCCAAACAGCTCGCGCGAATCAAGGCGGCCGGAGAGAAGCCCGTCATGTACGTTGGCGACCTTACGACAGAGCGGGACTTTCTCGACGTGCGCGACGTCGTCGAAGCGTATATCGCGCTCGCCGAGAACGGCGATCCGGGCGAGATCTACAACGTCTGTAGCGGCGTCCCGATGCGGATCCAGGATATTCTGCGGCTGCTCATACAGATCGCCGACGTGCCGATCGAGGTTCGCGAAGATCCCACCAGGATGCGCCGATCGGATCTCAAGACGTTTTACGGTGACAACGCAAAACTCTGCGCGCTCGGCTGGGCGCCGAAGATTCCGCTCGGGCGTTCGCTGCGCGAAATTTTTGACGCCGCGCTCGCCGAGCAGCTCCAAACGACGCAATGAGCGACGAGCTCGAAGCGCTCGTCTTTAAGAACCGTGGCGCCGCGCTGGCCGTTCCGGCGTTGCTGCTGCTGATCTTCGGAAAGCCTGACGCCCTCGGCGTGACGCTCGGATTGCCGCTCGCCTTTGCGGGCGAACTGCTGCGCTGCTGGGCCGTCGGTTATTCGGGCGTCACGACGCGCGGGAACGCCGTCACCGCGCCGGAACTGGTCACCGCGGGGCCCTACGCGTTCGTGCGCAACCCGCTTTACGTTGGAAACTTCGTGACGGCGGCGGGCTTTGCGATCGCATTTACCGGAGCGAATTCGGCCGCCGCGAAAATCGCGCTGATAGCCGGGTGCCTGGGCGCGATGGCAGCCGTGTACGCGGTCATCATTCCGCACGAAGAGAAATTTTTGCGCGCGCGTTTCGGCGAGGCGTTCGTGCGCTATTGCGAGGCCGTTCCGCCGATCGTGCCGCGGTTGGAGGCAGCCGAGCTGCAACAAGGCACGTGGAAGCCCGGCGTGATCGCGCAAGCCGAAAGCAAAACGTTCATCACGTTCGGCGTGATGCTGGCCGCGCTCGCCGTGAAAGCGCTCCTGATCTAGCCGTGCCGCGCCGGCGCCTTACCCTCGCGCTGGTTCTCGTGGCGATCGTTGCCGCGGTGGAATTCTGGGGCGGTGTGCGCGCGGGGAGCCTGGCATTGCTCGCCGACGCCGTGCACGTCTGCATGGACGTTTTCGCGCTGATCATCGCGCTCGCGGCGCTCGCCGGCGCGCAGCGGCCCGCCAACGTGCACAAGACCTTCGGATACGGGCGACTGGAAGTGCTCGGCGCGCTCGCCAACGGCACGCTGCTCTTAGCCGCGACGCTCTTCATTCTGTACGAAGCGGTCGGCCGTTTTTCCGTGGTCTATCATCCGCAGGGCGCCCTAATGAGCGCCGTCGCCGGTTTCGGTTTGATCGTTAATGCCGGCGTCGCGTTGCTGCTCGTGCGGGACCGGCACGCAAATCTGAACGTGCAAGCGGCAATCTACCACGTGGCCGGCGATGCGCTGGGCGCGTTTGCCGTGATTGCGGGCGGCATCGCGATCGCGGCGACCGGGTTTTCTTGGATCGATCCGGCGCTCTCGATCTTCGTCGCCGCGATTATCGTCGCCGGCGTGCTGCGCATCTTACGCGACGCCACCGACGTGCTGCTCGAATCAACCCCGCGCGGGATGACGCTCGACGAGGTGCGCGCGACGCTCGCTCCGCTGGCCGGCATCGTTGCGGTGCACGATCTCCACGTCTGGACGATCGGAACGGGCGACCGCGCACTTTCCGCGCACGTGCTGGTCGACGACCGCCGGGTCAGCGAGGCCACCGCGATCGCGCGCGAAATCGACGCGCTGGTCCGCGCACGTTTCGGCATCACGCACGTTACGCTGCAGTTCGAGTGTGAAAGCTGCGCGCCCGAAGAGCGCGTCGTCTGCACGCAGCCGCGAGGGACGGGTTCGGAGCCTGCGCGAATCCGGTAGTCATGAACTCTAAAGCGGTTGTTCTTGGGTTGGCGCGCACTCCGTTCGGGCGCTTGAGCGGTTCGCTCGCGCCCCTTGAAGCCACGACGCTCGGTGCGGCCGCACTCGTGGCGGCGATCGAACGGTCGGGCATCGATCCGGCCGACGTCGAGCACGTGATCTTCGGACACGTCTTGCAGGCCGGCGCCGGACAAAATCCGGCGCGGCAAGTCGGATTTAAGAGCGGCTTGGCAAAAACCGTCACCGCGGAGACGGTCAACAAAGTCTGTGCGTCCGGATTGCTCGCCGCCGTGAATGCCGCGCGGCTCATCAACGACGGCAGCAACGCGGTCGTGGCCGCCGGCGGTATGGAGTCCATGTCGAACGCGCCCTACCTGTTAAAGGACGCGCGCAGCGGTTACCGCTTCGGAGACGGACGCTTGATCGATGCGATGATCCATGACGGACTCTGGGACTACTATTTTCCGATGACGATGGCGGCGCAAGGCGCGAAGGTTGCGAGCGAACTCGGCGTATCGCGCGAAGAACAGGATCGTTTCGCGTACGAAAGCCACCGCCGCGCGATGCAGGCGCAAGAGAACGGCGATCTAGCCGCGGAAATCGTGCCGCTGCGCATTGCCACCAAAGCCAAAGGAAAGATCGTCGTTGACAAACTTCGCGAACCGGCACGCGCGCGCGTTCCGGTTGCCGCAGGGTCGTCCAACGGCGCGGCCGACGCGGTGTGGGATCACGCACCTTCCAAAGAATTTTCGCTGAACTATGGCGAGTGGGCGCCGTTTGTGACCGGCGACGTGCCAAGCGCGCTCCTCGACCGCGACGAAGCGGTCCGCGCCGATGCAAGCCTGGAAACGATGGCAAAACTGCGTCCGATCGATAAGGACGGAACCATTACCGCCGGCAACGCCCCGGGCGTGAACGACGGAGCGGCCGCGCTGATCATTGCAGACGAAAGCTACGCGCAGGCTAACGGCCGCGAGATCATGGCGCGGATTCTCGAGCACGCGACCGTTGCATGGGACTCGCCGTACATTGCGCTTACTCCGGCGATGGCGGCACAGAAGTTGCTGGCGAAAACCGGATTGCGCAAAGATCAGATCGACGTCTGGGAGATCAATGAGGCATTTTCCGCGGTCGCACTGACGTCGGCCAAACGCTTAGGAATAGATCCTGAGAAAATCAACCGCTTTGGCGGCGCGGTCGCGATGGGTCATCCGATCGGCGCTTCGGGTGCGCGCATCATCGGCACCGTCATCAACCAGCTCCGCAAGCGCGGCGGCGGGTATGGCATCGCCGCGATCTGCAGCGGCGGCGGCCAGGGCGATGCGGTTCTCGTCAAAGTAGAGTAATAAAAACGAGGCGCTCGTCCATGAGCGCCTAGGTCCCAGCAGGTAACAATCACGCCGAGGGAACATTCCGACAACCCCCTATGAACTTAATGGAATACCAAGGGAAAGAGCTGTTTCGCCGCGCCGGGATTCCGGTGCCGCGCGGGTACCACGCCGCAGCTCCCGCGCGCGCCGCCGAATTGGCGACGCCCGACGTGCCCGAGTGGGTCGTGAAGGCGCAAGTGCTGATGGGCGGCCGCGGCAAGGCCGGTAAAGTCAAGTTCGCAAAATCGCCCGACGACGTCGCGTCGGTCGCCGAAGAGATCATGGCGACGCCAATGCCGCCCAACCGGCAGAATCCCAAGGGCGAGCGCGTGAATTCGGTGCTAGTCGAAGAGAAGCTCCCGATTGTCAAAGAGGCGTACTGCGCGATCGCGATCGACCGCACGACAAAGCGTCCGGTCATCATGGTCAGCCGCTTCGGCGGAATGGACATTGAAGAAGTTTCGGAAAAACATCCGGAATCGATCGCCAAATTTTTCGTCGACACCGCGATCGGGTATTCGCCCTTCATCGGGCGCGAGCTCGCCTTCCAGGCCGAGCTCGATCCCGGATACCGCAAAGCGTTTCCCGCTATCGTCGGCGGAATCTACGAACTGTTTTTCCGCTACGGCGCAAAGTTGATCGAAATCAACCCGCTCGTTCTGACTTCCGACGGACGCGTGATGGCCTCCGATGCGAAGGTCGAACTCGACGATGACGCGCTCTACAAAAATCCCGAATTCAAAGAATGGCAAGAGACGCTGCCGCTCGACGAAGACGAGGCCCTCGCGGCCCAAGCCGGACTCGGCACGCGAAACTTCCGGCGCTTCGATGGCAATGTCGGAACGATCGCAAACGGCGCGGGCTTGGCGATGGCGACGATGGACGCGGTGCGCAACGCGGGCGGAAACTTCGCGAACTTTCTCGACGTCGGCGGCGGCGCGAATGCCGAGCGCGTGCGCAACTGTTACGAGCTGGTCGTCAATCACACCGGCGCCAAAGTCATGTTCATCAACATTTTCGGCGGCATCACGCGCTGCGACGAAGTCGCGAAAGGTATCGTAGAAGCGCTGAACACAACGAAGTCGCGTAAGGTTCCGCTGGTCATTCGCTTGACCGGAACCAATGAAGAACAAGGCCGCAAGATCTTGGCCGACGCCAAGATGACGCCGGTCGAAACGATGGATCAGGGGGCGGCGAGAGCTGTTGAGCTTGCCGCATGAGTATTTTTCTAGACAAGAACACAAAAGTGATCGTGCAGGGCATCACCGGCAGCGAAGGGTCTTACCACACGTCGCGCATGCTCGAGTACGGTACGAAGATCGCCGGCGGCGTGACGCCGGGTAAGGGTGGCCAAAAGACCGAGCACGGTCTACCCGTCTTCGACACGGTGCGCGATGCGGTCGACGCGACCGGCGCGACGCACACGTGCATCTTTGTTCCGCCGCCGTTTGCGGCCGACGCGCTCTTCGAAGCACACGACGCGGGGATTACGTTTGCGGTCTGCATCACCGAGGGCATTCCGGTGCACGACGTGCTGCGGGTCGTCGCGACCACGCCCGGCATGCGCATCATCGGCCCGAACTGCCCCGGACTCATCTCGCCCGGGAAGTCGCTGATCGGCATCATGCCCGGCCACGTATTTAAGGAAGGCAGCGTCGGCCTTGTCTCGCGCTCGGGCACGCTGACCTACGAAGTCGTCGATCTTCTGACGCGCGCGGGGTATGGCCAGTCCACTTGCGTGGGCATCGGGGGCGACCCGATCATCGGAACGACCTTCGTGGACTGCCTGCGGGAGTTTGCCAACGACTCCCAGACTGAGGCGCTCGTGCTCTGCGGCGAGATCGGGGGCTCAGACGAGGAAGACGCCGCTGCTTTTATCCGCGAGCACATGCCCGGGATGCCCATCGTGGCCTTCATCGGCGGGATGAACGCCCCGCCCGGCAAGTCCCTGGGACACGCCGGGGCGATCATTTCGGGGGCCTTCGGGACCGCCCAGAGCAAAATCGCGGCCTTTGAAGCCGCCGGGGTCCCAGTAGCCGACCGGCCCTCCGCCATCCCAGGTCTGCTGGCCCAGCGGGTGCCTGCTACCGTTTAAGGGCCTGCCTCCTTAGGGGATACTCTCAGAGGGCTCTCAGAGGATTAAGACTCTGTGAAAAGAAGCCCAAACCAGTCGCATGGGCTGCGACTTAGGTCCCTATGCCCATCCGACATACTGGCCTCTACAACATAGGAGGAACCATGCCAAGATTCCGAGTCAGGCATGCGTTCGTGGCCGTTCTGTTACTCGTGTCAATGCTTGCCCAGGGAACATGGGCACTGGCGGGCACCACGGGTGGCATCAGCGGTACAGTTGTCGACGCTACGACGAACAGACCGGTTGCGGATGCAACGGTTACGGTCAGCTCGCCGTCTGGCGGAGCCACAGCTACAACGAACAATGCCGGGAATTTCAACTTCCTCACTTTGGCGCCTGATACGTACACGGTTTCGGCAACGAAAACCGGATACAACAGCTCGTCACAGTCGGGAGTTACGGTGTTTGCGGACCAAACGCACACACTCACCCTCGCCATCCAACCTTCGCTCCGAACCATTGCAAACGTCACGGCACGGGCAGCCGGTAATCTGGTCAAGCCCGGCACGACCGCAGATATTTATTCGGTCAATGCCGCGACACAGCAAGTAGTCTCGGGCACGAGCGGCGGTTTCAACCTGAACCAAGCCTACTCGGGCATTTATTCACAACCGGGCGTTACGTCGTACATCGGCAACGCAGGTTGGGGACAAGTGTTCTACATCCGCGGAAGCGCGTATAGCCAAATCGGCTACGAGTTCGACGGCGTTCCGGTCAACCGCGCGTTCGATAACTATCAGGCCAACTCGCTTGCGAGCCTCGGCCAACAGGAACTGCAAGTCTACACCGGCGGATCGCCTTCAGGCGCGTCATCGGCAACGCTTGGCGGTTTCATCAACCAAGTCATCAAGACGGGAACCTATCCGGGTTTCGGTACGCTCAAGGGCGGCATCGGCGCACCGGGTTTCTATCACGCCTTGACGGCTGAAGCCGGCGGATCCAATCCGAACCGGACGTTCTCGTATTATGTCGGCGTGCAAGGGTACAACCAGCACTTCCCCGCGGGCAGCTGGTCCAACCTGAGCAACATCGCTTCCAATGGTCTCAATCAGTACGGCATCACTGGCTCGGCGCAGGCCGCGAACTGGTTGGGCGCGATCGACTGCGACATCAATTCGTGTAATCCAGCGTTTCTCACCACTGACGCAAGTCGTGCGGCAGAGGTCTATTCGAACGGACCGTTCGGACCTTGCCAAGGGACCGGCGCGAACGCCGGAATGCCGGTTGGATTCACGAACGCAAATCCGGGTCCGTTTAACGGCGCCTGTTTCGGATACTATCCGTTCCAGACGTCGCTTTCGGACATCTTCGAACGCGATAACGTCGTCAATCTGCACTTCGCGATCCCGCACAAATTCGACAGCGGCCGCGACGACTTGCAGTTGTTGTATGACAACTCCATGCAGGACCAGCTCAACGGCGACTCAGCCAATGACGCCGGCGGTCTTGCGAATATCAGCAACATGCTGACGCCGTACGCCGGCTTCAGCACGGGCGGAAGCCCGTTCCCGGGTCTTTGCGGATATGAAAACTTCTGGGGCTCACTCTTCGGCAAAATCGGGTGCGCTCAAGGAGCCAATCCGCTTCCGTACATGGACTCGCTCATCTGGGCGCCCGGTACGTCGTTCGGACAGCGTGCGAGCACTGCGGTAGCGCAGCCGTACTACTACCCGAATACGGCGACGAACCGCTCGCTGAATGCGCCTTGCGCGTTTGGTCCTTCCTTCTCTGGAAGTTGCCAAGCCAACGGCAGCAAGAACAGCGGCATTCCGGCCAACGTCAAAGACGGCTTCTGGAATGACGTCGGAATCGTCAAAGCGCAGTACACGAAGAACATCGGCAGCAATGCCTATGCGCGTCTCTTCGGGTACTCGTTCTACTCCGACTGGCTCATCAGTGGTCCGGTCGCGGCAGGCACGGCCTACCTCGACGGTCTGATCACCGGTGCGTACGGCGGCGACGGAACGGCCGACTACGAACTCACCACGCACACGCGCGGCGCAGAGTTCCAGTTTGCCGATCAAATCAACCAGCAGAACCTGCTTCGCCTCACCGCCAACTACACGACCGCATCGGTCGCGCGTTGGAATAACGGTTCGTGGGAAGCCGGTTACGTTGGCTCACGCACGGGCGTAACCGATTGGACCAACGGCGACCCGAACAATCCGATCTGTTATGGAAAGGCAACCGGAACGCCGGTGAACTGCGACTCGAGCGCGGCTTACGGAACGTACCCGTTCCCCGCGACGGCCGGAAGCCCGGCTAACGGCGGCCCCACCCCGGTGAATCTGGCAACGGTCTGCGCAGTCGGCGGTTCCCTCGCGGGCACGCCCGGCTGCAACAGCTTCAATGCCGGCACCTCGAACTGGCTCGTAACGACGCCGGGCGGACAAGGCACGTACAACACAGTGCGTCCCGTGTTCGCATCGGCTGCGCTCGAGGATGAGTTCAAGCCGAATGACAAACTGGATCTGAATCTCGGCCTTCGTTTTGAGTCTTACCAGTACAATCTGCAAAACCTCAACAACCCCGAGTTCAACTTCTGGTTTAACGCGTACGCGCAAGTGCTCTGCTACGATCCGGGAACGGGTCTGCCGCAGGTCACGCCGCTTGCGCCGGGACAACCGACGCCGCCCCTGCTAAAGACGACGGCTACGCCGTTCGGATCGTGCGGCACGGCGCCTTCGGGCCAACAGGGCTTGCATCCGACGGGATCGATCCCTGGGTGCGTAACATGCGGACCGCTAGTATACTCGGCTAAAGGCGCGACGCAGTTTACGCGTACGATGCTCTCGCCTCGTATCGGCGGAACGTACACGCTGTCTCCGAATGACGTGTTGCGTTTCTCGGCCGGCAAATACACGCAGCCGACCGAAACCGCGTTCGAGCAATACTCCGATCAGTCGGGTAAACGCGCCGCGAACTTCGACTTCAGCCGCTTCTGGGCTCTCGGGTTCAACACGCCGTCACACGACAATCCGGTGCAGTACTCGAACAACTACGACTTCTCGTGGGAACACCGCTTCAACAATAGCGATGTCACCTTCAAGGTGTCGCCGTTCTATCGCGATACGCACAACCAGATCGAAACCGTTGTTCTCGCGCCGGGATTCGTCTCGGGCACGAACAGCGGCCATCAGCACAGCTACGGACTCGAACTCCAAATTCAAAAAGGTGATCCGAGTCGCGATGGCTGGTCTGGAGCTCTTTCGTATACGTATACGAAAGCGCTGGTTCAATACGGCAACCTGCTGAGTGGAACCAACTCGATCGACTACCTGAACACCTACATCACGGCGTGGAACGCCTTGACGTCGGCGGGCGGCGGATCGCAGTGCTACTATCAGGGCGCACCAAATCCGACTTGCGCTCCGACAGCGACACAAACCGATCCAACGCTCATCGTTAAGAACCCGTACTACAACATGGCGGCGCAGCCGTTGCTCGATCGCATGGGATGGTACAATCCCTATCCGAACGAAGCTCCGAATGCACCGAACGATCAGGGCGGATCCAGCGCAATCTGGCCGCACGAGTTCGTTGGTTGGGTTCAGTACAAGCGCGGCCGTTTGGCAATTGCGCCAAACGTGACCGTGATATCAGGCGCATACTACGGATCGCCGACCGATACGTACGGCATCGATCCGCGAGTTTGCAACAACAATGAAGCGTCCGCTGTCACCGGCAGCGGAGCACCGATTGTGGTTCCTGCGGCAGATGCGCAGAACTGCGACTTCATGACGGCCGGAAATACCTTCTCGACGGACAGCGGATTGCTCGCAATCCCCAATCCGTTCACGGGTAAGTTCGACGCGGTCGGTCAGTACCAGCAACCGTGGCAGGCCAACGTTGGCGCGCTCATCAGATACGACGTCTCACCCCGTGTGACGGCGAACCTGACGCTCACCAACATCCTGAACTACTGCTGGGGCGGTACGAACACGGCGTGGTCCTCGGCATTTAAGCCGGGCAGCATCGTGTGCGGTTACGGCCAAGGCAACGGCGGCTATGTCGGCCCTGTCGCAGGACAGCCCGGCTTCGGCGGTGGCTTCTTCTATGGAGACACCCCGGGATCGGCTCCCAACGGCAGCCCGGTATATCCGGCTCAGTACAACTATCCCTTCGCTCCGTTCTCGGGCGCGCTGCCCTTCCAGGCTTACCTGGAAGTTCAGATCAAGCTCTAGTTCGAAGCTCGGTTAGTAAAGGTGAAGCGCCCCTGCGAAAGCAGGGGCGCTTTCTTTTTAGGTTGTCATCCTGAGCATGTCGAAGGGGCGGCGATGACCGCTGGTTATTTTTGCGAGGATTGCGAAGTTTCGATTTGGCCGGCGGCGCCGCGCTCGGAGTTAGCGTGGCTCAAAGATCGTATCCACGTCGTGCGCGAAGTTACCAGGCATTCACAAGGCGGACTCGACATCTGGATGGCCGACGGCCTCACGTTTTTGGAAGAGCACCGCGATCATAGCGTGCTCGTCGTGACGAAGAGTTAGCGTTCTCCTGATTTCGCGAAGATAGCAGCGACTCACCATGACAATAAAAAAAGGCCGCGTTTGCGGCCTTTTCATTAAGTGTACGCTACTTAGAGCGGAACGCGCAGGCGCTGGCCCGGAATGATTGGCGCGCTGCCGAGGTGGTTCACTTCGGCGATGCGATCGATCGTGTCTTGGACGTCGGCGCTGCGGGTCGTGTGCGTCGCGGCGATGGCCCAGAGCGTGTCGCCCGGTTGTACGACGACGGTCGCATAGTGCTGAGCGCCGGCGGCGTACAGATGCATGCTGGAGAGAGCCGGAACGGTGACCATAAGGCTCAGCACGGCAAGCATGATGGCCGGCATGAGGGTGAAACGTCTGCGGTTGGTCATGGCTCTTCCTCGCTCTCTCTATGTTGTGCCGAACGGGCGTTCGTGAACTAGTATACCCATATTTTGTGGCAAACGCCTGTTCGTCCCCTAGATTTTACCACACCCGCTTGCTTGAGTGTCAATGGGCTTCGAACGTATGTTTGCCTTCAAATCGGATTTATGGTACGTTTGTAACCGGCCCAAGTGCCATATGTATGGCATTTTGCTGTGGGTCAGGGGGCTTTTGGCATGGAGGGAGCAACCGAGCGCCAGCGGCGCATCCTCGAGGTCATCGAAGAGTTTCGGGCCGAGCGGGGCTATCCGCCGTCGGTCCGCGAGATCGGTGAGCGGGTCGGCTTATCGTCGTCGTCGACGATTCACGCCCACCTCAAGACGCTCGAGCGCCGTGGGTACATCACCCGCGATCCCACGAAGCCGCGCGCGTTGCGCCGGGAAACGCCCAGTGGAAATCCGCCCGACAGCGTGGTTATGCCGATCATCGGCCGCGTCGCGGCGGGCGTTCCGATTACCGCTCAAGAGAACGTCGAGGGTGAATTCGTTCTGCCGGCGTCGTTTGCGCCGCGCGCATCCGATGCATTCATGTTGCGCGTTCAGGGCGACTCGATGGTCGGGGCGGCGATATTGGATGGCGACTTAATTTTGGTCCGGCCCCAGCCGTCTGCCGAAAACGGCGAGATCGTGGTGGCCATGGTCGACGACGAAGCCACGGTGAAGCGCTTCTATAAGGAAGACGGGCGCATTCGTTTGCAGCCGGAGAATCCGCAGATGGCGCCAATCTTCTCGAACGATGTCACCGTCGTCGGACGCGTCGAAGCCGTCGTCCGTAAGATCTAACTGCTAGCGTCCCTTCGCGCGTTCGGCGATCTGCCCGCACTGATCGCCGTGCGCGAGAGCTTGCCGCGCAGCTTCTTTGCGCTCTTGGCGGCTATTCCCGTATTCATGCTCTTTGGAAGCGGCTCGTTCTTGCAGCGGCTGGTCGCCGCGGAGCTGCCCGGATTTGGGGTTATGGCCGCCGCACTGGCGGCCATACTCGCTTATCGTCTTGCGCTGCACTTGCGATTGATGCGTCTTCTGCTCGTGAGCGCGACGTGCGCGGCTTTTTTACTTGCGCTGCCGCAACCGATCGATCTGTCGCGGCCGCTCGCCTACCTAAATCTCGTCGGGGGAACCGGTTTATTCTTGGCGATCGGGTTGGCGCTCGTCATCGCAGGCGCCGCGGCTGTTGGGCGCCGACTCGGCCAGGCCGGAGAAATAGGCGGCGTCGCAATTGTTCTCGCCATATTTCTGGCAGCTTTTCTCTTGCACTACTCGCCGGCGAACGCCGCGGCCGCGGCGCTACACCCATTGGGACGGCTTGGTGATTCGTACGGCGCGCTGATGCTGGTGGTGACCTTGGAAACATTGCTGTGGACCGTGGGCGTTCACGGTCCGGCAATGCTCGCCGCCGTGGTCACGCCGCTGTACTTGGCGCTGCAGCGGCAGAACACCGATGCGTTCTTGCATCACGCGCCGCTGCCGCACATTGTGGTCGTCTCGCTGTTTCTGTTCGTCTTTCCCGGCGGTGCAGGTGCGACGCTGCCGGTGGCATTTTTACTGCTGTTCAGCCGCGCCCCGCGCCTGCGGCTGCTTGCGCGCGCAACGGTCGGACCGGCGCTGTGCAACATCAACGAGCCGCTGCTATTCGGCCTGCCGATCGTCGCCAATCCGTTTCTCGTCGTGCCGTTTGTCGGCGTGCCGCTGATAACGGCAACGATCGCGTATTTCGCAACGGCGAATAACTTCGTATCGCGCGCCTACACGTACATGCCCGGCATCGTGCCCGCTCCGGCTGCGGCTTATCTCGCGACGCTGGATTGGCGCGCAGTGGTATTGGTGCTCTTCAATATCGCATTGGCGACCGTGGTGTACTTGCCGTTCGTGCGCGCTTACGAACGGCACGAGGCGGCGTTGCCGTGAGTGTGCAGCTTCTCTGCGAACGATTCGGTTTCGCCGGCGCGGTTCGTGAAGCGGCCCTGCGAGCCGAAGCGATCGCTTCGGAGATTCGCTATGAAGCGCAGGCGCGCGTAAAGACCAATGTGCTGGCGGCATTTCTGGAAGAAGGGGTCTCCGAAAGCGATTTTGCCGGCTCGTTCGGTTACGGCTACGATGATCCGGCGCGCGCGAAATACGAAGCGTTGCTCGCGCGCATCTTTGGCGTGGAGCGCGTTCTCGCGCGGCTCTCGCTTGTCAGCGGCACTCATGCCATCGTTACGGCGCTCGCCGCTTGCGTGCCGCACGGCAAGACCCTGCTCAGCATTACGGGCCGTCCATACGATACGCTTCGCAACGCGATTGCCGACGCGCCGAACTCGCTTGTCAGCCAGGGTGTGAAATATAAGGAACTCGCGCTGCCCTCGACAGGGACGCCGACGGCGTCCCGCTCGGGCGTGGTTCGACAAGCTCACCATGACAATGCGTTTCACGACACCAATTTTCACGACGCAATAGAAAAAGAGCTCGAGGATAAGAGTGTCGCGGCGGTTTTCGTGCAGCGTTCGCGCGGTTATGCCCCGCGGCCCGCGCTTTCGATCGCGCAGTGCGAGCCGATTTTCGCGGCGATCAAAAAGAAGCGGTCCGACGTCGCCATTATCGTCGATAATTGTTACGGCGAATTGGTGGAGGATCGCGAACCGACGCATGTGGGTGCGGATCTCGCGATCGGATCGCTTATCAAGAATCTGGGCGGATCGCTTGCGCCGGGCGGCGCGTATGTCGCCGGACGCGGCGACTTGATCGAGCGCGTCGCCGATCGATTGTATGCGCCCGGACTAAAAGACGGCGTCGGTCCCACGCTGGGCTTCGGCCGCGCCTTCATTCAAGGGCTGTTCATCGCGCCGCTCGTGGTCGAACAATGCTTGCGCGGTTTGGATTTTGCGGCTGCGCTTTTTGCCGAGCTGGGCTACGATGTCGATCCGCGCGCCGGGGAAACGCGAACGGACATCGTGCAGGCGATCCGGCTGGGGTCGGCGGCGCGCTTGCGCACGTTTGCCGAGGGACTGCAATCGGCCATGCCGGTAAACGCGCGTTTTCGCCCCGAACCCGGCCGCGTTCCGGGCTATGCCGAGCCGGTCATTATGTCGAGCGGTTCCTTCATCAGCGGCGCCACGATCGAGCTCTCGTGCGACGCGCCGATGCGCGAGCCGTTTGAAGTCTATGTGCAAGGCGGAATCGTCCGCGAGCACGCGGTTTTGGGCGCGCTTTTCGCGGCACGCGCGTTGACCAGCTCCTAACATTTCCAGTGCAGGGCGCTCAGCTTCCACACAGAAGCGGCTAATACGTGAGCACAGAGCAACCGTTGGGCTCGGGGCCGCAGCAGCGCCGCTTTTTTCGCGCCGCCGTTGAATTTCCCGTCGCGGTCACCGTATCGGGAAATGATGCCGCGATGGAGGGCAGCGCCGTCGACTTGAGCGGCGGCGGCATGCGCATCATCACCAAGAACGATTTGAGCGCCGGCCAGAACATCACCCTGCGGTTTTCGCTACCGGAAGGCGAGCGCGAAATGATGGTGCGCGGACGCGTGGTGCTTTCGTTTTTCGATGCGTCGCGTCAGCAGTACGCGCATGGCGTCGCGTTCACGCAAATCGCCGCGCCCGACCAAAGCGAGCTCGTCGAATTCATCCACGAGCTGCAGCAGCGCGCGCGAACTTAGACTAAGCCCAAGAAACCGTAGAAGAAATATTTGTTGCCGTCGGAGGTCGTGATGACGATCCGGGTGTCTTCGAGCTCGGCCGAGGTCACGGTCTTGCCGACCAGCGTCTCCAGAATGGACGCGGCCTGCGCAAATTCCGCCTCGCGGAGCGCATCGGGTTCCACCTCCATGAGGTTGAGCAGCTCGTCGATTCTGTCGTTCACCGTGCCCATTATACAGCTGCGCCGCCCTAGAGAGTATCGTCCTCTTGCAGAGAATAGTTAGCGCTCATGCACTCGACCTTTGTTCTGGAGGTCTTGAGCGGGCCGCTTGACGGGAAGACCTGGCCCTTCGAAGACGAGATCGTGATCGGCCGGGACGAGACCTTGGCCGGCGCCTGCATTACCCTGGACCGGTACATTTCGCGCCGCCACGCGCGGCTGCGCAGCGACGCCGGCAGCTTGCTTTTGAGCGACCTTGAAAGCCGCAACGGCACGCGCGTCAACGAGCGGCGCGTGCGCGGCGAGCAGCGGATCGAGCCCGGCACGCCCTTCCAGGTCGGTCGCACCGTGCTGAGGGTTACGCGCAGCTCCTAATGTGAAGATGAAGGTTGAAAGCGAGCTGGCGTCTGCGCGCGCCGAGCTTGAAAAACTTGCGCGGCCGCTCGGTTTCGTTCCCACGATGGGCGCGCTGCACACCGGACATCTGCGCCTGGTCGCGGCGGCGCGCGACATGTGCAAGTCGGTTGCGGTGAGCCTGTTTGTGAACCCCATGCAGTTTGGACCGCAAGAAGATTTCGAACGCTATCCGCGCGACTTGGAGACCGATTCGGAAAAACTCGCGCAGGCCGGCGTCGATCTGCTGTTCGCGCCGGAAACCGCCGCGATTTATCCGCCCGATTTCACGACGTTCGTCGACGTCGGAAAGCTCGGAACGCGTTTCGAAGGCGCGGCGCGGCCTACGCATTTTCGCGGAGTGGCGACGGTCGTTGCAAAGCTGCTCAACATCGTGCGTCCCGACGTGCTGTTCTTGGGACAAAAGGATGCGCAGCAAACGGCCGTGCTGATCAAGCTCGTCGAGGATTTGAACTTCACCACGCGCGTCGAGATCGTCGAAACGGTGCGCGAGCCCGATGGACTGGCGATGTCGAGCCGAAACGCCTATCTCTCCGGCGAAGAACGCGCCGCCGCACCGACGCTCTACGCGGCGTTGCAGACGATGCTCGAAAAGATCAGGGCCGGAAAAACGGTGGAAGAAGCGCGCGAAGCGGCGGCCGGCGTGTTAAGTCCGCGTGCACGTTTGGAGTACCTCAACCTGGTCGACGCGCGCACATTTTCGCGCTTGCAAACGCTGCGCGCGCCCGCCTTTCTGATCGGCGCGGCGCGGTTTGGACGCACCCGCCTGCTCGATAACCTGTGGATCCGGCAATGAGCGCTTTTTCCGGCAGGCGCGTGCTGCTCTGCGTGACCGGCGGCATCGCCGCCTATAAATCTGCGGCGCTGACCAGCGCGCTCGTTCAGCGCGGGGCCGTCGTGGATGTCGCGATGACCAAGGCTGCCGAGGAATTCGTCGGCCCGCTGACTTTTGCCGCGCTGACTGGGCGGCAAGTCTATTCTTCGCTCTGGGATGCGCCCGAATCGATCCCGCACATCCGGCTGGTGCGCGAAGCACAGGTTGCGCTCGTCGCTCCCGCCACCGCCGATGTGATCGCGAAGCTCGTCCAGGGCATCGCCGACGACTTGGTGACGAGCGCGCTGCTGGCGGCGCGCATTCCGGTGCTAATCGCGCCGGCGATGAACGACGCGATGTACAACGATGCGGCCACGCAGGCAAATCTGCGCACGCTGCGCGAGCGCGGCTACGAATTCATCGAACCCGAGAGCGGCTTCTTGGCCGAACGCGAAACCGGCATCGGCCGTCTCGCTTCCGAGGACGCAATCTTGCAAGCGCTGGAAACGATTCTCACCCGGACGCAATCGCTGAAAGGGAAGCGCGTGCTGATCACGGGCGGTCCGACGCGCGAAGCTTTCGATCCCGTTCGTTTCGTGAGCAACCCTTCGACCGGCGCGACGGGCATCGCGCTCGCGCGCGAAGCTGCGCTGCGCGGTGCGGAAGTGACGCTCATACTCGGGCCGACGCATCTCACCGCGCCGGCCGGCGTTGAAGTCGTCCAGGTCGTTTCGGCGCAGGACATGTATGACGCCGCCGTCGGCCCGGCTCAGACCGCGGATCTGATCATCGCGACAGCGGCCGTTTCCGATTGGCGTCCCGAAAAGTCTTCGCCGCAGAAAACGAAAAAGGGCGAAGGCGATCTCGACGTGCACATGGTGCGCACGTCCGACGTGCTGGCGGCTATTGGAGAAGAAAAGCACTCCGGAATACTCGTCGGTTTCGCGGCGGAAACGGAGAATCACGAAACCAACGCGCGCGAGAAGATGGCGCGCAAACATCTGGACGCGATCGCCGTCAATGACGTCGCGGGCGGACGCGGATTCGGCGCGCAAACCAACGCGTTGACCGTGCTGTGGGGAACTGCCGGCCGGCGCGACTTAGGCGCCGCTTCGAAAGAGGTTTTGGCCGCCAGACTGCTCGATTGCATACTGAACGATGTTATTAACGGTTGACGTCGGCAACACCGAGACCAAACTGGGCTGCTTCGCGCCCGGGGAGGCCGAGCTTGCGCAGGCGTGGCGGATCCGCACCGATTCCAAACGCACTGCCGACGAACTCGGCGCGCTTTTCGTGCAGCTCTTCGGAACGACATCGCTGCGTCCGGCCGACGTGGATGCTATCGTGGTCGCCAGCGTCGTCCCGAATCTCGATCAAACGCTGGAAGAAGCATGCGCGCGCTACTTTAACTGCGCGCCGCTCTTTTTCAAAGCGCACCGGCAGTCGCTGATGCGCATCGGCACCGAACGGCCGGGCGAAGTCGGTGCCGATCTCGTAGCTTCGGCGATCGGCGCGCAAGAATTGTACGGCGCGCCGCTGATCGTGATCAGCTATGGAACGGCGACGGTCTTTATGGCCATCGACGCCCACGGACTCTACCTCGGCGTTGCAATCGCACCCGGCATTGGGATTTCGATCGACGCGCTTGTGGAACGCACCGCGAAACTTCCGCAGATCGCGCTCGAAGCGCCGGGCAAAGCCCTTGGAACGGATACGATCTCGGCGTTACAATCGGGAATCATCTACGGCTTTGTCGGCCAAACCGAGGCGCTCGTCGCGCGCATCCGATCCGAGCTCGGCACCGACGCGAAAGTCGTTGCGACCGGCGGAATGGCGGAAGTGGTGGCGCGTCACACCAAGATCATCCACGCCGTCAATCCGCATCTGAGTCTCTATGGACTACGACGATTTTATTCTGACGGTAAAAAATAACAAGGGGACGCGTTACCGCATCCCCTCGCCGTAGCTACCTCGTAGCAGGCTCCTCGCAGAACGCGTCCAGTATATCACGGTTCGCAACCTCCGTCTGTCCACGCCTGCGAGAGACCTGTTGGCGCCCGGCGGGGTTCGAACCCGCATCCTGGTTCTGCGAAAAACCCGCTCGTCCAATTGAGCTACGGGCGCTACCCCTCTATCACGCCGATAGCCGGGAAGCGCAAGGGGTGATAGAATACCGTCGCTATGAAGCCTCTGGTCATCGGGCCGCACGAGATTTGGCCGCCGCTGGTGCTGGCGCCGATGTCGGGCGTGACCAACCGCACCATGCGCGCCCTCTATAAACCGTTTGGCCTGGGCCTGACGGTGACGGAGTTCGTCTCGTCCAACGCGCTGCAGTATGCGTCGAGTGCCAAGCGCACGATGGAAATGATCGACCAGCACGGGCTCGAGAAGCCGGTCAGCACCCAACTGTGGGGCGATGATCCGGCGGTGATGGCGAAGGCCGCAAAGATCGTCCGCGAATGTGGCGCCGACATTGTCGACATTAACTTCGGCTGTCCCGCGCCCAAAGTCACGAAAACGAACGGCGGCTCGGCGTGCTTGCGCGATCTCGATCGCTGCGAGGCGATCATGCGCGCGGTGGTTGAAGCCGTCGATTGTCCGGTGACGATGAAGATGCGCCTGGGCTGGAGCGACGATAAGCTCGTCTACGTCGAAGCTGCGCAGCGCGCGCAGAAAGCCGGCGTGAAAGCGCTGACGCTGCACGCGCGCACTGCGAAACAATTTTATAAAGGAAACGCCGACTGGGCGCACATCAAGCGTTTGAAAGAGTCGGTCGATATTCCGGTTATAGGCAACGGCGATCTCGCCGACGCGCACGACGCGATTCGCCGCATGGAAGAAAGCGGCGTGGACGCGATCATGCTTGGCCGCGCGACGCTCGGTAATCCGTGGCTCATCTCGCAGATCCGCGATCTGATGGAAGGCCGACCGGTGCAACCGGTGCCGTCCGCGGCCGATCGCCTGCGCTACGCCATCGGCATGCACTATCGCGCGATGCTCGAAGAACTCGGCGAAACACGCGCCGTGCCGCAGATGCGCAAACATCTCGCGCTCTATTTAAAGAACATTCCGGGCGCGGCGGCCTTGCGCGAGCGCATTATGCGTCTCGATCGCGCTCAAGACGTCGTCGCGGTCATCGAGGAAACCATCGAATCGTTAGAGCGCTCCGTCGCCGCCTAGCAATGTCATCGTGAGCTTGTCGAACGACCCCGAGCAGGACACCGTAGGTGGCCGAGTCGAGGGGCTATATGACGAAACGTACGAGAATTACAAGCTCTACGTAAATCCGACGCTCGCCCGCGTGATGAAAGTGTCGGGCAGTCCCGTAGAAGTGCGCGCGCAAGGCTGCACCATTTGGGATCAAAACGGCAAGGCGTATTTGGATTTCGCCGGCGGATATGGCGTCTTCACGCTCGGGCACCGGCATCCCAAAGTGGTGGCCGCCGTCAAAGCGCAGCTCGATCTGATGGCGCTGTCGGGCAAAACGATGTTCAACATCATGCTCGGGCGCGCGTCCAAACGCCTGGCCGAACTCGCGCCGGGCGATCTGCAGATTTCATTTTTTTGCAACAGCGGAACCGAAGCCGTTGAGGGCGCGATCAAACTCGCGCGGGCGGCCACCAAGCGCCGATCGATCGTGGCGACTCAAGACGCCTTTCACGGCAAGACCCTCGGCTCTCTTTCGGCCAGCGGACGCGAATATTTCAAAGATACGTACGCGCCGCTGCTCGAAGACGTCGCCCACCTCGAGTACGGTTCGACCACGGGTCTCGAAGAGGCGCTGCGCGACGCGGCAGCCTTCATCGTCGAACCGGTGCAGGGAGAGGGCGGCGTGAACGTTCCGGCCGCCGGGTATTTACGGCAAGTGCGCGAGATTTGCGACCGGACGGGCGCGCTCTTGATCGCCGATGAGGTGCAGACCGGATTGGGCCGCTGCGGCACGATGTTCGCCTGCGACCGCGACGGCGTCGTACCCGACATCATGACGCTGGCAAAAGGGCTTTCGGGCGGTGTGATTCCGGTCGGCGCGTACATCGCGCGCACTCCGGTATGGAATGCGGGCTATGCCAAACATCCGGTCATGCACACGTCCACATTCGGCGGAAGCGAGATTGCCTGCGCGGCGGCGCTCGCCGCAATGGATGCGCTCGTTGAGGAAGATCTGGTGGAGAACGCACGCGTTCGTGGCGCGCAGTTGCTCGCGGGCGCGCAAGAGCTGGCACGCAAATATTCCAGTGTGGCGCGCGAGGCGCGCGGACTCGGATTGCTGGTCGGCGTGGAGCTGACCAACGAAGGCTACGGCGGCTGGATCATTCCGGAGATGATGAAACACGGCGTGACTGCCGCATGGACGCTCAATATGCAGCGCGTCATCCGGCTCGAGCCTCCGCTGGTTGTAACCGAGTCCGAGATCGACAAAGCGCTGGCAGCACTAGAGGCAGGGCTGTCCACCGCCCGCGAGAAGCTCGGCGCACTGTAGCAGCAGCACATGCCTTATGTTGAAACGTCAATCGTGATCGCCGCTCCGCCCCGCGCCGTCTACGAATTGGCCAAACAGCAGGATCGTTTTCCGGAGTTTATGCCCGATGTGGAATCGGTCACCGTCCTCGAACGTCACGCCGATCATATGCTGACGCGCTGGAAGACGCTGGTCGAAGAAGCGCCCATCGAATGGACCGAAGAGGATCGTTTCGACGATGCCAATTTGCGCATCGACTACACATTGCTCGAAGGCGACCTCGATAAATTCGAAGGCAGTTGGACGTTTGCCGAGGAGGCCGGCAAAACGCACGTGGTGCTGAGCGTGGACTACGATTTCGGCGTGCCGACGCTGGCGGAGCTGATCGGCCCGACGCTCGAACGCAAGGTCCGCGAAAACAGCGAGATGATGCTGGCCGCGCTCAAGCGCGAGGCGGAGGGCGCTTCGTGAGCGCAAACACCGCGAAGTTTTGTTTTGTGATCCACCCGCTCTCGCTGGAAGACGTCGTGCGTTACGAGCCCAGCGCGAAAGGCAAAGGCGCTCCGATCATCCGCAAAATCATGGAGTGGATGCCGGCGTGGAATGTCGCGCACGTCACCGGGATACGCACGCCCGACGGACGTGAAACCGAAGGATGGTTCGTTTCGGCGGCGCTCTTGCCCGAACAGATCATCGGATTCCCACGCGAGAAAGTCTACGAACGGATCTTGCGCGCGATCGAGATCGGTACCGAACTCGGCGCCGGCATCGCGGGGCTTGGCGCGTTTACGGGAGTCGTCGGCGACGGCGGTGTGACCGTTGCCGAACGTTCGCCGATTCCGGTGACCACCGGAAACTCGCTCACCATTGCGGCGGGCATTGCCAGCCTCTTTCGAGGCGCGCAAGAGATGGGGATCGATTCCGTGGAAGCTACGGCGGTCGTCGTGGGCGCGACCGGCTCGATCGGTTCGGCGTGCGTGAAACTGATCGCGCCCCGCGTGAAGCGTCTGATTATGGTCGCCCGCAACAACACGCGCTTGGCAAAGTTCCATGATTCGATCGCCGGCGAGTTGCCGTGCGAAACATCGTATACGGCCGACCTCTCCGCCGCCGTCCGGCAAGGGCAGTTGATCTTGACCGCAACCAGCTCGACGCAAGACGTCATCGAGCCTGAAGATCTGCAAACGGGCGCGGTCGTTTGCGAGCTGTCGTTGCCGCACGACGTGAGCCGGCGCGTCGCGCAAGAACGCCCCGACGTCTTGGTCACCGAAGGCGGTAACATGCTGTTGCCGGGCAACCCGCGGTTCGAACGCGTGCGTGAGCCTGGGCAAGATTTCGATTTGAATCTGCCGCCGCGCACGGCGCTTGCATGCATGAGCGAAACGATGGTGCTCGCTCTCGAAAATCGCCTAGAGCCTTTTTCGCTCGGACGCGGCATCGACGTGAACAAAGTCGTCGAGATTCAAGAGCTCGCTACCAAAGACGGCTTCGAACTGGCCGACATGCGCGCATTCGATGCCGCGATCACGCCGGAGAAGATCGCCGCAATCCGCCATGCGGCCGAGCTGCGACGTGCGAACGCGGCGCCCTCGGGGATAGCATGAAGCGAGTTGTCTCGGTTTCGCTCGGCTCAAGCGCGCGCGATCACAGCGCAAAAGTAAATTTGCTGGGCGAAGATTTTGAGATTTCGCGCGTGGGCACCGACGGAAAGCTCGACGAAGCGATTGCGAAGGTCAAAGAGTTAGACGGCAAGGTCGACGCGATAGGGCTGGGTGGAATCGACGTCTATCTCTACGCGGGCAAACACCGGTTCGCGCTGCGCGACGGTTTGCGGCTCCTCGAAGCCGCAAAAGTAACACCCGTCGTGGACGGCAGCGGGCTGAAGAATACGCTCGAGCGCGAGGCCGTACGCTTCATGCAAGAAGACCTGGGCATCGATCTCAAAGGGAAGCACGTGCTGATGGTCAGTGCGCTCGACCGCTTCGGCATGGCGCAAGCGTTAGTGGATGCGGGCGCCGACGTACTCTTCGGCGACTTCATCTTTGCGCTCGACCTCGACAAGCCGGTCAAAGGCTTGCGCGAGTTTGAAGAGATGGCCGAAAAATATCTTCCCGATGCTTGCAAACTGCCGTTTCAGTTCTTCTATCCGACCGGGAAGAAACAAGACAAGCCGCCCGAGCCGAAATACCCGCAGTATTATCGCGAAGCCGAGATCATCGCCGGCGACTTCCACTTCATGCGCCAGTTCATGCCCGACGATCTCAACGGAAAGATCGTGCTGACGAACACGGTGACCGAGAAAGACGTCGACGAATTGCGCAAGCGCGGCGTGAAGATGCTGATCACGACCACGCCCGACTTTCAGGGCCGCTCGTTCGGCACGAACGTTGTGGAAGCTGCACTGCTCGCATTGCTCGGAAAGAAGTGGGCCGACGTGACGCCTGAAGACTACGAGCGCGTGCTGCACGAGCTTCACTTAAAGCCAAGGGTAATCGAGCTATAGCCTCGGAGAAACACCTCCCGCGGGTTCTGCGGTTTTTCGATATTTCGGTACTGTCGTCGGCGTCGATGGCGCCGGCCTACAGCTTGGCTTCGACGATGGGGCCGATGATCGTGGCGGCCGGAACGTTTGCGCCGCTTTCGCTGCTCTCGGTTTCCGCGATCATGCTATGCATCGCGATCGGCTACGCGCAGCTCTCGCGCGTCGCGCCCAACGCGGGATCGTCGTATTCGTGGATCCGCTTGGCGTTCGGAGCGTATGCCGGCGCCTACGGCGCATGGCTGCTCATCCTTTCAAATGTTTTCGCCACGTTAGCGACCGCAGTGCCTGCGGGCATCTACACGCTCGATCTGATCGCGCCGGCTCGCGCGCAAAACCCGGTTTGGGATGCGGCCGTGGGCGCCGCGTGGATCGCCGGCAGTGCGATACTGCTCTACGCGGGAGTGCGTCCGACGGCGATCGTTACCGCCGCGGCGCTGGCGCTCGAGATCGGGGTCGTAGCGGTGGCCGCCGTATTCGCGTGGCTCTCGCCGCACGCGAACGTCGTGCACGCGGCGTCGGGAAGCGACGTGAAAGCGCTGGCGTTTAGCGGTTTCGGTTTCATCTATGCGATGACGCTGGGCGTGTGGATGAGCGACGGTTGGGAGTTGTCCGCCGCCACGTCGGAAGAGGTGGCAAAGGATCCGACCGCTTCCGGACGCGGGGGCATAACGGGCTTGCTCGTCACCACCGCAACCCTCGCGGTGGCAATGTTTGCGTTTGACCGTCTGGGTACGCTTGGCGGATTCAAAACCAACGAGGCCGACGCGATGCGCTACGTCGCGGATTTGCTCGGCGCGCCTATCTGGCGGCCGATCATTTTAACCACGGTACTCGTTTCGACCAGCTCCGCGTTGTGGACGACGCTACTCTATCTCTCGCGATCGATCTTCGCCATGGGGCGCGATCGCGTATTGCCGCGCGCACTCGGCACGCTCGACGCGCGCGAAGAGCCGTTCTGGTCGCTGGTCGTGACGGCAGTTCTGGTGATCGCCGTGGAGTTGCTCACCGGATTGTCGCCCAGCGCTCGCGCCCAGCTGGATTTCGTCGTCAACGGCAGCTCGCTGTTCCTGGGTTTGCTCTTTGCCGCCAGCGCCGCAGCCGCGGTACGGATATTCTGGCGCAAACCCGCCTTCCGCTGGACGGGCGTGGTCATCCCGGGGTTCGGACTGGTGGCGCTCATGGTCGTCCTCGGCGCGACTGTAATTTTTGAGGATCGAACGTCGCAAATATACGCCGCCGGGGGTATAGTGGTAGGCGTTCCGCTGGCGCTCTGGCGGGGGTGGGCCTCATCGAAGGCCATGGCAGGCGAGCCTCCCGGACAGGGTGAACCAACGGCGCTGGCGCTCTGAGGGGCGCTTTCCTTATCGCTGGCCGGGGAAGTATGAACGACAAAGAGATCGTCCTCACCAAAGAGGGCCTGGAAAAGATGGAGCGGGAGCTCGACGATTTGAAGAGCGTCCACCGCCGCGAAGTCAACGACCGCATCCGCCAGGCCAAAGAATTCGGTGACCTGAGCGAAAACGCCGAGTACGAAGACGCTAAGCAAGAGCAGGCGTTCATCGAAGGCCGCATCATGAAGCTGGAGTCGATGGTTCGCAACGCTCGTCTGATCGACGAGTCGGACTACTCCGCCGATGAAGTGCACCTTGGCGCTACGGTCAAGGTCAAGGACGTCAAGTCGAACTCCAGCCACGAGTTCTGGATCGTCGGTTCGGCCGAAGCCGACCCGGTGAACCAGCGCATCAGCAACGAGTCGCCGCTGGGACGCGCGCTGATCGGCCACAAAAAGGGCGAGACGGTCGACGTCGCCACGCCGCGCGGCGTCGTGAAATACAAGATTGAATCGATCCGGCGGGGAACGCCGTCGAAGAAGGCCGCGAAGAAAGCGAGTTAAACACGGACTCCCGCGAACTCGGCAAAACGGAAGAAGCGCTCGTAGCGGCCAGACGTGAAAATCTGGCCGTTTTGCGTTCGCGCGGAGCGGACCCGTTCGCGCAGACGCGCTACGGCGTCGACACCAACGCCGGCGAGCTGTTGGAGAAGTACGATTTTCTCGAAACCGGCGCAAAAGCGGAAAGCGAAAACTGGTCTATCGCCGGGCGCCTGATGTCGCAGCGCCCGCACGGCAAGACCGCGTTCGCGGATCTCGCCGACCGCACCGGAAAGTTGCAGCTCTACGTGCGGCGCGACGAAGTCGGCGACGGTAAGTTTGCCGATTGGACCGTGCTCGACATCGGCGATATCGTCGGCGTGCACGGCTATATGTTCAGATCGCAAAAGGGCGAGCTTTCACTGCACGTCCTGAAGTTCGACGTGCTGGCCAAAGCGATGTACCCGCTGCCCGACAAGTGGCATGGGCTGACCGACGTGGAGAAGCGCTACCGCCAGCGCTACGTGGATTTGATCGTGAACCCCGAAGTGCGCGACGTCTTCTTCGCGCGCAGCAAAATTCTCGCCGAGATGCGGCGCTTTATCGACGCGCAGGGTTTCTACGAAGTCGAAACGCCGACACTGCTGCACGTCGCCGGCGGCGCGGCCGCGCGTCCGTTCGTCACGCACGTCAACGCGCTCGATCAGATGATGCAGCTGCGCATCGCGACCGAACTCAATCTCAAGCGGCTGATCGTCGGCGGGTTCGAACGCGTCTACGAAATCGGACGGATCTTTCGCAACGAGGGGATCGATCCGGTCCATAATCCCGAGTTCACGATGCTCGAACTCTACGCGGCGTACTGGGACGTCAACGACATGCGCGAATTCAACGAGGCGCTCATCGCGCACTTGGTTGACGTCGTGACGGGCGGCAAAGACGAGCTGCAAATCGGCGAAAAGACGCTATCGTTTAAGCGACCGTTCAAGCGCGTGGAGTACTTGGAGCTTTTGCGCGAGCATGGCGGCTACACGCGCGAACAATTGCTCGATCCGGGCGGCGCGGCTGCCATACTGAAGACGTTGGGTTTGCCGGAGTCGCCTTCGCACGCGCACGCTCTGGACAAGATATTCGAACGCGCCGCCGAGCCGCACTTGCACGAGCCGACCTTCGTGACGGGGTACCCCGTCGCTATCTCGCCGCTGGCCAAGCGGCGGCAAGACGATCCGGAGATCACCGACCGCTACGAACTGTTCATCGCCAACGCCGAGATCAGCAACGCGTTCACCGAGCTAAACGATCCCGACGATCAGCGCGCGCGCTTCGAAGGGCAAATCACGCAGCGCTCGGCCGGCGACGAAGAGATTCCCGAACCGGACTGGGATTTCGTGCGCGCGCTCGAGTACGGCATGCCGCCGACGGCCGGCATCGGCATCGGCGTGGATCGTTTGGTGATGCTGCTGACGAATCAGCCGAGCATCAAAGACGTCCTACTCTTTCCGCTCCAACGGCAGCACGGATGAAACGCGCGGCTGCCGCCATCGCGTTCGCCTTGCTCTGGGCGGGCGTCGCGCGCGCAGACGACCGGCCCAGTATCGGCTTGACGCTCAACGCGAGTATCGGCACGCACGAGGAAAGGGCGGGGCGCGAACGCGTGCCGCTTCTCCCGATCCCGCTGCTCGATGTGCGCATACCGTTCAAACGTTTCGAACTCGAAGTCGAAGGGGTGCCAGCGATCGGCCCGGTCGGATACAATAGCGGCATTATGGCGGCGAGCCGCACCACGAAGATCAGTTACGGCTTCGGAACACTGCGCTACCGCATACCGAATACGCCCTGGAGCGCCGGGCTGGGAGCGATTTTGTACAATCAGGAAACGGTGACAACTCAAACGACGGTCGTGCCGTGTTTGAATCCTTGCACTCCGACGCCGTTGACGATTACAGAATACGATCGCTCGCGCGTCGGAGGAATGCGTTATGAAATCGGGTACGCCGTCGCGCTCTCGCCCATCCGGTCGCTGAGCCTGCAAATCGGATTGACTCCGGTGATGCACTCGACCATTCACGAAGCAGTTACGCCTTTTAACGAAACCCTCGACGAGCCGGAACGCGCGTCCCAGGTTGACGGGCAGTTGCGGTATTCTCTGCAGACCCGCGGCGCGGTGTGGGCCTATGGGATCCGGTATATCAACTATCTCGCTCACTTCGAACAAAACGGGGCGCTTTCAGACCGCAACACGCTGCTGATGCCCTTTGCCGGAGTCTCCTTCCCGCTCGGCCATTAGCTCGGAACGTTTCGCCGCCGGCGAGCGTATTGGGGACATGCTGAAGATCGCGTTCGTGCTTGGCGGCATGCTGCTCGGTGCCATGCAGCTCGCGCAAGCGGATGCGCCCGCGCCCTCGCCCTCGCCCGCCGAGAGCCTGTATCTTTCAGCCGTGAAAGCGACCTCGTCTCGCGCGCAGCCCGCATTTGAAAGTGCGGTGCTGCACTCGACCGACGAAGGCATGCCGGTAAAGCTTATCGTCCGAAATCATTTCGTTTGGCTTGGTATCGGAAGCGGCGACGGACCGAGCACGTGGCAACTGCGGCATCGCACCGACGATTACGCGACAGAGATTATCGATGAAAACGGAAAGCGTTACGTAACCGGCCGTTCGTTCTTCGATGCGACGTGGTACGGCACGTATCGCGCCTTGCGCGACGGGATGCTGAATTACCAAGACGTCGAGCAACCCGTTTCGGAACGAGCGACGCCTGCACCGCAAGAGGCGTCGTCACTGCGTCAGATTGCGGCCATACACGTGATGGGTCCGACGATCTACGCGCTGGAAGAGCGCGGTGCGCAACCCTGTCCCGATGGAAGTCCGGGCCACGCGTTGCACTTGGTCGCGCGCGATCGCGCGCCGGAGCATCAATTGAGCGACGTCACGATCAACGTGCAAACGCACGAGTTCTGCCTGATGCGCTACGGCGTTCGTGACGCCTTCGGCTTTCACGGAGTCGTGGAGCAGCACTTTGGGGACGTGGGAGGCTACTGGACGCTGACCGACGGGTTCATTGACGGGACGATTCGCTTCTTTGGGATTTCTACGCACCACGGCATCTGGCGGTTCAGGCTCGACGGCATTACCTATCCGCGCTCGATTCCGGCGGACGTCTTCGTGCCGCCCCTGGACCAATAGGCCGCCCGCCTGCAACCTACTTTAAGTAAGCCGGGTTATGAGGGGCATGGATTTAACAAAAACATACCCCCGCAGCGTGCACGAAAAATACCTGGGCATCGTGCAGCTGGGCCGCGCCCTCGATAAGGGCAAAGCCAAAGCCCACGGCAACGTCGGAGAATACCACTTCGACTGCCCGATGGACCACGCGGTCTTCGAATTTCTCGGCATCAACGGTGAAGAATTCTTGAGCGTCATCAAGAACGCCAAGAGCGATGCTGAAATCGATGCCTACGCCAAGCAGTTCGTCGACAAAAAGACGCCCGCTGAAATCGAGCAGTGGAACCGTGAATGGGTGAGTCACGAGCCCGAAGGCGAGTCGAAGACGTACTTCCTGGGTCTGCGCAACCAAGTAGCGCCGGACCGGACGGACGTCACGACCTGGGCCGACTTGCTGGATCTGGACGAGAAGCGCCAGGTCCCGCGCCGCGCAGCCTAACGACTATCAGAGCCGTCGTCGAGTACGACGGCTCTGCTTTTTCCGGCTTCCAATTTCAACCTGAACTGCGCACGGTAGCGGGCGAGCTCGAGCGCGCTTTCTCGACGCTGTTCGCAAACGAGGTGAAAGTGACGGGCGCCGGCCGGACCGATACGGGCGTGCATGCCACCGGACAAGTCGTTTCGCTCAGAACCGCGGCTGCGTTTCCGTTCGAGCGTTTAACGCTGGCGGCGAATACCGAGTTGCCCCCCGACGTCTCCGTGCGCGAAGCCGGCATCGCACCGGCCGATTTCTCCGCGCGCTTTTCCGCGCTTGAGCGCACGTACATTTATGTTATTCTGAACCGGCGCGACCGGTCGCCGCTGTACGCTCGGCACACGTGCCATGTCTGGCTGCCGCTCGATATCGAAGCGATGAAAGCGGCCACGGCGCCGCTGATCGGCGAGCATGATTTTCGTTCGTTCTGCGGGATGCTGCCCGAAAGCGGGCCGACGCTGCGGACGCTGCGCGCGATCGACATTCGCCGCACCGGCGATGTGATTCGCATTGAAATCCGCGCCGACGGATTTTTGCACCGCATGGCGCGCAACATCGTCGGAACGCTCGTTGAGTGCGGAACGGGAAAACGCGATCCGGCGAGTATCGCGCCGGCGCTGGCCGCGCTCGATCGTTCCGCTACGGGGATGACCGCGCCGCCGCAAGGTTTGTACTTAGCCGGCGTGCGTTACGCCGACGGCTTCAATTCGTTTGCGGAGCCGCCCATTAGCGCCGGATGGTAAAACCGACCCCCAGGTAATGCGCTTTCGAGTGGCCGGCGGCGTTAAAAGCTGTGCCGAGCTGCAGATTCGCCAAGACGTTACGTCCGATTTCATGCTGCAAACTCAGCGTTCCCGAACTTTGCGCGGACGAATGAATCGCCGCTTCGGAAAAACTGCGAAGCTGGAGCGTGAGCCAGGTCTTGCGCATGATCGGCGCCGTGACGCCGATGGCAAAGGTTGCGGCGGTGCGCTGCTCGTGACCCATTCCCCGCTGACGGAACCAGAACGCGCCGGCTTGCGCGCTGAAAATCAGGTTCGATCGGCGCGGCATCCACGAGCCGGTGAATGTGAGGTCGGTAACCGGAATCAAACTCAAGTGGGCGAGCGCGTGCAGCTGCGGGTTGGTTTCAAACGAGACGCTCGAAGCGAACGTGCTGCTGCTCGAGAGCAGCGCCTTTACGCCGAAACCCGGGTGCGTGAAGTAGAAGACGCCCAGGCCGTTGTTCCCTGATTTGGCCACATCGGAGGGTGCATCCACGAAGACTTCGACGCGGGGGGAGAGCGCGAGCCGGATGGTCGCTTCCGGGTAGGCCGCCAGCGCCGTCCCGCCCACGCTGGAGGCGTTTTGGTAGTACATGGTCTCGATGACGATCTGCCCCCGGCGCACGATGCAGGGGGTCATACGGGCATGACTGGTGTTGGCGATGGACCGCAGCGACTGGTCGCAGATGGCCTTGACCGGCGGTCCCTTGGGGGCCGGCTGATCGACGGCGAGGGCCATGGTCGTACAAGCAAAAAAGGCGGCGGCTATACCGCCGGAGATCCGAAGCTCCATTCTCATCAGTTTTTTATCTTCGAAGGCGCTTGCCTGCTCCTATGCCGAACCATGACAGGGCCTTAATGAGGCTTGACGCGTGCGGCGGGCTGCGCGTATAGTAGGTCGGTTGCCCACGCTTATAAGGAAGACCATGCGCACGTACCAGCAGAAAACCGCGGAGACGAAGCACGATTGGTATATCGTCGACGCCGCGGGCCAGCGTCTCGGCACGCTCGCGGTGCGTATTTCGCGCGTCCTGGCGGGCAAACACAAGCCGACCTGGACGCCGCACATCGACGACGGCGACTTCGTGATCGTGATCAACGCCGAAAAGGTCGAGCTGGGCGGCAACAAGTGGGACCAAAAAGTGTATTACCGGCACAGCGGCTATCCCGGCGGTTTGAAACTGCAGACCGCGCGCGATTTGATGGAGAAACATCCGGAGCGCCTGGTCGAACGCGCCGTGCGCGGCATGCTGCCCACTAACAGACTGCGCGACGTGCGCCTGGGCCGCTTAAAAGTCTATACCGGTGCGACGCATTCGCATGACGCGCAAAAACCGCAGGAGCTGCCTTGAACGATAACTTCCTAGGAACCGGTCGGCGTAAACGTTCCATCGCGCGCGTGAGACTCGCGCTTGGCGAAGGGAAGATCACTGTCAACAAACGCCCGCTCGAAGAGTATTTCACCCGCCAGACGCTCCAGCAAATCGTGAAGCAGCCGCTCGAAGCCACGCAAAGTTTGACGCGCTTCAACATCGACGTCAAGGTCGAAGGCGGCGGCACGTCCGGTCAAGCCGGCGCGCTGCGCCACGGTATTGCGCGTGCCCTGGTTGCGATGGACGAATCGCTGCGCGAGATTTTGCGCAAAGCCGGCCTCTTGACGCGCGACGACCGCGAAAAAGAATCCAAGAAGTACGGCCGCAAACGCGCCCGCAAGCGCTTCCAATTTAGCAAACGCTAAGACTCCGCGTACAACTGTTCGCCGACGCGCTACTGATCGTAGCGGGGCTCTTTGCCGCGCTCTGGCATCCGCCCGCCGCCTGGGTCGAAAGCGCGTTCAGCAACGGCTGGTATCCCAAGTGGGAGAACTTCTGGGGCTCGATCACGCCGGCGCTGCCGTTTTCGCTCGGCGACGTGGTGATCTTGGCCGGCGCGGTCGTGGTGATCGTCAAGATCTGGCGCAACATTGAACGCATGCGCCGCGGACGCTTCGGCTTACCGCTGCTGCGCATGCTGTTCGGAATTGCCGGCGTCGCCGGATTATACGCGCTCTGGTTTTACGGCGGGTGGGGCTGGGGTTACGACCGTGCGCCGCTGCAGACGCGTGTCGCCTACGACAGCTCGCGCTTAACACCGGCGAACGTCGACGCGCTGCGCCGGCGCTCGATCTCCGAACTCAATACGCTCGCGCGTCCGGCGCACGCGCTCAACGATAACGCTCCGCGCGGAGAAGCGCTTGCCTTCGAGCTGCTGCGCAATGCGTGGCTGCCCGTGGTCCAACGGCTGGGCGACCGCTGGACTCCCGAAGTGGGAGCCGCCAAACCCACGCTGGCCGGATTTTTCATGGATAAGAACGGCACGAGCGGTTTCACCAATCCGTTTACGCTCGAGACGCAGCTCGCGCCCGACTTGCTGTGGTTCGAGCGCCCGTTTTCGCAAGCGCACGAATGGAGCCACGTCGCCGGTTACAATCGCGAGGACGAGGCCAACTACATCGCCGCGCTCACTTGCATGCGCGACTCCGACACCGTTGCGCAGTACTCGGGCTGGCTCGAGATATTCTTGTATCTACCGCCTCTGCCGCATTATCCGCACAAGATGTTCGCGCCGGAAGTCTGGCAAGATTTCGCCGCGCTGCGCGAACGCAACGCGCGCTTCGTGAACATCGATTTCTCGCGGTTCTCTTGGCGGATGTACAATAATTACCTGAAGTCGAACCGCATCGCTTCGGGCGTGCGCAACTATACCGAGGTCACGCAGTTGCTGATTACCATCCCATTGGATCGAAGTGGACTGCCGGTTCCGGGGCCGGACACCGCGCGGTAACATTTACGCACAGTTTCGGACATGACCGTCGTGTAGCGTGACGTCATGTTCGACACAGCCGGTTCCCTCATGCGAGCGCTTGCGGGTGCGCGAACGGACCTCACGGCGGCAGCCGGGGCCGTATCGCGGTCGCAAACGGCATTTGGCTCGCCGCGCACCGACGGCGTCCTCGCATCCGCCGCGGATCGCGCAGTTTTTACCGAGGCCCTCCTCAATGCGGTTCATGCCCGCCTCGCGGAAATCAAAGCCGTCACTCATGGATAATCTCGATCTGTTACGTACGGCCGCGAGCGGCATGGATGCGCAACGCGCCGCGCTCGACGTTCTCGCGCGCAACGTTGCCGCTTCTCAGGCCGCGGGACCAAAAGGCTCTTACGAACGCCTTGTGCCGCAGTTCGCGATCGCAGAAGACGGCGAATCGCAGCGTGTCGTTTTTGCGGGCGCGATTCCCCAAAAAGACGACGGCGGCGGGATTCTGGCCGAGATGGTCTCCGTGCTCAATGCGTCGCGCGCGTACGAAGCGAACGCCTCGGTCTTCGAAATCGGAAAACATTTGGCCGAGCGCACGATCGATATGGGGCGCTTGTGACGACGTTTGTGCCCGACGTTGCGGGTCCGTTCCCGACGATATCGCGCACCGTCCCCACTGCCGCGCCGCCGGCGGACGCATTCGGTAAAGCGATGGACGATCTGGGTTCGGTTTTGAGTTCGGCCGGCGCCGCCGAAGATCGCTTCGCGTCGGGTGCGGGCGATCTTCAAGAAGCTGTCTACGAACGTGCGCGCGCCGACGTTGCGTTGGCCGTCGCAACAGCGGCAGCTCAGCGAACGGCGCAGGCGCTGCAAGCGATCTTCACGATGCAGGTGTAGCGCGTGCAGCTCGCCCGGCTGTTCGAATCGTGGAACCGCTTGCCAAAAGGTGCGCGGCTGGCAGCTTTGCCGGCGCTGGCAGCCGTTGTTGTCATCTCCGTCATCGCCGCGGTCGCGGCGCATCCGCAGCGCGTGCCGCTGTTCTCGTCGGCTCTGCATGCCGAACAGCTCAGCGAGATCGAAGAGCGGCTCGCCGGCTGGAACGTGCCGTTTACGCCCATGACCGATAACGTCTTGGTGCCGGCCGGCCGCCGCGGCGATCTCTTGCTGCGTCTCTCGCTCGCCGGCGTGCCGCATGCGCACGTCGAGAGCTCGGGCGATCTGCTGGATAAAGTCGGCGCGCTGACGCCGCAGTCGGTGATCGACGCGCAAGCCCGCGACGGCTTAGCGGGTGACATAGAGTTGGCGCTGCGCGGAATCGACGGCGTGGCGGACGCCAAGATCATCGTCGCTCCAGCCAAGGCGGCGTATTTTGCGGACGAAACCGCGCACGATGCGAGCGCCAGCGTGCGCTTGCGCCTGCAGCCCGGCGCGCATCTTTCATCAAACGCCGTGGACGGCATTCGGTCGTTCGTCGCGGCAAGTGTCGCAGGCCTGGACAGCCGGCGCGTGACGATCGTCGACGATCGCGGAATCGCGCTTGGCGATTCGATCGAGAGCGGCGACGCAAACGATCTTCAATCATCTTTGCAATCGGCGCTCGACGCCGCCGTCGGCGCCGGCGCGACGATCGTGCGCGTGCACGTGGATTACGATCGCCGGGCGCTGCAAAGCTCGGTTGAGCGGCGCCTCCCCTCGGGGAGTGCGGCGATCGACGGAACGCTGCAGCGCGAACGGTACGATGGGGGCGGCAAACACTACGAACGCTCGGAACAGCAGTTGGACCGGGGGAGCGAGACCCGGCAATTTTCCGCGACGTCGGCCGGAGCGCGAATCGCGCGCATAACGGCGGCGGTATTCGTCGATGCCGCGCGTGGCGCCGACCTCTATCAAGTTCGCGCGCTGGCAGCCGCCGCACTCGGCATCGATCCGCATCGCGGCGATTCACTCGAGGTCGGAGCGATCGCATTCGCGCACGCGGCTGTGCCGCGAAAGGACGGGTGGTGGCTCGCGTACGGCGCGATCGTGCCGCTCTTACCGACGCTGGTTAGTGCGCTGGCAGCTCTCGTCGCATTGCGTTGGAGTATTCCGGCACTGGGCGCATTGCTGCGTCCGCTGATAGAACGGTCGCGCATAGCGCGCGGCGCCGCCGCGGTGTCGGGCATCCCCGCGGCCAAGGTGCGCGGCGCGCTTAAGGACGAGCCGCCGCATGCAGCGGCCGCGATCATCAGCGCGCTGCCGGCGTCAACGGCTGCAGCGGTTCTGGACATGTATCCGCCGGAAGAACGCTCGGCGATCGTGCGCCGCATGCAGCGTCCGCTTTCGCCGCTGCTCGCGGATCCGGAGAGTTTCATTGCACACGCCTGACGAATTTCGGAGCTTGGCGGACCTGCTGCGCGAGGAACAGTTTCTTGCCGCGCCGTCGACCGAAGCGATCGAAAACGCGGCCGTCGATGCGCCCGATCTGAGCGGCGAGATCGCCGCAGCTCGCGATGTACGCTTGTTCCACGCGCGAGTTGAAGAGGCGATCGAATCGGCGGTCGCGACCCTGCGATGCGACATCGCAGCCGAAGTTATCGGCCGCGAGTTACAGCTCGCCCCCGCGTCGATCGCCGAGATCGTGCGGCGCGCGCTGTGGCGTTTCCATGCAGAGTCTCCGGTTCGCGTGCGCGTGCATCCCGAGGACATTAGCGCGCTGGCAGAGGACGGTATCCAAACCGTTGCCGATTCCGGTCTGCGCCGTGGCGATGCCGTTTTGGAACTCGGCGCCGGCACGATCGATGTTACGCTCGGCGTCCGGCTGGATGCCGTTCTGCGAGCGTACCGGTGATCGCTTATGGTTCCGTCGTCTCGGCGCGCGCCTCCGCCATAGAAGCGCGTCTGCCCGCGGCGACGGTCGGCTCGGGCGTGCGCATCGCTTGCGCCCGCGGCGTGCTGTACGGCCGCGTCGCAGCCCTTTGCGACGGCACGATCCTTGTGACGCCGCACGGCGCAATTGACGGAATTGCGCCGGGGAACGTGATTTGTACCGACGCCGCCGCACTCGAAGCGCCGCTAGGGCTCTGCTCACTGGGACGGTCTTTCGATGCCAACGGCAAACCGCTCGATGGGAAACGCGCTGTGCTTCCGCGCCGGCGAATCGGCGTTGCGCCTCCGCCGCCGCAGACACGTCGCGCTATCTGCCAACCTTTTTGGACAGGCGTTGCGGCGGTAGACTCGCTGCTCACGGTCGGCACGGGCGCGCGCGTCGGCATCTTCGGCAGCGCGGGCTCGGGGAAATCCACGCTCCTCAATGCGCTCGTGCGCGGTTCGCAGGCAGATGCAATCGTCATCGCCCTCATCGGCGAGCGGGGCCGCGAAGCCGAAGAGTGGCTGCGCGGCATCCCGGATCGCGCAACCCTGTATTGCGCGACCGGCGATCGCCCGGCGGCCGAACGCGCCGGAGCCGCACAGCTTGCGATGTCGCAAGCAAACGCCCTGCGATCGCGCGGCTTGCACGTCCTGCTGATCGTCGATAGTCTGGCGCGGCTCGCCGCGGCGCTGCGCGAGATCGCCGCCGCAGCCGGTGAGGGCGCCGGTCGCGGCGGATATCCGCCGCGCGTTTTCGCCGAGATCGCCTCGTTCACGGAAATGGCGGGCGCCTTCCAAACCGGATCGATAACGCTTTTTGCAACCATTCTGAATGATGGCGACGATCGCGATCCGGTCAGCGAAGCTGCGCGCGCTTTGCTCGACGGTCACGTGCAGCTTTCAACGGTTCTCGCCGGCGCGGGGAAGTTTCCGGCGATCGACGTGACGGCCAGCGTGAGCCGGACGATGCATGCGGTCGTGAGCGCGGAGCACGCGCGCGATGCCGCCGTCGTGCGATCGGCGATTGCGGCGTTGGCGCAGTCGAACGACGCGCGGTTGCTCGGGATGCTCTCACAGTCTGACGCCGACTCAGCCGCCGATCGGGAGCACGCGATCGAACGTCTCTTGTACGGCGGCGCCGTCGATCCAAAGACTGCGGTACAGCGCCTGCGCGAGCTCGCAGCATACTTGGAGGAAAAGACATCGAACTGCCTGCCGCGCTGAGCGCGGTCTTGCGCCGCATCGAGCAGATCGATCCGGCTCAGGGCCCGGAGATGGCCGCGCCTTTTCCGGCGCTTCCGGCCGGAGACTTCGACGGATTGATCGCCTCGAGCGCTGCGGCTTGGCATGTTGACAAAGCGCTCGTAAAAGCCGTTGTCGCCAACGAATCGGCATTTAATTCGCGCGCAACGTCGGCGACGGGCGCGCAAGGGTTAATGCAGCTGGAACCGGCGACGGCAGGGCAGTTGGGTGTGACCGACGCCTACGATCCGGCGCAAAACGTCAACGGGGGAACGCGCTACATTCGCGGACTCCTCGACCGTTTTCGCGGAGACGTACCGTTGGCCATAGCCGCCTACAATGCAGGGCCGGGCGCGGTCGAGAAGTATGGCGGCATTCCGCCTTATGCAGAAACTCGCGCGTACGTCGAAAACGTCCTGGAGAGCTACCGCCGCTATAAGTTGCGGCCTTAACCGGCTGCTTTGCGCGCTGTGCGCGCTGACGCTTGCCTTGCCGCTTGCGGCGCGCGCGCAGTCCGCGCCGGATCTGACGAGCGCGCTCGCGGCGCGCAAAGCAGCGATCGCTGCGATGCACGTCCGCGATGCGCATTCGGTCGAGCTGGCCGGCATGGTGAGCGGCGCCGCCCTGCAAGGGATCTTTCACAGCTGGCGATCCGGCGGCGATCAGCGCTACGACGAGAATACCGGCGTCCGCCGCGAATCGAATCTGCGTCTGGGCGGACGCGAGTATGCCGTCAACGAGAACGGCGCGATTCGAGAGCTGCGGGGATTGCTTCTGCGGCGGCAGCGGACGGAAGATTTCATCGAGAGCGACGGGTTCGTCGCCCAGCCGCAATTCGATCGTTTCTTGGGAGAACAGCAGCTTCCCGGCGGCCGCGACGTCTATGCCATCGCCGTCGCTCCGCCGCAAGGGCAGCCGGAAACCATCTATCTCGATCGCAAGACGTCGATGCTGGATCGCATTGCCTATGACGATACGGACGGAACCGATACGCAGGATTACTACGATTACAAGCTTTTTGCGGGAGTGCTGATCGCGCAGCGCTCGGTTGAATCCAACGGTGACCACGCGTTCGATCTCACGCGCGACACGCTCAAGGTGATCATCGACCGTCCCATCGCCGCCGCTACCTTCACGCTGCCCGAAGCTCCGGCGGTGCAAACGGCAGTGCCGGTAACGGTGCCGCTGGAAGTGCACGACGCTCACGACTACGTGCGCGTGAAAATTTCGGGACGCGAGTACACGTTTCTGCTCGACAGCGGCGCGCAGGCGGTGGTCCTTGACGCGCACGTTGCCAAAGAGGCCGGATTAACGCCGCAGGGTCAGCTCGAAGTTGCGGGCGCACAGCGCACGGGCGGGCTCGGAGTCGCGGCACTGGATTCGATTCACATCGGCGGCGTCTCGCTGCCCGTGCGCATGGTGACCGTGCTCGACTTGCGCGGAGTTACAGGCGCGCAGCCCATTGACGGTATTCTGGGCTACCCGTTTTTCGCTGAGGCTGAAGTCAGGATCGATCCCGACGCGCAGACGATGACCTTCGCCAAACCGGGCGCGCTGAAGACCGACGGCACGAGCTTCACCCTCGATAGCGATCGCGAGCTGACCGAACTTCAGGCCAGGGTCAACGGCACCGACGGGCGCTTTGTGATCGACACGGGCAACGGCAACGAGCTTTTGGTGTATGGTCCCTTCGTCCGCGCGCATGCCGGTCTCATCGAATATGCCGGCGGTGGATTCGCCAACAACATGGGCGTCGGCGGATCGGCTAGCGCCGTAGCTGCGGTCGTCGCCGAACTCGACATCGGGCCGTACCGATTTTTTAACAACTACGCCAACGTCATGCTCGGTACGCAAGGTGCGTTCGCCGATCGCTTCGCGGCGGGCAATATCGGTCTGGGCCTGCTCAAGAATTTCGTCCTCACCTTCGATTTGGCCAACGCCAAGCTCTACGTGAAACCGGCGGCGCACTTCGATGACGGGCGATATCGTACAGTTCGGCAACAATAGCGCAGCTTCGCGTTCATCTCCGGCGCGTAGCTTCGCGTCATGACGATCTCCGAACAATTGCATTTCAGCATCTTGAGCGCACCCATCGCGTGCGCGGATCGCCGCGCACTCTCGCAAGCGTGGTACTCTGCGCTGTATCGTCCCAAAGACGCGAAAGCTCCGCTCAGCCCTCGAGGGCTTGCACGTCAGAAGAGAACGGCGGCCCACTTGGCGCCTGCCCCAAGATCTTCGAGCCCGCCGGCTCTGGGGACGATTTCACGGCCCGGGCGCTTCCCCGCGTTAGCGGCACCGGTAGCGCCGGAAGAACGCCGGACGCCGCCGCTGCGCCTGGCGCGCCAAATCGAGCAGCTCGTCCGGCAGCGCTCGAGTACGCGAACCGCGGCGACATTTCTTTTGGATGGGACGCGCGCCCGGGTTCGCGTGCTGGTCGTCGCAGCCGGCGGATCCGTGCGGTTGATTGCCATATGCTCCAAACGCGTGCGCGATGCGGTCGCCTGCGCCTTGGAGCAAGCACGCTACGCATCCGCCGCGCACGGGATCGTCTTGCACGCAAGCATGCGGGAGGACGTGCGGTGCTGATCTCCGATTCGACCGCACGCGCTCTGGAAAACGTTGCGGCGCGCGAACGGGAATTGCTGCGTACGCTGCCTGCCGAAAACTCAACACTCGGGGATCCGTATGCCGCTCAGATTCCATGTGAACCGCCGCAAGGCACGTATTTCATCACGCGCGACGAAGCCGGCCGGCGTCTTTTCATGCGTCCCAACGGCCTGTATCTGAACGGAGCGAACCTCACCGATGGGAGCGGACGGGGGATTTTAGGATACACGAGTCCGGATGGAGCGCTGCAGCCGCTGCGAGTCGATCCGGTGGACGCATCGCTCGGCCTGGCGCAAAACGCGCGCGCCGGTTCCGATGGAACCATTACCTACGATCGAAGCGCTGTCGATCCCGCCACGGGGGCTCGCTCATTCCAGCATGTGACGATCGGACGCGTCGCCGTAGCCCGTTTCCCCGCCGGTACGCTCCTGGATGGCGACGATAATTACGCGGCCGCGCCCGCCGGCATTGCGCCGCATATCGGCGTTCCGGGGGATGGCAGTTTTGCACCGCTGCAACCGCTCTTGCAGGCGGACAGAAACGGCGACTTGGATTCCGGACTCGCGCGGCTGCAAGAAGCGTATTTGGTATTGGACGCTCTGCGCGCGGCGGGCGCGGCGCAAGGAAACGTTCAGAAAACCGTGATGGACTTGCTGAAGTGAAGGCCCTGGGATTTGCGCGGCGCAGCTGCGTGGTGAACGGACTGCGCGTACGTCCGAGTTTTTTTCAATCGCGGTCGACCTTGCCCGTCTCGGCTGCGTGCCTCGTTGCCAACGCGGCACGGCAGACGTTGTCAGAGCTCCTGGGCGCCGAGGTGACGTTAAAACTCCTCGAACCGGTCATTCCCGACGCCGCGGCCTGGAGCAGCATCGGGGCCAGCGCGCTGATCTTCGCAGTACGCGGCGCGCAGTCGGACGCCGCCATCGTGTTGCGCGCGCACGACGCGCTTACGCTCGCATGTGCGGCGCTGGGCGAATGCGTTGAATCTGCGCGCAGCCTTTCGACCATTGAAGCCGAGGTGACTGCGCGCATCGCTTCGGCGCTCTGCGCTTGCCTCACGGCAGTTTGCGGATTGCCCGACGCACGGCACGCCGATCGCGTCAAGACTCTGGAGGGCTACGTCACGTATTTTGAATTGGTCGTAGAAGACCCGGCGCGCGTGCGCATTGGAATCGCGCTCTCGCGCGAGCCGGCATCGCACATCGTGCCCAAACTGAGCACCGCCCACTTGCACGAGATTGACGTGCGCCTCGGCGCGGAGGTCGCGCATGGATTTTTGCCTGCTGCCTCGATACTCTCGCTTCAGCCCGGCGATGTGTTCAAGCTCGATTCGGCGCTGGGCGATGCCGCGTGCCTTTGCGCGGACGGCGCCATCGTGGCCCGTGGCCAGTGCGGAAACCTGGGCGCGCGCCGCGCGTTCGCGATGCGATGACGGCGGATCGTGACCTCGACGTGCTGGGCGGCGTCAACGTGCGCGTTTCGGTCGAAGCGGGCGCGTGCACGATGCCGATCGCGCAGCTCCTCAAATTGGGTACCGGCTCGCTCGTCGCTCTCGACCGGGCCGCCGGTTCCCCGGTCGACTTGCTGGTGAACGGAAAACTGATTGCGCGCGGCGAGATTGTGGCCATTGACGATAATTATGGCCTGCGGATCACGGAGCTCGCCGCAAGATCCGCGACGCCGTGAGGAAGCTCTGATGGAAGATCTGTTGACGATCGCCGGCCGCGCTCACGCAGCGCTGCCGCTCGACGTGCTGGCCGCTCTTACCGCGTTGACCGTGGCGCCATTCGCGCTCGTCATGTGCACGTCGTTCGTTCGCATCGTGGTCGTGCTTTCGCTCGTGCGCTCCGCAATCGGGGCTGCGGCGCTTCCGCCCAACGCGGTGCTCACCGGGCTCGCGCTCGTGTTGAGCGCGTCGATCATGGCCCCGGCATTTTCGCGCATGTCGCGCGACGCGATCGACCCCTATGCGAAAGGAAAAATATCGCAGTCGCAGTTTCTGAATCGCGCGGTACTTCCGTTGCGCGAGTTCATGCTGCGCCAGTCGCACACCGCCGACATCGAACTCTTTGCGCGCGTTGCCCGGCGTTCGCCCGAAGCGCCGCAGAAGACGCCGCTTTCCGTGCTCGTACCGGCCTACGTCGTGGGCGAGCTGCGCGACGCCTTTGCGATCGGATTCGCGCTCTACTTGCCGTTTGTCGTCATCGACTTGGCCGTCGCCTCGATTTTGATGGGACTGGGAATGTTCATGCTGAGTCCGCCGGTCGTTTCGCTGCCGGTGAAACTCTTGCTCTTCGTCATGGCCGACGGATGGGCGCTCGTCTGTGGAGGCGTCGCCGCGAGTTTTCGTTAAGAGAAGGTCATGCGAATCAGCGACGCGCTGGCGGCGCAGCGTCCGTTTTTTTCGTTCGAGTTCTTTCCGCCGAAGAACGATGAAGCCCACGCGCAGCTGTTGGAAACCGCGCGGACACTGCGCGAGCTGCGGCCGGCGTTTGTTTCGGTAACATACGGCGCCGGCGGGTCGACGCGTTCGCGCACCGTCGAGGTCTCCAAGCAGATCCGCCACGACGTCGGACTCAACGTCATGGCGCACGTCACCTGTGTCGGAAGCTCGCGCTCGGATTTGCGCTTACTGCTCGGCGACCTGGAGGCGGCCGGCATCGAGAACGTGCTCGCGCTGCGAGGCGATCCGCCCCGCGATACGGCTTTCGTACAGCCGGCCGGCGGCTTCGCGCACGCCGACGAGCTCGTCGCGATGATCAAGCGCACCTTCGATTTTTGCGTTGGCGGAGCGTGCCATCCCGAAAAGCATCTCGAAGCGCCCGATTTCGAAACCGACATCAAGCATCTGCGCGGAAAGGTTGACGCGGGCGCGGAATTTCTCATCACGCAGCTTTTTTTCGATAACGACAAGTACTTTGCGTTTGTCGAGCGCGCTCGGGCGGCCGGCATAGGCGTCCCGATTCTGCCCGGCATCATGCCGATTACGAACTACGAACAGATCAGGCGCTTTACCGCTCTGTGCGGGGCGACGATTCCGCCGAAGCTTCTCGTCGAGCTCGAGGAACGCAAGTCCGAACCTAAGGCGGTGGAAGATCTGGGCGTTGCTTTTGCGACGCTCCAGTGCGCCGACTTGTTGCGCCGCGGTGCGCCGGGCATTCATTTTTACACGCTCAACAAGTCACCGGCGAGCCGCGCTATCGTCAGCTCGTTGATAGCGGCGACGGCCTGGAGTCCGTCCTTCTCGGCAATTCACTAGCAACGTTCCGGCAATCCGCGCGGGCTAACGTCGCCTTATGGAGGCGTTTGACGGACTGCTGCATCACGCGCTCGTGCTTGCGGCGCTGTTGTGCCTGCCGGTGCTCGGCGTAGCCACGCTGATTGGTATGCTCGTCGCAGTCGCGCAAGCCGCGACTCAAGTGCAGGAACAGACGCTCTCGCTGCTGCCCAAACTCGTCGCGGTCGGCGCCTGCGTTGCACTGCTCGGGGGTTTCGGCATGCGTGCCTGCGAGGCGCTGCTGCTCGAGGCGATCGGGCAGATGCATGCGCTCATTGCGGGATGAGCAGCGCGGCGCTGCTCGTTTTCGCGCGCTGTACGGGATTCGTTTTTCGGGCGCCGGGATTGTCGCATCCGTCGGTGCCGGCGCCGGTGCGCGCGGGGCTGGCGTTGGCAATGACCGGCGCACTCGCGAGCCGGGTCAGGCCCTCGGGGGTAGACGGCGTGGCTCTGGTCGCGGCGGCCGGACTGGAATTGGCGATCGGCGCCGCGATCGGGATCGCCGCTTCCATATTGTATGACGGCGCGTACGCGGGCGGCCGCGCGCTGGACGACTACGTCGGCATTCGCGGAAGCGTCCCCAACGCACAAATATATGCGGCTTCCGGCTTCGGCCGTATTTGGTCGCTCGTGTTCACCGCCGGGTTCTTTTTGCTGGGCGGTTACCGGATCGCCATCCTGGCGTTCGCGCACTCATTTGACGCCTTTCCGCCCGGCAGCATTCCGCAAGCGCACGATCTCTACGCATTCGCGCTGACTTTGCCGGCATCGATCGTCGAGGCTGCGATCCTGGTTGCGGGACCCGCGATCGCTCTAGTGTTCGTCGCGCAGATCGCGCTCGGCTCGCTGGCGCGCGTGACCCCCCGCTTCAGCGGTTTCACGCTGACGTTTCCGGTGATGTTCGGGGCGGCGCTTTTGGCAACGATCGCGGGGGTGCCCGCGCTCTTCGGGCGCAGCGGGATTCCCTGGCTGAGATTGGTTTTCGTTCATGGCTGACGAGAAGCAGTTCGAAGCCACGCACTCGCGGTTGGAAAAAGCGAAGCGCGAGGGCGACGTCGCGCGGTCGCAAGATCTGTGCGCGCTCTTCGCCTTCGCGGGAGGGGGCGCGGCTGTCGCCGCCATCGTTCCGTCGCTGGCCGGAGCTTTTCGCCTGAGTCTTGTTTTGGCGGCCCGCGGCGAAAGCTGGCTCGGCGCTGCACAGCTCGTCACGACCCTCGTACTCTTGCCCGTCGCTGCAGCCGGCGCTGCGTCGCTCGCATGCGCGACGCTGCAAGGAGGCCTGACGCTAACCGTACCGCGCGCAAAGTTCGAGCGGCTCTCGCCGGTTGAAAACGGCAAACGCATTCTTTCACGCGAAGCGCTGTTTTCTGCGCTGCGATCGCTCGCCGCGTTCGCGTGCGCGGCGTGTGCGGCGGTTCCGGCGCTGCGAGACGTGGCGGGGGGCGCGCTGCGCGGTGCGAGTATGACGGATTTGACCCGCGCGGCCTGGCAGGGCTCGCTCTTTGCGGCCGGCGCGGCATGCATTTCAGCCGGAGCTTTTGCGGTTGGCGATTACTTCACTCAGATGAAGCGGCGGCGCAGCCGCCTGCGCATGTCGCACGATGAAATGCGGCGCGACCGGAAAGAACAGGACGGCGACCCGCTGGCGCGCAGCAGACGCCGCTCGTTGCACCGCACGCTGGCGCGCGGCTCGCTGCGCCGCGTAAAAGACGCCGCTTTCATCGTCTGCAACCCCGAGCACATCGCGGTTGCGCTGGAGTACCGGCCGCCGTCGGTCCCCGTTCCTCGTGTGCTGGTGCGGGCGGCCGACGAAACCGCCGCTCGCGTACGCGCGATTGCAACAGAGTGCGGCATTCCGCTCGTGCGCAACGCCGCGCTCGCGCGCATCCTTTACGAAACCCGCGTCGAGCAGTATATTCCGGCGGAGTGCTATGTGGCGGTCGCGGAGATCGTCGCGCAGCTGCGCGGGATGCCATGCCGGTGAACCGTATCGCGACATACGCGTTTGCGGCGCTGCTGCTGTGCATCGTCGGGATCTTGATCGTTCCGCTGCCGCCCGCGCTCCTGGACGTGCTGCTGGGAATCAATATTTTCGCCTCGGCGTTAGTGCTGCTGCTGAGCGTGACGATCGAACAACCGTTGCAGTTTTCGGCCTTCGCGCCGGCACTGCTGATAGCCACGCTCTTCCGGCTCTCGCTCGAAGTCTCCGCGACGCGTTTGATTCTGACGCAAGGTCACGAACCGGGCGGCGTGGGCGCTATCATTCCGGCCTTCGGCGCCTTTGTCGTTCGGGGAAACTTGGTCGTCGGGCTGATCGTCTTCCTTATTCTGATTACCATTCAATTTGTCGTCATTGCCAGCGGTTCGCAGCGGGTCGCTGAAGTGGCCGCGCGGTTTACCCTCGATGCGCTTCCCGGAAAACAAATGGCGATTGATGCCGACGTGCACGCCGGAGCGCTAGATTCCGAAGGAGCGCGCGAAAAACGCGAGCTGGTCCAGCGGGAAGCGGACTTTTACGGAGCCATGGACGGAGCCGGAAAGTTCGTGAAGGGCGATGCGATAGCTGCGCTTGTGATCGTGGCTTTGAATCTGGCCGGCGGCGTGATCGTCGGCATCGCGTATCGCGGAATGCCGCCGGCCGATGCCTTTGCAACCTTCGCGCTGCTTTCCATTGGAAACGCGTTGGTGACGACGCTGCCCGCCTTCCTGATATCGACGTCCATGGGCATGATGGTGACCCGCGTTTCGGCCGATGGTTCGCTCGGGTCGGATTTGGCGGCGCAGCTGTTCGCGCGGCCGGAGATTTTGCGCGCCGCCGGCGGCCTTTTGATCGCGTTGGCGCTCGTGCCGGGGTTACCAAGAGCGTTATTCGCAACGCTGGGCTGCGCGGCGTTGGCCGGCGCGCACCTCGCGAGGAAGCGCCAGCGAGAGGGCGAGCTCCGCAACGCGCGCGACCGCGATCAGGCAAAGCGCCAAGCGATCCGGCGGCCTGAAATGGCGCTGAGTTTGGTCGGCGTGGACGCGATCGCGATCGAATTCGGTTCCCATCTGGGTGCGTTGCTCGTGCCGCCGTCCGCCGAAGCGCTGCTGGATCGGATCGGCGAAGTGCGCCGCGCGCTCGCAGCCGAGATCGGCGTCGTGATTCCCGGCGTCCGCTTACGCGACGATCTTGCGCGTGATCCAGACTCTTATGCGATTCGCGTTCGCGACGAACTGGCCGGCGAAGGCGTGCTCGATCTCGGCAAGCTCCTGGCGGTCGGCGACGCTGCGGCCATATCCGGAATCGGGGGAGAGACCGTTACCGAACCGGTCTACGGGTTTCCGGCGGCATGGATCGCGCCGGAACGGCGCGACGCCGCGTTGCAAAACGGGACGCTGGTCTTCGATCCGGTCTCCGTCATCGGCTCGCATCTCGCCGAGGTCGCGCGAACGCACGCCGAGGCGCTCTTCGGACGGCAAGAGCTGCAGACGCTGCTCGAACATCTTAAAGCGACGGTTCCTACCGTTGTAAAAGAGATCGGAACCGAAGGATTGCCGTTCGCATCGGTGCATCGCGCTTTTGTCTTGCTTTTGCGCGAGCGCGCCTGGCCGCGCGATCCGGTCGCCGTATTGGAGAGCATGATCGAGTGCGCCGCGTCGTCGCGCGACCCGCGGGAACTTGCCGAATCTGCCCGGCGGTGTGCGATTCCGGCGTTGCTGCGCCGCAAACAGACGCCCGAGCTGGAGCCGCTGCTTCTCGATCCGCAGCTCGAGCAGGCCATCGCGTCGGGCGGAGCTTCGGCCGACCCGCAACTCGTCATGCGGATCCGCGACCAGGCCGAAAGCTACGCAAAGGCCGTTCCTCCGCAGCGCGCGGCGATCGTCTGCACGAGCGCGGTCCGGCCGCTCGTCGCGGACTTTCTGGCGCGCTCGGGGCTTCGCATCGCCGTATTCAGTTACGCCGAGGTGCCTCCTGAGGTGCGGCTGGCGCCGGCCGGAATCGTGAAGGCGGCCTGAGGCCTGAAGGCCCCACAGGGGCTTGTCCACAACATTCCGCGGTTAGCCATGACCTGGAATAGATGGAAGAACCCGGTGAAGGCGCTGGTCGTCCTCGCCATCGTCGCGCTGTGCCTGTACGCTGCGCTGCCGCTGCAAAAGAAGATCCACCTCGGGTTGGATCTCCAAGGCGGAGCGCGCCTGTTGCTGCAGCTCAATCCGACGCCCGAGGTCAAGACCGTCACGGCGGACGTGCAGAACGAAACGATCGACGTCATCGACAACCGCATCAACGGCCTCGGCGTCACCGAGCCGCAGATTAGCAAAGTCGGCACCGATCGCATTTTGGTCGAACTCCCGCAGGTCAAGAACGCCGAGCAGGCCGAGACCCTGCTCAAGCAAGTCGCCGTGCTGGAATACAAGATCGTCCCGCCCGCAATCGCGCAGCAGGCTGAAGCCGCGCTCGCGTATTTAGGGCCGAATCCGACCGCTGCCAAATGCAATGCGAATAAAGCCGCCAAGGCGGCGTGCGCGCTGATCACTATCGGCGCGTACAGAGCGAGCGGCCCCACCGTCTACACCGGAAAAGAATTGAAAGCGGCGCAAGCGGCCTACAGTCAAGCCGGCGCGCCGCAGATCAACTTCCAAACGAAGGACCCCAAAAAGTTTTTCGCGCTGACGCAAGCCAATCTCGGCAAGCCGCTCGGCATTTTCTTGGACAAGCGCTACATTTCGGCGCCCACGATTAACGGCGCAATCTCCGACAGCGGCGAGATCTACGGACAGTTCACCGAAGATCAAACGATTACGCTGGCCAACGAACTCAACGCCGGCGCGCTGCCCGTTCCCATCACGTTCATCGAAAACGAAACGATCGGACCGACGCTCGGCAAGATCGATCTCGTCAAGTCGCTTTACGCGTCGATGCTCGGCCTGGGACTCGTGCTGCTCTTCATGATCGTGATGTACCGCCTGCCGGGATTTTTGGCCGACATCGCGCTGATCATCTACGTCATCATGATGTTCGGTTTGCTGGCGGCTGCGCACGCGACGCTCACGCTGCCGGGCATCGCCGGATTCGTGCTCTCGATCGGTATGGCGGTTGACGCCAATGTGCTGATCTTCGAACGGATGAAAGAAGAACTCTGGGCGGGCAAATCGATGCGCGCCTCAGTGCGCACAGGGTTCGCGCGCGCGTTCACGGCCGTCTTCGACAGCCACTTCACGACGATCGTCGGTGCGGGTGTGCTGTTCATGCTGGGCACCGGCACGGTCAAAGGCTTTGCCTACACGCTCTTTTGGGGCACCGTCTTCTCGCTCTTCACGGCCGTCTTCATTACGCGGTTCTTCGTCGATCTGCTTGTTGACAATAACGTCGCGACCAACCCGACTCTCTATGGCGTGAAGCCCGAAGAAGTCGGCATCCTGGCCAAGGCGGGGACGTAATGTTTTTCCGCCGCCTCAATTGGAACATCGTCGGTTGGTTCCGGATCGTTTCGTATATTTCGTACGCGATTATTTTTGCCGGCCTTGGGCTCATGCTGTTCCGTTCGGTTACGGCGCCGGGGGGCGGATTCCAGCCGTCGCACGCGCTGCGTCTGGGCCTCTCGTTCACCGGCGGCACCGCGGTCGACGTCGTTTTCACCAAGCCGGTCACGCAAGATCAGGTGCGCGAGGCCCTGACGAAGCTGCACGTTACCGACGAGCGCGTCACGACCGTCGGCCAGCCCGCGGGCCCCAACGCTTGGACGAAATACTCGATTGAAACGCAGACCGCATTCGGAAATAACACGGCCGCCCTGTGGAGCGCTCTGCAAGCCGTTGCGCCCGTCGACCGGAATTCGTCTGCCGTAACCTCGGTCGGACCGACGCTGGGCAGCGAATACCTGACCAAGGCGATCGAGGCGCTGATTATCGCGCTGCTGATCCAGTTCATCTACATCGCGTTCCGTTTCGGCTGGAACTACATCTTTGGTTTGGTGACCGTTATCGCGCTCGTGCGCGACGCCGCGATGATGATCGGCATCTACGCGCTGGCAGACAAACGCGCAGACGACGCGTTCCTGGCCGCGGTGCTCACGGTCATCGGCTATTCGGTCATGGACACGATCGTGATTCTCGATCGCATACGAGAAAACACCCGAGTGATGGCGGGGCAGCCGTACGACCGGATCGTCAACACGTCGATCCTGCAGACGATGACGCGTTCGTTCAATACGCTGGCGACCGTCGTGATTACGCTGGTAGCATTGCTGGCGCTGGGCGGCGCATCGCTGCAGAACTTCGCGTTCGCGTTGCTGGTCGGCATCTGCTCGGGCGGATACCACTCGATCTTTTACTCGGCGCCGCTGGTGCTTTTTTTCCGCAAACGCCAACTCGACTCGGCCGCGCGCAAACGCGCGGCGGGCTTGGCTGCGCAAGGCAGCCGTTCCGCGCGCACCGTTGCGGAGAGCCGCGCGCTCGGCGCGCACTCGGGCATGGCGCGCGAAGACATCGTGGCGGCGCGCAAGGCGCGCCGCGAGAAAGCCAAAGCTTCGCGTACGGTGACGCCGGGTTCGCCCGCGCGTTACAAACGGAGGCGCGACGAGAACGCGGCTGCGGGCAACGAGCTCGCGCCGGCGGCAGCTGAAGATGCGGGCGCGATGGATCCGCTGGACGCGCAAGCCGCGGGCGGGGACGAAACCGCGTTCGATCAGGGCCACGAAGAAATCACCATGAATCTGGAAGGCTTCGAACCGGAACGGCCGCTGCCACCGGATGACGCGCAGCGCGAAGAATAGGAAACTCCCTCTCCCGACTCCCTCGGAGGCCGCGTTCGAGCGTCTCTTAGAAAGCTTTGACGCGACGCCCGTCGTCCTTCGACAAGCTCAGGATGACAATCAAGAAGAGTCCATTGACGACTTCGTGGCGCGCATGTTCGCGCAGCAGAAGAAGTTCTTGGAGCGCGATGCGTTTGCCGGAATCGGCGAGCGCGATGCGTTTCCGACCAAGATCATGGGCGTTTCGTTCGAGGGGCGGCAAGACGTCGCAGCGGGCATCGTACCCGGCGTCGATCTGCAGCTCGAGCGCGAGCCGGCAAACCCGTTCGACGCAAACGCCATCGCCGTGCGGTATGGTAATCTGCAACTCGGGTTCCTGCGCAAACAGATAGCCAAACATCTGGCGCCGCTGATCGATGCGGGAATCGCATACGGCGCCCGCGTCGAGCACGTAACCGGCGGCACCGGCGGCAAGAATTTCGGCGTGAATATCCGCGTCTTTCGCGTGCAAAGCAACACCCTCGATGCGTTTGCAGTGCAAGCGCGCGCTCAATCCGATCACGCGAGCATTCGCCGGGCGCTCATCGGCGAGTCGGAGATGCACAAAGCGCAGCGCGACGTGCTGGCGCGGCTCGAGGCCGGAAAAAATACGCTCGCCGTCATGGGAACCGGTCGCGGCAAGTCATTTTGCTTTCAATACCCGGCCGCGTACCGCGCGCTCGAGTCGGGTCAAAAAACCTTAGTGCTCTACCCGCTGCGCGCGCTCGCCAACGATCAGTACGAAGCGCTCAAGCGCCGGCTCGACGGATTCGGCTTGCGCATTCTGCGCGCGAACGGCGCCATTGGAGCAGAAGAGCGCGCGCATTTGATGTCGTCGCTCGAATCAGGCGACTGGGACATCATTCTGGGAACGCCGGAATTCTTGCAATTCCACCGTGACGCGTTCACGGGAAAAAGCGCGCCCGGTTTGCTGGTCGTTGATGAAGCGCACCACGCGTACGAATCCAGCCACCGGCCGGCGTATGGAAAATTATCGGCCACGATCGCGTTGCTCGGCACACCGCAGGTCTTGGGTTTAACCGCAACGGCGCGCGACGAAGCTTTCGGTCACGTCGTCGCCGAGTTGGGAATAAACGCGTGGGTGATCGATCCGTCCGTGCGCGAAAATCTGCACGTCGTCGACGCGCGCGGCACGAAAGATAAGCTTCGTTATCTGCGCGACACTTTGGCCGGAAGCGGAAAAGCGATCGTCTATTGCAATTCGCGCACCGAAGTATCGAAGGTCGCCGACGGGCTGCGCCGCGATCTCGGCGCGGGCGTCGTGTTCTACCATGCCGGAATGCCGGCCGCCGACCGCGCAGACGTCGAAAAATATTTCCGTTCGGGCGAGCTGCGCGCGGTCATCGCCACGTCGGCCTTCGGCGAGGGAATCGATCTTCCCGATGTCCGCAACGTGGTGCTCTATCACCTCAACTTTTCGTTCACCGAATTCAATCAGCAGGCCGGCCGCGCCGGCCGCGACGGAGACCCTGCGCACATCCATCTGCTCTTCGGCGAAAGCGACCGCCGCATCAATGAGTACATCATCGATCAGGAAGCGCCCACCATCGGCGTTTTGCGCGAGCTCTACCGCGGAATCCGCGGGTTGTCTCAGGACGGCGTCGTCCGCATGACGCAAGGCGATATCGCCGATACCCTGCAGTTCGATAAGGTCAGAGAACGGACGGTGGGCGCGGCGTTACGCATCTTCGAAGACGAGGGACTCATCGAAACGGGCATCGACGACGACGGGCGCTTTGTCCGTTTTCTGCCGGCCTCGGGAAAAATCGACCTGACGCGCAACGAACGCTTCGCTGAAGGGGAAGCCGAGCGTGAGAATTTCGCGAAGTTCAGCGACTTCGTCCTCACCTCCAAAGCCGAAACCCTCGAACGTATTGTGAATCGTCCGATTTATCCGCAGGGTCAACCGCTCATTCGCTGAAATTCATAGGTCTGGGCGCCTGAGGCGCCCCTAACTAATCCGGAGGGTTCATGACGACCAGTCTCTTTCGCGTTATACTCGGCGGCTTTTTTGTGTTGGCTTTGGCCGCTCCGGCCGCCGCACAAACGGCTCCGCCACCGGGCGCCGCCGCGGCGGCAGCGGCAGCCGCGGCAGCAGCAGCGGCACAGCAAGGCGGCCCCGCGCCTTACGATAGTTTCATGCGGGGCGCGACGTTCCAAGACGGACTCATTCCGATCATTCATAAAGCCGGCCGCGTCTATTTGGCGCTCAAGCGCTCGCAACTCGGCGCCGACTTCATCCAAACTTCCGTGCCCTCCAGTGGACTTGGCGGATTGGGTCCGGCCCAAGGCGAGCCGTACGTTGCGCCGGCCCGCGTGCTCCGTTTTGAAAAGGTTGACGACACCGTCGTCATTCGCTGGCCCAACACGTACACGATCACGCGGCCGAACACGCCTGAAGCCGCAGGCGTGGGACAGTCGCTGCCCAGTTCGGTCGTCGCGGTAGCGCCGATTGCGGCCGCCGATGACAGTACCGTCGTCATTCCGGCGTCTTTCTTACTCGGCGACATCGCGGACTTTGACGCGAGCATCAACACCGGTCCGCCCAGCTTGGGATCGTACCGGCTCGATCCGACGCGCTCGTTTTTTGCGGTGACCAAAGCTTTTCCGCAAAACGACGTCTTGCGCGTCGATCAGACGTGGCAATCGGCCGCGCCCAACCGCATCGATAATGCGCCCGACCCGCGCAGTCTCGAAATCTTGATGACCTATAACATTATCCAGGCGCCATCGGACGGGTACGTTCCGCGCTTGGCCGATGCGCGCGTTGGCTACTTTACGCAGCCGCTGGTCAACTTCTCGACCGATCAGCTGGCGGCGGGCCGCACCGTTCATTACATCATGCGCTGGAACTTTGGAAAGCGTACGTCATCGGCGCCGATGCGCGCCACGAACCCGCTGATCTTTTATCTCAGCAGCGATATTCCGTACCAGTATCGCAATACGGTAAAGTCGGCGCTGCTCACCTGGAACAATGCGTTCCGGAAGATCGGCATCTTGGATGCGGTGCAGGTCATGCAGCAGCCCAGCGATGCGTCGTTCGACCCGGAAGACATCCGTCACAACATGCTTCGCTGGCTGAACACCACGTCGCCGGCGTTCGGCGCCGAAGCCCTGCTCGTTACCGATCCGCGTACGGGCGAAGAACTCAATATCGGCGTGAACTTCGACGCGGTCGAGGGTCTCGCGGGCCGGACCTACCGGTATGTCGTCGCTCCCGCGCGCGGAATTCCCGATACGGCAGCTGCTGAGAACCAATTCGTGCAAGACCTGATCGGTTCGGTCATCTTGCATGAATCGGGACACGATTTCGGATTGCAGCACAACTTCATCGGTACGTACGCGTACACGGCGAAGCAAATGCAGAGCAAGGCCTTTACGTCACGCTACGGCGTATCAAATTCCGTCATGGAATACAGTCCGGTCAACCTGTGGCCAAAAGGCACGCCGCAAGGCGATTATTTCCAAACGGCACTCGGACCGTACGACTATTATGCTATCCGTTATGGATACGGCTACATCCCCAACGCCTCGTCGCCAAATGCCGAACTCCCGACACTCCGGCGATGGGCGTCGAGCTGGTCGAACCCCTGGTATCGCTTTGCCAGCGACGAGGACAACTCGCATCAAAGCGGTCACGCGATCGATCCGCGCGTCGTCACCTACGATCTTACGAATCACCCGCTGGAATGGTGCGACGTGCAGATGAAGACGATGCACAACGTCATGAACGCGGTCAGCCAACGCTTTCCGGCGCCGGGACATTCGTTCGACGAAGCCCGTCTGGCTTTTACCGCACCCCTGACGACCTATCTGCGCTGCGCAGCAATGCCGGCGAACTGGATCGGGGGCGAGTATATCTCGCGTGCGGCCAAGGGCGATCCGGGAGCGGCGCAACCGCTTAGCCCGGTTTCGATTGCGGACGAACGCGCAGCATGGACTCGGCTCGCCAACGGATTGTTTTCCGAGTCAGCTTGGCATTTCAACCCCAACGTCCTCAATAAGCTCACCTACTCCGAGTGGTCGGATTTCCTAGGCGCCTCATGGGCGTACAATCCATCACCGCGGCACGACATCCCCGTCACCTCGATCATCAACGCCAGCCAAAACCAGGTGCTGAGCGAATTGTTCGCTCCGCTCACGCTGCAGCGCATCGACGATCTGCAGACCAAGTACAGTCCGGGCGCGACCATGTCGCTGACCAATCTCTTCGATTGGGCCCGCGCCAGTATCTTCGGCGATCTAACCGGCGGCATTAACAGCGCCGGCCCGATCCGCCGCAATCTGCAATTGGCCTACGCGAAACGCTTGTCGGACCTGTGGCTCTCGCCGGCGACCGGCACTCCGGCCGACGCGCAAGCCCTCGCGCGCATACAGCTCGAGCAGTTGAAGCAGCTCGCAGCGCAAGGGTTGCAAAACTCGGGACTGAACGAACTGACGCGCGCGCATCTCGAAGCGCTCTCGGCACTCGCTCAGCAAGCCTTAGACGCAAAGGCGAACATCATCACGCTCCCGGCGTTCCTGCGAGGGCAGTAACTCCGAAGCGGATCGAAACGCGAGGCCGGTCGTAAAACGACCGGCCTCTTTTTAAGTGCATCTTATCTCACGCGAGTTTATCAGGCGCGAGTGGTTCGAAGCGGCTGAACCAGAGGCGAAGCTGCGCCTCGGCTGGGTTCGTCATCTGTAGAGATCGCGAATTGTGAACCTGCTTCATGTCTCCCTTTTATGCCAAAACGCGCTCTGCCGCGGCGGCGTCGGTTTCGGCAAAAAACGCGTTGTGCGTTTCGGTGACGCGCGGCGCCCACGGGTCCACGGATCGTTTCGTCACCGGAAAGTGCACCGTCGGACCGATCGCGTCGCGGTAATCCGATCCGCCGAACGGTTCGAACGAGTCGCTTTCGCCGTGCGCGACAACGAGCGCGCGCACGGACGCTCCGGCATCCGCCGCGGCCTCGCGCAACGGCGCATCTAATCGAGCATCGCTCGCGATTTTCGAATAGAGGGCGAGCGCCGGACGGTCGGCGTGCCACGGCATGTCCGGCGTCGCGTCGGAAAAGCGCACCATGCCGCGCACCGAACGCGCGTCGTCGCGCAGCGATTCAACCGTCGTCGCATCTGCGGAGCGCGAAGCGACCGTATCGTTGAATGTCTTGACGCTGCGCTCGACGTCCGCGCGCTTGCGCGGATCGAGATCGAGCACGTCGAACGCGGCTGCCGGTTTCCAAGCGAAGGCGCCCGTGCCATAGTTCTGTTGCATGACGTCGCGCACGATTGCCGCGCCCATCGCCCGCGGATCGTCAGCCTTTTTTGCGATCGCGTCGGCGACGCTGCTCGGGACGCCTGGAGAAACCATCGTCTCCGGACTGGCTGCAAGCCATTTGACGCCCGCGTGCGAAAGCGCATCGGCAAAGCCGAGCGACGCCATCAAGCACTGGTTCGCGACCACGCCATCCACGGTGCGGTTCGCGTCCTCCGGGTGTGCGGTTGCGTGAATCTTTATGCCGGTGGCAATCGCTCGCGCGATCTGCGGCATCGGCATGATCTGGTGAAACGAATCGGCTTCCAGGCCGCCGCCGTCACCTGCGCCGTGATCGACCAGCTCGATCCACGTCTGCTTTGCGCCGGATCGCTCGGCGTTGTCCAGCGTCCGCGCTACGAAGTTCGCCAAAGTCTTCGGCGACGCCATGTCGTCGAGCGATGACGGCGCGCCGTCGGGAGTCTCGATTCCATCCTGGATCGTCGTGCGCCGTGTGGCAGCGCCACCGAACGTGCCGCTCGACGTATCTTCGACCGTGAATTGGATCGCGGTATTTTCCGCGCTCGCGATTCGCGCTTGGCGGATCACCGCGCTTTGCGATTGATCCAAGTTGTTGTCGCCGTCGCGGTAGATTCCGAACTCTAGCATATAGCCTCCCACAAGTCTGCGAGAGGCTATCCCACTGAGCGCGGTATTTAGAAAGGCCTTGCTACGGAATTGTTCCGAACGCGCACGACTTGAAGTCGTTGTTGACTTGCAGATTGTAGTGGAGGTTGTTGAGCAGCGTTATCGTGCTGTTGGGTCCGATACCGTTGGCGTTAGCCGGACAGAGCCACGCCACGCCGGTGCTCGGCGTAACCTGAACCGTGAACGTTGCCGCGCCGATCGTGTCGAGGATGAAACTATCCGGGCAGGTGCCGCTGCTGGCCGCCTGCGTGCACCACACGGTGAAGCTTGACGGATTGACCGACGGGAAGGGATAGTAGGCTTGTGCCGACGTGATCAGGGTCGTCACTGCCGAAGCGCTCGACGAGTTGTTGGTCAATTGCAGCAGAATGTTCGGACCCGCCGGCGGCGCGGCCGCGCCGAAGATCCTCGTGCTGAAAGCGCCGTTGACGGCGTACGCGTCGCCATAGAGGCGCGGCGCGTAATCGTTGCCGAGCTGCCATACGACTACGCCGTTGATGTGCGAATAGACCGGGCGATTCGCCGAGAAGATGTAGTTCAGTTCGCTTGCGAGCGTGTTTAGAATTGCGGTCTGATCGTACTGGACGGGCGGAGCGGCCGGAGCGGCGGGATTGAAGATCGTATAGGTGCCGCCCGCGCCTTGGTTGACGGGCTCGCCGACCAGGATCTTCGACGAAGCCGGAATGCAGAGCGTCGTAGCGCCCGCGCAGCTGGTCTGCACGGCGTTGTTGAGCGCCTGCGCGATGCCTTGAGCGAAAAGAATATTGCTTTCATCGATGCCGTTGACCACTTGTCCGTTTGTATTGGTGACGTTGTTGAGCACGATGCCGGTCGGACCGGTATTATAGGTTTGCGCCAAGACGTCGTCAACGAAGCCGTTTGCCACGGCCGCTCCAAAATTGTTGTTGAGCCCGCCCGCGCTAAGCCCGAGATTGGCCGGAGTCGTAGCATCGACGTTGACGCCGGTGACGCCGACGACTTGCGGTGCGATGGATACCAGCAGCGGCTTGCCGTTGGCGAGCGTTTGAGATTTCATCGCCTGCGCGATGCTGTTGACGGTTGCAGACGTGAACCCGTTCTCGAGGTCGAGATCGACGCCGGCAACTTGATTGTTGCCGGTGAGCGAGGCGTTGTAGGTATTGATTTGCGCCGCCATGTTCGCAGCGAGCGTGGCGGGCGATTGCGGCCACGAAGACGGAACGACGGTCGCGCCGCCGATGCTCAAGAACGTTTGGTTGCCGCTCGCCGAAGCGGAGCGGTTCGATGCCGCCGTGCTGAGCGCGCTTGCGATCGTTGCGTTGCTCGATGACGTCGTCGGGTCAGCGAAAGCGATCAGCAAAATGTTCGGCGTTTGCCAGCCCGATGCGGTGATTTGGCCCATCGCGCCGGTCGCGAATGCGTCAACGTACGCCGCCTTGGCGAAAGAAAGCGGCGCGCCCAGTTGAAGTTTGCCGGACACCGGCGGAGCCACGTTATTCGCGCCGCCGCATGCGGCCAGAGCGAGCGCTGCCGCCGCGGCCAGCGCGATGCTGCGGATATTCATAGGAGTTACTCCGGTTCTACAGCGATTGGGCCGCTGACGGTGTGAAGAGTCATAGAGGATGTGCCGTTGCCGATCTGTCCGGTCGCGGAATTTCCGACTACGCCTTGGTGAAGGTCCGACGGGAAAAAGAGATTGACCGACCCGCTGAGCGTGCTCGCGTTGACGCGCGCACTGCTGTCGCGAGCGATGCGAACGGTAATGCGCCCGCTCACGGCGTCCAACTTAATGCTCCTGGGGCCGGCAAGGCGCCCGAGGCCGGCGTCGAGCCGCCCGCTGATTTCATTTGCGTCAACGTCGCCGGCGAGTCCGTTCAATGTTGTCGGGCCGCTGACGTTGGTAACCGAAACCGCGATCGTCTTGGGAACCCGAATCGTGTAGTCTACCTGGGCGCCGTTGTGATTTCCAAAAACGCCGTTGTTGTCGTACTCGGTCTTGATCGTGATGCCGGATCCGCCTTGCGTGACGACGTGCGTCCGGTTTACGGAGTCCTGATCGGCTCCGTAGACGAGCGCGCTCACGTCGACGTCGCGACGATCCCACGCGGTGACGTTGATCGAGCCCGAAACGTTCACCACGCTGATGTGCGTGGCGCCGGCGGCCGGGATCGCGCGGTGGAACCGTGTCTCGACGTTGTGACTGGAAAAGGTCGATGCATCGATGCATCCCGTCAGGCAAAGCGCCGCGAGCAATGCAAAATACCGTAGGCTCATAGGCCCTTTTCTACGACACATAAGAGATTTAACCGCTCTCTTGCTATGCGGGTTTCACTAACGAAAAGAAAGTTAGCCCGTTGGGCACGTCTTGAGTTTTGTGTTGCCTGCCGGCGTCGTGTGATCCATGACGTATTGCACGAGGGCGGGCACGCTCTGGCCTGACGGCGGGAATTGGAAGAGCGCGGTTTTCGCGGTCGTTATCCTGAACGGGTCCGCCGAACTGGACGGGTAAAACCACGGGTAATCCAAATCGATGCTCTGCGCGGTCCCGTCGGGGAAACGCACCGTCATCGAGATATGCTCCCAGACGCGCCCCGTGCTGCTGTCTATGGTCGGCTGATCGTAAGGAATGAAATCCACATAGCCGCACGGTTCGTGGGCGGCCGGCGCTCCGCCGGTGCCGTTCCCCGTTCCGCTTTCGCCGGTTCCGGTGCCGCCCGTACCGACGCCGCCGGTTAGAGCTTTAGCCTTGCCGGTGCCCGCGCCTTGGCCGCCGGTGGGGATGTGAATGCGTGCGATCGCCTTATGATATATCGTGTGGACCATCGGGCGCGCGGCGGCGACGCGGCGGATATGCTCGTTTTGCGAAGGCTTGCCCGGGTTCACTACCTTCGGCTGCACGTTGGTCGGCGCGATCACGTGCGCGTGCACGATGGGTTTGGGAGTGGGCGTCGGTTTGCGCTCGATGCGCACCAATTTCGCAATCGTGATGATCTCGGGCTGCTCGGGCGGGATCGTGGTCGTTCGCCAAGGGACCAGCTGCGCGAGAACCATCTCCAGCGCCAAGGCAGCGGCGAAGGCCATCACCAGCCGCTGGCGGTGGTCGTCCTGGGTGAGCAGTGAAAACGGCTGCGACTCCGCGGGCTCTTCCCGCGAGTGCTTGCCCTGTCCGGTGTGATTCATGGATAGTCCAGCTTTAGATCATCCCCAGGAACAACGGAAAGGCCGCATGTGCCGGCTCGCGGAAGCCCGTGCTTCGTGGAAATTCAGAGCCATATCCGCGCTATCCCCGATTTCCCATTGCCGGGGATCCTGTTCCGTGACATTACCCCACTGCTCAAGGACAAGCAAGCCTTCAAGGCTGCGATCGATCTCTTTGTAGACAAGTACAAGCAGGCGGGGATCAACCACGTGGTCGGCATCGAAGCCCGTGGATACATGCTCGGAGCGCCGCTCGCCTACGCAATTGGCGCGGGCTTCGTCCCGGTGCGTAAGCCCGGCAAACTGCCTTACAGCAAGCTCAGCGAATCGTACGCGCTGGAGTACGGCACCAATTCGCTCGAGATTCACGCCGACGCTCTGGGCAACGGCGACCGCGTTCTGGTGGTGGACGATCTGCTTGCCACGGGCGGGACCGCGGCGGCCACACGCCGCTTGCTCGAACGCCTAGGTGCCGACGTCGCCGGGTTCGCTTTCCTGATCGAGCTCGAGGCGCTCAAGGGCCGAGACGCTTTGAAGGGCGCCGACGTTACCTCATTCATCACGTACTAAACATGAAACGCAGCCTCATATTTTTCGCCTCCGCCTTGGGCGTGGCGCTCTTCCCCGTGACGACGACTCACGCGCAAACCGTGCCGGCTTCGCCATCGCCTGCGCCTTCGGTCGAAGTCTCGGCGCCGCCGGCTGACAACTCGCCGCCGCCGCTGCCTCCGCCCAAGCCGGCGCCCGACGATCCGAAAATGCACAAGCTCGCGGTGCAGCAGTTCGTGGCGTGGCAAGGCGGCGCGGTCGACCGCACGCGGTACTCCGACGACGTCAATGCGCAGCTGAGCGACGACGTGCTCGACGCCTCTGAAAAAGCCTTGGCGGCCCTGGGGGCGCTGCAAAGCGCGACCTTCAAGGGGATCAGCCAGGCCAAGGGTATCCGCGTCTACGTCTACACGATGCTCTGCGAGCACGGCAGCATCGATATGAAATTCGCGCTCCAGCCCGACGGCAAGATCGCGCTCGTCTTTTTCACCTAGCCGCTTTGCGTTCGGCCCCGGCCCTATGGCATGATGCAGGTGAGTATCATGACCTTTGAGGAGCTCGCCTCCGCCGTCAAAACCTACGACTCGTCGCTCGACGTCGCGTGGCTGCAGCGCGTGTATTCCACCGCGGTGCAAGCCCACGAAGGGCAGCGCCGCGCCTCGGGCGAGTCCTACGTCGAACACCCCCTGGCGGTCGCCGGCATTTTGGCCGAGCTCGAAATGGATCGGCAGACGATCGCCGCCGCGCTGCTGCACGACGTCGTCGAAGATACCAGCATCACCACCGAGCAAGTCGCTGCCGAATTCGGCAAAGAGATCGCGAGTTTGGTGGACGGCGTCACCAAACTCACGCGTATTCCGTATCAATCGAAGGAAGAAGCGCAGGTCGAAAACTTGCGCAAGATGTTCATGGCGATGGCTAAGGACATCCGCGTCATCATCATCAAGCTCGCCGATCGCCTGCACAACATGCGCACCCTCTCGAGTTTGCCGCCGGCCAAGCAGCTGGCGATCGCGCGCGAAACGCTGGACATCTACACGCCCATCGCGCACCGCTTGGGAATCTGGAAGATCAAGTGGGACATGGAGGACCTGTGTCTGCGCGTGCTCGATCCCGAGCGCTACCGCGAGATCGTCGAGCGCGTAGCCAAGACGCGAAAAGAACGCGAAGGTGTTGTGTCGTCGGTCATCACCAAACTCAACGCCGAGTTCGGCGTGCTGGGCGTCAACGCGAAGATCGAGGGCCGGCCCAAACACTTCTACTCGATCTATACGAAGATGAAGACCGGGCGCGATTTTTCGACGATTTACGATTTAACGGCGATCCGCATCATCGTCGATTCGGTCAAAGACTGTTACGCCGCGCTCGGCGCGGTGCACGCGCTCTGGACGCCGCTGCCCGGCCGCTTCAAAGACTACATCGCGATGCCTAAACCCAATATGTATCAATCGCTGCACACCACCGTGGTCGGCCCCGAAGGTGAAGCGCTCGAAATTCAAATTCGCACCTGGGAGATGCACCGCACGAGCGAGTACGGCATCGCCGCGCACTGGCGCTACAAAGAGGGCGGCAAAGCCGACCAATTCGAGAACAAACTCTCGTGGCTGCGCGCGCTGCTCGAATGGCAGAAAGATATGCGCGACTCCCGGGTTTTCATGGAAAACCTCAAACTCGATCTCTTCGATTCGCAAGCCTTCATCTTTTCGCCGCGGGGCGACGTCTTCAGCATGCCGGCCGGCGGCACGCCGCTCGATTTCGCTTACGCCGTTCACACCGACGTGGGCAACCACTGCGTCGGCGCGCGCGTCAACGGACGCATCGTTCCACTGGATTCGGCGCTGCAGAACGGCGACATCTGCGAAATCCTCGTCAACAAATCGAGCGGACGGCCGTCGCTCGACTGGCTTTCGACCGTCAAAACCAGCAGCGCAAAACACAAGATCAAGCAGTGGTTCCGCAAGGAACGGCGTGAAGAGAACGTGCTTGCGGGCCAAGAGGCCGTCGAACGCGAGTTAGCGCGCCGCCACATCGGCTTCGAAGTGCTGCGCGGTGAACTCATCGAGCGCATCGCGCGCCGCATGAACTATACGGCGCCGAGCGATCTCTTCGCGGCGATCGGCTTCGGCGACGCCTCGGCGCTTTCGGTCATCAACCGTATCAAGGACGAACTCAAAGCTTCCAAAGTCGTCGAGTTCGATACGATCGCGCGTCCGCCGTCGGTTTCACGGCGCACGGTGCGCAAGAGCAGCGGCATCCGGATAGCGGGCGTTGACGACGTGCTCGTCCGGCTTTCGAAGTGCTGTAGCCCCGTTCCGGGCGATCATATCGTTGGGTACGTCACGATCGGCAAGGGCGTCTCCGTGCACCGGGCTGATTGCCCCAACGTTGCCTACATGACCGCGACGCCCGAGCGCATGCTCGAGGCGAGCTGGATCGGCAAGACGGAGATCACGCACGCGGTTGACATCGAAGTCGAGGCGCTCGATCGCGCGGCGCTGCTGCAAGACGTGATGGCCGTTTTTGCCGAGCTCAAGACTGCCGTCAGTTCGGTCACCGCGCGCGTCAAACGCGACCGCCATGCCGTGGTCAGCCTCACGGTGCAAATCCACGATTTGGATCATTTGCACAAAATTCTGCGCAAACTCGAAACGCTCAAAGACGTTCGCCGCGTCTATCGCGTAACCAAGCGCGAAACGAAGTCGTCGTAGCGCCTCTGAACCACTACCTCGTTCTCATTGTGGCGGCGCTGGCCGGCGGCGCGATCAACAGCGTCGCGGGCGGCGGCAGTTTCTTGACCTTCCCCGCCCTGGTGCTCACCGGCGTGGCGCCGATTCCGGCCAACGCTACCAACAACACGGCGATGTGGCTGGGCGTTGTCGCGTCCGCGCGCGGCTATCGCGAAGAGGTGCGCGGATACCGCCGGATGCTCGTGCCGGCGCTCATTGTGAGCTCGGTCGGCGCGCTAGCCGGCGCGATTCTCTTGCTCAAGACGCCGCCCGCGATCTTCGTGCGCATGATCCCGTGGCTGCTGCTGTTTGCGACGGTGGTCTTCGCGATCAGTCCGTGGCTGACAAACAAAAGCGTTTCGGGAGCGCGCGCTCATACGCCGTGGCAGCTCGCGGCGCAATTCGCGGTCGCTGTGTACGGGGGCTATTTCGGCGCGGGCATCGGAATATTGATGCTCGCTATTCTGTCTTTTTCGGGCTTGCCGAACCTGAACGTGATGAACGGCTTGAAGACGGTGCTCTCGGTGGCCATCAACGGCGTTGCGCTCGTGCCGTTTATCATCGCCGGCATCATCGTGTGGCAGGTCGCGCTCGTGATGGCGATCTTTACGATGTTAGGCGGTTACTTTGGCGCGCGCTTTTTCCGGCAAGTGCCTTCCTCGATCACGCGCATCGTCGTGCTGTGCATCGGCGTGGGAATGTCGGCCTACTTTTTTGTGCGCTAGCTGGCCGGTGCGCCCGAAGGCGCCGGCGTTTCGCCGACGTGCGCACGGCGCTCGCGTTTAGCGCGCCGTTTGGCAAAGCGCGATTCGATGTTGTTGACCGACCACAGGTACAGCGTCGGAATGACGATGAGCGAGAGGACCGTCGAGCAGAGCAATCCGCCGACCACGACGGTTCCGAGCGGAGCTTGCGTCTGGCTTCCCGCTTCGATGCCTGAGGCGATCGGAAGCATACCGCCCACCGTGGCGAGCGTGGTCATGAGAATCGGACGCAGCCGCATCGGCGCGGCTTGCAGCAGCGCGTCGCGCGCGGGCAGCCCGCGGCGGCGCAATTGATTGGTAAACTCGACGACCAAGATCGCGTTCTTCACGACGATGCCGACGAGCATCAAAATTCCGATGAAAGCCGTCAGCCCAAACGAGCGCTGCGTGACCACCAGCGCGATCACGACACCCGCCAGCGACAGCGGCACGGCGACCATGATGATGATCGGATGCAGCAGCGATTCAAATTGCGCCGCCAGCAGCATGTAGATGAGCAGAATGGCGAGCAGTACGATCAGACCCAGGCTGCCGAATGTTTGATTCTGCTGTTGGACCGATTGGCCGAACTCCCAGAAATATCCGGGCGGCAGCGTGATCGAGTTCATGATGTTTTGCGCTTGTGCCACAACCGCGCCCAGCGGCGCGCCCGCAACCGAAGCGGTCACGTCGATCTCGCGCTGTTTGTCCTGGCGAGTGATTTGCGACGGTCCCTGACCCACGGCGATGGTCGCGAGGTCGGCCAGCGGAATCGTCGGCAGAGCGTATTGCTGACTGAGGTTCTGCGTTCCGGTGCTTGAAAGCAGACTGCCTGCGCCGCCAATCGTTCCACCGGCGACGAGCGATCCGGCTCCCGGAGCAGGCACTTGAAGATTCAGGATCGACTCGTACGATCGGCGCTGATCCGGCGGCAGTTGCACGATGATCGGATACTGCGTTCCGTTCGTCTGAAGATATGATGCGATGCTGCCGCTAGTGCCGGTATCGATGGTCTGGGTGATCGTCTGCGTCGAAAGTCCGAGCGCGGCCGCTTTCACCCGGTCGACGTTGATGTTCAGCAGCGGCTGAGACGGTGTGATGCCGGTGTCGGGGCGCGTGACGCCGGGCACCTGCGCGAGCTTCGGAATAATTTGTGTCTGCGAGATGTTGTAGAGCGTGTTGAAGTCCGGACCGTATATCTGAATGTCCAGGCTGTCTTGTCCGCGCGCAATGATACTCTGCACGATGTCTTGCGTGCGCCCGAACGCCTGAAGTCCCGGAATAGGCTTTCCGAAGATCGCGCGCATCTTCGCAAATTGCGGGTTGCTGGGACGCGCGGACGAACCGCTCGAACTTCCGCCTCCGGCTCCGCCGCCGCCTGCGCCGCGGCGTCCGCCGAAGGTGCCGTTGAGCGCGCCTTGCCATTGCGTGACGAACTGGCCGGCCTGCGCGCTGGTCGTGTTGGGTTTGAGCGCGATTGAAACGTTTGCGCTGTTGCCCCCGCCTCCGCCGCCGAATCCGCCGCCTCCGCCGCCGACTTGTACCGCCAGAACGTCAACGCGCGGATCTTTGCGCATCCGGCTTTCGACGTCTTTGGCTACGGCGTTGGTGACGTTGAGCGCCGTTCCGTTTGGCATGCGCAAGGTAAAACGCACGAACGGGGAGTTCGAGGCGGGGAAAAGCTCTGTCGCAACCGCGCCGAGGCGCAGCGCGAGCAAGGTGACGATCAAGATCGCGCCGGCCGCCGCCAGGACTGGCCCGGGGTGGTCGAGCGACCACGAAAGCCGGCCGCGGTACCATCCGGCAAAGCGTTCGTACGTTTTGTCGAACTTTTGCGTAAAGCGCGCGTAGGCGCCTTGACTGTGGCCGTTGGTGTGAGGTTTTTCGTCTTGCAGTAAAATCGTGGAGAGCATCGGCACGGTGGTTAGCGCGACCAACAGGGAGATTGCGACTGCCGACATCACCATCAGCGCAAACGGCATGAACAGCAGCCCTTGCAGCCCCGGAATCAGCAGCAGCGGTACGAAGACCGTGATAACCGTTACCGACGACGCGAGCACGGCTGAAAAGATCTCGGTAACGGCGCTTTCGGCAGCTTCTTTGACATGCTGGCCGCGCGCCATGTGCCGGTAGATGTTCTCGATGACGACGATCGCGTCGTCCACAATCAGGCCGACGGCCAGTGCCAAACCTCCCAGCGTCATCGTGTTGAGCGTGAAACCGAACATGTACGCCGCAAAGAGCGTTCCGAGCACCGAGATCGGAAGCGAGACCGCGACGATCACCGTTGAGCGCCACGAGTGTAAGAAGAGCAGGATGATGAGGATGGCGAGCACCGCGCCGTACAGGGCCGTGTGTTCAAGTGCGGTGACGGCCTGCGTGATGAAGCCTTTTTGATCGAAGGTCACAGCGAACTGCATGCCGGGGTAGCGTTGCTTAATCTGATCGATCTTGGCGTAGATTCCTTGCGCCGCTTGTACGACGTTGGCATTCGGCTGCGCGGTCACCGAGACGCCCAGTGCTTCGATTCCATTCACGCGTTGGAACGTGCGCTGCTCTTCGATCGAGTCGCTGACGTTGGCGACGTCGCGTAAAAAGACGGGCGCGCCGTTCTTGGTCGCCACGACGATGTTCGCGATCTGCGTAGGATCGGTGAAGAGCGCGTTGGTTTGAACTTGATACTCGTTCTTGGCGATCTGCACGACGCCGGCCGGCAGGTTGACGTTTTCTTGGCCTATGCGCTGGACGATCTGCGCCATCGTGAGATTGTAGCCCGCGAGCTTATTGGGGTCGGGCTGAACCATGATCGCACGCGTTTGATCGTTGCTGACCGAGACCGATGCGACGCCGGAGACGGCCGAGAATTCGTCGGAAAGCGTGTTCGTCCACAGATCGCCCAAATCGCGCATCGACATGTTCGGGTCGGTGACGAACATGCGGACGACCGGCAGCGAGTTCGGATTGAATTTACTGATCTGCGGCTGAGAGAGGTTCGGATCGTTTGGAAGGCTGCTGAACGCGCGCGAGACCTGCTGCTGCACGTCGACTGCGGCCGTGTCGATATTCACGCCGTAGTAGAACTGCGCGGTGATATTGCTGCTGCCTTCGGACGACGTTGAATTGATCTGCTGGATGCCCGCAACGCGGCTGACCGCGTTTTCGAGCGGCCGCGTGATAAGCGTCTCCATCTGCTGAGGCGCCACGTTGGTGTAGCTGACGCTCACGTTGATGACGGGCGGCGAGAAGCTGGGGAGCAGATCGATGGGCAGCCGCGGGAAAGCGAAAATTCCGAGCACGACAATCGCGCAGGCGATCATCGCTACGGTCACGCGCCGGTTGACGGCGAAGCGGGCGATAGGCATCGGTTAGTGCTCTGTTCCCATCCTTCCTTAGAATGTGCCAAACACGGGTGAGAAGCCCCTGAGAGGCCCTCCGGCCCCCCTCGGGGAACACCGCGACCCGCCATGGCAAACGAATATGAAGTGACCTATCTGCTGCGCCCCAACCTGGAAGAGGCCGAAGCCGACCAGCGCGCGGCCGCGATCGCCCAATCCCTCACCTCCAACGGCGGCGAAGTGCTCAACGTCGACAAGCTCGGCAAGAAGCGCCTCGCCTACGAGATGCACGACGTGCGCGAGGGGATTTACGTCATCATGCGGTTCCGCAGCGAGACGTCGGCCGCCAAAGAACTCGAGCGCCAATTGGGGTTGAACGAAGACGTTCTGCGGGCACTTCTGATTCGGCTCGACAAGCAAGCCCTCGAGGCCGAAAAAGTGGCCGCGGCGGCGCCCCCGGTTCCGCCGCAGGCACCGACTCCCGCCGAATAGAGTGCCAGACTGGTGGCAGTCTGAGGGCCTATCATGGCAGTAACGAGCATCTGAAGAAAAGGTAAGGCATCATGGCGGCATCGTTTAACAGAGTGATTTTGGTCGGCACGCTGGTGCGCGACCCGGAGATTCGCTACATCCCTTCCGGCGCTGGCGTCACCAAGTTTCGCATCGCGGTTAATCCCAACAAGCGCGACCCAAAACCCGAAGACACGCTCTTCGTGGACATCGTCGCTTGGGAGAAACTTGCCGAAACGTGCAACACCTATTTAAAGAAGGGCATGTCGTGTCTGGTCGAAGGCCGGCTTTCGATTCGTCAATACGACGACAAGGAAGGCAACAAGCGCCAAGCGACCGAGATCGTGATCAACACGATGCAAATGCTGGGCTCGCGCCAAGATCGTCAGCAGCAAGAAGCAAGCGAAGGTTTCGGCAACGGCACGCCGGTTGCAGCGGGCGCGGCCCCGTTAGGCGATGCGCTGGACGAAGAGATCCCGTTTTAGCGTTTTAGCGCTGTCTCACGGTATCTAGCGAAAAACCGTGAGATACTGTGAAAATAACCAGATAATGTGAAATTAGGGAAACCCGAACCATACGACTTGAAAGCTCAATAACCGCGGACGCTTTCGGCAGACTATTAGCTCGCGACGTGCACCTGCGGAAAGAACAGGATCGCATCGAACGCTTTAGGCACGATGAGTTTGTCGGGGCGGCCCCCCTCGACGGGGCGCATCGTATTCATCCAAACGGCCACCGGGCCCGCAACCGGTATTTTCCGCAGATCGATCCAGCAAGCGGTGCGGCATACTTTGGAAAGCAACGCCGCAACACTGTTTTCGTCCGGCGCGGTGTCCGCTCCATTTATTCGCCCGAACGATGTTGCAAGAGCAACATAATCCTGGCCGAGACTTGCATGAAGATACTCGCCGAGGCCCGATGTGAACTTATCGGTGACCATCGGACCTTTACTGACATGCCAATTAGCCTGATACAACAAAATGCGTCCTTGCGCGCCTTCACGACGCAACGCCCAGGCGAGTTCTTTTGCCATCGCGGGCTCACGCTGCGCTTGGGGATTGCTTTCCGAGCCGGTAGCTCGAAAGTTTGCGTTCAAGTCTCTTGCAACAATCGCCGAGCGGTACGCCTTTTCGAATTCGTCGCTGGTCGTGGCGGCCGGCCAAGAGACTGCCCGCCGCTCGAAGAGCGAGACGAGATCGTCAATCGCGGCGGTCAGCGTGTTCTGTTGATCAGCGGTGAGTGAGTCGTACGATGTGGACGCGAAACTTGTCTCAAGCGGTCCGATGCGCACGCGTAACGCAGTAGCCTGAGCCGAATCGACCTGATCAACATAGGCAAGGGCCGAATCGATGGCAGTCCGGGCTTCGGTAAATTGCCCGCTGCGTCCACCTGTTAGGTCAATGCCGTAAAAATGAATCTTTCTCTTGGTGGTACTCCGCTCATTATATTGGCGCAGCCATTTCAGGAGAGCCTCATTCTCTGAGTAGGCAACAGGACTCGACCATGAAAACACCGAGGCGATTACTGCCGTTGAGAGCTCGCCACGTCCTGAAATATACTCGTCTACGGCCGTGGATTCGTTGTATCCGGTCTCAGCCGCGAGCGCGGTCACGCCGAGTGACGTGACGGCGAATTCTAACAGTTGGTTTCGAAGCCCGAGAAACTCGTCCACCCCGTGTTGCGATTCACCCAGCCCGATCACTCGTGCGTGTGCGACGAGCGGCCGAATCGCGCTGATGTCCATGGGCATCGCGTTCACTTTAGCCCACTGCAGCACGGAAGGGGGAACGGTTGGCGCATTTCCTTGCGCTTGCATCGCAGCGGGCAAAAACACCATTACCGCGAGCGTAATCAGGCCAGCGAAGTATCGCGCAAGGTTCATACCTATAACTATAGGTGACGCATTACTTCCCTGTCAAGGCAGCGAGATATTGTGAAATGCGGGACAAAACGGCGAGATACTGTGAAATTCGGCCAAATCGTGAGACAACGCCGTTTTAGCGTTTTAGCGCAAGAAAAAAAGCGACGATCGTTTTACTTGCCTCGAGCTGCGTGCTCGCGCGTCCGATGATGAGCTTCGGAGCGTACTGTGGCCCGCCGGGCCACGCGTGTCCGCCACCAATGACCGTATAGAGCACGACGCTCGCGTCGCTGGCGCATGAAGTGTAGGTGGTACGCGTGATGTTGGTACCGTCGTTCGGCGCGATCGGCGCCAGCGCGGCAAACTGTGGCGGTCCCTTGCACTTTGCGTTCTTCGTCCATATCGAAAGCGTCTGCTTGGCTGAAAGCACCGGCGATCCGCGGTTGAAGCCCAAGAGTTTGATCTGGCCACCGGTGAACGGCATGACCGGATCCGTGGTTGCCGCAATCTCGAGCAGCGGTATCGGGCGTACCGGATGACATCCGGCTGCGTCTTCGGCGGGCATGTAGCCTTCCACCGTTGCAATCGCCGCGATTTGGTTGGCCAGCGTGCATCCGACATAGTTAGAGAACATCGCGCCATTCGAAAATCCGTTGACGTAAATACGTTTTGGATCGATCGGGTAGCGTCGCGAGAAATCGGCAATCAGCGCCTTCACGAGACCGATGTCGTTGGCGCCCCCGCGCCCGTCGTTCCAGCTCCGATTGATTCCATCGGGATAGACGACGACGAAGCCGTACCTGTCGCTGAGCGCACTGAAATTCGTGAGGCGAGCTTGACCTGCGCCGGTTCCAAAATGTCCATGGAACGAAAGCACGAGCGGAACGCTCGAACCAAGCTTCGCAGGAACGTGCGCCACGTAGGTGCGCGTCACGCCCCCGACGACGATTGATCCGGGTGTATCATTTGCCTTGCCTGCGCATGCCCCAAGCGCGAATGCCAGGACTGCGGCAATAGCGGCGAGCGTAGTCTTGCGAATTCGTGCCGGTGTCACTTGGCGACCCCATCGGAGAGAATGTCGACGATTTCACGCACGAGCCGATCCGCCGGTTGTTTGCGGCCGCCCGCGCGCCATTGCATGGCCGAGCCCACTATCGCCGTAGCTATCACGTGCGCGGTGCAAGCGGTGAATCTTGGCGCTAGGAATTCGCCAAGTTCGGCCTCCATCGCGCGCTCGAACTGCGGCTCGAAATCGCGATCGACTTTGCATCTACCGTGCGCCGTGACAAACCCGAATACGCTTTTCGCAACGGCAGAAAGCAGGGAGCGCAAGTCGGATGTTATCGGATCAGGATCGTTTTCGGCAAGGTGCTGCCGTAGAGCGTCGCGGATGACCACGTCCAAAAGCGCGAACTTATCCTGAAAGTGGGCGTAAAACGTCGCGCGGTTCACCGTCGCCCGCTCGGCAATGTCTTGTACGCTGGTCGATTCGAAGCTCTTCTCCGATAACAGCGACTTGAACGCGTTGCGAATCAGGGTTTGCGTGCGAGTAACCCGCGGATCGACGCGAGGCTCGTCTAGGGTCTTGATTGTCATCAGTTTTCCGTCAGTGTCGGCTAAGCGACAAGTTCCCGGGTTTGTCGGTTGACTTGGCCGTCCGACGCTAGTAGTATACACAACACCAGCCGTTTAGACAACATCCGTCGCCTGCTTGCCCCCGGTTGGGAAAGGACCCCCCCATGAGCATCGAGACATTGCCCGCCGCCGACGCCGCCGGCCGTATCTACGACGCGACCGTAAACCTGACAAAGGGCCAAATCGTCTACCTGAAGGCAGCCCGAGAACTCGACGAAGCTGCGCTACGAACGCTCTTTCTCGAAGCCCGAACGCCAAACGGTTTCCTTGATCACCCAGTAGATCGCGAAATGCTCGCACGCGCGGTGGACCTTGCCCTGCTTGGGCCAACCAGCGCCAACGGGCTCCCGTTGCGTCTGGTTTTCGTCGAATCCGCCGAGGCCAAAGAGAAGCTGCGCCCGTCACTTCAAGCCGGAAATATCGAGAAGACCATGGCAGCGCCGGTCACGGCGATCATCGCGACCGACTTGAAATTTTACGAACAGTTTCCGCGGACGTTCCCCGATCGCGGTGAGATGCTCAAGGGGACGCTGGCGGCGATGGGACCCGCGGCGCAACGCGAATTCGCGTGGGACAACGCGGTCTTGCAGATGGCGTACTTCATCGTCGCACTTCGATCGCTCGGCCTCGACGCTGGCCCGATGGCCGGCTTTGACCGGAAGATCGTCGATGAAGCCTTTTTCCCCGACGGCAATTGGACGTCGCAATACTTGATCAATATCGGCTATGGCGACGACAGCAAGCTCTTCCCGCGCCTGCCGCGCTTTAACTTCGACGAGATCGCACGGTTTGCTTAGATGGAGATCGTGGCGAGTTACTGTGAAATGCAGGCGAAAACGGGGAGATACTGTGAAATGCGGCCAAATCGTGAGACAGCGCGATTTTAGCGTTCTGACGCTCTAGTGCTGTCTTGCATTATCTAGGGAAAACCGCTAGATAATGGCCCATCGCGACGGACGCTCCGTGCGAACGTGCTCCATGTTTTCAGCTGACGAATTGGCAGCGGCTGTTCCAAAATAGCGCTCGACGACGCGCAGACCAAGCTCGATGTCCGAAGTTTCACCGCCGGAACTGGCCACGTTGCGATCTTCGACAAAGCGCGGTCCACGAACCAGCTTTACCTTGGGATACCATTTTGCGAAAATGTCATAGTACCCGTGATGCGTGGTGGCAAATTGTCCATCGAACAGTCCGGCCTTCGCCATGAAAAATGCGCCGGTGCAGATCGACATTGTAATGTCGGCACGTTTGCTTGCTGTCTTTACCCATGCGAGGGATTCGGGCAAAGCTTTGGTTGCCGGCACGACGATAACGTTCGGTTGGGGCGCGTTGGCGAATATGTAATCCGGGAGAACCTTGAGACCCCCGAGGTAAACAGCCTCCATGCTCGGCGCAACAGTGAATCGCATCGAACGCTTTCGGGACGATGAGTTTGTCTGGGCGACCCCCCTCATGCTGTCTCACGGTTATCTAGCGAAAAAACGCGAGGGGAACTTCATAAGAATGCTCCTAGATCCAAAGCCGGCGAAAAGTAATGCAGGCGCCACCCCGGCTTGAGCGCATCGAGCAGCAACGCTTCAGCGCCACCCAATGCGTAAAAGTTCACACGATCGTCGTCGGAAAGGGCTTTGGTTTCCAAGCGTTTGAGCGTACGCTCATACGTGGCCGCTGAATCTTGCGCCAATCCGGCGGCGTCCGCATCGGTCAGGAATGAGGGATCGCGCCCGTGTTCCGCGGCCGCTAGGCGCGCTACCATGATCTCGGTGTAGCGCGCGGTGCCTTCCTGCCAGCACTGGAAGGCGAAATACTTATAGTCGTCGGGTTTGAGCATCGTTTTGAAATGATCGCGCGCTAGCACGTACGCAGCCGCGTCCCTCCGAAACTCGTTTTTGCCGATCGCGCGAACCGCGCGCGCCAAAGCGTGCGTCATCGTGACGTAGGTAGCGTTCGTCTTCGGATCCTTGTAAGGAAACGGATAGTTCAGCATCCACATCGCGTTGGTATCGCCGGGCGGCGCGAGATTCAAGGCCTTGATCGTCGCAGTGTACTGCGGCCACGAATACTGCCACTGATGGAAATGCTCGTGCAGCAGGGTCACGCTCCAGCGGATCGGCGTGGAGGCCTGTGTAAATTGCGGTTCACCGATAACGATCGTCGGCACGCCATTGGGAAACGGGAATGTGGCTTCCAGCTGCGGCGGAAAAGACGGTATGGCAACCGGCTGCGGAAAATTGATCGCTATCGGACCGGCCGCCGTCACCAAATCGACCGCAAACGGCGTCTGCGTCCAGTTCGGCCAGAGTTTGTCGCCGATGCGCTGCACGATCGCGGTGCTTAGCGCGATGTTCCGCATATCTTCGGGCGTAGCTGTCCCCGGCGCGGCGGTCGCCGCGATCAGGGTCAGTGCGAACAGCATCATCAGTTCTCCTTGCTGCGCGGCTCGGTGGTCATGAACGCGCGAAGATACCGTCCGTCCTCGAGCGTTCCGTTTACGTTCACGGTAAATGCGCTGATGCGCATGCCGCTATCCATCCGAACGCGCATCGATGCGCTGCCATGGGAAGTGCGCACGTCGTAAAAATATTCCATTGTGGCGCCTACGCTCAAGACATGGTTGATACGCAGACTCGTTATGGGGCCGAGCTGCCTGAGCACTGTCTCCGCGCGCCCGAAACCGTTGCCGTGATAGCGCCCGCGGCGCATGTCGTCATATAACGCTGCCACGCGCGTGTGCACCGCGCCGTCATCCGGCGGAAGCGTGAAGGCTTGCGTGGCAACCGGCGTGAGCGCCCTGATTGCAAAGAATGTGGCCAGCAAGATCGCGGCATACGAGGTTGCGGCTGGACGCGAAAACGAGCGCGAGATGATTGCCGGCTGCAACAGTCGTTCTACTCGGCGCGAGAGCGTGCGGCGCGCGGCAAAGAGGCTCGGCGCCAGCGAAAAACGGCTAGCCCATGAAACCGCGCGCGCGAGGCGCGTCAACGACTCAGCATAAGTGATCGCATCGCTGCCGGCTTGCACCGCCGCGTCGTCGCAGGCGACTTCACGTTCCACCTCCGCCTGAACGCTGATCCAGCGCACTGCCGGATTGAAGAACATGAGCGACGCCAGGATATTCTGCAACAGTTTCGTCCAGTCGTCGTAGCGCTCCAAATGCGCGAGTTCATGCATCGCCAGCCGATCGAGCTCGGCTACCGGTAACGAGTTCACCAGCCATTCCGGCAACAGAATCAAATCATCGAATAGACCGATGGCAACGGGAGTGTCCACGTCGGTGCTGACGCAGAGACGCACATCGCGATGGGTAAGGCCGCGATTGTTCCAAAGCGTCAGGCCTTCGCGCGCCGGAACATCCAATGGATAGGCCAATCGTTTGATGCGCGAGAGCGTCTGCGCAGCCAGGCCCGTGCGCGCCAGCAATATTGCTGCGCCGGCCACCCATGCGATCTCAATGGCCTGCAACAACCCTTCGGGAATGCGCAGCGAGATCTCCATCGGCGTCGTCAACGGGGGAAAGAATGCGCAGCCGATCAGCGCCGTCAGCCAGACAGCGTAACGCGTCGAGGCACTAACACGCGGCACGGCCCGCAATAGCAAACAGCCGGCCAACGCAATCAGCGGCGCTTGCCACAAGCTGTTGAGCAGCGCCGCTCCCAAGTAATCGTGTGAAGTCATGACCGCGTCCTTGTCTTTTTCACGATGGCGGCTTCGAGTTGCGCCAACTCGGAATCCGTCATTTTTTCTTCGTCAATCACGCGTAGCGCAAGCATGCTGCCCGTGTCGAAGAAACGAGAAACCAATTGCTTTACCGCCGAGGAAACGACCCGCTCGCGTTCGACCGCCGGCCGATAGATAATCGCGCGTCCGTGCTCGTCGCGGCGGGCTAGGCCCTTATCCGCTAGGATGTTGAGCCGCGTCTGCACGCTGTTGTAGCTCGGCCGCGGGGGCGGCAGCTGTTCGCGCACCTCCGCCACGGTGGCGCGTTTCTTACTCCACAGCGCTTCCATGAGCAGCAGCTCCGCGTCGGTGAGGGCAGAAGCCCGTTTTCGTCCCATCGCAACCCCGAATTCCTTCGGAGTACTCCTAATTCCTTCGGACTAAAAATGGGCCGTTACGGGTGAAACGAATACGCCGCAGGACCGTAACTATTCCGTGGGAGGCCGACATGCGTGACATCAAGGAGCGGTTGTCTTTTTTATGGCTCTTCGCGCTACTCAACTACCTTTATGCAGACGTGGTCGCCCTGTGGGCTATCGAGTCGGCCTCACGTTCTGGTTGCTCTTTACGCCCCGGTTCAACGGAGTAGCGGCACAATGAGGCGGGCGAAATGGGCATTTTTTCAGTTGCTGTTGGTTTCCGCCCTCGCGACAAGCCCGCTACGAGCTGAGGCCGATCCCTTCGTTGGGCAATGGAAGCTCGTTAAGCAAACCGATCAGATGACCGTGACGAAGGTCGGCGCTAACACATATGGGTTTGACTTCGGCGGCGGTGTCGAGACGATTGTGGTCAATGGAACCCAACAGCCCGCCAGTGCAGGCACTACGCTCTCCGTTGCCGCCGACGGACCAAACTGGCGGGTCGTACGCACGAAGGGTGGTCGAAAGATCCTCGCGGCGACATGGACGCTTTCCAAAAACGGCAAATCGCTCAAAGACAACTACACGGCTTTCAGTCCAGACGGCTCGCCGTCGAGCGCCAATTATGTGTACGAGCGAAGGGCAGCCGGATCAGGTTTTGCGGGTCGGTGGCTCAGCGTAATAACGCCGCTCGGTTCGGAGATAACCCTGCAGGTCCGTCACTACGAGAGCAACGGCCTTTCCTTTGCCATCCCATCTCTGAGCAACTGGATTATCAACGCGAATTTCGACGGCAAGGAGCGTCCCAACGCGGGCGCAAGTTCTTCATCGTCGGCGCGGCGGCTAAGCGCGCATGCCGTGGAGATAACGCGCAAATCCAAAGGCAAGATCACACAGACTCGGCGGTTTGAACTTTCTCGCGATCTCAAGACTCTTACAATGATCGTGAATACGGTAGGCACTGACGAGCCGCTCATCTATATCTTTGAACGGCGGTAGCTTTGCGCCCTCAATCTGGCGACACCTAAGGACTCCGTCGGACAAAGCCCGGCGGGATCGCAAAAAGTCCCGCGTCCGCATCGGTAAGCACTTTGATATGGCCGCGCATCATGACATCCGCTGATATATTAGCGGGCAAAGACATAAGTTCGGTGCCTGGTCCGCCTACTTCCAACATCATCGCGCGGTAGAGCAAAAAGCCCGGATATCCGCTCAACTGATCGACGAGCGAGGCGGCGCGCACGGAACAGTGCGTCAACGCAGCGAGGTGAGCCCATATGAGCGCCGCGCCACCGAGATAAAATTCTTCCTGATACCGTTGCTCGGGCACAGCGGGCGCTGAAAAAATCGTCGTTTCGACGACACCGGTTGCCGGGCGGCATGGTGGGGCGGCGTTCGTTTGAATAATTGTTCGCGTTGTCGTTCCATCGAAGGTCATTCCGGAGACCGTCATCTTCGGCCAACTATCCGAAACTGGATGCACCGTAGCGTTTAGCACCGGCGTTCCGGCGATGGTCAAGACGCCGATATCGCCCGCACTAAATGGCCGTAGGTAGCTTGACGAATTGCCCGTCCAATATGTACGAGCTGCCAGATTCAAAAACACGGCATTCGCTTGGCCGAGCGTGTCAATCTCTACGAGTTCAGGCTGAAAGACATTTTCAATGCGAATCTTGTTTCCGAGTATCGCAACATGCTCGAGAAGACCGGCTTTCGGCGAGACGACCTTAGGATCGTACGGTTGAAACGTACGACCAAGAGCCAATGCGTTGGTCCACACGCGCTCGAAGTCGGACGGAAGCGGAAGGGGACGAGAAACAACATTGGCGTTTTCAAATTCATCGAACGCTATGCCGGACTGAGCCGCCGCTGGCGCGCTCTGCGCCAAAAGCAGTCCGATGAGGAAACCCGCGCAGACTCCGGGCAGCTGCATGAAAGCGCCATTCAACCGCGCAGTCCGAGAAACTCTTCAGCCAGCGGCGTTCCGGCACCGGCTCTTAATTCCATAGTTGACATTGGACGCAGAACGCCGTACCATTGGACTACTAATTCTTTAAGAGGTGTTCGCGGTGCGCATATTTCTCTGTAGCCTTCTCGCCTTGGCCTTTGCCGGCGCTTCGGCCGTGGCCGGCGCAGGTGCCCCTCCCTACCAATGGGGCGAGCGGCTCGCCCCCGGCCAAACGCTGGAAATCGAAAACGTAAATGGCCCGATAACGGTGCAGCGCGCCCCCGGAGACCAGGTAACGGTCACTGCGCTGCGGACAGCTGATCGTTCAGATCCAAATTCCGTACAGATCCATATGGAACACACGAGCCAGGGCGTGTTGATCTGCGCAGTGTATCCGCAAAGCGGCGACGCCGGCCAAACGTGCCGCCAAAACGGCGGCAGCCATTATCACGATCACGATTCCGGAGGGAACGATACGCGCGTCGCGTTCAGCGTGCGACTGCCCGCGCCGACAGCAGCGACTCTGCGCACCGTCAATGGTTCGATTGACGTGAACGATGTCTCAAGTCCAATCGATGCAGCGGCCGTGAATGGTCACGTGTACGTCACCACCTCGTCGTACGCGCAAGCAAAAACAGTGCAGGGCGCCATTCGCGTAGCCATGCAAAGTCCGAACTGGCCGAGCGGCGGATTGGAGTTCGCATCGGTAAACGGGCCGATCGACGTCATGGTTCCGCGTTCCGCAAGCGCGCAAGTGCATCTAAAAACCTTGAATGGCTCGATTTCCAGCGCCCTTCCGCTCAGAGCGCGGCGCGGCCAAATGCGTATTTTGAACTACGCTGACGGCACGATTGGGTCGGGCAAGAGTCGCCTAACCATTTCGACGTTAAACGGCAGCATTCGACTCGCGCAGACGCCCTAAGGGCCCTCAGGTCGCGTCACGGCGTTTCGAAGTAGATGACCTTTCGGCGGTAGTCGATCGTCGTCGTGAATTGTGAAAGTACGCCATAGCCGAGCAAGCCGGCTTCAGTTGCTCCGGCGATTGCGCCGGTGCGAGGTGGCCCAACTCGCGTCGCGACGTTAGCCAGTGTTTTCCGCGCAACCGTCAGCGTCGCAACGCCGTCGAAGGTGCTTGGATAGCGTTGCGCGAGCCCGCTGCGCTGAAGGAACGGCTCGAATAAGTAGAGCCCGGGGCGCGCGCGAACATCGTACTGAAAAATACCGGAGACGCCGTCCACTGTAGCGGCAATCAGTGGGATGTCGTCACTCTGTATCGTGAAAGGCACGGCTACTCCGGGACCGGCATAGGCGAACGTTTCCAGCGGCGTTAGCGTCATGGTCTGCGCTCGGTAATCGAGCCGCACGGCGAAGCGATTGAGGATCTCGGGCCCAAGCGCGCCCGCGACCGCCGGCTCATTTGGACTCGGCTTAAAAATGTCCGCGGGGTCTCCCTCATATACCGGAAGCGGCACGTCGCGAAACTCGATGTCCCCGATACGCAGCGATTGTATCTTTGCGGTCGCGCCCGCTTTCAATCCGAGCGGCACCGCTGCAACGCTGGTAAGAACGCCCTGCGCACCCGGATCGAATACGATGTCGAACGGGCCGCGGCCGTTCATGCTCGCTTGGAAAACGATGACGCCGCGGTCGATATGGAAGGGAACCTTCGTTTCGGCGGCATTCTGCGCGGCGGCGTCGTCAAGAAGTGCCCAAGCCTGCGCGGCGATACGCCAACCCGATGACGTGCGGACCTCGGCTACCGTCCAATCCAGGTGCTGAAGACGCGGTTTGCCGCTTTGCATATAGTGCAGGCGAGTTGCGAGAACGGCATATGCGTTCGATCCCCGCTGACGGATGATGCGCGCATTCTCTAAAGTCAGCGTTTCATGTGCGTCCAGAAAGTGCCGGTACCCGCGTGTGGTGCCGCCGGTTGTTTCGCGGTACCACACGCGGATCGATCCGCTCCCATGCCACGCGAACGGATCGAATTCGTCAATAGTGGTGCAATCGCCGGTGAAAGCGGCCGACGGAAAATTTCGATCACCGGCGTTGAAGGCGGCGGCAAACGCTTTTAGTGGAGCGAGCACCGCAGCTTGCGTATCCGTCACGGCCGAGGCGTGCGCACGAGCAGCCGCGATCAGAAGAAGACACGCGATGAGCGCGCCGGCAACGCCAAGACCGGCGGGTGAAAGAAGGTCGCGACGTTTCATCCCGGGGCCTTTCTAGACGTCGTTAATGTTTTGCGGCCTAGCGCTTCGACGATACTCCATGTTGTACGCCGTGTTTTTTAGAGCTTGCGTGCCGTAGTAGCGCTCGATGACACGCAACGCGAGATCGATGCCTGAGGATTCGCCTCCCGACGCCGAAACAGCCGCGTTCTCGACGAATTTTGCTCCGCGAATTAACGTGACTTTGGGAAAGGCCTTTTCGAACTCATCATACGCGGTGTGGTGCGTGGTCGCTTTCAGGCCATCGAACAATCCCGCGCGCGCAACCAGAAATGCTCCGGTGCAGACGGACATGGTCACGTCCGCCCGCGAGCCCACGTCCTTGATGTAGGCAACGGCCGCGGCGGATCCGCGTTGTCCAGGCACAACTAACACGTGCGGCTGCGGAGCATTCGCGAACGAGTATTGCGGTCCGATTTTTGCGCCGTCCATGATGGTCGGCTCGCCCGTCTCGGTCATCGCGTAATAATCGAAGAGCCCAGGGCCCGACATATCCATGACCGTTCCCAAATACGCGTCGCCGAAGGCCTGCCACGGGCCGATCCAATCGATCGCGACGAGACCAGGTCCGATCACGAATCCCACCCGGATCGGCCCTTGAGCCGGCGGAGTCAAGGGTTTGCCAAGGTTTGGAACCGAGGCGGCCGCCGCCGGCATGGCCGACGAAGCCGCAAGAGCGCCGGCGAGTCCGGCGATCGTCGCGAGGGCATGTTTACGCTGCATGTGCTTTCGTCCGTTCCTTGTGCGCCGCCGAGCTGGGATAACTGACTGCAAGTCGAATAGATTTCGGAGTGCCTGTTCGCGATAGTGGACACTCGTCCTCTCGTAAGTCAAATGACCTAGCCGAAGCGGTCGGGCGCCGCATTTCCCAGCTGCGCGCGGCACGCAGGGTCAGTCTGCGGACCCTGGCCGAACAGAGCGGAGTATCATCTTCGATGATCTGCGACGTTGAAAACGGCACCAAATCCCCGACCATCGCCGTCCTCTCCGCGATTGCAGAATCGTTCGGAATTCGCTTGTCGGATTTGGTCGCCGACGCCGGTGCGGTGTCGGGCCGGGTTTCGATCCGGCGTAAGAAGGGTGCGAAAAAGCTGGTCGATGCTCACGGTATCGAACGCAGGCAGTTGGCGCCCGATCTGCCGGGCGGCAGTTGCGAGATCGTCCAGATTGCGATTCCGGCGCACAAAGGCACCGGCACGGTTGCGCCGCATGCCGCCGGAACGACCGAATACGTACATGTGACGCAAGGTTCGCTCGAAGTGCGGGTCGGCAATCGCGATTACGAGCTGAAGACGGGTGACTCGATCGCATTTCAGGCCGATGAACGCCATGCGTATTCCAATACCGGCTCTTCCCGCGCGATGCTCTACGTGGTTATCGAGCACACGAGCTCGTAGGCAGAAGTCGACCGGTCCTATGGCGCGAATAACGGTCGAAAATGAGCGTTCAATTTCCCATTATCGAGCCTTATGATTGTGGGCTGCTCGATGCCGGCGACGGTCATCGAGTCTATTGGGAATGCTGCGGGAATCCGAAGGGCAAGCCGGCGCTGTATCTACACGGCGGTCCCGGCGCAGGGTCTACACCGGGATCGCGCCGGTATTTTGATCCGCAGATTTACCGCATCGTGCTTTTTGACCAGCGCGGATGCGGTCGCAGCATGCCGCTGGCGAGCGATCCGCGCGCCGATCTTCGCGCGAATACAACAGCGCATCTTATAAGCGACATCGAAAAGCTGCGAGAGCTCCTGGGAATCGAGAGTTGGACGGTACTCGGAATTTCTTGGGGGACAACTCTCGCTCTCGCCTATGCGCAGACCCACCGCAAGCGAGTGGATGCGCTGGTGCTCGCGCTCGTGACGACTACTTCGCAGCGCGAAGTCGAGTGGCTTACCGAAGGCGTTGGACGGATTTTCCCGCGGGAATGGGAACGTTTTGCCGCTGCGGTTCCGAGCGCTTTGCAAGGCCGCCCGCTCGTTGAGGCGTATGCGGCAATGCTGTTCGATCAGGATCAGTCAGTTCGCGACCGGGCAGCCATTGAGTGGTGCGCTTGGGAGGATGCTCACGTTTCACTTGCCGCAGACCATAGACCGAATCCGCGGTTCGAAGACGCGCAGTTTCGCCTGTGCTTCGCGCGTCTGGTCACCCATTATTGGAAGAATGCCGCGTTTCTTGAAGACGAACAATTGCTCAGAAATGTGTCGATTCTCAACGGCATTCCCGGCGAACTGATTCACGGCCGCTTCGACGTGAGTAGCCCGTTGGATATTCCGTGGCGTCTCTCCAAAATGTGGACCACCAGTAAGCTGCATCTGTTAGACGACGCCGGGCACGGTGGCGGCGAGTCATTCGTGAGCGCAATCATCGAGGCTTTGGAGCACTAAGCATGGATCGAGATCACGTTATGCGATCGTGCCGGCAGTTTTTTGGACATCCGCCGCGCCCGGTTCGGGCGCGACTGGCCGAGATCGCCCAAGCGGCCGGCGATGACGAATACGCCGATGTCTACGGAGCCGGCGCGCTCGTTGAGTCGTTCGAGAGCGAGATCGCGCAGCTGCTCGGAAAAGAGGCGGCGGTCTTTATGCCCAGCGGCACGATGGCGCAGCAGATCGCTCTGCGCATCCATTCCGACCGGCGCGATTCCCGCAATGTGGCGGTGCATCCGCAGAGCCATCTCGTGGTATCGGAAAACAACGCCATGCAAATGATGCATGGCTTGCAACCGGTTCTGCTAGGCGATCGCAACGCGCTTTACACGCTGACCGACTTGCAGGCCGTAGCTGATCGGCTTTCCGCTCTCGTGCTGGAACTGCCCGAGCGAAACATCGGCGGCGCATTACGCCCTTGGGACGACGTGTTGGATATATGCCGATGGGCGAAGGACGCCGGCATCGTGATGCATCTCGACGGCGCGCGGCTGTGGGAGTCGCAGCCATTTTATGGCCGGCCGTTGCCGGAGCTGGCGCAGCCGTTCGATACCGTGTATGTATCTTTTTACAAGATTTTGAATGCGGTAGCCGGCGCTGCACTTGCCGGTCCGAAAGCGGTCATCGATGAAGCGCGCGCTTGGCAATGGCGCCACGGCGGGCGGCTCGTGCAACAGTATCCGATGATCGTCTCCGCGCGGGACGGCCTGCGCCGCTATCTGCCGAGAGTCCCGCTTTACTGTAAACGCGCCCGAGAAATAGCCGCTATCTTATCGGAGTTTCAGGACGTCGTAGTCACGCCGAAGGTTCCGCAAACAAATATGATGCACGTGTACGTACGCGGTGAGGCCGAACGGTTACGCGAGGGCGCGTTACGGGTTTCGCAGGAAAGCGGCGTATGGATGCCCGCCCGATGGAATCGAACGGAACTCCCCGGCTGGACGATGTTTGAACTCAGCTGTGCCGATGGTTCTTTGAAGATCAGCGACGATCAGGTGCGCGAATTATTCGGTCGCTTGTTTATGGGAGACGGTGAAGTCATATAGCCATGCGTCGAAAAAGATTTCTGACAAGCGGAATGGCAGCTCTTGCGCTGGCGGCAGCAAGCGCGGCGGCTCGGCGCAACGAGGAACCGGGCGGCGAGTTTAGCAGCCTGGAAAAAAGTACGGGCGGACGGCTTGGCGTCTTCGCGCTCGACACCGGAACGGGGGCGTCCGTTTCGTATCGAGCTGACGAACGCTTTGCGATGTGCAGCACGTTCAAACTCGTCGCTGTTGCGGCCGTTCTTTCAAGAGTCGACCGGGGCGACGAGCATCTCGAACGGCGCATTGCCTATTCGCGCGCAGACATTTTTGCTTATGCTCCGGTCGCGCTCGAACACCTCAAGGACGGATTCATGACGGTCGGCGTAATGTGCGAGGCCGCGATGGAGTGGAGCGACAACACTGCCGCGAATTTGCTGCTCAAGTCGATTGGCGGACCCCAAGGATTCACGTCGTATGCGCGCGCGATTGGCGATGCGGTGACGACTTTAGATCGTAACGAACCTGCATTGAATAGTGCGCTGCCGGGCGATCCACGTGATACCACGACGCCGCGCGCGATGGCCACGAACATGCAGAAACTCGTTCTGGGCGACGCGCTGTCGCCGGGCTCGCGCACAAACCTTGCGCAATGGCTGGTGAATTCTAAAACGGGCGCGACGTGTTTGCGAGCCGGACTGCCGTCTGTCTGGACTGTGGGCGACAAAACCGGTACGGGCGGCCCTAATAATGCCACAGGTGACAGCAACACCCGCAACGATGTCGCAGTGGTGTGGCGGAAACGAGGGGCGGCGCCGCTCGTTATCGCGGCCTATTTGACCGGCTCCCTGCTAGCCGCAGAGGCTCGCGACGCGGCTCTCGCTAACGTGGGTCGAATCGTTGCGGCGCATTGGCAGCCATGACCGCCTGCGGTTTTTGTCTTGCGCCCATGACTAACAGCCACAGCATTATCGCGATCTCTCCAAACAGTATGGGGGACGTGATGTTGCCGACGGCGTCTGAATATTGTGGAAACAGAAATCCTGAAACCGTGATGGCCAGATACGCAAATCCGTTTACGATGAGCCAGATGCCGAGAATTCGCGGGAGAAAACCTGATTTGAACACGAGGATTCCGAACGGAAAGAGCCATAGCCCGGCAAAAATAAAGCTTGCCAACAGCTCGTAGTGGTGCAGCCGCAGGAACAGCATTGCCAGCGCATAGCGCTGAGGCGCGCTGAATATCGATAAGAAATCGGCGCCGCGTACGAGTATCAGAGCGGCAATATAGTTCAGCGCATTCAGAAAATAGAGTGGAACCGGCATGAGTCCGCCCAAAATAACGAGCAGCAGCGCTTGGAGCCGGTCGACACTCTCGAATAAGCGGTAAAGCGCCGACAAAGAGTTCCAAAACAATTGCGACCAATTCGCTGAAGATGGCGAGACGGAAAAGCGTCTCATGCGTGGCGATGTTATGGGCAGTTGCCGCCGCATTTCCGGTCACAAAGAGCATTGAGGGAACGTACTCGAGGCCGAATAAGCCGAGCAGCGTCAGCAGCAGGTACAGGAAGCCCGCAAACCTCGCGTCCCGATCGGTAGAGCTCATATGCGCGACTTACGGCCTATGAGACATGATTGTTTCACACTGTGGATGGCCGTCACGCAGAGCGTCTTCCGCGCGTTTCCAAAAACGTGCGACTCGCAATCATATCACTGTGCTTGGCCCTGTGCGCCTGTCAGGGACAAGGGCTCTCGACCTACGGGAGCGAGAAGCAGCACCGCTCGAGCGGCATGGGCATGGACGCGTTCGGTCACACACGCATGAGCGAAGAGCGCACCACGCTCGACGAGCGCCAAAGCGCGCACGTCAATCGGCTGATGCGGTACTTGCGAACGAGTCTGTTGAAATATCGCGACGTGCACGACGCCGAAGCTGCGGGATACGTTCCCGAAGGTAAAGACGTACCGGCCGGCGCGCTCAAACATTTTGTCAACGCGCGCAACCTGGTTGCCAACGCGCGCCATCTGGATCCCGACAAACCGATGGCGCTGCTGTATCGCCGGACGGCCACCGGTTTCGAGCTCGCGGGCGTCATGTTTTCGGCGCCGATCACCGCATCGATGGACGATCTCGATCGCCGCATTCCTCTTGTGTACGGGCACTGGCACTCACATAGGGATGTCTGTCAGCCGCATCCCGATCGGCCGCTAAACGCGCAGGAGAGCCGCGAGTTCGGTTTTAGCGGATCGATCAATACGCGCGCGGCGTGCGAAGCCGCCGGCGGATATTTCTTCGACAACGTCTACGGCTGGATGGTGCACGTATACCCGTTCGAGCGCGACGTAGCCAAACAATTTTAACCGATCAGTTTTTTTCGTCGTCACACAGCCCGAACCCAATTCGTTTTGCATGCAACATTCTTCCGACCGGAGGCTTTGTATGTTACGCATCGCGTCGATCATTCTTTCGTTACTAGCGCTGCTCGTGCCGGCCGGGAACGCTGCGGCGGCTCCGCGCGAGCGCACGAGCACCGTCGCGCAGCGCGAACTCGTGAATCTCACGGTGTACAACGCCGGTACCGCGCTCGTGCACGATCGGCGGCGCGTCTATCTGGATGAAGGCGCCAACCGCATTGCGTGGCGAGACGTGAGCGCGGTCATGGACCCCACCAGTGCGTTGCTCGATTCGCTTGGACCCATGGGAGGCGTCAGCGTCACCGAGCAAAATTTCGACTACGATCTCTTCAATCCAAGCGCGTTACTCGACAAATACATCGGGCGCGACGTCATCGTCGTTCACGATCCGCGCTTCGCCGGGGAGCGGGAAACGCGCGAAAGGGCGCGCGTGCTCAGTACCAGCGGCGGGATCGTGCTGCAGTACCGCGACCGCATCGAAACGGACCTGCGCGGGCACATTGCCTTTCCGGTTTCATCGAGCAATTTTCGCGACCGTCCGACGCTCGTGCTGAATATGCAGAGTGGACGCGCGGGCCCACACATACTCGATCTGAGCTACCTTACCGGCGGTTTGAGCTGGCGCGCGGACTATGTGGGCTTACTCACTTCCGACGAGCGGCGGTTGCAGCTTACCGGGCTTATTACCCTTTCGAACAACAGCGGAACCGGTTACGACAACGCCCGCCTGCAGCTGGTCGCCGGAAACGTCAATATCATCCAGCCCCAAGCGCTTCGCACGATTGCCAACGTTACGGCGCGCGCCGCGGGGAATCTTGTCCAGGCGGATACGTTCCAGCAAGAAAACTATTTTGAATACCACCTGTATACGTTGACTCGCCCCACGACGGTCTTGGATAAACAAACCAAACAGATCTCGCTCCTTAGCGCGCGGGACGTGCCGGTGCACAAGACCTTGGAGTTGCGTGGATCGCAAAGCTATTATCGTAACGAAGACGCCGATTTGGGCGACCGGCTCCCGGTCGGCGTTTACGTGACGTTTCAAAATCGCGGCGGCGATCTCGGTATTCCCTTGCCCGCCGGCATCGTGCGGCTCTACCAGAACGATTCCCACAATCTTTCGCAACTGTTGGGGACCGATCAAATCGGTCACACGCCTCGGAACGAATCCGTCCGGCTCCATCTTGGGGATTCGTTCGATGTGACGGCCCGCAAGCGGCAGACGAACTTCGAAGAGCACGACTGCTGGGACGATTCGGCGTACGAGATTACGATCTCAAACGCAAAAGAGATACCGCAGGACGTGCTGGTCGTAGAATCGATTCCCGGCACGTGGCAGATTCTGACAGAGAGTTTGCCGCACACCAAGAGCTCCTCCTCGACCGCGACGTGGACCGTGGACGTTCCGGCCGACAGCCATACCGTGCTGACGTACACGGCGCGCAGCTCTTGGTGCTAAATAGGGTATACGGCCGTTATGGAAACGACGTATTACACATGTCTCAACCAGCACTGCGCCAAGCATCGCAACATTTTTCTCGACGGCGACTCGGAGCACGAGCACTGCGAGCGCACCGTGCTTCGTTTCGATGAGGAAAGCAAGCGTCCGGGCTGGCTGCGCTGGGCCGTACCCGCAGCCGCGCTCGTAGCGGCGGTGGTCGCGGTTCAAGCCGTCAGACGCAGCGCGTAATGTCCGGTTGAAGATTCTTCGGAAGACCTTCGAGAACTGGCGGCGGCACCGGGTTTCCCGGCTGGCCGCCGCGCTTTCATTTTACATGGTTTTTTCGCTGGCGCCCTTGCTGTTTATCATCATCGTGCTGGCCGGCACAGTGCTGGGCGCTGTTCACACCGAGCATCTGGTGAAGAATCAGCTGCAACTGATGGTCGGGACCCAAGGCGCGCAACTGGTCGACATGCTGGTTTCAGCGTCGTCACACCGCACCAGTCCAGTGGCGATAGTCGCCGGCGGCGCGCTGGTGGTGCTCTCGGCATTTGGAATCTTCATGCAGGTTCAGGAAGCGCTCGACGAGATTTGGGAGATTCCCGAACGGCGGCGCGGCGGCTGGTGGCAAACGATCGTGTTGCGGCTTCATGCCCTCGTGATCGTCGGCGCGCTGGCGGTATTGGCGATGATATCGCTCGTCGTGGCCGACGCCGCCGGCCTAAAGACGGGCATCGTTGTGAATATTCTGGCGCTCGTCTTATTTCTGACGCTCACGTATCGCGTGCTGCCTCAGACCGACGTCGGCTGGAAGAGTTCGGCTCTGGGAGCGGCGATTACCGGCGTCGTGCTGCTCCTGGGCGAAGCGGCCATCTCCATTTACTTCACGCACGCGCGCCCGGCCTCGAGTTACGGCAGTGTCGGAGCGTTCATCCTGGTGCTTCTCTGGATCTACTATTCGGCGCAGCTGCTCTTGTTCGGGGCGGAACTGACGCGCACCGTTGAGACCACTTTAGCCAAACGCTAGCCGCCCGCTATCGCTCCGACGATCAGGAGCGGTTCGTTTCCGGCTGCAACCGGCTCCGGGAGCGGCGCGTCGAGCGAATCGTGCGAGAGATCTTTCTCGCAGGCGAAAAAGCGTATATAGGGACGGCGTTTTTTCGTCGCCTGGTCGCGAATCGTGCCGCGCAGCGTCGGATAACGCTCTTCGAGCGCGTCGACCACGGAGCGTTGCGTGATTTTCCCATCTACCGGGAGCTCGAGCTCGCCGCTGATCCGCGCGAGCGTGCGCAGATGCGCCGGCAGCACGACCCGGATCATGCCAGCGTCTGCACCTCGACCGAGAGCACCGCCGGCAGATCGCGAACGATCGGCTTCCAACTGTCGCCTGAGTCGGAAGAAGCGTAAACCTGACCGCCGGTCGTTCCGAAATAAATTCCGCACGAGTCGAGTGAATCCACGGCCATGGCGTCGCGTAAAACGTTGACGTAGCAATCTTTCTGCGGCAAACCGTTGGTGAGCGCTTCCCATTCGTTACCGCCGGTGCGGCTGCGATACGCTCGCAGCTTTCCTTCGGGTGGGAAGTGCTCACCGTCGCTTTTGATGGGCACGACATAGACGGTTTCCGGCTCGTGTGCGTGTACGTCGATGGGAAAACCGAAGTCGCTTGGCAGATTGCCGCTGACTTCGGTCCACATCTCGCCGGCATTGTCGCTGCGCAGCACGTCCCAGTGTTTCTGCATGAACAAGACGTCGGGGCGTGACGGATGCATCGCGATGCGGTGCACGCAGTGTCCAACCTCCGCGGCGGGGTCCGGAATATACTCCGAGTGAAGGCCTTGGTTGATCGGCTTCCACGTTGTGCCGGCGTCGTCGCTGCGAAACGCGCCCGCGGCCGAGATCGCGACGAACATGCGCTGCGCATTCACCGGATCGAGCAGTATCGTGTGCAGACACATGCCGCCCGCGCCGGGCTGCCACGAGCTTCCCGTTTTATGCTCGCGTAATCCGGCAAGTTCTTCCCAGTTCTGGCCGCCATCGGTGGTGCGGAAGAGCGCGGCGTCTTCGACGCCGGCATACACCGTATCGGGATCGTTGAGCGATGGTTCGAAATGCCAGACGCGTTTGAATTCCCACGGCCGCGCGGTTCCGTCATACCATTGATGGGTTCCGGGAACGCCGGCATATTCGAACTTGTTGCCCACAGGCTCCCAGGTTTGGCCGCCGTCGTTCGAGCGCTGCACGACCTGGCCGAACCAGCTGCTCGTTTGCGAGGCATACAAACGCTGCGGATCGACGGGAGATCCTTTTACGTGATAGATTTCCCAGCCCGCGAAGTGCGGGCCGCTGACGTCCCAGGTGTCGCGTTTGCCATCCGCAGTGAGAATGAAGGCGCCCTTGCGCGTTCCGACCAAAACTCGAACCGAACTCATCGCTCACTCCTTATGGCGGGGCTTTTTAAGACGCCGAGCTGGGACGAAGGACTAACGTTTCGCCCAGGCGATGCACCAGCCGTTTGGACTGATCGTGCCGTGCACGATCGAGCAGCCGTTCGGCTTTTTGAAGAAGCGGCAGCCCGAACATTTCTGGCCGTGCGGCCCCGGCTTATCTTGGTACTTGAATTGCTTTTTGTTGTCGGCGGCGTCGGCGGTCGAAAACGAACCGGCCGCGAGCAGTCCGGCTAGAGCCGGAAGCACGACGAGCGCCTTGAGCGCCTCGCCGCGCGATACGTTTTTGTTCTCATGATCCATGGACGCGGGTACCTCCATAGTGAAAAAGGCGGAGGCTTGAATCTTGCTTAAAAGCGTTCCGGAAGACCTTCCGGAGAGCCGAAGATGAATCACTCCGTTGACATCGCGCACTTCGACCGGCTGCTGCAAGGCGCGGCGGACCCCGGCACCGTCTTATTGGATGCGCGCAATGCTGAAGATTCGCAGCAGTGGCGGCCCGAAGGGCCGGGCATCCCGGCGTTCGCCAACGTTTCGTACACGGAGTTTGTCGAAGATGAAGACGGCGCGCTTTCCCGGCTTCCCCAAGCAGATTCTGTTTACGTGATTTGCGCGCGCGGCCGGTCTTCGCAGTACGTCGCGGGAGTACTGCGTCAACGCGGCATCAACGCGATCAATGTCGATGGCGGAATGCTTGCGTGGGCCGCGCATCACCGCATCGTTCGCTTGAACGGCGACGCAGACGCCTTTGCGATCTACCAAGTGGTGCGTCCGGCCAAAGGCTGTCTTTCCTATATTGTTGCATCGGGCGGCGAAGCGCTCATCGTCGACGCAACGCGTTATGGTGACGTGTATTTGGAATTTGCGGCTCGAAACGGCTTGCGCATCGGCGCCACGGCCGACACGCATTTGCACGCCGATCATCTCTCCGGAAGTTCCGGACTCTCGCACGATTCGGGCTCGGGTTATCACTTGGCAGACGAAGATGCGCAAGGCAGCGCGCTGACGCGCGATGCGATGCCCAAGCAGTTCGATATCGGCGGCGCGAAGATTCGCGTGCTCACGCTTCCCGTTCCCGGTCATACGCTTGGCAGCACCGCACTGTTGGTGGACGATCGCTATTTAGTCAGCGGCGACACGCTGCTGCCCGAGGGCGTCGGGCGCCCGGACCTCGGAAACAAAGCTCGCGAATGGACGCGGTTTCTTTACGAGTCGCTTTCGGGAGTGCTCGGCAAACTCGATCCGCAAACGGTCGTTCTTCCCGCGCACGCGGCTTCGGCGGCGCAATTCGACGTACGCGGCGCCTGCGAACGCCGGCTTGGCCCGCTGCTGGCGGCCGCGGCAATCGCCGACCGCGATGCGTTTCTGGAAAGCGTCGAGGAGCGCGTTTCCCATTCGAGTCAGCCTGCTGCTTATGCCGAGATCAGAAAGATCAATCTTGGGGCGCCGGTCACTGCCGCGCGCGCTGAAGAGCTCGAAGTCGGCATGAACAAGTGCGCTCTCTCGTCAGCTCCGGCCTAGCTTGCACGTAACGCCGGTCCGGCCGCGGCTGCCCGTTCGCGGTGCCGCGACCGATTGGCGCACGCCTTTCGCCCGAACGGGCCTCTATCTGGCCGCATTCATCTCCGTCCTCAACGTGAGCATCGTGTATCTCGCGTTGCCGGCCATGCGTCAGGCGCTCCATGCGGGCATTAGCGATCAGCAGTGGATCGTCAGCATCTATCCGTTGATGGAGGGCAGTTTTACGCTGGCCGCCGGCACGCTTGGGGATCAGTATGGACGCAAGCGCATCTTGGCGTGGAGCATCGGGCTCTTCGTGCTCGCGTCGATTGCCTGTGCGCTCTCGCGCGATCCGGCCGAGCTCATCGTTGCACGCGCGGCGCAGGGCATCGGCGGAGCCGCGCTGCTCTCGCTACCGTTAGCGTTACTGCTGGAAAGCGCGCATGATTCCAAGGCGAGCGATTCGACCGTCGCGCTTTTCTCGACCGTCGCCGCACTTGCGGCGGGCATCGCCCCGCTGGCGGGCGGCGCGCTGGTCCAGTGGCTGGCGTGGCCGGCGATCTTTTATTTTTCGGCGGCCCTCGGCATTGTCGTCATGGCGAGCCTATTCTTCGTGACCGAAACTACGCCGCATGCCCAAACGGGCAGTGACTTTCCGGGACAACTGCTCAGTATCGCTGCGATCGTCGCAATCAGTTACGCGATGATCGAAGGAAACCATAATGGCTGGACTTCGCCGGTCATCCTGACCGCGTTCGGTATCGCCGTTGCGGGCTTTGCGCTCTTTCTGGTCGTTGAGCGCTACGCAAAATGGCCGATGATACACCTGCGCTATTTCAAACTGCGCACGTTCAATATCTGCGTATTGCTCTTGGGCATTGTAAACTTCGCGTGGTACGGGGTCATGCTGCTCGTCTCGCTTTTTATGCAAGACATCCAGGGGCTTTCAGAAATTTCCTCCGGCTTGTATTTGATACCGTGCAACGCCGCATACTTCGCGGCGAATGTCTTTAGCAACAGGCTTCGCGAAAAGCTGGGGTTCCCGTGGAACATCGTTCTCAGCTTCGTGTTCTCCATAGCCGGGATCGTTTGGCTGTCGGCGATCGAACAAAATACGCCGCCGTGGGAAATCGCGGCGGCTCTCGCGCTGGCGGGCCTGGGGTGGGGCATCATCTGCACGCCGGCGTCGGCGGTCGGGCTTTCGGTTATCGAAGCCTCGGACGAAGGCTTCGCGTCGGGAACGCTGGCGTTCGGGCGGTCGATTTTCGGCGTGTTCGGGATCGCCGTGCTAGGCTCGATACTCTCGGCCGTTATGAGCGGCCGGATCGCCGAGCGCATGGCCAAACTGCACGCGTCCCGCCAAGTTATTGCGCAAACGGTGCGCGCCGTGGTGCACGGCGACTTGTTCGATGTGGCACGAACGTTCACGCCCTTGGTGGATAAGGCGTTCGTTCACGCGATGCACGACGCGCTGCTCGTCTGCGCGGCGCTTTCGATCGCGATCTGCATCTCGATTTTGATCGCATTTACCGCGCGCGGGCCGAGCCTTCCGCAATCTTGATCTTCCAGCCCGCCAAAGGCGTGTGAACCAGACTCAAGCGATCTACCAGGGCAGCGAAGCGCTGCGCGGCGCTCCCGGTACCGCTCGAACGCTCAGCGATGAAGACCGGTTCCCACGACTGATAGTAAAGAACCGCCTCGACGCGCACGCGCCGCGGATCGACTGAAGCGGGAAGCGCGACGACGTAACGGACGATCGCGTGACCCTTTCCGTCCTGATAGCGGGGATCGCGCGCGGCGAGGCCGTGCGGATACGTTGCGCGTAAGAAATAGGCAGGCATCGTCGGCGGCGGCCCGCTCTTTGTCCACCCTTGCGGCAGCAAACGGTTGTCTTTGACTTCCTGGTCGCGCCGGATAAAGGACGTGGTAAAACGTCCGCTGTGATCGCGCACGAGCTCTTCGAATATCTCGACTTGATCGGAACGCGTGATCGGATGCGCTTCGTCAAAATGCTCTTGGTACTGTTGACGGCCGCCGGGACCCGCGGTAAAGAATTCGCTCGGCAATACGCGGCCGCCGGGCCCTAAGATGCGCCCCTTGGCGTCGGAGCGGCCCGAAACGAAGAGCGGTGTGGCTCCGTCGCGGACTTCGACGTCGAGAAACGCCCGCCGGAAGCCAACGCCGCTGGGGAAGCGGTGCCCGGTCAGATTGACGACCTCGACGTCGGCGATCAGTTTCCGGCCCGCAAGGCGCGTGCGCACGTAGACTTTTGCGGTCGCGGTGCGCGCCTGTTGGATGACGTGCGCGATCGCGTCGTCGAGATCGGTGGACGATCCGCTCATGTAATCGCTCGTACGCACGCCCAGGACGTCGGGATACTGTTTGAAGAGCGAGAGTAAGAAGGCGTTCAACCCCAACAGTTCGTGCCGCCGGAAACCGGTTTTGCGAAACCGCACGTTACGATCGGCATGGGTCGCAGCTCCGGTTGTTGCCGGATAGCTCGTATCTTCGATGAGCGCGATCTTCGTCGCAATATGTGTCAGTGCGACTCCGCTCGCGTCGTCGCGAACGCCGGAGGGCATGTGGCAGTCTTGGCACGACTTCGCGCCGGGAAGCGCGCCGTATTCGTTTTGGAAGCGGCTGTTGAGCCATTCCAGATAGGTCGCCTGTTCCACGTTGTGTTCTTTCGGAACGGCGGCGACGGGCGGAGCGTCCACGACCGGCAGATTGATCGTGTGGCAACTGCCGCAGAGACGCGACGACGTCACGTAGGGTGAGTAGCGCGGTTTGGCGCCGAGCGCTTCGTTCATTGCGTGCGTGACGATTTCGTTGTCCTTAAACGGACCGTAGATTCTATCGGGCGCTCCCAGGTCGTACGTGCCGTTGATCTTATGATTCAGGAAGTAGGCCAGCGGCGCTTGCTCCGCGGGCGTCTTGGTTTGCACGATATGATGGCAGACGGCGCAGCTGATGCCGTCGCGTGCCAGGCCGCCGTAGTGGTAGCTCCAGTGCGAAGGGTCGGCGTCGAATACCATCTGCGGCGTGAACGTCAGCTTCGGATGATCGACCGCGAGCGCGCGCTTGGCCATGACGCTGTGACACGTCGAACAGATCGCTGTGACTTGTCCGCGTAGCGCGTTCCTCGCGTGCGCATCTTTCATGGTGCGCAGGTATGCCAGCTCGGATTCGAATTGCGCGTAAAAGACCGGGTCGCGGCCCGCCAGCGCCATCGGAGACCAGCGCCATTCGCCGTATTCGGAGACGTTGAAGCCGCGCACCCACATCACCGGTCCGAACGGCAGCGTGCGAGCGGCGCTGTGACATCCCATGCACTGATCGGACGTCACAAAAATATGTGCTCCGTGCGCCTTTGCGAGATACGTGTCGACGGACTCGGGCGGAAAGGTTTGCACGGCGAGCGGCGTTCGGGACGGCGGAGCAGTTGGTTGCGAAGCGGCGGCGGCCTGGGGCGGCGCCGGCTTTTTGACGCGCCACGAATTGTCCACGAAATAATGAAGCGGCTCGCCGGGATAACCTTCGATATTTTCCAGCGAAACGAACGTCAGCGCCTTTTCCGCCGACGCATGGCAGCGCAAACAGTAGATGCCGAAGCCCGCGCTCGGATACTGCGTCTGAGCCGCATTCTGGGCGCCGAACATGCCCTGATACACCTCCGCCCAGAACCAGCCGTCGCGCGACGCCGATGCCCGCCTGATCATGATCGTCCAGTCCGCCGGCCGGAGCTGCGCGTTCGTTTCGCCCGCAAATGCTAACGCAGGTTTACCGCTCTCGTACTGTTCTTTGATGATCACCGCGCCGTCCGCCGGCGTGCCGCGCCGTCCGTTGCGCAGCCAGGCCATCATTTCGGGCGAATAATAGATGCGCACCGTGGGATGCACGCCGTAAGCGACGCCGTGAATATACGGCCCGGTGTCGCGCAGGCTCTTGTCTACGCACCAACCCAGGTCGCGGTAGCGGTAAGAGCTCAAGTAATCGAGCAGGGCGTGCTCGATGGCGATCGGTTCGCCCGATGGAACGGTCGCGGGCAGACGCAGAGCCCATGGAACCGGAAGCGCGCGTCCGCACGGATTGCGGTCGCTCGAACCGGTCAGCGCTTGAAGTGCCGGCCGTGCGCCAAATAGCACGGCGGCAATAAGCCCCGCAGCTAAGATAAAGGACCGCACGAAGCGGCCCTTTATGGTAGTGAGTCTCCCTCCCTTTTACGGAAGAGCGCTTACTTTATTTAGCGGTAGCTGGGGCGTTGGGCGAAGCAGTCGCGGCAATACACGGGCTTGTCGCCACGCGGTTGGAACGGGACTTCCGCTACGCCGCCGCATTGGCTGCACGTTGCAGTGAACATTTCGCGCTGACGGCCGTAGCCTTCACCGCCGCCGCCGCCGCCGCTTCCCGAGCGGCCCGACTTGCGGGCTGCGCGGCAATCGGTGCACCGGCTGGGTTTGTTGGTGAAGCCTTTGCTGGCGAAGAATTCTTGCTCGCCGGTCGTGAATGTGAACTGACGTCCACAATCCACACAGGTCAGCGTTTCATCGGTATACATATTTCTAACGAGTCTCCTAGTTTTTAGTTTGGTTTTGAGTTTCTCTGGATCCGACTCGCTAGTACTTGGAACGTAGACCATGCGGACTTCGAAGCCTGATAACCCTCCTGCAACGCTTCGCCATCGGCGAAGGTTTCACTAGGAGGCTGGATGGGCCAGGGTGACCCCCCGGGGGGCTCGAACTTCCTCCGGTCGCCCCCGCACCTCTCCCGCGAAGGAATCATTGCCCTTGAGACGAGGCTCCAAGCAACCGCTCGAACGCCGCAAACCCAGCGCCACGAAAGAAGCGCCCCTCGAGGTTTTCGGCACGATCGTGCAGGTTTTTCCCAGCGCCAGCTTCTCCGTTGAACTGGAGAACTCGCATACGGTCCTGGCCCACGTTGCCGGCCGCCTGCGCCGCCACCGCATCAGAATTCTGCCTGGGGACCGGGTCGAGCTCGAAATTTCGCCCTACGACCTGACCAAAGGGCGAATCGTCTACCGCTACCGGGCGGGAGAGCCGCGCCGGATTTAACCCTCCAAAGGCAGTGGCGCTTGCCGTCACTTCGCTAGGCTCTTGTCATCTGGACGAGGGCGTTTACCACCTAGTGTAAAGGAAACTTGATGCCTCCCAAAACCAAACTGAAGACCAAGCGCGTGGTCAAAGATCGCCGCGTGAAAAAGAAGCCGTGCACGTTCTGCACCGAGCGCACCATCGACATCAATTATAAAGACGTCATGCGCTTGCGAAAATACGTCTCCGAACGCGGCAAGATCTTGCCGCGCCGCATCTCCGGAAATTGCGCCAAACATCAGCGGCTGTTAACCGTCGCCGTGAAGCGCGCGCGCATTATCGCCTTTTTACCGTTCGTCACCGAGTAGGGCCGTGCGCCTGATCTTGTTGAGCGATGTAAAGCCGCTCGGCAAAAAAGGCCAGGTCGTCGACGTCGCCGAGGGCTACGCGCGTAATTTCTTGCTGCCCCGCAAACTGGCGACCGAAGCCAGCAAGGGCGCACTGACCGTGCTCGACGAGCAGAAGAAAGCGCACGACAAGCGCGAGGCCGAGTCGCTGGCCGAAACTCGCGCACTTGCGGCGCTGTTGGAAAGCAAGCCGGTCGTCGTGCGCGCCAAAGCCGGTGAAAACGGCCGGCTCTTCGGCGCAGTAACGGGCGCCGACGTTGCCCGAGCCTTCACGCAGACGTTTTCGGCGCCGGTCGACAAACACAAAATTGAGATGAAGACGGCCATCAAAGCGGTGGGCACCTATCCGGTCGAGATTCGACTCGGAAGGAGCGTCGTTGCCAAAGCGACAGTTGACGTCGTCGCGGAGCCGGCATGATCCGGTTCCGTCGTAAATTCGGCAGCGAAGACGAGATGGGCCGTTATGTTTCGGCGCTCTATGACGTGCTCGCCAACACGATTGGTTCGGATAAGCTCGTCCTGCGCGCCGGCAAAATGAACGCGCTAAAAATGATGCGCTCGGGTGCGCTTCCCGACCGGGTTTGCGCGCTGCAGCGCCTGGTCTTCGAAGACCCGACCATCGAACGGGTCACGGGCCGGGCCAGCTTCCGGCGCGTCTTGGGTGAGATCGAGGAGCAGCTGGCCGATCTGATCGCGCAGAAGAACGTCGAAGACTCGATCGAGCGCAAAATCAACACCAAGATGATCGAGCGCCACCAGGATTATCTCAAGGACTTAAAGCTCGAGGCGCTGCGCGAAGATGCGGGTCCGGAAACGCCGGCGACGCAGAAGAAGCTCGAAGAACTGCAGCAACTCAACGATCGCGGTTTGGCGGCTTCGGCGTTGCAATTGCTGCGGCCGCAGTCGTTTAAAGAGATCGTCGGGCAAGAAGCCGCGATCCGTTCCCTGCTGGCCAAGATTTCGTCGCCTTATCCGCAGCACGTGATTTTGTACGGCCCGCCCGGTGTCGGTAAGACGACCGTGGCGCGGCTGGCGCTCGAGGTCGCCAAGGCACGGGCGTACACGCCGTTTGCCAAAGACGCACCCTTCATCGAAGCCAGCGGCACGACGCTGCGCTGGGACCCGCGCGAGACGACCAATCCGCTGCTGGGCAGCGTTCACGATCCGATTTACCAGGGCAGCCGGCGCGAGTTCGCCGACAGCGGCATTCCGGAGCCCAAGCTCGGCATGGTGACGCGCGCGCACGGCGGCGTGCTCTTCATCGACGAGATCGGCGAGATGGACGCGCTTCTCCAAACGAAGCTGCTCAAAGTCCTCGAGGACAAACGCGTCACGTTCGAGTCTTCCTATTATGACGAGAGCTCGGCCAACGTGCCGGAGTACATCAAGCGGCTGTTCCGGGAAGGCGCTCCGGCCGATTTCATTCTGATCGGCGCGACGACGCGCGAACCTGAAGACATCGATCCGGCGATTCGTTCGCGCGCGGCCGCCGTCTACTTCGAACCGCTGACGCAGTCGCAGATCGTCTCTATTGTGGGCGCCGCTATCAAGCGGCTGGGCGCCAAAGCGGAGCGCCGCGTGCCGCAACTGATCGCTTCCTACACGATCGAAGGCCGCCAAGCGGTGCAAATCGTCGCCGACGCTTTCGGTGAAGCGCTCTATCGCGCCAAAGCCCCCGCCAAGACTGCCAAATCCGGCCGCGCCGAGAACGTCATCATCACCGAAGAGCACGTGCGTAACGTGGTTCAGGCCGGGCGGCTGGTACCGCACACGCTGGTGCGCGGGCGAGCGGCTCGCGAGATCGGAAAAACGTTCGGTTTAGGGGTGCTGCACTATTTGGGCAGCATCATCGAGATCGAAGCGGTCGCATTTAGCGCCGGTGCGCCCGGAAAAGGCTCGGTCCGCTTCAACGATGCGGCCGGCAAGATGGCCAAAGACAGCGTCTTTAACGCGGCCGCCGTTTTGCGCGCGGTCACCGGACTCGATACCGCCAACTACGATTTGCACATCAACGTGATCGGCGGCGGCAACATCGACGGTCCGTCGGCGGGCCTCGCAATTTTTCTCGCTCTTTACTCGGCGTTAAGCAAGACGCCGGTTCCTCAAGACGTCGCGATGACCGGTGAGCTCTCGATTCAAGGCAAGGTCCGCCCGGTCGGCGGCATCGTCGAAAAACTCTACGCCGCACGTCAGGCGGGCATGCGCGCGATTCTCGTCCCCAAGGAAAACATGCGCGAAATCGATCGGGCGCTGGCGGGAATCGAAGTGATTCCGGTCGCCTCCATCGAGCAGGCGTTTAAAGCTTTAGCTCTCCACAAGAAATCCACAAGGCAAGCGCCCAAGGCCCGGCGGAGTATGTCAGCCCGCTCATGACCGTAACGAATCTGCCCGTCATCGATCGCATACCGCCGCAAAATCTCGAGGCGGAGATGGCGCTGCTGGGTTCGATTCTGGTCGACCGGGAGATCATGGGAGCGGCGGGCGAAATCGTGCGCCCGGAAGATTTCTACGCGCACGTCCACGCGACGATCTATTCCGTGCTCTTGCATTTGTACGATCGCGCCGAGCCGCTCGACAAAATCACGATCGCCGAAGAGCTCAAACGCCGCGACCAACTCGAAAAGGTCGGCGGCATTTCCTATCTTTCTTCGCTCATGGATACGGTGCAAACCGCGGCGTCGGCGACATACTACGCCAAAATCGTGCGTGAAAAAGCGGTGCTGCGCGGATTAATCCACGCCGGCACGCAGATCACCCAGTACGGCTACGAAAACGAAGAAGACGTCGAGGGCGCGCTCGACCGCAGCGAGCAGATGGTCTTTGAAATTGGCCGCCGCCAGCTGCACCGCGACTTTGTCCCGGTGGGTCAGCTCCTCAAGCCGGCCTTCGAGAACATCGACAAGCTCTTTCACAGCCGCGGCGGCCTCACGGGGCTGACCTCGGGCTTCCGGGACGTCGACGATATGACGACCGGCTTCCAGCCGGGGAATTTCATCATCCTGGCGGCGCGGCCGGGCATGGGCAAAACGTCGTTCGCGCTCAACATGGCCGTCGCCGCGGCGCGCGTGGAGACCGAGCCGGTGGCGTTTTTCTCGCTGGAAATGTCCAACGACGAAATCGTGCAGCGCTTGATTTGTGCGGAAGCGCACATCAGCATGCACGACATGCGCCGCGGCAACATCAAACCACATCACTGGGAGAAGATCTCCGATGCGATGGGCGTGCTCAACGAGCTGCCGATCTATCTCGACGACTCCGGCGCGATCTCGATCGCCGAGATTCGCAGCCGCTGCCGCCGTCTGCAGTCGGGCGCCGGCCTGTCGGCCGTTTTCATCGACTACTTGCAGTTGGTCAGGCCAAACGTCTTGAGCCGAAACTCCAACCGCAACGAAGAGCTCTCCGACATCTGCCGCACGCTGAAAACGACGGCCAAAGATCTCGGCGTGCCCGTCATCGCGCTCGCGCAACTCAACCGCGGCGTCGAGACGCGCTCCGAGAAGCGCCCAATGCTGGCAGACCTTCGGGACAGCGGATCCCTCGAGCAAGAATCTGATATCGTCGCGTTTCTTTATCGCGAAGGCTATTACAAAGAAGAAACGCCCGAGCCCGATCTCACGGAATTCATCATCGCCAAACATCGCAACGGGCCCACGGGCACGGTCAAACTACGCTTCCAGCGCGAGTACACGCTCTTCTTACCGTACGGGGACGAGTCGCACTTCCCAGCCGCCTAGCGGTTAGGCGAAAGACTCCATCAGCGACTTCCAATCTTCGCGTGAAATCCGGAGATCGTCTTCGGCGAGCTGCGCCAGCGGTTTCTTCGGAAGTTTCTCGCGTTCGCACAAATCGCGCGCTTGCGTGTCGACGTAAAGAAGGCCCGTCACGAATTCGCCGCGATCGCGCGCCTGATTGAGGACGGTCAGCGCGCCGACGCGATCGGCCGGATCGTACTCGATCTCGAGTTTTCGCAGCAAAATGCGCGAGCCGTCGTCGAACTGCACTTCCTTGACCGTACCCGGCTCGTAATCGACGGTGATTTCCCGACCGCCTACGATGTAGTCGGGCGTATGCAAGATCGCGTGGTGCTCTTTGACGTAGGCATAGCTCTTGGTCGAGCCCTCGTGATCGTTGAACGTGACGCAGGGGCTGATGATGTCGAGCACCGCAGTGCCGCGGTGTGAAAACGCCGCTTGCAGCAACGGAATCAGTTGCTTGCCGTCGCCGGAGAAGGAGCGCGCCACGAACGTCGCGCCCAGTTCGATCGCCAGTCCGCAGACGTCGATCGTTTCGAGCTCGTTGACCTGCCCTTTCTTCAGCACCGAACCGCGGTCGGCCGTCGCCGAGAACTGGCCTTTGGTCAACCCGTAGCAGCCGTTGTCTTCAATGATATAGGTGCAGTCGACGTTGCGGCGGATCATGTGGCAGTACTGGCCGAGGCCGATGCTGGCCGTATCGCCGTCGCCGCTGATGCCGAGCACCATCAACTCGCGGTTGGCGATCTTTGCGCCGGTGGCGAGCGAGGGCATGCGCCCGTGCACGCCGTTGAAGCCGTGCGCGCGTTCGACGAAGTAAGCCGGCGTCTTCGAGGAGCAGCCGATGCCGCTCATCTTGGCCAGTTTGTGCGGCTCGACGCCGTATTCGTAGAGCGCTTTGATTAGATGATTGGTGATGGAGTTGTGCCCGCAGCCCGCGCAAAGCGTGCTGGGCAAACCTTTGTAGACGTCGCGTGTAAGGCCGGCTGCGTTCACGTTGGCCGGAGGTGCTCCGCTGGTCATGCCGGGACGAGCTCCGTTCGTTCGGATTCGAGTAATGGCTCGAAGATCGCCGACGCGTCGATCGGCACGCCGTTGTAATGCCGGATGGAACGCAATTTCTCGATCGCGCTCGCCGGCAATTCGGTGCGGAGTATTCCGTAGAGTTGGCCGTCCCGATTCTGCTCGACGACATAGACGCGCTCGTGACGCTCGATGAATGCGAGCACGTCCGAGTTCAACGGCAGCGCGCGTATGCGTAAGTAGCCGGTTTCGACGCCCGCTGCGCGCAGCTGCTCGCGCGCTTCTACGATTGCGTGATGCGTCGTTCCGTAGGCGATCAATCCGCAGGCGGTTCCCGTCTCTTCCGCGATTGGTTCCGGCACCGCCGAGCGCGCCGTGTCGAATTTACGCCAGAGGCGATCCAAATTGTTGCGGTAGACGTTGGGATCTTCGGAATAGCGCGCCGTTTCGTCGTGACCGGAGCCGCGCGTGAAGAAGCCGGCATTGGCGTGTTCGGTACCCGGCAGCGTGCGATAGGCAATGCCGTCGGAATCGACGTCGCGGTAGCGCCCCCACGACCCGGCCGCCTCCAACTCTTGCGCGCTCAACACTTTACCGCGATCGAAGCCCTGCTCGGGATAGGGCAAGGGTTTGGTCATCCAAAGATTCATGCCGAGATCCAAATCGCTGAGCACGAAGACCGGCGTCTGGAAGCGATCGGCCAGATCGAATGCTTGGCTTCCGAACTCGTAGGCTTCGATTGGTGTAGCCGGGAGCAGCACGATGTGCTTGGTGTCGCCGTGCGAAAGCGTGTACGCGAAAGCGACGTCGCCCTGCATCGTGCGGGTCGGCAAACCCGTCGATGGGCCGGCGCGCTGCACGTCAAAAATGACGCCGGGAAGTTCGGCGTAGTAACCGAGTCCGGCGAATTCGGCCATCAATGAAAGACCCGGTCCGGATGTCGAGGTCATGGCGCGTGCGCCCGCCCACGTGGCGCCGAAGACCATGCCGATCGCGGCAAGTTCGTCTTCGGCCTGCAATACGGCGACTTTGCGCTCGCCGGTCGCTTTGTCGACGCGGTAGCGATCGCAGTACGCGATGAACGACTCGCAGAGCGACGACGAAGGCGTGATCGGGTACCACGCGGCGACGGTGCAGCCGGCCATCACGCAGCCGAGCGCCGCGGCAGAGTTGCCTTCGATCAGCATCAAGCCGTCGTTGTGGCCGGGCATCGCTTCGAGCGTGTAAGGATCGTTTTTCGGCAGATGTTCGCGCGCGTAATTCGCGCCCAAGCGAACGGCTTCCATGTTCGTATCGACCGCTTTGAGCTTGCGGCGGAACTGCGCGCGCAGCGCGGCCTCGATGGACTCTTCGCTTATACCGAGGAGCTCCGCCAGTGCACCGACGTAGATCATGTTGGTCAGGTACTTGCGCAGGGCCGCGTCGGCCACGTTTTCCTTGGCCAGTTTCGCGAACGGAACAGGATAGTACGTTACGTCGTCGCGTTTCGTGGCGCCGGTCACCGCGAACGTCTCTTCGTACAGGATCGCGCCGCCGGATTTGACGGCGAGAACATCGGCGTGCCACGTCGCGGGGTTGAGCGCGATCAACATATCGATGCTGCTGCTGCGGCACTGGTAGCCCTGCGGCGAAACGCGCACGTCAAACCACGTCGGCAGCCCCTCGATGTTCGACGGGAAAACGTTTTTGGGAGCGACGGGAATGCCCAAACGAAAAATCGCGTTGGTGAGAACCAAATTCGCGGATTGACTACCCGAGCCGTTTACCGTGGCGGCGCGGATCGTCAAATCGTTGACTTGCACGGCCGAATTCTTCGGGACGGCGAGCGCGTTCGCCTAGCGCTCGCCGTCCATCGCCTGCTAACCCTGCTGGTCGACTTCCCCCGTGTCGCCTTGCTCGACCGGTTGCGGGCCGCGCGCGCGGTCGTCTGAATCGGTTGCGGCCAAATTATCTTCCGGGATTTCGCCGCGGCTGGAGGGGCTACGCGTTACGATCAAGCTTGCTAGCCGTTTTGAGATGTTTTCTTCGTTGTACTGGCGGTCGGCCATTGGGTTCTCCTCATTTTCCTGTGTATTATGCAATACCCATCGACGGCGCGTGCTAACGTGGCGAGCGCTGGTCTTCACGAATGCCGATGCCCTGCGACCGGTAGGAGCGCGAAAGCTTTACATACTCGCGCGCGCTGATCGCGATCCACTTGGCCGACTCGCCGTTCAGTTGCTTCTTCACCTTGGCCGGAGAGCCGGCAACCAGCACGCCGTCGGGAATCTCGGAACCCTCGCCGACAACGCTTCCGGCGGCTACGAGTGAGCGTTCGCCGACCGTCGCATTTGTCAGTACGACGGCATTGCTGCCGATGAGTGCGTGAGATTTGATGTGGCAGTCTTCCATGATGGCCGCGTGTCCGACCGTCACGTCGTCGTCGATTTGCGTGAGGCCGCCTTCGCTGACGTGAATCACGGCGTTATCTTGGATCGACGTCCGCGCACCGATGCGAATAGGGCCGTTGTCGCCGCGCAGCACCGCTCCGAACCAAATGCTCGAATCGGGCCCGACGACGACGTCGCCGATGAGCACCGCGGTGGGGGCGATAAAGGCCGACGGGTCTACTTTCGGACGCTTCCCGTTGTACTCAATGATCGTGGCTTGTTCCATAGAAAGCGACAGTTTCTAATGCACCGTCATAACACCCCGCTGCGCGGCGTCAAAGCCGTTCCCCGGCCCAAACCCGACGACGCCGGCTACACTGCCGTCAATTACGCTTATGCCGGCAAATCCGGGCACATTCACGAGGTGGTGACGCTCAACGGCCGCGAACTGGCGAAAGTCGGCTTCGATGACCGGAAAATCGTCTATTACTTTTTGGACGATTTAGAGCTCGATGCCGGCGCCAAGCGCGGAACGTTTCACGATGCCGATAAGAAGGAGTAGACCATGCCTCTTGTAGCTGCAGCTCCGCCCGTGGTGGTGACGCCTCCCGGCGGTTTCGATTACGTGACGGTGGATTCGCTGCACCGTCGGGTCTATGCGGCGCACGGCGCGGTTCTGCTGATCGTCGATGCGGATACTGGCGCGGTTACGGGCACGGTGCAGCTTGGCGGCTCGGCTGGCTCCGCTCCGAATGCTTCCACGGGTCATGTGTACACCGGCAACGGCGACGCGAAGGCGATGTCCGAAGTCGACCCGGCGACGCTGAAAGAAGTGGCGCGCGTTGCGGTGGGCGGTCCGGTCGATGCTATCGCTTACGACGCGCAGCTCGGTCGGATCTTCGGCGACGAAGACGACGGCACGCGCATTTTCGTGATCGATTCCAAGACGTTCAAGCAGATCGGCACGGTCACGATTCCGGGCCATAAGCCGGAGTATTTGCAGATCAATCCCGCGACCCACGAGATCTATCAGAACATCGATAGCGACAGCGAGATCGCCGTCATCGACGGGCAGCGAATGCAGCTGACGCGCGTTATTCCGACGCCGGAGATCAAGCACAACCATCCGCTGCAGTACGACGCGCCGTACAATATGCTGCTGGTAGCCGGCTCGAATAACAAAATGTCGGGATATTCGACCGCGGGCAAGCTTTTGTGGACGATCGATTATCCGTCGCGTGTCGACCAATGCGATCTCGACGTCACACGGCAGATGATGGCTTGCGCGGGCAATGGTATTACGCTGCTCAAAATCAATCAGAACGGCCCGGCGCAGATCGTCGCGACGTTGCCGATGACGCCCGGTCCGCACACGGTCGCGATCGACCCGAAAACGGGCGATATATGGGTGGTATGGGGAACGCGACCTACCGCAACGGCGCCCGCAACCGCTTTTGTGCAGAAGTTCGTGTACCAGCCTTAAACGGAGCGCGCCAACGGGGCAAGATCAGCGGCGAGAAGTGAACTCCGTCGATTCCCTTGATGTACCGCGCACGCCGAAGCGCGCGTCCGTTCCCCTTATTGGCGTTGCCAAAGGTTTCGGTGAGCGAATGATGATTCGGACAGAGAAGGCGCAGGTTCTCGGGCCGATTGTTTCGGGCGTTCCCATCTATGTGGTCGACGTGTAGAGGAACGCGGCCCGTTCTTGGGTTCCGTTCGCCCCATCCGCAGATGCTGCAAGCGTAGCCGTTCGATTCCAGGAGGTACCGGCGGACCCGGTGCGTTGGGCCGTCGAAGTTGCTCCTCGATCCTTCGATTTCGCCGGATTTCCATTTCCGCACATACTCTGCATAGAGAAAGTCGAACTGGCATCGCTGCGAACAGTAGTACGAAGCGTTGCGTTTGACTTTGTTGTTGCATGTATCTCGTTTGCATACAGATCTTTTCATGGGCCTATCGTAGTGCCCGAGAGTGCCATACGCATGGCACAATAAAAAAAACGCAACACAGATCGTGTTGCGTTTTCCACATGGAGCCGACGGCCGGACTCGAACCGGCGGCCTATAGTTTACGAAACTATTGCTCCACCAACTGAGCTACGTCGGCACGGCCGAGTCTCGTTCTACCTTGCGACCAACGGCCCTGCGGCTCGCAAAGTTTCGGCAGACGCCCGGCGCAGAGTGACAGGCAGCTGGCACCCTGCCCGGCAATAATCGCGCCATGGCCGTCGCAGTCGAGGAGATCGCCTCCGCAGCGCTCTCCCCGCCGTTAAAATGGGCCGGCGGGAAGCGCTGGCTCGTCCCGCATTTGCTCGAAACGTGGGCCGGACACCGCGAGCGCCGGCACGTCGAGCCGTTTGCCGGCGGGATGGCGGTCACACTCGGACTGCTGCCGCGCCGCGCGCTCCTGGGCGACGTCAACCCGCACCTGATTTCATTCTATCGCTGGCTGCAGCGCGGCTTGGATCTGCGCGCCGCCGGCGTCTCGCTGAAAAACGACCGCGCGATCTACGCGCACAACCGCGCCCGGTTCAACGAGTTGATCCGCAAAGGCGAAGGCGAAACGGCCGAGGCCGCCGCGCTCTTTTATTATCTCAACCGCACCGGCTACAACGGACTCTGCCGCTTCAACGCGCGCGGCTTTTTCAACGTCCCCTTTGGCCGCTACAAGCACGTCGAATGCACGAAAGACTTTCTCCCCTATCGCGCCACGCTTTCGCGCTATGAGATCGTCCAGGGCGATTTTGAAGCGATCGATATCCGCGACGACGATTTCATCTACGCCGATCCGCCCTACGATGTGGAATTCACATCGTACGCCGCGGGCGGCTTCACATGGGCCGACCAGCGAAGGCTCGCCAAACGACTTGCGGCTCACCCCGGTCCGGTGATTGCTTCAAACCAGGCAACAAAGCGCGTTCTGCGCCTCTACCGCGAGCTGGGATTTGACGTGAAGATCCTCGATGCGCCGCGCCGGATCAGTTGCGACGGCAACCGCGACGACGCGCGCGAGATGCTGGCGATGCGTAACGTCTGATGCTTTTCCCGGGCAGCGTCGGCACGAAGACCGGTTCCACGCTCGAAGCGGGCGTCGAAGCCGTGCTGCTCAACAACAGTTACGCCGTCGAAAAACAGGTCATCGTCGGTACCAAACCGGGCGGCGGAAAACACCGGGCCGATTTGGTCGGCATGCGCCCAAACGGAACCCGTTTTCTTGTCTCGTTGAAGTGGCAGCAGACCGCCGGCAGCGCCGAAGAAAAAGTGCCGTACGAAGTGATCAAACTCTTGCACGCGCTTCGCGAGAATCCGAGCTACGATAAAGCGTACATCGTTATCGGCGGAAGCGGCTTCACTTCAGGACTGGTGGCGTTCTATCTCTCCGAAGAGTTCCGGTCGTACATTCGCGAGTCGGAAAAAATCGAAATCCTGACACTCAATGACGTCATGGCCCGCGCCAACAAAGGCGCGCTCTAGGCGGCTTTTCCCGGCGCGAATTTGAGCGCCAAGCCGTCGATGCAGTAGCGTTTTCCCGTGGGCGGCGGTCCGTCGTCAAAAATATGTCCGAGGTGCGAACCGCAGCGGCGGCAGTGCGCTTCGGTGCGCGGATCGGCGAGCTCGTAGTCCGCGCGCGTGCGAATCGCGTCGGGAAGCGCGGCCCAAAAACTCGGCCAGCCTTCGCCCGCATCGTATTTGGTCCTCGAAGAAAAGTTCGCGAGCCCGCATGCGGCGCACGAATAGGTCCCCGAACGGTGCTCGTCGTTGAGCGGGCTGCTGCCCGGCGGTTCGGTCCCGTTCTCGCGCAAGATCGGATAACGCGCCGGTCCGAGCAGTTGCCGCCATTGGGCGTCGGTGTGCGTGACCGCGTAGCTTTCGCTCGCGTGCGCAGAACGCATAAGCGCCAATGCGCCGACGGCAGAAGCGATGCTGGCGGCAAACGCCGCGCGCGTCATAGTGCTATGTGGCATGCGACACCATTTCTTTCGAAGTAGCGCTGATGATACTCTTCGGCCGGATAAAATTCACCCGCAGCCACGATTTCGGTAACGATGGGCTTGGATTGATTGCCTTGCTCGCGCGACCGCGACGCAGCGGCGAGTTTCTGCTGTTCGTCGCCGTGCGTGAAAATCGCAGAGCGGTATTGCGTTCCGATGTCGGGCCCTTGGCGGTTGGCCGTCGTCGGATCGTGGATCTTCCAGAACGCGTCGAGCAGCGCATCGTACGAAATCTGTTGCGGATCGTAGAGAATCTCCACGGCCTCAGCGTGTCCGGTGCGCCCGGTGCAGACGTCTTGATAACTCGGCGCGACGGTGTGTCCGCCCGTGTATCCGCTCGTGACTTCCAGCACGCCCGGAAGCTGCCGGAAAGCCGCTTCGACACCCCAGAAGCATCCGGCCGCGAAGGTCGCTGTTTGGTTGCTCATCATTGACTAGAACGTCTCGGGGCCGCCGTTAGATTCACCAGGGGTGCGCCGCCAGGGCCTCCCACTGATACGGCTGAGTCCCGTCCCAGGCGAAGAAACACTCGCCGATCGCGCCGACTTCCTTACTGACCTCGAGCGAGGCGGTGATCTCGTCGGCGGGCGGATAGCCGTTGCGTCCCTCCGCCGTCGTTTGGCCGCCGATACTTACCGGCAGACGGCGCCCGCTGAGCGCTATCAGTTTTGCGTAGGACGCGCTCAGCAGCACCTTCACTTGTGCCGCTGTGGTCGGCGTGCGCCGCATCATGCGCCAGTACGCCATCGGCTGCAGCACGTCGCTGGACTGTGCGATTTGGCGGTACGGATATTTCGCGAGATCCAGATGCTCCAGGTAAGGATCCTCAACCGTGGAGACCAGCAAATATTTCGGCCCCAGCGCTTCGCGCAGATGCTGCATGTATAACCACAGCGCATTTAACTTTTGCGGGTCGCCGCCCATGAATTCGTCGCCGCGTTCCAAGTCGACGGCCAGTCCGGTCAGGGGCGTACCTTTGGCCGTGCGGTAGTAAGCGGTGCGCACGCTCGCTTGGAGATCTTCAAACGTCGTGTCGCGCGGAACCGTCCACCCGATCGTGCCAATGCCGTGCGCCGCCAAGCCGTCGATGATCGCATCGATGGTGCTCTTCGCTTCGGGCGTGATCTCCCAATACGCGCCGTACGCCGTGCGCAGTTCGACGTAGTGCAAACCGGCGCGCACGGCTTGGTCGACCATGGCTTGCGGATCGAGATGTTTGTAGTACAGCGGATCGAGCGGATTCGTTGTAAAGAAAAGCCACATCCCTTTTCCCGAAGCCGCCGAGATCGACGTAGCCGGCGCTGCAGCCGGCGTAACAGCCGCAGCCGTTTTCACCGGCGGATAGCCGCTCCGGTAGAGCAGATAGCTGTACCGTGCGCCCGGTTCGACCGTCGTGTCGCGAAACGACGAGCTCGGCCCGGCGATGACGCTCATGATCGCGCGCCTTCCCAAACTGTCGATGCGCACCACGCGGGCCAGGACGTTCTCTTGCGGAAACCAGCCGACTTCGATCGCATGCGGACCGAGCGCTTGCGCGACAACGCGCGATCCGGTCCACGTGCGCGTATCGGTCGTCACCGTTACGCTGCCGAGCTTCGGCGTATTCGAACGCACGACGATCTTCAGCGGTCCGTTGCGATGCGTTTTGAGAATGGCCGCGGGCTGGCCAAACCGCAGGCGCGTCTGCCACTGCACGTACCCGTCGCGCGAGAGCCAATCCAGGTCGCTGCCCGTCATGATGCGGGTCGGTCTGCCCTGCGCGTCGAGAAAACGCGCCACCAGCAGCCAGCGAGCATTTCCGTCGGGATCGAATCCGAGCGGACGCGAGACGATCGTGAGTTTAGCGGCCGGCTTCCCGTAATAGACCAAGCCCGCCGGCATCGGCGGCGGCGCCGGAGTTGCTTGCGCGAGCAGCGCGCCCAGGAGCAGCGGAAGTGCGGCTGTCATGCGTGGTGTTTTCGACAAAAGAAAGGGGCGATGCTTTCGCACCGCCCCCGAGCTTCTGCCGCTTCCGGCTTACGGAATGCGCTTGACGAAGAACAGCTCGAACTGCTGCGCAGTCTGCGAGTAGTCTTGGTACGTGCGGTACGGTCCGGGCGACAAGGCCGGCGAGTTGGGCCAGAATGGACCGCAGCCCGTGTAAAGCGACGGCGTGCTTCCGAGCTGCGTCGCCGTACATTCGCCGGTCGGGTCATGCGTTTGGTTGAACAGATTCAGGACTTGCAGACCAAGCGTGAAGTCGTGGGAGGGCCCGAGGTGCACGAGCGCGCTCGTGTTGACCACCCAGTATCCTTGCGTTCTGGTCTCCGATTGTCCGATCTGCGGCGCTTGCACCTGTCCGTGGAACGTGTTGAGGCAGGTGTTCGCGCTGCTCGTGATACCGATCGTACAGATCGTCTGCACGCCGATATTCGAGTACGAGGGTCCCTGATAATAGATGAGCGGAATCAAGTGGAAGTTGTTATAGTGCACATCCGCCGTGAGCGTGCCGCTCCAGAGCGGGTCGAACGCCGAGCGGATCAGGTTTCCGCGCGTGACTATCGGCGTCGGCAACGGCGCGACGTTATATGAAGACGCCAGTGACGACGTAATCGACGTCCAGAAGTTGTCGTACGTTCCGCTGAGCCACCACGACACGCCGATCGGTCGCGGGTCGACATGGTTGACTCCGAGCTCGAAGCCGAACGCCTGCCGGATACCGCCGTTCTGCGGCACTTGCGCGCCGAACGTGATTGGCAGCACTCCGTCGGCGCTCGTTTGCGGCCGGTAGAGATAGAACGTGTTGGTCGCTTTGTTCATCCACGGTCCGAACTTCAGCGACGTGTTTGCATCGAACTGATGCTCCCACTGAAGATCGGCGCTGTGGATACGCGTCGGATCGGCTGCGAAGCCATTCGCTGACGGGTTATACGGCGTGGCCGGCGGCGAGGTTGCGGAGCCGCCATTGAGGGCGTTGGGCGGAACGATTCGATAGACGTACCCGCTGCCGACGAATGTCGTGGAATCCGTGTACGATCCTCGGATGACGTCATTGGGTCCCATCGTGTACGTCGCCGAGAAGGTCGGGTTCAAGATTCCGACCTGGAGCGGGCCGCCCGGATAATCGTAGTACATCCGCTGGTAACGCAAGCCGGGCTGAACCAGCCATCTGTTGTTGCGCAGTGAGAGATCGACATACGCGTTTGGAACGTGAGTCGGGTAGTTCGAGATGAAGTTGTTCGCCGGATACGATCCGTTGAGATTGAAGAAAAACGTGTAGTAATAATTGTAGAGGTTGATATCGTATTCTTGGCCGATTCCGGCTTTGATCGTCGTGTTGGCGTTCACGGCGTCGGTGTAATCGAGCGACGCCAGCCACATATTCGAGCGCCGGTCTCCGTAGAATCCGGTGCTCAGCCAGTTGGCTTGCTGCAAACATGCTCTGCCGCCGAGGCCCGGACCGGCAGCTGCGACCGGCGTGCCCGGCAGATACGGCTCGAGTGGGCAGTTCGCGCTCACGCGGAAGTCAGGCGTGTTTTCTTGCGGCAAGTTTGCATCGACGATCGGTTGATCGAAGATGTACTGGTTGAAATTCTCGGCAACCCGGAAGCTGAAGAACGAGTGATCGTTGATGATGTGGTTCCATTGAAGCTTGCCGATACCCGAGTAGTGGTGCCAAATGTTGCCGTTGTTGTTTGCCGCGGTTCCGAAGTACAGGCCCTCGGGGCAAGGTTGCCCGTTCGGGGCCGTTCCGCCGGTCGCGCCCGTGTACGTCACGGTTGACGACACATAGCCGGGACATGGAACCGCCGTTACCGGAGGCGCTTCACCCGGCGCGCGCGCCATCAGGTAGTTGAACATGAAATCGCCGATGCCGTTTTGCACCAGGAATTGGAAGTCGTCTTTGCTGTTGGGCCGGTAGTGGAAATTCCCGACGATGTCGGTCGTCTTCACCGGGCCCGGACCGTTTAAGCCTTCGATCAGGACGGCCGGATAGGTCAGGCCGGAGCTGTAGTAGTTCAGCTGATCGGTCTTGTCGATCGCGCCGTACCACGAGAAGCGCCGGTTCGGAGTGGCTCCGCCGAACTCTGCGGTCAGTTGAGAGTTCTGGCCGTACAGATTCATGCCGAACGAGACCTGGCCGAACGCCGGATATGTGCCCGACTTCACGACCGTGTTGATGATTCCCAGACCGTTCGCGGCGTCGCCTGCGGAGAGTCCGCCGGTGTAGACTTCGACGTTGGCGATGCCGACGTTTGAGAGGTTCGTCGTGAAGAAGCCGGTGATGCGCTCCTTGATCGGAATCCCATCGAACTCATAACCGATATCCGTGATGTTGCCGCCGTGAATGCGCGGCTGTGCGGGAAAGCCGGTCGACGTGACGCCCGGCACGCCTTGCACGTACTGGTACAGTGTTTTGTGCAGGTCGTTTCCCAGCGAAAGCGCGTTCAGCTGCGCTCCCGAGACGTTGTAAACGTCTGACGTGACGTTCGGCTGCACGAGATTGCCCGCGGCCCGTGAGGTGACGGACGCAATCGTGCGCAACGCGTTCGTCATCGTCTCGTTGAGCGAAACGGTCTGTCCTTGCTGAACCGTAACGCCGGGTATGACGATGGGTGCGTAACCGTTGATTTGATACGTGACGGTGTACGTGTCCGGAAAAAGTGCTTGGAGCGTGTAGAACCCGCGCGAGTCCGTCTTCGTCCGCGCCGTCGCAGCCGGTGAAGCCGCCGTGACGTCGACGTTGGCGATCGGTGCGCCGGTGGCAGTGTTCGTGACCGTACCGACGATGGCGCCCGTGTTGGCCGCCAGGGCAGGTACCGGAATGGCGAAGCTTCCAACGAGGATAGCCGCGGCTATTGCCGCAGCCGTGCACCGCCACAGGTGTCGTATATGTGTCATGCGCCGCTCTCCTTGCTGGCGGCCCCGTCACGTTGCTTCGTACGCATCCCGTGACTGCTCCGCCGGCAAAATAACAAAAGAAAAGCGACCGGCGTGGTCCCACGCGCGTTCGCTGCTATATTAATCCCTGGTTAAGGACCTTAACTCCTGCGCGGTGAACCGGCCTCCAAAGTTTTGGCCAGCCCGCGCGGGGCGTCGCTTTCAACGTAGCGCGCCCGGCCGACGTGGAGCGCAACCATTTGCGCGGCGACCAGCCAAGCCAGCGTATTAAAGGCACTTCCCACAACGGGACCGAGCAGCGGAATGTCACCGATGTGGCCGCCGATGACGTAGCGTAGGCTCTCCGCCTGGGCAGCTTCCAGCATCGGGCCGTTGACGATGTTACGCGCGACGTCGTCCACGATTCCGATGATCGCGCAGGTGGCGTCGAGCATCGCCGCGCTTCCGTGGCGGAACTCGCCGGCCGAAAATCCCTCGGCGTGAATGTAGCTGGCCTCTTTGAGTTTGAGCGCGAACTCGTGCGCAACCGGAATCCCGTAGCCCGCCGCCACGATGACGACGCTGCGCCGCCGCGCGATGCGTTGCGCCGCTTCGTGCACGGCCTCCACGCCTGGCCCGTCGAGCCAGCTGCGCACGTCCTCGGCGGTTTCGGTCAAACTGCCGGCGCTGCGCGAGTGCGTGCCCGCCATCAATCCGGCGGCCCAGAGTAGGATCGCGGCCGTCGCGCTGACGCTCTTGCTGGCCGGAACGGCAAGCTCCGGACCGGCGGCGAGATCGATGGTGAGATTGGCGCGATGCCCGAGCTCCGAATCCGGCGTATTGGTGATTGCGATCAGATCCTTGGGCTGCAGCACATCGAGCGCTTCGAGCAGGTCTCCCGACCTGCCACTTTGCGAACAGGCGATGATCGCCGCATTTCTGTACGCGACGTTGTCCAGCGGCGCTTCGGTTGCGGCCAGCGCGTGCGCGCGTATGCCGCGCCGGCGCAGCGCGAGCGCGCCAAGCTGCGCCATGAAGAGCGAACTGCCGCTGCCCAGCAGCACGACGTCGCGTTCGCGAATGGCGTGAGCGAGCGTTTCGGCCTTATTCGACGCCGCAAGCGCGCGCCACACATCGGGCTGTTCGCGGATCTCGCTTTCGAAATTGGCGCCGAGCATAAGCTATTGCGACGCGAGCGCGGCGAGAACGGCGCCGCGCAGCGTTGCGAGGTCGGCTGCGCCGTGCGGCTGATCTTCGCCCATCCACTGGTTAATCATGAAAGAAAATGTGACCGGGCCGTGCGTCTTGGTTTTTATGTAGCCGGAAATCGTGCGCACGTGGCTGATGCTGCCGGTCTTCGCAAAGACGTTGTTTTCGGCGGCGGTTCCTTTATATGAGCTCTTGAGCGAACCGCGCACACCCGCTACGGGCAAAGCGTTGAGAACCACGTCGCGGTTCGGCGAGTTCCAATCGTTTTGCAGGATCAGCAGAAGGTCGCGCGGCGTGATGCGGTCGTATTGCGAGAGTCCCGAACCGTCGGAGATCGTGACCGTGGCGGGATCGACGCCGGCCGACTTCAAGTACTGATTCTCGAGCGCGATTCCGTTTTCGGCGGTGCCCGGCGCGCCTTTCAGGCGGTAGCCGAGCTCTTTCAAAAACATTTCGCCCATCAAATTGTCGCTGGGATACCAGAAGTCGGCGAGCAGTTGCGGCATCGCTTCGGAATGCTTGCTCCATAAGATCGTTGCGTAGGCGGGGGTTCTGCCGCTTCCCGGACCCAGGGCCTGCGTAATGCTGACGCCGTGCGCTTGGAGAGCCTTGAAAAAGACGTCGCCGGCGTAGGCTTCGGGATCCGGGACCGCGGGCCGCACGTCACCGGATTCCTTGGCTCCCAGCGGATAGCTCCCGGTGATCTCGATGACGGTGGGAAGATTCCAAGGCCGCACGATCTCCGATGTATCCTTCGATTTGGGAGCGCCCGTAACGAGGAGATTTTCGACCGCGAACGCGCTGCTCTTCGGCTCGACACGGAGGACGGCGGGAGAGCCCGCTGCCGCGCCGGGTGAAAAATAGACGTGAACGATTCCATCCTCCAGCTCGAGCGCACTCACGACCGGCGCATAGTAAAAAGGAAGATCGTCCCACGACCAGCCGTAGCCGTAGCGGACCGAGTCGTAGCGCGAGGGATCGGTGATAACGCCGCGCGAGACGGCGGTTACGCCTTGCGCGGCCACGGCCGCGGCCGCGTCGTCGAGATCCTTTGCCGTCAATAACGCATCGCCGCCGCCGCGCAAATAGATATTTCCCGGGACCGTTCCGTTGACCGGCGGACCGTCGGAAGCGACCGTCGTCTCGTAGGAAAAGCCGGTGCCCAGGATCTTTAGCGCGGCGGAACCCACCAGCAGTTTAAAGTTCGAAGCCGGCATGAATTCCTGGTCGGCGTTTTGCGAGTAGATCGGTGTCCTGCGCACCGTATCGATTGCGACCAGCCCGACCTGCGCGCCGCGCAGCGTGGGCGCGGCCAGCAGTTTTTCGATCGTGCGATGCAGCGCCGCAATCTGCGCCGCTTTCCAAGGCGCGCCGCCGGGCGCGGGCTTCGCCAGCGTCGCGACGGACGACATATCGGCCGCGCGCACGGGCATTGCACCGATGACGAGAACAAGGACCAACGTTGCCATCACTTTATTCATCACAGTCGCTCCGCAAGATGTCGTCGATGCTTTCGCGCTTCGCGATGAGCGTGTGTGTTCCGCCGCGCACGGCGACGACCGCCGGGCGCGGGAAGCGATTGTAATTTCCCGCCATGCTGTACGTATATGCCCCGGTCGTGCACATCGCGATCAGATCGCCCTCGGCCAGGTTCGCCGGCAAGCGTGCGGTGCCGAGCTCGTCGTTTTCACAGGAACGGCCGCACAGAACGGTTTCCTGCGGCGGCCCGCTTTCACGAGCGGCGTACGTATGATGGTACGCACCATAAAGCGCGGGGCGTGGATTCTCATAGATGCCGCCGTCGACGATGACGAACGGCTTGCCCGATTCGCGTTTGGCCGACATGACGCGATAGATCGTCGTGCCGGCCTGCGCGATGAGGGCGCGGCCGGGCTCGACGCCGATCTGGGGAAGCGGAATGTTCCAGCGCTTGGCGTCTTTTCGCGCAGCGTTTGCGATCTCGGCGAGCGTCTTGTCGGCATCGAACGTGTCGGGCTCGTCGGGATGCATCGAAACGCCGAAACCGCCGCCCACGACGATGCGTTCGGTCACAAAGCCGGCGGCCGCGGCAAAAGCAGCTCGCTCCATGAGCGCATGCGTGTTTTCGGCGAACGCTTGCGTGTCGTAGATTTGCGAGCCGATGTGCGAGTGCAGGCCCTCAAAGTGTAAGCCCGGCGATTTCTTGAGCGTCTCCAGGGCGGCCGGCAGAGCGGCCGCATCGAAGCCGAACTTCGTGCGCGCGCCACCCGTGCGCACGAATTCGTGCGTGTGCGCTTCGATCCCGGAGTTGATGCGCAGCAGCACGGGGATCTTCGCGCCGCCGGAACGGCTTGCCAGGCGCCGCAGCTCTTCGAGGTTATCGACGATCACGCGCGCGACGCGCCCTTCGGCGGCTGCGTCAAGTTCCTCGGCGGTTTTTCCGCAGCCGTGAAAAGCGATCCGGTCCGGCGGAAACGCAGCGCGTTCCGCCGTGGCGAGTTCTCCGAGCGAACAGACGTCCAGGTGCAGAGGCGTATGTTTTAAGTGACGGGCGAGCGCGACGAGCAGCAGCGCTTTGCCGGCATAGGCAATGTCGATCGCGTGCGGAGCGCACGCCTGCAAGAAATGTGCGATCGCCGCATCGAAGACGTCGTAATCGATGACAAGTGCCGGCGTGCCGTACGCCGTGGCAAGTTCTTCCGCGGAAACGCCGCCGGCGAACAGCTCGCCGTCGCGCCGCTCATGTCCCGGAGCAAGGCCGCCGCGCCAGCGGACGGGCGCAGAGTTGCCGATCATTGCAACTCTTGGTTTAGCGAAGAACGCATTTTGTCATCCTGTAGTGCACCGGCGCGCGCGTGTCGAACGACGACGTCGTGGAGTATCCGTCCTGGAAGCTGACGCAGTGGGCGCCCGATTTGCCCGATGGCCGCATCGACAACATTTACATCCATTGGTCCGCGCACGACTACCGGTCGGTTTTTCCGGCCTACCATTTTTGCGTGGCGCTGGACGATGACGGCGAGATCATCGTCGTCAACACCCACGACGTTCGCGAAAACATGCGCAGTGTGTACGATGCACCCGCGGAGCCATACGCAGCCCACACGCGCAAGCGGAATTCGTTTGCGCTCGGAATTTCGGTCATGGGCATGCAAGGCTCCAGGCCCGATGACTTCGGCCCGTATCCGCTCACGCCGGAGCTGATCGACGCTTTGTGCTTGGTGGCGGCGAAACTCGCGGCCCGCTACCGCGTTCCGGTCGACGCTGACCACATCATGACGCATGCGGAAGCCGCATTGCGCGACGGCTATTTTGGAACGCAACCCGAGCAGCGCTGGGATATCGCGCGCTTACGGCCGGATCCGCGCCCGCTGGTGCCGCAAGATGCGCTCGATGCGGGCGAGGAGTTGCGCGCGCGAATCCGCCGTTTCAGCTAGCGGCGAACTGCGCGAGAAACTGCTCGATGACCGGCTGCGCGACGCCCGCGTCGTGCAGGCGCTGCTTCATGGTTTCTGCCGACGCGGGCGGCGTGACCAACAGGAAAGGCGACGCGGTTGTGTTGCCGGAGATGCGCACGGCCTGCGCGGCGGCCGGAATGAGCGCTGTTTGGTAACGGTGCAAGTGCGCGCTCCCGTCATCGCAGGCGAGCTCGAGTTCGTCTTCGAGCGTCATGACGATGAGCGGACGGTCGTGCGTTCCCATTGAGGCCGGCGTTTCGGTCGCGGTGACGCGCTCCACGATGAAGTGCGAATCGGCGATCAGCGCCGTCCGCGCAAAGCCCTCGTAGGCGTAGGCGAGCTCGGAAAGCGCACCTGACGTTCCGGCCTTATAGTTCAAGACGTCGCCCGCTTTTTGCACGTGCAGCTCGCGCGGCTTGCCGTCGGGTCCGACGCGGTTCCAGTCGAAGATGCGGTAGGTCAAATCGCTGGCCTGCTGCGTCTCGAAGATGACGATGCCCGCTCCGATTGCGTGCAGCGTTCCGGCGGGGATATAAAACGCATCGCCCGCTTCGATTGGTACGCGGCGCAAAATGTCTCCGAGCGATCCGTCGGCGACGCGCTGCTCGTACTCTTCACGCGTCGTGTCGCGTGTCCAGCCCATCACGAGCTCCGCGCCCGGTTTGGCTTGCAAGACATACCAGCATTCGGTCTTGCCGTTGGGTTGATGTTCGACGCGCTGCGCGTAGGCGTCGTCGGGATGCACCTGCACCGAAAGTGAATCGCAGGCGTCGATGATCTTCGTAAGGATAGGAAAAATGCGTGACGGATCGATCGAAGCCAGCAGTTTAGGGCCGAGTGATGCGCGCAACTGCGCGACAGTTTGCCCCGCGAGCGGCCCGTTCGTCACGGGATTTTCATCCCAGCACTCCCAGCTCTCGCCGATTTTCGCGGTCGGATCGCCGTCTTTGCCGAACTCCTTGACCAAATCGCTGCCGCCCCAAATCGCCGGCGCGAGTTTGGGCTGGAGAACGTACGGATAGAGCGAACCTTCAGACACGATTGCGATCGCTTACCAGCTCGGCTTTCAGTAATCCGCGCGCCGAGTTTCCCACGAATACCTCGTCTGCAGAACGTAAGTCGTTTTCATACATCACCCGTTCGACGGCATCGCCGTGCGAAACCATAGCGTGGCGAAGGACGCCGGGCAGAACGCCGCTGCCCAGCGGCGGCGTATACAGCGTTCCGCCGATCCGGACGAAGAGATTGGTCCGCGATCCTTCGGTCAACTCGTCGCGTTCGTTTTGCAGCAGCGCATCGAAACATCCCGAGCGCTGCGCGCACTCAGCGGCCGCGTCGTGAGCGGGGCGCCAAGACGTCTTGTACTTGAGCATCGCATCGCCGGACCAGACTCGTTCGTCCGAAACGCGGATCGCGATCCGGTCCGGGCGCTCCCGCAGTGGCTCGGTCGCGACCTCCGCCGTTCCGTCAAGCAGCAGACGGATTCGAACCAGCGTAGGCAGTCCGCGCGCATTGATCTCTTCCAATTTGCGGCGCAGCTCCGTCTCGTCGAACGTGATCGCGAAATGTTCTGCTGTTGCGCGCAAGCGTTCGAGATGCGCGCTGACGTCGCTCGGGCGCGGTCCGCACCGCAACGTTTCCACACACGCAAAAGTCTCTAGAGCAGGTTTGAGGAAAGCGGTTTTGAGCGCCACCTCGTTCCATTCTTCCGCGGCTTGCGAATCGCTGACGATTCCTCCGCCGGCATCCAAACGGCCCGCGCCCTGCGCGCGATCGATCTGCAGCGTGCGGATCGCGACGTTCCACCACCCGCGTCGTTCCGGCGTCAGATAACCGATGCTTCCGGTGTACACTTCACGGGTTTGCGGTTCGAAGCGCGCAATGTGCGCCATCGCCGCGCGTTTGGGCGCACCGGTGACGCTGCCGCACGGAAAAGTCGCGCGGAATATCTCGCTCAGACTCCGCTCGGGCGCAAGCGTTCCTGAAATCGTGGACGTCATCGTCGCAAACGTCGGGTAGCGCTCGACCGAAAAGAGTTCGTCAACGCTCACGTCCGCGCAGATCTTATGCAAGTCGTTGCGCAGCAGATCCACGATCATCACGTGCTCCGCGCGATTCTTGGCGTTTTCCAACTCGGCGGCCGCTGCCGGGGGCGCCGTCCCTTTCATCGGTTTGGTGACCAGGCGGGCGCCGTCAAATTGTAAGAAGAGCTCCGGCGAAAACGAAAGCAGGGCGCGATCGCCGTCTTCCACGTAGGCGCAGTAGCGAGCTTCGCTTTGCTTTGCCAGCAGACAGTATGCATCGAACGGCTCGCCCGAAAACGAGAAGTCGAAGGGCAGCGTATAGTTCACTTGATAGACTTCACCGTCGCGTATGGCCGATCGAATCGCGCCGATGGCTTCGTCGTACTCGCTTCGTGCAATGCGCGGCACGGGCGGCGTCATGCGAAATTCGCGTGACCCCGAGTCGAGATCGATCGTCTTGGGCGCATCGTAAACGCCCAGGCTGGTTGCGCCCAGTTCGTAAGAAAGGAACCCGGCGATGTAGTAGCCTGCTGAAAGTGCCGCACCGGCGGCGTCGAGCGCGTTCCATGCTTCGTCCGGCGAAGCGGCTCTCAAGACGTGAATTGGTGAATCGAAGAGCAGCGCCGGCCCCGACCCGGCTATGACGCGCAGATTTCCCCGCGTTCCACGATCGACTTGAAGCGCTGCAAATCTTCGGCGATTTGCTTTTGCGGTTCTTCACCCAAGAGTTTTGCAATCGACGCCCCGAATCGCGCGAGCGGTACGTATTCAAGAACGACGCGCACGTCGGTGACGCTCCCGCGCTGATCGAAGTGGACCGATCCGGCGTGATTGATCGCCGAACCGGGCAGCGAACGCCAGCCGATGAGTTCGTCCGGCACATCGTTGATGATCTCGGCTTCCCACGAAAGGAGCTTTCCGGCCGGCGCGTGGACGCGCCAGCGAGATCGCGTCGGCGTCAGCACGGTGACGTCGTCCAGGTGATGCATGAATTGCGGCAGCGTCTCCAGACGACGCCAAAACGCGTAGAGCCCGGCGGCGGGCATCTCGATCGCGATCGTCTCCTCGACGCGCACGCCCGTGCCGTAAGGAACGCTCGCATTGCGATTGTGAGTTTGGCCGTCCGGCACCGACGCGATTCCGAGGGCGGCGTAGATCGTGCAGTAACCGGTGGCGGCGCGGTAGAGCAGGTGAGCCGCGGCAGCGCCCATCAGCATTCCGGCCCCGAGCGAGAGCCACCGTTCGGAAGGGGCAACGTTGCGCCGGTTGTGCATGCGATTACTCTCCTCGTCCCTAAGTACTGCTGCGTGCGCGTCCACGTCGGCATCGGCTCGAACCTCGGCGACCGGCAGGCCAACATTCTGGCAGCTCTGCAGCGGCTTCGCCGCAGAAGCCGCGTCGTGGCGGTTTCGTCATTTTTTGAAAGCGCCCCCGCGGAAGGCGCCGAGGGCCCGCCGTTTTTGAACGTAGCGGCCGAACTGGAGACCGAACTCGATCGCGATAGTTTTCAGGAATTGGCGCGCGGCGTCGAAGTTGCGGTGGGACGTCCGGGCAAACGGCACCTGGCCGCCCGGGCGATCGATATCGACCTGTTGGCGGCCGGCGACGATTACGTGCATCCAGCGCTCGCGCAGCGTCCCTACAATCTGGTGCCGCTTGCCGAAATCGCGCCGCAGTTCGCGCAGCTCGCGGCGTCCCTGAAATCGAACGGCATACACCCGCGCGCTCGCTCGCTGCACTTCGATGCGAACCGCCAGGAAGAAACGCCCGACGTGAAGCTCTCGCTCGATCGCGTCGGCGTCTCACGCGTGCGCCGGATCGTGCGGCTGAACGTGGCGGGCCGCGAACAAGTTTTCAACGGCGAGTTCACAATGGTCGCCGACCTTGCGACGGATAAAGCCGGCGTACATATGTCGCGGTTTCACGAAATTTTGGAAGAAGCGGCGCTTGAAGTGCTCGCGCGGGCCGATGCGCCGGCGCGCATGGAGAGTTTGGTCGAGGCGATCGCGCGGGAGATCGTGCGGACGCAACGCGCCGTGCGCGCCGACGTGCGGCTGCGCGCCGACTTTGCGCTCGAACGGTGGACGCCGGTGAGCGGAAAGCGCGGCGAGGAAACGTACACGCTGACGGGCATCGCGCACGCCGACGCCGCCGGCGTTCGCCGCGCGATCGGGATCGAAGCCGAGGGCATGACGGCGTGCCCGTGCGCGCAGGCCATGGTCCGCGAGCAAAGCTTTTCCGATCTGCGCGAAGCCGGCTTTTCCGAAAACGACGCGCGGCGCGCGCTCGAAGCGCTTCCCGTTGCCACGCATAACCAGCGCGGGCGCGGCAGCGTCCTCATCGGCGCGCTTTCGCAAGAGATGCCCACGGTGGAAGATCTGGTTGAGATCGTCGAGAGCGCGATGTCGAGCGAAACGTACGATCTGCTCAAACGGCCGGACGAGTTTTTCGTGGTGAACAAGGCGCATCACAATCCGAAGTTCGTCGAAGACGTCGTGCGCGGGATTTTGGCGGGAGCGCTCGAGATGTATGAGGATTTTCCGGACGGGACGTTCATCAGCGCCTCTCAAGTCAACTACGAATCGATTCACAAGCACGACGCGTTTGCCGAGGCGTTCGGCACCTTTGGCGAACTTCGCGGTGAGCTGCGCGGCGGCACATACGCCGGCCGCAAGACGGACCTAACGGCTTGGCTCTCGACACGGCCCTCGTCTTAAAAAACGCGCGCGTCTACCGTTACGATCCGCGCGCGCGCGCCTATTCCCGCCATGATGGTCTCGTTTTGGAAGGCGGGCGGATCGCGTCCTTGGATCCGTCCGATGCCGGGGCCGGAGTCGCGTCGATCGATCTAGGCGGCGCGACGATCTTGCCGGCCTTTGCGGACTGCCACGTTCACCTCACGGACACGGGGTATTTCACGGGCGCGCGCAATTTCGCCGCCGTGCGATCGTATGAAGAATTCGCTGCCGCGGTGCGCGGGTTGCCGCGCGAGAGTTTCGTACTGGCGGGCCAGTACGACGAAAGCGCGTGGCGCGACGGCCGCACCGCCGATGCAGCGCCGCTTGCCGCTGAGTTTGCCGATAGCTTTGCGATGCTGGTCCGCATCGACGGACATTCGTGCATCGTGAACCGAAAAACGTTTGCGTGGCTGAACCTGCCCGCGGAAACGACCGGCATTGAAAAAAACGCCGCGGGAGAACCGAGCGGCAAGCTCTTCCTCGAAGCGAACTGGCGCGCGCAGTCGGCATTTATGGCGGTGCTGCCGCACGGTGCCAAGCGAGCCGCCGAGGCGCGCGCCGTCGAAGTCGCGTTGTCGCGTGGATGTTTGCATTTGCATGCGCAGTTCGTCGGCTTCGCGCGCGATGAGTATGCGGCCGAAATTGCGGCGCTGCGCGATCTGCCCGAAGCCAAGTGGTATCCGAAGGTTTGCGAGCCAGACCCGCAGCTGGCGAAAGAACTCGGGTTGCCTTTTATCGGCGGAGACGTGTTCTTGGACGGTTCGATCGGCAGCTGCACCGCCGCGGTAAGCGAACCGTTTCTTTCCGGTGGCAAGGGCGGGAGCGGCGATTTGCGCTTCAACGACGCGCAGGTTTACGACTATTTTTCCGCGGCCGAAACGCTCGGCATTTCGGCCGGCGTGCATGCGATCGGCGATCGCGCGATCGAGCAGGCCGTCGCGGCTTGGGAGCGTGTCTTGAACGGCAAGCCGAGTGCGAACGGCTGCCGGCATTTCATCGAACACTTCGAGATCGCGCGCGACGAGCAGATCGAACGCTGCGCGCGGCTGGGTATCTACCTTTCGATGCAGCCGCAGTTCGATTTGCTGTGGGGCGGTTCGGGCGGAATGTACGAGCAGCGTTTAGGAACGCAGCGCATGCGGTCGATGAACGCCCTCGGCCGCATCGAGCAGGCCGGCGGCGTGCTTTGCGGCGGTGACGACAGCCCGGTCTGTGAATTAGATCCTTTGCAAGGTATGCAAGCGGCGATCTCACACCACGAGGCCGGCGAGCGCCTCTCCCCGGAATCTGCGCTGACGATGTATACGTTTAATGCTGCGCGGCTGGGACACGCAGAAGAGCGGACGGGTTTACTCGCCGAAGGGTATGCGGCGGATCTCGTCATGCTCGATAAGGATCCGCTCGGCGGCGCGGCGTTTACGGACTGCCGCGTTTTGTCCACTTGGTGCGACGGAGAAATCGTTTATGCAGAAGATCGAACGCTCTAAGTTTCTTGCTCTAACCGGCGGCGCCGCCGCCGCGTGTGCGATCCCGCTGCCGGCATTTGCCGCCGCTGAATCGGCGCTCGTTCTGCACACAGCGACCGGATCGATCTTTGGAACGGCCATGGTGCCGGCCGCGAAGGTTTCGCCGGTCGTGCTGCTGATTGCCGGTTCCGGGCCGACGGATCGCGACGGCAACAATCCGCTGCTCCCCGGGAAAAACGATTCGCTGAAGATGGTCGCCTCGGCGCTCGCGGCGCGGGGCATCGCGTCGTTGCGTTACGACAAGCGCGGCATTGCGGCGAGCGCCGCGGCGATGACGGCCGAAAAAGATATTCGCTTCGATACGTACATCGACGATGCGGCCGGTTGGGTGGCGCTCCTCGCGCGCGATCCGCGATTCGCGCACATCAGTATTGCCGGCCATAGTGAAGGCTCGCTGATCGGCATGATCGCGGCGCAGCGCGCCGCAGTGGCAGCGTACGTTTCGCTTGAGGGCGCCGGGCGGCCGGCGTCGACGGTTATTCGCGAGCAGTTGCGTCCGGCACTGACGCCCGAGTTGTTGGCACAAGCCGATACGATCATCGCTCAACTGAACGCGGGCAAGGTTTACACCGGCGCGCTACCGCCCGAACTGCAGTCGCTCTTTCACGCCTCGGTACAGCCCTATCTGATTTCATGGTTCAAGTACGATCCCGCCGTCGAGATAGGTAAGCTGAAAATTCCCGCGACGATCGTGCAAGGTACCGCCGACGTACAGGTCACTATGGCCGATGCGCAAGCGCTCAAGAGCGGCGATCCCCGCGCGAGCCTGGTCGTCGTGCCGGGCATGAATCACGTGCTCAAGATCTCACCGGACGTTTCGAGTCAGGCCGCGATCATCGCCGGCTACACGAACCCAGCCCTGCCGGTTGCGCCGGCGGTTGTCGACGCGGTCGCTTCCGCCGCCAAAACTAAATAATCGAGATCGTTTCCTTCGGCCTGGGATGCGCCTCGATCGCTTCGAGTAGCGCGCCGGCAAGTTGGTCGCAGATAGGATCGTCGATCTCTTCGACGCGGCCTTCGTCAGCGAGCCGAGCTTTTTCCGGATCGATGGGAATGCGCGCCAGCAGCGGCGCTTTCGCGAGCTCAGCGACGCGCTCCGCATAAGACGGACCGAAGATTTCGTATGTGTTTCCCGTGTCGGGCGCGACGAAGTACGACATGTTTTCAACCACGCCGAGTATCGGTTTCTTCAACTGATGAACGAGGTTCGCGGCTTTGCGCACGATCATCGTCGCGAGCGCTTGCGGCATCGTCACCAGGATGACGCCGTCGATTGCCAGCGACTGTAAAACCGTAAGCGGCGCGTCCGACGTCCCCGGCGGTAGATCGATCAGTAGATAGTCCAGATCGCTCCACAGCACTTGCTCGTAAAACTGACGGATAACGCCCGACAGAATCGGACCGCGCCAAATCATCGCGGTATCTTCCTGATCGGTGAGCAGATTCGAACTGACGATTTCGATCGCCGTGCGCGATTGCGCGGGCACCATGAGCGGCGGCGCGCTCGCGCCTTGCGGAACGGGTTTGGCGTTTGGATCGACTTCGAGCAACAGCGGCGTGCGTAAGCCGAAGAGTTTTGGAATGGACGGCCCGGTGATGTCGGCGTCGAGAATGCCGACGCGCAGATTCCGGCGACGCAGCCCGAGCGCGATCAACGCGGTGACGAGCGACTTTCCGACGCCGCCTTTGCCCGACATGATCGGCACGACGTGCGAAATCTTGCCGTGCCGTTTGAATTCGCCCGGCGCGCGGCGCAGCGGAATGCGATCTTCGTTGCTGATGTTCGGCACGAAACCCGAAAGCCGGGCCTGCACGAGAGCAGCGATGATCGGCTCGATGCGAAGGCCGTGGGCTTTGGCGCCCTGCTCGATCGTTTCGTACTTGTTGACGCCGCAGCCGGCGCAGTGCAGGCCGAATTTCCCCAGCACCTCGGCCGCGATGGGCAGATCCCGGACCAACTCGGCGATATTGCTTTGCGGCCCGATCGCCATTTCGAGATGCGGCATGGCCCAGGGGTTCGCGTTCCGAAGCCTCTGGCCTTATGCGAGAGATGTCGCACGAGCAGCTCGCCTTGCTTAGCGCGGCCTACATGCACGTCCCGTCGCGCCGTCTGCGGTCGCTCGCGCGCGGTGAGGATTCATCATTAAAGGAGTGGCTGGAATCGGATGCCGGCCGCCGCGTGGCTCACGCCCGGCGGCAGGCGCGCGAGGCCGCGCACACCCTGGCGGCTTTCGGGGCCTCGTTCGTGACGATCGCCGATCCGCGCTATCCGGCGAGCTTGCGCGAGCTCGACGATCCGCCGGCTTTTTTGAGCGTGCGCGGGAATCTGCCCGCCCGCGGCATCGCCGTGATCGGCACGCGTACGCCGCCCGAACAAGCGCGGCGATTTGCGCGCGAGTTTTCGGGCCGCCTGGGCGAGCCGATCGTCAGCGGCCTCGCTCTTGGAATTGACGCCGCAGCGCACCGCGGCGCGCTCGATGCCGGTATCCCGACGGTGGCTTTCGTGGGAACCGGATTGGGCGTCACCTATCCGCCCGAACATCGCGCGCTGCAAGAAGAGATCGTTGCCAACGGCGGCGCGATCGTCAGCGAGCGCCTTCCGGGCGAAGCGGCCACGAAATCCACGCTCGCGCATCGCGACCGCTTGCAGGCGGCTCACGCGCGCGCGGTCGTGCTGATTGCCAGCGAAACCGACGGCGGCGCGATGCTCACGATGCGTTTTGCCAAGCAGTTGGGCCGCCCTCGCTTCGCAGTCGCGGCGTATGGCGATCGCTGTTATACCGGCAACGCGCAAGCGCACGCCGACGGCGCGCGCGTGCTGCCGTTCGAGGTCGAACGCGCGGTCAACGAACTCCAAGAGTTTTTCTCCAAACACCTCGCGCCGGCTTAAGTGCACAACACGCTCGCGGGCGGATGCAGCTCGCCCGTGCGCTCGGGCTGGTCCGTCGGCGAAAAACCGTTCGTGCAAAGCCGCGGCGACGGCGCCTACGCGTTCGATGAGAACGGCGAGCGCTACGTCGACTACGTCATGGGCTACGGCCCGCTCTTTTTCGGCTACAATCATTCCGCGCTGACGGCCGGACTCGACGAGCTCGCGGCGCGCGGCGTGCTTTTCGGATCGACGCACGCGGAAGAAGAGCTGCTTGCGCGGCGCCTATGCGCGCATATTCCTTCGATGGAACGCGTCCGTTTCACAACCACCGGAAGCGAAGCGACGATGAGCGCGATCCGGGTGGCGCGTGCTTTCACCGGGCGCAATCTCATCGTGCGGTTTGCCGGAAACTATCACGGACACTTCGACGCCGCACTTTTCAGCGCGGGCGCGTCGGCGCAGACGGCGGAGACGGGACGCAGCGGCATTCCCGAAGGCGTGATGCAAGACGTCGCCGTCGCGCGTTACAACGATCTCGAAAGCGTGGCGCGTGCGCTTCGCGGGCGCGAACGCGAACTTGCGGCAATGATCGTCGAGCCGGTCTGCGCCAACATGGGCTTGGTCCCGGCGCGCGCCGAATTTCTGGCGGGCTTGCGCGCGTGCGCGGATAACGCCGGCGCGTTGCTGATCTTCGATGAAATCATCTCGTGGCCGCGTGCCGGCATGGGCGGAGCGCAAGATGCATATGGCATAAAGCCCGATGTCACTACGATCGGCAAGGTGCTGGGCGGCGGATTTCCGATTGCGGCGTTCGGCGGGCGCGCGGACGTAATGAACGTGCTTGCGCCGGAAGGGCCCGTATTTACCGGCGGAACGCACGCGGGCAATCCGTTTTCGATTGCGGTCGCGCACCGTGTGCTGGACGAACTCGAGGCGCATCCGGAGTATTTCACCCGCGTGCGCGCGCTAGCAGAACGGCTCGCGTCCGGGATTCGCGCAATTTTTGCGCGGCGCCAACTCGCCTACAATGTCGTTCAATCCGAATCGATCGTTGATTTCATGTTTCGCAACGGACCGCCGGTGCGAGATTACGACGAGGCGCGCGAAAGCGACCGCGAACGCTACGCCGCCTATTACCGTGCGATGCTCGAGCGCCACATCTTGCTGCCGCCGTCGCAAAATGAAGTGATGTTTCTTTCGACGGCGCACAGCGAGGCCGACGTCGACGAGACACTGAGCGCGATCGAGGAGTCTCTCCCCTGTTGATGCGAAGACGAAGTTTTTTGGCCACGACCGCCGCCGCGACTCTCTTGCCTGTAGATCTTGCAGCCGTCTCCTCAATGCCATCGCCGAAAGCGATCGCTGCGCAGGTGCGCGACGAGTTTTTACACGCCTGGCACGGTTATAAATACATCGCTTGGGGTTACGACGAGTATCGCCCGATCAGCGGCAAGCCGGCGAATTTCTTCCTGAAGAACCACTCGTTCGGACTCTCGATCATCGAAGCCATGGATACGCTTTACGTCATGGGGCTGGATGACGAACTCGGGTCGTGCCTCGCGTGGCTTCGCTCGCACCTCGATTTCGACGTAGACGGCGACGTGCAAATGTTTGAAGCCGTGATTCGCATGGTTGCCGGATTACTGACCGGATATTACGCAACCGGCGAGCGGTTCTTGGCCGACGGTGCCCGCGATCTCGTGGATCGTTTGCTCGTCTGCTTCACGAAATCGCCCACCGGCGCGCCCTACCGCTACGCGAACTTGAAGACGGGCGCGGTGCGTGAACCGAAGATGGTGCTCGCGGAGATCGGTTCGAACATTTTGGAGTTCGGCGACCTTACGCGGCTGACGGGCCAGCCAAAATATGTTCAGGCCTCCATGAAAGCTTACGAAGCCGTTATCGCCAAACGCTCGGAGCTCGATCTGCTCGGCACGACCTTCGACGTGGAGAAGGGCGAGTTCATCGACACCGACGACGTCGCGCCCGACGAACCGGTCGACTCGTTTTACGAATATCTCTGGGGCGGTTGGCAAATGCTGAACCTCACGCAACCGCGCGACTGGTACCGCATGCTGACCGACGCAATCATCAAGAACAAAGTGACGCGCGTCTCCGAAAATCTCTGGTTCAAAACGGTCAACTATAAAACCGGCGCGCCGACCGGAGATACGACGACGTCGGAGCTGGCTGCGTTCTACGCCGGACTAGTCGCCAAGGGCGGCAACCGCGACGTCGGGGCGGCATTCTACGATTCTTGGACCGCCGCGCTCGACAAATACGAGCTTATTCCAGAAGTCATCAACTACGCCGACCTTTCGATCGTCAGCCCGCGCCATTGGCTGCGCCCGGAGTATCCGAACTCGTCGTTCGACCTGTGGTTTCTGACCAAGGATCCGAAATATCGCGTAACAGCGTATCAATATTTCCAAGCGCTGCGCCGGAATTGCCGCACGCCGCGCGGCTATACGGTCCTCACCGACGTGCGGACGCGTCCAATGACGCAAGGCGATTATTTCCCGGCTTACTCGTTTTCAGAAAACTTCAAGTATCTGTATTTGATGTTCGCCGAGCCGCTGCGGTTCGACGGCTCGCGCTATTACCTGAATACCGAAGGCAAAATCATGCGGGGGATGCGCCGTTGATTACTGACGCACAGCCACCGGATAGACAGCCGGGCTAACTAACCCGTTCGCGTCAACCGAGCGCACTCCCAAGATATAGTTGTCTTTGCTGACCGGAACCGTCGCTTGCGTCACGTTGCCGACATTTTTGGCGTGCTGCCATAGCGGCGCAGTTGTATCGCGCCACACGATTTCATAGCTGGCCGCGCGGGCGGCGGCCTTCCAGCGCAAGGTCGAGTCGTTGGTGAGCCGGTCGATCATGATTTGAACCGTGCCCGGCTGATCCGGCCCGAGCGCGAGAGCCGCTAGCGCGGCGACGTTCATGCGCGTGACGTTGGCCAGATAATTCCAATCGTTGTATTGCGGTAAGTCGCCATACTGGACGCCGTTTTCGACGCGTACGTTTTGGTGTTGATGCCGGAAATCTTCGTGAATTTCAACGAAGCGGATCGCCGGAAAGCCCTGCGCCGTGAACGACTCTTGATCGCCGCCGCGGCGAAAGCGGTCGGCGCGGTAGATGAGTGTCGCCGTCATCGGCGGGACGTACTGTTCGGTGACGTTCTTGACGAACCGCGCGATCTCGCGTGATGGCGAGTCGTCCTCGGAGCCCGCGGCGTTGACGGCGCTGATTTTCGCGTCGTCGGGAACGCTTTGACTGAAAACGCGGACGGCGTGGCGATCGGGCGATCCGGCCGGCGCGTTCGACGTGCCGATGATGTCGTTGTTGAGATCCGCAACAACGTTCGTCTGGGCTGCTTTCAGCTCGCGCGCGAAATGATCCGAGCCCCAGAGGTTGAGCTCTTCGCCATCGAAAACGGCAAAGATAATCGTCCCGTGAAACTGCTGCGCCGCCATAACTTTGGCCGATTCCAGCACGGCCGATGTTCCCGAGCCGTTGTCGTCGGCTCCGGGCGCTTGTCCTACGCCGTCCGTACAGTCGCCGTCGCAATCGTCATAGTGGCTGGACATCACGTACGTCGGCCCGGGCTCGTCGCCGCGCAGCGTCGCGATGATGCTCGATTCGGTGACCGGGCGTGGTGTGCGCGGAGTCTTGTCCTGCAGATAGGTGTCGAGCGCGACGGTCATTCGCCCGCCGCTCCTTGCCGCCGCGGCGTCGAACTGCGCTTTGATCCAATCGCGCGCCGCAAAAACGCCCCGCGTCGGCGAGTTCATCGTCTCCGAAAAATCGTTGCGCGTGTAACAGTCCACCAAGTGCATATCGTACGCTCGTAAGTCCGAGGCGGAAACCGCGCTGACCATCGCCGCAATGCGCGAATCGGCGGCGGGCTTGGCGGAAGCGGAGACAACGGTCAGCGCGAGGATCGCGCTCGCGGAAAGAATGCGGCCAATGTTCATGAAAGTGCTTTCACGAAAATATGTTCGTCTACATTCTCTCGTGCCGGGACGGCTCGCTCTACACCGGCTGGACGGATAACCTGGACCGGCGGGTTCAATCGCATCTCGACGGCCGCGCCGCCAAATACACGCGGTCCCGCCTGCCGGTGCGCCTGGTCGGCTGGATGCGAGCGGAAGACTCATCGCAAGCCAAGAGTTTGGAGGCCCGGTTCAAGCAATTGAGCCGGCAAGAAAAGCTAGCCGCACTCGCGGAGGGCAAGGCCTTCGGAGTCCGGCTGCACAAAACGCGCTAAATGGCAACGCAAACGGCACCCACCGGCGAGGAACTCCGCACGCTGGTCGATCAAGCGCGCACGTCGGTCGCGCGCATCAGCACGCCCAAGGGCGACATGGTCTTTTCATTTTATCCCGACGACGCGCCGCAGCACTGCGCCGCGTTTATCAAACTCGCGGGCGCCGGATTTTACGACGGCACCGCTTTCCATCGCGTCGAGCCGGGCTTTGTGATTCAAGGCGGCGATCCGCAGGGCGACGGCACCGGCGGCCCCGGCTACAATCTGAAGGCGGAATTCAACGACCGTCCGCACGTGCGCGGAACCGTAGCCATGGCGCGCGCTTCGTCGCCGGACTCGGCCGGCTCTCAGTTTTACATCTGCCTCGACGATGCGCGATTTCTCGACAAGCAATATACGGTCTTCGGCCAACTGACCGACGGATTCGAAACGCTCGACGCGATTCGCCGCGGCGACAGAATGACGAAAGTGACGATAGACCCTTCGACAAACTCAGGGTGACAATCAGAGCATAGTTCCCGCGACCCGGCGATAGACGATACGCGAAATATCGGCGATGCCGGTAGCTCCGCCGCCCCAGTCGTTGAGGTTCATCGTGTAGACCGCTAGCACGTAGGGTGAATTCCCGAACGGATCGACGATCGCGATGTCGGCGCGCGTTCCGGTGAGTTCGCCCGTCTTGTTCGCCACAGCCGTGCCATTCGGTACGCCCGCGGGAATTTTGTCGCGGTCGGTCTGACCCAGCATGATTTGAATCATCGCGTGGCACGATTCGGGCGATGCAACCGTGCGCACCGCTTCGCGCGTTCCGCGTTCTATTTGGAAGAGCAGACTCGCCATGTCTTGCGGCGTCGTGCGGTTGTCGTGGTGTTTGAGAATCGCGGGTGTGTCCAGAAAATGCCGGCGCAACTGCGTGTGCTTCATGCCTGCATGATGTGCCGTTGCGTTGATCGCATCGAAACCGAAGTGTGTGATCAGAATATTTGCGGCGGTGTTGTCGCTGACTTGAATCATCGGGACGATCAGCTCGTGCACGGTAAAGCGGTCGCCGTTGGAAGCGTGCGCCAGAAAATCCGAGCCGCCGATGAAATCGGCGCTGCGAAACGTAATGACCTTGCTCATCACCGACGGGTCGCTCTCTGCGAGCCGGAAGGCGGTCAGCATGATCAGCACTTTGATCGTGGAGGCGCTCGGAAAGGACAGCGCGGCGTTATATGAAGCTATCGGAGCGCCGGGAGCCATCGTTCGCGCGTACACGCCGACCGTCGCCGGAATGCGATCGATCGCCGCGCGCAGGAGCTCGTCGAAGGGCTGCGCGGACGCGCGTTTCGGCCACAGCGCCGCGGCGCTCACGCCCGCGACGAAAGTGGCTCTTTTCACGACCCCGTTCCCTGGTAATGCTGCAAGCCGTAGCGCCAAAATGCATACGAGATCGCGAGCCAGGCTGCGCCGACCAGCGGCGTCAGCAAGCCGATCTGCGGCGAGAGTGAAAACCCGGTCTCGGCTTTGTGCAGCAAGAACGTAGCTGGAAAATAATTCATGAACGCAAACGGAAAGACGAACGCCAACAAGAAACGCACGCCGCGCGTATAGATGCTGATGGGATATCGCGTGAATTCCTGTTCGAGCGACATGACCACCCACCGCAGCGTGTCGACGCGCACGAACCAAAATGAAACCGTGGCCACGGCCAGCGATATACCCAGATCGATGAGCGCGCCCCCGACCATGACCAGCGGCACGAAGAGCAGAAACGCCGCGTCGACGTTGACGCCGGCGTACGACGTTGCCAGCACCATCCACACGACTGCGAGAATTAGGCCGTCGGGAAAGAGTTGCGCCGGCACGGTGAGCGTTTGAAAAAGCGTGTCCTGCGGGCGCACCAGGAAGCGGTCGAAGCGGCCCTCGCGAACGTATTCGGGAACGCTGACGACGTTGAAGAAGAACGCGTTGTGAAATTCGTGTCCGAGCATCCAGAGGGCATACAGGAACGCCATCTGTCTGAAATCCCAGCCGTTCATCGACGGAAACGTGCGCAGCGTCACCCAGAGCGCAGCGATGGCGGTCGCGTGATACACGATCGTGAACGCGAACCACATGATGAAGTTCGCCCGGTACTCGAGCATCGTCAAGAAGTTGATGCGCCAATATTGGTAGTACGTAGCGAGCACGGATGACCGAAACGTTCACGCTCGAAACCGAGCTTCCCGTCCGGAAACCGTACCGGCTGGATTTGACGGCCGACGCCTTGCGGCGGCTCGCGGCCAACGTGGTCGACGTCTTGAGCGAAGACGGCGTATACCGCCGCGTGCTCTGCGATGATGACGGCAACAACCTCATCGAGGTGCGGCAAGTTCGCGACGATGCGCTGCAGCTGCGGATCGCCGGGTCGCAGCCCGAGCGCTGGACGGCCACCATTGCCGCGATGCTGGGCGCCGAGGTTAACCTGGCCGAATGGGACCGCCGCGTCAAACCGTTTCCGTGGCTCGCGCGACTCACGGAGCGCCTGCGCGGCATGCATCCGCCGCGCTATCCCTCGCTCTGGGAAGCGCTGGCGCACGCGATCGTCTTCCAGCAGATCAGCATTCACGCTGCTTCGTCGATCATGCGTCGCACGGTTCAGACGCTCAGCGCGCCGTACGGCGGGCACGGCGATCCGCTCCACCCGTTTTTCAGTCCCTCGAGTGTATTGTTTTCAGCCGACGATACGCTGCGTGCGGTGGGCCTGAGCGCGAACAAAATCGATCATCTGCGAAGCGCGGCGGCCGCGGTTGAAGACGGCGTCGTTTCAGAAGAAGCGCTGGCCGGGCTTTCGACCGAGGAGGCCGCGGCGAAGTTGGTCACCGTGCGCGGCATCGGTCCGTGGAGCGCGGCAGTGGTTTTGCTGCGCGGGATGGGGCGGCTCGACGTCTTTCCATTGAAAGACTCCGGCGTGGCCCGCTCGCTGCGCGAACTCTCGGGCGACCCGGACCTCGACCCGGCGGCACTGCTCGAAGCGCTCGGGCCTGTGCGGGGTCTGCTCTACTTTCATCTGCTCTTGGGCCGGATGCGCAACCTCATGCCTGGCTCCGACGATTCTGAGAGTGCATGAGAACCATTTCCGAGCCGCCGGCGAAGTTCGCGATTCAGCGCGCCGGCGAGCGCTTTTACGCCGACCACGGCTGGCTGAAGACGTACCATTCGTTCAGTTTCGCGGACTACTACGATCCGGCGAACGAACAGTGGGGCGCGCTGCGCGTCTTCAACGACGATCGCATCGCGGCGGGCATGGGTTTTCCGCCGCACCCGCATCGCGACATGGAAATTCTCACCTACGTTTTTAGCGGCGAGCTCGAACATCAGGACAGCATGGGCAACCACGGCGTCGTGAAATCGGGCGGCGTGCAGTTCATGAGCGCCGGAACCGGCGTGCGCCACTCGGAGTTCAACGCGCGCAAAGATCTGGAGCTCCATCTTGTGCAGATGTGGGTGCTTCCCGGTCACAGCGGAACGCCGCCGACCTACGGGCAAATGGATTTCACCGACAAGGATCGCGAGAACACGTGGCTGACCGTCGCGTCGGGCGAGCCGAACGTCGACGCGCCCATTAAGCTCACGCAAAATGCCACGCTGCGCGTTGCGCGGCTCGAAAAACACGCGTTACGGCACACGTTCCAGCCGCAGCGCTACGGATTCTTGTTTGCCGGTCCGCCGGTAAACGGATCCGAACTGAAAGTTAACGGCGAAGTGTTGCGTCCGGGTGATGCCGTGCGCACGTACGACGTCGAGCGCCTCGAACTTGAAGGAAGCGGTGAAGTTGTGTTATGGGATCTTCCGGCATGAGCGTTGCTTGCAAGCACCTCGACCACATTCACGACGTCAAACCGAAGACGCCGCAGGGTTGCGAGGAGTGCCTAAAGATCGGTAGCGACTGGGTGCACCTGCGCGAGTGTTTGGAGTGCGGACACATCGGCTGCTGCGACGACTCGCCGAACACGCATGCAACCAAACATTTTCACGCCACCAAACATCCGGTCATCACATCGTTTCAGCCGGGCGAAAATTGGAAGTGGTGCTACGTGGACGAGTTGATGTGGGAGTAGCGCGCTAGCCGCCTTGGATCACCACGCGGCGTGCCGCGGCTCTCCACATGAAAAGCGAGAGCGTGCTAAAAAGACCGAGCCATAAAATCTGCACGAGCAGCATGCGTCCGTAATCTTGCGGCGCAATGACGCCGACGTAGATGAGCAGCGGGGTCGAGTAGATCGCCGCGAACGGCAGCGCGAAGACGATGCGTCCGAAGATGCCGGGGAAAAACGTCAGCGGGATGATCTGGCCGCTCAACAGATCCGACACCCAGCGCACGATCAACTGAATCGCAAACGTTTCGAGCGTCCAGAACGCGATAGCGTTCATCACGAAGTTCACGAAGAAGTTCAAGAGATAGCCGATCGCGAACGAGAGCAAGAACATCCCGAAGACGGCCGGGCTCGGCACGTCGATATGCACCAGCAGCAGCGCGAAGAGTATGCACGGGATAACCAGCAGCGCGTGCAGTCCGGTTTGTCCGAACCCGTCGCTGAAGAAGTAGAACGGAACGCTGATCGGTTTCATGAGATCGGTCGCGATGGTGCCTTCGCGAAGTTTTTCGCGAATGAGGCGCGTGCCGTCAACTTCTAAAATCAGCGACATCAGCAGTGCGACCGTCGCGTAGGTAATCATGCTGTGCAGCGGCAGGTTCATCGGCGCGATGTTTTGCGCGTAGAGCGCCGTCCAGACCGACCGCAGCAAGTAGACGCGCACGATAAGCGAGCCGATTTCGGTGAAAACCTCGAGCCGGTACGTCGCTTCGCGCGCGAACGCTTTCTTCGCGAACTCGACGTAGGGCTCTAGAGTCATCGCTTGGTTTTCTTCTCGCGCTCGATTGCGGCTTCGCGCCGCAACCGCGCTTCCTCCAACTCAACGAACATCACATCGACGACTTTTTCGACCTCGGTGGCTTGCGTGGGCGGCGGCTCTTCGGTTCTGCGCGGCGGCGCTTTGGGCGCGGCTTTTTTCGGCGCCTCGGCGATGGCCGCGTCCTGCGCGTGCGTCTTGCGCAGGAACTTCGAGTAGTTTTCGGCCGCTTTCGCGCGCACGTCATCCGAATCAGGCAGATTGAAAACGTCCTGGAAGAACTGCATCTTATTGTGCACTTCCTCGGCCTGGCGCGGCGAGTAGATGGTCGCGGGGTCGCCGTGCGCGATGTTGAGCATCGGCACGTGCTGGCCTTTTTTCACGTGCGTGTTCACGTGGACGATAGCGCCAATCGCCACGCTCACGCCTTCCTCAATAGTCGCGCCATTGAAGACGCGCGCACCGGATGCGATGAACGCGCCCGGCTCTATCGTGGCGCCGACGACGTATGCGCCCGGCCCGATGATGCAACTCTCGCCGACCGAACACGGAAACTGCATGACTTTTCCGCCGCTGGATTTGACGACGGCGTTCTCCATCACCACGCTGTTGGCGCCAATCGTGACCGGCGCGCCTTCGGCGCTGATCACCGCGCCGAACAGCACGGCGCAGCCTTCCTCAACGGTGACGTTGCCGCTGACGGTCGCTGATGGCGCGACGTACGCGCTCGCGTGGATGGTCGGTTTCTTCGTTCCGCTCGAAACAATCATGTGTTTACCGGCTCCTGCTCGTAGCCTTCGACGTAGATTCTTCGGATTATCGATTCCAAGTCCGGTTCCTCGATGCTGACGTCGCGCAATTCGTATTGTTCGGTGGCTTCGCGGATCAACTGGTCGGGCCGTACGCGCCGCCGATCGAAACGGTAGCGCACCAGGCCGCGATCGTTGGATTCAATCTCAGCGCCTTCCAGTGCCGGATTGGCGTGCGGCTCGGTGAGCGTGAGCACGAGCGTGCGGTGCGTGCCGTACTGTTCTTTGATGTGATCGACCGTGCCGTCGTAAATGACCGTGCCCTTGTCGATCAGGATGATGCGGCGACTCAGCCGTTCGACGTCGGCCAGGTCGTGCGTGGTGAGGATGATCGTCGTGCCGCGGTCTTGGTTGATGTGGCGCACGAACTCGCGAATCGCTTCCTTCGCGACGACGTCAAGTCCGATCGTCGGCTCGTCGAGGTAGACGATGCGCGGGTTGTGCAGCATGGCCGCCGCGAAATCGCCGCGCATGCGCTGACCCAGCGAAAGCTGCCGCACCGGCGTGCGCAGAAACGGCTCCATCTCCAGCATCTCGATGAAGCGCTGAAGGTTCTCGCGGTAGCGGTCCTTCGGAATCGAATAAATGGCGCGCAGCAGTTCGAACGATTCGACGAGCGGCAGATCCCAATAGAGCTGGCTGCGCTGCCCGAAGACGACGCCGATATTGCGCGCGTTTTCGTTGCGGCGCTCGTAGGGCACGAGTCCGGCGACTTCGATCGTGCCCGCGGTCGGCACGAGTATGCCGGTCAGCATTTTGATCGTCGTGGACTTGCCGGCGCCGTTGGGCCCAATGTAGCCCACGAGCTCGCCCGGCTCGAGTTCCATGGTGACGTCGCGAACGGCGACCTTTTCTTCGATTTCACGCGAAAAGAGCGTGCGCAGCGCGCCGCCGACGCCCGGCCGCCGTTTCGGCGAGCGAAAAGTCTTGCGCAAATCGTGCGTTCGAATGATCGGCGGCATTGGCTCCTCTTTAGTCCGAGGCTCGCGGAGGCCCTCGGAGAAAGACGCGAGCGTGGTCATCACGATCTCCAACCGGTACGGCTGTGGCGCGCTCGCGATTTCGCAGCGCGTCGCCGAACGTCTCGGCTACGAGTTCGTCGACGAACAGCTGCCGGTGGTCGTCGCAAAGCGGCTGCGGACCTCGCCCGAAGCGGTCGAGGAGGCCGAAGACCTCGGCCGCACGATGAGCGAGCGCATGTTGCGCGGGCTCGAGCTTGGCACTCCCGAAGTCCGCGCCGAGGACGGACCGTCCTTCGATGAAGAGTGTCTACGCGAAGTGCAGGAAGCCGTGCGCGAATACGCGGCGCACGGCAACGTCGTCATCATCGGGCGCGGCGCGCACGCGATCCTAGGCCGTGGCCCGAACGTACTGCGCGTCTTCATGACCGCGCCGCGCGACTGGCGCATCCATCATCTCATGGAAGCGGCCGGCGCCGACGAAAAAACGGCCGCCGCCGAAATCGACCGCATCGACCGCGCGCGCCGCGAGTATCTGCGCGCGTACTACGACCTCGACTGGAACGACCCGCAGACCTACGATCTCGCGCTCGACACCTCGACGTTCGATGTCGAACGGGCGGCCGGGATCATCGTAAACGCGGCCGGCGCACGGTGAGCGTGAGCGTCGAGCGCGGGCTTCCGCGCCGCCGCATTACCATATTCTCGGCGCTGCGTTTCCACGATTTCCGGCTCTTGTGGATCGGACTGCTCGTCTCCAATCTCGGATCGTGGATGCAGCTGACGGCGACCGGCTACTTCATCGCCAAACTCGCCGGCGATGCGCACACGGCCGCGTTGTATCTGGGCTTCCAAGGTCTGGGCCGCGCGATTCCCGTGTTGTTGCTCTCGCCGGTCGCCGGAGTCGTTGCCGACGTCTGGCCGCGCCGCCGGGTGCTCTTCATCACCAATTCCATCATGGCGCTCCTGGCGCTCATCCTCGCGGTCTTCACGAGTCTAGGCTGGATGAACATCTTGGGGTTGATCTTGATCAACGCGGCGAGCGCCACGGTTTTGGCGTTTGACTCGCCCGCGCGTCAAAGCTGGGTGCCGCTCATGGTGGAACGCGAGTATGTGGGCAACGCCATCGGGTTGAATTCGGTCGCCTTTAATGCGCCCGCAGTGATTGGGCCGGCGATCGCCGGTGTGCTGATCATCTCCGTAGGGATTGCCGGTTCGTTTTACGTGAATGCGGCAGCAACACTCGCCGTCGTCCTCGCGCTCGTGTTTATGAAGCCGGCGCCGCCGAGCACCGGGCGGCCAGGGAATTGGCTGCACTCGATCGTCTACGGGATGCGATTTCTACGCGAGCATCCGATCTTGAAGTGGATTGTCGCGATCTTTGTGGTGACCGCGCTGCTCGTGCGGCCGTACAGCATGCTGCTGCCGGCGTTTGTGGTGAACACGCTGCACGGCAACGCTTTGGACCTGAGCCTTGCGATCTCGGCCACGGGCGTCGGCGGTTTTGCCGGCGCGTTGTTGACCGCGTACCTGGGGGCGCGCGAGCGCCGGGGAACCATCTGGCTCATCTCGGCGATGGTGATGGCCCTGGGCGTGCTGGCCTTGGGATTCATCTGGAATCTCTGGCTCGCGCTCCCGGTGCTCTTGCTGATCGGGACGGCGACGATGACGCTGCTGGGCGCCTCCAATACGCTCATTCAAACGCTTTCACCCGATCACGTGCGGGGCCGCGCGATTTCCGTCTACACGATGGTGGCGATAGGCTTGGTCCCGGGCGGCGCGCTCGTCGTCGGCGCGATCGGTTCGCTGATCGGTCTGCACATGGCGTTTCTCATTGTCGGCGCGGCGACGGCGCTCTTTACCTTATGGCCGTGGCTGACGCGCCCGATATTGCGCACCGTTTAACCCTGGCGCATCTCATTTTCTCGTTCTTCTACTGAGTACAAACTTCTGCGAAGGGCTCAATGCCTTGTCCTTGCGGTGAACGCATCCGTACCAACAGCAAGGGCGGCGTATCCCTTCCTTAAGTTCCGAGACGACTCTGTTGACATGCTCCCGCCTCTTCTCCGGTGTTTTCACGGAGATGGTCCAACAGATCCACTCGTTGCGGGAAAGCGGTGTGATATCTTCCCAAGCTGCCAAAGCCTTACGGTCAGACGATAAACCTCTGCGCAGGTCTGCCGGCAGCTCATGCGCTACGCCGCCTGAAAGTTTTCTGCTCATAGGGGTCATTATAGGAGAAAATGCCCACGTCATGCGCCCTATTGGGAGACAAAAAAAAGCGCGCCGGAGACGGCGCGCTAAAGGAAAAACGCCGAAGCGTTTTTAGTTAGGCGGCCTTTTTCCGGCGTTTCCGGCGGGTCGTCTTTTTGCGAGCCGTTGTCTTGCGAGCGGCTTTGCGTGCGCCTTTACGGCGTCCGCCCTTGCGCGCTGCCTTACGGCGCTTACGCGGAGCTGCCTTTTTCGCAGCTGCCTTTTTCCTTCTACGTTTGACTGCCATTTAAGTTCAGTCATCCTTTCTCTGGCTAGGTAAGTAGCCAGGGGTGTTGCCTATGTTATACAGTATTACGAGCGCCGTGACAAGTTTTTACGTTGACGGAGCCGAGCTCGATGTCGCGACTGATGGCAACGGCGACGCGATCGTTCTGCTCCACGGGTTTCCGCTGACGCGCGAAATCTGGAATGCGCAGGCTTCGCAGCTCGCGCAAACGCATCGCGTGATCCGTCCCGATCTACGCGGCATGGGACGATCGAGCGCGCCCGACGGACCGTACTTGATGGAAACGTTGGCCGGCGATCTCGCGGCGATCTTAGACGCGATGACGATCGATCGCGCGACGATCGTGGGCCATTCGCTCGGCGGATTCGTCGCACTGGCGTTTGCGCGCATGTATACCGAGCGCGTTGCGCGATTAGCGCTGGTCTGCAGCCGCCTCGCGGCGGATTCGCCTGAAATGGCGGGCTTCCGGAACGATCTCGCCGATCGGCTGGAACGCGAAAACAGTATCGAGCCGGCGGTCGAAAATTATATTCCGAAGTTGTTTTCCGACCGGTCGCTGCAAGAAAATCTCGGCGCGGTCGAACACGCGCGCGCGATCGTGCGATCGAATTCTCCGCGCGGTGCCGCGGCGATGTTGCGGGGAATGGCGCAGCGGGTGGACTCCGACGACATTGCCGCGGATCTGGTGATGCCGGTGCTGATCGTCGCGGGCGCCGGCGACAAGGTCGTGCCGGTTTCGGAAGCGCAAACCGTGCGCGCCGCCTTTCCGGCGGCGCGGTTGGCGCTCATGAAAAACAGCGGGCATCTTCCGATGCTCGAGGAACCGGAGGCGCTCGCGGCCGAGTTGGCCGCGTTCGTTCGTTAGCCCCGGTAGCGGGTGATCGCTGCCGAAGCCGTGCGGCGCCGGAACAGATTCACAAGGAAGAGCACTCCGACGACGAGCGCTGCGATGATCAGCGCCGGTACGACGATGTGCACGACCAGGAACGAGACGACGAACAGCACGACGAGCACGGCGGCGACCAGGAGCGTTAAGCGCATGAAAAGACTGAGCATGCCCCATACTACTGGGGAACCGGCTGACGGGTTTCGTCCTGGCCAAACCGAAGTTTCCGCCATGAACCGACACCTTCATATACTCTGTGCGTTTGCTTTACTCTGCGGGCTTGCGAGCACTACCGCAGGCGCTCAACAGAAGCCGATGCGCCATCTGGCCTACACGTTCGACTGGACCAGCACGTCCGATCTCACCGTGCACTCCTCAGGAATCGGCGAGGCAGGCGGCGGCACGGGCAGCGGCATGACGCATTATGGAGGCGGCAACAGCGACAAGGGCGCGATTACTGTCGACGTCATGGGCGTACAGCCCGACACGGGGCTAGTCGTCAGCATCGCAGAGCAGGGCCGCGGGGACCGCACGGCCGCGCCGGCAACGTGCGTCGTTTACGGTATCGGCAGCGTCATCTGCGATCCGAACGCCAAGGTCAATGAAGAAGAGATGTCTTTACTCCGCGTCCTCGGGCGCAATTTCGTGAACCCGTCCACAATCGATAGCAACCACCACTGGCAGAATATCGAGAGCGGCGCCGGCGGTAAAGAAATCAACGATTACACGATCTCTCATGATAACCATGACGGCATGCTCAACATCGATTTCCAGCGCGTCCTTACCGTCGAGGGTGCGTCGGGCTACCGAGCCGATACACATGGCTCGCTCGTCTACAATAAGAACCTTAGCGTGCCGACGCAAGTTAAGGAAGATACCATCACGCGCACGCATCCCGGCCAAGGCCAGGATAACCGCGTCGAGCAGCAGCTGACCCTGACGCTGACGACCGACTCGCTCGCTCAAGCCGCCAACCCGTAGCAGAGAGCGGCTCCGCGCCGTCGAACAGATGTTCGTAACCATGGAGCCGCTTTTTGACGCGCTGCACCCTGAGGTCGCGCGCTGGTGCCGCGACGTCTTAAAGGAAGCCACAGAACCGCAGCGCGCAGCCATACCCCTGGGGCTCGAGCGCCGGAACGTGCTGGTTTCCTCGCCGACGGGCACCGGAAAGACCCTCGCAGCCTTCTTGCCGGTCATCTCGGCCCTCGCGCACCGGCGCGACGAGGACCGGCTCTTTCCGCGGACTTTTGCCTTGTATATCTCGCCGCTGCGCGCGCTCGGCTACGACGTCGAGCATAACGTCCGCGGGCCGCTCCGCGAGATGGGTCTGCTGGAGCGCCCCAATTCGCCGCGCGCGCGGCTGCGCCGCGGCCGCATCCGTGAGACGCATATCCGAACGGGCGTCCGCACGGGAGATACGCCTAAGGACGAGCGCCGCCTGATGCTCTCCCGGCCGCCGCACATCTTGATGACGACGCCGGAATCACTCGCAGTCATGCTGGCGATGGAGTCCTACCGCAAGACGCTGCGCACGGTCGAGACGGTCATCGTCGACGAAGTGCACGCTCTGGCGACCAACAAGCGCGGCGCGCAGCTCGCGCTGTTGCTCGAATCGCTCGAAGAGCTGGCCGAAGCGCCGTTCAACCGGATCGGACTTTCGGCGACCATCAGCCCGCTCGACCGGGTCGCCAAGTTTTTGGTGGGCACCGATCGCGAGTGCGAGATCGTCGACGCGCGCCGTCTGCGTTCCATATCGATCGATGTGCTGGCTCCGTTCCCCAACGCGATGGCGCCGCTGGCGACGGTCGCGCAGGCCGCCGCGCGGCTCACCCGCGACGAGCGCACGACGCTGGTCTTCACCAACGTGCGCAGCCAAGCGGAGTTGATCGCGCACGGTATGGCGCAGATCTTGGAACCGGAAAGTATCGAAGAAGTCAACGGGCAGACGCGCGAACGGCAGTACGATTCGCGCATCGGCGTGCATCACAGCGCGCTCGAGCGCAACGTGCGCCATCGCGTTGAAGCCGCGCTGCGCGCGGGCAAACTGCGCACCGTCGTTTGCAGTTCCAGTCTTGAGCTGGGCGTGGATATCGGATTCATCGACCGCGCGGTCGTGATCGGCGGCGCGCGCGGCATGACGCCGACGCTGCAGCGCATCGGGCGCGCGGGGCACCGTCCGGGGGCGGTCGCGCGCGGTACGGTGATCGCGCAAGATCGCGACGACATCATCGAAGCTGCCGCGACCAAACGCTGCATCGCGGACGCCATCCTGGAAGAGGCCGCGATTCCGCGAGCGCCGCTGGACGTGCTGGCACAATGGCTCGTCGGCAGCGTCTGCTACGATCGGCGCCTGGCGATCGACGATGCGCTGCGAATCGCGCGGCGCGCCTATCCCTTCGCGCAGCTCGAGCGCGGCGATCTGCTCGCATGCGCGCGCTATCTTTCCGGCGGCGGCGTGGGCGAAGACGAAGCGCACGTGCGGCGCTTAGGATTTGACGGCGAGGCGCTCTACGGACTCGGCCGCGAAGTCTGCGCTGCCTTCTTCGAAAACGTCGGCACGATTCCCGACGAGCAGCACGTCTCGGTGACGATCAAAGGCGCGCGTCACGCGATCGGTCGCGTCGAAGAGAGTTTCCTGAGCGAGATCCGTCAGGGCGATGTTTTCGTGCTCAACGGCCGCACGTTGCGCGTCAAGGAACTCACGAGCACGGGCATTATCGTCGAACCGCACGCCGGCCGTCCGACGGTTCCGCAATGGAGCTCGCACTTGCGCGGCATTCCAACTGCGCTCGCCGCGGAGATTCATACGCTCCGCAACGGCGTGGCAGAACGCTTACGCTCAGATTGTCATCCTGAGCTTGTCGAAGGACCCCGAGGAGCGCCCGATAGGGCGCAAGTCGAGGGGAGCGCGCATGACTACCTTCGCACCCGCTATGGCCTTGAAGGTTTGGAAGCGGGACATGTGGTGCGGTACATTGCCGAGCAAATCGCACTTTCCGATGTGCCGGATGCAACACATCCGGTCATCGAGATTTACCGCATCGACCGCAAGCAGTGCGCGGTTTTTCACACCGGCGCGGGCCGGCGCATCAACGAAACGCTGGCGCGCGCGATTGCGACGCGGATTTTTTGGCAGATCCGCGCGAACGTGCAGCTGACCACCGACGACAACGGCTTTCTGCTCACCTTGCCGGCGGGCAAGTCCATGCGCGACGAAACGTGGATAAACATGCTGCATGCGCACGACTTCGAAGGCGATCTGCTGGCCGGACTGCGCAGTTCGCACTTGCTGCGCAATCAGTTCCGCCACGTGGCGAATACCGGGCTGCTGGTGCTGCGGCGCGCGGGCGGAAAGACGCTGCGCCGCCGCGCGCTTTCATGGAACTCGCAGCGCATATTCGAGCGCATATTTGCAAGCGATCGCGATTTTCCGCTGCTGCGCGAAACGCTGCGCACGGTGACGCGCGATCTGCTCGATGCGCCGGGCGCGCTTGCCTATCTGGAATCGATCGAGCATCCGGTCCGGGTCTTTCACCCCAAAGCCGCCACGCCGTTCACGTTCGGCATCATCACGTCGAGTTTCGGCGACGCGGTCGTGCTGGACGATCGCTCGAGCATGGTCGAGGCGCTGCATCAGCGCGTGCAGGAAGTGGTGGAACGCCGTGCTTCGTGAATCGGCCGCGCGTAGCGCGCAGCTGGCCGAGGGAATCGACGCCGTCGCGCCCGGATTGCTTTGGGTGCGCGAAACGCGGACTATTGTTGCGGCCGACGCGCACCTTGCCTACGAAGACGTCATCGGCGGGGCGCTGCCGACCTGGAGCACCGGCGACGCAATCTCGGTGCTGCAGAAGGCGGCGTTAGAATTTGGCGCGCGCGAGTTTCTTTTTCTGGGCGACATAATCCACGGCGCACGCATGAGCGATGGCGCGGCGCGCGAGGTGCAGTCGGGGCTGGAGCGCCTGCGCGCGCTTGCGACCGTCACGCTGGTTGCGGGCAACCATGAAGGGCACACGCGTGGCGCCGATGTGCTCGGCGACACGGTCGAATATGCCGAACGCTCCGGCTGGTTAATGATCCACGGTGACCAGCCCTCGCTCTCGAGGGCCGGGGTGATCATCGGGCATTTACACCCGAGCATTCGAAGCAACGGGACGTCGGCACCGGTGTTTCTTGCTGGACCGCGTATCATCGTTGTGCCGGCGCTAACGGCGTACTCAGAAGGCCTGGATGTCTGCGGCGATGATTGTTTCGAAGCGCTCCAAGCATTTGGCGCGACCTCGCGCAACGAGCTGCAAGTTGTCGCCGCGACGCATGACCTCGTCTACCCGCTGGGAACCGTCTCGGGCTTGCGGCAAGAACTTCGACGTCCGTCGCAGCCGCCGCAGCACCGCTACCGCCGAAAATTTTTGCGTCCGGATCGCTAGCGGGGCGCGCTGGAATGCGCTAGCGCAGGCGGTCCAGCATCAGATAGATCGACGCGACATGCGCGACCGAGTCGATCGTGCCGTCGCGCACGTAACCGTGCAACTCCTCGAGCGTCGCCAACTCAACGATAATATCTTCGCCCAGACCGAGATGCTGTTTCCCCGCGCGCGTGACGTTCGGCGCATAAAACAGGTGCGCGACGGTGTCGGCGTTCGTCGGATCGGTGCAAAAGCTATGCGCGTGTTCCATGTCGCCTTCGTAGCCGGTCTCTTCGGAAAACTCGCGTTTTGCGGTCTCCAGCGGCTGCTCGCCCGGATCGATCGCGCCGGCGGGCAGCTCCAACAACACTCGGTCAATGCCGTATTTGTATTGCCGGACCAGGACGACGCGCCGGTCGGGCGTCAACGCGAATATCACGACGAAGCCGCGGCTTTCGCGAACGTAGTACTCCTCGATGGTTCGCCCGTCGGGAAGTTCGATCCGGTCCTTGCGCAAACGCAAGTGTTCGGTGTCGACGACGAACGACGAAGAAGTTACGCGCCAGCGCGATTCGCTCATTACCGCTCCGGTTTCGGCATGGACCGCGGGCGTCCCCGAACAAAGAGTAAGCGTGATTACAGTAGTGATCGGGGGCGGGACCATGGGCGCGGGCATTGCGGCCGTCGCAGCGCTGGCCGGCGACGGCGTCGCGTTGATCGAGCCGGACGCGTCCGCCCGCGAACGGGCTCGCAGCCTCATCGCACGTGCGGCAACCGACCGCGCGGGCAATGTGCAATACTATGAAGCGATTCCAGCGGGACTGCAAGCCGGCCTCGCGATCGAGGCCGTGCCCGAGCGCCTCGACCTGAAACGATCGGTCTTTGCCGCGCTCGCGCGAGCGCTCGGGCCGCGAGCGTTACTTGCCACCAACACGTCGTCACTTTCAGTGAGCGAGATCGCTCAGGGAGTAGAGCATCCCGAGCGCGTGCTCGGCCTGCATTTCTTCAATCCGCCCACCGCGATGAAGCTTGTCGAAATCGTGCGCGGCGAACGAACGAGTGATGAGGCCATAGAGCGCGCGTGCAATGAAGCGGAGCGTTTTGGAAAAACCGCAGTCGTAACCGCCGACACTCCTGGTTTCATCGTGAACCGGGTCGCCCGTCCGTTCTACCTTCAGGCGATGCGCGCTTACGACGCCGGCGCCGGTACATTGGAAGAATTGGATCTCTTAGCGCGCGGAGCGGGCTTTCGCATGGGTCCGTTCGAGCTGATGGATCTGATCGGGCTCGACGTGAACCTCGCGACGTCGGAGTCAATTTACGAACGCACCGGAGCCAAACGCCTCGAACCCGTGCCGCTGCAGCGCGAAATGGTGTCGGCCGGAAAATTGGGACGCAAGAGCGGCGCGGGCTTCTATGATTACAGCAAGGGAAAGCCGGTTCACGACGATGCGCCGCCGGCGCCGCCTTCCGGCATCAACCAAGACGAAAAAGTTCTCATCATCGGTCTTACCAACGTCGCCATCGAATTGCGGGAAGCGCTCGACAAAACGTACACGCACGTAAACGTCTGTGAAAATCCCGAAGCAGTTGAAGCGATGCCGCTGGATTCCACGGTCGTCATTGACGGTGGCGACGGCGTGAGCGATCGCGGTTCATTCATCGCCGAACTGGAGCGGCTCTTTGCTTCCGAGACTGTGATTCTCGTTGACGCCTATGCAACCGATCTTGCCGCGCTTTCCCGGCGGTTGCGCCATCCGGAGAGGATTGTGGGCTTCGGGTTGCTCGGATCGCTTGCGAGCCAGAACGCCGTCGAGATCGTCGATGCAGAAGAAACGAGCGACGATGCCCTCGAACTCGCGCAAGAACTTTTTGAATCTATTGGCAAGCGCGTGATCTTCGTCGGGAACACTCCAGGCCTATTTCTGGGCCGCACGGTGGGATCGATTGTCAATGAAGCGGTCTGCGTGGTGCAGGAAGACGTCGCGACGCCCGACGACGTCGACGTTGCGATGCAGTTGGGAACGAACTATCCGCTGGGCCCGATTGCCTGGGGACGCGAAATCGGCGCGGACCGGATTGCGCGCATCCTGCAGCGGCTCGCCGGCGCCGAAGGTGCAGCTTTCGCGCCGCACCGCGCGTTGTGGGTGTTGGATGTCGAAAGCGAACAAGATCCGATGGATGTAGCCGTGGCCGAGGGAGTCGTTGAATCAAAGCCTAACACCGGCATAATCGGTTATCCCGGAATAACGCCGTTTTGAGCGCGCGCGAAGTGGTCGTCATCGACGCGGTGCGCACGCCGATCGGAAGATACGGCGGTGCGCTGGCACACGTTCGCCCCGACGATCTCGCGGCGCTCGTCATAAAATCTGTCGTCGACCGCACCGGCGTCGACCCTAAAAAAATCGAGGACGTCTTTTTCGGCGCGGCCAACCAAGCCGGCGAGGACAACCGCAACGTCGCGCGTATGGCTGCGCTGCTGGCGGGACTGCCCGTTGAAACAGCGGGCGCCACGATGAACCGCTTGTGCGGCAGCAGCCTGCAGGCCATCAACTCGGCCGCGCACGCGATCGCCTACGGCGAAAGCGATGCGGTGATCGCGGGCGGCGTCGAGTCCATGACGCGCGCGCCCTTCGTTCAGCTGAAAGCGGAAAAGCCGTTCGCGCGCGCCCCCGAGCTCTACGATACGACTTTGGGTTGGCGCATGGTCAATCCGCGCATGCAAGAGATGTATCCGCCGGTTTCGCTGGGCGAAACGGCGGAGAACGTCGCCGAGCGTTATCAGATTTCGCGTGAGGAGCAAGACCGCTTCGCCTACGAGTCACAGATGCGCGCAAGAGCTGCGGTTGCGAAAAACGCATTCGCCGAGGAGCTCGTCGCGGTTGGTGATGTCGCAGCCGACGAGCACCCGCGTCCCGACACCACCCTCGAGGCTTTGTCGAAACTCAAGCCCGCATTCAAAACAAACGGCACGGTAACGGCCGGGAACTCGTCGGGGATAAACGATGGCGCCGCGGCACTGCTGCTCTGCGAAGCGGATGCCGCCAGAAAACTTGGATTGAAACCGATTGCGCGAATCGTTGCGACCGCCGCCGCCGGCGTCCATCCCGATTACATGGGCTTGGGTCCGATCCCGGCGACACGGAAAGCCCTCGCGCACGCGGGCCTGAGCGTCGCGGATCTCGACCTCGTCGAGATAAACGAAGCGTTCGCGTCGCAATCCATTGCGTGCTTACGCGACCTGGAGATCGACCCGGCGAGGGCGAATCCTAACGGCGGCGCGATCGCGCTTGGACACCCGCTCGGTGCAAGCGGCGCGCGTATCGCGACGACGCTGCTGCACGAGCTGCGCCGTCGCGGAGGGCGCTATGGCTTGGCAACCATGTGCATCGGCGTGGGTCAAGGGATCAGTACGGTTTTTGAAAGGCTTTGATGGCGGTAACTGCAGCGGCGAATAAGACTCAACTCTTCATCGGAAATCAGTGGGGCGGCGCATCGGACGGCGCCACCTACGACGACACCAATCCCGCCACCGGTGCTGTCCTCGCGCAAGTCGCCAACGCCTCGGCCGGCGACGTCGACCGCGCCGTAAAGTCGGCGCGCGAAGCTTTCGAGCGCGGCAAGTGGGCGACGATGGCCGCTTCGCGCCGCGCGAAGATCATCTATAAAATGGCGCAATTGATTGGCGAGCGCGCCGCCGGCATCGCGTTGCTGGAAGTTCGCGACAACGGCAAAACGCTGGGCACTGCCAAGGGCGAGGTGGGTGCGATAGTGGATTGCTTTGAGTTTTACGCGGGCGCCGCAACCAAAAATTATGGCAACAGCTTGCCCGGCCCGATGCCGAATTATCTCGCGCAGACGGTGCGCGAGGCCGTCGGCGTCGTCGGCGCGATTGTGCCGTGGAATTTTCCGCTGTTGCTCGCGTCGTGGAAAGTCGCGCCGGCATTGGCGGCGGGCTGCACCATCGTGCTCAAGCCTGCGGGGCAAACGCCGCTCACTGCGCTCGAGCTCGCGAAGATTGCGCTCGAAGCCGGTTTGCCCGAAGGCGTGCTGAACGTCATCACCGGCGAAGGCCGCGATCTCGGCCAAGCGATCGTCGAACATCCCGGCATCGATAAGATCGCGTTCACGGGAAGCACCGCAACCGGAAAACGCGTCGCTGCGACGGCCGCGCAAACAGTCAAACGCGTTACGCTCGAATTGGGCGGAAAGTCACCCTCGCTGGTCTTCGATGACGCCGACGTCACGCAAGCCGTCAACGGCGCGCTCTACGGCATCTTTTATAACGCCGGCCAGTGCTGCGAAGCGCGCTCGCGCCTGCTCGTGCAAGAGAACGTCGCCGATGAGTTTATCGCCGCATTCACGGAAAAGGCGGCCAAACTGCGCGTCGGCAATCCGGAGGACGCGCAGACGCAGATCGGCGCCATCACGACGCAGGAGCAGTACGACAAAATCAAGTCCTACTGCGAGATCGGCGCGGGCGAAGGCGCGACGCTGTTGCTCGGCGGCGGCCCGGCCGACATCGGCGAGGGTTTTGAGGAAGGGAAGTTCTGGAAGGTCAGCGCGTACGAAACGCAGCCGTCGCACCGCCTTTCGCGCGAAGAAGTCTTCGGGCCGGTCGCGAGCATCACGCGCTTTAAGAATGAAGCCGAGGCAATCGCACTGGCCAACGATAGCGAGTACGGACTCTCGGCCACGATTTGGTCGCAAAACATCGGGCGCGCCAACCGCGCCGCCAAAGCGCTGCGTACGGGCACGGTCGCGGTCAATACGCCTTACGCGGTCTTCCCCGGCATTCCGTTCGGCGGATACAAGCAATCCGGCTACGGCCGCGAATTAGGCATAGAGACGATGGCCGCGTATTCGGAGACAAAAAGTATCATTACATACATCGGCGAGAAGCCGATCGATCCGTTTGGAGTTTGAGCGATCGACGCGCTAAAAATCGGGACGACTTACCAAACCACGTACGGCACGCTGTGGAAAGACGGCACGTTCTTTCCGCGCGGAACGAAAGTGCTCGTGGTCGGCTTGCATCTGGTCGAAGGCTTTTGCGTGCGCTTTCCGGCCGAAGTTGAAGGCGAGCCGCTCGAAACCTGGGAGGATTGGGAAGAGAGCGATTTTCTCGCGGAGGAAGGCGAGATCGAATCGGTGCCGCCGGTTTCGCAAGCGATGCTTTCTGAGGCGCAAGAAGTGCTGCGTGACGCCGAAGACGGCTGCCATCTGCATTTTCACGAAGACGCGGATTAAATAAGAAGAGCCGCCTATTTAAGGCGGCCCCTCGCGTAGCGTAATCACTGTGTCGCCGTAGTAATTTTAGCACGCGAGAGGCCTGGGAGATAGGGGGCGCGAGGCTCGCAGGGCATAGTGGTATAAGGATAGACCTGATGGCACGGATTGCGACGTTTGATGATTGGCTTGCTCTGCTGGAGGATTGGCAGAACGATATCGGCTTGAATAAGGAACTGATCCAGCGCTACATGCCCGGCTACCAATTCGAAGCGAAGTACGGCGAACTGCCGACAAGCGAAATATACTTCGGCGATTTCAAAGGGCAGTCGCGCTGGGAGAAGCTCCTGCAGGTCCCCGATCAGCGCATGCGCGACGCGCTCATGAACATGATCGTCTATCAGGGCGACACGGAGTTTGCCTCCAACGAGCAGCAGCGTTTCCTGGTGAACAACGCGCCGTCGGAATACGATTTAGCCTCGCTCGTGCGCATCATGGTCGAAGAGACGCGCCACGGCTATCAGATGTGCCACCTGCTGATCACGCACTTCGGCAACGACGGAAAGATCGAAGCGCAGAAACTGCTCGAGCGCCGCGCCTACGGCAAGAAGAACCGCCTGCTCAACGCGTTTAACGACGATGTGACGCACTGGCTCGATTTCTTCGCCTACACCAACTTCATGGACCGCGACGGAAAATTTCAGTTGACGATGCTTTCACATTCGGGCTTCGCGCCGCTCGCGCAGTCGATGGGTCCGATGCTGCGCGAAGAGTCTTATCACATGGGAACCGGGATCTCGGGATTGCGCCGCATTGCGCAGGCCGGCGTCATTCCCGTGGACCTGCAGCAAAAATACTACAACAAGTGGATCTCCGGTTCGCTCGATCTTTTCGGTACCGACCATTCGGGTTCGGCACAGTGGGCATACACGTGGGGTATTAAGGGACGCGTCGATGAGGATAAGACCGGCGAAACCGCCGACAAAGAACACTTGAACGAACGCGCGCGCGGCCAATTTTACGACGAGATCGCCAAGACGGTCGAGCGCGTGAATGCCGTGAACGCCGCGGAGACCAAACTCTACGTGCCGGACATCCGGTTCAACCGGAAGATCGGCCAGTACGCTGGCCAATTCTGGAGCATCGACGGACGCTCGTTATCGCAATCCGAATGGGACGCGTACCTGCCTACCGTGCTGCCGACGGCCGAAGACGAAAAGAAAGTCCAAGAATTGACCAAAGACTCGAACTGGATCGCACCTAAAGGAAAAGAGTAATGGCTACAACCGCAAATGGACCCGCCGCCGTGCAGACCCCGTTCGGCCGCGAGGAACGTGCGCGCGACGGCAAGCGCGTCATCAACTATTCGAAAGACGGACACGTCGCCATCATCGAGATGGACGATCCGCCGGCGAACACCTACACGCACGAGATGATGCGCCAGCTCGACGAAGCGATTTTGGATGCGCGCTTCGATCAAGAGGTCGAAGTGATCGTGCTCACCGGCAAAGGCGAGAAGTTTTTTTCGGCGGGCGCGAACATCGCCATGCTCAACTCGGTCACGCCGGAATTCAAATACAATTTTTGCCTGCACGCCAACGAAACGCTCTCGAAACTCGAACAGACGCCCAAACTCGTTATCGCCGCGCTGAATGGCCATTGTGTCGGTGGCGGCTTGGAGATTGCGATGGCCTGCGACATCCGCATCGGCCGTCAGGACGCGGGCAAAATAGGCTTGCCCGAAGTGGCGCTGGGCGTCTTACCGGGAACGGGCGGCACGCAGCGGCTCGCGCGCTTAGTTGGGAAATCGCGCGCGATCGAATTGATGGCGATGGGCCGGACGTTCAGCTTCGAGCAAGCGTTGGAGTGGGGCATCGTCAACGACGTGTACGAAGGCGACGCGGCCAGCTTCCGCGATCAAGCACTGACATACGCCAAGCAGTTTACGTCGCCCAACAAAGCGCCGATGGCGGTCGGGCATATCAAGCGCGCCGTGCAGACGGGCATGGAACTGCCGCTGCAAGATGCGCTGGCGCTGGAGCGCGAGCTGCAGTCGCTGCTGTTCAAGAGCGAAGACGCCAAAGAAGGATTGGCCTCGTACAACGAAAAGCGCACCGCGCGCTTCAAGAACAAGTAAGATTCTCACGCTCGCGCGCAAGACGCTGTTCGAAGACCTGCCGCGCTTTTTCGTGGCGCTCGCCGGCGTCGTGTTCGCCGTCACGCTGCTCACCGTTCAGGTTGCGCTTTTTACCGGCTTTTCGAACTCGACCACGCTGCCGATTGCCGAATCGAGCGCCGATGTCTGGGTGAGTGCGCCCGAGATGATCTACTTCGAAGGCACGCTTCCCATCGATTACGGCACCGTCGCCAAGATTCGCGCCGTGCCGGGGGTAGCGCGAGCCGAGGCGATGTCTCTGGGCATCGCGCGATGGCGCAGCCCGCATGACGAATTGGCGCTCGGACGCATCATCGGTTTCGATCCGCGTGGGACGCTTTTTAATCCCGGCGGCGCCAACCGCGCCACGCTGGATCTCTTGCAAAAGCCGTACGCCTTTGCGGTGGACGCCACGCAGCTGCATATCTTGGACCTGCGCGCCGGACAGAGCGGCGTGATCGGCTCGTTGCCGGCGCATCTGGCGTACGTGACGCGCGGCACTCAACCGATCGTTTCGGCCACGTTTTTCTACACGTCGCTCGAGACGGCGAACGCGTACACGCCGTCGGCGTTGTCGTTTTTCTCGCCCCCCGGATCGGCGCCGCCGCCGCTGGAAGAGACCGATCCCATTATGTACGTGATGGTGAAAGCGCAGAGCCCGGCCGATTCCGCGCAACTGGCCGCCGCAATTCAGCGCAGCGTTCCGCACGTTCGCGCGCTGACGCGCGACCAAATGCTGGCGGCGACTCGCGACTACTGGGTCAAGAGAACCGGAATCGGCTTCATTCTATCGCTGATCGCGTTGATGGGCGCTTTCGTGGGAGTGGTGATCGTCGGACAGATTCTCTACACGTCGATCAACGAGCACTTCCAGGAATACGGAACACTCAAAGCGATCGGCGTGAGTGACGGCTACCTGTACGGCGTCATCGCGCTGCAAGCAACGTGCATGGCGGTGATCGGCTACGTCTTGAGCTTGGCGCTCACGTTTGCGGTTCGCGGCGTAGCGGCCGAGCGCGGCGTCGATATCTTGATCACGCCCGGCGGCGCGCTGCTTGTGCTGGCCGCAGCGCTCGTTATTTGCATCAGCGCGGGCATGATCGCGATGCAGCGCGTCGTTCGTTCCGATCCCGCTTTGGTGTTCCGAGCGTAACATGCTTGACAAGGTTGCGGTGACGGTACACGACTTGCGGATGACGTACCCGAGCACGAAGCCCGTGCATGCCCTCAAGGGCGTCTCGATCGACATCCGGCAGGGCGAGTTGCTGCTCATCATGGGGCCGTCCGGATCGGGGAAAAGCACGCTGCTCTCGATCGTCGGCGGATTGCTGACGCCGACCGCCGGCAGCGTTGTGGTGCTGGGGACCGAGATCACCCGCTTGGGGCGCAACGAACTGGCGCGTTTCCGATTACGGAGTTTCGGATACGTTTTTCAAGGATTCAATCTCTTCAATGCGATGACCGGCGCCGAGAACGTCGAGCTCGCCTACAACGTTCGCGGCATTCGCGGCCGGCGCGCCCGCAAAGCGTCCCGTGACGCGCTCGCGCAGCTTGGTTTAGAGGAACAAGCGAACCGGCCTGCGCGCGAACTCTCCGGCGGGGAGAAGCAGCGTGTCGCCATCGCGCGGGCGCTAGCGGGCGATCCCTGCGCGATTCTCGCCGACGAGCCGACCTCACAGCTCGATACGGAGAACGGCGCGATTGTCACGAACATTCTGAGCGACCTGGCGCGCAAGCGCGGGACGACGGTGGTCATTACCTCGCACGACGACCGGATTCGCCGTGCCGCCGAACGCGTCGTTCTGCTCGACGATGGGAGACTATGATATGCGTGCTCTTTGCGTACTTAGCGCAACATTGGTTTTCACAATCGCGCTATCGCAACCGGCCGGCGCGCAGTGCGGACGAGGATCGTATCAGACGTTCTTGCATGGATTTGAATCGGCGCGCGACATGATGCGTACGAAGCCGCAGCCGGCATATAACGCGTTTGTTGCACTCAAATCCAAAGCCGAAGCCTGCGGCCGGGGAGAAAGCCGCGCCGACGTCCGCTACAAGCTGCAACTCTTCGAAACCGGTCTGGACGGCTACATCGGCGCCGCCGACGCCGAACGCGGAAACGTTCCGCGAGGCCGCGCGCAGGCCGATGCGGCGATGACGCAAGCGCTCGCGATCGAACGCGCTCACCGCTCCAAGCCATCCGAACTGCAGCTCGCGCAAGAACTGATCGCGCAGCTGAGAACGCCGCTGCAGATTATCGACGGCCTGCAAGGCTCCGCCTCGCCCAGGCCGACGCCGCCATAGTTAAGGCTTCATACAGACGCTATGCGTTAGGAGCTTCTTGCCCTGAAGGTTGCCGGTGACGTCGAGCGTGTATTTGGCCGGCGACAGCCGGCTATAGACGACAGTCAGAGCGATCTGCGGATAAACCGCATGGAACGCGATATGATTGCTGCCTGACGCGGTTCCGTGCAGCACGTCATAGTTGCCGGCCAGAAACGCGTCGAGCACGACCCACGTGCTGTCGGCTTTGTTGAATGTGAGGGTATGCTCCGCCGTTACCTGTCCCTTGACGCTGTCGGTGGCGCGCAGCCAGAGTCCGCCGAGCGGGGCGCTCCAATCCTGACTGTAGGTTCCGTTATTGCCGCCGGTTTGCGTGCACGTCCAGTGACCGCGCAGCTGCAGTGCGACCAAAGGAGACGCCGCCGTCTTTGCATGCACCGTCGCGATGCCGCTTGCCAGCACCGCGGTCGCAATGGCCGCCAGAAAAAGTCTTCCAATCATGCTCCAACCTCCACGCACTGGGTTACCCATTACGGAACTTCAGCCTCCATTTCTTCGGGCTCCTCAGCGGGTTTGAAGAGTGTTTGCGCAACGAGCGTCGGCACGACCGCCGTCAATATCACGACCGTTACCAAAGCCGTGTACTGCGTCTGATTGATGTAGTGGTGCGTGAGCCCGTACAAGCTCGAGATCGTGCCGAACGTCAAGCCGGTTGCCATTAACAGCGTCAGGTAGGCAGCATTCTCCCGCGAGTAGCGAAACCCGTACCGTGCGATTGGAAGCACGGCCGCGATTTTCGCGACGATCTTTACGAAGAAGAGAACGACGATCAGCCAAACGCTGCCCGCAGCCGCCGAGAATGAAATGTACGTGCCGGCTTTGATGAAATAAAACGGCGCCAGCAGTGCCATCGTCATCGTTTGCAGGCGGCGCTTGACGTCGGGGTAGGTGAATAGGAAACCGGCGCACGCTATGCCGAGGAAATACGCCGGCAGAACGCCTTCGCTTTTCGCGTACGTTGCCAGCGCCGCCAACACGAAGATAACGGCAAACAGTATCCGCAAGCCCGGCTCGCTGACATATTTGCGCGTACGCTCCACGACTGCGGGAAGCAATTTCGGCATGACGATCATTCCACCGACGATGCCTGCAATGAGTAATGCCAGCCAGATATTGTAGTTGGCAAAGAGCAGTCCGAGGGCGGCGACCGTCCCTAAGTCGGTAAAAAAGCATGCGGCCAAGATCAGTTGCCCGAACTCGCGCCCGGCGAGTCCCGACTCAACCATGACCGCGTAGACGACCGCGACGGACGTCGTCGACATTGCAAGCCCTGCGATCTTAGCCGCGGGAGCGCTCCAGTGCGCGATGAACAGCGCATAGCCCATCGCGGCGAGAAACGGCGCGAGAAAAGATGCGGCGCCCAGCACGGTCGAAGGAACGAGCTGTTTGCGGAGCACTGCCGGATCGATCTCCGCCCCGGCGAGAAACGTCAGCAAGATGCTGCCGAACCCGGCGACAAAATCGATCCATGCGTTGGTGTGCAGCATGATGAAATTGCCCGCCAGCATCCCGACGATAATCTCGGCGAGCGCGGCCGGCATTTTGATCCGGATGGCAATGACGGCGCTCAAAGCGGCCAGCGCCATCCAAATCGCCGCGACCGTCCACATGTTCATAAAAAAACTCCCGTCTAAGCGTCCAGTGCTGACAGGAGCCATTAGCCGTCACCGGCGGTTATCGGGGAGCTCCATCCCCTTCGGGAGCGCGTTTCGATAGCGCCGACGGCGCCCCTTGGCCGCTCTCGCGAGACAGCATTTCCCGGTAGATCTCCTCGACCCGGGCAAGTGTATCAATCTCCGCGGGCGGCTTGTCGCCGCGCAGCCGGACGATGCGAGGAAAACGCAGCGCGAATCCGCTTTCGTGCAGGCTGCTTGGCTGGATGATGTCAAACGCAACCTCAAGCACGATTGCCGGTTCGACTGCGATTGCGTGCCCGCGTTTTCCGCGCTGGTGAGCTAGGAACCAAGTCGTCAGCTCAGCGATCTCCGCGTCGGTTAAACCCGAATACGCCTTGCCGATCGTCTGCAGCTCACCGTCGTTTGCCCGCACCGCGAACGTATAATCGGAAAGCACTTTTGCGCGCTTGCCTTGTCCCCACTCGACCGCCACCACGACAACGTCGAGCGTCGAGAGTTCGCGTTTGAGTTTGAGCCACCATTTGCCGCGGCGTCCGGGATGGTATGGAGAATCGCTTCGCTTGAGCATAAGGCCTTCATGTCCGCGGCCGCGCGCCGCTGCGAACAATTCGTGCAACTCCTCCGGTGCGGGCGTTTCGGAAACGCGCGTGAACGGCGCGATCTCCAGATGCTCGCGCGGCATAATCGTTTCAGCCAGGCGTTCCCGGCGCTCGACCAGCGGTTCGTCGATCAAGAAGTCTTCGCCCGACGCGAGCATGTCGAAGACGACATAGCTGACGGGCACCTCCTGAAGAAGCTCCGCTTCGACGGTCTTACGCTGCAGGCGCGCTTGCAAGTAGCGAAATGGCAGCACGTTTTCCCCGCGCATCGCGACGAGCTCGCCGTCGAGCATGAAGTTGCCGGGAATCGCTTCGAGCGCGGCGGCGACTTCGGGATACGATTGCGTGACGTCGTTCAGCGTGCGCGAGAAGAGTCTGACGCGCTCGCCGGTCTTATGCGCCTGCGCGCGAATGCCGTCGAATTTTTCTTCGGCCAGCCACGTGCCCGTGCGCAAGTCTTTGTAATCGGATCCGTAGAGCACGGGCGTTGCAAGCATGAAGCCGATCGGCGAGCCGTAAGCGATCTGCAGGTCGCCAAGCCTCCCGTCGCGTGCCGCGATCGCCACCGCGCCGATGTCGCCCGCCGCCATGACGGCGCGCCGGACGTCGTGCGCGTCGCGTTCGAACGCCGCGGCAACCGCGTCGGCAACCAAGCCTTCGCGTAAACCGATGCGCAGATCGCCCGTCATGATCTTGATGACGTACGTCGCTTCGGTTGCATCGGTGCAAGCGCGTAAAATGCGTTCGCAGATGGCTTCGCGTTTCTTTCCGGCGGCCTTCCCGTGCGCGTTCGCGATCTCTTCGAAAAGCGCGTAGAGCGCTGCCGGGGTCAGCGTTTCGGAGAACAGCGCCAGGTCCACTGCGGGACGAACGAACGGCCCGAGTGCCGCGCCGAGGTCGCCGTGTTCGCGATAATTCGCGCCGAGCTCGGCTTCTTTGACACCCCACGCGTTCTGCGCGGCAGCGACGATCGTGCGCCAGCCGATGCCCAGACTGCGATCGTCGCGCGCGGCGAACGGATTGCCGGTAAAAAAGCGCGCCGCCGCGCTCAGATTGGCGTTATCAAGCGAGCGAAAGTACTCCGCGAGCAGCGCGATTTTTTCGAGCTTTCCGGGTCGCGCCGCAATCGCCGCGCAGGTTTCGCCGAAACGGAACATGCCTCAGAATAGCGCGAGTTGCGAGTGTTCTTCCAAATACTCCGCGTCGATGCCCAGCCGCCGCAGGCGGTAGACGAAATCCGGCCAGCCGTGGTTAAGCAAGACTTTCTTGGGCTGCGCCATTTCGATGTAGCGCAGCAGTGCCGGATAATCCGCGTGATCGGAGAGCGGAAAGCAACGGTCGACGCCGTAGCGGAACCGGGCGCTGCGATCCATAGACCAGCCGGTCAACACGGCCGTGCGCACGGGCTTGCCGCGCAAAGCTTTCGGCAGCGCTTTACCCGAAGGAGGCCACACGACGGCGCCGTTCGCGTTAAACGTCAGCACGTCGTAGCGCTCATATTTCGGCAATTGCACGCCGCACGTTTCGTAGACGCGGCAGAGCGTTTCGATCGCGCCGTGCACGGTTACGCCGATCTCCGCGTTGCCGAGAATCGCCACGGCTTCTTGCGCCTTCCCTAAAGAGTAAGCGAAGAAGACGGGCACCGCGCCGGCGTCGAGCGCGTCGCGCGCGAACGCGATCATGTCGGCAGCGACTTCCTCGCGCGGAGGAAACGCATATTGCGGCCGGCCGAACGTGCACTCCATCAGCACCAGGTCGCACGGCTTTACTTCTGGAGGCTCGGCGGTGAGCGATGCGTCGAGTTTGAAGTCGCCCGTGTAAACGAAACTGCCGTGCTCGCCTTCGATCAAAATCTGCGAGCTGCCCAGCACGTGACCGGCGGAAAACAACGTCAGCCGGTGATTTCCGCTCACCCACGGTTCGTTGAAGCCGTGCTCTTCAAATTGGCTGGGCGGACGCGGCGGTTTCGGCGTTTTGAAGCCGGCGAGCAGCGACGGCTGCATTGTCCGCGCTTCGCGGCGCGCGAATTTCGCGCGGCAGATTGCCGCCGTGTTGGGAGTCGAAACGATTGTGTCGTGCTCGCGCGCGTGGTCGGAGTGACCGTGCGAAACGTAGCAGCGGCCGCGCGAACGCATCGAGTCGATCCAAAGATCGATCGCTTCCACGTAAAGCGACTTATCGGCCAGCGAGAACACCGCTCTCTTTTCCGTCGGGCCGGGCTAGCCGCCTGTGCAGCTTTTGCCGGCCGGACGCGGTTCTTGGCTGGCATGAGCCGCATCTATGAGAATCTGGCCGACTCGTTCGGCAACACCCCGCTCGTTAAACTCCCCCGGCTGGCCAAGGGGCTGCCCGGAATGGTCGCCGTGAAGATGGAGTCATTCAACCCAGCCGGTTCGGTGAAAGACCGCATCGGAATTTCGATGATCGAAGCCGCTGAACGCGAGGGCCGCCTGCGTCCCGATTCCGTAATCATCGAGCCGACCAGCGGAAACACCGGCATCGCGCTCGCCTTCGTGGCCGCCGCCAAAGGGTATCCGCTGATTCTGGTCATGCCCGACACGATGACCGTCGAACGCCGGAACCTCCTTAAAGCTTATGGCGCGCAGGTCGTGCTGACGCCCGGTGCTGAGGGGATGAAGGGCGCGATTGCCAAGGCCAACGAGATTCGCGCGAGCGACCCGGCCAAATATTTCATGCCGCAGCAGTTCGAAAATCCGGCCAACCCGGAGATCCATCGCCGCACCACGGCTGAAGAGATTTGGCGCGACACCGACGGCACCGTTGACGTCTTCGTGGCCGCCGTCGGAACCGGCGGAACGATTACCGGCGTGGGCGAGGTGCTGCGCGAGCGCAAGCCCGGCGCTAAGATCGTGGCGGTCGAACCCGACGCCTCCCCGGTGCTCTCCGGCGGCACTCCCGGACCGCATAAGATCCAAGGAACCGGAGCCGGGTTCGTTCCGAAGATCCTGAACACAAGCGTTTACGACGAGGTGATCCGCGTCACCGACGCAGACGCAATTGCCACCACGCGCCGGGCGGCGCGCGAAGAGGGCATGCTCGTGGGAATTTCCTCGGGCGCGAACATTTGGGCGGCGCTGCAAGTCGCGGCTCGTCCCGAGTCGAAAGGCAAGCTCATCGTGACCGTTGCCGCCGATACCGGCGAACGCTATCTTTCGAACCCGGTGTTCGCCGAACAAGACACGCGGATTGTCGAAACCGCCCTCGTTTAGCGTTGAGGTTTCTCGCGGCGGCTTCGTGGAGTCGATCCACGCCGTCGCCGCGTGCGCTGTAGACACACAACAAAAAACGGTGCTCGCTTACGGGGACGTCGACGACTTCCCCGTTTTCTTACGTTCCAGTGCCAAACCGTTTATCGCCGCGGCTGTTATCGAAGCCGGCGCGCGCGAACGTTTTGGGTTCGAACCGCGCGAGATCGCCGTCATGGCGGGTTCGCACGGCGGGCAGTCGTTTCACGTTGAAGCGGTGCGATCGATTTTGCAGAAGATCGGTATGTCCGAGGACGCGCTGCAATGCGGCGTGCATCCGCCGTACAACGCGGCGGCCGCCGCCGAGCTCGAACGCTCCGGCCTTCCGCTGACCCCGATCTACAATAACTGTTCGGGCAAGCACGCGGGCATTCTGGCGTTATGCAAGATCATCGGCGCCGACGCGCGGACGTATCTTGAGTTGGAGAATCCGGCGGAGCAACTGATCTTGGAGTTTTGCGCCCGCGTCTCGGATGCGAAGGTGGCGGAGATGCCGGTCGGCGTGGACGGTTGCGGCATTCCCGTCTACGCGGTTCCGCTGCGTAATGGAGCGCTGTCGTTTTTACGATTGGCGACGCTCGACGGTGTAAACGCCGAAGATGCGACGGCGCTGCAGATCGTGCGCGATGCGATGATGGCTTTTCCCGAATTCGTTTCGGGCACCGGCGAATTCGACGCGCGATTAATGGAGGCCGGCGGCGGCAACATCGTCTGCAAAGCCGGAGCAGAAGGCGTGCACGGCGCCGGCGTGCTGACTCCCGGCCTCGGCCTGGTCTGCAAGGTCCTCGACGGAACGGCCCGCGCTCGCGGCCCCGCCGTTCTGGCGATGCTCAAAAGCCTTGGCGTGCTCTCACCCGCCCAGCTGACCAAACTCGCGGACCTCGAGCGCCCAATAGTATATAATCGGGCTGGGCGCGCCGTCGGCGAAATCATCGCCCGCGAAGGATAACTTTGTCGGACTACCTGCAACTCTTGGGCGAGCGCGTGCTCGTCTTCGACGGGGCCATGGGCACGCAAATCATGGACCTCGAACTCACCGCCGACGATTTCGGCGGTGTTCGCTATCAGGGCTGCAATGAGGCTCTCGTTTTGACGCGCCCGGATATCGTGCGCGATATCCATGAAAAATATCTGGAAGCCGGCGCCGATGTCCTCGAAACCGACACGTTCACCGCGTCGCGCCTAAAACTTGACGAGTACGAACTGGGCAGCAAAGTCGCCGACGTCAACCGTACCGCCGCGCAGCTCGCTCGCGCCGCATGCGATAAATATTCTACCGCGGAGCGCCCGCGTTTCGTGGCCGGTTCCATGGGGCCGACGGGCATGCTGATCTCGTCGTCGGATCCGTCGCTATCAAAAATCAGCTTCCAAGAGCTCGCGGATATGTACGGTGAGCAGGCGCGCCATTTGGTCGAAGGCGGCGCGGATTTCTTGCTGCTCGAAACGATGCAGGATCTGCTAGAGCTCAAAGCGGCCGTCGCCGGCATCACGCGCGAATTTGCCAAGGGCATGCGCCGCGTTCCCATTCAAGCGCAGCCGACGCTGATTACCGAAGGCCGCATGCTGCTGGGAACAGACGTTCGCGCGATTTGCGCGACGGTCGGTGCGCTGCCGGTCGACGTGATCGGTTTGAATTGTTCGACCGGTCCGTCGCAGATGCGCGATCCGATCCGCTACCTCTGCGAAAACTCCGATCGGTACATCAGCGTGATTCCGAACGCCGGCCTGCCGCTGATGGGGCCGCGCGGCGAAACGATCTATCCCGAAACGCCGGCGGAACTTTCGCGCGAACTGGCGGAGTTCGTGCGCGACTTCGGCGTGAACGTGGTCGGCGGCTGTTGCGGCACGACTCCCGAGCACATCGCCGCGATCCGCGCAGAAGTTGATGCGTTGGCGAGCGCGGGAAAACGCGGGCGCATTCCGGTCGCGCAACCCAAACAGTTTGCGGCGTCGGCCATGACCGCGATCGCGCTCGAACAAGAGCCGCGGCCGCTGCTTGTAGGCGAGCGTATCAATTCGCAGGGTTCGCGCAAGATCAAACGTCTGCTGCTCGAGGAGAACTTCGACGACATTACGCTGGTCGCGCGCGAGCAGGTCGAAGGCGGCGCGCATGCGCTTGACGTCTGCTGTGCGTTGACCGAACGCACCGACGAAGACGAGCAGATGCGTCTGATGGTGCGCAAGCTCGCGCAGTCCGTTGAAGTTCCCCTGATGATCGACTCGACCGAACCGAAGGTGCTGCAAGCGGCGCTGGAAGCCTATCCGGGACGCGCGATCGTCAATTCGGTGCACTTGGAAAGCGGCCGCGCGAAGATCGATGCGGTCTTGCCGCTGGCGATGGAACACGGCGCGGCCGTTGTCGCGCTGACGATCGACGAAACCGGCATGGCGAAAACCGCGGAGCGCAAGCTCGAGGTCGCCAAGCGCATCTACGATATCGTCGTCAAAGAGTACGGCTTGCCTGCCGGTGCGCTGATATTCGACGATCTGACCTTCACGCTCGCGACCGGTGATCAGGAGTACATCAGCTCGGCGGTCGACACGATTGACGGCATCAAGGCGATCAAAGAGGCGCTCCCCGGCGTGCTGACTTCGCTCGGCGTCAGCAACGTCTCGTTCGGATTGAATCCGGCGGCCCGAGCGGCGCTCAATTCGGTCTTCCTGCACCATTGCGTTCAAGCCGGACTCGACATTGCGCTCGTCTACGCCAAAGAGATCACGCCGTATGCTGAACTCGACGCGACCGAACGCGAGCTCTGCGACGACATGGTCTTCAACCGCCGGCCCGACGCGCTGCAGCGCCTGATCGAGCACTACGAGGGCGCAGTCGCCGCCGACGGCAAGGGCGAGAAAAAAGACGACGACGCCGGCGCGCCGCCGGAGGTGCGCATTCACAACGCGATCTTGCGCCGCCGCAAAGACGGCATCGAAGCCAAAATCGACGAGGCGCTGCAGACGCGCGGCCCGGTCGAGGTGCTCAACGAAATTCTGCTGCCCGCGATGAAAGAGGTCGGCGACAAATTCGGCGCGGGCGAGCTGATTCTGCCGTTCGTGCTGCAGTCGGCCGAAGTCATGAAAAAAGCCGTCGCCCATCTCGAGCAATTCCTGGAGAAGAAGGAAGGCCAGACCAAAGGCAAGGTCGTGCTCGCCACCGTCTTCGGCGATGTGCACGACATCGGCAAGAATCTCGTGCACACGATTCTGGCCAACAACGGCTACACCGTTTTCGATCTCGGCAAGCAAGTGCCGATGAATACGATTTTGGAGAAAGCGATCGAAGTAAAAGCCGACGCGATCGGCCTTTCCGCGCTGCTGGTTTCCACGAGCAAACAGATGCCGGTCTGCGTGCAAGAACAAGATACGCGGGGCTTGGAGTTCCCGGTGCTCGTTGGAGGCGCGGCGATCAATCGCGATTTCGGCCGGCGAATCTCGGTGCTCGAAGGCAACCGCTACTTCGAGCCGGGCCTGTTCTACGCCAAAGATGCATTCGAAGGCTTGCAGGTGATGGAGACGTTGACCGGCGATCCCGCCGAGCGTGAGAGGTTCGTTGAGCAGGCCAAACGTGAGGCCCTCGCGCCGCGCGCTGCCGCGCCAAGTGCCGCGGCGACCAACGGAGTCATCCAATACTCGGCCGTGAAGAACGATCTCGCTCCGGTTCCGAAGCCGCCGTTCTTCGGAACGCGTTCGGTGCGCGAGATTGATCCGGCCAAGCTTTGGCCGTGTTTCGATATGCGCAGTTTGTACCGGCTTTCGTGGGGGGCGGCAAACACGAAAGGCGATGCGTTCGAGAAACTCGTGCGCGAGGAATTCGAACCGCGTTTACACCGCTATCAGGAATCGGCTGCGGAGTTTTTGGATCCGCGTTTCGTGTACGGCTATTTTCCGGCGGCGGGAAGCGGCAACGATGCGATTGTGTACGATCCGGAGGATCCGTCGCGGGAGATTGCGCGCTTCACGTTTGTGCGGCAGGCCGGCGGCGAGCATCTCTCGCTCGCGGATTACCTGCGCGAACCGGAAAACGGACGCGGGATCGACGTCGTGGCGCTTCAGGTTGTCACCGTCGGATCGCGTGCATCGGAACGAATCACCGAACTGCACGCGGCAGGCGAGTACAGCGAATCGTATTTCTTGCACGGCTTTTCCGTGCAGAGCGCGGAGGCGCTGGCCGAATTCGCTCACCGTCAGATTCGTGCCGAATTGGGATTGCCGGACGACCGCGGAAAGCGATATTCGTGGGGATACGGCGCGTGTCCGGACCTCTCGCAGCACGAAATTGCGTTCCGTTTACTGGATGCCGGCAATGCGATCGGCGTCAAACTGACCGAGGCTTTTCAAATCGTTCCGGAGCAATCGACGGCGGCCATTATCATGCACCATCCGAAAGCGGCCTACTTTAATGCAGCGGCCGTGAGGGAACTCGAACCAGCTTCAGCGTAACCCGCCCGCATGCGTCTGATACTTGCAACTGTTGCGCTGGCGGCGCTGGCAGCGTGTTCCGGGGCGAACAACGCTTCGACTTCAAAAAATACGACGACGACAACGACCGCGGTAACCGCCGCTCCCAGTCCGGTTCCTTCCGGGCAAGTGGTGAAGATCGGTATCGATCTGCCGCTATCGGGCGGCGATGCGTCGGTCGGTATCAGCACCGAGCAAGGCGCGCTGCTGGCCGTCGACGAGGCGCAGAAGGAAATGCCGCGCGGATTCACGCTGCAAGGTGAAGCGCTCGACGATTCCGTGCAAGGCGTCCACAATCCCGAACAGGGCGTCTCCAACGTGCGCAGTTTCATCAGCGATGCGGCGGTGCTGGCGGTTGTCGGCCCGTACAATTCTAACGTCGCGCGCGCGGAAATTCCGGTGACGAATGCGGCGGGGCTCGCGCAGATTGGTCCGTCGGTCGTCGCCGATAACCTGACGATCGGTCCCGACGCGGCGCAACTGCGGCGCGCGAACCCTTCGTTGAATACGTTTTTCCGCGTCTGCACCACGGATTCTCGTCAAGGTTCCGCGCTAGCGCAATTCGCGCGCTCGCTCGGATTTAAACGCGCGTATATCATCGACGATAACGAGACTTACGGACTCGACCTCGCCGATCGCTTCGAAAAGGATTTCGCGAACGATGGGGGTTCGGTGCTCGCGCGCGATCATCTCGCCAAGAACACGCAAGATTTTAAATCGCTGCTGCTCAAAGTGCTCGCCGCTAAGCCCGACGTTGTATTTTTTGGCGGCGTCACGAGTACGGGCGGCGGGTTGATCCGCAAACAGATGTTCAGCGTCGGACTCGGAAAGATCGCGTACATGGGCGGCGACGGTCTCGCCGATCTGGCGACGGTCGCGGCGGGACAGGCCGACGGAAGTTATTACACGCTGGCGGCTCCGAACGCCGAGAAACTTCCGGCGGCGCAGGCGTTCGTCAAAGCCTACCGCACGAAGTACAATGCCGACATCGGTCCGTACAGCGCCAACGCCTACGCGGCGGCGCAGGTTGCGGCGGCGGCAATCATTCGTGCGATCAAGAATGCCCACGGCGAGGCGGAACGCGCAGCGGTCGTCGCAAACGTAGCGTCGACGAAGCTCGAGACGCCGATTGGTCCAATCAGTTTCGATAAGTACGGCGATGTCACGAATCCTGTGCTCAGTCTTTACGGCTTCAAGAACGGGCAGTCGTACTTTATCCGGCAGATCCAATTGAAGCTCTAGCAATAGCGAGCGGGCTCATGCATGAATTCCTAGCCCAGCTCTTCAACGGTATCGCGCTTGGCGGCATCTATGCGCTGATCGCACTGGGCTACACGATGGTGTACGGCATCATCGGGCTCATAAACTTTGCGCACGGCGATGTGTACACGCTCGGCTCGTTTTTTGCGCTGACCATATTCACTGCACTGGGCGTCTCCGGGGAATTGCACGGGGTGGCGCTGATTGTCGACGTCGCGATCGCGCTGATCGGTGCGGCGCTGCTGTGCGGGATCGTCGGCGTACTGATCGAGCGGCTCGCGTACCGGCGGTTGCGAAACGCGCCGCGTTTGGCGCCGCTCATCACGGCGATTGGCATCTCGTTCATCCTCGAAAACGCCATGCAGATATGGAAGGGCCCGGCTCCGGTTCCGTTTCCGGCGGTCGTGCCCAATCCATCGATCGTGATCGCGGGAGTTGCCGTTGGAGCGCAGCAATTTCTACTCGTCGGGTTGGCGGTCGTGATGATGGTGGCGCTTCAGCTCTTTATTCATAACACGCGCCTGGGCCGCGCGATGCGGGCCACGGCCGAAGATCGCGACGCCGCGCAGTTGATGGGCATCAACATCAACAAGACGATCATGCTGACGTTCTTGATCGGCAGCGCGCTGGCCGGCGTTGCGGGTTTCGTTTCCGGCGTCTACTATCAGTCGACGTGGTTTTTCAACGGGTTCGGCGCCGGGCTCAAGGCGTTTACCGCCGCGGTGCTTGGCGGAATTGGCAACATCGCCGGCGCGATGCTCGGCGGTTTCGTCATCGGCATCATCGAGTCGTTTGCGACCTGGAAATTCGGCGGACAGTGGAGCAACGTCACCGTCTTCGCGATCTTGATTCTCGTGCTCGTGTTTCGTCCGTCGGGCTTACTCGGTGAAGCCGTGTACGAGCGCGCATGATCTACCTATATTTTCTCGTGGCGATCGCGGTCGTCATCGCGGCACAGCGCTTGAACGATCTGCGGGCCAAGCGCGTGTTGTTCTTGCTGCTGGGCGCGGCGCTCTTGTGCGCGCCGCTCTTCGATAGAAACGACGCGACGTTCAACGTGCTCGCTGATGCCGGCATTTTTGTCCTCCTGGCGCTCGGATTAAACATCGTCGTGGGGTTTGCCGGGTTGCTCGATCTCGGATACGCGGCATTTTTCGCCATCGGAGCGTACGCGTATGCAATGATGGCAAGCCCGCAATTTAACCTGCACTTGCCGTTTTGGCTGCTGCTCTTCTTGGCGGCGGCGTTCGCGGCGATCTTCGGGATTATTTTGGGCGCGCCCACCTTGCGGTTGCGCGGAGATTATCTGGCTATCGTTACGCTCGGTTTCGGCGAAATCGTGCCACAGATTTTTCAGAACCTCACGAAATACACCGGCGGTCCCAATGGCATTGGCGCGCTCGACTTTCCGTCGTTTTTCGGCCGCTCGTTCGGACAGAGCACCATACCGTACTATTATGTGGTGCTGGCGCTGATCGCGCTGGCGCTCTTTTTCGCTTATAACCTGCGCGACAGCCGGCTCGGCCGCGCCTGGATGGCGATCCGCGAAGACGAGCTCGCTGCGCGACACATGGGTATCAACACGACCGCCGTTAAGCTCGCGGCGTTTGCGTTGGGCGCGTCGTTCAGCGGTTTGGCCGGCGTCGTTTTTGCCGCCAAGTTGAGCTTGGTCTCCCCGGACCTCTTCCAGTTTCAAGTCAGCGTGCTGATCGTCTCGATGCTCGTGCTCGGCGGCATGGGGAACATTCCGGGCGTTATCGTCGGGGCGCTGGTGTTGGTGCTCGTCAACAACGTCGTGCTTCCGCAAGCGAACACCATCGCCGCGAGCGCTGGCCTGCACGTGGATTTCGGCAACTATCATTTCTTTATCTACGGCGCAATTCTCGTGGGCATCATGCTCTTTCGGCCCGAGGGATTGCTGCCGAGCCGTCAGCGCAAAGAGGAATTGCATCATGCTGCGGCTTGAGGGCGTTACCAAACGTTTCGGCGAGCTCGTCGCGGTCAACGATCTGTCGCTGAATGTTGCCGCCGGAAGCATTTCGGCGATCATCGGTCCTAACGGCGCCGGAAAATCGACCGTCTTCAATATCGTAAGCGGCATTTACCGGCCGAGCGCCGGTGAGATATTCTTCGAAGATGCGCGCATCGACGGTTGGCCTACGCATCGCATCGCCGCAGCCGGTATCGCGCGCACGTTTCAAAACATCCGGCTCTTTTCGTTCATGGCGGCTATCGATAACGTGCTTGCGGGAGAAGATGCGCACCTACACGCGCGCCTGTGGGATTCGCTCTTGCATACGCCGCGGCAGCGTCGCGAAGAGAAAGCCGCGCGCGAACGAGCGCGAGAATTGCTAAGGTTCGTTGGTTTGGAAGGCGTCGCCGAAACGTACGCCCGTAATCTGCCCTACGGGTCGCAGCGCCGTCTTGAAATCGGGCGCGCACTGGCGAGCCGCCCCAAACTGTTGCTGCTCGACGAACCCGCGGCCGGCATGAATCCGCGCGAGAAGGGCGAGCTGGCCGATCTGGTTGCCGCAATCCGCGAGCGCGGCATCACCGTTCTTCTGATCGAGCACGACATGGGGCTGGTCATGCGCGTCAGCGATGAGATTACGGTGCTCGACTATGGCCAACGGATAGCGTCCGGCAAACCGGCGGAAATTCGCAGCAATCCGCGCGTTATCGCGGCCTACCTCGGGACGGCGGTCGCGTGAGTCTCCTCGAAGTCCGCGATCTCAGCGTTTCGTACGGCGGCATCCGCGCGCTGCGCGGTATCTCATTGCGCGTGGAAGAGGGCGAGATCGTCGCGCTGCTCGGTTCGAACGGCGCCGGAAAAACCACGACGCTGCGCGCCATCAGCGGGCTGGCGCCTTACACCGGCGCGGTTTTCTTCGATGGAACAGATCTGCGTAAATGCTCGCCCGACCAAATCGTGCGGCTCGGGCTCGGTCACGCCCCGGAAGGCCGCCGCGTCTTCACGCGCATGACCGTTCGCGAAAATCTCGCACTCGGCGCGTACACCGTTCGTTCAAACAGCGAGGTCGAACGGCGGCTGGCCTTCGTCATCGAGACGTTCCCGCGCCTTGAAGAGCGGCTGTCGCAATCCGCCGGCACGCTTTCGGGCGGCGAGCAGCAGATGCTGGCCATCGGGCGCGCGCTCATGAGTTCGCCGCGATTACTGATGCTCGACGAGCCATCGCTCGGACTCGCGCCGATTATCGTTCAAACGATTTTCAGCGTCATCAAATCGCTCAATGCAAACGGCACCACCATTCTATTGGTAGAACAGAATGCGCAGCAGGCTTTGCGCATTGCGCAACGCGGCTACGTTTTAGAGACGGGTGAAATGCGATTCGAAGACACCGGAGCTGCGCTCCTCGAAAATCCCGCCGTGGCAGAAGCATACTTAGGCGTCACGCCGGCGTAGGACGCACGCCCGCTTAGAAGTGCGTGTTCGTCGAGCGCATCAGGCCGCCGAATTGTTCGCGGGCGACTTCATAGCACTCGCACGATGCACCCTCAAGCCCTTCGCGATCGAGAATCGTGATGACGCCGCGCGCGTAGCGGATGAAGCCCGCTTGCTGCAACGTGCCTGCCGCAATCGTGACGCCGGAGCGCTGCGTGCCGAGCATCATCGCCAAATATTCGTGCGTTAAGCCGATCTCATTCGTTCCGACGCGGTCCTGAGTCATCAGCAGCCACCGCGCGCAGCGTTCGTAGACGTTGTGCAGCCGGTTGCACGCAGCGAGCTGACCGAGCATGTTGACGTAGGCCTGGACGTAGCGATCGAGCAGATGCCTGAATTTTGGATTTGCGCGCAGCGACTGAAAAACGTCCGCATCGATCTTTATGGCGCTTCCTCCCACCTGGCAGTAGGACTCGTTCGCGGTGGTCGTCGCGCCTAGGAGCAAGGGGATGGCTGAACAGCCTTCCCGCCCAATCGTGCCGACCTCGATGGCGTTGCCGTCCTTCATACGGCTCACGATTGAAAGCACGCAGTCAAGCGGAAAGAAGACCTCGTCGATTTTTTCGTTCGGCTGATAGACCCGGTCGCGGACCGCCAGGTCCAGCAGCACGGCGCCTTCCATAACAGCCGCCGCTTCCAGAGGGTCCAAGCCTTTGAGGATGGCGTTCATCTCAAGGTGCTGCGGCGTCACCCTTGAGCCGTTCAGGTTGGATTTGCGCACGTATGCTTCACCCAGGGGCCGATGTTAGGTATGCATTTATACGCACCCGGGGCGCGCGTTCCTTGTGTAAAAAACACACCGAGTCTTAGCTCTCCGTTAAAAATGCGCAGACGCTACCTCGCGGCGAGTCCATACTGAGCATATATGTCAGCTGTCCGCGAGTTTGCCTTTCATGGCGACTTCGATATTTCACAAAAAGCAGAGATCGAGCGCGGGTTTGCGCCCATGCGAGAAAAGGGCTCGCTCGCGATGACGTTCCTCGATCTCACTGACGTGAGCTACCTCGACACGACGTTTCTCAACGCAATGGTCGCCATGCAGCAGTGGTCGGTGGTGAATGCCGCCGACAGCCACCTGTGCGTCGCGGCCGGCCGGAACTTGTCACGCATCTTTCACATCACTGCACTTGACAAACTGTTCCCGGTGTTCGCAACTATGGCTTTGGCGCGCGAATACGCCGTGCTTGTTCGGTGATGTATTTTGGAATTTCAGGTGAGTAATGGTAACTAAGACAATGTATGCTACGGCGGCTATGCTTTCTGCATTGCTGCTGGGCGGATCTCCCGCGGCAGCTCAGACAGCTGCCGTTCAAGTCGCGCAGGCATCGCCCGCGCCGCCGCCGCCCGCCTTCGGCACGCCGCCTTCGGGCGAAATTCCGATTCTTTACAATGACCACACGGTCTACGCCAAGCCGGACGTTCTCAAACAAGGTCGCGTTCTCGCCGCACTGGTGAAAGGCGGCCAGATCTACGTGCCGCTTCGCAGCATGTTCGAACAAATGGGCGCTACGGTCACGGCATCGGCCGACGGTAAAACAGTTACTGCCACCAAGAGCGGAGCGACCGTTTCGGTCACGCTCGACAAACCCGAGGTCGTCATCAACGGCGAAACGCGCCCGCTCGACGTGCCTCCGATCATGTATCAAGGTATTTTGCTCGTTCCGGTCCGTGTGATCTCCGAAGGTATGGGCGCCTACGTGCAGTGGGTTCCGACACGCCGGCTCGTCGTCGTGCGGTATATTCCGCCGACCCCGCCGCCAACGCCCGAGCCGACGGCAGCGCCGACAATCGCGCCCGTTCCGACACCGGTGCCGACCGAACCGCCGTATACGATGTTCGTTCAAGCGGCAGTCGCGCACAATCAGAATTACAACGAGTTCTCGGCCGGTCAGTACTGCCGCTCGCTCTTCGCAGCGGCCGCTATCGTGCTGAGAAATTCACCGTTTGCCGTCAAGGTTGATTATCGTTTGGATTCATATGTCACGAGCGACACGCTCACCGATCTCAACGGCAATCATTTCACCAAGTTCTCGACCATCGACGGCGGCTCGGCCTTCACGCCGGTCTTCATGGCGCGGCAAAGCAGTCTGGATGCTCGTTTGGAGTATAAGATTGCCGATCCGAAAATCTACGTCGGCGCCGGCTACCTGCAAACGTCGACTAACTACGGATATCCGAAGCTGACCGGCGTTGGCGTGGGCATTGAAAAACTGCCCGAACTCACAAAGGGGATCAGTTTCTTCGGTTCGGCCTTCTACTATCCGTCGGCCAGCGGTACGTATACGGTCGTTAATCCGCTCAGTGTGAATAACGGCAAATCTTATCGCCAGCAATTCGCGATCACGAAATACGATATCGGTCTCGCCCTGGTCCTAGAGCACTTCCCGGTCTATCTCTATGGCGGTTACGCTGCCAATCAGTATCAAGTAAAGCAAAACGCACCAATCGGTCAAACGCATAACGGTCCGTACATCGGGCTCGGCGTGAAGATCTAGCCGGGGATGACGAATATGAAAAAAACTCCGCACTTCTTACATGCACTGCGCCTCGCTGCGCTCGTTATTCTCATCGCACCCGCCGCGCTAGTCGCCTGCAGCGGCGGCAGTGGCGGTTGCGGCGGCAACTGCACGGTTCCGCCTTTTAATGCGCCGGCGACCGGCGCACCTGGTCCGGTTATTACCCCCACGCCCACACCCACACCGGTTCCGACCCCCACTCCGACAATCGCTCCGCTGTCGTGCGCTCAAGGCGCATCCGCGATTACGCTCGGACCGGCGCTCGCGCCGTTCGCACTGCTCGCCGGCTCGACGATTACGAACGTAGGCAATACCTTCGTCACCTACACGGGGACGACGCACGACGATCTCGTCGGCGTCTCGCCGGGAACCGCGGTGACGGGCTTCTATCCGCCTGGGACGGTTGCCGACGGTCCGAACTCGATCTATGCGGCCACGTTCAATACGAATGCCGCCGTGCCGCTCGCCGCCGAAAACGCGCTGACGACCGCCTATAATACGGCCGCCGGCCGGCCCGCAACGACCACCTTCGTGGGAACGCCCGATCTCTCGCAACAGACCGTTCCCGGTCATCCAACCGGGACGCTACCGCCCGGCGTCTATAAGGCCAGTTCGTCGGCTTCGATTGCTGCGGGCAATCTGACGCTTGACGGCGGCGGAGATCCGACGGCCGTGTTTATCTTCCAGATGGGCTCGACGCTCACGACAACGCTCAACGGCTCAACCAGCGGTAACGTTATCCTTACCGGCGGCGCCAGTGCCTGCAACATTTATTGGCAGGTCGGAAGCTCCGCAACGCTCGGTGGCGCAACCTTCTTCGGAAACGTGCTCGCGTTTTCATCGATAACGATTAACGCCTCGACCTTCACCGGACGTGCGTTGGCGGGCGGCCCGTCACTGGGCACCGGCGCAGTCACCATCCCCGTCGCGGGTGGATCGCTGATCACAAATCCCGGCGGTTCATAAGCGAGACGAGTCCTATCCTAGGTAAGATGGCGGCCCTCGCTAAGGGGCCGCCTTTTTTTTGTGCAGATTTCAGTCACGACGGCGCTTCAAAACATGCTGCTATCGTGCATGAAACCCGGGAACCCTAAAGGACTTTGGCTTTTGGTTGCGGTCTTGGCTGCCCCGTCGGCCTGCGCGCTTCAAGCGTCCTCGCCTCCAACAAACCTCGACATAGCCGCTCGTCTAGGCGGTGATCTTGAAATAAGAGTTGGCCGCTACGGAATTGCGTGTCAAAGATTACCGGGACAAAGTTATACAAGCTACAACGCAGCAGATGTGGGCAAGGCCGGCGTTCCCGCCCTAACTGCGAATCAAGGAGCATTACTTCGCCGAATTCAGCACTTCGAGCACTCACGAACTCTGCGGTTTGTCGTTCGAACAAATGAAAAGCAACGGTTCTATCTTCTAGTGGACGACTTTATCGTTTTCGATCCAACTGAAGGACCATGCTCAGCCCACTGGTACTGGATCCTCAATCAAAGAATGCCCGGAAACTTGTACTACGCGCCAACAAACGCAATCGAAGGTCCATTTCCAATGATGGGTGTCGTGACCCCCGGTCCGTGGTTGCGCACGGCCTCAGAGTGGTGTAAATGGACGCTCTCCGACGCGAAGCGATTTTACCGGAACTTGGCCTTGGCCGAACCGCTTTCGCCCAAGGCGAACCGACCTATGCTGGGCTCACTGCGTCGAGGCGAAGACGCTGCTGTCAAAGAAGCGTGCGGCTCAAAAAGCCACTAAGCCGCGGCGGGCGCGAAGACGTCGCCGAAAACGGTGATGCCGCCGACCATGGTGCCGATGACGTTGTACTCGGCGTCCCAGAACGAGAGATCCGCGCGCGCGCCGGGCGCGACGTGCCCCATTTCGCGATCGAGGGAAAGGAGTTTTGCCGGCGCGTGCGTTGCCGCCACGATCGCTTTTGCAAACGGCAGCTCGGTGTACGCCATAAAATTGCGGACGGCATCGTCCATGCGCAGCGCACTGCCGGCGATCGTGCCATCCTCCGCGCGCATGACGCCGCCCGCGATGTGGTAACCCGGCCCCGCCGAAGGCATGATGTCGCTCGCAAGAATAAGGCGGTCGTGCAACGTGCGATAGAGCAAGTCCACCATAACGGGCGCGACGTGGATGCCGTCGCAGATGACTTGCACCGTTGTGCGGCCGTCTTGGATGAATGCGGCGAGAATAGACGGGTCGCGATGGTCGAGCGGCGGCATTGCGTTGAATGCGTGGGTCAGCGAGCGAAAGCCCAAGCCGATCGCGAGCATGCCTTCACGGTAGCGCGCCGCGGTATGGCCGGCCGAACAAACGATCCCGTGCTCCATGAAATAACGCGCCGCGTCGGAGACGCCGTCAACTTCGGGCGCCATCGTGACCATGAGGCACGCGCCTTTGCATGCTTCAACGAGCGCGCGCGTGCGCTCGCGCGTCGCCGGAAGGATCCATTGCTGCTGATGGACGCGCCGGAACTTTGGGTTGAGAAACGGGCCCTCGAAATGAATGCCCAAGCAGCGTGCGCCGCGCGGGAGATCTTCTTCGAGTTGATGCGCTGCTTCCACAATTTCACCGGCCGCGTGCAGCATCGACTCCCACGGCGCCGTCATGACGCCGGCCAGGAAGGCGGTCGTGCCTTGACGGGCATACTCGACGGCGGCGACCGGAACCGCGTAGCCTTGATCGCGGTTGAATAAGAATTCGCCGGCGCCGTTTGTGTGGATGTCGATCAGTCCGGGTGCGATGCGCGTTCCGGCCGGCAAACGGTGATCGGTCGCGCCGCCCGCGGGCAGTATTTCGGTAATGTGGCCATTTTCAACCGCGATGCGCCCGTTGACCGACGAACCGTCGCCGACGGCAATGTCCGCGGGACCTACGACGAATGCGTTCACGCGCGTATCAACCCTAACGCCTCGTCGCGTTGTTTCTCCATGAGGTCGCGTGTGTCGCCTTCGACGTTCAGGCGCAGCAGCGGCTCGGTATTCGAAGGACGCACGTTCAGCCACCAGTCGGGATAAGAGATCGTGATGCCGTCCAAATGATCGACTTGGGCACCTTGGTAAAATTCTTCGATCTCCCGCATTTTACCCCGAACGTCTTTGACCTCCGTGTTGATTTCGCCCGACCGGAAGCGCGTGTCGATCGGAGTGATGAATTCGCTCACGGGCTTGTTGGCTTCACTAAAGAGCTCGAGGCACTGCATCAGCGCGATCATTCCCGAATCGGCGTACCAATTATCGCGGAAATAAAAATGCCCGCTGTGTTCGCCCCCGAAAATCACGTCCTGCTCGCGCATCGTTTGCTTGATGAGCGAGTGCCCTACCTGTGAGCGAATGGGAATACCGCCGTTTGCCTTGATGAGCTCGGGAACGCTCCGGCTGCAAATGAGGTTGTACAGAATCTTGGTGCCGGGGTGGCGTTTGAGCGTGTTGAGCGCGACGAGCGCGGTGACGGTGCTGCCGTCGATCAGGTTGCCGTTCTCGTCGACGATGAACATGCGGTCGGCGTCGCCGTCAAAAGCTGCGCCGAGATCGCAGCCTCCTTTGCGCACGGCGGCCTGCAAGTCCACCATGTTTTCCGGCTCGATCGGACTTGCCGGATGGTTCGGAAAGCTGCCGTTGAGTTCGAAATACAAGGGTACCACTTCGCATGGCAGATGTTTGAAGACGTGCGGCACGGTTTCGCCCGCCATGCCGTTACCGGCGTCGATCGCGATCTTGAACGGTTTGATCCGAGCCGGATCGATAAACGAAAGACAGTGAGCGGCGAATTCGTCCAGGATGTCGCGGCGCGTGACCTGTCCCTTTGCCGCCGCTGCCGGCGGTGGGAGATTCCCCGATGCGATCTGATCGCGAATCTGCGCCAACCCCGTGTCGAGCGAAATCGCCTGCGCTTGCGAGCGCGTGAACTTCATGCCGTTATACTGGGCCGGATTGTGCGAAGCGGTAATCATTACGCCGCCGTCGAGCTCGTATTTCCCAACTGCGAAGTAGAGAGCGTCGGTCGAAACGCGGCCGACGTCGAGGACGTTGGCGCCCGCTTCCGATGCGCCGCGCGCGAACGCCTCAAAAAGGCTGTTGCCGGAATCGCGCATGTCACGCCCAACCGCAACGTTCTTGGCCCCGAGCAAGGGAACGAAGCAGCGCCCGATTTTGTACGCAAGGTCGTCGTTGAGTTCGCCCGGATAGATGCCGCGTACGTCATAACTCTTGAAGATCGCCGCGAGCATCCCGGTCTCCATATGCCGAGCCGTTTCGCAGCCTCTCTGAAGTTTGCCTATCTGGAGATCAGAGGTTTGCCCCTCTGGAGATCAAGCGAAGATAGGGCGGCCACAACCGCTAAACATACCGTGCGGTTGAGGCCGACTCTATCGAGCGTCTACGCGTCGTAGTAGAGATAGAACTCGTACGGATGCGGACGAATCTCCACCGGTTTCAGTTCGCGTTCGGTTTTGTAGGCGATCCACAGATCGATGAAGTCGTCGGTAAAGACACCGGTGTCGGTGAGGTACGCGTGGTCGTTGCGCAGCGCGTCGAGCGACTCGCGCAGCGAGCCCGGAACGGAGCGGATTTTCGCAGCTTTCTCCGCGGGCAGATCGTAGATGTTTTCTTCGAGGGGCCCGAAGCCCGCGGCGATCGGATCGATCTTGCGCTTGATACCGTCCAGTCCCGCGCAGAGCAGTGCGGAGAACGCCAAGTACGGGTTCGCGGTGGGATCGGGCGGCCGGAATTCGAGCCGCTTGGATTTCGGATTGCCTTGGAAGAACATCGGGATGCGGATGGCCGCCGAACGGTTGCGAGCCGAAAACGCAACGTTCACCGGCGCTTCGTAGTGCGGCACGAGACGCTTGTACGAGTTGGTCGTCGGCGCGCAGAACGCCATCAGCGAATCGATGTGCGTGAGCAAACCGCCGATATAGTAGAGCATCGTCTGAGAACATTCGGCGTAGCCGTCCTTGTCGTAGAACAGCGGCTCGCCTTCGTCCCAGAGCGATTGATGCACGTGCATGCCGCTGCCGTTATCGCCGAAGACCGGCTTGGGCATGAACGTCACGCTTTTGCCGAACCGCGCCGCGACGCTGCGCACAACGTATTTGAACGTCATCAGGTTGTCGGCCGTTTTAAGCAGCGAATCGAAACGGAAATCGATCTCGGCTTGGCCCGGCGCGCCCACCTCGTGGTGCTGCATCTCAACGTTGATGCCCCACTCTTTGAGAACCAGAGCGGTTTCCGCCCGGACGTCGGCGGTCGTGTCCGCCGGACCCGCCGGAAAGTAGCCTTCCTTCGCGCGCAGCGTGTAACCGCGCGAGCCTTGCTCGTTTCCGCTGTTCCAATGCGCTTCGTTGGAATCGATTTCGTAGAACGCACGGTTGGGAGAGTTCTCATACGAGACGCGATCGAAGTAATGGAACTCCGCTTCGGGTCCGAAGTAGGCGGTCGTGGCGATTCCCGTGGAGCGCAAATACGCTTCGGCTTTGCGCGCGATGTTGCGCGGATCGCGGTGGTACAGCTCTTTGGCGATCGGATCGAAGACGTCGCAAATCAGTGAAAGCGTCGGAACGCCGCAGAAACTGTCAACCTCAGCCGTACTCACGTCGGGCTTCAGAATCATGTCGGATTCGTGAATTGCCTGGAAGCCGCGAATGGAAGAGCCGTCAAAGCCGATTCCGGCAGACAGCAGATCCTCGTCGACTTGATCGGCCGGCACGCTCGTATGCTGCCAGGTCCCCGGAACGTCGGTGAACTTGAAGTCCACCATTTTGATGCCGGTCTTTTTGATGTACTCCACGAGTGCTTTCGGCGAGCTCTTTTTATGTACGCCGTTGCCGTTGGATGAAACGGATGTTTTGAGCTCTCCGGCCGTGATTGCCATGCGCGTTCTCCCTTATATACAAAAAAGGCGCCTTTTGACAATCTTGCCATGCTTCTCGTCCCGGCGCCTTAGCCACGCGGTAAAAGGTTGGGGCCGCGGGTTATGCTGCTTGTCGACCCGGCCTCATGTCGCCGAGGGAAAAATCCGGCTGATTCCCGAGGGGGTGGTCACCGACTCCATCTTCAGGCCGTAGGCTTGCTCGAGCAGGGCCGGGGTGAGGGCGCGATCCCTTCGATCAAATGCCAGGATGCCGCCGGCGGCCAGAAGCATCGCCCGGTCCGCGTACGCCGCGGCTTCGTTGGGGTCGTGCAGCACGCAGACGACGGTCTTGCCCGCATGCACTTGTTCGCGCAGCAGCTTGAGCACATGCTGTGCCGCGCGCAGATCGAGATGGCCGGTCGGCTCGTCCAGAAAAAGCAGCGGCGCTTCCTGTGCGATCGCGAGCGCGATCCACACGCGCTGCCGTTCGCCGCTGGAGAGTGTGGCAAATTCGCGATCGGCGAAACTCTGCAACTCGACCGCCTCGAGTGCGCCTGCGATCGCTTTTGCGTCGTGCGAATCTTGAGTCCACTGCCACCAGCGGTGATGAGGGTAGCGTCCGGCCGCGATGACGTCTCGCACCGTCAAGCGATCCGCGAAGACGTCGTCGCTGGTCACAAAGGCAATCGCGCGGCTGCGTTCCGCCGGCGAGAATGCGGCGACGCTGCGCGACTGTAATGCGACGCTTCCGCCGTCGGCCGGGCGCAAGCCGGCGAGCGCGCGCAGCAGCGTCGTCTTTCCGGCGCCGTTGCGTCCCAGAATACTCACGAACTCGCCGGCCCCGATATCGAACGACATCGCCGCCAGCAGCGGCTTTCCCGCGACGCGCAGCTCCAGATCGCGAACCGCGATCATGCTGCCGCCGTGCGCCGGTCTCGAAGGTAGAGATAGAGAAACGCCGGCACGCCGATGAACGCAAGCAGCACGCCGATCGGGATCTCCGCGGGTGCGAACAGCGTGCGGCTCAGCGCGTCGGCGACGATCGTCAACGCGGCGCCAAGCAGAGCCGACGCCGCGAGCACATACCGCGCATCGGATCCGACCATGCGGCGCGCGATGTGCGGCACGATCAAACCGACGAAGCCGATCGTGCCGGAGAGCGTGACGGCGGAAGCGGCGAGCAGCGACGATGAAGCGAGGATCGTCCATTGCGCGCGGCCGACGTCAACGCCCACCGCCGCTGCCCGCGTGTCCCCTAAACGCAACGCATTGAGTGCCGGCGCGCTCAAGAGCGCCAAAACTACACCGAGAAACGCGTATGGCGCCGCGAAGAACAGGTCGCCCCACGAGCGTCCGGAGAGCGTGCCTGCCAGCCAACTGACGATCGCCGGCGCGCTGCCGGCGCCCTGCACGCGCGTTAATACCAGTGCGATGATCGCGGCGAAGAGCGACGAGAGCGAGACGCCCGCCAAAATGAGACGCGTCGCATCCAAACTCGCGCCGCGCCGCGCCAGCGCCGCGACCGTTATCGCGGTTGCCAACCCTGCTGCGAATCCGAGCGCGGGAACGGCCGCGGCCGCAACGCCGGCAGATATTGAAAGAACGATCGCAACCGCCGCGCCCGCGCTAACGCCGGTCAGATACGGATCCACCAGCGGATTGCGCAGCAATCCTTGCAGAAGCGCGCCCGCAATCGCCAGCGATGCCCCGACGAACGCGCCGATCGCAATCCGCGGAAGCCGCAGCTGCCAAACGATCGTCGCGATCTCACCGCTGTTGGGATGCAGCAGCGCGTTCCAGATCGCGGCCGGCCAAAGCACGGTACCGCCGACGAGCAGCGCTCCCGCCGCGACACCGAGCAATCCGGCGGCCAGCGCTGCGAAACGAAGAATCACGCTAGTGCGTGGAAAGTTCGAACGCGAACGTGCGGCCGGGCATGGGGAACCCGCTGACCGCTTCGTAGCGCTCGTTTCCGATGTTGTACGCGCGCACTGTGAAGAGCACGTTGGGCGCCGCGCGCAGGGAGATGTAGGCGTCGGCGCGCGTAAATGCACTTGCGCCATGCGCTCCGGCGGAATGCGCCGACGCGCCCGCCGCCGCCACCAGACCTGTGCCGGCGTAATCAAGGCCGAGGTTTGTTGTCAGGACCGGATCGTCGGGAAGGCGCGACCGCGTGTCGAGATCTTGCGCCCGGTAGAGGTCGGTGAGATTGAATGAAGCCGTAAATCCGTGCAGCGGTTGCGTTTTGGCATCGAACGTCAGGCCTTCGATCAACGCATGTCCGATGTTCTCGGGCGCGAAGGTGAAGTTAACCGGATCGATCAAGGTCGTCACGATTAAATTGTTCGTGCGGTCGCCGAACCATCCGATCGATACTCCGCCAAAGGGCGCCGAATCGACGAACGTAAGGTCGGCCACTTTCGCGCGCTCGGGCCTGAGCGCCGGATTACCGAAATCCGGAAAAAAGAGCTCGCTGGCGTTAGGCGCCCGGAACGCCGTCGCCAGATTCCCTTTGATCGATGCTTGCCCGGACAAATGTACGACGAAGCCGGCTGACGGCGAGAATTCGCCGCCGAGCGAACCGTCGCGCTCGCCCCGGAGACCCGCGTATGCGCTTCCCCAGCGTGTCGTGAATTTTTGCTGTACGTACGCCGCGGCTTGCGCGAAGCTGTTTGTCGAAAACAACCCGCCCGCATCGGCGCGCACGGTTCCGCGCGCCAGATCGATGCCGTAGAGCAGCTGCTCGTTTTCGCCGCTGACGACGTTGCGTGCGCCGAAGTCAAACCGCCCCTCGGTATTTAACGATTCCGTGGTTTGAAAACAATTCAGATCGTTGACTGCATCGCACGCGAACGTGATCGCTTGGCGCGTGCCGCCGAACTGCAGGGTCATTTCAGAGCGTATCGTTTTGCGCGTAAGCGTAAGGTTCGCGCCCGAATTGAGATCGGATTCCCGCGAAGTCGGAGAGAGGAAGTCGGTCGGGCCCGCCGCGCCGAGGCGATCGCCTGAAATCTCGGCGCGCACGATCGCATCAAACGAACCGAGCCGGCTGCCGAAATTCGCATGCAGGTCAGAGCTCTGGTAATCGCTGTCGGGCCGTGTAGAACCATCGGCGAGCGTGAAATCGTTACGCGCGACGATTCTGGAAATTTGGATGTTCGGCGTGCGCGCCTCGAGAGAAGCATCCCCGTAGGAGCCCGCGCGCAGCGTCGCTCCGTCCGTAGATTTCCGCTCGGTGATAACGTTGATGATGCCGCCAATCGCGCCGGTGCCGTACAGCGTCGAACCGCCGCCCTCGACGACCTCGATACGGTCGACGCCGGTCGTCGGCATCGTGGCGAGCTCGACCGAGTTAGCAAACGATCCTGGAGCCGGCAGGCCGTCGATCAGCACGAGCACTTGCGAACTGTTGTTGCCGCGCACGCCGTATTCCGCGCTGCTCCCTATCGGCCCGTTAGGCGAATACTCGAACGCCGGCAGGTTTTCGAGCGCATCGCCCACGGTGCGATATCCGCGGCGCTCGATCTCTGCACGCGTGACGACGTACGTCGTGCGCGCGGAATTTTTCAGCGTACTGTCGGTGCGATCGCTCGTGTAAACGTGGGCGATTTCCGGAAGCGGCGACGGCGAAGGCGACGCGGCGGCAGCGCCGAGCGTAATAACCAGAAGAAACGAGAACATTGCAACCCTTTCCCTTTCGCGAGGCGGTTGTGTGCGTCGTTTGCGCTGGTATCCTGACTCGCGGATCGTAGCCTCGTGCCCGTGCCTTCCCCCCAAAGGAGTGACATCGGGCGGCTCCCCGCATACAGTGGCGCGACCGTGCCGGCATTCGACCGGCTTCCCGCGCACAAACGTGTATGCCGGGTTACCGCGGTGCAGGCTAGCCTTCCTGGTTTTTGGAAAGCTGCGGCGTGAACGATCGGCTTGTGGTTGCCGCGGTGGCGACCGGGGAAGGCAAAACGCTAACGGGGTTGGCGCTGGCGGCGTTGCTCGCGCGTCGCGGCATCGCCGTGCAGCCGTTTAAGATCGGTCCTGACTATATAGACGCGCGCCTGTATGAAGACGTTTGCGGGCAAGCCGCGCGCAACGTCGATCTTTGGTTGGACGGTCCGCTCAAGGTGCGCGCCCATGTGCAACGCGCAGCGCGCGGATCGTTCGCCCTGCTCGAAGGGATGATGGGCCTTTTTGACGGCGACAATTCGGGTGAAACGTCCACTGCCCACGTTGCCGCGATTTTGGACGCGCCGGTCGTGCTCGTGATCGATCTTTGGCGCATGTCGCAAAGTGCGGCTGCGGTAGCGATCGGCTGCGCGCAGATGCTTCCGCGCGTCAACATTGCCGGAGTCATACTGAACCGCGCCGGCGGACCGGCGCATGAAAATGCCGTTCGTAAAGCGTTCGAACCTACCGGTATAGACGTGCTTGCCGTGTTGCCGCACCGCGCCCAGTGGACCATTCCGGAACGGCATTTAGGTTTAGACCGCGACCGCGCAGGTCACGTTGGCGAAATCGCGAGCTCGATAGCGGACGTGCTTGAGCCGCAAATCGATCCCGCGTTTTTCGATGCCGCGCCGCAAAGCGCCGCTCCGCAATCTCGCAGCGTTGGCCGGACCGCGATCGCGGTCGCCGGCGATCCGGCGCTGTGGTTCGTGTATCCCGAAACGATCGAAGCCCTCGAGCATGCAGGCGCGCGCGTCCTTCCGTTTTCGCCGCTTCGCGATGAAGCGATCCCGCCGGACGCAAAAGGGCTGTGGCTAGGCGGCGGCTACCCGGAAGCGCACGCGCCGGGACTCGCCGAAAACGAATCGATGCGCCGGAGCGTCGCATCGGCCGTAGCGGCCGGCATTCCGGTGTATGCGGAGTGCGGCGGCTTGATGTATTTGGCACAAGAGATAGAAACCACCGGCGGAGTCTTTCCGATGTGCGGCGTTCTGCGCGGCCGCACGAGCATCGTCCGGCCGCAAATGCATATAGGGTACCGGCGCGCGCGAGCACTGCATGACTCGGTCTGCGACGCCGGCGGGGACGAGATCCGCGCATACGAGTTTCATTACGCAAACGAAGCGCTCTCGGAGGATCCGGCATACGAGATCGACGGCAAGCGCGTCGGAGCCTGGCGTCCGCGCGCGCTTGCGAGCTTTCTGCACCGGCATTTCTTAGCGGGCGATCCGGCGATCGAACGTTTTGTCGCGCAATGCGCTTGAATCTCCGCGCGCTCGCCGTGCTGCTGTTTGCGGGGTTGGCGGCGTGTGCTCACCAAGTCCCGGGGAACGCAGCGACGGCTCATCCGCGCATCGTTTCGCTCATCCCTTCGTTGACCGAAGATCTCTGCGCGATTGGCGCCGCGAAACAGCTGGCGGGAGTCTCGCAATTCAGTTCGGGAATTCCATGTGCGAAGGGACTGCCCGAAGTCAATGACGCCTCGAGCGTCGACGCCGAAAAGGTCGTCGAGCTGCATCCCGATGTCGTGGTCGGCATTCCCTCGCAGGCGCGCGCCGTCTCCGCGCTGCAGCGCGCCGGAATAAAGATTTCGCTGCTGCGCGACGACAGCTATGTGGACTTGTTTGACGACATCAGCGAACTCGGTGCGCTCAGCGGGCATGCCGCCGAGGCACGTGCGCTGGTTGCGAGTTTGCGCAAAGAAACGGAAAAACTGCAAGCCACGGAACGTTTTGCGCGGCGGCCCTCGGTTTTTGTCGTGCTCCAAACCAATCCGATTTGGACGGTCGGCCCGCACTCGTATATTTCTTCGCTGATTTCGCTCGCAGGGGGACGCAATGCCGTCGCTGCGCTGCCGCAATCGTACGCGCAGTTCAGCGGAGAAGCGCTGTTGCGGCTGCAGCCCGATGCGCTTTTAGCCGCGCGCGATGCGCAACTCGAGCAGAGCGTAAGCCGCGAACCGTGGCGTTCTTTGCAGGCCGTGCGCGCGAAGCGGCTGCTGATCGTGCCTAATTCCGATCTGCTGTACCGTCCCGGTCCCCGCTATAACGAAGCCCTGTCATGGCTCATCGCACGTCTGCGCCCGATCGCTCGTTAAAAACGGGGGCGCTCGTCGTAGCGGTCGATACCGCCGATCCTGCGCGTCCGATCGAACCCGAGCTCGCCGAGCTCGAAGCGCTCGCCGAAGCATCCGGCGTAAAGACCGTCGGCCGAATCGTGCAGAAGCGTGCGCGCGTTGACCCGGCGACGCTCGTCGGGACGGGAAAAGCGCAAGAGATCACAGAGCTCGCGCAATCGCTGCGGGCCGGCTTAGTGCTGGTTCTCAACGATTTGCGGCCGCGTCAGCGGAAGAATCTCGAAAACATTATTCCGCTTCCGATCGTCGATCGCACGATGCTCATCCTCGACGTTTTCGCGCGGCACGCGCGCAGCCGCGAAGGCAAGCTGCAAGTGGAACTCGCGCAGCTGCGCTACCGCCAATCGAATCTGATTGGCGCCGGCGCAGATCTCTCGCGCCTGGGCGGCGGCATCGGCACGCGCGGTCCGGGCGAAACGAAGCTCGAGGTGGACCGCCGCGGCATTCAAGCGCGCATCAGCATCTTAAACAAACAATTGGAAGAAGTGCGGCGCCAGCGCACGACGCGCCGCGGCGGTGACCGGCGCGAACCGCTGGCGGCGCTCGTTGGCTATACGAACGCCGGCAAGACGTCGCTGCTCAACCGTTTGGCGCGCTCGAAGGCATTCGTTGCCGATCAGCCGTTCGCAACGCTCGATCCGACCGTGCGCCGTGTTTGGTTTGGAGAAGGCCGGTACGTCCGGATCGTAGACACGGTCGGCTTCATTACCGATCTCCCCAAAGATTTGCTGAGCGCGTTTCGGGCGACGCTCGAGGAATTGGCGGAAGCCGATCTGCTCGTTCACGTGGTCGACGCATCCAATCCCGATTGGCCGCGCCAGATGACGGCGGTCGAGAACACGCTTGCCGCGCTGCATTTGGAATCTAAGCGTTGCCTCGTGGCGTTCAACAAGTGTGACTCGATCGAGGAAATACCGCATCGCGAACAGTCGTTGGCCGTCAGCGCCCGCACCGGAGCGGGCATCGCGGAATTGAAGACGGCGATCGAAATGTCGGTGGCGTGGTGAGACGGGCGGCCGCTTGCACGGTGCTTCTGCTGCTCGCGGCGTGCGCGCAGCCAAAACCCGCCGACGATGCGTTCGTCGCCGCTGCGGCCAAGCTGCGCCCAGCGACGATCTTGTTGACGATGAACGTGCCGGGCGAGTCGAAGAAGGACGGCCCCGATACGGAGTACGCAAGCGGCGTCGTCGTCGCCAGCGGAAATTGGGGGAGCGACATTCTCACCGTCGAGCACGCGCTCGAAAAAACGTGGAATCACGTTGCGACGATCGGCAACAAGCGCAAGGTTCGGTTTGCAGTGATCGCGAGCGACGGCGATCTCGACGTCGCGCTCGTCCGCACAACGGCCAAAAATCTTCCGGTCGCAACGCTCGGTTCCAGCGCCGATGCGCAGCCCGGCGTTTCGATCGGACTGCTTGGCTATCCGATTCCGGACGAGTTCGATAACGAAGGGCTGGGGTTGGCGACGTCGCTGAACTCGGGACGCATATCGGCGTTGCGCCGCGACGCGATCGAAGTGACGCTGCCGATCGTCCCCGGTGAAAGCGGCGGCCCGGTTTTCCTAGCCGATAGCGGCGAGGTGATCGGCATCGCGGAATCGCGATTTGAAGACGAGCGCTCGATCGGATTCGCCCTGCCCATCAACGATGCGAAGCGCTTCCTTCATAAGCACGATGCGGCGCACGGCTTTTAAGGGTGCCGCAGGATCGAACGGTCTCCGACCCACTGAACGGGCGGAATCTCGAGCCAGCGCGCAAGCGTGTTGAGATGCGCCGCGTACGTTCTGCGTAAGTCATAGAAGCGTTTCCACGCCCCGTCGCCATCGGCGCCCCCGTCGCGCAGCGCGTATCCGACCTCCGTCAGATGTTTACACGCATCGTTGAACTCGGCGCGCTCGATTCCGGCGGCGCTGCCGCTATCGGGAAAGCCGAAGTAGTTCGTGAAATCGTGCGTCAGATGCCGGCCGAGGTTGTATGCGATGTGCGCCTGTCCGCGGATCGCATCGTCCACTTCAACCGTCGCGAGGACCAGCGCAGAGGCGTCGAGCAGCGTACCGAGCGTTCCGACCCACGATTCATAGTCATGGCTGGAACGAAAGAGCGTGAGGATCGGATAGGCCAGATGGCTTTCCATCACTTCGGCCATCCAGTTTTGTCCGTCGCGGAAAACTTGCGCCAAATCTCCGACGATCTTGGCTTGCGCGTGTTCGATCAGCAGACCGACGCCGCTCGGCGGCGCTCCCGCATGGGCGCCCAGCGTCACGACGAAGCGTTCGCGCACTTGAAACGCCCCGAAGATCGAAAACAGAAATGTCGCCACGACTGCAACCACGGCGAGGCCGCAGGCGCCGGCCACCAGCGACAGCATGTGCGAGAGCGTCGTAACGCCGACGATGTCGCCATAGCCGATCGTGAGGAAAGATGCGCCGGCAAAATATATGCACTCGGCAAACGATAGACCGGCGGGACGCAGCTGATCGCGGATCCCATAGAAAATCAAACCCCAGCCGGCGATCAGCAGCACCACCCACGTCGCCAGATAAATCACGAGCATAAGCGGCGCGAACGTTCCCAAGAAATTTTCGCGGCGCCGGGCATCGCGGTAGAGCAGATAGGCAATCCACGGCCACACGCGCCAGCAGCTGCGGTTCAAGTAGTGGCTGACGCGCAGCACCGTGTTCTCGGCGCGCGGCACGATGACGCCTTGAAACACGTCGCGCAGTGCGACGAGCACCAAGAATATGCCGCCGGCGATGGCCAGGAGGTTGAGCGCCACTACGGCGAGGGACTAGTGCTGCCGGTTGGGCTGGGTTCAGGAGTGAGCGCGGGCGTCGGCGTCGCCGGGCCGGCCGTGGGGGTCGGCGTCGGAGGCGGCGGCGCGGTCGGACCGCCTGAGAGCGGAAGCAGCCGGACGTAGTACGCGTTGGTCGTCTGGTCCTTGTGCACCGGAACGGTGACCGTGGTCGTCGCGTAGCCCGGCGCGCTCGCGCTCAAGCCTTGGCGGCCAATCGGAATTCCGGAGAGGTTAAAGGCGCCGTCGGGATTCGAGTAGCCCGTGTAGAGCGCGCCGACCGCCACGAGTGCGTTTGGAACCGGACGGTTGTTTGTCGCATCCAGCACGCGGCCGACAATCGAGCCGTAGTCCTGAACACCGCCGCCGTTGGGGTTATTGCACCCGCCGGCTTGGGCCAAAACAAAGACAATCGCCGCCGCAAACAGTTTCATGCCGCTATTCTTTCTTCAAGGGGTTGGGAAAGGCTTGTGAAAACTGTCACAAGCCGATGACCCCCTACGCTCCCGTCGCGATTTTTGCGGCCGTCGCCGTTGCCGCCGCGCTGGCTTTCAGCCTGCTGCCGGGCGTCCTCGCGCAACGCAAACCCAACCCCGAAAAAGAGAAGGCCTATGAGTGCGGCGTTGAGCCGACCTCGGCCATCGCCGGCCGTTTTCCGGTGAAATTTTACTTGATCGCGATGCTCTTCGTGATCCTCGACGTCGAAGCGGCTTCCTTTTATCCGTGGGCCGTGCAGATGCACGCGCTGCGCATGTTCGGCTTGGTCGAAATGGGCGCGTTCATTGTCGTGCTCGGGATTGGTTATGCCTATGTTTGGAAAAAACGAGGCTTCGAATGGAGGTAGGACCGGGGCATTTCCTTTTAGCGAAGCTCGACGACGTAGCGCGCTGGGCGCAGAGTTCCAGCGTCTGGCCGCTCACGATGGGTTTAGCATGCTGCGCGATCGAGATGATGAGCGCGACCGCGCCCGAGTACGACATCGGCCGCTTAGGTTCCGAAGTTTTCCGCGCATCGCCCCGGCAAGCCGACTTGATGATCGTCTCCGGGCGCGTCGCGCAAAAGATGGCGCCGGTCGTAAAGCGGCTCTTCGATCAAATGGCTGACCCGAAGTGGGTCATTTCAATGGGTGCTTGCGCGAGCTCGGGCGGCGTCTTCGATAATTACGCCATCGTACAAGGCGTCGATACGATCATTCCGGTCGACGTCTACGTTCCCGGCTGTCCGCCGACGCCCGACGGTTTACTGTATGCGGTCAATTTGATCCAGCAACAGATCCGTGAAGGCGGCCGCGGCGGTCTGCTGGCGCGAACGTAACGTAAAGCGTGCCAAGTACACAAACACCGCCGCTGACCGGAACGGCGACCAATCCGCCCGCGTTGCGGCCGCCGATCGACGATGCGGCGATCGAGCGAATCGAGCCGGCGAATATCCACGCGCGGCTTGCGGAGCTCAAACGCAACGGCTTCACGATGCTGCTCGATCTCGGCGCGGTGGATTATCCGCAGCGCACACCGCGTTTCGACGTCGTCTATCACCTGTTGAACCTGCGCGAAACCAAGCGCGTGCGGCTGCTCTGCGGAGTGCCCGACGGCGATCCCAAACTTCCGACTGCGACGGATTTGTGGAAGTCCGCCGACTGGGCCGAGCGCGAGATCTTCGATCTGTTCGGCATAACATTCGACGGCCACCCGGATTTGCGCCGCATTCAAATGCCCAACGATTGGGAAGGCCACCCGCTGCGCAAGGATTATCCGTTGCGCGGACCCGCGCGCGAGCGTTCGCCGCGCCCCGCCTTTGCGCTCAAGAGCAACGTGCAGGCGGGAACGCCGCCCTCGGGCCGCACGCTCGAAGCGCTGCAGCAGCAGATCGCCAAAATTCGCGGTCAGGACGGCTCGAAATGAGCATGACGACATCGCCGCTCACGCCGGAGATCGTTTCGCAAGACGGCAACGCGATGGTGCTCTCCATGGGCCCGCAGCACCCATCGACGCACGGTGTGCTTCAGATTATGCTTGAGATCTCGGGCGAGAACATCGTCAAGGCGGAGCCTGAGATCGGCTACCTGCACACGGGCATCGAAAAAACCGCCGAAAATCTCTTCTGGTCGCAGGCGCAGACGGTGATCGAGCGCATGGATTATCTCGCGCCCAGTAGCAACGCGTATTGTTATTGCTTGGCCGTGGAGCAATTGCTCGGCATCACCGATCGCATTCCGGAGCGGGCGAAACAGATTCGCGTGATGCAGGCCGAGCTCACGCGCATCGCATCGCACTGCGTCTGGCTGGGAACGCACGGCATCGATCTCGGCGCGCTTTCGGCGTTTTTCTATTGCTTCGACATGCGCGAGAAAATTCTCGACCTGCAAGAAGCCGCCGGCGGCGCGCGCATGCACCCCAACTATTTGCGCGTCGGCGGCGTGCAAGCGGATCTTCCCAGCGGTTTCATGGAGCAGCTCGACGCGCTCATCGAGATGTTTCCCGGGCGCATGCGCGATCTGCGCAAGCTGCTGCAGGCCAATCCGATCTTGCAAGATCGCTTGGTCGACGTCGGCATTATGTCGCAAGAAGAGGCGCAAGAGTGGAGCATCACCGGCCCCTCGTTGCGCGCGACCGGCATCGCGTACGACGTGCGCCGCGCATTTCCGTACGGCGGCTATGAAGCGTACGAGTTCGACGTCATTACGCGCACCGAAGGCGATTCGTACGCGCGCTTTCTTGTGCGGCTCGACGAAATGGAACAATCCATGCGCATCGTTCGCCAGGTGCGCGATGCGCTCAAACCCGGACCGATCGCGATCGACGATACGAAGGTCATGCCGCCGCCCAAAGAGACGATTGCGCTTTCAATGGAAGCCCTGATCCATCACTTCAAAATTATGACCGAGGGTTTCCGCGTGCCGCCCGGAGACGTCTATCAGGCCGTCGAGGGGCCGCGCGGCGAGCTCGGTTACTACGTCGTCTCCGACGGCGGCAACCGCCCGTACCGCGTGCGCACACGCCCGCCTTCGCTCTACAACTTGCAAGCGCTCAAAGGCCTTGCGCCGGGCAACCTGATTGCGGATCTCGTGGTGATCATCGGCTCGCTCGATCCGGTTTTCGGCGAGGTCGATCGATGATCGCATTACCGGATATGGTGCGGGCGGGAACCTCTGGCAAAAAAACGTCCATGTTTTTTTGCCGTTTGAGCACTTTTTCGAGAAAACAAAGTTTTGAAGTCGACATCCTGTCGAGCTCGAAAAAGTTGCACATTCCCGCCCGCACCATACCCCGAACTGCGATCTCGATCGAGGGTGAGAGGGCATGAGCAACTTCGCCTCATTACGCGAAAAACTCAAACCGGAGTGCGAAGCGATCATCGCGCAGTACGAGCAGCCGCGATCGGCGTTGCTGCCTCTGGTGCATTTGTTTCAATCGCACGAAGGTTACGCGAGCGCGGATGCGCTGCGCGCCGTTTCGGAGTTGCTCGACCTTTCGCTCGCCGTCGTCGAGTCCACGGTATCGTTTTACACGCTGTTCTATCGCAAGCCCGTCGGCAAATACATGCTGCAGGTTTGCCGCGGTTTAGCGTGCACGCTGAACGGCGCCGAAGATATCATGGCGTATTTTCGCGAGCAGCTCGGCGTCGGTCACTTGGAAACGACCGGCGACGGGTTGTTTTCATACGAAGAGGTCGAATGTTTGGCGGCCTGCGATCGCGCTACGTGCATGCAAGTGAACTTAAATTTCGCCTACGATTTGACGCCGCAGATGATCGACGACATGCTGGCAGCGATGCGCGCCGGCACGTACGCGGTTGCCGCGCTTCCGCAGATGCAAACGCCGCCGCGCACGTGGACGCTGCGCCAAGATCTGCAAGTTTCGCATGGCGAGAAGTCCGCCGGAGCGCAAGATCAGCCCGAACCGAATAATCCCGGCGGGCTCGATCGCGACGGCATCATTATGCTCGACCGGATCATCTCCGACGAGGCGCGTTTTAGGGGGCGCACAAAAGAACGGCTCGCCAACATGGAGCCCGCGATGGCGGAGGCGATCGAAGAGTAATGCCGGTCGTGAAAGTTTTAACCGAAGGGATCGGCGAGGCCGACCTGCGCGACATCAAAGTCTATCGCGATCGCGGAGGCTACAAGCAACTCAAGCGCGCGTTCACCGAGATGAAACCGGCTGACGTGCAGGCGCTTTGCGATAAGTCCGGATTGCGCGGACGCGGCGGCGCCGGATTCCCCACGGGAAAGAAGTGGTCGTTTCTGCCGCCCGAGATTCGGCCACGCTATCTGGTCTGCAACTGCGACGAGGCCGAACCCGGCACGTTCAAAGACCGCATGCTCCTCGAAGAAACGCCGCATCAGGTGATCGAGGGCATTCTGCTCGGCGCATATGCCATCGAGTCGCACCACGCTTTCATTTATATACGCGGCGAGTTCAAGCGCGGCTACGAGATTTTCATGGAAGCGCTCGCGCAGGCGCGCAAAGCGGGATTTGTCGGCAAGAATCTCTTCGGCAGCGGCTTCGATCTCGAATTGACGGTGCACCGCGGCGCCGGCGCCTATATTTGCGGCGAAGAAACCGCGCTGCTCAATTCGCTCGAAGGCAAACGCGGCGAGCCGCGCCTCAAACCGCCGTTTCCGGCGGTGCAAGGTCTTTACAGCAAACCGACCGTCGTCAACAACGTCGAGTCGCTTGCGTACCTCATTCCAATCCTCGAACGCGGCCCGGAATGGTTTTCCTCGGTGGGCACCGAGCGCAGCAAGGGCTACAAAGTCGTTTCGATTAGCGGCCACGTGCAGAAGCCCGGCAATTACGAAATACCGCTTGGCACGCCGGTGCGGGAACTGCTGGAGATCGCCGGCGGCTTGCGGCCGGGAAGAAAACTGATGGCCATTCAACCCGGCGGCGGTTCGTCAGCATGCATCTTCGAAGAGCAGCTCGATCTGGCGTACGATTATGAATCGCTGCAAAAAGCCGGGACCATGCTGGGCTCGGGCGCGATGGTCGTCATGGACGATACCACCGACTTTGTGCGCGCCGCATTCAATCTCGTGCGCTTCTTCGCGCATGAGTCGTGCGGACAGTGCACGCCGTGCCGCGAAGGCGGACATTGGCTGGAGCGTGTGCTGCATCGCTTCCTCGAAAACCGCGGGCTCAAATCCGATATCGACATGCTCGCGCGCGTGAGCCACGAGATAACCGGCATCAATCTCTGCCCGCTCGGCGATTCTATCGAGCCATTTTTGGCGTCAGTCCTTAAGCGTTTCCCGGAGCAGTTTGAGGCTCGCGTAGCGCGCGAAACGGTGCGCGCATGAGCGAGCAGCCGTTGGTCACGGTGACCATCGACGGCACGCAAGTGCAGGTTCCGAAAGGAACGTGGCTTGTTGAAGCGGCGAAGCAAATTCAACGCGAGATTCCTGTCTACTGTTACCATCGCAAGATGGGGCCGGCCGGCTTGTGCCGCATTTGCCTCGTCGAGATCGAGGGTATGCCGAAGCTGCAGATCGCCTGCAACACCGCCGTGACCGACGGCATGGTCGTGCACACGCAGAGCGACAAAGCGTCGGACGGACGCCGCGCCGTGCTCGAGCTGTATCTCGTGAATCATCCTCTAGACTGCCCGATTTGCGACAAGGGCGGCGAGTGTGATCTGCAAGATTACGCCATGGCATACGGCCAGGGCTACTCGCGCAGCGTCGATCCGAAAGTGAGTAAACCCAAAGCAGTGGACCTTGGCCCGACGATCGTTCTCGATGAAGAACGCTGCGTCGTCTGCCAGCGCTGCGTGCGCTTCGACGACATGATCGTCGGCGAACGCGAGCTGGTTCTGAAAGATCGCGGCGTGCGCAATATCATCGCGACGGCAAACGGGGAGCCGTACCGGCATAACTATACGGGGAACGTGACCGAGCTTTGCCCCGTCGGCGCATTGACCTCGAAAACGTACCGCTTCAAATCACGCCCGTGGGATCTGCGGCGCACGGAAACGACGTGCACGCAGTGCCCGGTCGGCTGTCAAATGCACGTAGACGTGCGTGTCGGCGTCGTGCAGCGTACGATGTCGGTCGAAAACGACGACGCGATCAGCGATGGCTGGCTCTGCGATCGCGGCCGCTATAACGTTGGTTTTTACGACGCTCCCGAGCGCATCACACAGCCGATGTACAAGCGCGACGGCGGCTGGGTGCAAATCGGCTGGGACGACGCACTCGATCTCTGGGCAACGGCAATTCGCGAGGCGTGCGCGGTGAATCCGGCGTCAGTTGGGGTTGTCGGCGGCGGCCGCTTGACGAATGAAGAAACGTTTGTGCTGCAGCATCTCTTCCGCGCTAAAGGCGTGGCAAATCTCGATTGGCGCGCCGGACGTCAGCGCCAGGCATCGCCGGGACGCAACGCCGGCTCGCTCGTCGATCTGGAGAGCTGCTCCGCTATTCTGCTCGTCGGAGAATCGCCGGCCGAGCGCGCGCCGGTCATGGATCTGCGCATTCGCAAAGCCGCGCTGCAAAAAGGCGCCAAAGTCGTTCGCATCGCGTCGGCCGAGCGCGCTTATCCTGCCCCAATTCCGTCGACGGATGTGGCGACCGTTGCGGAAGCGATAAAAACTGTGCCGAAGGAAGCCAAGCGCATCGCGATCGTGTGGGACGGCTGCGACGGCGAACTCGCGACCTCGCTGCTCGAAAGACTCCCCGCCGACGCGGAGATTCTAACGTACATCAGCGGCGAGCAGCCGAATGCGCGCGGCGCCGAAGCGATGGGCATGCTCCCGTTTGGCAAGCCCGGGTACGTCAAGGTCGAGTCGGGACTAGGCGCCGCAGAAATGTTCGCAGCCGCGAGTGACGGGAAGCTCGCCGTGCTTTCGATCTTTGGCGCTAACCCGGCGCTCTATCGCGCGGATTTCGCGCCCGCGTCGTTTACGGTCGTGAGCGATCTCTTCATGAGCGAAACCGCGCAGCTCGCGGATCTGGTGCTTCCCGCGAAGGGACCGTTCGAAAAAACCGGCACTACGACCAACATGACGGGCGACGTGCTGCCGGTCAATGCCGCGCATTCGCTCGAGACGCCGGCCGATGCTTTGAGCGACCTCGAGATGATCGTCGCGCTCGCCGAAAAACTCGGCGTGGAACTGCCGGGTGCCGAGGAAGTGGATGCGGCGGTAATACGCCACCTCGCAAAACCGCCCGAAGATTTCACCCTTGGCGACGCGCGTTTTGGCTTCGAGGCGCGCGAAAAGAAGAAGCGCGGCAAAGAGACATCGTTCGAAGTTGTCGTGCAGACACGCATCTTCGCGGGCGGCGGAACGAGCGCGCACGATGCTCGCATCGCCGAACTTTGTCCGCTCCCCGCGGCAGCAATCTCCCCGGAAGATGCCGCCGAGATTGGTGTGAGCACCGGTGATTACGTCGATTTAGTGCCCCTCGACCGAGGCGCCGACGGCGCCTTGCTCGGGGTCCTTCGACAGGCTCAGGATGACAATCCTAATCACAACGTTGGGCGCGATCTGCTCGTCGAAGTGCGCGAGGGAATGCCGCGCGGAGTGGTCGCGCTGATTGGCGGACTGCCCGACAGCCCGGCCAATCTTTTCGACGGCGCGAACGTGAGCGTCACGAATATCCGGCAGACCGCTGAAGACCCGGCGGAAACGGTCGGGGCGCCGGCATGAACGGCTTCATGACGCCGCAGTCGTCGATCTGGTGGATGGTTTTGCTCAAGTGCGCCATTCTGCTTTTGGTCGTGATCACGACGTTCGCGTATGCCATGCTCGCCGAACGCAAAGTCATGGGGTGGATGCAGTTGCGGCCGGGACCCAACCGGGTCGGCCCTTGGGGACTGCTGCAGCCCGCCGTCGACGCGGTCAAGCTCATATTAAAGGAAGACCTGACGCCGAAGACCGCCGACCCGCTCATCTACCGGCTGGCGCCGTTCATCTCGCTCGTCACCGCGTTTGCCGTTTACGCCGTCATTCCGTTCTCGGAACCCGGACCCGGAAACGTGTGGGCCGTCGGTGATGTGAACGCGGGCATCTTGTTGATCCTGGCGATGACGTCCATTGGCGTCTACGGCATATCGCTTGGCGGTTGGGCTTCGGGATCGAAGTACCCGCTCTTGGGCAGCGTGCGTTCTACCGCGCAGCTGGTCAGCTACGAACTGGCGATGGGCATGTCGCTGGTCGGCGTGCTGATCCTCGCGGGCACGACCTCACTTGTCGGCATCGTCAACAGCCAAGCCAAGTTGTGGTTCTTCATTCCGCAATTCATCGGCTTCATGATTTACGTGATCACGGCCGTGGCCGAAACCAATCGCGCGCCGTTCGATTTGGTTGAAGCCGACGCAGAACTCGTCGGCGGATTCAACACCGAATACTCCGGGCTGCGCTTTGGATTATTTTTCATCGCCGAGTATATCAACATGCTGACGGTCTCGTGCATCGCGACGCTGCTCTTTCTGGGCGGATGGAATGCGGTCGCGGGATTGACGATCGTTCCCGGCATCGTGTGGTTCTTGTTGAAAGTGGCGTTCTTTATGTTCGCGTACATCTGGCTGCGTTCGACATTCCCGCGGATCCGGTACGACCGTTTGATGACGTTCGGCTGGAAGGTGCTGCTTCCGGTTGCCACGCTCAATCTGATCGCAACCGCGGCTTACGTGGCGGTGCGCGGATGAGCCGCAAAAATTTGTACAACGTCGGCGCGCTGCTGGCAGGGCTCGGCGTGACCTTCAAGTTCATGTTCAAGCGCAAGCCGACGATTCAATATCCCTCGCGCAAGAAGAAGCACGCGCCGCGTTTCCACGGTTTGCACGAACTGCGCCGCTACGGCGACGGCAAAGAGCGCTGTATCGGCTGCGAGCTCTGCTCGAGCGTTTGTCCGGCTAACGCGATCACCGTGATCGGGGCGGAAAACTCGCCGGCCGACCGCCGCTCTCCCGGCGAGCGTTACGCAGCGCGATACGAGATCGACGAGCTGCGCTGTATTTTCTGCGGGATGTGCGAGGAAGCGTGTCCCACGGACGCGATCGTGCTTACGCCGCGCTTTGAGATGTCCGATTACCGGCGCGGATCGTTCATCTATTCCAAAGATCGCTTGCTCGTGCCGCCGGAGGCGGGCACCGGATTGGCGCCGGACGACCGGCCCAACGGCATTCCGTCCGACCTCGGCCGGGTCGCAGAAATCAAATCCACCGTCGACACCGGCGAAGGCTACGACGCCACCTGGCGCGGCACGATCCTCAAGACGCAAACCAAAGGCTTGGCCGAATGACTGTTGCGTTCTGGATCTTGGCGCTGCTGCTGATCGCGTCGGCAATCTTCGTGATCACGGCGCAGAAACCGGTGCATAGCGTTGCCGGCCTGCTCGCGCATTTTCTTTTTCTGGCGATCACGTACTTCATGCTCTCAGCCGAATTTCTCGGCGTGATTCAACTGATCGTCTACAGCGGCGCAATCCTCATGCTCTTCGTTTTCGTCATCGCGCTGCTTTCCAGCGGCGTCGCACCGTTTGCGGTGGGGCCGGATCGCCTGCCGAAGATTGCCGCGCCCGCTGTCGTCATTATCGCGATTCTCCTGGGCTTCGTCGCTTATGCCGTCTCGCGCGAACCCGCCGTCACGCCGGCGCTGCATGGAGTCGCTTCGGGTCCGGTCGGGACGGCCGGCGTCTTCGGTTCGGTAGCGGATTTCGGACACGCGCTCTTCACGCTGAATCTGCTGCCGTTTGAAATCACCGCGTTCATTCTCATGGTCGCCGTCGTGGGCGTGATCTTGCTGGCCGGCGATCACGTGCCGTACGTGCCTACGCGCCGTCGCGCGCGCTTGGTCGAAAGCGATATGCGCGAAGCGATCGTGCGCGCGGGAGAAGAGTAGTGCACGCCAATCTCTTGCCGGTCGCGTTGGCGAACTACGTCGCGCTTTCGTCGGTCATTTTCTTTATCGGTGTGGCGGGCGTGGTGCTGCGCCGCAACCCGCTGATCATGCTGATGAGCATCGAACTGATGTGGAACGCGGCGAACCTGCTGTTTCTGGCGTTCGCGCGGGCGTGGCTGAACAATGCCGGGCACATCTTCGCGTTCCTCGTGATAACCGTCGCCGCCGCGGAAGCCGCGATCGGTTTGGCTATCGTCGTTATCGTCTTCCGGAGCCGCGCGAACGTCGACGTTGACGAAGTCGCGATGATGAAAGGATGATGCTGCTCGCGATTTGGCTCGTGCCGTTAGCCGGCGCGATCGTCAACTGGGCGTTCGGTCCGCAGTTAAAGCGCGCGGCCGGAGTTGTCGGATGCGTAGCGTTGGCCGTGCCGTTCGTTGCGACGATCTTGTCCTGGAGTGCGGCGACGCAGAACGCCGGCTCAGCCGTCGGCATGCATCAGGCGCTGTTCTCATGGATGCCGGGATTTGATTTCGGATTGCTTCTCGATCCGCTCTCGCTGATTTGGGCGCTCATTATTACCGGCGTCGGCTTTTTGATCCACGTGTACTCGGTCGGCTACATGTGGAACGACAACGCGATCGCGCGGTTCTTTGCCTACATGAATTTCTTCGTCTTCGCGATGCTGACGCTTGTCCTGTCAGATAACTTCGTAGGCCTGCTCGTCGGTTGGGGACTCGTCGGTTTGGCTTCGTATTTCCTGATCGGCTTCTGGTTTTTCAAGCCAACCGCCGTCGCCGCGGCTCGCAAGGCGTTCGTCATCAACGTCGTAGGCGACGTTGCGATCATGTTCGCGATCTTCCTGATGTTCGCGAAGACCGGCTCGACCAGCTTTGCGACAGTCTTCGGGCACGTGCCCGCGCTCGGCAACTGGCTTTTCCTGGTTTGCGTGTTTCTGTTTATCGGCGCGGCAGCGAAATCGGCGCAGATTCCGCTGCACACGTGGCTCCCCGACGCAATGGAAGGCCCCACGCCTGTCTCCGCGCTGATCCACGCCGCGACGATGGTTACGGCGGGTGTCTACCTCGTCGCGCGATGCTGGCCGCTCTGGAATGCCTCCCACGAAGCGCAGCTGCTCGTCGGAACGATCGGCGGCCTAACCGCGCTCGCCGGCGCGCTCCTCGGCATCGCGCAATGGGACATAAAACGGATCCTCGCCTATTCGACCATGTCGCAGATCGGCTACATGATCATGGGCGTCGGCGTGACGGCCTATCAAGCGGGCGTCGCGCATTTTTTCACGCATGCGTTTTTCAAGGCGTGCCTGTTCTTGGGCGCGGGCATCGTGATTCACGAACTCGCCGACGAACAAGACATTCGCCGTATGGGCGGCATGCGGTCGCGTGCGCCCGTGGCATTCTTTGCGATGTTTGCCTCGGTGCTGGCGATCAGCGGATTCCCCGGCTTCGCCGGTTTCTTCAGTAAAGACGCGGTCATTTTCGGAGCGCTCGAGCACGGGCATCCGTGGCTGTACGTCATCGGAATCATCACCGCCGGAATTACCGCCTACTATATGTTCCGGCTCTTTTTCGTGACGTTCTTCGGCACGTACCGCGGCGATTTGGATCCGGCGCAAGTGGGCGTGATGAATCCGAGCGAGCCGGCCGCGCACGAACCGGCGCACGGCGAGACGCACGCGCCCGCGTGGCTGATGGGCGCCCCGGTTGCGATTCTGGGCGTTTTCGCGGTGATCGCCGGCTACGTCATGATCGGAGCGAACTCGGCTTGGAACCGTTTTTTCGCGCAAACGTTTCCATCTGCAAATCTTGCCGCACCGGCAATAAGCGAAGGCTGGACGACCGCGATACTCTTCGTGGTGATGGCGGGCGGCATCGCGATCGCATATGTGCGGTACGCGACGCCCGTCGCACTCGCGGATGCGCCGGCGCGACTGCGCGCGGAGTCTCAACGCCTGCCCGCAATACTGGTGAAGCTGTTTTACTTCGATGAGCTCATCGATTGGCTGTTCGTCAAACCGTCGCAGGCGCTCGGAAGATTCTTCGGTTCCATCTTCGATCCCGACGTGATCGACGGCGGGGTGCGCGCCCTCGTTGGTTTCAACACAGGCTTGGGCACGCTCGTACGCGGAGCGCAGACCGGCTTGCTGCGTTCGTACGCGCTGGTCATCGTCTTCGGAGCAGCGCTCTTTGCGGTGTACTACGCGCTCCAGGGGGCTGCGCGCTAATGGTCCTGCTGCTGATTCTGTTGCCAATCGCAGCCGGCTCGGTGCTCTTTGCGCTCCCGCGCGGCGAACGCTTATGGAGCCGCGTGATCGGCTGCGTGGTAGCGGCGGCGACGTTTGCGCTTCCGCTACTCGATCCCAACGGCGGCGACTTCTCGGCGCGCTGGCTCTCGCGACCATTCACCGCCTCGCTGCATTTCTCGTGGAGCGGATTCTCGCTGTGGCTGGTGCTGCTGCTCGCGCTCTGCACGTTCTGCGCGATTCTGGCGACGAATGCCGCCCAGAGCCGCACGATGGTTGCCTTGCTGTTGATGCTCGAAGGCGGCATGATGGGCGTGTTTACGGCGCGCGACATTCTCGCGTTCGCACTTTTCTGGGACCTGATGCTCATTCCGCCCTTCTTTGCGCTGATCGAATGGGCGCCGCATCGTGAAACCGCTTGGCGTTTTCTGATCTACAATTTCTCGGGCGGCCTGACGCTGTTGCTGGCGACGGCCGCATTCGGCATCCTGAGCGGATCGACCGATGTGATCGGCGGCACGCACCAGTTCGCCGGATCGTGGGCGCCATGGATTTTCGCCGGCTTCGCGTTTGCGTTCGCCGTAAAAACGCCGTTGTGGCCGCTGCATACGTGGATGCCCAACACCTACGCGGAACTCCCGCCGCCCTTCGTCGCGGTCATCAGTGCGGTGCAGTCGAAAGCCGGACTCTACGGATTCATCGTTATCGCGTTGCCGTTCTTGCGCTCGGCGCTGGTGGAATGGCGCTGGCTCCTCGTTGCGCTGGCGCTCGTCTCGCTGCTCTACGGCGCGTTCGTGGCGCTCACGCAAACCGACACCAAGCGCATCGTGGCCTACTCGTCGCTTTCGCACCTCGGCCTGATCGTGCTCGCCATCGCGAGCGCCAATCCGGTCGCGATTCAAGGCGCGCTTGTCTACATCGTCGCGCACGGACTCTTTAGCGCCGCGCTGTTTCTAATTTTAGGGTATTTGGAAGAGCGCGAAGAGACGCGGTCGGTGCTGAAGCTTGGCGGTCTGGGTGCCGTCAATCCAAAACTTGCGGGCGCGTTTACGATCGCAGCGTTGGCGGCGCTCGGGCTTCCGGGCTTGGCCGGCTTTGCCGGCGAGCTCGTGATCCTTACCGGAGTCTTCCGCGCCGGATACTTCTGGCCGGCGCTCATCGCGCTCGTTCCGATCGTGCTCGCGTCGGCCTATATGCTGAGGCTGCTGCAGGACGTCATCAACGGACCGCAAGTCGCGGCGTTGCCGCGGCGCCCCGATCTGACGGTCATCGAAGCGCTGGCAGTTGCGCCGCTGCTGGCGGCATTGCTTTTGGTCGGAATCTATCCGCACGCGCTCCTGGCAGCAGTGATGCGCTGATGCCGAATTTCATCACGCACGAGGATTGGCTGGCGATCACGCCGCTGCTCATAGCGGGCGGAGGAGCGCTGATCGTGCTGCTCGTCGATCTGCTTTGGCCCAAGCATGCGCCGCGTTACGTTTCGCTCGCGCTTGGAATCGGCGTGTTGCTCGCGGCCGGTGCGTTCGCCGCGACCACGTACGGCCGCAGTTACGACGCCTTCAACGGCGGGTTTATGCTCGGCGGTTTTGCCGTGGTCTTCCAAGAGATCATCGTCGTCTCTGCGATCTTCTCGCTCGCGCTCTTCGGCACGTTCGGGCGCGACGATCGCATGGCGGGCATCACAGCGCTCTTGTTGTGGAGTACGACCGGCGCGATGTTGATGGCCGGCGCCGCGAACTTGATGACGATCTTCTTGGGACTCGAGCTGCTTTCGCTCGCGCTCTACTGCTTGTGCGGCGTCGCCGGCCGGCCCGCGTCGCAAGAGTCGGCGCTGAAATACTTGATCTTGTCGTCGACCGCGTCGGGCTTTTTGCTCTTCGGTATGGCGCTGCTGTTCGGAGCGACGGGAAGCGTCACGCTGGCGAGTTTGACGCTGCCGGGTTTAACGGCGAATCCGCTCTACTGGATGGGCGGCGGATTTTTTTTGGTGGGCATCGCGTTCAAACTCAGTCTGATGCCGTTTCACGTGTGGTCCCCCGACGTGTACGAAGGCGCGCCGTTGCCGGTGACCGCGTTCATGAGCGTGGTGACCAAGGCCGGAACGCTTGCCGTTTTCGCGCGGTTCGCGTACGCTTTGCCGCACGGTGAGAAGCTGCTGCTGCCGTTTTTCGTCATCGCCGGCATCTCGATGATCGGCGGAAATCTCGCGATGCTGGCGCAGACCGACCTCAAGCGTTTGCTGGCGTATTCGGGCGTCGCGCAAGCCGGATACATGGTCGCGGCGCTGGCCGGGGCTTCGGCGCTCGGCATGCGCTATGCCATCTATTATTTGGCTGCTTACATGTTTATGAATCTGGGCGCATTTGCCATCGCTGCGCTGTTATCCGGAGAGCGGGAAGAGGGCGCGCAAATCGCCGCGTTCCGCGGTCTGGGTCAGCGGCAGCCGCTGCTGGCCGCCGCCATGAGTTTCTTCCTGTTGGCCCTGGCGGGCTTTCCGCCGACGGCGGGCTTTCTGGGCAAGATTCTGATTCTGGCGGCGACGGTCAATGCCGGATATGCTTGGCTGGCTGCCCTCCTGATAGCCGGAACTGCCATCTCCCTGTACGCCTACTTCAAGATATTCCGGCTCATGTACGACCCTCACGATTCGCCCGCACCGGCCGTCCGCACGAGCGCGCCTCTCGCCTACGCCGGGGCCGCTTTTTGCGCGGTTTGTGTCATAATCATGACTTTCTATCCGTTGACCCCAAGTAACGTATTGCCACTCGTCAAATAGACCGATACACTAAGAAAGACGCGGCGCAAAAAGAGGCGAGATCATGCAGCGATTCCTGTCTGCCATTTTGGCCATTTCCTGTTTCGTGCTTGCGCCGGCCGCCGCCGTGCGCGCCGGAACCGTGACCGTCAACGCTCCCGACCGGGTGATTCTTCCGTCGGACCCGCTGGGAGCAATCCAAGCGGCGCGCGAGCGCGTTGCCGCCGACGATTTGGATGGCGCCATACGCGGCCTGGCGCAGTACGTCACCGGCCACCCCGGTGAGATCGGTCCCGAACGCCTGCTTGGGGACCTGTACTACCGGCATGGAGAACTTTCGAAAGCGGAAGAGCAGTACCAGCACATCCTCACCTACGCGCCCAAAGACAAAGAGACGCACAACCGTTTAGGGTCGGTTTTTGCCACGGAAAACAAGATCGACGCCGCGATCGACGAGTTCAATCGCAGCCTGCCCGGCACCGATTCGGTGCCCGACTTGGTGCAGCTGCACCTTCGCAAAGGCGACTTTGCGCAGTACCAATACGAGCGCGAAAAAGCCGCCATCGACTACCCCACGGATCCTGACGCTCAGCTCGAACTTGGCGACGTCTATCTGGCCATTCACCAGACCGAGGACGCGGTCAAATATTTCCGGCGCGCGCTCGACGAGGATCCGGCGTCTATGCAGGCGATGAACGATCTTGGCCGCGCGTATCTAGACTTGCAAGATTATGACGGCGCGATCGACATCTTCGGAAAATGTTTGGGACGAGACGCCGGCTATTATCCGTGCGCCGTCAACTTGGGCGCGTCATATTTGGAAAGTAAACGATACGCGCAAGCGGCAAACATCTTGGCGATCGCGCATCGCTTGCAGCCCGAACGCGGCGAAGCGCTCGTGAACATCGGCTACTTGGCCGACGTCAACGGAGACTGGAAACAAGCGGTGACGTATTACGTGCAGGCGATGACCGTCTACCCGTACGCGCCCGAGGCGTACATCGATCTGGGCCTGGATTACAACAACCACGGATTTTACGAACTCGCGCAATCGGCGCTGCTCAAAGGTTTGGCGGTTGCACCCCAGGACGGACGCTTACACTTCGTGCTCGGCGACGTCTATTCGCGTCAGGGCAATCAATCGATGGCGACGGCGCAATTTAAGATGGCCCTCGACTCTTACGATCCGGCCGTGAAATCGCTGGCCAAAGAACGCGTGGCCGCGCTCGAACGTACGGGTTTACGGGTAACCCCTTAGCCCGGCATGGCGATCGCGTCGACCTCGACGCGCGCACCTTTTGGCAGGCCTGAAACCGCGACGGTCGTTCGCGCGGGTTTGTTGGCGTCAAAATATTTGGCATAAACGGCGTTGACCGCCGCGAAGTCGTTCATGTCTAAGAGGAAGATGGTCGTTTTTACGACGTTCGCATAGGTCATGTGCGCTCCCTCAAGCACCGCGCCCAAATTTTTCAAAGCCTGGTCGGCTTGCGCTGCCACGTCGCCTTTGACAAGCTCGCCGCTCTGCGGATCGATGGCAATCATCCCGCTGCAGAACACGGTCAGGTTGCTGCTCCGAATCGCCTGGCTGTAGGGTCCGATAGGGGCGGGCGCTTTGTCCGTATGAATCGCCTCCGGCATCAGACTGCCGCCTGCGCCGGGGTCATGGTGCCCTTGAACGACATCGGGGGTTCCTCGATTCCAAAGTTGCGCGCGTACAGCTCCGCGATCTTGTCGAGCTCTTCGCGCGTGAGTTGCGGAGTGTCCACTGCTTTGGCGAACTCGACGAGCTGTTCGCTGTTGTAGATGTTCGGCAGCACCGTCATGACGCGCGGTTCGTTCAGCAGCCATTGGATGGCGGCTTGTCCGAGCGTGCGCTGCGGCGTTTCCAGAAAGCGCAGCTGCTCGATCTTTTTGACGCCGTTGACCAGCCACGAACGCGGACGGTGCCGGCGGTGGTCGCCTTCGGGGAAGACGGTCGCTTCGGTGTACTTGCCCTCGAGCATACCGCTCGAATGCGGCACTCGGATCATGTATCCGGTATCTGCGTCTGCATCGTGCGCGGCCTTGATCTGCTCGTCTCCCGGATACTGCTCGAGCATGTTCCAGATGATCTGCAGCGATGAGATGTTGCGCTTTTTGACCGCATCGATGCCTTCGTAGAGCCAGCCGATGGCCGGTCCGAGCGCGACGCCGTACATCCGGATCTTGCCTTCGGACTTGAATGTTTCCAGCAGCGCGAAGAGTTCGTCGTTCTCGATTTGGGAGAGGCGCGCGTTGTGCAGCTGGTAGATGTCGATGCAGTCGGTTTTCAGGCGCAGCAGCGATTGCTCGAGTGCATACCGTACGAAGCCCGAAGAAATATCTTGCGGCAGTTCGCGTTCGCCGCGTTTCTTATCCGGGTTGTTGTAAAAATCGTAACCGAACTTCGTGGCATACACCACTTTGTCGCGGCGGTCGCCGAAAGCCGCCGCCAGCTGTTCTTCGCTGCGGCCGTTGCCGTAAACGTCGGCGGCGTCGAAGAGCGTGACGCCCAGATCGAAGGCCTCGTGCAGTAAAGCGATCGATTCGCTTTCGGTCTTTTTGCCCCACCAGTCCGTCGCGGTCGTCCACAAGCCGAAACCGACTTCGCTGACGGTCACGCTGCTGTTGGGGTAGGTCCGGTATCGCATTGCCTTAATATACTCCGTCGTGAGCGACTTCGCTGCAGAGTTTGCCGCAGCCGGGGCATGGATCGATCGGTATCTTTCGGAGGCGCGAGATTATCCCGTGCTTTCCAAGGTCTTGCCGGGCGAGATCGCCTCGCGCCTGCCGGCGGAGGCTCCCGAACGCGCCGAGCCGTTCGAAGCGCTGCTCGGCGATTTTCAATCGATCGTTCTGCCGGGCATCACGCACTGGAACAGCCCGCGCTTTTTCGCCTATTTTGCAACGAGCGCCGCGCCGATCGGCATAACGGCCGAAGCGCTGGCGGCGGCCCTCGACGTCAAAGCGATGCTGTGGCGTACGTCGCCCGCCGCGACCGAGCTGGAAGAAGTCGTCATGCGTTGGCTGGCGCGCCTCATCGGCTTGCCGAACGCGTTTACCGGAATCATCTATGATACGGCTTCGATCGGCGGGTTTACCGCGCTAGCGGCTGCGCGGGAATCGCTCGGGCTCGACATTCGCGAGCGCGGCATGACGGCACGCGATCTGCCGAAGTTGCGAGTGTATATCACGAGCGAAACGCATTCGCATATCGAGAAGGCGTGCATCGCGCTTGGACTCGGCCGCGAAAACGTCGTCCGTGTGGAAACCGACGCCGAATTGCGCATGCGGTCCGATGATTTGGCGCAACGTCTCGGCGCCGACATCGCGGCGGGGATGCGTCCCATGGCCATCGTCGCAACCGTTGGAACAACCTCGACGACGTCGTGCGATCCGGTTCAGGAAATCGCGGCGATTGCGCGCGAGCGCAAGGTTTGGCTTCACGTCGACGCCGCCTACGCGGGCGCAGCTGCAATCATGCCGGAGTTCCGCTCGATTCTCGCGGGAGTTGATAACGCGGATTCGGTGGTCGTCAACCCGCACAAGTGGCTTTTCGTGCCGATGGATTGCTCGGCGCTCTTCGTACGCGATCCCGAGATGCTGCGCCGAGCATTCAGCATAGTGCCCGAGTACGTGCTGCAGCACCAGGACGCTTCTTCGGGCACCAATTTCATGGAGTACGGCTTGCAGCTCGGGCGCCGCTTTCGCGCGCTCAAACTCTGGTTCGTTTTGCGCTACTACGGCGCTGAAGGTTTGCGCGAACATCTACGCCGGCACATCGCGCTCGCGCAAGAGTTCGCCGGCTGGGTTGAAGCGCAAGCGGACTGGGAGATTCTCGCTCCGCATCCGTTTTCGGTCGTGTGCTTTCGCTACGCGCCTCCCGGTCTCGACGAGGCTGCTCTCGAAAAACTGAACGCGCGCATACTTGACGACACCAATGCGACGGGCAAAGTGTTCTTGTCACACACGAAGATTCGCGGCCGCTACGCACTGCGATTAGCGATCGGCAACATCGCTACTACGCGCGACGACGTTGCGCTGGCGTGGGAGATGTTGCGAGACATAGCATTGTCATCCTGAGCCGCCGTTCAGCCGTTAAGGCTGAACGCGTGTCGAAGGACGGCCGAGCGAAGTCGAGGCCTGCGGGCTTCGCCTAGACTCGCTGCGCTCGGCGCTCAGCCGTGGTTCGACATCGCGTTCGCCAAGGGCGAACGCGGCTCACCATGACATAGATGCGCCGCTCACCATGACACAATCTAATACAGCCTGAGATACGCCCGGTGCTCCCACGGATGAACCGCACGACGGTAGCGTTCGTACTCCTCGAGTTTGGCGTCGCGGAACGCGTGATAGATGTGGTCGCCGAGAGCGGCACGGATGACTGGATCGTTATCGAGCTCGCTGATCGCCTGACGTAGCGATTTTGGAAGCGTGCCGATACCGCGTTCGTGCCGTTCGCGCTCGGCGAGTTCGTACGTTGAACCGGTGAGCGGATCGCCCGGGAGGCGGTGCTGATCGACTCCGTCCGTGAGCGCTCCAAGCAACACTGCCAGCGAGAGATACGGATTGCCGGCCGCGTCGGGACTGCGCATCTCGAGCTGCGGCGGGTCTTGGCGCGGAACGCGGACTAACGCGTTCGCGCTGCGCTCGGACCAGACGGTATAGATCGGCGCGTCCCACGCGTTGACCAAGCGTTTGTACGAATTGACGGTGGAGTTGCAGATGGCGGTAAGCGCGCCCGCATGCGCCAGCAGGCCGCCGATCATGTAGAGTACTTCCGGCTGCTGCTCGCTTGCGACGCGGAAGTTGACATGCAGCCCGCTCCCGGCGCGATCTTCGAGCGGCTTGGGCATGAACGTCGCTTCCAGTCCGCGCGCGGCGGCCACATGCTTGGCGATCGAGCGCAGCGTGAGCAGCGCGTCCGCCGCCGCCAGCGGATCGCTGTGCGGAAAATCGATCTCGTGCTGTCCCGGGCTATGCTCGTGATGCGAGCTCGCGACCGCCACGCCCATCGCTTGCAGCGCCGCGACGATCGCGCTGCGCGCATCTTCACCGCGATCGTTGGCGGAAAAATCGAAATACGATCCGACGTCGGCCGTCTTGGTCGAGCCATACTCACTGTCGAGGGCTTCGAAGAGAAAGAACTCGACTTCAAGTGCGACCGCGATGCCCGCAAGCGGGCCTTTCGCCTCTTCGATCGCGCGTCTGAGAGTAGTTCGCGGGCAACCTTCGAACGGCGAACCGTCCGGCATAGCGATATCGCAGAGCAAACGCGCTTCGGGCATTTCCGGCGTCGACCACGGGTAGAGCGCGAAGGTTGAGGGATCGGGGCGCAGCACCATGTCGAGCTCTTCGCCGCGCACGAATCCGTCGATCGAGCCGCCGTCGAACGTCACCTTGCCGTCGAGCGCGGCTTCGAGTTCGGTCGCCGGGATGGAAACATTCTTGGCGACGCCGAGCACATCGACGAACGACAGGCGCACGAACTTTACGTTGCGATCCTTGGCGAGGCGCAAAACGTCGCGTTTAGCCGGTGAGTGCATCGATTGCGATCGCCATTCTCAGCGTGAGCTGGTCCCCAGGGTCGTCCAATTTGCAGCCGCAGATCTCGCCGATTTGGCGCAGCCGGTAGAAGACCGTGTGGCGGTGGACGTTTAATTCCGCCGCGGCCGTCTTAACGTTTTCGCCGACCGAGAAATACAATCGAAGCGTGCGTTCCAACTCGGTCTGATGCTTTTCGTCGTAAGCGCGCAGCGGAGCGAGAATACGCCGCGCAAAATCGCGCATCGTATCGGCGCCGCCGCCGGAAAGCAGCAGCGGATACGCGCCGAGCTCTTCGTAGACGCCGACGCGCCCGGGGCCGTAGAGCCGGCGCGAGATCGTAAGCGCGGCTTCGGCTTGCGCAAGCGAACGGTGGGCGTCTGCAACCGGCGCTCGCGTACCGACTCCACCGCTGATGCGAACGTCGAGTTCTTTCTTCTGAAGGTTTCGCTGCAGCATGGCGGCAGCGGTGCGCGTGTTCGACGCGTCCACCTCGCGCGAAGCCGGAACAAAGATAACGAGTGCGCCTCTGCGTTCGAGTACACCCGCCTCTCCCTCTCCGCCGCGAAACGCGTCGAGAGCGGCGGCGCGAAAAGCTCCGGGCTCGCCGGTTTCGGTTTCGAGCGCGACGGCGACGTAGTGCGTCGCGAGCACGATGCCGCGCGCCGCCGCGTCGTCGCGAACTGCCGTCGCGTCGGGATAAGCTTCGGCGACGAGCTGCTCCCAAAATGTTCGCCGCCGGCCGGGTTGCGCGCCGGATTCGCGCGCGAGCTCGACGGCGATAGCGCTTGCGGTCAAACGGGCGGCGTATTCGCACGTGTCGAGATCGCTGCTGCCGAAAATCGACAGGCGTCCTAAATTCGAGTCGCCGCTGACGATCGCGATCGTGCGTCCCGCGTATCCGTTACGCAGTTTTTGGAATTCCGCGGTCGCATTGTGTGCGAGCAGGGGCTGTACGCTGCTGGGCATGCCCGTGCCGCCGGCCGCTGCAAGGTGCCGCCACTGCGAGTCTTCCACGAGCACGCCGACGCTCGCGCGTTTGGCAAGGTGGCCGGCCAGTGCTTTCGGGCCGCCGCCGCCCGCCGCTATGCGCGCGAGATCTTCGGCAAATGCGACCAATTCGTCGGCCGTCATGCCCGGAGGGTTCGCCGCTTGCTAGGCCGTTCCGCCGAAGACGAGCGTCAAAGCGTAGTAGATGGAGAGCGCGCCGACCAGCGCCACGGTCGCCCACGCGACCGTATTTCCGAACCACCTATTGGTGTGGCGGCCCATCACTCCGCGCTTGTTGACGATGATCAGCATCAGCACGAGCTCGGGCGGCAGCAAGATTCCCTGTGCGACCTGCGCGTAAAAGATCAGATTCAGCAGCGGCAGATGTGGAATCAAAACGAGCGCCCCACCCGCGATCAACCCGATCGCGAAAAGCGTGAAGAAGACGGGCGCTTCGGAAAACTTGCGATCGAGCGCCGCTTCGAAGCCAAACGCTTCGCAGATCACGTAACTGGTCGAGAGCGGCAAAACCGTTGCCGTAAAGAGCCCGGCGTTGAAGATGCCCAGTGCGAAAATGATCGACGCCGCGGCACCCGCGAGCGGCCGCAGCGCCGCCGCGTAATCGGCTGCTTGCAGCGGGGCGATGTGCGCCCCGTGACGGTTGGCCGTAAAAATCGTCGCCGCATTGGCGATGATCATGAAGCCCGCAATAGCGATCGCCAGAATCGATCCGCTGATCACGTCCGCGCGCGCCAAGCTGAGCTCGCGCTCGTCCGAACCTTTTTCGACGACCGCCGACTGTAAGAAGAATTGCATATAGGGCGAAATGGTCGTGCCGATCAGGCCGACGACCATCACCAGATACGCGCGGTTGTTGAAATCGAATGCCGGTACGACGGCGCCGTGGGCTACTGCGCCCCAGTTCGGGTGCGCTAATATGGCCGAGGCGATATAGCAAAAATAGATCAGCGAAAAACACACGAAGGCGCGGTCGATGCTCTTGCTGTTAAAGCCGAACACCAGGATGAGCACGATGAGCATTGCCACAGGAACGGCGATGAAGCGCGAGATATGAAAAATCTCCGATGCGGCGGCAATGCCCGCAAACTCGGTTGCCGTGATCACCAGATTTATGGCAAAAAATGCGGCCATCGCGAAGAACGAAATGCGGACGCCGAAATTCTCGCGAATCAGCGCCGCCAGCCCTTTGCCGGTCACGGCTGCCATCCGCGTCGCCATCTCTTGCACGACGATCAGCGCGAGTGCCAGCGGAATCAGCACCCATAGAATGCGATAACCGAAATGTGCGCCCGCTTGGGAGTAGGTCGTAATGCCGCCGACGTCGTTGCCCGCCGACGCCGTGATGAATCCCGGTCCCAGAACCGCGAGAAGCAGAACGAGGCTGCGCCAGCGCCAGCGCCTGCGCTTGCGCTTGCGAGCGGCCTCTGGAGCCATGACCTAGTCCTTTACCGCACGGCTCGTGCGCCGCGTCGGAGTGATGCGCGGAAGTTCTTTGGCGAGATCTGCGGGCATGATTGCGTCGATAGCGTCGTCGACCGTCACGATGCCGAGCATCAGCCCGTCGGGATCGACCACGGGCACCGCGAGCAGATCGTAACGCGCGATCGTCGCCGCAACGTCGCGCGCTTGCATCGCCGGCGCGATCGTTACGATATCGTCTTCCATGATGCGTTCGATCACGTCGTCTTGGGGTGCGAGCAGAAGCGCGCGCAGCGTCAATACGCCCAGGAGCCGCCGGTCCTTGTCGACGACATACAGATAGTAGATGAATTCCGTTTCGGGCGCGATTTCGCGAATCTTGTGGATGGTCTGCTCCGCGGTGCGATGCGGAAGAATCCAGACGTAATCGGTCGTCATCAATCCGCCGGCCGTGTCGTCCTGGTACTTCACGAGTTCGCGCAGCTCGCCCGCAGTGGATTGATTCATCTCCGCGAGCAGCTCGCTTTGCTGATCCTCCGGCAGGTCACCCAGCAGATCGGCCGCGTCGTCGGAGTCCATCTCTTCGATGATGTCGGCGGCGCGCTCGCGCCCGATGTCGTCGATGATCGCGCGCTGCTTCTCGGGTTCGAGATGTTCGAGCGCGTCCGCCGCGGTTTCGTCGTCGAGCGAATGGATGATTGCGGCGGCTTCGCGCGCGGAAAGATCGCTGATGACCTCGGCCAATTCGCTCGGATGCAATCGCGTCAGCTTGCTCTCTTTGACGGCAAGCTGAACTTGCGAGGGATTTTTCTCGCGAATCGGAGCCACCGAATCCCACGCGATCATCGCGCGCGGCACGCGCCGGTACACCCACGGCGTAAAGCGTTTGCCGATCCCTCGTAAGCCCAGACGGCGCAACAATCCGCTGACCCCGACGTCGGCGGCAACGACACGCAGTTTACCGCCCGTATTGGCGATCTCGATGTCGTTGATGCGCACGACCTTGCGGCCGTCGACGTCGACAATTTGTTTGTCGAGAAGATCCAGGACCAGGTAGAGCGCCTCGTCGTCGGGCGGCGCGGCGACCTTGGGGGCGGCGTTGAGCGCGACGGCGCCATCGGCGTCAACGTCGGAGACGGTATCCATCGGCGCGAAGCGCGGACCTTGACTCGTCTTGATAATCAGTCCGTCAACTTCCGGAAACGTTTGGTCCGGATTGTTGACCAGGAAGTCGGTGACCCGGCCGATGGGCAATTCGTTGACCGTCGCACGCCGCCCGACGAGTTCGGAGATAAATCCGTCCTGAAAAGCCATGCCGCACCTCCCTTCCGCGCAAAAATAAAACCGGTTCCGCTGGGCGGCGACCGGTCGTGGCGTGGAACGGCGAGCGTTCTATACCCCAATCGCGTCTGCTTTGGCACCACGCGCCGTAAAGCCCCAACAGGGCTTAGCCGCATTAGACGACGCCTTAGGTCGGCGAAGTCTGGTCTACCCGCTTGGCGTCTCTCGACGTTTCCGGGCAGCGGCCTGTGTTTCGCGTGGACGCCTCACCTAGCGAGGTATCCTCACCTAAGTATAGGCCTCCGGGTCAACCCACACCGGGGAGAACGGGCCGCTGGCGAAAACTCGGCTTTTTGCGCGGGATTGCCCGCGGAAAGGTGCCGCATGAGAACTCAGGCTGCCGCGGTCGCATTACTCTTTCTTCTGATTGCGGGCGTCGCGCAATCGGCCTCACTCGCGCCGGGGCCGGGAGCGGCGGTTATCAATGCGGATGCAATTCGCTGGCTGCCGTCGTCTTTCGGCGCGATAAAATTTGCGCAAGTTCTCGGGAATTGGAGCGACTCGAAGGCGCTCTACACCGTACGTTTTCTTATGCCGGACGGCTCCGCTTTTCCGGTGCATTATCACGGAAGCGATGAAGTGCTCACCGTCATACAGGGCACGTTTATGTTCAAGGCCGGAACGAATACGGCGCGAACGGGAGGGCGCGCGGTCAAAGCCGGCGGCGTTTTGTTCATTCCCGCCAATATGCGCCACTGGGGATGGGCGGTACATACAACGGTCGTGCAGATCAACGGAATCGGCCCGCACAGCGTGCACGTGCTCAAATGATGCGGTCCGCAAATCTGTCGCAGGCCTAGCGAAAGCGCGCGCGCATTTCTAGTTTTATTAAGCAAGCGTAAAGTAGCGATTAAGAGTTTTTTCAGAGGTTCGCGCGATGATGTCATCCGCGGCGCTATTTATTACTGGAAGGATTTGAAAGCATGTTGTTGCGCCGCAAATTGTTGACCTTATCCGCACTCGCAGCGCTCGCGCTCGCAGCTTGCGGGGGCGGCTCGAGCGGGCTCGGAGTGAATCCGGGCACGATTTCACCGGGCAGTGCTGCACGCCAAGTTACGCTCGCATTCCCGGGCGTCTCTTCACTTTCAACGGGCAGACAGACGCAATCCGTCGGCGGTACCGCCGTAACGCTGACGTTCAACGGACAAATTGTCGGTAAGGGCACGCTCGATGCGACGGGCAAAGTCACGATCGAACTCGACCAAGCGGTGCCGGCCGGCTCGACCATTACCGTTACTGCAGGCTCGACGATCGTAACGTTCGTCCTGGCCACGAGCGCGCACGATACGGCGGTCATGGTGCAGCGCAATGCCGACGGCACCCTTACAGTGACGACCGCCGGCGGAGAGCAGCCCGAAACGAATCCCGATCCGAACGATCCCGATGGCGAGCAAGAAGTCGAAGACGGTCAGGGCGGTACGGAAATGGTCAGCGACAATGACGGGCACTCGGTTCTGCCGAGCAATCTGCCAATCACCGTCACGAATACCTGCACGACAATAACGATTACCGCAAAGAGCGGCCAGTCGTTTTCACGCCTTCGTTTTGAAGAGAACGTTCACGATGGCGACGGCGGATCGAAACTCAAGTTCGACGGACCGTTTACTTCGCCGCAAACCTTCGCACTGATCGCGCAAAGCGCGCGGATCCGGATCGAACTCTTTGATGCGAACGGAAAGCAAGTGCTCGACGTGCGCGCTCCGATCAGCGCGTTTACCGCGGTAGCCGGACAGCCAACGCCCTCGCCCTGTCCGTCGGTGACGGCCAGCGCGTCGCCGCTGCCCAGCGCCTCGCCGTTACCAACCGGAACGCCGCACTAATGCGAAGCGGAGTTCCCGTTTAGCTGGCCCATGGCGACGCGATAGCACTCGCATGATGCCGATTCGAGTCCTTCGCGATCGACAACGGTCAACTGCCCGCGGCGGTATCGTATGAACCCGGCTTGCTGCAAAGCGCCGGCTGCGATACTGACCGCGGGGCGGTGAACTCCCAGCATCATCGCCAGAAACTCTTGGGTGAGGGAGAAGTTATCGCCGCGCACGCGATCGTGCGTGAGCAGCAGCCACCGGGCGCAGCGTTCGGTCAGCGTATGCAGTCTATTGCAAGCGATCGACTGTCCCATGAGGGTAACCGAAGCGCGCGCATACTTCTGCGTCAGCTCTCGCAGTTGGGACCCGTTCCGGATCGCGTCTTGAAAAGCGTCGAGCGGAAGGCATTTGGCGGCGCCGGGAACTTGGCAGATCGTTTGGCTCGGCGCTACGAGCGTGCCGAGCATGATCGCAACGCTTCCCGAGAGGCCTTCGCAGCCTGTCGTGCCGATCTCAACTCCGGCTCCGTCGCGCATGAGAAGAATGACCGAGAGAACGCAACTCGTCGGAAAATAGATATGTGAAAGTGTTTCGCCGGGATTGTGAAGTACTTCGCCGCTTTTGAGCGATATGTCGCGCAAATGCGGCAACAGGGCGGACATCTCGGCTTGCGGCAACGCGTCAATAACACGGTTGCCCGTTGGACTAGAATTGGGGATCAGGGGAACACCTGCTCTTTCAAAAATCGAGCAAGTGGGCGCTCGCTAGGGCGCTGAATCGGGCCTGCCTGAACTCTTAGTATAACACCATACGCACTAAAGACGAAGTTTTTCTCAGCTTGGTGAGAGCGCGCCGGCGTTCTGAGCGTGTTCGAGCGAGGGATAGAGCTCGAAAGTTTTGTCTAGCCCGCAGATTTCAAAAATTCGGCGCAGCGATTCGGAAGCGCCGGCGATTCGCAGCACGGCGGCGGTCCCATTTTCGAGCATACGTTTCTTTTGGAGCGCTAAGCAGCTCAAGCAGCTTGAGTCGATGTAGGTTACGCCCGCAAGGTCGATAATGGCAATATCCGTATCGTCTACTTCAGCCAAGAGCTCGGCGATCTGCGCCTTTCTCGAAAAGTCGAGATCGCCGTCCAGTTTCACGACCTTCATTGTCATGATACTCTCCACGCAAGCAAAAAAAAGGCCCGCTCTGAAACGAACAACCTTCATAATAGGCCTCTGTCCGCCAAAGATCAGTATGGAAACGTACGCTCCCGGCATGTTGCCGGACGCTATCGAAGAACCTCACCGGAATGCCGCCCAACCCTTTAACGGTCGCCCTCGACGCCGCGCGTTTGGCAGGCGAGGTTCTCATGGAGCATATCGGTGAGCCATTGGAGATTCGTGAAAAAGGCCGCCGCGCCGATCTGGTAACGTTGGCCGATGGGGCGAGCGAGCGCGCCGTCGTCGAGCGGCTGCGGGCGGATTTCCCGCACGCCGCTTTTCTGGGAGAAGAAGGCGGCTTGCAAACCGGAACATCACGCGAGCGGTGGATCATCGATCCGCTGGACGGCACGACGAATTACGCGCATGGCTATCCGATCTTTTGCGTTTCGATCGCATTCGAGCGCGAGGGAAAGGTCGTGGCGGCCGTCGTTCACGCGCCGGCGATGCACGAAACGTTCGTGGCGCAACTCGGCGGCGGAGCTACGCTGAACGATCGCGCCATGCGCGTGTCGGCCATTCAATCCTTATCGGCTTCGCTTGTCTGCACGGGATTTCAGCCCGCGCGCTACGAGCGGAACATGCGCTATTTTGATGCGGCTTCACAAATGACGCAGGGCGTGCGCCGCGATGGTTCGGCTGCGCTCAATCTTGCCTACGTCGCGTCGGGACGCTTCGACGTGTTCTGGGAGTTCGATCTCCATCAGTGGGACACGGCGGCCGGCGCGCTCCTTGTGCGCGAAGCCGGCGGCCGCGTGACGACGATTGAGGGAGCGGACTGGGCGCTTGAGAGCGAGTCGGTTCTCGCGAGCAACGGCCGCGCCGTCCACGAAGAGTCGGTCGAGGTCTTTTCGCGCCTTCGCTAGCGCACCTAAACTGGAGCGGATTTTCAGCTTGAGGCGAGCAGTTGGCGGCGCGTCCAACTTTCGCCGCGCAACTTTATTGCGGTCGCGACGGCGCGTGCGCTCCAGGCGACGATCCAGGCGACGGGCACTCCATACAAACCGATGTGTAAGACTTTGATGCAGAGATAGCACACCGGCACCACGAGGACGCCCGTGAGTATGCCGACCGTGAGCGAAAAACGCGTGTCGCCCGACGCGCGTATCGGCGACATGGACACCATCGCGTAACCTTTGACCGGCAGCGTGAGCATGTGCAGCGCCAGCGGCACCGCCGCGGCGGATGCGACGACGGCGTTGAGCGTGAAGATATAAGCGAGCGGCCACGCCAGCATCGCGCATACGGCCCCGGTCAGCGTCGTGAGCCAGAACGAAAGGATTCGCGCCCGCGAAAAAAACGAACGCGCGCCCTCGACGTCGCGCGCTCCCAGGCGTTGTCCGATCACGGTTTGTGTGGCGGATTGCAGTGGGCTCGGAACGACAAACGTGAGATCCGAGGCGACGTTGAGCGCGCGGAACGCAGAGATCGCGACTGCACCCAGCGGCGCGAGCATCGCGACGATAAACGAGTCAGGAGCGATCACGGCAAAGAGGAACACGACCTCCGGCAATCCCAGACGAGCGCATTCCAACGCCAGCCGCCAATTGAGGTCGAACGAAGCAAAGACGCGGTAAATCGGACGCCTCAGCGTGTAGATAATCGCGCAGACGCAAGCGATGCTTTCCGAAAGCAGCGACGATATGCCCGCGCCTTCGATGCCGAGCGGGTGGTGCGTGCCCCACCCTAAGGCCAAGATCAGCAGTAGCGGAATGTGCACGATGTTGACGACGGCCAGCACGAGCACGCCTAATACGCGGTTGCCGGCCGCACCTAAGCCGACGATCAGCGTTCCGGAAATGGCGATCGGCAGAAGCGAAAAACACCGCAAGGCCAGATAGATCGAACTGCTGTGCGCGCTCGCGAGCTGTCCCACCATCGCGTGTATGACGACGGGCGCCAACGGGATGCTCGCGAGCGCCGCAACGATCGCGCCGAGAAATGGAATGATGAATCCCGCGCGCACCGTGCTGCCGTAAGCGTCCAAGTCACGGGCTCCGACGCGCTGCGCAGCGATGATCGACATGCCGCTGAAAAAACCGAAGATCGAAAATGCGACCGCCGTAAAAACGGTTGCCGCACCCGTCACTCCGGCCAGCGCAACGGCGCCCAGGCTGCCGATCGCAATCGTGTCGACCACGCCCAAGAGTTGGTCGCCGAGCATCGTGAAAGCGATAGGAAGCGAAAGGCGCCGGATTGCGGCGCCCATGTTCCTGTGGTCGACGAGCATTCCGCTTTCCATCACGAACGAATCTCGTCCAGTGCTTCGAAGAACGCGCCGATCTCGTCGTCGGTCGTGTAGAAGTGCGGTCCGATGCGGATGCCGCAGCCGGGACGGTAGTCCACAAAGATGCGGCGCGCGATCAACTCGCGGTACGCTTCCTGCGCCCCGGGGAATTCGATTGCGATCCAGCCCGTGCGCTTTTCCGCTTCCAGCGGCGTGTTCACTTGCAAACCGCGTTCGAGCGCGCTCTGCGCGATCAAATTGGTCAGCCGTACGTTGTGCGCGCGAATTTGCGGCACGCCCACTTCGCGAATCAGGTCGTGTCCAGGTTTCGCCGCCATGTAGCCCGGAATCGTCGGCGTTCCCGTTCCCCAGCGGTACATGGACGGAGCCCACACCATCGGCGCCGGCTCGAACGAGAAGGGACGCGCATGCGCCATCCATCCGGTGACGGCCGGTTCGAGCCGTTCGCGCAGCTCGGGCTTGACGTAGATCCAGCCGCAGCCTGCCGAACCGCACAACCACTTGTGGCTTCCGCCCGTCACGATGTCGAGATCCCACTCGGTCACGTCGTAAGGATAGACGCCGGTCGTTTGGTAGGCGTCGACGCAGAGCAGCGTACCGGTCTTGCGGCAATGCGCTTGGATCGCGCGCACGTCGCACAGCGCGCCGGAAAGATAATACGCGTGCGAGAGCACGGCGATCGCGGTGCGTTCGGTGATTGCGCCGATGATGCGCTCGGCTGGGACGGTGCGCCCGTCGTCGGAGGGAACGATGCGCGGCTGCGCGCCGAAGCGCTGCCACTCGCTCCAAACGTACGTCAGCGAAGGAAACTGCAAGGCCTCGTACACGACCTCATTGCGCGGCGCTTCGAAACGCAGTGAAGTCGCGAGCGCGGCTTGCAGCACCGAAACGTTGGGACCCAGGAAGATGCTCCCGGCCGGCGCGCCGACGATCGCGCCGATGCCGTCGGCGATTTCCGCGATGCGCGGAAGCCACAGTTCCCACGCCTCCGGGCCCTCGGCTTGCCATTCGTCCGCGTACTGCTCGAGCGCCGCCTTCGCACCGCGCGGCGCCGCGCCCATCGAGTGGCTCACCAGGTACCTTGACGTCTCGAGAATCGGAAAACGATCTCGCAACACCGGCGCTGTAGCAGTCTGCATCAATAGCCCTTTCCTAAATGCGTCCGGACTTCCCACAACTCCGGGAAAAAGCGGTTGTCGAGCGTCGTGGCCAGATAGGTCACGCCGAGCGAGCCGCCCGTCCCGCGCCTCGCTCCGATCATGCGCTCGACCATGCGGATATGGCGTCCGCGCCACAGTAAAAAGCGTTCGTCGAACTCGATCAGCTGCTCCAGCAACATGTAGAGATCGTAGTGTTCTTTGCTTCCCGAGTAAATCGTGCGAAACGTTTCGATCAGTTCGTCGTGCGTACCGACGGCAAAGCCGCGGCTGCGCAGATACTCTTTGACGCGATCGTAGAGCGACGGTTCGGCGAGCCGCCGTTCCAAACGAGCGCGCTGCTCGGCGTTCATCTGGATATGTTTGAGCGTCTCCGTATTACGTAATCCCGCGATGAATTCGATCTCGCGAAACTGCAGCGATTGAAAGCCGCTGGCCGGATTGAGGTGGTCGCGGAACGCGTTGAATTCGTGCGGGGTCATCGTTTCGAGGATGTCGACCTGGGTTTCGATCAAGCGTTGGATCGGATCCATGCGTCGGAAATGTTTGGCAACGCGCAATAAGTCGCCGGCCGTCAGATCGCGCATGACCGCCTCGATCTCGTGCAGCAGCTGCTTGAACCAGAGCTCGTACACCTGATGGATGATGATGAAGAGCATTTCGTCGTGGTGCGGCGGCGACGAAAGCGGCTGCTGCAGCGCGAGCAGCTCGTCAACCTGCAGGTACGAGCCGTAAGAGAGCCGCTCGTTGCCGGAATCGGGCGTCATGTGGAGTCGTTTTGCCGGACGACCCTACGGGGCCCGCCGCGCGGCGGCGCGAAGCTCGCGCGATGCGCAGAATGTTTCTCTACGCCCTTCCCGCGGCACTCGCATTAGCCGCGTGCAGCGGAGGGCAGTCGCCGGCTCCGGCTCCAACGCCGTCACCGGTTCTTCGCAATCCGGTCAACGTCGCGCTGTATCCGCAAGCCCAGATCATTTCGGTGCAATCGTTCCGTCAAGCCGTGACGGGCGGACAAACGCGCGGCACCGTCTTTGCTGATGGGGCGGGAACGTACGACGGGCAAGAAGTCGTCGCGGCCAGCGGCGCGCCGTTTTCCAAACTCGCCGCCTGGGTGCGTCACTTTGGCTCGCATGGCCCGGGCGATACGCATCAGTATGGCTTCGATTACGCCGCCTTCGAACGCGGCGCCGGAAAAGGGACGCATGGGACGCTCGTGGTCGTGATGGATCCGCAGGTGGTCGACCGGCAGTTCGGATCGGTACTGGATATGATTGCGAAGTACCGTTCGATGCCGGCGTTCATGCGCGCTCCGATCGATGACGAAGTAAAAAGGCGCACCGGCATTACGCTTTCCGACGCGATGCAGCCGGCGAGTCCCATCGGCGCGACGCTGGCGGCGCTCGGCGACTTCGAACAGCGCAATTCGCGCGGCATCGTTATCGTGGACGCGGTGCGCCGCTAGCCGTCTTTACTGTTGTGCACGGCTTATGCACAACTTATTGATCCTTATCCCCGCTCTCAACAGGGACTCACAAGCTCGCCCCGCTTAAAACGAGGGCCGTCTTTATTGGGAGTACTGCATGAGCGGGCTTGTTGTTTTCACGTCTCTGCGCGCGGCGTTGAACGCCGGATACCACGTCTATGAGAGAAACGAACGTGGGTATTTGGCTCGTCTGCGCACCGACGGCGGCTGGGCGATCGCCCTTGTCGAGTGTATTCCGGGGGTGGCGATGGGTAGGAACAGCCATATGGAACGCGACGAAACGCAAACCGGCCGGTCTGAAAAACCCGATGCCGCCAAAGAAGCCGAAGACGCCCGCAAAGGCGACCGGCAGCTCGAAGATTACGACAAAACGATAGCGGACTCGTTCCCGGCAAGCGATCCGCCGGCGCAGCCTTAACTCTTAACGGAGAGAAGCATCAAGCGAATATGGTTGGCCGGTACTCGGGCGTATTCTCGGATTTTCCGCGATGTATGTCTGTATGAATCTCTCGGCATCGGCCGCTAGCCACTCAGTGTCCTTCCAAAGATAAGGATTGTCGGTAACCTCGCGGCTCAGCTTGACGAGCGGGGCTAGATTGATCCACGTGCCGATGATCATGTTGCCCCAATTGTAATAGAAGGGTTCGCCTTCGAGTAGACCCATTCGTACGAAAACGCCAATGTGTTCCATCGTGCTCAGTGCCCTGTGCCACGGAAAGTCGGCATACGGAGTGGTGCGCAAGTACTCTTCGAACCCGGGTTCTAGCATTCGAGCCGGCAGAACATTCATGATGTATAGCCTGGCCGCGATGAATTGAGGCTCGTCAAATTTCTCGAATATGCGCATCATACCGTCGAGCTGCGTTGCTCGGTGCGTCTCGCCGATCTGATCGAGGGCCGCGCGCGCTTGCCGGACACCGATAATCACCGTGAACATGATGACGAGACCGGTAAGCGCGGTCGCGATCGCGCTGAGTGCTTCCCAGTTCATCGCCGGGTTTTAACCCCGGCGAAAGGGACGCCCTTCGCGCGGCCCAAAGCACGCTGGCGGAGAGGTGGCAGAGCGGTTGAATGCAGCGGTCTTGAAAACCGCCGAACCTTTGCGGGTTCCGAGAGTTCGAATCTCTCCCTCTCCGGATCTTATCTTATGCCTGAGCACAAAAAAGACGTCGATTATAGAATCGAGACTCGACTCTCGCGCATCGAGCATTGGCGGATTGGCTTTGAAATTGCCGCGCTGGTCGTTGCAGCGTTCTGGGGCATGTACGTTTTCGACTTCAAGAACATCGGTGCCGCGGACGTTCGGCTGGTTGGCATTTCCGTATCGGTGTATGGTCTGCGATTTGAAAAATCGGCCCACGCTCGCTCCGACATGCACCCCGAATACCAGGGGTGGAGGGACGGGATTCGCACGTCGGACACGTCGCCGCCCGTCTTGCTGCGCAGCGCGGTCGATCTTTTCTCGCCGAGCGGGCCCAGCAACCGAAGCGTCACGATTCCCCGGGGCGGCGATTTGCGTCCGACTTTCCCTGGCGGAAAAATCCCGACGGCAGCTTGGATATTCTTTCAATTGGTGCGCGCGGGCCAAGCGGCGTAGAGATGCATCAGCGCATCCGCCAGTTTGCATAGTAGACGCGCGCGCGCCGTCGCCCTAAATGATCGGAAACGGTTTCCAGCCGTATTCTTGGGCTTGCTGCACTGACGCGACGCCAGCCGGCACGACGATGAATCCCGGCAGCACGTTCTTTTCGAAGTCGGCGAGAACGCCGGCAACTGTTGCGCCCGGCATCTTTGAGGCTACGACGAACGCAACGGCCGTCATCGCGTTGTGGCAGACGAAGAATTTTCCACCGCGCTTGAGCACGGCTTGCCCGCTCCAGTCCTGATAGATGCCTTTCGGATCGTCCGGCGCCGCTGAGAGATTGAGATTCGAGCTCGCCTTATAATAATCGTTCGTCGCATCGAGATTGAAAGCTTTACCGAAACCATATTTTTTCCAGATCGTATCGTTCAGCGCCAAAATAACGGAAGAGCCGAGCACCACCGCCAGCGTCGAAAGTTTCCCCGTGCCCATCGAAAACTGGTAAGCGTTCATCGAGTTCTGCATGTGGATATACAGGCTTGCGATGCCGGGCGCGACCGTCAGTGGAGAAACCGATTGAAAAACTTGCTTGTGGGCGCCGCCGCCCTTCAGGATGCTCATCACGGCAGCGCGATCGTATTGTGAGGGTTTGAGAATGTGAAAACTGACCGGGGCACGCTCCTGCGCCTGGGCGGCAGAAGGCTCCAAGCCGATCGCGGCCGCCGAGATTCCGAGCGCTGTAGCCGAAACGAATTGCTTTCTGGAGAGAGGCATGCGAAAGGGCTCCTTCCTTACAATGAGAGCAACGGGTGCATTGCAATTTCACCGCCCTTTAGGAAGCCCCTAGTGTTGGGGCGAATCCAGCGCCCGTGAACGCTCGCGGTGTTTCCGTGGCCGCTGCCACCTTGACCGCCTTGGTCTTGCTCGGCATCGAGATCGGATCGTGGTCCCGGAGCGCCCGCTTCGATTCGACCACCGAACCGATTACGCGCTGCTCGTTGCAGGTGACGGCGGTCACTCCGGCTGACCGGGCGGCCGGTTTGCGCGAGGGAGACGAGTTGTGGCTGCCGCCGATGAGCGTTCCGGCTCGCACGGCGCTGGTCTACCACTATACACCCACGCAATCCGGACGTGCCGGCGAAACGATTGTGCTCTCAGTTCAGCGCGGCGCTTCCCGCCTGACTCTGCCGTATACGCTACGCCACTCGCAATCCACCGCATCGTTCGCCGCCCAACTCGCGTTCAAGTTTGTCATTCTTGCCGTCGGCGTCTTCGTATTGTGGCGTGGGAGAGCCCGCGCGGCTACCGTGCTCGGCGTTTGGTGCTTAGGTGTTGCCGTTGCCCTGCCCGACGCATGGTGGGGTGCGCTGCCGCCGGACGGCCGGATCTTCGGCGGCATTCTTACGGCGGCGCTGTGGACGTATTCGCCGTTGATGCTTTACCTTGTGGTGGAGTCGCTCGCCGCCGGATTATCTCGCAACACCATTGCGATTGCCCGTCTTGCGATGCTCGCCACGGTTGTGCCGGCATTGATTCTCAATACGATCAATGCCACGCAGCAGGCGCAGACGGGCTGCTCGTTTGCTTTTCTTACACCATGGCTCGTGAACGGCGCATTCTCTGCTGCGCAACTGGTCATCATCGCGTTTTTCGCGATCAGTTATGCGCGTACGACGGGCATCGCGCGGCAACGCATCCGCTGGGTATTCTGGGCGTTCATAATCAGCCGCTTCGGCGTCTTGCTCAATCTTTTCAACCGCCTGCTCGTGCATCCGATCCATCTCTCCGGTGCGGAGTGGCTCACGGTCATGATCTTTCCGCTGGGCTGCGCGTACGCGATCTTGCGCCACCGCATCATCGACGTCAACTTCGTCCTGAACCGCACGCTGATTTATACGATCCTCACGTCCGTTGCGGTCGGCATTTTCGTTCTGCTGGAGCATTTCCTCAATGCGATCGCCGTCAGCCGCGAAGGCAGCCTCGCGGTTGAACTGGCGGTAGCGTTGGCGTTGGGGCTCTCGTTCAACGCCGTGCACAAGCGGACCGAACAATTTCTCGACCGCACGCTCTTCCGAAGTAAGTACGATGCAGCCGTGAAGATGCGGCAGCTTTCCGAAGACGCGGCGTACATGGAAAATCCCGAAACGCTGCTCGAAACCGCCACGCGCGAAATTCCGCGCGCGATGGCGTCGCGCGGCGCGGCGATCTACGAGCGCGTGGACGGGAAGTATGCGCTGGCAGCATCCACTGGTTTGAGCGGCCTTCCCCAAGATGTCGAAGTGGACGATCCCGCGTTCGTGCGGCTCCGCAAGCGTCTTTCAGAGATCGATCTCTCTGAAGTCAACAGCGCGCTGGGAAGCGATGCATTCGCGTTCGCACTCTCGGTACGCGGTCAGCTCACGGGCGCGTTCGTCTTCGGCCCGCGCGTCAACGGCGAGACGTTCGCTCCCGACGAAATCGCGCTGCTGCGCAACGTCGTCCACGAGATCGGCGTGGAGCTCCACGCCATCCGCTCGCGCGAAAAGGCCGAGATTCTTGGCGCGCTTACCTCGGGCATGATGGATTTGCCCGCCGCGCGCCGGCGGCTGGCCCGAAAAGAGGAGTAACCCCGCCTGCCGAACGCCTGCTCATGATCAACATCGGCAACACCGCATTCATGCTCATCTGCGCGAGCCTCGTCATGTTGATGACGCCGGGACTCGCCTTCTTTTACGGCGGCCTGGTCGGGCGCAAAAACGTGCTTACGATCATGATCCAAAGCTTCATGTCGCTGGGCTGGACGACCGTTCTCTGGGTGGTCTTCGGCTATTCAATGTGCTTCGGACCCGACTGGCACGGGCTGATCGGAAATCCGATGACGTACTTCATGCTCAAGGGCGTGACGCTGCACACCATGTTCCTGGGCAACGACGCGGGTATTCCGCTGGTCGTGCACATCGCCTATCAAATGATGTTCGCGATCATCACGCCGGCGCTCATCACGGGCGCATTCGCGAACCGCGTCACGTTCAAAGCCTACTTCATATTTTTGACCGGCTGGCTGATCTTCGTGTACTTTCCGTTCGTCCACATGCTGTGGAGCCCGAACGGCGTGCTTGCGAAATGGGGCGCGGAAGACTTTGCCGGCGGTATCGTCGTTCACGCGTCGGCCGGATTCGCGGCGCTGGCTTCGGTCTTGTTCATCGGGCGGCGGTACGTGATCGAAAACAAGCCGCACAACGTTCCGCTGATCGCGCTGGGCACCGGCTTACTCTGGTTCGGATGGTACGGGTTTAACGCCGGATCAGAATTGCGCGTCGATGCGGTGACGGCTTCCGCGTTCCTCAATACCGACATCGCCGCATCGTTCGCGGCGATCACGTGGCTGCTGGTCGAGTGGTCGCGCGGACGTCAGCCGAAATTCGTCGGGTTGTTGACCGGCGCGGTAGCGGGGTTGGCAACGATTACACCCGCCGCGGGCTTCGTTTCTCCGGTCACCGCGATCATCATCGGCATAGCCGCGGGCTTGGTCTGCTATTTCGCCGTTGCGCTCAAGAACAAGTTGGAATGGGACGACGCGCTCGACGTCTGGGGCGTGCACGGCGTCGGCGGTTTCTTGGGAATCACCCTGCTCGGAATCTTCGGGTCACGTTTGTGGAACCCGGCGGGCGCCGACGGTTTGATCTACGGCGGAAGCAGATTCTTCCTCGTGCAACTTGCGTCGGCGATCATCTGCAGCGCGTGGGCATTCGTCTTCACGTACGGATTCCTGTGGCTGATCAGTAAAGTCACCGTGACGAAAGTCGATCGCGATGCCGAAGAAACCGGCCTCGACATCACCTTACACGGTGAGGAAGCCTATCCGGTCGGTCTCTAGGCCGCGCCTAGAACTGCGCGCCAACCTCCAGCCCCAAACGGGTTTGGTTGGTGCGCAGTCCGCCCGGGCCAAAACCTAATCCCGGCGAAATGTTGTTGCCCACTACGTGCGACCACTCGCCGCGCACCATCAGGTGCGCCGTTTTATAGGCCGGCGTCAACGTGAACGTCGTCGCGCTGCTGCCGGGGCCGTAGCCGACCAAGTCGGCGTTAAAACTCGAATCGTTCGTCGAGCTGGAGTTGCCGACGGCTTCGAATCGTCCGCCCAGCGAGAGCACGCCGTTGAAAGCGTAGTTTGCCAACAGCACCGCGCCGAAAGCACTCTGGGATCTGACAGAGCCGAGCGCGCTTGATGCCGGCGATTGCACCCATAACGCATACGGAAGCACTTGAAGCTTGCCGATTTGCTGCGTGTACATGAGGTCGTATTCGCGTTTGTTCGCGATCAGGGCGGTGTTGTTCGACGGCGTATTTGCATCGGGAATGATGAAGATGAATTGCAAGCTGGCGGCCGCGGTGGGATTCCAGCCGAGCAGACCTTCGACGGCACGCCGGCTGCCCGAATAAAATCCGTCGTTGTATTCCAGCGCGGCGCTAAAATTGGCGTTGGCGTACGCGACGCGGATACCGTTGCTGACGACCGGTTCCATGTTCCACACGAGACCGCGCTGAATGTTGATGTTCTGAAAAGTGAAGGCGTTTTCTTGACCGAGCAGCGTCGGGAGTTTCCCGGCGCTGATCGTCCAGTTTGCATTCGGGACGTACTGCACGTACGCGTTAGGGAGATAACCGAAGAGGTTCGTGTTGGCGAACCTTTGGAACGTCGGATTGATCGCGACTCCCACGACCGGAAAATTGTAGGCGCCCGCAGTGAGCGAAAACCGGAGTGGCCCGCTCGAATGCGCGACGGTGATCAGCGCATTTGAAAGCTGTGTTCGAGACGAGAGGTCGGCACCGCCGGCCGTATCGAGCGCGCCGGTCGCATTTGGGTTGTCCGACGTCAGGGTGAAGCCGCTGACGATCGCCGTGACCGTGATCGGCGGCGGTGGCGGCGAAGGCGCCGGCGACGGTGTCGAAGGCACGGGGTCCGCAAGAGCGGGAACGGCGCACACGGTGGCGGCAAGCATGGCAAAAAGCGAGCGCGTCAAAAAGCGAAACATCGTTCTGCTGTTACCGCGCCCGAAGGCCTTGACCCTGGGACTCGCGCTGCTGATCGCGGCCTGCGGCGGAGGCGCGCCTCGCGGAAACGCGAGCGCCGCCCACGTGTTGCGCATCGCCGATCTCAGCGATCCGTCCTCGCTCGATCCGCTGCTCGCGCACGATCAAGACACGATCGGTTACGACTTGCTCGTCTGCCAGACCCTCGTGGGAATGGACGCGCACAACCGTCTGACTCCGGTTTTGATCGAGCGCATTCCATCTCGTGTCAACGGCGGTATTTCCGCCGACGGCAAGACGATCGTCTATCGTTTGCGCAAAGGCGTGCGATTTTCCGATGGCGTGGAACTCACGTCCGCCGACGTATCCTTTACCTATCGCGCGATCATGGACTCGCGCAACCCCGTTCTTTCGCAGGACGCTTACCGGCGAATCGCTTCGCTCACGACACCGGATCGTTATACCGTCGTCATCCGGCTCAAACGTCCATGGAATGCTGCCGTCAGCGACCTGTTCGCGCAATCCGATTTCGCGTTCGGGATTCTTCCGGCGCACGCGTTTGAGAGCACGCTGCTGCAGCATGCAGCCTGGGAGCAACACCCGTTCGGCAGCGGACCGTTCCGGGTCACGCAGTGGCGCCGCGGCGATCGCGTCGTGCTCGAACCCAATCCGTATTTCTCCCCCAAGCCGAAGCTGGCGCGCATCGAGCTGCGGATGATTCCCGATCGCGGCTCGGCGCTGGTGGCGCTCCAGGCGCACGACGTCGATGCCGCTCCGATTCTGCCCGAATCGATCGCGCGCACCGAGGGTACGCCCGGCCTGCGCGTTCTGCGCACTCCGGAGAATGCAACCGTATGGCTGACGCTGCAAACGCAGCAAGGCCCGGCGAAAAACATTCGCGTCCGGCGCGCGATTGCGTTGGCGCTCGACGCCGCCGAACTGCAAAAGGCCTATCAAGCGGCATATCCCCAGGCAGCCGCGTTTTTGCCGCCCGTCCTGCAGTGGCACGATTCGAGTATCCGCGCAGCCGCCACCGATCCGCGCGAAGCCCGCGAGCTGCTCGGCGGTCAGACGATCGATGCCTTGCTGGTGCTGCAGTCCGGCAACGCGGCGTGGCTGCGCATCGCAACGGTCGTGCAGCGGCAGCTTGCCGCAGCGGGTATCCGCGTCACGATCAAAACGTTCACGACGACGCTGTTCAACGCGCCGGACGGCCCGGTTCGTAACGCGCGGTTTGCAATCGCGATCGACGGATGGCTGGGCGGCGCCGACCCCGAGCAATCGATCGTCTTCACGTGCTCGCAAGCAACGGTGAATGGCGACAACATCTCGCGGTATTGCGATCCGCGCTTCGAAGCGTTGTTTACCGACCAGCAGACCGCACGGAACACGGCGCGGCGGAGGGCCGACTTCCTGGCCATGCAGCGGCTGATCCACCAAGCGCTGCCCGTCATCCCGATCTATTACGAAGTCTACTTTGACGGCGTGAATTCGCGTGTCCACGGCTTTGAGCGGAATATGCTGCGGTTTCCCGTGGCGCCGGAGACTTGGGACGCCGGCGGGGAATAAGGGCACGATGATACGAGGCATTGTTCTTGGCGTGGTGGCCACGCTCGCAGTCGCGGCACTGGCTGCTTACCTGACGATCCGGTCGGGGATAGTCTCCGCGGCCGCGGACGAGCGCGTTCCTAAACTGGAACGGTGGGCGGCAAAAACCTCGCTGCGCGCGTCATTTGTGCGCAACCGCGTTGCGGACATAAAAAATCCGCTGCCCGCCAGTGATGCGAACCTCGCGGCCGGGCTCAAGTTGTACTCGCAGAATTGCGCCGTCTGCCATGGCGGTGCCGGAGGCCGTCCGAGCAACATCGCCGCCGGACTTTATCAGGATCCGCCGCAGTTTCACCGCGAGGGCGTTTCGGACGATCCGCCCGGCAAAGTCTATTGGCAGATCGACCACGGCATCCGCTGGACCGGCATGCCGTCTTTCGGTAAAGCGCTCAGTGAAAAACAGCTTTGGCAGCTGACGCTCTTCGTGCAGCACATCGATACGCTGCCGCCGGACGTGCAGCGCGCATGGGGGCAGGTCCGCTGATGGTGGATTTCACGTTTTCGCCGCTGCTTGGCATTGCCGGAGCTGCAGTCCTGGGCGGTATCCTCGGCTTGCAGCGTCAGGCGGCGCAAAAAGCGGCGGGTTTTCGTACGCACTTGATCGTTGCGACTGCGGCAGCCGCATTTACGGCGATGGGCGCGCACTTGCACGACACGCGTATCCCTTCATATATCGTCGTCGGCATCGGCTTTTTGGGAGCGGGCGCGATCATTCGGCAAGGTGCCACCGCTCACGGGCTGACGACCGCCGCCAGCATTTGGATGTCGGCGGCGATCGGATTGCTGCTCGGCTATTCCAACGGATTCGGGCTCGCGGCCGGATTGGTCGCGACGGCGATTACGCTGGGGGCACTGTCAATTTCGGATGACGTCCTCATGCGCGTCTTTCGTATGCGCCGCAAGGTCGCTTTGTTGGTGACGTGCACGCCGGGTGCGCAACTCATGCAGGCGATCGACGGCGTTTTGCGGGCCGAGAAGATCGCCTTCGAGAGTGAAATGGTTTCCATCATTGCCGATACGGAGAGCGATTGCGTCGAGCTGCGCTACAGCGTTACGCTGGAAATGGGACGCCGGCTGAGCGCGGTCGCCGAGCGCATCAGCGCGCTCTCGGGCGTGCGTCGCGTGGAGGCGAGCGAACAGTTTTTCGCCGGCTGAGCGTTTGGCTTGGGATCGATGCGCGCAAGAGCGCGGCGCTTCACCCGTCGCGATCCGTCGAACTCGAGCTGCCGCAAGGTGCCGCGCAGGCCCGGTGCCGTTACGGGATCGAGGGCGTACTGGGCGGCGTGGTGCGTGAAGAACATCCCGGAACGATCGAAGCGACGTTTGGGTTAATCGGTTCTGAACGCCTCACGTGCACGATCGCGGGTTTGGAGGGCGGACGATCGCGCGTGACGATCGAGACGCGGCGCGGAGCGCAAGCCGGCAGCCCGGCAGCTTCGCCGTACGTCAAAGCGTTGGCCGATTACTTAGCCGGCTGAGATTTTTTCCGCGCGCATATACGGCTGCAAAACGTTGGGGATGGCAACTGAACCATCGGGTTGCTGAAAATTTTCGAGAATCGCGAGCAGCGTCCGGCCGACGGCTAGGCCCGATCCGTTGAGCGTGTGCGCGAGTTCGGGTTTCGCTTTTGCGTCGCGCCGCAGACGGATCGCCGCGCGGCGGGATTGGAAATCCGTGCAATTCGAACACGAGCTGATCTCACGATACGCCTGCGAACTCGGAACCCAAACCTCGAGATCGTACGTCTTGGCCGGATTGAAGCCCACGTCGCCGGCACAGAGCGCGACGACGCGATAAGGCAGCTCGAGTTCGCGCAGTAAGTCCTCGGCGTCTTGCGTGAGCGCCTCAAGTGCACCGGCGGAATTTTCGGGCGCCGTCACCCAGACGAGCTCGACCTTTTCAAACTGGTGCTGGCGCAAGATTCCGCGCGTGTCTTTGCCGGCGGCGCCGGCTTCTTTGCGGAAGCACGGCGTGAAGGCGGCGTACTTGCGCGGAAGCGTATCGGCCGCCAGGATTTCGCCGCCGTGGAGCGCCGTGAGCGGAACCTCTGCCGTCGGTACGAGAAACAGCTCGGCGTCGTCGTCGCGAAACATCGCGTCGGCGAACTTGCTCAATTGACCCGTCGACCACATCGTGTCGCGCGACACCAGCAGCGGCGGGTTGATTTCGATGTAACCTTTTGCGGCGGCCCGATCGAGAAAAAATTGCGTGAGCGCGCGGGCCAAGCGCGCGCCCGGGCCAACGAGGATTGAGAAACGTGAGCCCGACAGTTTAGCCGCGCGCGGGAAGTCCAAGATGCCCAAGCGTTCGCCCAGCTCCCAGTGCGGCAGCGGATCGAACGAAAACGTCGGAGGTTCGCCGCCCGTCCGCAAGACGATGTTTTTCGACGCGTCGTTTCCTTCGGGAACCGAGTCGTCCAAAATGTTCGGAGATTGGGAGAGCAACTCGTAGAGCGGCGAATGACGCTCGCTTGGCGCGAGCTCGCGCACGCGCGTTTCGAGCTGTTCTAAGCGTTGGGCCAATTCGTCAAGTTTTGGGCGCAGTTCGCGCGCGGCTGCCGCCTTGTCGGCTGCCTTGCCAATCTCGGCCGAGAGGCGGTTTTTCTCGGCCTGCGCGCTTTCCGCCGCAGTTAATGCGGAGCGGTACTCCTCGTCCAGGCGCAGAACTTCGTCGACGAACGCAGGATCGAGTCCGCGGCGTTTTGCAGAAAGCCGCACGCGCTCCGGATCGCGACGAATGAGTCCGACATCCAACATATGAAGGAACGGCGCATTATGCGAGGTTTGCAAAGCGACCTGCAAACGATAGGTTTTCGGAACGACGCGCTGCTCGCTCCCGAACAGGCGCTCGCGCTCTTTTTTTCACGCGCGCAGCTGCGCGAGCGCGCGGTTGAGGTTGTTGCGTTTGAAGCCGCCGCCGGGCGCGTTCTGGCCAAGCCGGTGATTGCCGGTGACGCGTATCCGGCGGTCGCGCGCTCGGCGATGGACGGTTTTGCCGTGCGGTCCCGCGAGTTGCCGGGCACCTTGCATATCGACGGTGAGATCCGGATGGGACACGCGTGGACGGGCGAGCTCGGATCCGGAGGCGCCATCCGCATCCCGACCGGCGGAGCGTTGCCCGCGGGCGCCGATTGCGTGGTGCCCATTGAGGACGCGCAAGTTGCCGGCGCAGACGTCCGGATTGAAGCGGCCGTCCCGGCCGGCGCGAGCGTGGTTCCGGCGGGTTCGGATATGCGTGCGGGAGAGACGCTATTAGAAGAAGGACGGCGCATCGGCGGCGCGGAGCTCGGCGTGATCGCCGCGCTCGGATTGACGAGTCTCCCCGTCTATGCGGTTCCGGTGTTTGGCATCGTCAGCAGCGGCGACGAGATCGTCGACGTTCCTTCCAAGCCCGGGCCGGCGCAAGTGCGCGACTCCAACCGGTGGGCGCTGGCGGCAAAACTCACGCGGTTCGGGGCTTCCGCCCGGCACTACCCGATCGCGCCCGACGACGAAACGGCATACGCGCGTATTCTGCAGGCGGCGGTCAGCGAATGCGACGGTGTGCTCTTGAGCGGCGGATCTTCCGTGGGTCTGCGCGATCTCACGCCGCGCCTGGTGGAACGCTGCGGATCGCCCGGGGTCATCGTGCACGGCCTGCGCGTCAAACCTGGAAAACCGACAGTGCTGGCGTCGGTGCAAGGCAAGCCGGTGATCGGCCTGCCGGGAAATCCCGCCTCGGCGCTGATGATCCTCGAGGCGGTCGCGGGGGCGATCGTCGCGCAGCTCGCCGGCGCATTTCCCCAGCGCGCGGAAGTCGAGGCCGTGCTGGCAGCTCCGGTGCGCAAACGGCTGGGATGGACACAGTTCGTTCCGGTGCGGCTGGAAGGCGCTGGAATCTGTACCGCGTTTCCTTTAGACATGCACTCCGCTTCGGTGAGCGTGCTCGCGCGCGCAAGCGGATTTCTCATTTTGGGCGAAACGGTAGAGTCCGCCGCGGCCGGCGAGACCGTGACCGCGATGCGCTTCTTATAAGGGGGACGATGACGCAGAACGTGGAGTTTTTGGCGGCGCCGCACATTGAGGCGATTCCGCCGATGACGCCGTTCATCGGCCCCGAGCAGCTGATGCGCGAAGGCGGTCACGCGGAGTTGCTGCGGCTGGGAGCCAACGAAAGCGCCTTCGGTCCTTCGCCGCGCGCGGTCGAAGCGATGAGTGCGGAGCTGCCGCACATCTCGTGGTACGGCGATCCGGAGTCGTACGATCTTCGCCTAGCGCTGGCGGCACGCCACGGATGCGGAATCGAAAACATCAGCGTCGGATCGGGCATCGACGATCTGATGGGCTTGGCGGTGCGCGCCTTCGCAGCTCCCGGTGCGGTGACGCTGACGACGCGCGGAACCTATCCCACTTTCAATTATCACGTGATGGGATTCGGCGCGAAGCTCGCGACCGTTGATTACCGGCACGACGGAATGCTCGACGTCGACGCGCTGATCGAGACCTCAAAGCGCCTTCGTCCCGCGATCGTCTACGTCGCCAACCCCGACAATCCCAGCGGAACGCTGCTGCCCAAGGACGAGATCGTGCGGCTGTTTGAAGGATTGCCCGCCGAAACGCTGCTGTTTCTCGACGAAGCGTATGCCGACTTCGTGACCGGTGATCTCCTGATTCCCGAGTTTATACACGGGCGGCTCCTGCGCGTGCGCACGTTTTCGAAAGCGTTTGGGATGGCCGGTGCGCGCATCGGTTACGCGATCGCCACGCCGCGTAACGTCACCACGTTTCAGAAGATTCGCCTGCACTATGGCGTGAACCGCAATGCGCAGATCGGCGCGCTCGCTTCGCTGCAAGATCCCGAATTCGCGCAGCATGTCGCCGCTGAAACCGCGCGGGGCCGCGAAGACTATTACAAACTCGCGAGCTCCCTCGGGCGGCCTTACCTAGAGTCATGCACGAACTTTGTCTGCATCGACTTCGGCGCCGCCGAGGTTGCGACGCAACTGATGAATGCGCTGCTGGCGCACGGCGTCTTCGTGCGCAAACCGGCCGCGCCGCCGCTGGATCGTTTCGTGCGCGTGAGCGTCGGCACGGCGGCGGAACGCGACGAATTTGCGGCGCGCCTGCGCGTACTCTGGCGCGAGATCGCATGAGGTACGCGGTCGTCTCCGATATCCACGGGAACCTCGAATCGTTGCAGGCGGCGCTCGCGCTGATGAAACCGGACGACGCGATTCTCTGCTTGGGCGACACGGTCGGTTACGGTCCCAACCCCAACGAGTGCCTGCACCTGATTCGCGAGCGCGCTCAGGAGTGCGTGCTGGGGAATCACGAAGTAGCGGCCCTGGACAACTTCGGCATTGAGTATTTCAATCCGGCGGCGCGTACGGCGATCGAATGGACGCAGGGCAAGATCGATCGCGAGTATATGGAGTGGCTGAATGGATTGGGATACGAAGTGCGGTTTCCGGAGTACTTGCTCGTGCACGGCGCACCCGTCAACTACTTTGAGTACATTCTGGACAAACGCCAAGCAAAAGCTGCTTTCGAGCGCACCGACGCGCCGCTCATCTTCGTCGGACACACGCATGTAGCGGAGTATTACTCGCTGGAGCCCGACGGGAGCATCGGACACGAACACCGCCAGCATGGCGGCGAACTCGACCTCGACCCCGCTAAGCGGTATATCATCGATGTGGGCAGCGTTGGCCAGCCGCGCGATCTGAATCCGCAGCCGTCGTTCGTTTTCTACGAACCAGAAAAAAAACGCATCGAGTGGGTTCGTTACGATTACCCGATCGCCGCGGTGCAGGAGAAGATTCTCGCAGCCGGCTTACCCGAGGTGCTTGCGCAGCGGCTGGAGCAAGGCCGGTGAGGACCGTTGATGACGGACGCTGTTTTGCCTGCGGTCCGGAAAATCCGATTGGGATGCATCTGCAGTTCGAACGAAGTGAGGACGGCGTCCACGCGCGCGCGACGCTCGGCGAACAGTTTCAGGGCTGGCGCGGAATCGCGCACGGCGGCATCGCGCTGGCGCTGCTCGACGAGGCGATGGCCCACGCGGCCGGATACGCCGGCTACCGCGGCGTGACCGCCAGCATGAACGCGCGCTTTCGCAAACCGGTTCCGCTAGGATCGCCGATCGATATCGACGGCAAGATCAAATGGATGCGCCGCGACGTGCTGGAGATCGAAGCAAGCGTTCGCGATGGCGAGGGCAGCGTGCTCGTCGAAGCCGAAGGGCGCTTCGTCGCCAAAGGACGCGTCGAAGACGAGAACGATCGCCGAAATCCCAACGCAAGCGCGTCAACCTCTCGCTAGTCGAAGAATGGCTAAATCGAAACAGGTTCGGGCCGCCCAAAAAGTGGTCAAGAAAGCAGCGCCCGCGGTTGACAATAGGCGTGCGAGGCACGAGTTCCACATATTGGAGTCGCTCGAGGCCGGCATCGCGTTGACGGGCACCGAAATTAAATCGATCCGGGCGGGCGGCATCAGCCTCAATCAGGCTTACGCGCGTTTGCGCGACGGCGAAATGTGGCTGCTGGGCATGCACGTGCCCGCGTACAAACAGGGAAGTTTTTCCAACGTTGATCCGGATCGCCCGCGCAAGCTGTTGTTGCACAAAGACCAAATTGCACGCTTAGGGGGAAAGGCGTCGGAGAAGGGACTCACGCTCGTCCCGCTGCGGCTCTATTTCACGCGTGGAAAGGCGAAGATCGAGATCGGTCTGGCCCGCGGCAAAAAACTTTGGGACAAGCGCGCCGACACCGCCAAGCGGGACGTCGAGCGCGAGATCGCCCGTCACTCCCGCTGATGCGCGGCGCCAAACCGTTGCGTTCGATCGAACAGGCCGTCAAACGGGAAGGCGCCCTGCGCGAGGGCGAGCATGTCTTGGTCGCGTGCAGCGGAGGCTCCGACAGCGTCGCACTCGCGGCGATTCTGGGCACGCTTTGCACATCGCTTCGCTTGCGCCTAACGCTCGCGCACGTCAATCACGGTGCGCGGGCCTCCGCATGGCAAGACGAAGCGGTCGTCATGCGCGTCGCCGCAGCTCTGGGCCTTCCATTTAAAGTGGCGGCGCTGAAGCTGTCGCGGCATGGCGAGGCCGAGATGCGCGAAGCGCGTTATGAAGCGCTGGTCCGGCTCGCGCGCGAGGCCGGATGTTCGGCCGTCGCAACCGGCCACAACGCGAGCGATCAAACCGAGACGGTATTGCTGGCGCTCTTCCGCGGAACCGGCGCCGAGGGTTTGGCCGGCATGCCGCCCCGCAGACCGCTGGCGGAGGGGGTCGATCTCGTGCGGCCGGTGCTCCGCTTGGAGCGTGAGGACCTGCGCTCCTATGCCGCTCACGTGGGTTTGCCGTATGCAATCGACCCGACCAACGCCGACCGCACGCTGCGGCGAAACGCGGTGAGAACAGCGCTTGCCGCGCTGCGGCCGCTCTTCCCGGGTTTGGACGCGGCGGTCGCCCGCGCGGCCGAGGTGGTCGGTGCCGAGTTCCGGGCAACCCCCGCGGCGGCGGTGCGCAGGCAGGTTCGCGAGGCGCTGCGGGAGCACGAAGCTCTGGATGGCGTCGATTTCGAACACATCGAGGCAGCGGTCCGCGCGCTTCAGCAGGGCGGTTCGGGCCGTTTCTTCATGGCGCGCGGGGTCGAAATCGAAGTCGCGGGCGGTGCGCTAACCGTGCAGCGTAAGTGAAAGAGACCATCGAGAAGGCGCTCTTTTCGCCCGAAGAGATAGCCGCCGCCATCGACCGTCTGGCCAAGCAGATCGCGCGCGACTACGCAGGGCAACCGCTGCTGGTGTTGGGCGTGTTAAAGGGAGCGCTCTACGTCACGGTCGATCTGGTGCGCGCCCTGTCGCGCTTGCCGGACGGACCAAGCAGAATCGAACTCGATTTCATCGTCGTTTCCAGTTACGGAAACTCGAGCCGGTCGAGCGGAGAGGTGCGGTTGCTCAAAGATACCAGCGAGAAGATTGAGGGGCGAAACGTGCTCGTCGTCGAGGATATTATCGACAACGGGCTCACGCTGCAGTACCTTCGATCGTTACTTTCCGGACGCGAGCCCGCCAGCCTGAAATCGTGCGTGCTTTTCGACAAACCGTATCACCGGATTGTCGAGGTGCCCGTCGATTACACGGGTTTGACCGCGCCCGACGTCTTCGTCGTAGGGTACGGTTTGGACTATCAAGAAAACTACCGCAACCTTCCCTACCTCGCGCAGCTGCAGTCTTGGGTATTTTCGGAATAACCGCCCCTTAAAATCCTATGAACAGAAATCTTCGAAACATCTTTTTCATTCTCGGCGCGTTTCTCGTCGTGTTTCTCGTTGTGAATTGGGTCGTGCTGCCCAGAGCCGACGTCGTTTCGCTCGACTACAACACGTTCAATCAAAAGCTGCAAGCCAATCAGGTCCAGACGTTTGATGCCGTCGGCACCGACGTCACGGGAACGCTCACCAATGGAACGCACTATTCGACGTCGCTTCCCAATCGCGACTCGGCGTTCGTCGACCGCGTTACGCGCCACGTGAAGGGCAGCGTAAAGTTCGAGGCCGCGACGTCAAACAACGTGCTGAATTGGGGACTGACGTTTCTTCCGATCGTCGTCGTCATCTTTTTGGTCTTCCTCATCCTGCGCCAAGCGCAGAGCGGAGGGAATCAGGCGCTCTCGTTCGGACGCTCGCGCGCGAAGACGCTCTCCGAGAACAGGCCCAAGGTGACGTTCAACGACGTCGCCGGCGTTGACGAAGCCAAAGAAGAGCTCGGAGAGATCGTCGAGTTCCTGAAGTATCCTAAGAAATTCCAAGCGCTCGGCGCGCGTATTCCCAAAGGCGTACTGCTTTTGGGGCCGCCCGGTTCGGGCAAGACCCTGCTGGCGCGAGCGATCGCGGGCGAGGCCGGCGTGCCGTTCTTTTCGATCTCCGGGTCGGATTTCGTGGAGATGTTCGTCGGCGTCGGAGCATCGCGCGTGCGCGATCTCTTCGATCAAGCCAAGAAGTCTGCACCATGCATCGTCTTTATCGACGAAATCGACGCCGTCGGCCGCCAGCGCGGCGCGGGCTTAGGCGGCGGACACGACGAGCGCGAGCAGACGCTCAACCAGCTGCTGGTCGAGATGGATGGTTTCGATCAGAACACCGGCGTGATTCTCATCGCCGCGACCAACCGCCCCGACGTGCTCGATCCGGCGCTGCTGCGCCCGGGGCGCTTCGACCGGCAGATCGTCGTCGATCGCGCCGACGTGCGCGGCCGCCAAAAGATTCTGGAAATACACGCGCGCAACAAACCGCTGGGCAAGGAAGTCAAACTCGAGACGCTGGCCAAACGCACGCCGGGCTTTTCGGGCGCCGACCTCGAGAACTTGCTGAACGAAGCGGCGCTGCTGGCCGCGCGGCGCAACAAGACGACGATCGAGATGAACGATTGCGACGAAGCGATCGATCGCGTGATGGTCGGACCGGAGCGCCGTTCGATCGTGATGTCCCAAAAAGAAAAAGAGATTGCAGCCTATCACGAATCCGGCCACGCCATCGTCGGAAGTTTAACCGAGAAGGGCGATCCGATTCACAAGGTCACGATCATCCCGCGCGGCGTCGCGCTCGGACTGACCTGGTCGCTGCCCGAAGACGACCGTCACAGCCGCACGAAAGAAGAGCTGCTGGGTATCGTCATGTTCTCGCTGGGTGGCCGTCTGGCCGAAGAGATTAAATTCAAAGACGTGACGACCGGCGCGAGCAACGACTTCGAGAAAGCGACCGAACTCGCCCGCCGCATGGTGACGCAGTACGGAATGTCGGATACGCTCGGGCCTATTCAGTATGGACGCGGAACACATCAGGTCTTCCTCGGGCGTGATTTCGGTGAAGAGCGGAACTACTCCGAAGAAATCGCTTCCAAGATCGACGCCGAAGTTCGCCGCATCATCGAAAGCTGTTACGATCGCGGCCGGACGCTGCTCAATGAGAACTGGGACAAGGTAGAGCGCATGGTCGCTTCGCTGCTGGAATATGAAACGGTCGAAGCCGAAGAAGTCAAAGCGATCTTGGAAGGCCGGCCTTTCGACCGCGGGACGGTCGAGCCGGCATCTGAGCCCGCGCCGCCTTCGGCGACCGCCGATGCGCCCAAGCGCGCCGAAAAACCTAAACGGCTGCCACCGAAAATTTCGCCGGAACCGGCATGATCATTCGGGGCGCGCGCGGTGCGGCGGCCGTTTTGTGCCTCACCGCAGCGCTTTTCGCGCCTGCGCGCGCCCAGCTCGTCACGACGCATGCCGACCCGGCAGCGGCGACCACCGCGGTCGAGCTGTGGTACCGCGCTCCATCCGCGGGTTACGATTTCACATCGCCGGGGATTGCGCGCATGGCGCTGGCGGCAGTGGTCGCATCGAAACCTGCCGGCGCGGCGTCGCTCAGCGAACTGGTCAACCGCCTGGGCGGATCACTTTCGATCCAAGTCTTTCCGGATATCTCGATGGTCGGCGCGAGCGTGCCGGCGGCATCGGCGCCCGCGGTATTGCGCGCGATGACGGCCGCATTTTTCAATCCCGTCATCACCCCCGCCGGTTTGAAGATCGCAGTTCAAGATAATGGCGTTGCCGCGGCGTCTCAACTTTACGATTCCGCGCAAACCCTGCAAGACGCGCTGTTCGCTGAACTGTTTTCCGAAGGTCCAGCACATTACGCGCCGGTTCCCACCGCTGCGCAATTTGCCAAAATGGCGCCGGCCGAGGTCCAATCTTTCGCAGCGCGCGCGTTTCGTCAGAGCAACGCTATCTTTTCGCTCGCGGGAAATGTGTCCGACGCGCTCAAGGCAGCCGTACCGGCATCCGCTCCGGCGCTCGATACACCTCCGCTCGACTCGACGCTGCGAAACGCACCGGTCGAAACGAGCGCGGCCGCGCCCGTGCCGGGAATGGGATTTGCTTGGACCGGTCCGCGCATTTCCGATGCACGCGCCGCAACCGCCATGGATTTCATTGCGGACTACCTCTTCGATCCGGATAGCGGGACGGTCATTCGCGCGACGCGCTCGCAGCCTAACGCGTTTGTCCTCGGACAATTCGTGACGTTGCACGATCCCGGCGTTCTTCTCGTAACGCTTTCGGGTGCGTCGGCAGCTGCGCTGGAACAGCCGCTGCTGGACTCAGTATCGGCTATGGCGCAGCCGCTGGATGCGGCGACGTTTGCCAAAGCACGAAAAATATTTCTCTACCATATCATGAGCCAGATACAGACGCCGATGCAGCGGGCCGACGACGCGGGGTGGTATGCGGCCGAAGGCAATGCGCAATACGCACCGGGCGACCCTTCGGATATCTACCTCAATGCCGTGAACTCGCTCGACCCTCAGTTCGTGGCGCAAGTCGCGCGCATGTATCTGCAGCGTCCGGCGATCGTGCGGCTCATCCAAAGCTCTTCGGGCGGGAGCACGGCAACGTGAGGGGCCCCATCGCCGCACTCTGTGGCCTGCTGCTTCTGGCGAGCTCGATGGCGCCGGCAGGCGCCGCTGCAAACAGTAGCGTCACGGGCGTTTCGGGCGGCTCGGTCGTGCGTCAAGACGATCCTGCAGCCGACTTGATCGGAACGCAAATGCGAATCCCGGCCGGTCTGGACCGGCAGACTCCGAATCAGAACGGGCTTGCCGCGCTGGTTGCCGAGTCGATTCTGCAAACACCGGTGGATGGCGTACCGCTGGCGGATTCGATCGCCGGCGACGGCGGTTCGATCGTCTACGACGTCGATCCGCACGACGTGCGCTTTTATCTCGAAGGCCTTCCGGCTTCATACGATTCGATGCTCGCGCGTTTCCGCGGCGCGCTCGCGCGCCCCGACTTTAGCGCGGCGGCGCTCGCGCGTGCGCGCACCGCGCTCGGCGCGCGCATTACGCGAACGCAACAATTACCGCTTACCGTCGGCTTGCAAATGCTCAACCGCACGTTTTACACGGATTCCAATGCCGGCATGCCGCCGCTGGGTTTGCCACAGACCTTGGCGGGTTTTGTGAGCGCCGACGCGCAGGCGTTCTTTTCGGCGCACTATTTGCGTGGAGGAGCGGTTGTGAGCGCGGCGGGTAAACTGGGCAGCATTGCCCCCGGTTCTCTCGAGGCGCTGATCGCCGTGCTCGGGCCCGGTTCGTCCGCGCCGGTAAAGGTATCGCTGAAACAATTGCCTTCGAACACGCGCCAGCTGATCGCGCGGCGCGATATTCCCGTCCCGTGGCTGGTCGCGCAGTACAAGGCTCCCGATTTGCAGAGCCGCGATTTCGGCCCCATGCTCGTGCTCACGTCGTTCTTGGAACGCACGCTGGCCGACGTTGCAGGCGTCCCGACGCTTTCTACGGCGACCACCGGTTCGCGCGGGGTCGGTGCGACCTACAATTTCGATACGCAGCCGGCAAACGTCGTGGTCTACGTGGACGGCGGCGGCAATCCCACGCAAGTTTTCGCGACCGCGCTCACGATCGTCAACGTCCTAGGCCATGCGAAGCTCGCGGGCGACTTGAGCGACATGAAAACGTTTGCGATCGGGCGCTTCCTGGACCAATCCACCACACTGCGCGATCGCGCGTGGCTGGCCGGCACGTTCGTGAGCGGGCATCTCGGCCCGGATTACGCTGCCCAAGCGATCGCCGCCATCCAGAAAACGACCGCGTCGGATCTGCAGCGCGTCGCCGTCCGCTATCTGGGTTTCCCGAATATCGCGCTCGTGTTGCCGCGAGACCCGCAGCAAAACCCATCGCCCTAGTTTGCGCGTAGCGCTCGTTCACGATTACTTAAATCAGCGCGGCGGCGCCGAGCGTGTGTTTGCACACATCGCGCAAGCCTATCCGGAAGCTCCGGTCTACACGGCTTTGTGTGATGCACGCGCGACGGGCGACTTGATCGACGGCACGCGCGTGCGCGCGTCGTATCTGAACCGCATTCCGGGTTCGAGCCGCTTCTTTCGGTATCTCGCGCCGCTCTATCCGCGCGCGTTTGAACATTTCGACTTCTCGGGTTTCGATACAATCATCAGCTCGACGACGTCGTGGGCGAAAGGCATTCGCGTTCCGCCCGGCGCGATTCACGTCTGTTACGTCAATACGGTCAGCCGATTTCTTTTTGCGTACGACGAATATGTCGGTTCCGGTTTGGCGCGGCCGATCGTCCGCAGACTCGCGGACTGGGACCGGCGCGCCGCGATGCTTCCCACTCGGCTCGTGGCGAATTCGCGCAACGTAGCGGACCGGATCATGCGCTATTACGGGCGCGAGAGCACGGTGCTGCACTGTCCCGTCGACCTCGACCGGTTTACCGTCGGCCACGGCCAAGGAAACTATTTTCTCCTGGCGTCGCGGCTGCTGGCGTATAAACGCGTCGACTTAGCGATTCGCGCCGCGCAGATCGCCCAAGTGCCGTTGATCATTGCGGGCACTGGTCCTGACGAAAAACGGTTGCGTTCGATCGCCGGTGATTCGCCGTGGATCACCATGACCGGATTCATCAACGACAAAGAGCTCAACGAGCTCCTCGGTAACGCGTTGGCCGCGATTGTGCCCGGCGAAGAAGATTTCGGATTGGTTCCGCTGGAAGCGGCGGCGGCGGGAAGACCGGCGATCGCCTATCGCGCGGGCGGCGCGCTCGAAACGATCGATGAAGGCAAAACGGGTGCGTTCTTTGACGAAGGTTCTCCCGAAGCGCTGGCGCGCGTTATGGAAACGTTCGATACGCGAACGTACGATTCGGCCACGCTGCGCGCGCACGCCGAGAAATTTTCACCCCAGGTTTTTATCGCGAGGCTGCGCGAGATCGTGGACGAGACGCGCTAAGATACGGGCAGGCGCGACCGGATCGAGCGACGCCGCGCGTGCCAGGCCCGCTTCGCGCAGGCGCGCGCGTACCTGCGCGTCGACGTAGATCCGCCGGAGCGCGTCCCGCCACTCCATTGGTTCGCGCGGATCCGCAAGCCAGGCCGCGCCGGCGCATGCCTCGGGCAGCGCGGCTGCGTCGCTTGCCACGACCGGAGCTCCGCATGCCATTGCCTCGATCGCCGGCAGTCCGAAGCCCTCGGCCAGCGACGGTACGGCGACGGCGATCGCGCCCGAGTACAAACGTCGTAATTCGCGATCGCCGGGCTGTACGCGCGACTTCTTCGCGTGCATTTTCGCGAATGCGGCTTCGTCGCTGCGACTGAGCTCGCCGGCGACGACGAGCTCGACGGCATCCTCTTCGAAGGCCGCCTCGAACGCATCGAAAAGCACTTGGGCATTCTTACGCTCCTCGGGCCCGGCGACGAAGAGCATATAGGGTGAGTCACGCTCGGATTGCTCGGGATGCCAAAATGATTCGATCGCCGGCGGCGCGATCGCGATACGGCCGGGCTCGATGCCCAGGCGTTGTTGGAGTTGCTCTGCGCTCCACCGCGATATCGTCACGATCGCTTGCGCTTCGCGCGCCGCACGGAGAATCGGCCGCTGCTCTTTCCGGCGCGCGAAAAAATTCTTGTGCGGAAACGCGAAGGCAAATGTATCGTAGATTGTTGCGATTGCGGGCGCATGCGGCTCGAAACGGATGCCATTCCACGGATACCACACGGCGCCGGGCGGATTGCGGCGCAGGTCACGCGCTTCGATCAGCGGATAGGGAAACTCGCTCGTTACGCTTTCGCCGGCGCGCTTGTTGCGCACGACCAGCCGCACGTCGTATGTCCCGAGCGTTTGCAGACCGCGGAGGACTTGCCGGACGTAGCGTCCCATGCCGCGCCGGTCGGCGGCAAGGTTGTACGCGTCGACCGCCAGGATCACGTCCCGAGTTGCGGCGCGAAGAGCAGAGCGACGAAGGAAACGGCATTGAACAAGCCGTGCGTGATCATCGGAGCGTAGGCATTTTCGGTCTTGACGTAGACGGCGCAAAGAATGAAACCGCCAACTGCGAGCGGCAGCGCAAGAACGAGGTTTTGCAAGAGCGAGACTCCCGGCGTTGCGTGGACGAGGCCGAAGAGTAGACTGCTAGAAAGCGCGGCAACCCAGAATCTGCTGTATCGGCGGATCGCGTTGAAGAGAAAGACGCGAAACGCCATCTCTTCAAAAACCGCCGCCACGACGACGCCGAGCAGCGCGAACAACGCTTTTGTGGCCGGTGTCTTCATACTCAGAAACAACGTGACGGCCTGCTCGCTCACTTTGACGTGGAGCGCCGATTGAAGCAGCGATTCCAGTCCATCGGTGCATACCACCATGGCCAGCGCGCCGGCAATCGCGATGCCGACGGTGCGCGCAGAGAGTCCGCGAAACCCCAGTCCGGCAAAAGATGTTCCGCCGGTCCAGGGCAGCAGCGCAATCAGACAGATGATCGCGGCCACGTCGGTGCCGGCTAATACCCCTAGCGCAATTCCCGCCGGCGGATGCTGCAGCGCGTAGCGGTTGGTCATGTTCGCAAGCGCCCAGCGAATGCTCGGAGCGACATTGCCGATCAGCACCGCGACAAGCAGCGCGGCGAAAGTTATGAGCGCGCGCCCGGCTGAAAATCCGCTAGCCGGGGGAAAGGGCGTCTGCGATCCTTGCGAAGTCACCGATGGCAAGCTGTTCTCCACGTATCTCCGTATCGTAATCGAGTCTGTGAAGCGCGCCGGTAACGGCCGCGCGCTCTATGTGCAGTGCCAGCGATAAACTGTTCGCGAGCGTCTTGCGGCGGTACGCGAACGCTCCGCGCACGACCTGCCAGAAGCGCGCTTCGTCGGAAACGGTAACTGCGGGCCGATCGCGGCGCGCTAAAACGACGATAGACGAATCCACTTTCGGCTGCGGATAAAACGCTCGCGGAGACAACGTAAATGCGCGTTCGACGGTCATCGCATACTGAACCGCGACCGAAAGGCTACCGTACGCGCGCGTGCCGGGCTGGGCGCGAAGACGATCGACGACGTCTTTTTGCATCATGACCACAATCGTTTTTGGTCCGTCTTTCATTTCGACGAAGCGTAAAATCAGCGGCGTTGCGATGTTATAAGGAAGGTTCCCGGTGACCGTCCAGGGCGCGCCGGCCGCGAAAGCGGCATAATCGAAAGTAAGGGCGTCACCTTGCACGAGCGTCGCGCCCGCCAGATCGTCGCGCGAGCGCATGACGCGCAGCATGTTTTCGTCGATTTCGATCGCCGTCACGGTGGCGTGCGCTTCGACGAGCGCGCGGGTCAACGTGCCTGTGCCCGGTCCAATCTCAAGCACGCGTTCTTGACCGGAATCCACCGCGAGCTGCGCGATGCGCGCCGCTGACTTGGAGTCGACGAGAAAATTTTGGCCGAGGCGCTTCTTGGGGCGGTATCCGAAGCGTTGGAGCAGCTCCCGCGGATGCATGGGAGCCGCTTCAACTATCGCAGTGTGTAAACTTTTATCGGGCGGCGGCCGAACTGTATTGCATCACCGTAAGAATTGAACCCGAGGTCGATCCGGTTGCCGATAATCGCGCCGCCGGTGTCTCCGGCGATGGCGAACCCGTAACCGGGAATGAAGAGCTTCGTACCCAGCGGGATGACGCGCGGATCGACGGCGACGATTCCACGCCCGGCGCGATAGCCGGTAGCGGTGTAGCCGCTGCAGCCGGCGCAGGACGCCGTGTAAGCGGTCGCGATCATGTCCATCGCGTTGGCGGCGATGTACGCGGTCTTCTGCAGTCCGCGCTGCGCGAAATCCGCAAATGCTGCATAGGTTCCGACGCCCTCGGCGATGATCCGGACGCGCGGTTTGCGCAGAACGTGCGACGCCATGATGCGTTTGCTCAGTTTGCCGTCAATGCTGGTAAAGCTGACGATCGCCAACCGCTGGCCTTCGCGGCCGGGCGAGACGACTCTCGTCTTCCCGGGTGCCAATGCGAAGTCGATGCCGTGAACGATGTTTGGTGCGATGCGCATCGTTCGGGCGGAAAGCCATTTCGAAATGTGTGTCACGCGGATCGTTTCGCCCGCGACGATCGGATCGGCCAGCGAGGGCGAGACCTTATCGTAGGTTCCCAAATGAATGCCGCGCTCTTCGAGCAGCGCACCCACGTCCGAAGCGTTGGTCGTGATCGCTCTGCGATCGCTGCCGTTGGCCAGGGTGAGCGGAACCGAGGCGGAGTACTCGATCTCCATTCCCGGCGAGACCGCTGTGTCGAGCGAGGGATGTACGTAATCGCCGGCTCCCACAGTGATGCCGCGTTCCTTGAGAAAATCGCCGACGGTCCGTGCCGAGGTAACTTGCACGGTCTGCGTGTGCTGCGATTCAAAGACGACGGACTGCTGGGAACCGCTTTGCGCGGCCGCGGCCAGGACCGAGGCGGGGTGCGTGAGATAGCCTGCGGTGACGAGGCCTAAGGTAAGGGCGCCTGCGGCAATCAGCTCGCACGTGCGCCGGGGACTGCGTCCTATCAACCCAATTCCTTTCTGCAACGAGCCACAGCGGGGCTAAAGGCGGCTTACAAGCTGCCCTTCAAGCGGCGGAGGCTCGAGGGTCGGTCTCGGCTGACGGATCCAGGATCGGACACGCCATAAACTTCGAGAGTGCCGGAGCCTCGGAAGGCGCCCGGCAGTTCCCGGGCACTATACCATGTCTTTACGAACGGCGGCCTATGCCAAAAGTCATAGGGGAAGCAGGGGCCTCCTCTTTTTACTGGAGGCGCCGCCGAGCGTTCCATGAATAGATGACGCTCCCCATGAGAATCGGCTTTTTTACCGAGGTCTACCGGCCCATCATCAACGGGGTCGTGGCTTCCGTGGACGGCCTGGCCGGGGGTCTTCGCGCCTTGGGTCACGAGGTGCAGTGTTTTGCGCCGCACATCCCGGGTTCCGATGATGGAGACGGATCGCTGCGCATGCCGTCGCTGCCCCTTCCGACGTCGACGCCGTACCGTTTGACCGTGCCGCTGGTGAGCCGGCGGAACCGCCGCGGCATCATCAACAACTTGGACGTGCTGCACGCACATTCGCCGTTTGTCACCGGTTGGATGAGCGTGCGCTACGCGCGCCGTCTGCGCGTACCGCTCGTCTACACGTATCACACGCGCCTGGAAGAGTACGTCCACTATCTTCCGTTCGATCCGAAGGCCACGCGTTACGCCGCCTCGACCCTGACGCGCAGTTTTGCAAATCTTGCCGACGCCGTGATCGTGCCGACTCCGGCGATGCGCCGCCGCTTGGCCGAAATCGGCGTCACCGCGCACATCGAAGTCGTGCCCAGCGGCATCGACTTGGCGCATTTCGGATCCGGAAAAATGCGCGCCGATCTGCGCCGCGCGCTTGGAAGTAAAACCGGGGAGAGGCTGCTGCTTTTCGTGGGGCGGTTAGGGCGCGAAAAGAATGTCGAATTGCTGCTGGAAGCGCTCACCCTGACGCAAGTGCCCGCCCGGCTGGCAATTGCCGGCGACGGCCCCGAACGCGACACGCTGGAGATGCGCGCGGCCGAACTCGGCGTGCATGACCGCGTGCGGTTTTTGGGATCGCTCGAACGCTCCGAATTGCCCGACTATTACGCGAGCGCCGACGCCTTTGTTTTTCCGAGCGTCAGCGAGACTCAGGGGCTGGTTCTGGTCGAAGCGATGGCGGCGGGTTTGGCCGTGATCGCGGCCGACGCCGCGGTGGTTCGCGACGTGCTCGCTGGCGAAGGCCGGCTCGTCACCCTTGCCGCGCAGGCGTTCGCGGCCGAAATCGACGCTCTTCCGGCGGCGCCGGATCCGGCTGAGTCGGCGCGCAGCCGCGCCGCCGCCGAGAGGTTCGGAATCGAGGCTCAGGCCAGGCGGGTGGCCGGGCTGTACGAGGCCCTGCGGGCTCGCGAGGTGCAGGCCGCCGTCCCTTGACTCGAACATACGTTCGGGGTACGATAGTGACATGAGACCGGTAAATGCGTCCGTCGGGTATGCGGCGGATGACGCGGGGAACGGCGTTGCTTACGTGCGCATGAATCTACGCAAAGGCGGCCCGCGGGTGTTGCGGGTTCCCTTCAGAGTGCAGCGTCAGCCGGCACTATCGGGCCGTGAGGTCGGGTATGCCGCGCTGACGGCTGTCTGCGCCGCGGCGCGGCGGCGCGCAATCGACTGCGTCCGTTTTGCGATCGACGATCAGAGTCTCATCGCCGACTTGCGCCGGCACGAAGCCGTCCCGCCTCCGCTAGCCATGCCCTACGTGCGGCTGGGCTGCGCCCTCAATCAATTCCGGAGGTATGAAATCGCCGATTTGCCGCCGGGCGACGCTGACCTCAGCGCACGTGCCCGGTCGGAAGCAGCGATGCACGTAGCGGCGTAACGCGTGGCGCGACTGCGCCGTTTGCGCGCGCATGAACTTCCCGCCGGCACGATCGATCTGGCGAAGGCTTTGATCGGCTGCGTCCTCGTTCGCGAGTCGCCGCAAGGCCGCAGCGCCGGAAGAATCGTCGAAACGGAAGCGTACGTGATCGGCGATCCGGCCTCGCACGCATATCGCGGAAAAAGCCGGCGCAACGCATCGATGTTCCTGGCTCCGCATCGTGCCTACGTTTATAAGATTTACGGCACGTCATTTTGCGTCAACGTTACGAGCGAACGCGAAAACGAAGGCGCCGCCGTTTTGGTGCGCGCGCTCGAACCGATCGAAGGACTGGATCTCATGGAGGGGCGCCGCGGCACCGCGCGCGCGATCGATCTGTGTCGCGGCCCGGGCCGCTTATGCCGGGCGTTGGAAATCGACGGCGGCCTCGACGGCATCGATCTCTTGCGCAGCCGGAAGCTTTGGCTCGCGGCAGCTTCGAGCGATTCGCGCCGGATTGGGACGAGCCGCCGGATCGGAATCAGTAAAGCGCCGCGGCGCCGGCTGCGCTTTTTCGAGCGCGGCAGCCCATTTGTCTCGGGACCCAAACACTTGTCGTCCTGACCGCCCTGTGCTATAGTTTGGGCGTCGCGACGTGCGGTTAAACCCTCCGCGACGCATACGTTTCCCCCGCTCACGCCCTACGAGTCCGGCAGCCCCGCCCGATCGTTTGGTTATGCGGCGTGCGCGACTCTACGAGAGAGAAAATCCACTGCAATTCGAACATCGTCCCAACAATGACGGCCGCCCTGGTGGCGGACGCCGCCGCCGCTCACGGCGCCACCGGCAATTTGGCAACAACCCCGCTCCTCATTTCGCCGAACATTTCCCGGCAGTCGCCGAGCAAGCGCTTCCGCAGCTGCTCACGGTCGAAGAACTTTCGGAGAAATCCAAAGCCGACCTGAACACCCTCGCCAAAGAATTCGACATCGAATCTCCGCTCAAACTCAAAAAAGAAGAGCTGATCCCGAAGATCATGGAGATTCAAGCCCAGCGCACGGGTCTCGAGGCCGCCAACGGCGTGCTCGACATCTTGCCCGAAGGCTACGGATTCTTGCGGCGCGACGGTTATGTGATCGGTCCCGAAGACGTTTATGTCAGCCAAACGCAGATCCGCCGCTTCGAACTTCGCCGCGGCGACTTGGTCGACGGGCAAGTGCGCCGTCCCAAGGAAGGCGAAAAATATTTTGGCCTGATCCGGGTGGATCGCATCAACGGTCTGCTGCCCGATGAAATTCGCGGCCGCCGCCTCTACGAAAAGGGCACGCCGATCTATCCCAACGAGCGGTTCCGACTGGAAGTACGGTCAACGCAACTTTCCACGCGCGTCATCGACCTATTCTGTCCCATAGGCAAAGGCCAACGCGCGCTGATCGTCTCCCCGCCGAAAGCCGGTAAGACGACGCTGCTCAAGAACATCGCGAACTCCATTTCGATCAATCATCCTGAAGCGCACATCATCGCCCTGCTCGTCGACGAGCGCCCCGAAGAAGTCACCGACATGCAGCGCACGATCGACGGCGAGGTCGTCGCATCGACCTTTGACGAGCATCCCGAAAATCACACCGCCGTCTCCGAGCTCACGATGGAGCGCGCCAAACGTCTCGTCGAGATCGGCAAAGACGTCGTGATTCTGCTCGATTCGATCACGCGCCTGGCGCGCGCTTACAACCAAGTCATTCCGACCTCGGGCCGCACGCTTTCGGGCGGTCTCGACACGGCGTCGCTCCACAAACCCAAACGTTTCTTCGGCGCGGCGCGCAAAATCGAAGAAGGCGGCTCGCTCACGATCATCGCCACGGCGCTGGTCGAGACCGGCTCCAAAATGGACGACGTCATCTTCGAAGAGTTCAAAGGCACCGGCAATATGGAACTCAACCTGACGCGCAAACTCGCCGAGTCTCGCGTCTTCCCGGCCATCGACATCAAGCGCTCGGGTACGCGTCACGAAGAGCTGCTGCTCAGCGAAGACGAGATGCGCAAGATCTGGATGCTGCGGCGCGCGACCAGCGTGCTCAACAGCGGTGACATCACCGAGATCATCCTCGACAAGATGGCGCAGACACGTACGAACGGCGAATTCTTGCAATCCGTCACCAAGGAAGCGCTCTCGCTATCGCGCGGATATAACGAAGAGGGCAACGGCAAGTACTAGCCATCGGCCCAGCCGGGACGCTTTCCGGCGAAGACATTCAAAAGCCGCCATCCGTGGCGGCTTTTTATTTGGCCGCTTTTTCGAGAGAACAAAGTTTTGAAATCGGCCTCCGGCCGAGCTCGAAAAAGTCGCACACTTCGCCAGAAAACGTCCCCGCCGGGTCTCCGGAGGCTTCACCTAAAATAGTGTAAACATGCGGCTGCAAAAATACTTGGCGCACGCCGGCGTCGCGTCGCGGCGCGCGGCCGAAGAGCTGATCGTTGCGGGCAAGGTTCGCGTCAATGGAAAGATCGTGCGCGAGCTCGGAACGAGCGTTGATGAAGACGCCAGCGTCATGGTGAACGGCAAGAGCGTTGCGCTTCCGAAAACGCATACGTACATCGTTTTGAACAAACCGATCGGCGTGGTGACGACGATGCGCGATCCGGAAGGGCGCCGCACCGTGAGCGAGCTGCTGCCCAAAGGTTTGCCGCGGGTCGTCCCGGTCGGGCGCTTGGATTACGATACCGCCGGCGTGCTGTTGCTGACCAACGACGGCGAGCTGGCGCACGTGCTGACGCATCCGCGTTTCGGCGTGGAAAAAACGTACCGGGCTGTCGTGAAAGGACAGCTGTCGAAGGACGAGATGGAGCGTTTGCGCCGGGGAATGCGCCTTGAAGATTTCCGTGCGTCGGGCGCGCGCGTGAAAGTGATCGCATCTCCGGCCGACCGCACCGTGCTCGATATCACGATTCACGAGGGCCGGAACCGGCAAGTTCGCCGCATGCTCGAAGCGGTCGGCCATCCCGTGCGCGAGCTGCGCCGTTTGCAGTTCGGGCCGATCGCGCTCGGCACGCTTCCCTCGGGTCGAAGCCGCCCCGCGACCGCGCGGGAACTCGCGCGTTTACGCGAACTGCTGCGGTAACCATGGACAGGCTTGCGGCTCTTCCAAATACCTATAAGCTGGTGCGGCGCGACGCGCGCGCGAGCCGGACCATTGTGGAACTGCCCAACGGCGCGAGCTTCGGCGGCGAGGTGTTGGCGATCTGCGCGGGCCCGTGCAGTGTCGAATCGCGGGAACAGATCGAGGCGACGGCCCAAGCGGTGGCTGCAAGCGGGGCAAACGTGCTGCGCGGCGGCGCATACAAGCCGCGCACGTCGCCTTACGCCTTTCAAGGTTTGGGCGCCGAGGGTCTGAAGCTGCTGCGCGACGCGGCCGACCGTTTCGGGATGTCGGTCGTGACCGAAGTGCTCGATCCGCGCGACGTAGCCTTGGTGGCGCAGCACGCCGACATGCTGCAGATCGGCACGCGGAACATGCAGAACTTCACATTGCTGCGCGAGGTCGGAGATGCGCGCAAGCCGGTGCTGCTCAAGCGTGGTCTCTCGGCGACGATCGAAGAGTGGCTGCTGGCCGCCGAATATTTGCTGGTCGCGGGCAACGCCGAAGTCGTTCTGTGCGAACGCGGGGTGCGTTCCTTTGATTCGGCCACGCGCAATCTTTTGGACCTGGCGGCCGTCCCGCTCGTTCACTCGCTTTCACATTTGCCGGTCATCGTCGATCCGTCGCATGGCACGGGCTTGGCCAAGTTGGTCGCGCCCATGGCGGCCGCCGGAGTGGCCGCCGGGGCCGATGGCTTACTGGTTGAGGTGCATCCCGATCCGCCGGCCGCGGCGTCGGACGGGCCCCAGTCGCTCACATTCGAACAGTTCGAATCGTTGATGGGAAGGCTGCATGCCGTCGCCGCCGCGGCGGGACGGCAGCTGCCGTCTGCCAGCCTAGCTGCTTGACCGCCTAGGAGGGGAGCGTCGCCGTCCTGCCGCATGGCAAGCGACGAACGTCGTTTGAGAAACGTTTATCCGCGGTATCAAGGCTACGCTCCGCGGCCTTCATTATAAAAACACGACACGAGGTTTGAATAGACGCATGATCCGGATCACCCGCATGGCGGCGGCCGCCGCGGCCGTTTTCGCCGCCGTCGCATTGACCGCACCGGCAAACGCTCAATCGTATAGCAATCAGTTTTCGCAGGCCAAACTGGTTCACCGTGCAGACACGTCCGTGCCGATCGCCGGCTCGGGGACCGTGGTGATACAGGTTCAAGTCAATGCCGACGGCAGCCACAAGGTTACGCATATCATTCGTTCGACCAATTCCGGCGATAACGCCGCCGCGATGGATATCGCTAAGAACTCCACCTATACTCCGCAGCATCGCGGAAAGACGCCGGTCACCGGCTTCTACGACTTTACGATCGCCTTTCATGGCAAGAGCGTCGCCTCCAACGGCGTAGTCGTAACCGGCACATCGGCACAAGTGGACAAGCTCATTCACGCCGGCAAGTACGATGCCGCCAAGTCCGCCGTCCAACAAGCGCTCGCGAACAGGCCGAACGATCCGACGCTGAATCAGCAGCTGGCTACGGCCGACTACTTCTTGAAAGATTATACGGGTGCGGCGGCCGCATTCGAAAAAGTGTCGAGCATTTCCAAGCCCTTTATTCCGGTCGCCGCGCAATCATATGCGATGGCGGCGGTGAAACTCGCGCCGACGGACGGCACGACGGCCGTTTCGTTTGCGCAGAAAGCCGTCACGCTGGCGCCGTCGGACGGCACGTACTACATCCTGGGCTCGGCGCAAGTGCAAGCCGGCGACGCGGCATCGGCCATTACGAATCTACAAAAAGCGCGCACGCTTGCGATGGCCAACCCAAAAATGGACAAGACCGCGAAGGTCAACATCGATGCCTCGCTGGTGCAGGCGTACATGAAGACGGGCGACACCGCATCGGCGAAGCCGCTTGAAGACGAGATCATGCAATTGGATCCGTCCAACACGACCGTGAAACGCATGATCGGAAATCAATATCTGGCGACGGGAAACGATTCGTCCAAGGCCGGCAAGCATGAAGATGCGCTGGCGAGCTTCCTGACTGCTGCCAAAGAGGGCGACAAGGACGTCGCGGTCACGGCGTACGCCTCCGCGGCGTTGGAAGAGAACACGATCATCGGCGCGTCCAAGACTCCCGCCGTCCCCAATGATTACCTGACGAAAATGAAGCCTTATGCAGACCAAGCCCTGGCACTCAACCCCGACGACGCGCTCGCGAACTACGCGCTTGGCGTTGCCATGGCCGGTGCCTGGATAGTGGGCGGAAAACAAAAGGCCGACTTCAAAACCCAGGCGCTGGACGCGCTCAATAAAGCGCGCGCCGAGGCGCAGACGCAAGGCAACATGAGCCTAGCGTTTAACATCGACAGCTTCATCAAGGCGAACATCCAAAAATGACGAGGACTTTCCGTAGAGGTAGGCCAATGTGGCGCCTTTCTAAAGCGCACATGCTTTCCCGCGGAACGGGAGGACAGAAATAGTGTTTGGCGGTTTCATAACATTCATGCAAAAGGGCGGCTGGGATATGTGGCTGCTCTTGCTCATTTCGATTGTCGGCTTGGCCATCGTGATCGAGCGGCTGTGGTTCTTTGCACAGCAGCACGGTGATACCAAAGGCCTACTCCGAGCGATCGGACAGAAGATTTCTCAGGACGACATCGACGGGGCCATCAAGGTCTGCCGCAGCCAGCGCGGCATGCTCCCCAAGATTTTGGAATTCGGTCTCCTGCGCGGCGAGAAGAATCGCGCCGACATCACCGACGCACTATCGATCGCGTTGATGGAGCACTTGAATTCGCTGGAACGCAATCTGGCCATCATTGGTACGATTGCAGTCATTTCGCCCTTCGTCGGTCTCTTCGGAACCGTCTTGGGCATCATCCGGGCGTTCGACGACATCGCGCTCAAGGGCAATTCGACGCCGTCGGTCGTTGCGGCCGGCGTCTCGGAAGCGCTGATCACCACCGCCAGCGGTTTGATCATCGCGGTCATCGCAGTCGTCTTCTTCAACTACTTCAAGAGCCGTATTAAGACGTACAACCAAGAGATGATCGTGGCCGCCAATCAAATGGCCGAGATGCTGCACTTCCACAATACCGGCGCGCCAATTCCGACGGACTTGTATCAGCCGGCCGGCGCCGCCACCAAGTAGAAGGGCCTAGCGCTCAATGAGCCTGCTGTCCGCGAAACAGGACGAGGACGTCATGGCCGAGATCAACATCACGCCCTTCACGGACGTGCTGTTGGTTCTGCTGATCATTTTCATGATCTTGGCGGCGCTCTTAGTGCCACCCGGTTTCGAGAAGAGTCTGGCCAATAAGAATAACTCCAGCAATCCGACGCCGCCCAAGAACAAAGATATCGAAGTGGTGGTCAACAACAAGGGCGTGATCTTTGTCGATGCCGTGAAGACCGATCAGAACGGCATTTACAACGTGATGGTCATCGACCGTTTGAAACGCGGCAATAAGCACGTTTCAATCACCGCCGACACGAAGGCGCCCTACGGGATTATCATTCGTATCCTCGACGCTGCCAGAGCAGCTGGACTCGAAGACGTCGGATTCGTGACGTCGTGATGAGTGGAGAGGTGAAGTAACTCGTGGCTGTTTCGACAGGTCAAGGCGACGAAGAAGTCATGTCGACGATCAACATCACGCCGTTCACCGACGTGCTGTTGGTTCTGCTCATCATCTTCATCATTCTAGCGGCCGTTACCAAAGAGCCACCCCTTCCGCTGGCGCACAACAAGCAGAAGGTGTTGCCGTCGCAGATTCTCGTTATCGTCGACGACAAGAACAACATCACCATCGGATCGAACGTCGTCACGATTCAAGGAGCCAAAGACGCGTTCGCGTCGCTGCAAAACGATACGGGCCATAACTTTAAGACCGTGATCATCAAAGCCGATCCACGAGCCAGTTACGGGACGATCCTTCAGGTCATGGACGCGGCTAAGTCGCAGGATCTCACGCAGTTCGGGTTGGCGAATAAGATCGAGGGAAGCAAGCTCTAGTGCCCGGAGAGATGATCACCGGCAGCGGACGCACCCGGAGCTTCCTGCTTTGGGCGTTTTTGATCTCTGTTCTCATCCATTTTATTTTGGCGCCGATTTTTCCGCATCTCAAATCGGCCAATCAGCAGCAGGAAGTGGAAAAGGTTTCGGTTACCAAGAAGATCATCGTGAAGTCGCCGTCGCCGCCGAACGCGAGCGTGAAACGGCCGTGCTTCTTGTTGGCGAGCGCCGCGCCAAGCGAGGCCGGCAGAGTGTAGCCGACGCCGGCGCCACCCGAAAAACCGTTCCACTGATGCGGCTTCTTGAAGTCCCACAGCCGGTGCGGCCATGTCAGCCGGATTGAGGTGCCGACCAGTGACCAGTCTTCGTCCTTGATCTGGGCATAGACCTCGGCGCACATGCGCGCGGTCGTGATC
>JAAXCX010000002.1 GCA_013036105.1 Vulcanimicrobiota bacterium
GATCTACACCCTTGGGTTCGTCGGCAGCGTCAGCTTTGTATAAGAGACAGCCGCTTGAGCCACCGCTTGATCCGCTTGCACCTGACGGAGCTATGCCGCCTGAACCCATGACGACGTAAATCGTGGGAGATGCCGCGGTAAAAAGCAGAGCTTGCGCGGAGGCTTGATATGCTTGTGCTTCAGCGACGAAGGGTGCACAAGTCTTGTCGATAGTTGCCGCCTCCGTTGCTTCGTATTGGACGACCTGCCCAACGATCGCAGGTACTTGAGGGTTTTTGACGTCCACTGTTTGAGGAAACGATGCGCTTCCGACGAGGCCATTGATGGCCCGCGCAATCTGTGCATTGAAATCGCTCTCGGGGTCGCATGCTTGCAAGGCGATAGCAGCATCGCTCCGTAGGTAGAACTGAAGCTTGCTGATCAATGTAAAACAGTCCAACAAACGACGATTGAGTGTCTGACGGACGATCCGTAAATACTGCGGATCGGCCGGAGCGGGCGACGGAAAACCCGAGGCACAGCCGGCGACCGAGGTTATCGACGAGGGTGATGCCGGGGCAGGGCGCTGGGCGGCATTCGCATCGCTATCGGTTAACGCGGTAGCCGCTACCGCTAGCGCGACCGCGACAACACACCGTCGCAACCGTCTTGAAAACGCTAAATCTCGCAAGATAAGCATTGTAGCCTCAAATCCAGACCAGTCGATCTCAACGTAAACTAGACGATTGTTTGTACCTTTTCGCAGGTCTCTCTACTGCCTTTCGAGCGGAACGACGAATGTTTTATTAGTCGCGTGAACGATCACTGACTTGGGGAACGTTCGTGTCATAAAAGACCCACGCGCTACGGAAGGCACGATAACCATTCCGCAAAGCTTTCCAGCGTCGCCGGGCTTAACCCGCGTCATCACTCGATACGCCCACGGGTTTAGATCCATGGGCGATCGTTGAATTTGCGCTTCGTAACAGGCATTAGCGAGCTGAACGTTGGCCGTAATAAGGATCGCTGACTTCAGCCGAAACGCATGCACGTTGGATGCGGCCGTTAGGTGCCAACCTACCGTCGCCGCCATAGCCGCACTCCCCAGCGCGATAAGTGCCGCACCAGCAAAAGCAAAATATTTGGTCATGAGGAGACCTTTCTGCGCGATGCGCCGATTCAGTGATGAGCTGCCCAAGCCGAAGCGAAGGCTAGCAAGGCGAAAAAGACGGTGAAGATTCCAAGGAGAGCCGTCGGGCCAAGCGTATCGAGTTTGCTGCCAAAATCCCCGAGGGCTTTTAACGCCGTTGCGATCGCGTCGGCAATCGCAGTCACCGACTCAGTGTCGGTGCCTGCCGCCGCGACGGCCCTGAGCGCCATCACATGGTTTGCTAATTCCGGGTTCGCCGGCGGAATTGGGCGCGGGATGAGGCGCCATAGAAATGCCAGTGCGAACAAGGCGGTCAAAGCCGCGAAAAGCCAAAATGCGACCGAAATGTACATGCGCTCACTCCCTAGCGGATGCTTAGTTAAGCCGCGGACGGGCCGAGAGGCGGGGCGGTCGACGCTGTGCTCGCTCGCCTCGACGGGCCAGGCAGGTGTTTCCGCCTCGGCCGAATTTTAGCCTTTTTGGGCTATTTTTCCCCCGAGAGGCCTCTAGCCGCTCGAGACAATAAAGCGGGGGAAGCCTACGGCGTAGCCGGAAAGGGCTGAATAGCCAGGAAGGCCTTCGGCAAGGCGCCGTAGGGCGGCCACCCCAGCATAGACTTGGGTAACGGCAGTTCCGAAGCAGCTCCCGTCAGGCCCATTGGACCCTCAAAAACCGCGAGAGCTGTGGCACTTGCGAGATTGACTGACGAGGTTGTCAACGTGCGTAGATTGATGATTCTGGGATTTGCATTTTGCGCTCTGATTGCAGCACTCAGCGGCCAAGACGAAAGCGCGCAGCAGCCTCTACCCCTGAGGCGAACCGCACCCCCCAGCATCGCAAAAGCAGCCGCCGCACTCCAGAGAATCGTCCCTGAAACCAGATTACTGACAGTGCGGCAGATTGATTCGGTCTATATGCCGGTAACCCGGCCGCGCGGGTTGCCGAATCCGAGACCAACGTTTGAGTGCTCGAACCCTCCGTACTCCGGATGGCACGACAACGCACCACCTAACTGTGACCCGTCCGGAACGTTTGTGCGTACATTTACGAAGCCAGGACGTGCCGCAGCCGAAGCGATCATATCCCTTCCGGACAACATCTACAAAAGTGGCCCGATCGAGCTTCCAACTGCGGCGAGGCCCCCAGCCGTAGGATTTGTGTATATCGAAGGGTGGCCTGGACCGAAGACATCAAACTCCGAGGGCGGACTGCATTACAACGCCGGTAGTGATAAGTATACGCTCTACATTGCGGTTCCAGGCGTGCCTGAACAAGATGTCGCCAATTGGACCGTACGTCCTAACAGCTTGGTCTATCTCAGGGTCGGGTCGGATGAGAATGCCGCAGACACGACGACGCTGCCGCGCAGAAAAGCTCCAAAATCGTGCAAACCGGGCTGCATCGAGCTTATCGTAGCGGTTTTCGATGGGAACTGTTCTCCGGGAGTTCTTTGCATCGATCGACAACTCGAATTATCTCCTGGGTGGAAAGCGAATTGCTGCATTTTCGGCCGTATGACCTCAATCGGTACGCCAATGCAGTATAGCTTCTCTGGCGGTTATAAATTCGGACCGATCACTTGGTCGAGTTTGTTCACCGAAACCAAAACGGGATCCGCAAAGTATAGATTTGACGGATGCCAGGGCATAGCGCCATTGTCAACACCGAGCGCACCGGCCCCGTTTGCTAGCCCAGCCGGTTCCCCATGCGCGGAGGCGCAATTCTTTTCGGCCGGCACGCAGGCCTATCCGCGTATGGGCGATTATGTTCAAAGGAGCGTTACGAGCGATGGCGCCGAGACTGTCACAATCTTGAACCCGAAGCCCATTTAGAGTCGCCGCTTCAAAATGGATGTTATCCTCTCTGATATCACGTTGATCAAGTAGCAGCAGTTTTCGTGCCGATCCCTCTCCTCGCATCGACCAATCTAAGCGGATACAACTGCTTGGAAAATGCCACGGAATACGTCCTCGCACAAGATCGGCTCGACGTATGCCTGGATCTGCGGCAGGTGGCTTTCGTTAGGCCCGTCGGCGTTGCAAAGATATTTCTGATTGCCTCTAGCCTGATTAAGAGTGGTTATGACGTCACCGTCCAGCTTCCTCAGAACGCGGGCGCCCTATCCTACTTGCGCAGATGCGGCATACTCTTGGCGCTTCACGATTTCGGGCTGGATGTTGGAGAAAATATCGAACCTTACAATGTTGGAAATGCGCCGGGTTTGATCGAGTTCACTCCAATACGGACAGATCTTGGCGGCCATGACAACGCTGACCTCATCGACGTAACGCGGTTTCGACAATATTTGGCGCACCACAACATCCACTCTCAAAGCGCGGCGCTGAGCTGGATGGAAATTTGCTCTAATGCGGCAGAATTTTCCGGAGCAGCTCCCGGGAGCGCATTTGTTATTGCGCAGGCCTACGCGACAGAGCTTGAAATTGCGGTCGTGGACGCCGGCCTCGGCATACCGACGACGCTGCATCAATACGGATTTCCAAGCGACGCGGAAGCAATTTTTCAGGCTGTGATCAGCGAGGAGGTCACCGGCCGCGTTGACGCAGGCGGTAATCCGATGTACGGCGGCCTCGGCCTCCCCTACGTTCGAGACGCAGCCGATCGGTTATACGTTCGGTCGGGCTCGGGCGTGATTTCGAATGCGAGCGGGCTACGAGACGCGGAGGGGCTTCTCTTAACGGCTTCAGAGGGCTGCAACTTGGCGGGCACGCTGGTTGCGGCCACCTTCTGCTACTGAGGCTGTGCGACGGTTGACTTCCGCTCGAATCCCAGCTAAAATGCAACTAAAGGCGCCTGGCTTTAGTTGAAGCCGAAGGGGGATTCCTATGAAAATTGACTTTACGCGAGGGACTTTGGCAAACAGGTCGCTGGGCGAAGCCGCCTTGGTTTCTTTGCAGCAGAGGCTACGAGATTCGGAAGACGATGGGCTCCTGATATTGGATTTTGGCGACAACATAGCCACCCTATCTTGGCTAGATTCCGTCGTTTGCACCCTCTGCCGCGAGGGCGAGCGGGCGCTTGTGGTCGTCAGCCAATCGGATGATATGCGCGAACACCTCGAAACGCTTCTGGGCAAAAGGCGCCTCGCAATATACCTCGTCCTCGACTTCGTCGAGCTCCAGGCTGGCAGCTTGATCGCAATCGGGCACGTCTCGGAGGCGCAGCTCCATTGCCTCGAGGTGATCCGACGTTTTGGTGACGCCTTTGTCGCCGAGGTTGCTTCGGCTTTGAATGTCAGCATTGAAGCTACTCAATTACGCTTAAATGAGCTTCTGGCGCTGAATTTGCTAAGGCGTGAAAAGGAGGGCAAGGCGTATTTATATCGTCTACCCTCCGCTTCTCTTGAGCCTACTGCGTCCGTCGCTTAGCGAATCGCACCACGCATAGGACCAGCCTAGCCCATGTTCATCGATGAGATCCGGCCCGAAGCTCATCACCTCATCCCGCGAGTATCGTTAAAGAAGTTTGCGCGGGACGGCAAGGTGATGGTTTTGCGGCATGATGACGGGCGCAAAAACCCCCTGGAAATGCTCCTTAAGCCTCGCCTCATTTCCTATAAAGCTGCTGGGGCGAAACCAGAGTTCTACACACAATACAGACGCGACGGCACTCCCGATCGCTACATCGAGGAAACATTTTCCAAGTTTGAAAATGGCTACCGGAAGCTCCTCAAAGAGGTCCGGGCCGGCCGGAACTTGAGCCCGCAAGGCAAAGATGCGGCAGCGCTGGTGTTTGCTTTACAGGAGACGCGCTCGCCTCGTACCCGGAAAAGCTTCAGTGGTTTGTTTTCGACGCTGCAAGCTCGCGCACGGGATACATTCAAGGCCTACAAACCCGACGCATCCGATGCGGAGCTCGAGGAGGTTGTTGCTGAATTCTCCCAGCGTACGATAACCAGCTCGGACGTGTCATTTGCGCCGGATAATCTAGCACTTATGAGCATCGCGCCGGCGCTGAAAACTCGCTACACCATGATGCGCCACATGAATGTGAGCATCCTTATCAGCCATGCGCAAGGATTTGTGACTTCCGACAGCCCAGCGGTTTGGGTAGATCCTCTGCGCCGCGATGATGACTGGCGCGGGTTTTATTTCATGTCGCTCAGCGCCGAAGCAACTTTACCCCTGACACCGCGGCACTGCCTGCTGTTTTCGTATATGCCGCTGCAACCAATAGTGTGGCTAGAGCAACCCGAATTGGTCCAAATCGTTAACGCCAGGACGCTCGTTCATTCTTGCGAAGAAATCTATCTTGAACCTCAGCCTACCGTCGCTCAACGCTTATCGCAGCTGGCTGGACTGGCCGACAAGGAGCGGCGACGCGTCTCACTGCTTCCCGCTGCGGTGAGTCCTGAAGGGGGCTTTATTGTCCTCTATGACGTCGCTGATTCCGTGGGCGCAGATTGGTCTGAGGTCGTCGCCCGCAACAGACGAACGGCCGCTATTTGGAATCAGATCGGATTTGGCGTCGTCGATCTTGATACAGTCGTCGACATGCGGCAATCGGTTTCTTAAAACCTCATTTTTCAAACAACGCGAAAGGAAACAACGTGCAAGTACAGATCAAAGGAGCTCTGCCCGATCGAAGTCCGGTTTTCGCCAGCGGAGTTTGGCCTGAGGCGGTCGGCATTTTTCCTGGTTCGGACGTAATCTTCGCACAGTTCGGTGTGCGCTACATCGGTCAAATTGCCACAGTCACGGTCGATCTGGGTGACGCCACCAACGGTCGTCCGGCTCACAACCCGGTGACAATAAACGTAACGAACGTTCGTGACGCGGGAAAATAAGACTCTCGAGGATCGAATGCGCGAAGGTTACGCAAGGTTGTGAGCCGTTATCGCGGCCTGTCATTTCTGCCCGACGAGGACTCAATTGGCTTGGGAACCTCTATCCGGCATTTTCGGGTGTTATCTTACAGAGAAGTTGGACTTACGCGCGGCGCGAGCGATGAAATGGTCGCAAAACACGCCCGCTCGCATTCTGCTATCGTACTGACCAGAAATGTTCGCGACTTCAAATATAAGATGCGCGATCTCGCGCGAGAATCCTCAGCCGGTGAATGCGCCGCCGGCCACTGTCATGAAGGCGGAGGTCTTGTGACGGTGGCACCGGCACTCAAAGGCTTTCATTTTGAGCGCGTAACAAAGTCTCTACGTCTTGCCGGCCACTTAATCGACTGGGATGATGTTTTTGTATTGAACCTTCGCGTGCGCGTTGACGCACAAGAACACGTCACTCTCACTATGCTCCCTCGATGCGAACGGTGCTTACCGAGGCATTCCAACGATTGCCCGCGCTGTCATGAATTAGATATCCTACGCCTTTATAGCGAAACGTTTGAGCGTCAGGGTTCGGGCGTGCCAGCCGGCTAAGCGTCTGCTCCGAGTTGGGCGGCAAATGGCACGGCTCTTGGTCCGTTAGTCTGGCCCGACGGCGTCGTCAAGTTCACGCAGAGCACGCTGCAACAAACCTCGCGCAGAGCGTGCGCGAGTCACCACCAGAATACTCGGGGGGCCGCCTTTGGCGCTGCGCTTGATCGTCCGCTTGAGCCCTGCATCGATCGCAAGGTCATCAACGGAGACGTCCAGCGCTTCTGCAAGCCGGCAAATCGTTGCGAATTGGACCCCGGGCCTCGGGTCATTCTCGAGCCGGGCCAAAACCGCCGGATCGATTTGCGCTGCCTTAGCTAAGGCGTGCCGAGTGATTCCCACGCGCTTTCGCAATGACTTGATTACCTCGCCGACGGATTTCTTTGCCTTGTCGACCGGTCTTTTCATCAGACGGTCTTTGACGGCGACACTGCCTACATACCATGACGCACGGCTTTAGTATCGTTATGCTATATGGCATAATAGCCAATGCCCTCAAGGTTTCAGGTCCGAGTGAGAGTCTGCGTGGTAAATCCGTAAATCATACTTCGCTGATTTAGGAACCTCGACGACAAAAACATAGAATATCCGTTTCTAATCCGTTTCCTCTAGCGACGGGTCGATCCAGTCCTCAGGAAATTCAATCTTTGCATCCACTCCAGTGTACTCTTTTAATAGGTACAGCAGTTGACTGCCAGGTATCAATTCAATCGGCTTATTAGAAGCAAATTCATATGCGGATTTCCCGTAGCCGCTCGTAGCCACAAGTATCCCCTTTGCGGCGCCTTCATTGTGCAACGTTCCGAAGAGATCTCGAACTGCTGAAACCCCAACCGTACGACGGTACCTTTTTGCCTGGATTATGACTTTGCCGCCAATAACCGGCCGCATGTCGTAGGCAACACAATCGACGCCTCCGTCCCGCGACGGCCTGGTCAATCGCGTCTCTAAGCCCATTTTTTCAAACAGGTTGGTCATCAGTGTCTCAAATTCGTTCGGCGTTAGGTCGGCGAGGTTGGCTCGTTGATCCAATTTCCGAAGTACATCGCCTTTCTCGACGAAACGAGGATCGACCATATCGAATTCGACGACCGGCTTTACCGGGATGAGCTCATGGGCACTACGAGAAACTTGCGCGCGCAGCCCCTTAATACACGCGACCGGATCGATCTTATATAAATTTAACGTTGCAAATTCGTCTTTGCTGGTAACAACGGTTAAAAGGCACGGTCTGATGCGTTGCCCGGTGGCGGGGTCGGTCGTGCTAACAAAGCAACTCAAAGCTACAGTGTCCAGAGCGCTCAATCCATCGCCGTGGAAAGCATTGAACAAGCCTCGTAACGCTAGCTGTGAAATCAGCCCCGTGTAAATCTCCTTAGAAGATGCCAGCGAACGCTTCACGGCGACTATCTCGTCGCCGGTCTTCTTGTAATGGAAGGCGGCTTCGTGCGGCACAATGTCGGCGTTAGGGCACTCTAGCTCGACGACGAGCTGCCGTGACTCAACGACATAGGCGATTCTGCTGGCCACCAGTTCACCGGCAAGCGGTCGATCTGCATCGAAAACCAGTTGGAAATATGCGCCGATCGCTATGGCATCCTTACGCGCGCATCCCGCCTCAAGGTCCTGGATAACTTTGGCCGCCGCCGCGTTCTCTTTGTCAACTTGCTCACATGCCTGCAAATTTTGTTGCTGCAGGTCAGCGAGCTTTCGCGACCGTGCTCCGTCACGGGCGTGCCATTGCGTGTACGCTAGGTTGTATTTTTCCTCGGAAGCGGCTACCGCCGATTCATAATTTTTGCGGAACACGGGTATTGTACGTTCGAGCCATTGTGGCGGCCCTCGCTTGAAAGCTTCTCTCGCCGGCTCCGGCTCGACGACGTCGAGACCTTGCTGATCCAGGACCGGGTAAGGCTTGGGCTTGTAGAGTAACTTAAAGTCGATGGGCGCCGCGGGGTGATTAAGGGCTCGCGCGAGCACCGTTTCCAATAAGAGAACGGCTCGTTCGATTACGTCCGTCTTTCGGGCTGCTTCAGCTTCACGATTGCGCTGGTACTGTAGTTTCTGCTCGCGCTCGATTTGTCTCAGAGTATTGATAGAAGTTTCCCCGCGTTTTGACTAGCTCTGGCTAATCAGATCATAGTTCAGGAAAGCAGGAAAACCTGGCGAAAGAGAAAGCCCTTTGCGCGCCACCCTAGACACGATCGCCGTCTTGAGGAAGAGCGCTCGCCACGGCCGACCTGAACTGCTTGTCGAAATGAGCAAGGACGGCTTCCATGAATCTTCCATGATAAATCGCGTAAATCTCCGTCGAAAGAGCGACCTCTTTAGGGGGCATGATAGTTAACACGAGAACACCCATCTCCTTTTTGGGCCGAAGCCAAGCTCTATTGCGCCACTGCTCGGTCGTATGTGTGAAGTCCCCGTCTTTGTCGTATTGCCAGGTATCGATCTTGCGGTCGTCAATCGCCTTGTAAATACTTGCCAGCAGCACGTTTGCGTCCGCAGTCGCAATACGTATTGACATACGTGTTAAGCTGGCGCCTCGATGTTAAAGCCTGGCTCCACAGCTTCGTCAGGTTGACCAGGCATTCGCTCGAAGTGCTCGACGGGCCACGCCACTTCCTCGGAGCAGCGCTTCGGGCGCTCAACAATACCTTCTCCAATCCAAGGCGCTCGGAAAACGGGATAAGCTAATGCGGCGCCAAGCGATCGATACTCCGTGATATATTTGTTTCCCAGTAGATCTCGGGTCCGAATGCGAATGTACTGGCAATAGCTCCCAGTCTTAGCTTTAGAGAAGAACTGAGTCACCGGTTTCGTCTCGCCAGGATCCAACTTTTGTAAGAATTCGTTGTGGAAATCCCCATCAGCATCACGACCGGTTACGAGCAGGTAAGAGGCGACGGCACCGGAGTTAAAAAGGTGCATCACATATCTATCTGCCTGTGCGCCGAGTTTCATCTCAGCGGTTACGCGAGGTGCAAGGGCACGAGCGCGGTCAACGTCGGCGCGCTGTAGGTATTCTAGTTGTTTGCGCCCCAACTCCAGCGATTCTTGAGTTTGCCGAGACGCTGCCTCCGTCGACTTGAGTTGCTCCTCCGCGAGCGTCAGTTCTCGCTCGGCAGCATCCAGCGCTTTCTCGGCGAGCTTGGTTTGGTTTTTCGCCTGACTGATAGCACGCATCGCTAACACAATGCCAATGATCCCAAGAATCGCGGCCGCTATGGCAGCCAGCGCAGCTGTGACTGCCCACTCGTCTCGGGGTATCTGATCCACTATAATGTGAGAAACGATCTCAATCATTGTTTATCCAGAATTGATGCAAGACCGGGAACGCCTAGCCAACGGCATCGGCACAGCTGCCCGGCGTTGGCTTGATGAGCCCGAGGGACAACGCCGAATGATGCACGCGACAAACTACTTCAGGCGCCCACCTCGTTTGATGATCTCGGCGATTAATCCCGACCGCCCGGGAACTCCGAAGGCTTTGAGGGCGGCTTTAATGTGATTTTGAACCGTTGATTCCGCGCGGCCTGTTTCTTCGCAGATCTGTCGTGTCGTTTTACCTTCGTATAGCATGCGGACAATCCGCGTCTGGGCGGCCGTCAGACGCGGCAGGTTTGTTTCTCGAGCTTCAACTTCTTCCCAGAGCCAGGTTCCGCGATAATTCTTAAGCTTGTCCTGCGCTCGAGAGTACCAATCTTCGTCTTTTGTTAGATCGTAAAGCCATAGAGCCGCTCGGCCGGCTCGCCAATCGTAACCTATTTCATCATACGTTTGCCACACTCGCTGTAGTGTCTTCCTCGCAGCTTCGCGATTATCTAGGTTGATATCGATTACCGCAGCCGCATAATCCGCCAGCGCGCTGAGGCGCCGATCGTATCGGAACAGAACGAGAGGACTCATCGCGTCGCGCAATTCAGAGAATTGTGCAAGATAGAATGCAGCCTTACCGGAATCGACCGGCGCAAAGAGCTCGGCTGCAAGCGTAAGCGCTACTCGCTCTTCGTCCAGGGTTTCGCGCCATCTGACGGACATGAGGAGATCGTCGGCCTCAGAGAGTTCGTCGGCCGACCAGCGGCTTTCACCGAAGCAACGAGCCAGGTATGCTCTATCGAGAAGTGTCATCGCGCGCCAAGGCACCGAGGGCGCTATTTTGCCGGCCATCTTTAAGTAGCGCAGTCCGTTAAAATAATCGCCTTCCAACGCATGGCACCATCCGACCGCCTTCAAAGTTTGGAACTGGTGCGCCCGAAAATCCTCGGTCCATGTCTGCCTCCCGACGCGAGATTTCACAAACTTGCGAATGGATGGATCATCTAACTCGCGCGCCAGCATAGAAACAGTTCGCAGGGCGTGAATGCTCTCTTCAAAATAGTGTTGGCCAGACGCATCGATGAATTGCAGGAGATCGACGAGAAGTTTGGCCTCATCGTAGTACCGTTCTTCTTGACTTAAGATTCCAGTTTCCAGAAGGTCCCCGAAAACACGCGCATCAGAGCTCTTGAAAGGGCGAATCCTCCCGAGTTCCTCTCGTGCACGTTGCGGCTGCCGCTCCTCCAAGAAACGCCTTCCGCGCATGTACGGTAATTCAGCCGGAAATAAATTTCTCGCGCCCGCAAGTTCGGCGTGGGCAAAAAACTCATCCGCCTCGTCAAACCGATTTGTTCGCGATTGGGCTACCGCCAGGAGCATCAGCCGCTCAGCCTCAAGCGCGTTATTCAGGTCGGTTGGCGGCGAGCTCAGCAATGCGATCGCGTGCGGATACTCTTGGGTTTTGAAGCTGATCCGCGCGCGAAGGAGGGTGGCCTCGAAAGGGACCTGACCGCTCGCACTGTCGTACAGCGCGGCGGCATCAGTATATCTAGCCTCCGCAAACGCGTGGCGCATCTCGAATTGCCCCGCGTCAGCCCGCCCGCGGCTAGCCGAAGTGGGTGCCATTGATCAGGTAGATTTGGTGGCGGGTCCCTCGGGACCCGCCACCGGTCTAGCCACTATCGGCCGGGTAGAGTCCCGCCTCCGTCATCGGTAGGTGGAGGGGTCACGTCCTGAGCCGTTACCGGCATCGGGCGCGGCGCTAACGTGGCTGGAACGAAGGCGCTCGTTGAATTTCGACTGGTGCAAGCAACTAGGCCGGAGCCCAGGAGTAGCGCGCTGAGTACGGTGAGGAGGAGACGTTTATGCATGTTGGGCGTCCTTTCATCCCCATGGCGGGGTGGTTCTAGCCTAAAACAGCTAGAACGCACCCGTAGGACGCCACTACAGCAGGGGCCTATCGCCGATGAAAAGTCCCGGCAACCTTTACAGTATAGCTAGAAAGGGCTAATAACCCTGGACAGTGTCGATTTAGCCATGTTAGACTAGGGCTCCGGAATAATTAACCGTCTGGCGATGGAGCGGCGATTGCAAGATGCGGGTGTTTCGAGCGCAACCTTTGAGACCAGCGGCGTCGATCACCGACATCCCTCGGCTTCACGGCTCATCAGAACCACGATGGTGCTACGGCGCGACCGCGTTTGGTCCGGCCCAGCCTCCAGCGGATCTTAAATCTCCGCTGGATTGCTGAGAGGCAGCGTCTAGATTGGTCGCCGGGGCCGGGAATAACGCAACTCATCTGTCGTCGCTTTGTTCGCCGACGTCTTGCCTGTACGAGACGCCCCACGCGAACGTCCCCGACGAAGCGCGCAGGCTTTTGTTCGAGCAAATTTCCAAGCGCGAGAGTAGATGGCATGAGGATATGTCAACTCTAAGCGACACTTGGCGGACACTTAACGCTGGAGCTCCCGGCATTGCCTACGCGCTATTGCATTTTTATCGATTGTCCGGTGCCAGCGCGTATCTTGTAAATGCGCTCCAACTGTGTGAGCTCCTCAGTCGTCATCTTTATGAACTTCAACTTCCTGATGAAGTAGAAATCGAAAGATACCCGACATCGCTCTTTCACTCGGAAACCGGGCTTTGGTGGGTGTGCGCCTTGTGCTACTTGGAAGCCGGCGATTGGAAGAGATGCGAGAGCAGTCTCAAAAACTTCGTAAATTCGGCTTCATCGCCGACGCAGGTGTTAGATATCTCTCTCGGATTGGCGGGGACGCTTCTAGCATCGCTCAATCTTCGGGAAGCGCTTCTATCGAGCGGACAATCGAGTGCCATACTTGACGCCTTGATAAGTCGGCAGTCAATGGAGTTGGACTCGCGGCTTGCTTACGCGCTCGAACACGAAACGCATTCTCTCACAAAGACGTTTGCTCACGGTACGGCTGGAATTGCTTTTGTGCTCTTGCGCATCGCTAAGGACGGCAAGCCATCGGATCTAGTTTTTTCAGTACTGCGCTCTCTTTGGCTTGCCCGGACGGGAGATGAGATTTCTCTAGCGTTTCGGCTCTCTCCGGAGGCGGATGATACATCCTGGGGGCCGAGCAGCTGGTGCAATGGTGTAACCGGCGTCGTTCACCTTTACGTCTTGGCTTACCAGGTTCTAGGCGATCCCGAGTATCTTGACATTGCTTCTCGTGCCGCATTCTTTGCTGGGCAGCAGACTCACGGCCATGCGACATCGATTTGCTGCGGCACTGCCGGACAAGCATATGCCATGTTCTCGATGTACAATGCGACGCACGAGCCCGCTTGGAAACAACGTGGAATTGAGTTTTCTGAGCTCACCGCTTTGAGATTGTTAAACTTTTCTCAGAAATCGAGTAGCGACAGGGGCCTCTATAAGGGTGACCTAGGCGGCGGTCTGTTGGCAATTCAGTCTATGCAGCTCAGCCATCCAGAAATGCCAGTCATTTATCCAATAGAAAGGAGGTGATAGCGTGAAGCAAGCTTTCGATGCAATTGACTTAACGATGCAAACGGGAGGCGGTTCGGGCGCTTCTTGCACGGACTGTACCGGTTGCACAGGCGGAACATGCCCCTACACGTCGTGTGGCAACTGCACGAACTGTTCCGTTTGTACATTGACTTGCGGTGGCGCAAGTTGCCAGGCGCATACTTCGGGAACAAACTAGTTACGAAACCTGGTCCTGATGATTTTCCTCGAAAGGAGGTGAAATCATGAATCTGCCATTCGATGCAATCGATCTAAAAATGGGCACTGGTTTCGGTGGTATCGTTAACGATTGCACGGGATGCACCAACTGTTCGGCATGTACCGGTTGCACGGGGTGCTCGAACTGCAGCGGGTGTTCTAATTGCAGCCTAGACACGGGCGGTTGCGTGCAACCGTCAATGGGCGGACACACGACCACCAACTAGCGAAGCTCTGAAAAGGAAACCCATATGTTGACTTGATCGCGCTGAAGATCTACATGACTTCGGCGCGATATTTAACTCGTTTCGGACTTGAAAAGGCGCAACAAGGTAAATACATGCTTACAACCTCTTCGGAGACTACTGCCAGGCCTGAAGTCGAGACAGAATTCGTTCTAGCGAACCGCTTGTCGCTTTTTGGCAGAACATCCTATCTCCCAATTCGGGAAGCCGAACAGCTATTTTCTAACGGATCCTATATCGCGGCTTGCGGCGATCTGCTCCGGCGCCGCCCCGAACTGCTGACTGCAATACGAATTGCATCGCCTTCATTGGCGAACGCGGTCCTATCGTGGCTAGATGGGCACTCATTCAAGAATCGCAAAGGCGCTCTTAAACTGCTCATGTATCTGTTGCGTAGCGCAACACGTACGACGCCGTTTGGAATGTTCTCGGGTGTCGGCGAAGTGCCATTTGGCGATCGCGCAACGCTGCAGATTAGCCCAAACGGTTGGCGAACGGTCACCCGCCCCGACATGGGTTGGGCCTTAGCGGTCATCGAAAGCCTCTCCTCTGACGAAGATGCCTTTAAGCGGATGCGGCTCTATTCGAGCGATATGTTCATCCGGCGCGGCGAACGTGTGCATGTATTCAATCCGAAGACGGTCAGTCGTGATCCACACCGCATACCTGAATATGCGAGAATTTCGCTTCGCGAAACCGATGGGGTCCGCTTCATACTTGACCAATGCTCGAGCCCCCTTAGTGTAAGCGAGCTTACCGATCGATGCGCAAAACATTTTGACGCGGATCATGAACGAGCATTGCAATTCATCAAGCAGCTGTATGACGCCGGGTTGTTGTTACCAGATTTTCGTCCATCGCCAATTGGGCGACCAGTTGAGCAGGTCCGCAATTCGTTAGCGGCGATAAGTGAGCAGCACTTAGAACAATTCGATTATCTTCTAAGTGAGGCGCATCGCTTTGATGCGATACCGAGCTTTGCCAAAGAGCAACCAACATTAAAGCGCTTAGAAGATCTTTGCGCGCAGCTTGGGAAGCCGCCAAACATGGACGTAGCGTTACAGGTCGACATGCAAGCGACATTCGACGGGACACTCCCGGCGTCACTCGAGAGTGACATTTGCATGTTGGCCCAACTTCATTTACGAACGTCCCCCCCGTCCACCGCACTGTCCGATCTAGTTGAGAGGTTTCGGCGCCGCTACGAAGGCTACGAGCGCCTTGTGCCCTTACTCGAGTTGGCGAGTCCTGACTTCGGGATTGGCGGCACACTTGTTCAGTCGGCGCCTTCGGCGCAGGACGAGCGTTACAACAAACTTGCGCTGCTAGCGTCGTCCGCCATTGCGGCTCGCAGCGACGAGATAATGCTAAGCGAAGACTTGTTGGATAAGATACTATTACCAGCTCCTGCGAACGGTCGTGTCCCAAACGCTTTTCAAATCGCGTTTGAGCTGTTTGCCGGCGATAAGGAATCTATTGAATCCGGCAATTATCGTATATCCGCTTCGGCGCTCATCGGAACCAACGGTGCATACCGTACAGTCGGACGGTTCGCGTACTTACTCAGCGACGAATTTCGCGCGAACATTCGTGAGGCCGCAATTCGGGAAGCCGACTTAGACGTACCGACTGAACTCGTTTACCAATCGGCCTGGGCGAGGGGAATTAACGTTTCCACTCGTCCCCGAGTTGTTGATGCTGAGCTCTGTCTGGGCGTGCGAAGCGATGCTACGGTCGCGCTCAGCCCGCAGGACGTGTTAGTTGGCGTCCGGGATGGTAGGTTTTTCCTATGGTCTAAATCTCTTAGCCGAGTGCTATGCCTGCGCGAACGGCATGTTCTCAACACGACACAAAGCGCGCCATCGCTTATCCGGTTTCTCTCCGCTATAGCGAACGACGGGTACCTGTCTCCAAGTCCACTAGACTGGGGGCCAGCGAACAGTTTGCCGTGCTTACCGCGCCTTCGCTATGGCCGAATTGTTCTTTCGCGGAGACGTTGGCTTCTTGATAGGCAAGCGCTGGAAGAAAGCTCCGACAAGCGGACTTGGCTCGATGAGTGGCGTGCATTGTGGGGAGTACCTGACGATGTTTTTCTTGTGAGCGGAGACAATAAGCTGTTCATTCGGTTGTCTCACGAAGTCGCAGCAGACTTACTGCTGCAAGGTAGTCGCGATCATCGGTCGTCGATGCTGTTCATTCAAGAAGCACCGCCAGCGACTGAGACTGCTTGGTTCGGAAGCTCCGCCGGCGCACACCGGCTCGAACTAGTCGCTACAATAGAAAAAACAAACCGAGCAGTTACATCAAGAGCCGTTCCGTCGACGATCGTAATCTCTAACGGCGAGCGCGTACGTACGCCCGCGAGTGATTGGATCTATCTGCGACTTTTTGTGGCCGAGCCGGAATTTGAGCGAGCTCTGTCATTTCTTCGCCCGATGATACAAGAGGCCGTCGCCGGCGGAGCAATCAAGTGGTTTTTCTTACGGTATTCTGAACCGCGCTCGCACATCCGCCTGCGTATTCAGGTTGATCGCAAGTGTAGGTCGGCAACCCTCGACTTGCTCACCGATTTCGTCGAGGATGCCGTCAGGAACGAGATTATCGAAGAGTACGAATACGCCACTTACCAACGTGAATGCGAGCGTTATGGCGGAACGTTAGCGATGGATGTCGTGGAGGGTATCTTTCATCGGAACAGTGAGGAAATCATAAACGCGCTCGCTAGAATCAGCGAGCCGGACTCCCAAAAGAAGCTCCACGCGACTATCGTACTGGCTCATCCTCTACTGCGCTCCCTGTTAGGCGAAGAAGGGACTAACGGCTGGCTTGAACGGTACGGCGTACGCAAGCGGAAGCTGCCGCCAAGTGACTGGGAAGCAATTAGGCGGCTCCGCAAGGAGTTCGTCGGACTGGAGGGAGGCGACGTATACGATAGTCACGCGAAGGCTCTTCGTGCGTTAAAATCTGAGTCGGCGTTGTTTGGCGACTATCTAGAGATTTCATCGTCTATTCTGCACATGCATTTCAACCGGTGTGGTATAGGCATGCATGAAGACTACGCCAGAACGCTTCTGAACACGACGTACTCAAGTCTGTTTGCACAGAGTAGGACGTAGGAAAATGGCAACCGCGGGGTTTGTCTCACAGCTTCGGACGGCCAGATGGCGTCTTGCTCGAATAATTCCGTTCGCTCGACCGTATCGAAAACATTTCTTCATATTGCTTGCCACATTGACGCTGATCTCGGGTCTAGGCGCTGTGTCCCCCATCATTATAGGACGCGTTGTCGATGTGCTTACTAGCCGGCGCCTCGGCGAATTACTATTTTTGGTGTCTGTACAGCTTGTCATAAGTCTCACTCAAGGTGCTCTTAGCTATCTGCACGGCAAGAATAGCATTTTATTCTCTGAACAACTCGCGAGGGACATTCGCACGACTGTGGCGGAAAATCTGCGACACTCCAAAATTGAGCAGATCGTTCTTCGTCCATTGGGGGAGATTACAAATCGTATCGACGGAGATGTTGAGGCCGTAATAGGAGCTATATTGAACGTTCTTCCGACGTTCGAGTCCGCTGTAAATGTGCTCCTGATGTTGGTTATCATGCCCTTTGTCAACTGGCGCCTGTCTCTCATCAGCCTGATTTTTGTTCCTGCGTGGTTTTTCCTAAGTTTTTCAAGCGCGCCGCGGTTCTCGAAACTACGCGAAGAACTTAGTCGACGCCGCGATGGACTCGACACGATCATTACCGAAGATCTTAGCGTTGGAGGAATCGTCCGAGCCAAAATTACGGCGTGTTACGATCTGGCGCATGAACGGCTTCATGGCCAGTTAAACAAAGTCATCGAGGCGAGGCTCGCCTTAAATAGTATTAGTTGCCGCCTCAATCTTAGCCAAACTGCGTTATCCAGTATCGCTCCCGCCGCGGTGCTATTGTTCGGCGGATTCTTAGTAGCGCGCGGCGAGGCGACCGTCGGATCGCTGGTGACATTTCTTGGCTTACTCGGCCGGGTGTACGGACCTATTGCTGCGATCGCGGGAATACAAACACAAGTACTCGCCCTGGGTGGCATCTTTAGTAGAATAATCGAATTTCTCGATATTACGTTGGAGCGGCATGGTGAGATGAAGCCGCGTTCTTATGACGTCGAAATCGATAACGTTTCGTTTGGTTTCGGAGAGCGAACTATACTAAGTGGCATTTCAGTTACCATTGCCGAGGGTGAACGGCTCCTGATAATGGGCCCCAGCGGTTGCGGTAAGACGACGTTGTCGCGTCTGATCGTAGGGTTGTATAGGCCCACCAGCGGCGAAATTCGCGTGGGCGGCTTACCACTCAACACGTTGGATATCAATGATTACCGGCGGAACATTGGATATGTCTCGCAAGACCACGTTCTGTTCACTGGAACTCTCCGGGAGAACTTAACCTATGGCTTGGGCGTGTGCCCGGACCGACAGATTTGGGACATCTTGGCGACTTGCGAGCTGGATAGCGTGGTCCAGTCATGGCCTTCTGGGCTTGATTCGATCATATCGAGCCAGGGCTCAGCCCTCTCCGGCGGCCAGCGGCAGCGAATAGCGCTTGCTCGCGCGCTTCTTGGGGGTCCGCGTGTCTTGATACTAGACGAAGCAACGAGTTCAGTCGATCCAAAGATGGAGTCTCGGATTGTAGGCTACATTTTGCAGCGCTTTCCAAAGGCGACAATTGTAGTCATCTCTCATCGACCATCAAACCTCCTAAGCGATGGTTCTGATTATACGACTCTCGATCTCGGATCTGTCGCGGAATACGCATATTCGTGAGACCTACCGACCTTACGATAGCTGTAGTCAGTTTAGAGCGGAATTGGCTATTGTTTATTTCGGGATTTCTCATTTCATTTTGTGTTGCGCTAGCTGACACGCCTATCGTAAGACGAATAGCCATAAGAGCAAACGCGATGGATTATCCATCGACGAGACGTTCGCACGTTTTGCCAACGCCGAGAGCGGGCGGTGTTGGCGTGGCCTTTGCATTTTATGCGGCTCTTTTCGTCGTGTTTCGTATTGCTTTGGCGCAAACTTCGGCTAACTTGCATCACCTCAGCCCCGAGATGCTGACAAACGCGCTACAAGTCACGAATAGTCAGCTGGCCATGGGCCTGGGTCTCGTAACCGGAGGGTTTCTCATTTGTGCGGTGGGTCTAGTCGATGATTTGCTGGATCTTAAACCGATAACCAAGCTCGTCGCGCAAGTTGCAATAGCCTTAATCGCGAGTACCAATAATTTACGCATAGCCGGGTTTCATATTCCCTGGACCCATACCTGGCTTGAATTACCTTTTTGGTTGTCCATCGTGCTTTCAGTGGCGTGGTTCATCGCGGTTATGAACGCTGTGAATTTCTTGGACGGACTCGACGGGCTAGTTACTGGATACGCGGCCATTGCTTCGTTTATGTTGTTTGCTGTCGCAGTTACGAAGGGCAACCTGGCGCTAGCAGTTATAGCAATCGCGCTAGCAGGGGCGCTCTGTGGGTTTATCCGTTACAACTTTAATCCGGCGAAAATCTTCTTAGGCGATTCAGGGTCACTGTTTATCGGCTTTATTTTGGCGAGCATCTCGATCTTGGGTGTAAGTAAGGGAGCCTTATCGATCAGTCTTCTGATACCACTGGCCCTCCTGGCCGTCCCCTTCGGTGACACAGCCGCCGCGGTAATTCGCCGACTTTGGGCCGGCGAGCATGTCTTTAGCGCGGATCGGCAGCATGTTCACCATCAACTTGTATACCGTTATGGCTTAAGTGTTCGTCAAGCCGTCCTGCTACTATATGCTGTATGCTTTGTGCTTGGCGCCACCGCTCTGCTCATGGCGCGTTAGGTTACGGGCCACATGAGCTTCCGAACTCGACCGCATCATAAGGTTGTGGCTTCCGCCTTCTTAGACCTTATCGATCGCTTCGCTAAAGCTCAAATATCTAGACACGGAGCGAAGACCGGCGCTTTTCTTCGGTCGTTTCTGGTGTTGTTTTTGTTCTTTAACTTGGGAGGGTCGGCGATTGCCCAACAGTTAACGCCGGGTCAAATCACCGTCGTCGTTAACGACGCTGGGACCGGGAAAAACTTGGATAACGCGAACGTTTTCCTCTTCGGAAGCGAAGGGTCGCAAAGTTCGATCACAAACGCGCTAGGGCGGTTGACATTTACGGATGTGGCGCCAGGCATTTATCGCGTGGAAGTTCGACGCGATAGCTATCAACCGAGTAAAATCGTTGAGATTGAAGTAAGCGAAGGGCAAAGCCTAAATGTGCTCGTCGCTCTCGCAAGCGTGCTCAAGACAATCGCCAGTGTGACCGTCCATCCAAGTGTCTCGGTTAACGTCGAAGAGATCAACAGCCAGAGCGCACAACAGAAGGTTTCGCAATCTCTCAGTGACGCACTAGCGAAACTCGCTGGAGTAAACCCTTACAATCAAACGTTTGGACCAGATTCGGCATTCAATGTGTCGCTCCACAACCATGATCCGAATCAAACGGGCTATTCGATTGATGGCGTCCGTATTAACGGACCATCGGATCAGTTGCTCGGAACGGCTCAATCTCTCTTCACTGGAGCAAGCGTGAACTTTTCTCCTGCGGCTGGCTATCTTGGCGGCACCATTAACTACAATACGCTTCGCCCAACGAAGACATGGACGTATAGCCTTCTGAATACGATCGGCAATTATGGTGCCGATCTATACTCGTTCTCCGCTACTGGCTCGCATAAGAAATTAGCCATGGCGTTTCAGCATGCATACAGCGGTCGTGATTCTTTTTTGAGCGGCCTTTCGTATGCGGATGAGAGCGGCCAGACCTACTTACACCAAGGGGGAAACTCGGCGATTGGGGATCTGCTAAAAGTAGACTACACGCTCTCTGATCGTACGTCGATCGGAATAAGCGGCATCCTAACCAATGCTACTTACGCCCCTATATGTTCAGCTTTCACCACCCTACTTCCATGCGGTTTCGGCCCTGGCACATCTGGAGCCTCACGTAATGGCTATGCGAACGTGCTCTTCCATGCTTTAGCCGGAAATGTACAGTTTGATGCATTCGCCGGCACAACATTCGGCTCTTATGAATATTCCGAGCCGTTGCGCGCGGTAGCCGGCGAAGTGTCGCCATATTTTAGCAGCACCACTTACTTCGGCCCTAGCTTTGGAGTCAGTGGCAGCATTAGTGCCAAGCGCCATACAGATGCATTCGGATTCTATGCGTCCAGTTTTCGATCCGACGGCACGCAAACGTTCAACGGAACACCAATTACGATTCCAACGCTTGTGACAAGGTACAACAATGTGTATCTTAGCGACAAAATTAAGGCAAGCGGAAGCCTCGCGCTGACGCACGGCCTAAGCTTGGCTTCAGGTACAGGATCTGGCAGTTCGATAGTGATTTCGGAAACGGCGGATTTTCAGCCTGCGCGCGATGATGTCTATGAGGCAGAGATCGATTTGGGGAGCGCCCAGCCGAACTATGGTTCCAAGACGCCGATAAGCGACCCGCTTAGCGCGGATTACGATTGCTACAACGGATCAACGTATGTCTATGGCCCCCCAGATGACCAAAGCCGGCAATCGTCGGTTAGCTACAATCTGTCTTGGCGGCATACTCTTCGCGGAGGATACGTTAGTTTAAAGTTGTACAAGCAGGACAGCTTTGGCCAGCAATACCGTGTTGCCGTGCCCATAGTAGCTGAGCCGCCTTCAGTTTTTCCAAACGGACTGGCGTCTTACCTACAGTCGTTACAACAAGCATGGAGTGAACCTACGGTCTGTGGCTCGCTCCCATTTAATGCCAGTCGCGTTTACGTGACCCAAGCCGTGAGCGGCCTTGGTCAAATCAATCAAGGAATGGATCTATCGGCTCAGTTTCAGATCGGGCGTAACGTCTTGCTCCTGCCGACGTATAGTGTTGGAAGCACCTATTTTTCCAGCATCGACGCTCGCCTGGGATATCCGGGAAGCGTCTATGGCGTTGGGTTGCAACTTCCCCGTAAGCCGCTGCACACCGGAGGTCTGATTGTGGATGGCGCGCTTGGCAATGGACGCCTAGAATGGTTGGCAAACGCGCAATATACATCAATAAACAATCAGCAAAATCTCCCAGCCTATACGACCTTTAATGCTGGCTTAGTTTTCCACGCCAAGTTAGGTACGCTGACCCTGGTGGAATCGAACGTTTTTGGAACGCATAGCGGTTTTTTCACTACTTACGAAGGCGTGAACCCGATGCCGGTTGTGGGTGGAGGTACATTTGCGTTTTCCACGGTTCCACTTCCGCCGCGACAATGGACTCTAACCTGGCGCCTTCCCTGGACCGGTTCGCGTTCCGTGCCCCCGTCTCCAAGCGCCTCAAAATCGCCCTCTAACTAAGCTACATTGCTTCGGCGTGCCTTGTCAGAACGGGGAACCCCCCGTACCGAAAATCAGATCGTGGCCAGCTCAGCAGAGATGTCGCATCTTTAGCGTGCGCGAGTAGGTCGAGCTCTTTCCCGAAAAGGCCGAGTGCGAGGCGGGGTTCAGGGAGACATCAACGCACTACTCGCTGTCGAATAAAAGCCTGAGAAAAGCATGCCGCGACCAACCCCAAAGCGTACCGGCTATTCTAAGAGCCGCAGTTTGCCATCACCCGATTGTTTGCTGCTCAGTGTAGCGTATTCGCCGCCGCGCTCAAGAAGAGCATGAACGCGAACGTTTATGGCCGTTACGCCGAAGGAAGCTTCTAAAGGAAGACCCGCGTCAATGTTCGCAGATCGATACAAGTCACCGCATTGGAACATATAGCTGTCAAGTAGAGCAGGCCCATTTGCCAGCCGCAAGTAGCTTGGCTTTTGCAATGGAATCCCCGCCGGCACCGTTAGGTGGAGCTCAGGGCGCTGGAGTCCTGCCCGCCCGAAGCGCGCAATATAGTGCGAAAGAGCGGTTCGCTCTTCGTCAATTAGCATGGCTGGTTGATAGAAAAACACTTCGTCAACTGGCCCGTCCGGGTGTCGATGGAGATAATCAACCGCCCAGGCCTCTAGATGTGGAATGCTCGCGGAATCGTCTACGCGAACACAAACTATCGCTGCATTCGCCGTCTGGCCGGCGAGCTGTGCGCTCACTTGACCGATTTGCTCTTCGAGCTTCCCGTGATAGATTTGAATCTCATTTGGATGGAAGGGAACAATAGCGATCATTTGGCTCGATACTACTGCCGAGGAAATCCAAACCGGTTGCGGTTGCCAGAGAATATTCCAAGGTTCAATCTGATTCATCAGAAGCGTTCGTGAGCTCCCGTTATCCACGTTTGTGCAAAGAACCCGCTCGAGACGCAACCAGTCCTCTTTTGTTGGCCATCTTGTTGCCTCCGCCAAAACGCCGACCCACGGCACGCCATGCTGCCGCGCGACTTCTCGAGTTCTTTGCAATGTGCGCATTCCGAACTCGTCGACATCTCGCGCGTATCGCGTTCTCCCGAAGTTCTTGATCGATACGAGAGCTTTTTGGTTTGCCGCGAATTCAAGGTGCCCATCGTATCCGCGAGTGTTTGGCGGCGCCGGCACTAGCCGATGCGCTTGGCCGGCAAACATTGCAAGTCCGAGAATCTCAAAAATTGCGCCACGCCGGTTGTTTGCATCCTTACCGCGAGCTTTAACAATCTGATCGGTCACCCATACGCGATCGATTGCATCCATGGTCTCGAGCGCCATCCCAAGCCAGTGCAGCTCGAGGCGGGCTTGCAATTCGTTGCTTTGCCATAGACTCTGGAGCGGCGACTTAGCGGGCGATTGGATGAGCCAGTCCCGACCGAAGTGAGCCTCGACAGTCGCAAGTGCGGCCTGCAAGCGTTCCTGTGGTATATCCCACGGTGCGTAAGGGGCGTTGGCAGTCACCCTGCCTTTGACACGCTAGGTTCCTATCGGGTTGCTAGATATGGTGCTTCCACTTGTTCGCACTAAGTGTGACTCCAAGTTGCAACGCCAATCCCCTTTAGCGTACGGAGGCCGGCAGCGAAACCAACGATGAACTATGACTCGGGCTTATCCGGTGTTGCTCTCGCTAATTGAGCGTCCCTGAGCACCGAGATCAATTGATCTACTAAGCGCGGCGCGTCTTCTGTTTTCTGAGTGAACGCGTCGAACAACTGAAGCATGCTCCCCTCAATCTCGCGCCAGCGCAACATCAAAGCGCGTGCTACGGCTCCGTATAGACTGAATTGATTGAGCTGCTTCAGCTGCGGTATGAGCTGACTAAGTTGTTCTCCGGTGGAGGCATCAACCGCAAGCGGCTCCAGCCGCTTAGCCGCGTGGCATTTTTCATCCAGAACAATGCCAACAATGAAAATCAGGTACTTCAACGATCCTGGAAATTCCGATTCTGCCGGCTCTACGGCCAACACGGCCGCGAGTGAGGGGGCCTTCGCGAACTCCTGGCGCAGCGAGATCTCGTCCGCGAAGGACACACGGCCATGCGTGCCGTGGGCTACGGAATTTCGTAGCCTCGATAGTTTGACAAGGCCCATATACTCCTGGCTATCCAGCAGCCCAAGGTGGAAACAGAGCCGCAGCTGGTTTGCATAATCGCGGAAGTGATCGCGAAAATTACACTTAGATAAGAACTTTGCGTTGAGAAGGTTAGGGACAACTCTTTCCAAGATCGTATGGCCCTGTAAGACAATCTGATCCTCGTCGAAGAGAAACGCAAATCGCAGCCACGACTTTACAACGGCCCAATCAACATCTGGTTGGTCCAAGATGCCCCGAAGGACTTCCAGTTTAGCCAGGAGCTCCTGCTTCCGTTCAGGCGTCAGATCTGCCAGCGTTTTTGTGGACTGCGTCTGATCCATTGAAGTTTGCCTCGATGCGCGTGGAGCGGTACGGACTAATCCTGTGCCAGCCGCGTTTGGAACTGCTGAATCAAATACAATCGGGCGTCCTCAAATCCATGCTCGAACTCGTCGGCGTCTGCCGGCAGAATCGCTTCTAGCTCGGCGAGGTCTCTGAATAGAATCCGCCGGACCGTTAGCCCGCCGTCATCAAGTAGAAGCACGTAGCCATCGTCGGCTCGCGCTATCCGCATGACGATGGCGCGGGCGTTAAATGTGTAAACCGCGGAGGCTAGGTCGTTGGGCGCAGAGCGTTCCCGTAGCGCTTCCTCCGGCGTTTGTCGACGGTCGTTCATTTAAAAGTCGATTTGGTCGAGTTCATCGCTCTCGCGTCAAGGATGCTACTCCCAATCGTCGCGTTCCCTTGCGACGTAGTGATCGGAGTCGCCGTATACGCCACGCGCCATTCCAGCGTGCGATTTTCGGACCGGTCGTATCGTAGCAGCATCGCCATTGACTTCAATAATCACAACGTCGCCCTTCTGAATTCCTAGCAGCTCGACGACCTTAGGTGGAAGCGCGAGCCGATTGCGCCCTCCGAGAACCGCGCTGTGTTTGAAGGACGGAGTCGTTCGCGACTCGCGTTTCAATAGCTTACGAGACATGAATACGCTCCTGCTTCGATGCCGTCGAGGGCTTCGATGAGCGGACCAACGCCGCGCGAGGCTAGAACATTCGATTGGGGCGTTTGCCTTCAAGGAGCGGCTCGCTTCCAATAAGCCATCGAGCGGCAACATCCAGCGCAAAGAGTGCAGCATGCGGCTAGCAAATTGTGTAAACTGATGACCTGCTTCTTCATCTCGTTGTTCATGATCTGCTTTCCGTTGACGCACCGCGCCGCTGCGTCTGGAGTGATGTCGAGCAGATAGCCCAGCGGGCGCGCGCCGAACGCGAGCTTCAATCGCTCAAGCAAGGGTTTCATGTCAGTCAACGCATGTGGATCGACCATAGAAGGCAGCTCGTTCAGCAGTGAGGGCCAAGTCTTCGTCATTCGCTCTTGCTCGCGAAGCGTCGCTTCAAGGTTCTGGACGGCTGGCGGGAATGAACCAGAGCGCCGCGGATATTAGTAGTCTACGAACGTCACCTCATCTGGACCGATGTCGATGACCGTCGGGCTATGGGCGGCCTGGAATTGACGATCGCAAATGGACACGTTAGCGAACAGAATGCCATCGCGCAACTCGTGGCCATACGCATCGTGGCAGTGGCCGAAGATATGGATGCGCGGCCTAGCCGCGCGAACGGTATTCAAGAGGTCGCGATTGCCCAGTCGACGCGGACCGCCAAGGCGCCTGTCCGATGGCCAAGTCCAGTCCAGGATATCAAAGGGCGGCTCGTGCGTTACCAAGATATCGATCCCTGAGGGGATCAGGCGCTCGTAATCCTCTCGTCGGGAAGACGGCCACGGAGCACCATGAATCTTGACGCCCCCGATTTCTAAGGATTCATCAACGAGCACGCGCGCTGCGGGAAACAGCGACGGATCGTCGATGCCGTCGAGATCGTGATTCCCAGGGACGTATAGTTTGTGGCGGTGTGGCAACGACATGATCCAATCATTTGCTGATACCTGTTCTTCTGGAACGTCCTCGCAAAGGTCGCCGGCGATGATTAAGACGTCGCCGTCGGGCACAACAATACGATCCCACTCGCCATGGACGTCCGACATGGCCACGATGCGTAACGATCCCACTGTTAACCCGCCTCCCTCAGCCTGAAAGTCGGAATTGGCGTAAACACGCAATTTTCCATAAAGGTTGCCGTGCTCGCCATGCAAAGCTTTAGTATAATGCCTGCTATGGCAAACGCGTTACATCCCAAGCCTAGCGACGACGTCGATTTGCTTCAGTTGCAACCTTGCCTGTAGTTGGCGCACGGCGCTCGCTCGAGAGTAACCCTGCTGCCGCATGATCGCATACTCTTCGGCGCCGCGGTTCGTCGCGGCAACCATCATGCCGGCGCGCAACGACGTCATTGGACGCCGCGTTATTCCGGCGTTCCTACAACGGAAACTTATCGCGCCCTCACCACGCCGCAGGCCCAGTCTACGGGTCGTGATCCGTCCGTGCCAGCATGCGCGAATGAGCGCAGGCTCTTCGTCATCGAGCCGTCGTAAATAACGCTCCATAGCCGAAACCACGCAATAGCGAGTGTCGTGATACCGACCAAAGGTAACGGGCCGCTTGCGCCTCCCATACCAGACATCCAGCACCATTCCGCGCGGATCGATGCGGACGTCGCCGCGATCGAGCTTTGCCATTGCCGGCGACGACACTCGACCACTATAGGATAGCAACACGAGCAGCTTATCTCGGGCTCCCCGGGGCGAATCTGGAATGCCGTTGATGACTGTAGCCAAATCATGCGTCAGGCATGGACTGATGTCGGGCACGCGACAGCGGCGCTGCGCTCGGCGCAGCTCGTCGAGCAGCGCTTCGTCCGCCGGATCATCGACGCCGGCTTCCAAATGCCAGCGCCGCACGGCCGCGACAACATGTCGTAGTGTGCCCGCCGTGACACGCGCGGGCATATCTCCAATGTAGGCGCGGAGCGCTTCGACCGTCGTCGGTAGAACTGGAAATGAATGCTGCGCGCAATAACGCTCCCAGTTGCGCAGGCAGTCCGACTCGTTCTTGCGAGATTTCGGGCTGAGCGCAGCCAGGTGCAGAAGGGCTTTCACGGCAGAATTAGCGATGTCAGGCTTTGGTGGAACGGCACCGGCCGATCGTCGACATAGATCTGCGTGGTCTCCGGGAACTTGTGGCGCAGATGGATACGAGCTTGATCTATCGTTGCGCCGTTCTCGAGCAGCGTCGTCGCGCACCCACGGCGAGCGGAGTACGGTGTGATTCTGCCTTTTATTCCGATGCGCCGTGCGTAGCGATCGAAGATCAGCGCGATGGTACTCCCGCCCAGAGCGCGGGTTCCAACGACGCGATCCTTGTTGTCGATTCGGCGAAAGACGTAACCCGAGTCGATCTTCGCCAGCCACAGCCAACGCTGGAGCGCCAGCATCGGGCATAAGTCGCCCTGCGCTGACGCCAGAGTCAACCGCTTGGGTTCGTTGAATGCACATTTGGCCGTCGGAATGGTCAGAATTAAGCCAAGCTTGCGAAAGTCTAAGTGTTCGCGGCGCATCCAGCGCGCCTCGCTCGGGCGCAGCGCCGCGGCAAAGCAAATGAGCACCATCGCCAAGTCGCGCGCGGCGCGATTGGGAGATTCGAGTGCGATCGCGGCGCACATTGCGCGTACGTCCTCGGTCGAGAGCGGCGTGGCGTGCTGAGTGGTGTGCATATGCCGCAGCGCATGGCAGAAGATCGATATCTCACGGCTGCGCGGCAACTCATAGTTGTTGGTCCGGTGCCAGCACCCGATCGGGCTCAGCTGCGCAAGCGTGTCGGGGATGCCGTGCCCGATATCTTGCAGGTAGCGCAGATAGAGGAGCACGGTCTCGGCACTGGCCGGCAGCGGACACAACCCGTTCTCAATACACCACTGGATGAAGAGGGCCAGTGCCGCAATGTACTTGTCGACGGTACCGGGCGAGTGCGTGCGGGACCGCCGCCGCCGTAGTGCCCGCGGGATCTTTTCGAGCGCCAAAATTTCCGTGGCGGTGCGCAGCAGCTCGCTGCACGGGAAGGGATCGCGGTTAAACCACATAGTGTTCTCCTTTTTCGGTTACGTGAATGGTCTGGCCCGAAAAAGCGAGGACGGTCGCGACACATGCCGCCGACCTTTCTAAGTGAAAGGCGGATGACTCGCGGCGTTATGTCAGGTAGCACAATAATTATGCTACACGACATAGTTCTCGTCCTCGTGTTTCGGATGGGTATTTCGGCCCGGGGAATAGCGAGCCGACCTGTTTTGGGGCCGCTCGTAATCGTCACTGTAAATTTAGGAACAGTCGCGACACATAGCAAACGCGATCGGCTATGGCCGAAAAATCGGGAATCGGTCGCAAAAAGGGCGGGCTCGAGCGTGACCTCGGCGCCGGCAACGGCAAGCCCGCTCTTTCGACCGGAGCGCAACCCGCGCGACAGCATGTTGGTGGCGCACCGTTACCAATTCGGCCTATGGTTTTGACCGCGGATCCAGAGCGCATTGCGCACTCGCTGCGCGTGCTCGATCTGCTTGAGACCATTGACAGGAATGTTAGGGCCGACGCACCGCAGGTCGCAGCCGGCGAACCGGAACCCGCGCAACGCAAGCGCGCCTCGTAGGTCCGTGTACGAAATCTTCACGCGATCACTTTGCTCGCCTTACCGTCAGCGCGCAAACCGCATGCGACCATATGCAACCGTACACCGCCATACGCGGCCGTGAACTATTGTGAAACATTACAAAAGGCCCCGAAACCGGGACAAGAGCCTCGTCCTCACCGTGCGTCAGGTGATGGAGTATCTCGACCTCTCGATGCCCTCGGTCTACGCCGCCCTTTACCGACGTGATTTCCCGGCTGAAAAAGTGGGCGGCATCTGGCTGATAAAAAAGGTGCCGTTTTTCGAGCGGTTCGGCTGGCCTAGGGGACGCCGCCCCAAGAACCTTGGTCCCGCCCCTGCCGCGAGCGCCGGCGGTGCGCCTATCCTAAAGGAAGACGGCCCCCCCCGATTTTGGGCGTGTCCGTTGCCCGACGCCTCTGGGGGCCTTATAGTACCCTCGGGCCGCCCGTCGGCTCAGCAGAGGGGTATGCCAAAGTTCAGAGAGGATCCGGAATGGCTATCCGCTGCGCAGGTTGCTGCGCAGCTCGGCTGCGGTCGCCGTTACGTTTGCGACCGCCTCTGCGGCGATGATCTCATCCGTTACGAAAAGCACGGCCGCGTCTACCGATTTCGGCAGGAATGGATCGACGACTATCGCCGCAGCGTCACGCACCTCCCTGCCGCTTGAGAAAACGCCCATCGAGACCCATTTTGAGGTTTTTTGATCACACCCCATATTTTGTGGGAGGAGCTCCTGTTAAGGCACAATATATAGTAGATATCTAGATGTTATAATCGTTCTGTGGGAACGGCTATGGGGGTGAAACAGCCAATGAAAGCTGCCAAGCACCGATTCTCAATGGAGGCGATCGAAAAGGTCTATTGCGACCTGGGCTTATCAAAAGACACGTCGGCGCGCGAGCAGACCGGGAAACTGAAACCACCTGTCGCGCCGATACCGTCACAACAACCCGTCGCTGATCAGGCTCCTATCTTCATGCCCGGACTGTCTACGAATACCGCTAAGCGTACTGATCGGTAACTGAAACCCGTGGCCGGGTGGAAGGACGTAGCGGACCGTATCGCCGAGCAGGGTACTGTCCAGGATATTGTAAGGCGCGAGAATCTTCGCGCCCTTTTTGATCATACAGGCCGCAACGTGATCGCTTATTACTCAAGTTGGTTGCAAAAACAAGGTCTGCAAATTCCCGGCGAACAGTTCATTATCACGGATGCCGACAAGAGCGGCTTCATGGCCGCCACACACGGCATGGATAAAGCCAAAGGTCTCGATCTCATCCTGCACACACCCGGCGGAGATGTTGGCGCAACAGAGTCTCTGGGCGATTATCTTCGGGGTCTTTTCGATGCCAATATTCGTGTGATTGTGCCTCAGCTCGCCATGTCTGGCGGAACGATGCTCGCGTGCCTCGGAAACGAAATTCTAATGGGCAAACATTCGAGTTTGGGGCCTATTGGCCCGCAGTTTGGAGGCATTGATGCTCAGGAAATTGTGGACGAGTTTAATAAGGCTTGCGCGGAAGCCGCCGCGAACCCAGCGACGATCCCGATCTGGCAAGTTATCATCCAGAAGTACCCGCCTGCCTTTGTCGGCACTTGCGCGCATGCGATTGAGTGGTCTAAAGAAATCGCGCAGCGATGGCTTGCAACAGGCATGGTGGACAGGAGAAAAGCACGCAAGATAGCTCTAAAGCTGCGGAATATTCCTTCACATACGCATCATATATCTGGTCCAGAGGCCCAAAAATTAGGGCTTAACGTTACGGCATTAGAGGATGATAACAAACTGCAAGACTTGGTCTTAACGGTGCATCACTGCTATATACAAAGCCTCGCAGCAAGCAATGTTACCAAAATAACGGAAAATCACGACGGATTGGCAGTTGTTTCTGACTTCACGCTTTTGAGGCGTTAGGTCGCCTTACAGCTTCTTCCAGCGCGCCAGCGCGCCAGCCTTAGCGATCTTGGATCGGTTCCTCAGCGCTGAGCTTCTTAGCCCTGGCCCTAGCCGTCCTAAGCCCACCTAGCCTGCGCATTCGACCCAAGCAGACAGCGGGGAGCCCGCCGGATCCTTGGAGAGTCTCAGGGCCAACCGCTTGGAAGGCGGCGGGCCCTGAACCCCGATGCTACCGGTAGCCTCTACACCCTCTATCGGTCGTTTCGTCACGATCGCTTTCGGCCGACTCCTTCATGTCCGCCGCGCGTGTAGCGTGGTATTTACACGAGACGCCTAGGCGCTTTTCGCATGCGTCGTGCTGACTTCGTAAGTGGCCAGCCAGGACGCTTCTTAAACCCCGGTTGGTTAGGTGGGCTCTTCCTCTTCGCGCATTAACGAGAAGACCGCAGCGTGGGAGGCGCCGTCGTGCCATTGGCATCGCACTAGGAAGCGAAGATTGCGAACGCACGCGGACCAAGCGAGCATGGCGGTATCCTGTGGCAATTCAAACCCCAAAATCAATTGCTCGCGAATCTGCTTCAGAGCGGCTAGGCACGAGCGCGCCTGCACGGCAGCCAAGACTAACATCAAGCGGTCGGCGTAGGGAAGTGTAATCGCCAAGAGCTTCGGGTCGCTGCCGCAGTGCACGATCAGATAGCGCTGGCCCAAGGCCTCTTCGACCCGACCGTCACGAAAGATATCATAGTCGACTACGTACCCTGGTTGTCCGTGCCGCGCAAACTGCGCATCTGCTATCGTGCGGCAGACGTTCGCCGCCGTCTGCTGGCTTTTTTCGTCGGAGAAGACCACGATAAGACCGTTCGTGATTCCGCTCACCAGAGTTGACATCTTCTCCCAGGCGCCACAGTACTGCGTTTGCAGTTTATACTCGTCGGCGCGCCGCTCGGCTTCTCGACGAAGCACCGCAGCGCGGGTGGCAGTCGCGGGTGTAATTAAGGGAAACCGGCGCCTGCGCGCCGCGCCGAGTGGAGGATGTTGACCAGGCCCGGGCGAGAGCGGGGGCGGTTTCATTGGAGGGCGCTGCAGGCTCTCTTGTGGTGACTTGCGACTATTGGAATAACCGTTCACTCATGACCTCGACGTAAACCAATTAAGCCGCGGATGGAATCCTTCCCTGCTGTAGGCGCATCAAAAGAGCGGGCGCAGTATCAAAATGGATTAGTAAGCTCGCTTAAAATCGCCTCGGCTATCCGCTCAGGCTTTTCGTCCGCGCCCAGGTAATGATTCGGTTGACGAGGTTGTAGGCACCGATCTCCTTTGGCGTTCAATTCGTAACGCTGGCGCGCTATGATAAAGCGAAATGGGTTGTTTGCCGGTGCCTCGGACAACTGCACGCGGTTAAGTTTGCTTTCCCAGATCCAACCGGGCAGCTCCAGGCGTTCATGTGCAGCGCTGCGCAAAATCTCCGCAACCGCGGTCGCCGTTTCGTCAAACTGCATGGTCCAATTCTACCGCAAGAGCCGCGCTTCCGATAGCAAATGTACCTTTACATGAGGGCCATTCCAAAAAACCCGACGTGCGCGCGGGTCGTAGCATCGCATCGGCAGTGAAGGGGTGAAACGGTAGACTATGTCAGCAGAAAACCCTCTGGTCGCGATTTCATACGCGCACGGAGAATACGACCAGCAGATCATCGATTTGAGCAATCGCCTGAGGGGCGATGGAATCGACTGCGAAATCGACGCATACGATGACGAGCCCGTCCACGGGTGGGGCCGCTGGATGATTAAGATGATGACGACCCGCATCGTCCTGGTCGTGCCTTCAGAGGCGTACTTTCGGCGCTATGTCCTCGAGGAAACGACAGGCGTGGGTCAGGGCGTCGCCTTCGAAAGTGGTCTGCTGTTGCAGCGCGCGATCGAAGCGCAAGGTGGTAGCCATGAGATCATTCCGGTCCTCTTGGACAACGCGGACGTCGCTTACATTCCGGAGTTCCTGCGCGATGTAGACCGCTACGATCTCAGCGAAGAAAAAGGTTACGAAAGACTTCTGCGGCGCCTGACAAAACAACCGGCGCATCCTCGGCCCCCACTTGGCACTGTGCCACTCCTTCCGCCTCTGCAGAGTGCTACGTCGGCGCCAAAGATGAGTCCGACGCAGCTAGTTCTCTTCCATTCCGAAGACGCCGGAATATTTGGCATGCCGCTTGCCGAGGTTGACCGCGCCGACAAGTTGCGGCTAGTGGTTCTGCCTGATGATCATGCGGACGTTGCGAGGCTTCGAGGACTTGAAAATGAATCACGTGCTATTGCACTCGCTTATGGGTCTACCGCTCTGTTTGGGCGCATCAAATCCTTTCGGGAGATTATGAAAGATGGGCATGATAGCGTAGTGCTTGAATTGGCTGAGGAAAGATTCGACAACAGTTTTGGAACAGAAATGTCCTACAATAATATCTCTGCCGACGAAATCGCTGAGATGCGAGCTCGCCGCATCTTGCTCGACGAAAAGCTGCCGTCAAGTCAAGGCAGCAGCATGCTCGATCGACTCAATGACACAACTTTCGAGAGCTTCGTCAGCGGCCGGACGTCAACCGCCAACCGACTAGTGGCTAAGAGCTCGCCAATTCCGGTCCTCGTAAGAGGGGCTCAAAATTCCCCGGATTCTCTCGCTGTCGCGCGTCTAATGTGCGTAATGCTCCTGATCCTAACTGGAGCTGTGGAGCGGATCTTGCGCCTCGACCTGACGTTGGAAGCGGGAGGCGTAAGAGTTGAATTCGAGGGTCGCCGGCACAAAGTCTATTCGAATGTGGAAGCGCCGCGCATTGCCGTCTCAGGGATTTGCCCGATTGAAGGAACTAACTGAATTGAGAGATTCGCCAAAGCTAGCGTCTGGAGCTCGCGTCGGCATTACCATTGGCGAAATAAGAGAGCCGTAGCTCATCGTAGCGTCTCTCATTTCCCTTAGAAAGGACGATTCCACACGTGGAAACCAGAAAACCGAGGCGCACTTAAATGAAGCCGGCACTGCTCGCATTTGGCGCCGTGGTCTCATATTTCATCGCAACGTTTGAGGCGTTCTTGCTTCTCAGCGGCGAATACATCGGCTCGCCCACCGCGCTGTTCTTCCACTATGGCCTTTTTACGGCGATGACTGCGGTTGCGCTCCATTGTACGGCATTTGGCTGGCCGGTATGGTTTGAAACGCCGATGAGTAAACGGTTACCGAAATATATCGCATATGCGAATATCGCCGTCTTGACGTTCGGGCTGTTCCAGATTGCAACTGCCGCGCCAGTCTATCGCCTTTACCTAACCTCGCTTTGGGGGACGGAAGATCAGATCGCACAAAATATTTCGGTTCTTGCTAAGAGCGAAGTAACCCAATTTTGCGGAAAAGGACCGCTGGATACCATCGCGGGTCCGTCGAGATGGATCACCTATTATCCGGAAGCGTACTGTAAGAAGCTAAAGAGTGTATCGGCGCCTAACAACCTCAACAAAATACGCGCGCTTGCTCATGACTCGGAGTTTCTCAAGCAAATCGTCATCCGGTTTGAAACGACCAACAACGGTGAGTTCTACCAAAACACATACCAAAATCCCATCGCCGCTGACGTGAGGCACTTGAGCCAACTCCGTACGCTCAGCACCTACTCGGCAAACCCTCTATCAGACGCAAGGGAAAAGGTGGTTGCCCTCATCCTCCTACCGATCGGAATTGGTCTAGCGGCACTAAAGACCTCACTAGAGCTGTTTGGCAACCTTAACTAGGCGTCGGCGATACCCTAAGCCGGCCATTGAACGCGCCGGCCGCCCGCGAGTCGTGCAAACTGCGCATTTGCTGCGGCGCGATAGACCGTAGCGCCACGTCCCGCCTCTTTTGTCTCCAAATCACAACCAAGCCGTTCGTGAGTCCACTCGGCAGGGACGACATCTTCTGCCGGACGCGCAGTACTACTTTTGCAGTTCATAATCGCCACTATCAAATCCGCCGTAGAAACTGTCGCGGCCAATGAAAGCACTTCATTATGCTACGTGCATTCCTCCGATAAACCGGCGTCCAGGCGCGCAACTCTTTAGCGGCTCGGGAGGTTCGATCGTAGTATCAGGGGGTTGGTCGTGGCATATAAAGCATACATGTTCGCGCGCCCGGGCGGCGCAATCATCTTTGGCGAGGCGTACGGTCATGCGGCTTTCGGCTTCCAGACAGATGACAGTAACACCACGCTCGTAGGCGGAGTGGAACTTGCTGGCGGCAAGACGTCCCACGTCGACGATGCGATGGATTTCTGGTTTGAGTTAACTGATAACCCGTTACTGTTCATGTCCGCGCTTGTTCCTTTTGAACGTCGCACGCGCTACGACATGGCAAAAGTTCTTGACGTGGATACTCCTCATGTCGAGGCTGCTCAAGCGGTGATTGAACGCATTAAAGCAACCGACTACAATTTGCTCTCGCAGAACTGTTTGACGGATTCGATAGAGGTTTTAGAAGCGTTCGGCGTTACGGGACTTCCCGGCGGCGCGCGGCCCGGAGGGGTCTTTGGTGGTGTTCATGCGCCCATCGTGCCGCTCGTCGCGCCGTGGCCCGGGCTCGGGCTAGACCTGTCGATATACGAGCAGCCCGACCAATTCGGAATAAGAACTGACATCGACCCGGATGCGAACGGTAATGCTGCCGATCCGGCCGCGAACCAACGTCAGAACGCCCCTGAAGACCAATACACCGCGCCGCCAATCATCAGCTCGCTATTGTTGCGTAAGGGGCATTGCGCCATCTATCCGGACGCTGGCTTCGAGGGAGCACCGATTGTTCTCGAAGTCGGCAAAGTGTTCAATCTTCGCGATGCGTCTTGGCCCGACAAGACATTGCGCTCTTGGTTCGCGTCTGCTTCGCCCTTCGATCCGGCTACGCCGAAGACGGTGTCATAAACAGACCTAAAGAAAAACGTTATTAGGTTTTAGTTTTGCTAGCGTTCGGCGGGCCGTCTTAGACAGATACTCAGCGCGCCAACGGCCCTTAATCTCGGAGGGTGGACGACGCGAGGTGCACACGGCCAGTCCAAACAAGCCCGTCTTTGGATGCCCTACACCCGCCCAAGGCCTGAACGACCGTGTGAGCCAATTCGCGCTGCTGCTCATAGGTGGCGACTCGGTATAGCGCCCTAAAATCCTTGAGTAAGGTGCGTGCCTGCCTCTCAGAACGCGACGCCTCCTTCTCATTATCAAGGATGTTCGCAAGCTCAGCCAGCCGATCGCGACAGCCGGCTTCCTCGTCACTAATGGTTTTCAGTTGCCGGGGCAGATCGGCTGCAACGGAGTCATCGTTTAGCGCCAGTTGCCACGCTCGCTGCCGGAGCGTGTCGAACGAGCCATTTCTGAGACGCGCTTCCAGAGAGTGTTTCTCGCGCCCGAGCTCTTGCGTGTTAGTCACTCGGCTGGTCGTGATCCAGCGTTCGAGCAGCCCCGGTTCGGCCTCAAGCTCGCGGATCGTGCCATCGAACCAGCCCTCGAGGCGGTCAGCGTTGATCATGTAGTGACAAACGATGCAGCCATAATACCGGGTCCGCTTATGATCGCGATATTTTCGGACGCTCCCGTCCGCGAGGCGATAGCTGCCGGTGGCGCCCGTGGCATGGCCGTGGAAAGAGCGTCCACAAGTTGCGCATTTAATGGCACCCGAAAGCGGATACTCGTACTTGCGATCTTGTCGCCAGTGTGGTCGCGCGCGTAAGAGCTCTTGCGCCCTGTCAAAGAGATCCGGATCGATCAAGACGCCTCTATACCGTTTTTGCCGGAGTAGTTTTAGGACTTTATTGTACTCCCAAACGTGCACCCTTTCGCGCACGATTGGTTCACCGTCCACACCACGCTTCGAAGTGATGACGCGGTGTGGTGGGGCGCCGGCTTTCATGCGTTTTGCGATCGTATGGGCGCCAATGCCGCTTGCGTACCATTCGAACATTTTCCGAACCCAAGGGCCGCTAACAGGTTCTTCGATGTCGCGCTCGGCTTTGAGCTGCAAACCATACGGCGATTTGTTGGACATCGGCTTTCCCTCGCGTTGCCGGCGCTGCCAACTTGCCCTGCAGCGGTTACTCTTGGCCTCGTTTTCGGCATGACCGCCCATCGCCTGACCGACCAACGCCGCCTGATCCCCGAAAGAATCCATTGCGATCTCACCACGATCGCGGATGTAGAGCTTGACCCCACTCTGCTTAAGCGCCCGCGCGATCAGCAGCGTATCGGTCATGTCCCTCGAGAGCCGATCAAAGGACGTCGCAATAACGAACTGAGGCAGATCCTGGTCCTCGTCTTCCAGCAACCCCAGAAGACGGGCGCACTGCGGGCGGCCTACGACCGTCTTGGCGGATGCACGCTCTTTGAAAAGGCGGAGCACCGCCCCGCACTGGCGGGCGAACTCTTCTGCCCACCGGACCTGCTCCTCAAGCGAGAGTTCTTGCTCTGTCTTTAATGTAGAAACTCGACAATAAGCCCAGACGAGCCTGGGCTGGGGCGATCGCCTTTTCCTCACCGTCCGCGCTCCCTTGGGATCCGACCCTTCATCACTTATAATTGTACTAACAAGCCGTCGCCATTGCGACGGACACTCATGTGAGGTAAATTCCTATGGCGATCATGCCGGCGGAATTGCGCCCGTATTGCGTTCATTTCCGACGGCCGAATTTGCCGACAGCGGACAGCGCTATCCGGGCTTCGCTTACAACGATGCGCTGCAGGTCTCCAAAACCCAACGCACGCCGATGTCATATCCGCGCGCGGGCACGGTCTGGCGAACGGACGATGGCCTCACGCTGACGTTTATCGGCCCGTCGCTCCCGCTTCTCACGCGTACGCGAAACGACATCAACAACAATTCGCTGGCGTTCATCTTGCAGTACGGCAGTTTTCGCATGCTCTTCACGGGCGACGCCGGAGCAGAGGCCGAGCGGCGATTCCTATCTGAGGGAATCGATCTCCACGCGGACGTGCAGATGTGCGTTACAAACCGATCGCGGATCCCGTCAAGCAACTTTCGGTGGGCTGAATAAACCACGCAGGTTCCTCGAACTTCAGAGCGGTCCCCGAATAAAACACGCAGGTCGGAGGAACCTGGGACCCCTGGCTGCAGCCAGCCCTCAGCGTTTAAACTAGCGCGTTCTGAATTCCATCCACGCAAATCACTCCGCTGCCTCGATCGAGAAAGATCCGCTTGGGGCAACGATTGCAATCTTCGCCGTACGCCGACGTCGTTCGGTCCATCTAATCTGACGACCGATGTGTCGCGCCGTAAGTGCGACCAGAAGTCCCACTCGGTTTTCAAGCGTCACAGTCTCTATTGTTCGCGCAGGGATCGCATCGAAACGGATCGTGCCGAATCCGCGGCTTCTGCCGCGAACCATCACAAAACCCCCGGTTTGCGGGTCGCCCTCAGGCTCGAAGTCAGGAATGACCTGCCCCGCCGCAGACATCGGCATCGAGAGATCAAAATCAATTTCGACGCCAATCGCGGGAGAGCGACCGACGTTTTCGAACTGTAACATCAGCGTCGGCCAGCTCTTGCGCTCGCCCGTTACGCTAATATCTTCTTGGCGCTCATCACTGGGCGCATGAGGTCTCAGCACAATGCCTTGTGCGATTGCTGGGTTGCCTGCAACGACATATACGGTGTAAATGGTCTCTGGTATGGTGAAGGAATGGGCAGAAAGCACAAGTTGTTCAGGAGAACTACCCTTTACGACAACAACCGGTTCAGACTCAAGGCGAACAGATTTCAGCGCGGAAAAAGCTGCTAACGCTCCGACGACAACCCCAAGAAAAGTAATCAGCGCAAGCGCCCACTCCGCATAAGCGCTAAAAATTGCAGCGTGCCCCGCAGCGATCATCGCGACGATCCCAGGCGCGTGATTCCAATCGTCATTTCACCGGCGCCGGCGGTCTTACAAGAACAGGATCCTGATGCTGTATCCTGAGTTTCTCCGGTTGCTCCCAATCATAATCTTCAAGGTCTTTAGTCAAATCCGCCCACCCTGTTTCGTACCGATTGCCGAACATATCCCAATATTGGATAGTGACTTCTCGTAGTTCGATCCTATCGTAATGCTGCTGCAATGGCGCCACCGGCACCAGCCTCGTTTTCCCACCGGGGATCCCGGCATATTGGGCGACGATTTCTTTGAACGTGCGATCGGGGTATGGGGTTAACGGAGCTATTCCAGACTGAAACTCTCCGCTCCGCATCTTGCAGGGTCCGCACCAAATCAAGGCCGTGGTCGCCAGACCGATTCCCTCATTCTCAATCTTCAAGAACAAACCGTTGTCTTTGTACTCAACGCCCTTTACCACCAAGTACGGGAAGAACTGCTGCATGTGCCTGCGATCTTCCGCAGCGATGATTTTGCTCGTTTGCGTGATCGACTGGTACGTCGTAAAGGCCAGCGCTAAAGTCCCGACCGCCACCCAAATGCTGGCCTGCGCTTCGGGAGTCAATTTCGTAAATAGCGCAACGCTTATTATCGCTACGCAGAGCAAAACAGCCAGCATTACGAGCCCAGCGCGGCGTCGTATCGCGAGGTCCCCCCAAGCCTCAAGTAGGCGATCTTGAGTGGCCCACCACCACGGCCTTACCCGAATTCGAAAAAAGTACTCCATCTTTTGCCGCAGGCGAAGATGCTTTTCGCCCGATTCATTCATAGGATCTTCCCATTCGAAATTGCGGCTGGCTGCGACGGCGAGCAGGTCGTCGCACGCGCTGCGGATCTCCGGGACCTGTTGCCTTCAATCTTTTCGGAATTTCTCACGATTGAAATGGTCCTGCAAGACTGCTTGGCCGTGGGGCGATGCGATCCACTTCTCGATATCGGCCGACGCAAACGCCTCCTCGACGGCTTTCTTCTGCGCGGGCGACATGGCGGCCATTTCCTCTTGGGTCAGCTGCGCCATACCCTTGAGCATGCGCCCGAAGTATCCGTCATGAATTTCCTGATGATGGTTGCGCCATGTCGCACCAGGTGCAATCAGGGTCGCGCCGCTGCTCCATTCATCGTGCATCTGCGGAGTCGATCGGACGTGGCTGATAACGATGAGACCGTTTAAGAAAGCCAATCCGTACAAACGATCCGGAGCCTCGCTATCACCGCAGACCCAGATGCCGGCCGTCAGATTGAACAGGGCGTTCATCCCCGGCTGCTCCGTTTCGGCCGTGGAGCGCGAACAGAACAGATGATGCTCCAAATCCGCAGGATGGGGAGCTTCGCCAAGCAAGTATGCGCGCAGCTCCGCTTCACGCCGCTCCACGGCCTCCCAATCGGCGGCATCGTAATCCGCCACGTCGTCGCTACCCTTTCGAGGCAGCGTCACCGCCAGTTCCCGCCATGCAAGCGAAGCGCAGAATCCACGGTGCTCTTCGGTGACAATCAGAGCATCTATCTCTTCACCGTTCATCGTCGGCGTGAAGATGTCGCGAGAGAACGGATCCTCGAGTCTGTTGAAGCGATCTTCGCATCCTAGACAGAGCAACGGCTGTTTCTGAACGTCCTGAACGCGCCGGTTGGGATCTTTCGTGCTGCGCAGAAAAGGCTTCGGCGAATCGTCTTTGAGCCGCTTACTTACGAAGCGTGGGACTATGTGGCTGACTACTAGGTCAGCCTCTTTCCGGCAAAGCGCGCAGACGGCCATAACCTATTGCCTGTGCCCTTATCCGGCACACTTCGGCGGATTAATCGCCAAAGGCAACGGTTTGCTTCGATCGATATTCAAGACCCTCATGATCGCATTCGCGTAGGCGATTTCCCCGCATCTGTTCGGATGGCCGATTGACGCGATGCGGCAGAACACGCCATTTTGGCAGTTCGCGGTATTGCGCTTTGAGATTGTCTCCAGCTCATCCGTTGGATCAAGATTGAGGACGTTGATCTTCGCTCCCCAAATCCAGGAGTCTCCCGAATCATGGTTTGGTACGAAGGCAGCTCTCTCGACCGGTATCTGCGGAATCGCCACCTGGATTTTCTTGCCCTGCATCGCTTTCATCGCAGCATCATTCATAGCAGCGATCTGAGAATTGTACGCCGCGCCATTCAGTGGTTCTTGGTTCTGATCGCACGTCGGGGTCGCTATGCCGTCGGCATCTTCCGCGGCCCTGACGATATCGCACGTCGAACGAAACGCGAAGTGCAGCGAATGCTCTTCGGCATTGCAAGCCCCGGCCCAAGCGCAATTACTTGACAACTCCTTTGCGAGCGCTTTCGTCTCGTTCGCGAGATTCTTCCGCGACTTTGGCAGGAGACTCTCGATATACGTGACCGCGAGCTGGAGGCTCGGCGGACGGCTGCTGTGACTGAGCATCGGGTAGTACGCGGTGACCACCACTCTCGTGTCATTATCAAAGTTGTCGCGCACGTAGCGAAGTAGATCCCCAAGCGCCGTGAAGCAATAGTCTTCGGTGAGCCTGTTGAGCGTGCCGTTCTCATCGCGAATCGGCCACACAAAATTCTGGAAGCCCACATCATTGGCGCAGCCCGAGATGACGACCACGTCATAGTGGACCTTGCTGTTCAACGCTTTGCGGACTTGGTAATTCACGGTCGGATCGCTGTTCGGAATCTCGCCGTTGGCGGGAGTCGGCAGGCTCGTCGGAGACGGCGTCCCGACAATAGCGCCGGACTGAGCGAGCGAGTCCACCGATGGGGTAGGCTCGCCGTTTAGTTTGTAGGCATTTGATAGCAGCGCCGGCGTCTTTTCATCTTTGTTGAGGCCCTGGCCCCACGCGATGGAATCGCCGACGATCAAAATACGCGTTCCGGCGGTAGTCCGCTTGCCGAATTTCGGCGCGCATGAAATAAGTGAAGCCGACGCCGCGAAAAATAGGATACCCGCGACGTAATGTGAGAAACGCATTCGGTACATCCCTTTCAACCCTCACCCACCTTCAAAAATAGGCTGCGCCTTCCCATAATCCTTCAGCATCTGCGGACGCACAGCCGTCAGCCCAGACGCTTCACGTGAACGGAAGCGCCGAATTTCGGAAACGGTATAACGTTTGAGGCATAATACATTTCCTCCGACGACGTGGGCAGCACGATCTTCTGGCGCTTGGGTGCGATCGCCGCATCGATGAACGCGAGTGCCTTCGCATCGACAAACGGAAGCGGCATGTTCCTCTCCAAGCGCAACCCCGGGAGGAGCGACAACCCGTAGACGAACAGCAGCGCCAAGGCCTCGACCTCGCGCGTGTGTTCCATACGCGCACGCAGCAAACGCTTGAAGACCGTCTTGATCGCATGGTTGGTCCACTCGATCAGATTCCGGCGATGATATTCCGCGAACCACGCATCGGTATCCTCATGACGCATCTTCAGCATCTCATCGTAATGCGGATATTTGCCGTTCTTCGATGGTTTCGAGTCGACGTCGAAGTCGAAAAGTGCCGTGCCGCCGTACGCGTGCACCGCCTCGAAGTTCTCGCCCGCGTTGAAACCGGCATCTCCGATGAACCCGCCGCCTTGGATGATCGCGCCCTGTTGGATCATCTGCTTGAATATGATCGGGAAAGCGAGCTGATCGCTGAAGTTGAAGTCGGTCACGAGATAGCCGACGGGTAAACCGGTCAGCAAACCACAGACAATGAATATCTTGGCGTTCCTCACCTTGATCCACACCATGTTACCATGCTGGTTCTTGACTTGGATCCGCCCGGTGTAGTTGGGCGTCTTGACGTAGGTTGCGTCAATGATGAACCAACGCTCAACTTGAAACGCAAACTTCGCCATCTCGCCGAACGCGCAACGGAAACCGCCGAGCACACCGGCATCGATCATCCTGCGGCGCAGCGTATACGCAGAGGGAGGGGAACCGGCAAAAAGACCGCTGCGGTCCAGGCCTTCATAGTCCGAAAGCGCATCGCGGCTGGCATCGTTCTCGATCGCCTGCAACGACGCGCCGACGATCAAATCGCCGCGCGTGGCCCTCGGACGGCCGACTTTGCGCCCGATCTTCTTAGATGCCAAGATCGACCTGCTTGCCGATGCAACGCAGCAGCTCGCGCATGCACGGTCGCCGTACTCGGCGCAGCTTTTCGTAGTGGAGAGGGTGCTTGTGCGCTCCCGATTCCACCGCTGATTCCGGACCCGGTACCGTGCCGCCCTCGATCTGTTCGCGATACATGCGCGCTGCATAGATATGCTTGCACGTCACATGGTGCGCTCGCCAGAACTTACATTCGCACGTGTTGCGGATCAAGTTGACGATGTAGGCGATATCGCCGCTGGTCCCCGAGGGCACGCTGTAGATGCCCATGCCGATCAACACGATCGGACGTTCGCCGTAGAAAATTTGGAGCGCCAGATTCATGCGGCGCTTGGACTCCATCGGCACGTGCCGATCTTGACGCGTCCGCTTGCGTTTGGCCTCGCCGTCTTCTTGCGCCCTCATTCTCCCCACCCGTTACGGTGCTGCAGATGAAGGCAGGTGAGCTGAGGCGCCACGTATGACTTTGCGAGTTTCAAGCCGGCCTCATGACGGAAGCTGCTCATCGGACGTTGCCTTTTCGCCGGCATGTGCAGCGAGAAGCGCGCCCCGGACTACGGCGTCGCAGCCCCTTTGCTAGCCTCGCGGAAAGCGCGAGTACGTGTTTGCAAACCCCCCGCGCAAAGGACGGGCAGTTGCAGGTGATGATTGGCGGGGTTTTGCCGTCTTGGCAAACCCGCAGAACGTACGCGAGCCTGTGGCGGTTTCGGCGCCAAAATACCGAGGTTGTGATGTAGAGGGTCTGCTCTCGCGGCGCCCCGTTAGAGGGGTGGTTTGTCATCGGGCCTCCTTCGAATAGCCCGACGAGAGGGTCGACAGCAGGGCTTCGTCCATGCTAAAATCGACCCGTCTAGTCGGTTGGGGAGCCGGCTTTAAGAGGTAGGCGCCCCAGGTGATAAAGATGCCGAAGGGCTCGCGAAAGCGGGTCCCTTCTTTTTTGCCGGACTAAGGCTTCTTGGGGCCCTTCGTTCGGCGAGCTGGTTGGCTAAGGCCGCCGGTTTGCAATATTCGCTCGAGCGGCGCCCTTAATATCAAGATGCGGCCCCCAATCACAAGCGCAGGCAGATCGCCTCGTTTCACGGCTTGGCGCGTCGCTTTTTCGCTAAGGCCAAGGATTGTTGCAGTCTGCGCGATTGTGAGGGTAGCCCTGTCCATCGACCTCCTACGGCCTTTGACGGCACTTGGTTGTCTTTCAGGGACGTTGACGTCCCCAGGTGATTTTATTAGCCCCGCGCCGAATTGGAAAGTTGCTCCCCTAATCTATAAAGGGGCTACCCATCCTTACAATAGCCACAGCATTTGACCAGAGCACACACGCCGCGAAAACGCGCGCAAAAACATCTCAGTCGCGCCGACGAAGCAACTCAAAGAGAGCGTTGGGCGCGCGATCTCCGGATGGCAATTGGCCCATCCGGAAGCCGCCTTCTCTCGTATGGCAAGGTCGAAGCACGTGCGCGGGAGATCGTAAGGCCCGACGAGGCCGGCCTCTCATTCAGAACGATTCGGGAACACCTTGCAGCGCGGCGATATCCGTCCGCTGAGCGCGCAATATTTTTCGCCCGCGTTCTGCGTTCGTTTCGCCTGCCAGCCTATTCCGCACCCAGACAACTGTTTATGGCAGGGCTTCTGCCTGACTTCATCGGCGTGGTGGCTCGATACTATTTTGGGCAAGCGAATCAGCAAGAGGACGATATTCAACTGCTGGTTCCGTTCTTGAAACGACTGCAGAGCATCCGATCAGCCACGTTGCTCTTGCCAATTTTCAACCGGCCGTGTGTCGCACGCGTTGCTGTCAAAGGACGGCACTGCGCGAAAAAAGCTATCGTACATGCTCAACAAGAGGTCGCCGAAGCCCAACTAACGCATTCTGACGGCTTCCCAACCTTCGCCCTTGCCTTCCAGATCTATCTCTACGCGCGCGATGAATGGGCGATAGACGCAGCCGAAGAGTCCGGGTTTGAACTCGCGTGGAAACGCTGGAAAACGTTGGGAACACCCGTGGACCCCAATCATCAACTCTTCTCTTATTTCGAGACGGCACTCGCTTTGGCGGGTAACCGCGCGCATCGTTACGATCAGCGAGTGTCCGACGTACTAAAGTTTCTGATAAGCAATGCGCAACATTACTTATCCAAACAAGAGCAAGCAGGCCTTAAAGGACACGCGGACTCGTTTACCACATTTCCGAGATTTTATTTTGAATCGGCATCGGACATACGTATCAATAAGCATATGCACTTGCTCGGAGTGGGGATCTCCGAGGAATTATGCAGTGACTGGTTGCGCTCAGGGCAGCAATAGTTCATTTGGCTCGCCATTTGAGCGCATTCAAACATCTGCGACGCCAGCGTTCGGAGGGCCGGGTCGGCGTGCCAGCCCTAAGGTAGAGGAAATGGGCGCTCTGGCAGATCTCCCAAATTGGACGGAAAATCGTTTCCGTACCCGTCGTTCCAGTTCAACATGCCATCGATAATCGTGTCGTAATTGAGCGTATAGCAACGCAGCGCGAACTCCGCGTGTAGGTCGTCGACGAGGGCCCGGCGGAATGACAACGAGCTCGGAGGATCAGCGCGCGACTGCGCAGCGTCAACGGCCTCAACGATTCGATTTTATGAACTCCATTCGCAGTTGCCGCAAGCAGTCAAAGTTTAGGAGCGACAGCCATTTTTTTTTTGGGCTGGTGAACGGCCGCAACACATGGTGGACTCGGCGATACCGAAAGTTGAAGTTGTTCCTGGCGCAGTACGAGAGCAGCGCCTCGATCGCGTGCAAGGCAAGCTCAAAATTGACCGCAGAATACTCATCGCTAAGTGCGTCGTACAACGCCGCCGCCGCGCGCCTTCGCTGCGCTTCGCCCGAAACCAACGGGTGCCTCAACGACTTAGTAATCTCCGTGAGATCGTTGCTCGTTGGTATGTGGAACGGCTGCGAGAATCCGGCGCCCGCGAGGATGGTAAGTCTCTTCAACATCAGGCGGACTCGCAGACTGCGCAAGAATCGAACCGAGAGGAACTATCGCCGGCTAGACGTTGCGCGCCGCGGACAATCACATGACGTCTCGAACTGCCCTTCGAAATTCGCGCTTTCATCAAGGGTCCTTTACAAGTGCAGAAATACCTATTGCGAGGCAGCTAGGGCGACTGCGGCACCGGCGTTTACGCGGCCACACCCCTGCTTGGGGTCGGAGATATTATCGGCACTCATGCAGAGGTCTTGCGCTAGCTGAGAAGGCGACAGGCGCGGGTTGATTGCGCGCATCAGTGATATCACGCCGGCAACATGGGGTCCGGCTTGTGACGTGCCCGCAATAAAAACGGCGCAATTCGTACCGCACGTGGTGGTCAGGTCCGCAGCGTTCCCGGAATAGATATTCATTATCCAATGTAAGTTGTCCGGATCCGCACCGGAAGCGGGGTCGCCACCCGGAGCGACCACATATGTGCCTCCGCCATTTGTGGTGAGGAAGTTGGAATAACTCGCAACATACTCTTTGAACGTTGCGGTCGAGTCGTTTAGGGACGTCGCGCCGACAGCGATGACACCGGGATAGGCTGCCGGGCAATCCAGATTGGCTGCGCGTTCGTTTCCCGCTGCTGCAACCACGACCACACCAGCGGCTAGCGCGCGGGAAATTGCTGTTTGCTCCAATGAGTCGTTACAGGGCGGCGGCAGACCGAGGCTAAGGTTGATGACGCTCGCACCATTTGCGACCGCATCGTTGATCGCGCTCACCTCGTCAACGTCTGTGGCCGAGCATTGAACACTCGTTGAACTTTCGCAGCCCCCCTTAGGTGTCGCCGGAAAGATCTTGTATATCATTAGTGGCGCATTCCAGCCCACGCCTGCGAAACCGACGTTATTGTTGGTGTCAGCGCTTGCGATCCCCGCAACATTTGTTCCGTGTCCATCGGTGTCAGTAACAAATGTTCCCGTCGTTTGAGTCGATCCGGCTGGGAATGTGACGAAGCACTTTGTAAGGACTACTTTTCCCGCGGCCAGTTCTGTTTGGCTCACATCGGCGCCAGTGTCGATGATGGCAATTTTCGTTCCGATGACCGAGCTCCCCGGAAAGCGGGCCCACGCCCCGTCCAGATTGATGACGTGCATATCCCACTGTCCATTGCCGGAGGCGCTTTGGAAATACGGAGCAATGCCCGTTCCTTTATAGTACGGATCATTCGGGCTGGCAGCCAGCAGGGCTCGGTACTGCAACGGTTGTGCGCTGATGACCCCAGGAAGACGATTCAGCTGCCGTAGCAAATCGCGTTCATTCGCAGGGTTAACCCCGACGGTCCGGATTTGCAGCGAAAGGGCGTTCAGATCAAGTTCATTGACGAACCGTGCATTCGCCGCCGCGATTACCGATGAAAAGCCGTTCGGCATCGACGCGCGAGAGTAACTCACGACGACCGTGTCCAACGTCGTCGACAATGACTCAAGCGGCGTCATTATTCTTCTGCTAGCCCTGTCGGAACCGCTAACCCCTTGGACGGCCGCTGCAGGAACCGCTCCGCTCTGAGGACACGTCGCGACGGCATCATTTGTTGGCGTTGCAGACGCCGCCGGTGCCGGCATTGTATGCTTGCCGCCGCAATTGATCAGAAGGCTTGCGGCGATTATGCTAGCGAGCGGCCTGCCAATGCGGATTCCGCTGAAGATACTAGTCGCTTTCCGCGGGAACTCCGTGGCGGGCATGCCTTGTTAGGCTGTCGATTGAACAGCTGGCCGTTGAAGTGGCCGAATGATGTGCGGCGTGATAATAATATAAAGGTTGGTTTGTGTCGTTGAGTCGTGCCTCGACCTGAATAGTCCGCCGAGAACCGGCAGATCGCCCAGGAACGGGATCTTTGACATTGTCTCTATCTCATCGTCTTTCAACAGCCCGCCGATCACCAGCGGGCTGCCGTCGGTTGCGACTGCTTCGGTGCTCGCCTGTCGTAAACTGATCTGCGGAACGGACCCTTGTGGTGTAGAAACGAATTGCGTTACGCTGGAAATCTCCGCAAAAATATGCGAGGTGATGTTTCCGTCGGCTGCGATCCGCGGCTGGATCTGAAGGTTTACTCCCACCGTTACATAGTTGGTCGAAACTTGCGTGATTGCTGAAGGCCCGGGAAAGATCGTCGTTTGAATAATCGGAATGGCGTCTCCGATGAGTATCTGCGCGGGTGTTCCGTCAAGCGTCGCGATTTTCGGTGTGGCAATGAGCTTTCCGCCGCCATTGGCGATTGTCGCATATAAGCGCGCTTCTAAAGACGCGCTGGCTTGCAGCCCCCCGATGCCTTCTCCGCCATTCTGAATAATCACGCTACCTTGAACCGAGGGAGCCCCCGCAGCGCCGCTCAGGTCCAGGCCAAGATCCCTCGCAGCCCGCTGCGTGAGTTCCACGATCTGACATTCCAACATGACGCTTGTCAGCGGAACGTCCAGCTGCCGAATGAGCTGCCTCATAGTCGCGACTTGATCAGGTGGTCCGGAAAGAATAATAGCATTTAGGCGTCTGTCGATTGCCACGGTGTCGCTGATTCGCTCACCGACGGGCATAGTCGCGTTTTGAGCGTTGTAGGCCGGCTCCGGTTGGCTTACGCCCAAACCGGAAGACGTAGGAAGCGAAAAGATCGACCCGGTCGGGTGAAAGATATCATTCGAAATGGTCTGCTGCCCTCCGACCAAGACGCCGGCGACCTCACTAACATCCGCGTAGTTCAGGCGAATTACTTCGCCGGCCGACGCAGTGGGAGAGGCAATGGCGGGAGGAGCTTGCGAAATCCGCGTCGTCCGCGTAGCCGGAATACCGACGTTTAGCTGGACTGATGAGCGTAGCTGGCGCGTTACAATCTGTGCCGGAGAACTCAATTGCAAGGAGATCGTTACTGCGGTTCCACTGCGAGTTAGGCTGACTCTGCGCATGCCGTCAACCCCGTTGATAAAATTTGGAACGGACGGGAGAGCATGCGTAGCCGGCAAGACTAATGTCGGTTCGCGAGTCCCCGAATGTTCCAAATGCCATCCCGGTGGAACCCCTTGCGGCAGGATCATAACAATTCGCACGCCGGGCGCTGTGGATACAACGTTTATGCCCGAAAGAGTGAAGCCCGCGGCGTACCCGGGCGCTGTCGCAAGTAACAAGATGGCCGCGAAAATGATCCCGAACTTCACGGACCTGCCCACTACATATTCAGGCGCGGACGCGCAACGTAGCCGATGAACAGAATTGTGTGCGTCAATCTGTCCACAATCGCAAAATAGAACGGATGGTCAAACGTCAGCGTCAAAGGCGGTATCGCGAAGTTCGGTAGTGGCAAATACAAGGGCAGATATTTGGGTACTAACAACGGAACTCCGATGCCGCCAGTAGCGATTTCCAATCGAGGGCCGATGGTCGCATTCACGGGGCTTTGCGTGTTGCATCGCAGAGCGCAAATTGTTGTCTGGTCCGCCAAGGTGAAACGCGGTATCGTCAATGTACCTCTCACGAAGTGACGCTCAAACCCGTTTTGCAACCGGTCATGCGCTGCCACTTCAAGAGCCGCTGCCTTCACGGAGTCTGGATTCAAACGCTTACCGCGGAACATAATTGCCACATAGCGCTGGTAGCGAACGGGTAACTGTATCGTCGTTACTCCGCCATAGTTGTAAACCACGAATGTGTCCGCCCATCGAATCATCGGGACATGATAAACGCCGCTAGGCGAATAAAATGGAGCGGGATTTGCATTTTTTGGCGAGCCAAGCCATCCGTTGTTGAAGGTCGGCGAACTTATGAGACGCGGCTTCCCTGGTTGGATAGAGCGGATGAAGCGACAGTTCGTCCCAGCGGCGCGCGCGGCCGGCAATGCCATATTCACAAACTCCAAATCGTTAACGGCAATGCGTGCGTTAGAATAGTAGGACTCTCCGCAGGCCGCCAAAATCTCCGCGGACGGTTTCACGCGGCTGCGAAGCACGTTCAAAACCTCGTAGATTAACGGGCTAACGATGGCATTACGGCCGGCCCCCACGGCCTTTGGAAAATGATCCCAGCTTTGGACCGCGCTTGGTTCTCGGCGGACGGTGCTTGCTGATTTAGGCCTACCCTTCGACTTGGCCATTGGGCTTTTGCGTGACCCAAAGGTTGAGTTGGGCGAGATGAGCTGCGGCCCGTTGTTGGGCGCTGCGGAGTTGCAGGCCGCAGCGTACAACAGTAGGGCAGCGACGACGAAGCATTGCCGGAGCACCCTTGGCCCAATCTTTAGCCGATTTACTGCAATGAGATCGAACCAAGAATCTCGCCGGTGTACGCATCCACGGCAACTTGCGTTTGTCCGCTGATCGTGAAGATCCACGCTGACCTCGCTCCCCCTGTTGAACTCGTATCCGCATCTGGCGCCCATAAGCCCGCGTGATATGCGGTTATCTGAGCGTCCGGAGAAAGAGCGCTCGCGGCTGTCTGGGCGTCGATCGAAGTTTGCCCCACCGGCTGTATGTTGGAATCTGAACCAGCTAAGCCGCGCCACAGGCGGTAGGCATATGAAACATACGGTCTGTCAGCGTACGTATAACTCCACTCGGTGCAATAGCGCTGACGCGTCTCCGGATCATACTCATAAAGCGAACACCGGCTGCTTACGAAGTAGTTATTGTCTGAAACGATGACTTTGATTCCGTCGCCGCCACTCAGGCCATTAGAGTGCGTCCAAATGAATTCCCAGCCCACATTTGCCGCGCTGCCATCGCTCGGATCCACCTGCCAAATCTGAGGAGTCGATGTTAGCACTGCATCGGACGGCATGCCCAGCGTTTGGGTAACGAAGTTCACCGCCGTTTGCTGTGCCGTCGCAAGATCGAAAGCGATTGGATCGCCAGTATCTTCGTTGGAGTAAACAACTTCGCCGGAGTCGGCGTAGAAGTGGTTGATGCTTCCCGTGCCGCTGGTCGCCGAATACACACTCCCGTCATCGCTAACCGTCACGGGCACGCTCGATTGTGAGGCATATTGAGCCGCGAGTCCAGCGTCATTTATGGACTCTTTAGCCAGATCTTGCGGGTTCAATGCAAAGGTATCTGCTGAGACCGGTACGGTATCTACTTGTCGACCGCCTGGGTTGGCCGGATAATAAAACCATTGGTGCTGGGCGAGCGATGAGGCGTACGTTGGCGGAGCGCTTCCGTCGCCTGGGCCACTCATGATATCGCCTTCTGCGTTAGCGTCCTCCCAAATTGCCCACCCGGTATCGTGGTTCGTTTGGTTCACCGCCGTTAACCACGCCTTGTGTACAGTTAGGCCGTTGGTGCCGTCTGCATGCCGGACTGCCATCATGCCGAATTTTGATCCTCGATCTGCTACGTCCGTAATGTCGCATGTACGCGTGCCCTGCGGGGCCTTACAGCTCCCGGGAGCCTGCCAACCTCCGTATAAACCATGGAGGGACGATCCAAAAATCGGTTGCCAATTGGCCGTCCACAAAGGGTCCTGTGGGTCGACGACCGGCGGCGCGGCTACTGAGTCGGACGAATCAAGGACCACCCATTTCATACGACCGGTGAACGGAGCACCGTAGTTAAGACAGCTATAGGGCGACGAATCTGACGTTGACGCCGGACCCCAACGTTCCGTATCGCAGCCCCCGCCCGCGTTATAATAACCGAGTGCCGCGGTCCCAACATTTCCATGACCTGAAAAATACAGCGCGTCAACGTTAGACTGCTGGGCGCCGAAGGAACTTTCATGGACATCATAGTCTGTGATTCTGGCGATCTGCGTCCATCCGCGGTTTTTCATCTGTACGGCAAACCCGTCGGCATTACTCACCCGGCTCGACAGATCCGATATTCCTTGATATTGGTTAATAGCTAACGTTTCAATTGTGCCGGCAAAATTCTGCGGAAAAACAGGCGGCGCAATGTTAAAATTCCAGACCCAATTACAATCTGACCCCAAGAGGGTTACAAAACACAGGGCTCCCAAAATCGAGTAGCGGACAAGTCGCTTCGCTAGCATGCTGATATCCTCTCGGGGAGGTGAGCCGCTTGACTTTCGGCTGCTGTGGCGATCCTAGCCTGTTCGCCTAGAAGCGCGGCCGTATTGAGATCGTACGTAAATGTAAACACGTAGGGGCGTAGCGTACAGTCTAGACTGTCAAATCTTGCCATGCCGATCTCTTGGACATCGATCGCGCGCGCCGCGACTTGTACGCTGGCACCGGACGCGGAAGTTATTCTTCGCACAGATTGCGGGCGTCGGAGAATGTTCGCAGGCGAGCTGCCGGCACCCATGAACGGCTTGGGAAACGGCACCGCACGCCAGGCCGCGGCGCTAAGCCGAACCGGGCTAGAACGCGCTTGACCAAAGGTCCGAACTGTAAGCGATCTGCGAATTCCAGACTGCGATCTGCGTTGGTTGGCCTGCGATGTTGCGGCTGGACCATGAATTTGCCGAAGCTCCCTCATAATGCGAACGCCAGCATCAACCTGTAAAAATGAAAGAGTGACAGACGTGTGCCGAAAACGAGGATAGACGATGCGCCTTGCCGAGGCGGGAGTGCTTACCAGAAGCACACAGGCGATCGATAGTAGTGAGAATGACCTCGCGAACATAAGCCACCTCGCGGTCTAGGGCGGCAACTGCCTGCCCGGAAAGGCCCGGGTTCCCTGCTCGTAAATCTAGCCCTTTTCAGCTAGGTATTTTTTCTTTAAGCGGCTTGCTTGCTTGTACCATACGTCCTCAAGTGTTTGTTCCAGAAGTCGAATCGCTTCAGCGGCCAGATCGCGCGCATCTTCCCCTGGAAGGCCCTTCTTGCATGACAAAAATCGGGAGCGGAATTTGATAGGCGCGCGAATTCTCGGCACAGTCAATTTTGGCCGCATCATACGGGAGATATTGGCCCATCGCCGCCGTTCGCGCGGAAAGCGCATGCGGGATGTGGCGCCAACCGAAGAGGAGAGGGTTTAGTTTTTTTGAGCCATTATCTCACTCTACTTAACGCCGCCAATTGACCGCGGCGACGAGAGATCGGTACTGTAGAGATCGACTAGCGAATTCATGCCTATAAGTTAGAAACGCCCAGTTTAATGATCTCCGCCATCAGCGCAGCGCGATTGGGAACTCCAAATTTCTTGAGCACTGCATTTACGTGGTTCTGAATTGTATAATGACTCAAGCCCGTCTGGTCGCAAATCTCGCGCGTCGACTTTCCTTCGTACACCATCCTGAGCATGCGACGCTCCGCCTTCGTGAGCTTCGGGAGGTTTTCAGGCTCCGGATTACCGGCCTGGAGCTCTTTCGCCAACCAACTGCGTGGATAGTTCTTCAGCTTTTCTCGTGCGCATTCGAACCACCGTACCTCCTTGGTCAGTTCGTAAAGTCGCAGCGCGACGCGGCCGGCCCGCCAGTCATATTGTATACGATCGTACACCTCCCACGCCGCGCGCAGATTCGCCATCGCTGCTCGCCGATTACCGAAATACGTATTAGCGACCCCGGCAGCATAATCGGCCAGCGCAATGAGTCGCCGATCGTATCGGAAGAGCACTACTGAATCCATAGAATCGCGTAACTCTGAGAACTCGGCCAAAAAAGACCCTGCCTTACTGGAATCGGTGGGCGCGTACAACTCAGCGGCCAAGATCAATGCGACACGCTCGACATCGGCGGTCTCCCGCCATCGAACCGTGCGCAGCAGTTCCTCAGCCTCGCTCAGCTCGTCCTGTGCCCACTGCATCTCACCAATGCATCGGGCCAAATAGGCGCGGTCCAAAAACGTCATCGCTTGCCAAGCGTTCGTGGGAGCAATCTTACCCGCCATCTTCAAATATCGGAAGCCGTTGAAATAGTCGCCCTGCAACGCGCAGCACCATCCGACCGCTTTGAGAGTTTGAAATTGATGCGCGCGGAAGTCATCCGTCCACTGCTGTATTCCCGCGCGAGCTTTAACGAACTCCCAACCGGCCGGATCATAGAGCTCGCGAGCCAGCGAAGCCAGCGTACGCAGCGCGTGAATGCTCTCCTCGATATATGTCTGCGGCGTCGTCTCCAGAAACATCAAGAGATTGCGGAGCAGCTTTGCAGTCTCAGCATAGCGCTCTTCCTGGCTCAGAAGGCCGCACTCAAGCAAATCGCCTAGGAGTCGCGCATCCGAACTGTTCAGCGCGCGAACGCGACGAAGCTCGGCGCGAGCGCGCTTCAGATCGCGCTCCTCCAAGAAGCGCCGGCCGCGCAAGTACGGAAGTTCGGCGGGAAAGAACAGGTGGGCTTCACTCTTGGCCGCGCGCGCGAAGAAATCGTCAGACTCCTTGAAGCGATTACTGCGCGAGTTCGCGGCACCCAGGAGCATGAGTCGCTCGGCTTCATGTGCCTTCTCGGAGAGCGGGTTTAGGGACGTCAGCATGGCGATGGCGCCCGGATTGTCTAGTAGTTTCAGGTACGTCCGCGATCGCAGGAGCACGGCCTCAACCGGCGCCCTCTTTGCGTGCGCGTCAAAAATCATCGCCGCGTCGGAAAAGCGCGCCTCGGAAAAGGCGCGCCGCATATCGGAAAACCAGGGCGTGCCCCGTTCCGGGCGAGTGGCGACGACGTTACTCATAGCTCAAAAAAGTTAGGGTAGCGGGTCACTTGGACCCGCTACCCTCTATTAGACTAGCAGTGGCCCGGCAAGGTTCCACCGTCGTCGCCGGGCGGTGGAGGCGAGTCGACGATGCATTGAGGCGTGATTCGCGGCAGGAGAGTCTGCCTGGCGGTGGGGCTAGTGCAGGCCGTTAGGCCGGATCCCAGCGCGAGAGCGACTAGGGCGACCGATAGTAGCTTGATCATGTGCGTAGGACTCCTTCAGCCCAAAAATGGGCTCAGTGAGCTAGCTGAAATCAGCTAGCAAGGCGAAGGTAATCCTCGACGTGATGGGGTCCCTACAAGTTAACGGAAAAGCCGCAAATCTAGCTGGAAAGGGCTAGCCAGGTAGCCGCCGAAAACATGCGGCCCTTCAGGGCTGGCTGAAAAGCGAGGTGAACGGCCATGGCGCAGAGCTACAAACCGGGCGAAACCGTGCCGCGGGACGGCACCGTTGAGTGCACTCAGTACCCCGGCACTCTGGATAAGGTAAAAAAGGGGACGAAATTCGCGCCTTGTGATCACTGGCGCGACCACCACGGCAAAGATTGCACGTGGCAATACGTCGACTAGCCGATTACGCTTCCGTTTCTATACGATCGCGATACCGTTGAAGCTGCCGTGTCCATGCGTTGCGCGTTCCTTAAAACGGAGAGTTTGGACTACAGGCCGTGCATAATGCGCATGCACGCGCGTAATCGCGCTTTTTTAACTTCTCGACGACTTGGAGAAATTGATGAACGGTTTTGTCCGCTACTTTAACATCCTCGCGGATGTGCGATCAGCGAATACTGCAAAGGACATCGCGCCACCAGCTCCCGGGGCGCCTTCTGTTTCCTGGCTACCCCAATGGCTAGCGCTCGTTGCTGGCGTCATCGTTCAACCATTCTTCGCCGCTTATCAGAAAAACGGAAGTTGGGATGTGCACGGGGTGTGGGGCTGGCTGGTCGCGGCAGTCATCATCGCAATGGTCGTCTTTCCAGCGGTCTATCGTAACGCGTTCGATCCGACTAAACCGCTTTTCATCCAGATCATCCCGATTTTTACGGCCGGACTAGGATGGAACACGTTGTTTTCAGCTGCCGTGCACGCAGCATCGGGAAGCTCTACACCACCCTAACCCGCCAAAAAAAGAACATATGAAAAAAGCGTTACTCGTTGGCATAAATAACTATCCGGACCCGCAAAACCAGCTCAACGGATGCGTAAACGACGTTAATCATGTTAGGGATATCCTGGTTAATGATGCCGGATACACCGCCGGATCCATCGTTACGCTGATCGATGCCGCAGCAACCACTTCTACAATCACCAACGCCCTCAGAACTCTTGTGAGCGGTGCAGCAAGTGGTGACCGCCTAACATTTTTCTATAGCGGTCACGGAGCTCCGGTACCAGAAACTGACTCCTCCGGGAACACGATCGCCATACACGATGCAATGTGTCCATATGACTTCGATTGGACCGATGCGCATGCGATCCGCGATGTCGATTTCACTAGGTTGTTTGGGAACATCCCGGGCGGAGCAAAACTCTCCTGGCTTTCGGACTCATGCTATGCCGGCGGATACGCCAAACTCTTCGCGCTTCTCCTCGGGCAGCCAACCGCCCTGATCAAAACCATTCCGCCGCCGCCAAACATTCACGCGCAAATCGTCCAATTTCAACAGCGCCATGAAGCAGTAACCACGCACTTTAAAGACATCGCGCAAACGCTAAAAAATGTCGCTTTCCTAGCTGCGTGCGGTGCATCCCAAGAATCGTCTGACGCACAGTGGTCCGATGGGTCATGGGATGGGGTGTTTACATACTATTTATCCGACCAATACAGCCACAGCGCTGGAAACGCCAAAAGCGCGCAGCAAATTGTCACCGATCTCAATTCCGCGATCCAGCAAGCTAACCGATTCAGCCAACGACCTGAGCTACACGGTGATCCGGCACTGGCAAGCAGTCCCGTCTTCCAATAGATGCTGAGCCCTCGCCGGTCCTGGAGCTTCATGCGCATGCCGCATTATTTCAGACGCCGTTCTTTTAGGAACTAGCAATTTTTCCAATAGTCGCCCAGGGTTTTTAACGGAGCAAACAATTGAAGTATTCGCACACAATCTTCCTCCTCACAGTCTTAGCAGCAATACCCTCGATCGCCGCAGCAACGTCATATGACGTAGCGTCTACGACGGTGACTAGGGCACAGGCGTATGGTCCGGACACGATAACCTTTTATGGATTTAATCCGCTGAGGTGGATCCCAAGCATCAAAGCCTCGGTCACCGTCTCGGCGGCGCCGACGCCGCCGCCGTCGGTACTTCCCCCGAGCTCTTCAGGCACGAAGGGCTTTGTGGGTCCGCTCAACACGGTCAAAGAGATTGATGCGGCACTCAAGAGTATTGAACTCCAAAGCATTCCAAGCGCTCGACGCTCCGTCGAGCCGGCAGCCTCCGACCTTGACGCGCTCGTTAATGATGCGCCGGATAACGCCGCAAAGAATGCTGTACAGGACCCTGCCGTTCACACGGCAGGCATTGCGTTCCGCCATTTGCTCGACACCGATCGTCCATTGTTAGTCGAAATCGCGGACGACATTCCGAAGGCGGCTGGCGGAACCGAAGCCGAAAAGCAAAGCCTCCTCAAGCGGGTATCCGAAGCCTCAAACACGATCGATGGACTCCTCACAAGTTATCCGTTTTTCGTTCGAGCGCCGGATAAATTTTTTGTTGCCCAGGATTTTGAATCATCCTACGAGGCGAACTGCGGTGGCCTGCTAGCCGGCAGTAGCAGCACCGTCGTGACGCTAACATTAACCAGCCGAACCGATTCGAAAACAACCAAGTTGGATGACGTGACGGTGCAATGCTTATCACGAATAGCGGTCACGGGCGGCTTCATCTTCAGTTCACTTCCGCAACGCACATTTACGGCGATCGGAGCAAATAGTGCGCTCCCAAGTCCAGCCCCGGGAGCGCCGACGCCACCACCGGCAACCATTCAGCAATCCGTTTCATCCTCTGTGCGACCGGTCCCATTTGCCTTTGTAAACGTATCCATGTCGCAGAGATGCCTTGAGCACTGCTGGTTCGCATCATTTGGCGCAGGCGTTAATAGTGGATCGGCATCGGGTTCCACGACGGTAGATTTCGCGACAGGCGCAACCTACAGCTTGTTCCGCTATCTCTTTTTGAGTGTGGGCGCGCACCTCGGACAAGTGAACTACCTAGCCAACGGATATTCACCAAACGGCCCAATCGCCGCCGGTGCCACTGTTCCCACGCTTACGCGGTCACAGATTGGCGCTTTTCTTGGAATAACGTTTGGCTCGCACTAAAGTAACCGTTAGGTAATAAGGGACGCGATATGCCAATCGTTAACGCCCATAGTTTCCTGGTTCATCCCGGAAAGAACGACGAGGACCAAATCGAGATAGGCGGTGTAGCGATACGCCCCGGCAACCGCGTGTTTACTATGCTTTCCGCCCTTTACGAGCAGGCTGACGATGAGTGCGACATCGACATCGTGTTCCGTCATAAAAACGGCGTGCAGCAGAATGATTGCCGCGACCTTGTGGTGGCGTATGCGCAGGATCCAAATATCGAAAACGGAAGGGCCATCGCCGACCGCCTCCAGCGAGTGACAACGCATCGCTCGGGCTTGGGATTGTTTTTTCTCGTAGTCGGCGATGATGCTACAAAACTGCTTATGGTTTCACGCTTTCCGGCCGACCAGGGCGTGGTTGCGCAAGAGCTCGATCGGCGCCGCCTGGAAGTAGAATTTATCGAACGAGTCTTCATGAAAAACGCGCGGGCGTACAAATCAGCGATATATGCGGGGCCTGCCGTGGCGGGTGGGTTTTGGCAAGGCCACGCTGTCGACAAACAGATAAATGAGGTTCGGGAACTATCTGACTATTGGATCGGCGAATTCCTTGATTCGGAGTTGGCGACGACCGGTCCAGCGGCCACAAAACGCCTCGCAGTGGCTTTCCGAGAAGCGATAAAAGCAACAACTGATGCCGGTGTGCGCGACGAGCTCATGGCTGGCGCACGGCTCGCACGCGGCTATGGAGGTCGCATGGTAAGCGCGCGGCGGCTTAGCGCGAATCTCGGCTTAAGCCCGGAGACGATCGAAACGCTTACGCGGCGAATGCCAAGGCCCGAACTCTTCAATGAGCAATTTCGCTTCAATCGAGAAGAGTTTGATAAACATGTCATGTATCGTTCGGTCGAGCTCAATAACGGCGCCGTCTTAACCGCAGAAAATGCTCGCTTCGATGAGATTTTCCACAAGGAAGATATTAGCGAGACTGAGGCCGAGTACTCGACTATCGGCAGCGTCGTCACAGACCGGCTCAAGAAAACGCCATGAACGAGGAACTCCTCCACGAATACCGGCGGATGCACGAGACCGTTCTGTCCCCGATTGCCAAGCGGCTGGAAGATCTGATACGGGGACACGTAGCTGAGGCAGCGCACATCGACCGCGTCGTAGCGCGAGCAAAGAATCCCGAGCGATTCGTCGCAAAGGCCGGCAAGACCGACGCAACCGGAAAATCGCGCTATCCGGAGCCGCTTATCCAAATACAAGACATAATCGGAGCACGAGTCATCGTGTACTACAAGTGCGACGTCGCGCCGACCGAAGCGATAATCCTTAATTATTTTCGACCTATCGAACTGCAGACGATCGTTCCCGATTCGGAATGGTCTTTTGGCTATTTCGGTCGTCACTTCATAATGGCGCTTCCGAAAGATGCTATCCCCGGGGACATTGACATCGAAGGCGCGCCGGCGTTCTTTGAACTACAAATCAAGACGCTTTTTCAGCACGCGTGGTCTGAAGCCGAACATGACCTGGGCTACAAAACACCCGAAGAGCTCAGCGCTGATCATCAACGGCAGCTAGCTTACACATCCGCGCAAGCATGGGGAGCGGATGAAATGTTTGAACGACTCGTCGCAGAACTTGCCTAGCGCGCCGTCGCCAAAAAAGAGTCGGGTTAGCGCTTTTATTCGGTTTCGATAGACTCCGCCATTTTCTACGCGGCACGACTATTTGCTCGCGTCTTGGGCCCGGATCTGTTTCCGCGATCGTGCGCCCAAGGGCGTACGTACGGAGCCGCCGTCGAATTCACTCGTACGCAAGCCCTCTTCCGGGAAGTGAACCGCGGTAGGTCATGGAAATGCGCATTCGGCGGTCAGCATCCAAGAGGAGGGCTCAGATGAAAATTCACTCGATTCGACGCGAAATTCAAATCCTGCGCGTCTACGCTCTGCTTAGCACGGTCGCGACCGGCGCTTTTCTGCTAGGCGCCGTACACGAAGCGAAAAACGTCTCATTTGACACGATTACGTTGCATCGAATCAACGTGGTCGACCGCGCAGGAAAGCTCGCCATGATCATCACCGATCACGACGACTTCCCGCCACCGGTGATCAATGGCAAGCCGGCGAAGCGCATGGGTGGCAATGATTCCAACGGCATTGTCTTCTACAACCAACTGGGCAATGAACAGGGCGCATTGGCATGGGACGGCCGCATCGCGAAGGATGGAAGCTTTCAATCTAGCTCGACCCTTTCGTACGACTCGGTGAAGACTGACCAGCTGCTGCAAGTAAACGACGCTAACGATAACGGCCACCAGAATGCATATATGATCGGCTGGAATGAGCCCGACTGGACCACGCCGGAATACCAGCGGTTCATCTCTGAGTGGCACGCGGCGACGACAGATGCTCAAAAGCGAGCCGTGCGCGCGAAATATCCAAATGAGCGAATTCTGCAGCGATTCTTCTTCGGATATGACAATGATAAATCACGGATCACGCTGCACGACGCCACCGGAAGGCCGCGCATCAATATGTTCGTTGCCAACGACGGCCAGGCGAAACTGCAGTTCCTAGACGCCGACGGCAAGGTCACATACCAAGTCCCTCAGTAACAAACCGAAGGAGCCGTCTTGTCCGTCCAGCGCATCAACGAAATATTTCCAACGGTCGAAAGCCTCGAAAGTGCTTCGCTGTACGATCTCGCTGCGTTCGTCTTGAATCATCTGAACGCGCAGCAGACGCGGGGATTCCATATCGCAAACGTTGTGACACTCGGCGATGCGTACATCGATGACAATCAGGCACCGGGGCCGCCGCACGAACGGAGGGATCGGGCGCGCCGCGTGATCGCCGAAGCCATCGGGTACCTGATCTCTCAGAATTTCGTCGCTCCGGACGGCGAACGCGGTGTGAGCCACGGACTGTTCGTCACCCGTTTAGGCCGGACGATACGCACCCGACAAGACTTCAGCTCGTACGCGCGAGCCGGGCTGCTCCCGCGAGATTTGCTGCGCGCTGACCTCGCCGAGATTGCTACGCCCCTGTTTCTCGCCGGCAGATACGATGATGCGGTCAGCGCTGCGTTCAAACGAGTCGAAATCGCCGTCCGAGAACTCGGCAAGTTCAGCAATGAGGATTACGGCGTCACCCTGATGCGCAAAGCGTTCGGCGAGAACGGCTCAATGACGGACACAAACGCGGTCAAGTCGGAGCGCGTGGCGCTCTCCAACCTGTTCGCCGGCGCGATAGGCTACTTCAAAAACCCCCTGAGCCACCGCGACCTCGGCATCGACGACGCCCGCTTGGCGGCATCGCGCATTCTCTTCGCAAACGAACTTATCGCGATAGCGGTCCTTCAATATCGCACGCTGCACCAGGATGAAGTCGCGGCCGCGACGCCCTTATGATCGATTGGAAGCGCATCGAGCAGTTCGTTGGCTATGGCAGAATTGACGCGCCCGTGATCTTCATCGGCATGGAAGAGGGTCTCTCGAGAGACGATTCATTGGACGAGGACCTTCGGATCCGATCCCGCTTTGACCGCGTCATGGATCTGAAGGAGGCCCACACCGGCATCGCCGGCGCCGAGCGGCTTTTCGATCCCGCGCGCACGAAATGCCAGCGAACATGGCGGCCGATGTGCGATCTGATGCTGCGACGAGAAGGCACAACTTCAACGTGCGAAACGCGCAACCAGTACCAGGCGACGAATCTGGGACGCAAGAACGGGGACACGCTGCTCTGTGAATTGCTCCCATATCCGAGCAGAAACGCCTCGGCCTGGACCTACTCGGAACGGTTCGACACGCGCGAAGCGTACCGCCGGGCAATGCTTCCTCGGCGGACGCGATTACTCAGGGGCGTCATCAGCGAGGCTAAGCGCTCGCTGATTGTTTGCTACGGAAAGTCCGACTGGCGCCAATTCGAGGCCCTATTCGAGGGGCCAAGAATGAACGAGCGCGGTCCGTTCCGCGTTGGGTCGTCTAATGGAACCAGAATCCTATTCGCACCGCACTTCAGCGCACGGGCGTTTAACACGGACGAACAGCTAAAAACGTTCGCCGATGCAGCGCTGCGCACATGAGTATCTTCCACCCTGACGAGATCAACACCATCGAGTCACGCGCTCAGACCGAGCACAAACTCGAGGTGATGCGTCGCTACTTCGGGCAGTACCTATCAATCATTGCGCAGTCCAAAAGCAAAGCGATTGATAATGGGCACATCTGGCTGATCGACCTGTTCGCTGGCGCTGGACTGCACGCGAGCGCAAACCATCCCGAAGGTGCCGTATACGGAACAGCGATGCTCGCCTGCGTATACGCGCGAAGCGTGCAAAGACAGTTTCCGAATTCTGAGATCCACGTCCGGCTCGTCGATGTGAAAGAGAGCTATTGCGCCAAGCTCGTAGAACGCACGCAGCGATTCCGCGACGACGGGATCGACGCCCAGGTCCTATGCGTTGATTGGGTTGATGCGATTCAGCAAATCGTTCAAGAAATTAATACAGTTGCTCTCCGTTCCCTCAGCCTATGGTTCATCGATCCATATGGACCAACGGTGCTGACTTTCGAGCGGCTCCAAGTATTGCTCAACGCCCCCGGCACAGAGCTAATCATCAACCTTGACGCGACCGGGTTAAGCCGGATGCGCGGGGTGGTGCAGAGCCCGAAGGCAGCGCATAGTGCGCCCGTACGCGATCAGGCGGTGCTCCATCGCAGCCAGCTCGATGCCATTTACCGCAACACCTATTGGGAAGACCCTTCCGCACATGTCAAAGTGCGACCAGGCATGACATTGGAAGATCAGCTTGTCGAGGCATATTTGTTGAGCTTCAAGCGCTTTCGTGCACATGCATATCCGCTGCGATCAAGCGACAACCAGCGACGCTACCTCGTGCATTTGTCGCGAAGCCCATATGCGGAAAAGGCGTTTCAAGAAACCTATGAAGCATCGCGCAAGGTCGGTCTCGCCAAGGGGAAAGCTCTGACCGATACCGAGTGCGCGCAACACACAAAGAATCTGTTCGATCTGTACCGCGGGGCAGAGGTCTCAATCGAGGACCTACACCTTGCGCAGGCGACGCCGCTCGACCGAGCGCAGCTCCGACGGGTTGCAAGCTATGCGGACGCGCACGAGTACGGCAGTTTTGCCGGAGACACGATCACCTGGTACTCCGACGCCCCGGCAATTCCCGAAATGCCAGCCAGGAAGCGCCCGAATCAATCGCAGATGGATATGTTCGAGAGCTAAGCGATCCGCCGGCGAACCAACTCGTTCAACCCTTGAGTCACCGCGAGAGAACGGAATTCACGCTCTAAGCGAACCCAAAGACCAGAATTGATGACCTTGATGTTTCTCCCGACTTTGAGCCCGCGCTTGCGGCGCATGGCGCACGGCAGAAGAAAATCCGCCCAGACAAGCTGCCGTATCTTGGAGACAGACACGCCCTCCCTTTCGAGAAGGCCAAAGAAATCCGTTTGTCGTTCGTGGACGGCGGTCTTACGTTGATACTTTAACATTCGCAACGGATCTCGTAAAAGCACGCGCTCCGCGAACGCGTGCGCAAAGAAGTCGCCCAGAGCCGACTTCATCCTGTCCTCAACTGAACGCGGCACGGAAGACAACACACGCACGATCCGATCGGAATTCAGCTCTGAAACTCGAACCGATCCGAGCTTCCTCAGAAAACGCGCCACGTCGTTTGCATACGAGTGGGCCGTTCCTGGCGCGAGGCGCCCTTCCATGGTCCGACACCACGATTCATATAGGCGGCGATCTGGATGCTCCAGGACTCTTTTTCTTGGCATTAGAAAGTGTAAAATCTATACATGTATGACTTTTCCTGCTACACTTGTGTGAAATCGGTATGAGCGACTCCAGCAAGATCGAATGGACCGATGCCACCTGGAATCCCGTGACCGGCTGCACGCAGGTCTCGCCGGGCTGCGATAACTGCTACGCGATGCGGTTCGCCGAGCGATGGCGCGGCATAAAAGGCCATTATTTCCAGAACGGTTTCGACGTGGTACTGCGCGCCAAGATGCTCGACAAGCCCAACCAATGGCGCAAACCGCGCCTCATCTTTGTGAACTCCATGAGCGACCTTTTCCATCGCGATGTTCCCGACAAGTACATTGATCGTGTTTTCGAACGGATGGAGGCGACGGACCGACACGTTTATCAATTATTGACAAAACGTCCAGAGCGAATGAAGCGCTATTTAGGAAAGCGCTATGGACAAGGCGCTTGTCCACCGCATATCTGGATAGGAACCAGCGTGGAATCGAACGCTTATGCGTGGCGCGCCGAGACGCTAAGAAACATCAGGGCTGAAGTGCGCTTTCTTTCCGTGGAACCGATGCTCGGGCCCGTGGGCGGAGTCAAACTGGAGGGAATCGGCTGGGTCATTGCAGGCGGCGAATCGGGACCGGGTTTCCGGCCACTCCATGTTCAGTGGGTGAGGGATCTTCGCGACCGATGTGTCGCTGGGAACATCGCCTTCTTTTTTAAGCAGTGGCACAAAGGAAAGACCGGCCGCTTATTGGACGGCTGCACATGGGACGAAATGCCACTGGTGGCGTGAGCCAGTGCGCGGTCCACAGGACGCACACAACAAATATGGCTTCTCCATCGTTTCTCCATCGGTTCTCCACAGGCTACGTCTTGATCGCGCAGTCGTTCTGTCCTACGGTTTCAACAGATAACTGAAATGACTATGTTGCCGCATCCGTCGTGGCACTGCCGACGCGCGACGCGAGTTTCTCTCAGGCAGCTCGGCGCGAACGAACGCGAATACCGCGTCGTTCGTCCGCGCCCTTCAGAGGAGATTATTCGTGAGCGCAGCTAGCATTTTGCAAGAATCGCCGGCGTTGAATGCGCAGTCCAGCAGACTCGCGCGTAAGGTCAGCGATCAGAAGAGAACCGGCGCACATTTTACACCGCCCGACCTCGCCGATTTTGTTGCGCAGCGGATTACAGCACATTTGACGTTCTCAAAAGAACAACTGGAAGTACTTGACCCATCTTGCGGAGATGGTGAGTTGCTACGTGCTTTTTGGGCTTCTATTCCCGCGCAGTATCAGGAACACGTTACTTTGCGGGGCATAGAGGACCATGAACCGTCTCTCAAGGCTGCCGAAGGCAGACTTGCTGGTCTCGGAGCTCGCTCTAAATTCATTCACGCCGATTTTATAACTACTACTCAACGGTTTCGAACACCACAGCTGTTCGCGAGCAACGGAGGTATACGCAATGTCGAAACTACGCTTCCGCAACCGCGGGTCATAATCGCAAATCCACCCTACGTTCGAACTCAGATTCTTGGAGCGGATCGAGCGCAAGATCTCGCACGCCAATTTGGCTTGTACGGACGAGTTGATCTTTATCACGTTTTTCTCATAGCCATGGCAGAGGTATTGCAACCGGGCGGTCTCATGGGGGTGATAACTTCCAATCGCTTTCTGACGACACGTGGCGGAGAGGCCCTCCGTCAAGAATTAGCAGCACGATTTGAGTTGCTCGAAATCATTGACTTGGGTGACACAAAAATGTTCACCGCGGCGGTATTACCTGCGGTGATTATTGCCAAGAAACGCTCGGTTGCTCAGGTGCAGAAGTCTCCCCAGACAACTCGATTCATCCGAGTCTATGAACATCGCAAGGAGGACTGTGCCCAAGAAAGTGTTGCAGCGTCGAGCATCTTAAAAACTGTCAATTTCGGGCAGGACGGGCAGTACACCGTCGACCAGCGGATCTTTAACGTCACTTCCGGGCAAATGACTATTGATACTTCGCCTCGAGATGCCTGGCGAATGGCTACAGCTAACGAAGCAGAGTGGATGAGTCGGATCGATCAATCAACCCGTTTTCGAGTCGCTGACCTCGCAAAAGTTCGCGTCGGTATAAAAACCACCGCTGACAGCGTTTTCATCAAACGCGATTGGGCGTTACTTGCGAAGACGAGCCGGCCGGAAAAAGCTATTCTTCGCCCGCTATTAACCCATCACGATGCAGCTCGGTGGACGTCTCTTACCTCAAGTGATAATTTGGCACAGATTGCCTATCCCCACGAATCCGTTAATGGCAAGCGACAGACCATCAATCTCGAGCAGTATCCAAGAGCTAAGTCATACTTCGAATCGAATCGAAGAGTGCTTGAGAATCGGACGTACGTAACAAGAAGCGGTCGAAAATGGTACGAAATCTGGGTCCCACAAGATCCGGCAGCTTGGGGAAATCCGAAAATCGTTTTCCCTGACATTAGCGTTGAGCCGCGATTCTTCTTCGATGGCACAGGAGCACTTGTGAATGGGGACTGCTATTGGATATCCCTGGATCCGGCGCACGTCGATATCCTACTTCTGATTCAAGGTGTGGCTAACTCAGCGCTTATGTTGAAATACCATGATCTTGCCTTCAACAACCGTCTATACTCAGGTCGACGCAGATTTATTAGCCAATACGTTGAGCGCTATCCCATACCTGATCCTACATCAAAGGGAGCGCGGGCTATCATAAAAATTGTAAAGCAGCTCAACAGACACCCCTCGGCTGATTTGGAGCAAAAACTCAATAGAACGGTAGAGTTCGCTTTTGGGTTCCGCGCAGGCTAACTATCGAAGAAGTCCGCCGGTAACTGCATCTGCAATTTCTTGTTTAGTTCCCTGCCGCCGAATTGCCGAAAACGCGCGAAAAAATCTTGCCCCGTAACCAAATGAATGCTCGTAATGGATACGACTGCGCCGTCGGTCACGCCACCAACGATTAGGTAACGCACATCACAGTGCCTGATCTGGCGATCCCCCACGAACGGAATATCAAGTGCATCGACACTATTCGGACAGATCAATCCAAGGTCAATGGTGGGAGATGTTTGAAGTTTGATTTCCAAGAGCTGATTCTTAACGTCGGGGCAGCTTCCGTCATCTTCAAAATCTAGCTCGAGCACGGCACAGACAAGGCGATGCAAATCTCCGGCACGATTACGATCTTGTGTCGACCCGCGATCTACAAATGTTCGCCCAACGAGCCTTTTTAAAGGCTCAAACAAGGCTGCAATTGATAGTAGAGTATCAGACTTCGGATAGTCTACGGAACGCATCTGTGGCTGCCATGGCTCAGCTGATACGACCGGCGCCAAATTAGCTGTATCGACGGAACTAACCAGCTCGGCTTGTAATGTACCCGCCAAGAAACTAGCTTGATATTTTTGTGTCAAAGTACCCGTCGTATCCAGTTCCGTCAGCCGCTCACCTGTAGCCACTTTCACCTTGTCTACAAGATCACTATTTGTAACATGAAGCAGCACGTAGCGCCGAGTGGGTTCTAGTTCCTCGTTCCAGATTTGGAGGTTCGTTGATTTTTGAGTGTAAACGTCGAACTGCTGACCCGGAAATCGTGGCTGCGCCTTGGTGAATGCTTTCGGAAGTGGGTACCCCAGCGCACCACAGATCGCGCTCTTTACAACCTTCGACCTTGTGCGCAACGGAAAGCCATGGAGATCGAGGTTTCGAAGTGACTCGTCAAGGACAGCCTCCAACTCAGGTGCCGGCAGCCAATAGGTTGTGTCCCCTATGGCGATTCGGTCGTAAATCGTCAGGCCGCTACGCGCGATACGCGAGACAATTTCCAGCCCGCGCGATAAGCTGGTCGACTCTGCCGACTGCATGCCACGTCCTGTTTGAGCACACGCCTGAATAACCTAGCGACGGCGCAGTAACGCTCGCGGCCTCATGGCGGATCTAACTTTGGCAAGCCGAGCTCCAGGCGCGTGTCCCCGCTGATGAATTTCTCAGCCCATTCATGGCCCATCTGAACGTCGAAAAGACGCAAGAGATCTTCGATCGCGCGAAGACGTCGGCCAAGTTGCTTGCGCTCCAGTGTGAATGCTCCGGCATGCACAAGTCGGTCGCGCTCAAACACAGCCTTCCTAAGCTGAACAATGATCGACGGAACAATACGCGCGCGAGAGTCCTTCGGGTAATAGCTTTCGAGAAGATTAACGATCGGGAGACTCTTGGGAGATTCGAGCATCTCGGTCAAGGTTGGATCGATGAACTTCAAGCACCGCTTCGTCCCAACTTCGGCCGCGGCGACGGCGATAACTAGGGCACTACGGGGGTTATCAAATTGCAGATGTTGAGCCTCCATCAGCAACTCGAACGCCAGTGGCTCAGCCGGCAGCGGCTCGTATTCCCCTTCTTCCGGCTCGATGATTGAGTCGAGATACTCAAACTGCCACTCTGTCTGTTCGATCGAGAAAGATCCATACACTGTAAACCAAGTTCTCGCGTCCAGCGACCAGGAAAACGGCGCGAGATCCGTCTTCAGGACAAGCTGGGTTCCATGCGCATTACAGCGCCAACGCAAAGATTTCGCCAGGGTAAGCGCGCGGGCGCTCAGCTTCTCCTCGATAGCTCGGACAGCGTACGCCACTTTCGATGGGAACTCGTTGATGTCGACTGGCGCTGCTGCTGCTTGAGTCCCAGCCATTCTATTCGCCAAGAAGGGAACCGCGTATTCGATTAGCGCAGGCGGCCTTGACACGGCAGTTATTGCAACACAGGCTTGCTTAGGGACCAAGCTCCGTCCGTCGCGTGCCTGCAGAAACGCGATGGATACGTCATCGCCCACGCTGACGTTTAGATTTCCGCGATATTGAAGAAAATGCGCCCGCGGAAACTCGAACTGCTTCTTAAGGAAAACTATCTGTTTTGCAGTTGCCATGGCTTGTCACTAAAACACTTCTAGGGCGCCTATCGCGATGAACCGTCAGGTCCTTGAGGTCTGATCTGCGCTAGCGCTCGCGCTCGCTCTAGCTGAAATTTGAATCTGTCCACGAGTTTCCTGACTTCGTCTGATGACCCACGCCAATCTCACGGAGAAAGCGGCTTGGCAACGTTCGACCCTGTTGTGATAGTCTCACTCCGATCTGCGGAGCCATTGGCGCACTAATTCGCGCGGGCGACGATAGCACAAGAATTTCCCTGGGTCGCGTGACCGCCACATAAAAGAGCCGGCGCTGTTCCCTTAGCGTCCTCTCCTGATCATTGAGCGGAAGGTCTGTATCTACGTTCGGAATCAGTGAGTCTACGATGCTCGCGATGATCGCAACCTTACTCGTTAGGCCTTTGGACGCATGCAAGCTCATAACCCTGACGAAGTCGGGCTCCTCCGGTACTTCGGGTTGCGATATATATTCGCTTAGCGTGCTGAGGATATCCGCGCAAGTTGCCGTTTCTTCGATTTCGCTCCCCTGTAGTATCTCACGAAGCGACTCAGCCCACTGGGTACCGGCGGGGAATAGCTGATCTAGGAGGGCCGGACCTGTCACTTCGGCCAACTGGCCAAGCCGCTGTCGCAAGAGCCGAAATCGAGCGAGTGTTTGCGCAAAACCCGCAGCATTAAGATCACCTCGACTCATGCGATCCAGGGTGCCAAATGGCGATTCCCCGGTCTGCTGACAAAGGTCTCGCAAACGACAATATTGTTTGAAACGCCAGTCTTGGCTTCCAAAACCAAGCCAAAAGCGAAGAGCCACCCGATCCTCGACATTGCACAGGAGCGTGAGGAGCGCGTATGCCTCCTGCGCCCCATTTTCTTCTAGAGCTTCTTCGTGAAAAAAACTATGCGCGTCAACACCAAGATTGCGCAACTCATTTCGGAGTTGGTAGGCGATACGACGACGCGGACATAGTATCAGGAAGTCTTTGGCCTGATATCCACGATCGGCGATCAAATAAGCAACGTAGGCCGCAAGCCCTTGCACTTCTGCATCCAGGTTTGTCCACTGAACTACATGGATCTCGCCGCGCGGATTGGCCGGCATTGGAGACATCCGAACATAGGACGCTTCACCGAGATGATTATTCGTAATGACGCTGTTAGCTACGGCGACTATGTCTTGACCGCAACGACGACACTCGGATAGCGATTTGTCAACTGTATCGCCGTGACGTTGCAAGAAGTCCGCTATCCCTTCCGGATTTGCATACTTGAAGGCGTAAATGGATTGGTCCGCGTCTCCAACGATCGCCAAAACGGAGTTCTCCGCCAAGCGGTCGATAATTGTCTGCTCCGCCTTGTTGAGATCCTGATATTCGTCGACGATAATTCGGTCGAAGGCGTGATGTTCGTCAGCGGTAGGATTGTCGTCCAAGTATCGAAGCGCTTCTGGAATGAGTTCGCCGATCAACATTGCGCGGTGGAAGCGCAGCCACGATAACAACGCCTCCTGAAATTGAAGATCCACCTCGTCCCTCTGCGCAAATGCTTCGTCTTGCTGCGTTCGAGCATAGGCCGCTTCGTACTCGCGGATGCGTTTTATACGGCGCCTCTTGTTACCGAAAACCTCCTGATTGTCCAAATCAATCAAGAGCGGCGCGTATTCGAAGCCGAGAATGCCGTTTTGAGTCACCGGCAGCAAGGGGCGCGGTGTTCGGTCGTGAGCTTCGAGCGCAGATGCCCGCAAGAGCGTACGGAAGCAAAATGCGTGGAGCGTGCCTGCCCAAATTTCGTCGCACCCGGGCACACCGATTTCAGAAAGCTCGTTGCGCAGATCTCGCGCGGCCGTTCGAGTGAACGTAACCGCTAGGATCCGCCGAGGGTCTACGTTTTGCTCTAACAGCCGCATGACGTAACGCCTGATCGCGAAGGTTTTTCCCGTGCCTGGTCCAGCTAGTACGCGTAACCGCCTGTCATCGCTCGCAGCAATTTCAAGCGCGGCCCCCTGCAAATTATCGTTCCACGGCACGCCCACAACCCTCCGTCGCCCGATTTATCGCTGGGCAGCGCGACCCTATTTCGACCCCAAGCCTTCTTCAGCACCATACTATTGTTGCTCCCGCAAAGTGCCACCCAGCTGTCACTCTGAGAGTCTATCATCGCACTCGAGTAAGGCATCCACCTAATTTATAAGGATAGAAACCTCATGGCCAAGACCTCAAAGCCCGCCGGACACACGAGCCAAAAAGTCGATCACATTGCTTCCAACCTGCTTCGCACCAGCCGAGATACTGAGGTACGAAGCGTGGCTGGCGCAGCCTTATCGGACACGCGGACCTCGCCGAAAGGCCACAAACCGATTGCCCACACCCGCGACCAGGTCGCGGCCATGGCCGGCTCTTTAATGAACACCGGAAACAAAAACGAGCGCAGGGTCGCGGCATCGGTTCTCGCTGATCATAAAACCAAAAAGCGCTGAAAGGGACCGGCGAAAGCCGAAAACGCAACTGACGTTATCGATTGAAACATGCATCGTATTTCTACTCGCTTCGAGGAATTCAAACGCTACAACCCGGCGTCCAGGACGTTGGCGCATCGCAAGGCCCAGACACCGCTTGACGTGCGCTACAAGCCGCCGCATCGGAAACGAAGCCGTCCGTTTAAGACCGTGCGTACGCCTATTCCGTGGATCTTCCGACGCGGCGGGTGCGATCGCGTTCTCATATGCCTAGCCATCAACGGACCAATGACCGTACGAGAAATCGGCCGCGCGATAAAATCTGACTCGCACAAGACCTGGGACATGGTGGAGCGGCTGCGCAAATCAGGCCTCGTCGTTAAACGCGACTATGCCGGCGGCCGCAAATATGTCGCCCTCAACCGGCAACTGCCGATCTACCGTCCCCTCCTGCACCTCTTGCTCGCACTAGACAAACATTGGCCGGGGCAACGCATCAACCGCGCAAGCGCGCGCTGGCACATGCCGTTCGATCGCAATCTCACTGCAGAGCGCACGGATCACATTTTTCAATCGCCGGTGCGCTCGCGCATCCTGCTGTTCATCTGCGCCGTTGGCGAAACCGACATGTCGACGATTTATAAGTTGCTGGGACTGGGAAGCGTCTCGACGATGCTGATCGTCAACCACTGGGAAAAACAGGGAATCGTATGCACGCGCTGGTTCAAAAAACATCGGCTAGTGAAGCTGGATCCGAAATTCATCGTAGCCAAAAAACTCAAGGCGTTGATGCGCGAAATCGTCGTCCACTCGGATGAGTACCGGATGCTCCGCAAAGTCGCGCGCGCCCGGTTGGGAAAACTTATAAAAGCAGCAAACGCTACTCGTTGAAGATCGCCGCAATCGCTCCGGGAATGTTAGCGGGAATCGCTTTGCCGCCATTCTCGCCACGCAACTCTAAAACAAACTCGCCTCTCTTCGATCCGGCGCCGTCATGCAACGCGATCTCCTGTGCGCCTGGGACCGACGTTAGGCTTGCGACAAGAATTCCACGTTGCCACACGTTCTCTCCGCAGAGGTCGGCGTTTTCTTTCCACTACTCGAAGGGCAAGAACAGTTTTTTTACGCGGGCCTCATGGAACTCATAGTAGTGATCCGGCTCACCACCGCGCCTCCTCCACGCCTCGGCTAACACCGCGTCAAATACACGCCGAAGTGCGATAAACTCCGCGACCAACGGACTGCGTGACGTGTCGGCGCTCAGCGTGGCGTGAAGTCCTTCGCCGCAAGACTGCCATCCGGCATCGTCGGTCGCAACGCAACCGCACGCGAACCTGATCGTCTGCAACGGTTGAAGAGCGCCGGACTTCGAACCGCGTGCAAAGCGAATTTCATCTCGCTCAAACTCCAGCCCACGCAAAACCGCCAAAACAGAAGCTGCGCGCCAGGCTGGCTGTTGCTCCGGATCCTCAGGGTCCCAGTTATTATCTTCCATATACTAGGGTATCCGGCAAGGGGCTCCAGAGCACCCTTCGCGTGTCCGCCCGCCCTCAACCATTCCCAGGCCGGACTGATCCTAGGCCGAAAATCGTCGAATGCCTAGGCGGAAGGTGGACGTTCCTCCTCTGATCTACGGTTCGGGACCGCTAACATTAATCGTCATCGCCTTGTCGCTACACGGCAACTTGACGACACGAGAGTTAAGTTCTGTTACTACCCTACACAAGACTCGCGTCAACCGACTGCTCAACCAACTCAAACGACAACGGCTTGCCATCGATTTCCCGTGGGGCGGCTACAGGACGCTCACGGGTCCGCCGGGGCGTAGAATAAAGAATCCCGCGCGCGACAAGATGTGGGCGCTCGATCCGCACCACCCGCTTTTCTTGCGCATCGGGGACCTGGCGCGCTGCCTGGCCCGCCAGTTCCCGACGCCAAACGACCGGCTCAAGAAAAAACCTCGAAAGTACAATGGTCCCCGCTTGGCCAAATATCAAATTGCCGGCGAGGAGTGGAAGATCTTCGGTGACGCCCCGTTGTCAAGAATTTTGCTTCTACTTGCTTGGGCCAACAATGTCCCGATAGAAAAGATGTCCACTCTGCTCGGTCGAGGCCGCGGAACAAGAAATTCGATCTCGGTTCTGGAGAGATACGGAATCGTCACCGCGCGCTGGCACGGTCACGAGCACCAAGTCTCTTTGAACCCAGCCTTCTGCGCGTACTGGTCGCTGCGCGAGATCAACCGGAAGATCGATCTCGAGAGCGGCCGGGAATACAAATCTCTGGCGCAAGCCCGCTGGAAGGCACTGCTCCGTAAGCAGATGCTGTAGCTCAAAAAAACGCAGGTTTGCCGAGCATGGGCCCGACGAAAACAAAAGAACGCTGCGATCGGTAGGCCGTCAGGCCGCGCGAAAATACGAATAAACCGTGCAGCTGCTTCGAACTCAAAAATGACGGCCAAAATCGACAGCTGCGGCGAACGAAACAGGCCGGCTTTCTAGGCTCCGTGCCATCTCAAAGCGAAGGCACGAAGCCCCAAAATCCCTCACAAAAACCCGAGTTTACCACGCAGGTGCTTCGAACCAAAGTGCGATCGGTCGAATAAACCACGCAGGTCGCGCGAACTCAAAGGTTGACAAAATCTGAGAATAATTTATAACGCGCACCCCGGACGTGCTCAAGGTCGGACACCACGGATCCGCCTACAGCTCGACGCCTGCGTTCATCAGCGCCGTGCACCCGGCGTATGCCCTCATCTCAGTCGGGGGCCACAACCTTTTCGGTCACCCCGCGCTTTCAACGCTCGAAACGCTGCAGCGTTTCGGCGCACGCATTTTCCGTACAGACGAAGATGGCGCAGTAACGGTCACAACCGACGGCCACAAAACTCGTGTCATGGCGCCAGTCCGGGTCAAGCCTGCCGGCGAAAAACAGGCCGCGCGGCGCCCGCCCTCAAAAGACGAAGAATAATGACGAAACCATTGCGTTCTCTTGGCGCGCTAGCACTAGCGAGCTGCCTTGCTCTCGCGGCCTGTAACAATGGGTCGAGCACGCCGGCGGTCATCGCGCAAGTATCCAATATATCCGGCGACTACAGCGGCACGTTTCACGACGGCATCGCCGGCACAGGCGCAGCCACGACGACGCTCGCGCAGCATGGTTCGAACGCGGGCGGCGCCATTGCGGCGGCCACGCCCGGTGGCGGAATTGCGGCGCAAATCTCGCTGACCGTCGCGTCGTCGAATGCGCTGAGCGGCGCGATCGTTATCAACTACCCGAGCGGAACGACCTGCACGTTTTCGACGACCGGCACATACAGTAACACGGGAACTGTAGCGAGCATCACCGGCTCGTTCACGCCGGTCACGGGATGTTCGGGCGACTCGGGTACGTACACACTCAACCAGGAATGCACGGATACGATCACAAGCGAGGTGCGAACGCTCAGTTTCCCGCCGCAGTGCTGACTTAGGGAGCGAGCACCTTAAGCGCTTCTTCCTCGCTCCATTCGCCTCCGCGTTTGAGCAAGGTTTTGAATTCGCCATCGGCGAGGCGCGCTTCGATGGCGAGCGACGCATTTTTTAACGCCAGGCCATCATCCGGTTGCACTTTCCACTCGAGCTGCTCCAAACACTTGGTCGCGTAGCCAAAAAGCATCGCGGCTCCCTGCGGATCGCGTGCTGCGTGCAGCGGCGCGCAGTAGGCCAATGCCATCGCGCGGGCGAGCGGATGCTGCGCCCGCACCGCAAGCGTTAGCGCCTCGCGCGCATGCGCGCCCGCTTCTTCAGGGTCGCCGAGCGCCAAAGTCCACGCCGCCAGCTGAATCTCAAGCGACATCTGCGCGTTGCGGCCGGCGCATTTCAGCCCTTCCAGCGCGAGCGATTTGGCGCGTTCAAACGATCCTGACGCGGCTTCGCTAGACGCCCACCATTCGAGGACGATGCACGCTTCCTCGGGATCGCGTGCTGCGCGCGCCGCTTCCAGTGCTTCCGAAAACAGCGCGCGCGCGTCTTCAATATCTGCAGCTGGCAACGAGTAGGCACAGCGGCGCAGCACAGCGATAAGCACGCGCGGTTCTCCGAGAAGCCGGGCGCGGCGGATCGCCTCCGCCGCCGGCGCACGAGCTTCTTCAAAGCGTTGCGCGCGCGCGAGCTGCTGAGCAACTTGCGAAAGCGCGCGAATCAAACCGCGTTCGTCCGCGGTCTGCTCCAAAAGCGCAACCGCGCGCTGTGCGGACGCCAGCGCTTCATGGTTTTCTCCCAGATTGTTGTGCATCATCGAAGCGACGTATTCCATTCTGCCGGCGGTCTGGGCGGGCAGACCGGACACCGTCCGCGCCCGCTCGCACCATTGCAGCCCTTCGGCCAGCAGATCCAAGCGCATGAAGATCGGACCGCAATCAGCCGCCATTTGAGCGCCGGCGCGACGATCGCCGGCGCCTTGAAGCGCTCGCTCCAGCGCCGCGCGAAAGTTATCGAGATCGGGCGACAGCCGTTCGAGCCATTCCTCCGGAAGACGCGAATCGAACTCGTGGTACGCTTGCGACGCCAGCGCGGCGAAGTATGCGCCGTGCTGCGAAGCAGCGCTCGTGGCGTCGTTGTCGCCGGCCGCCTTTTCTGCTGCGAATTCACGGATCGTTTCGAGCAGCCGGTAACGCGTCGCGAACGCAATGGTTACCGTCAGGAGCGATTTATTCGCCAGTGAGGTCAGCGCGTCGAGTACCTGATACTCGTCGCATACACCGCCGTAGGCGCAAACGGCGGCCGCCGCCGGAAGAGAAAAACTGCCGCGAAAAGCGGCCAGCCTGCGAAAGAGCGATTGCTCGCCGGCATCAAGCAGATCGTAACTCCACTCGATCGCCGCCGCCAACGTTCGCTGCCGCGGGAGCGCGTCGCGCGAGCCACCAGTAAGCAAACGAAAGCGTTCGCGCAAACGCTCCAGAATTTCCCCGGGGCCAAGCGCGCTCGTCCGTGCCGCGGCAAGCTCTATTGCGAGCGGAATACCGTCCAAGCGTTCGCAAATCTCCGCTACCGTTTGCGCGTACAGATTCACATCGAAATCGCCGGTGACGTTCGCGGCGCGCTGCGCGAAGAGTTCGGCCGCGGCATCGGGATGCAAAGAGCCTAGACGATAGACTTGCTCGCCTTCGAGATGCAGCACTTCACGGCTCGTGATCAACAACGTCACGCCCGGACACGAGGCCCGTATCTGCGCGGCCATCTTAGAAACGTGCGCAACCACTTGTTCGCAATTGTCGAGCACGATCAATACGTCGCGCGGACGCAGATGCTCGATAAGGCGCTCGAGGTCGCTATCGTGCTCTCCGCCGCCGGCGCTAAGCGCGGCTAGAGCGGTTGCCGCGACCAAGGCCCCATCTGCGATCGGAGCGAGATCGACGAACCACGCACCGTCCGCGCGACGGTCGATGGCATCGGCGGCGCACCGGAGCGCAACGCTGGTTTTTCCGACACCGCCCGGGCCGGTCAACGTGACCAGATGCGATTGCTCAAGCGCGGCGCGCAGTTCGCCAAGCTCGCGGTCGCGGCCGACGAGCCGCGGCAGATTGGCCGGAATGTTATTGGGAACGCGCGAGCTTCGCGGCCGGAGGTGCGGATCGAGCGACCCGAGCGCTACGGCCAGATCCTGCGCGAGGCCGCCGAGCATCTGCATTTCGTCGGCGTCGTACTCGTCGGCCGAGTCCACCGTAACAAAACCTATAAGATCGCCGGCCGCCGTCATCGGGAATGCCCAGATTCCGCGCGCGGCCGAGTGAAGCGACGGCAGATTAGCCGGCGTTCCAGTGGAGCGCAGGCGCACCGCCAGCGGATCATCGAGCGGCACGTCCTCGAGTGAAGCATCGAACGACGACGCCTCGGCGCGAAATATCTCGCGCCGAACGTACACTCCACACGCTCGCGCCTCCAAATGCTGCCCAACCGCTTCGATGACCCGCCGCAGCAGCTGGCCGGAATCGCTAAACGACGTCAGCTCCCGACGAAACTTGGCGAGCGCGGCCAACGCCTGCCGCTTCTTCTTAGAGAAGGCCGACTCGATCGCTTGGTCGACCCGCTGATGCACGGGACGAAAGGCGAGTGCCGCGATGATGACGATGGAAATTTCAACCGCCGTTGACGCGGCGCGCGAGCGTTCGGAAATGAAACGCTCCGCACCCCACTCCGTCAGCGCAAATGCGAGGACGATTCCGGTCGTGGCCAACGTGTAGGCGTAGGCACGCATGCGGCGAGCGGGCGAAATCGCCCTTGCACGACTTACCGTGACGGCAACGTAACCTTATCTACAAATAGCGGCGAGAAATACGCGCGCAACGGCCATGCAACGATAAACCAGAGCGCCAAGGTTACCAACGCCGGCGCGATCGTGGCGGGCATCATCGTAATGTGGTAGGCCAAAATGTTTGCCAGAACCGCGGCAAGGACAAAGACCGCAAACACCACGTAGCGGTTGAACAGGAGCAAGAAACCCGCGATGACCTGCACGCCCGACGTGAACCAGATGAAATGCGAGGCTATTATCGCGGCTTGGAATTCGCCGACCGGTCCGGTTAGCGGCGGCGCCTTGAAGAACCACAAGAAACCGTTGAGGCCGAGCACCCCGAAAATGAAGCCGAGCAGTACGCGCGCGATCGGATGAATGATTCTCATGTGCGACGCTTCGGCGCAACGATGAAAACTCTTGGGCAGTCCGAAATCAACCTATATGAAGAAAGTAAACACGAAGACGCTCGAAGAGCTGAAATGGACATCGCCCAAGGGCACGTTCAGCGGCGCAGGGATTCAGGTTTCCGAAGCGCTGGGGCGTCAGCCGCAGTCGATGGATCTGGAAGAGCGCCACCCGTTCGACGTCGAGATCACGCGCATTCCGCCCGGAGCCGTCCCGTATCCTTACCACTCACACAGCATGCAGTGGGAGTTTTACCACGTCATTACCGGGACCGGAAGCGTGCGGCACCAAGACGGAACGACGCCGATCGAAGCCGGCGACGCATTTATCTTCGGGCCTGGCCAGCCGCACCAATTAAAAAATGACGGGACCGAAGATCTCGTCATCTATGTCGTTGCCGACAATCCATTCGGCGAGTCTACGCACTACCCCGACAGCGACAAATGGATCGTCCGCTCGCCCGAGCGCAGGGTCATGCGCGGCGAGTCACTCGATTATTTCGACGGCGAAGAGTAACTCATTGCTCGGGGTCGATATCCGTGTGGCCGCTCGTGCTGAGCAGAGCGATCTCTTCGTTTTCGAAGTCCAGCAGCGTAATAAAGCGCCGCATGACCGTGTTGTCGATCTTCCCGCCGTTGCGCAAGCGGAGCAGCTCATCGCGCTGAACGGCTATAAGTTCGTGTTCGATCGCGCGATACTGCGACGTCACGCGCTCGCGATACTCTTCGCCTTCTTTGGCGTCGGCGAACTCGCGCCAGCGTGAACGATGATGCTGCTCCAGCGCTGTCAGGATCGGCGCGGGCACCTTTTTCTCTTTGCGCAGCTGCGCCAGCCGGATAAGGGCGACGCGCGCGATGCGCGAGAGCGCTAAGCGTTCCTCGCGTTCGTCTTGGTCGTCTTCGCGGATGCGCAGGATCCGCAGCAGCCACGGCAGCGTCCCGCCCTGTCCCACGAGCGTGGCGAGCAACACCGCGAAGGTGAGAAAAATAATGAGACTGCGCTGCGGAAAGCGGGCCGTACCGATCATCAGCGGCAACGCCAACGCCGCCGCGAGCGAAATGCCGCCGCGCATTCCCGTCCAAGCCAGAACGCTGACGTGCGCCCAATCCGCTTGGCCGCGTTCGTGTTCGGGTTCGTTGGTGAACGGAATGAGCGCCTGACCGTACACCCACGCCAGGCGCACGATGATGACGGTTGCGCAGATCGCGAGCGCAAGCCACGTTAAATGCCAAGCCGAGTAGCGTGTGAGACTCTCGAGAAGAATCGGATTGAATTGCATTCCGACCAGCACGAAGATGAAAGCGTTGACGACGAAGACGATCGTCACCCAAAACCCCGTCGCGCGCAGGCGTGCGCGCGGCGTTAGCACGCGGGGCGTAAACCGGCTGACGAAGATTCCCGTCACGACCACCGCAAGCACGCCGGAAACCTTGAAATGGTACGCCGGCAAATAGGCCAGGTAGGGAGCCATCAGCGAAATAACCGGCTGCAGTTCATCGTCACGGGTGAAATGCCACGCCGTCACGATCGCGGCGCCGGCTGCCAACCCGATCGCGATCGCGACGATGACCGAAATGACGAGCTGTTCGACAGCTTGCCCGAGGGTGAACACTTGCCCGACGACCGCGCCGATCGCGACGGCATAAATGATCAGCGACGTTGCGTCGTTGATCAAACTCTCGCCTTCGATCGTCGCGATCAGGTGGCGGGGAACGCGCAGTTTATCGGCGATACTTGCGAACGCGACTTCATCGGTTGACGAGACGATCGCGCCGAGTACGAACGCGGCCGGCCACCCCATGGCCGGGTCGACGCGGTGCGCGACGAAAGCGACCGCAACTGTTGTGGCGATGACCAGCCCGACTGCGAGTTGGAATATCCAGGCCGCGCCGGCCAAGAATCCGCTGGTCGGCGCGGTGACGCTTTCCCAATAGAGCAACGGCGGAAGAAAAACCAAGAAGACGAGATCGGGACGCAATTCCGCGCGCGGCACGCCCGGAATGTAACCCAGGGCGATGCCGCCCAGGACGAGCACGATCGGATAGGCCACGCCGATGCGTTTGGCCAGCGCGACCAGGACGAGAATCGCTACGGCAATAACCGCCAGCGCGGCGACGCTCATCCGGGCGTCTTAGTTGCCCGGAGATGATCTCCGCTTCACGCACACGAATTTGCGCCGGGCGATGAGGGTGGTGTCAGAAGGTACGCCCGGCGAGTTGTATGCGTTCGGGCGGCGCCGTCTTTGGTTCGTGATACGCGAACGTTTCTGGTGGTATGCCGGAATAGCGATCGCTGCCGCTTTCCTTACTGCCCGCTACGCCATTGCTGATGAGGCGGTCAATTCCGCGCTCGAGCTTCTCGTCACGCTTTCGGCGATCGCCTCGGCTACGCGACTTGTCGTGCCTTCGTACCGGATGACGGTATCGCAATCCATCGGCGTCATCACCATTTGGCTGATATTCACGATACTCCAACTTGGAATAATGGCGGGCATGACACGGCTTACCGGGATTTCGATGAATTGGGGCGCGCTTTATGTCATCCTGGCGCCGCTGTGGATCTGGCTGGCGGTAAAGTTTAGCCTGGCTACGCCGTTTTTCACGGTCGAGCACATGGGATATCAAAAGGTCGGAAAGGCTTTGGTCGACTCCTGGAACTTCGTTGAATCGGACCGCTGGTGGCGCCTCTTTGGCCTGCAGCTTGCGATCGTCGTTACCATCGCCATCCCGTTTCTGCTTGTGAGGGGCGCCGGCGGATTGGTGCACGCGGCATCCGCCGGCCTCTCTCCCGCTTCTTTGGCGATAGCCCTGTGCGAAGTGGCACTGGCGATTATCGCCAACGTCTGGTTCCAGATAGCGTTTGTCGCGATGGTCTCGACGTCGCGGCCGCGAGCGCGGCCTTAGCGCTTAGCTCCCGCCTTTTCTTTCGCGGCGACGATCCGATCACCGATCTTGTTCAGTTCTTCCGGTTCGAATAACTCCCGCGCCATCGGAAAAAGTTCGCCTTCTTCCTCTTTCACGTGGTGCAAGACCAATTCCTTAAGCACTGTGAGTTTCGCTTTGTACTTTTCATCTTTCGGATCGAGGTCTTCCAGCTCGCCGATCATGACCTTGACGACGCCGTGTTCCTCGTATGCTTCCAGAATCTCATCACGCTCTTCGCTGTCCTCGGCACGTTTCTTGAACTCCGGATAGAACAGCGTCTCTTCGATCTTCGCGTGCAGCGTCAGTTCCTGATCGATTTTCTGGAACAGATTCTTGCGCTGCGTCGCCGCGCGCTCGCCCAGTCCCTCGACTTCCTCGAAGAGCGCTTTGACCTTCTTGTGATCTTCTTTGAGCAGCTTAATTGCGTCCACGGATAACCTCCTCGAGTGTGTTGCGCCCCAGAGTCTACCCAACGACGGCACGATTTATTGCAGCACTTCGTCCTCGGCCGGCTCCTCGATCACGCGCGCGATCGCGGCTTCCAAGCGATCGTGCCCTTTGTCGCCGGCCTGAAAGTGGCGCAGTTCGTGTGCACGGTTGAAGACATAGTATGAAGGAACGAACTCATTTTGGAACCGGTCGACGATGGTATGCTCGTTATCGATCGCACAAGGCTGAGTGAAGAGCATCTGCTCGCGCGCATCCTTGCGCACGGCCTCGATGTCGAGCTCGGCCTCGGAGCGCGGCTGATGGACGGCGATGAAGATCATGCCCTCCTTTTCAAAACGCTCGCGCCAGATTTTCAACTGCTCCGCCGCGTTGTGGCAGAGATGACACGTGATCGACCAAAAATGCACGAGGACCGGAAAGCCGCGCAGCTCTTCGGCCGCCGGCTTGCCGTTGACCCACTCCGCAACCCCCTCCAGCGACGGGAGGGGGGTGCGCATCCGCAAAGGCACTAGACTTTTTGCAGCAGTGCTTTTCCCGGCTTCCATTCGGCCGGGCACAGGCCGCCGGTTTGCAGCGCCTGCAGCACGCGAATCGTTTCGTCGACGCTGCGGCCGACGTTGTCGTCGGTCACCACGGCATATTTCAGAATGCCTTCGGGGTCGATGATGAACAGGCCGCGCTGCGCGGCGCCGCTGCCTTCATTAAGAACACCGTACGCACGCGCCGTTTCTTTGGTGAAATCGGCGGCGAGCGGGTATTTCAATCCGGCGATACCATTCTTTTCGCGCGGCGTGTTGATCCAGGCCCAGTGACTGAAGACCGAATCCGTCGACGCGCCGACGATCTCGCAGTCGACGGCTTTGAATTCGTCGGCGCGATCGGAAAGCGCCGTAATCTCCGTTGGGCAAACGAACGTGAAATCCAGCGGATAAAAGAAAAAGACCAGCCAACGGCCTTTGTAATCGGAAAGCGAGAGCTCCGTTCCGAGGTCTTTGGAGCTGGTCGCACCTTTGGTGCTTTTGAGTTTGAAATCGGGGGCGGGCTTGCCAACTTGTGCCAACATAAACGACATTCACTTTCTCTTATGCGTGAGATGGGTTTGAGGGTTGATTCTACCCTATCCGGCTAAAAAGTGAAAACGACTTTCACACCAGGCTTTAGGGCCCAAAAGCCTTACCGTGCAGACCTTAAATATGCAAGACCAGTTCGACGACGAGGTAGATAACGAGTCCAAGGGCCACTGTCAGGGAAGCGCTCACGAGTAGATTAGGCCGCCCGCTAGCCCGCCTTGCTCCCTTAGGGTACCGTTTGGAAACAAATGGCCAGCCGTACCTCGGCGTCATGCCAACAGGGTCCAGTTCCACCGGAGGCATCGGTTTTTTACTCACGCTTGGGAGCGGCTTCACGATCAACGTGCTCAAAACCCGGCGTACGAGAGCGGTTGGGGACAGTTGTCCCAAACCGCTTTCTCGTGGGACAATAGACCTATGGCACGAGCACGAAAAGGCGGGGACCCGGGGGCCAAGCGCTTCCAGGCGACCCTGGCCAACCTGAAACACACGCCGCCCAAGGCGGCGGAGGCCTCGGCACCGGCTGAGGAAGCGGCGGTCGTCGAAAGCCAGGTTCCCAAAGCCGAAGCCCCCCAGCGGCGGCAGGCCAAGAGCAAGCTGCGCTGACCGCGAAAGAGCGCAGCATGGATACGCGAAAACGCGAAGCCGCGGCGGCTCCCGAAAGAGCGGCCCACGACCCCGATACGCCACAAGCTTTGGTGGACTTCATGTCGAGCGGGTGGCTGGAGGCGCCGATTACCGTCGCGCACCCCAAGCAAACCGAAAGTTTTGCAGAGCGCCGCGCGCAGCTTGCGCGCGCGTTTCCCGATGCGGTGCTGGTCGTTCCGGCGGGCGAAGAACAAGTGCGTTCCAACGATACGAATTACCGCTCCCGTTCGTCCAGCGATTTTGCATATTTGGTCGGACCGGGCGAAGCCGGCTCGACCCTCGTGCTGGAACCCGCCGGCGGATCGCATCAGTCGGTGCTCTTCGTGCCGGCACATAATCGCGGCGATAAGGCGTTTTTTGCCGATCGCGTGCACGGCGAACTGTGGGTCGGACGCCACCGCGGCGTTGACGAGAGCCAGCTCTTTTTCGGCGTCGACCGCTGCCGGCCGATGGATCAAACGCAAAGCTATCTGGACGAACTGCGTTCGCGCGGAGCGACCATTCGCAATGTTGACGATGATGCCGAGCTGGCGACATATCTCGCCGAGATGCGCCTGATCAAAGACGACTACGAGATCGCCGAACTGCGCACATGCGCCGAAATCACGAAGCGCGGATTCGAAGATATCATCCGCATTCTTCCGCGCGCTCGCTCCGAGCGCGAAGTCGAAGCGGCATTTTGGTCGCGCGCCAGAATCGAAGCCAGCGACGTCGGCTATTCGACGATCGCCGCGAGCGGCGAACACGCATGCACGCTGCACTGGATCCGCAATCACGGTGAGCTGCGTCAAGGTGACTTGCTGTTGGTCGACGCGGGCGTCGAAGCCGAGTCGCTCTACACCTCGGATGTCACGCGCACACTTCCGATTAACGGCCGTTTTTCGAGCGAACAGCGCACCGTGTACGATCTCGTCTTCGAAGCGCAGCGTGCGGCATTCGGCGAGGTCAAACCGGGCAGCGATTTCTTAGCGCCGCATCGCGCCGCAATGCGCGTGCTGGCGCAAGGCTTGATCGACCTGGGCATTCTCAAGTGCTCGCTCGACGAAGCGCTCGATCCGCAAAACCAGTATTACCGCCGCTACACGCTGCATGGCACCAGCCACATGCTCGGCATCGACGTCCACGACTGCGCAAAGGCGCGCACCGAAAATTACCGCTACGGAAAATTAAAAGCCGGCATGGTGTTAACGGTCGAACCGGGTCTTTACTTCCAGCCTGACGACGCCACCGTACCCGATCGTTTCCGGGGCATCGGCGTGCGCATCGAAGACGATGCCGTCGTCACAAGCGCCGGCTGCGACAACCTCACGGCGATACTTCCGTCGGCTGCCGGTGCGGTCGAAATGTGGATCGCCCAGATTCAGAGCAGGTAACGATGCAAACGGTCGGTTCGGGTGATGCGCTTATCGTCGTCGACGTCCAAAACGATTTTCTTCCCGGCGGCGCCTTGCCGGTCGCGGAAGGCAACCGGATCTTCGGGCCACTGCAACGGATCATGCCGCTCTTTCCTTACGTGGTGGCGACGCGCGACTGGCACCCCAAAGAGCATCCGCACTTTCGCGATCAAGGCGGAACGTGGCCGTACCATTGTTTGCAGCACACGCACGGCGCGGGTTTCGCGCCGCAGATGAACCTCGCGTACGTTGACGAGATTCTGAGCAAAGGAACGATGGCGCCGTGGCACGGCTACAGCGCGTTCGAAAACTCCGACTTAGCCGAGCGGCTGCGCAGCCGCGGCGTCCGGCGCATTTTCGTGGCCGGGTTAGCCACCGACTATTGCGTGAAAGAAACGGCGCTGGCGTCGGCGCAGTGTGGCTTCGAAACGCTCGTGATCACCGACGCGATCGCCGCGGTGAACGTCTCTCCCACCGATGAAACCGCCGCTCTGGCGGAGATGGAAAAACAAGGCGTGCGCTTTGTGACGAGCGATCAACTGCGCACCGCTGCATGACCGATAGGGTCTACCGCGATCAAGTTCTCGAAGTAGAACCCACCGGCATCGAATACATCCCGCCCGAGCAGCGGCACGGCAATCCGCGCCAACTCTTCGGTTTATGGTTCTCGGCGAACGCGGAAATCGCCACATGGATGGTCGGCGTCTTTGCCGTCGCACTCTACGGCACGAGTTTGGCGGGCGCGGCCGCCGGCCTGATCGTCGGAAACGTGATCGGCTTCGCGCTGCTCGGCGTGCTCGGCACGTTCGGCCCGCGGTACGGCGTACCGCAAATGGTCGCGTCGCGGCTGGCGTTCGGGCGCTACGGAAATGCGCTTCCGGCGGCGTTGAGTTTCTTGGCCGGCGTCGGCTGGTTTGCGATCAATTCCGTCTTCGGCGCGTATGCGCTGCAGACCATCACCAATTTGCCTTACGCTTTCGCGCTCGGCATCATGCTGCTGCTGCAAATTCTGCTCGCGGTCTACGGCTACAACATGATTCACTGGTTCGAACGCGTGAGTTCCGTCTTGTTGGCAGCGGGTTTCACGCTGCTCGGCATTATTACGTTCGAACGCGCCAACTGGCATGCCGCATTCAACGCGCACGCGCCGTTTGCGACGGGCGGCGAGATCGGCGGCATCATTCTGGCGACGGCGCTGGGATTCTCGTACGCGACGGGATGGGTTCCCTGCGCGTCGGACTACTCGCGGTATCTGCCCGCCGCAGCCGACCCGCGCAAGATCTGGTGGTACTCGTTCTTAGGAACCGTCATTCCGTGCGTCATTCTTGAAATCATGGGCGCCGCCACCGTGACGGCAGTGCGTGGCGGAAACTTCGGCGACGCAAGTCCAACCCAAGCCATTGCAACGCTGCTCGGGTCGACGGGCAGCGGGCACATCGTTGCGATCCTCGTGCTGTTCACCATCGTGCTGGGAACGCTAACGGCAAACTGCATGAATTTGTACTCGGGAGCGATGGCGGCGCTCGTCGTAAAATTCCCGACGCCGTCTTTACGCGCGCCGGTCGCGATCGGCGCGTTCTTTGCGCTGCTGACCGGCGGACTCTTTGCGATCGCTCACATGCCGCCGCTGACTGCGTCGGGGTTCGCCATCGCCGTTGGGTTGATCGTCGGCGTCGTCGCGCACGTGCGCATCGCCCGCTGGCGCGCCGCGATCATCGTCGGCGTGCTGGGAGCGCTGCTCGCTTCAGGGGGCGGCCGTCCGGAAGAAACCGCCAAGCTCTACACCAACTTCTTGCTGCTGCTTTCGTATTGGGCCTCACCGTGGGCGGCGGTCGTCTTCATCGACTGGCTGCAGCGCCGCGGCCAAAACGTCGCCCCTGAAACCTTTGAATCGGGCGCACGTATACAGGTTGGTTTGTACGCCTGGATTATTGGTTTGCTCGCCTCGCTGCCGTTTTGGAACCAAGCGTGGTACGTCGGTCCGTTTACGAGCGCGTATCCGCAATTCGGCGACCTTTCGTATTACGTCGGATTTATCGTGGCCGCTGCGATCATGCTCTTTGCATCGCCAAAATATGCTCGACGTCCGGCACGTACGTAAGGAGTTCGGCGCCGTGCGCGCCGTGCGTGACGTCTCGTTTTCGATTGCAGCCGGGTCCACTTTTGGGCTTCTCGGACCCAACGGCGCGGGCAAAACCACAACGATGCGAATGATCGTCGGCATCTATATGCCCGACGGCGGCTCAATCCAATGGAAAGATGCGCCGATCGACACACGCATGCGGCGGCGCTTCGGCTACTTGCCCGAGGAGCGCGGACTCTATGGGCGCATGGACGTGCGCGAGCAGATCGCGTTTTTCGGACGCTTGCATGGACTGGTCGAACCCGACGTCAGCACACGAACGGATCGGTGGATCGAAAACCTGGAGTTAAACGAATACGCCAAGCGCCCGTGCGCCGAACTCTCCAAGGGCAATCAGCAGAAAGTGCAGATCGCGTGCGCGGCCGTGCACAATCCCGAGCTGCTCGTTCTCGACGAGCCCTTCACCGGACTCGATCCGGTCAATGCCGACATGCTGCTGGCCACACTGCGCGAGTTGAAACGCAACGGCACGACGCTCATCCTTTCGAGCCATCAGATGTGGCAGCTCGAGCAGTTGTGCGACAACTTTTGCATCATCACCGGCGGCGAAAACCGCGCCTCGGGAACGCTCGCACAGTTGCGCGGAGCGTGGACCACGCGCGTCATCCGGATCGAGCCGGCAAGCCCTGCCGTGCGCGGCGTCCTCGATCGCGTGCCGGGAGCTCGCTCGCTGCCGGGCGAGGAAGGCGAGCTGCTCTACGAAGTTCCCGCGGGAACCGAGCTTCCCGTCATTTTGCGCGATCTTGTCGCGGTCGAAGCCGTTACGCGGTTCGAAGCCATAGAGCCCTCCTTGCACGACATCTACATTCGCACGATTGAAGGCGCGGCATGAACGAGTTCATCACCGTCTACTCGGCCGAAACGATGCGCCGTTTGCGTTCGCGGATCTTCATCGTGGGCGTGCTCTTGGGCGCGGTGGGCATCGGCTTGATCATCAAGCTGCCCACGTATATGGACACGGTGATGAATCAGGCGAACCGGGTCGCGCTCGCCGGCGACGCAGCGCTGGTTTCGCAAGCCGAGCCCTTACTGCGCAAGGATTATCACGTGGTCCGCACGATGCCGGGCAAGACGACTGTTGCGCCTTCCGATCTCACCGATACGAAGAAAATAAGCGCCATCATCGTGTTACGCCGAGCCGGGCATGCGATGAGCGTCGCCGTCTATGCGCGCGATCCGGGAAACATCACGGTGAGTTCTTTACGCCGCGACCTGCTTCCAATCTCGATGCAAGTTGCCACGGGGTTACCGCGGACAGAACTCGCGAAAGCCATGAAACTTCCGGTCACGGTGCATGCGACCAATTCGAAGTTCGGCACGGCGGCACAAGCCAACGATGCGCGCATCATCGCCTACATCATGCTCTTCTCACTCTACATCCTCATCATGATCAACAGCCAGCTCATCATGAGCTCGGTCGCCGAAGAGAAGACCAGCCGCATCGCAGAGATGCTGGTCGCGTCGGTAAACCCGAGCGCGCTGCTCAGCGGCAAAATCGCGGCGTCGGCCACGCTCGCGATCGTGCAAATGATCATCTGGATCGCAATCGGCTTCATACTGGGCGGACACCCCGGAGCTCCGCCTGCGCTCGACGCCGCCGACGCTTCACGCGCGACGACGTTTTCGCTCTCAAACGTGTCGGCCGGCGATATCGCCGGTTTTGCGGCCTTCTTTTTGCTCGGCTACTTGCAAGTATCGACGATGTTCGCGGCCGTCGGCTCTCTGGTAAACCGCACCGAGGATCTCGGCGCGCTCGCCGGCCCGCTCGTCATTCCGATCGTGGCCGCATTCCTCATCGCCATGACCGCCCTCGGCGCCCCGAATACGCCGGTCGTCATCATCACGAGTTTCGTCCCGCTCATCGCGCCGTTCGTCATGTTCGCGCGCATCGTCGTTAGTGACGTACCCGCATGGCAAATCGCAGTGTCGCTCGCGATCAACATCGTGGCGACATATGCGATCGCCGTACTGGCCGGAAAGATCTACCGCGTCGGAATGCTGCTCTACGGGCGTCCGCCGAAGCTCTCGCAAATTTGGTCCGTGATACGATCGTAAGGCCGCGCTAGCCTTCGGGTCTCGTTTCAGCGCAGGTCGTCTGACTGCAACCGCGGAGCCACGGATGGCGGGAGCGGTCTGCAGTCAGCAGAGGCCGGATGCCGTAGCGAGCGCGTGGCCAAGCGAAATGAGACCCGAAGGCTAGCGCGGTGTAACGATAAGTTTCTGAACTAAGCTTTGCTCGGAGACGCCGGACGATACGCTTGCGACGACGTAGTACGTCGTTTCGGATTTTACGCTCGGCGCTGAAAGCGTGACCGCGTCTTGACCCGCCGGGACGTCGCCTTGCTCGACGGTGTTGCCGGCGGAATCGGTCAGCGAAACACGCGAATCGCCGTGATTGCCCTTGAGTGTGACGATAACGTCGTCGCCCGGTGCAACGCTAGAGGCCGATAGAACAAGCGCCAGCGGCGCGTTCGGTGATGTAGCTGCGGCACTCGATGCGACGACGGCGCCGGGTTGGACCGTGATACCGAGCGATGAGACCGCATCGGCTGCGCCGTTGCGCGCGTGCAAGACGACGCGCATTTTCTGTCCCGCGGCGCCTTGCGGCACTTTCAGCGTCGTCACGCCGTCGGCGAAAATCGGCGCGCTCGCCCAGAGGCGGCCGGTTTCGTCGATCAGCCACACTTGCCCGGACTTCGCGTTGGTCGTGTAATGCACGACGAGCGGATCTCCGGCGACGATCGAAGGTGACGTCACGGTGAACGACTCGATGCGCGGTGCAAGCGCAAGGGGTTTGGCCGCGGGCGGCGCTTGCGCGATCAGCACGCGGCGCGATGCTTGCGCCGTGCCGAGCGGACTGGCCAGCGTCGCGGCAAGCACGAGCTGCGAACCCGCATTGCGCGGTAGGACGAAATGCAGCGTTCCCTGGCGGCCGGTCAGCAGACCGGCGGCGAGCTGTCGGCCGTCTTTGGTTTGCAGCGTATACTGCATCGACCCGAAGCCGCCGAAGGCGTAAGGAATATCGAGCGGCGCGCCGGCAAACGCGCGCGCGGGCGCTGCAAGTAAGTCTATGCGTGGAGTCGCAACCGCTGCGCCAAATGCGGCGCCGAGAACCGCAACGATACTCGCGGCGAGCACTTTGAGCCAGCGGTTGCGCGCGTTCGCGCGCGGCGGCGCGGGCGCTTCGAGCGTGAAGGCGATATCGGCGCTCGAAACTTTGACGATCGCGCGATCGTATGGACCAACTTCAGCGAGCCGAACCGGAAGCAGCGTTTCGGCGATCGAGAACGGCGCGACGTGCACGTCGAGCGGATACGCCAAAACGGGCAGCCCGCGCGAACGCGCGCAGGTCATGTGAGCGCGCAGCGGCGATGCGCTTTGGTTCGCGATGCGCAACGCGTAAATTGCCGTGCCCGCGCGGCGGTCGACTCCCGTGAGCGCGAGGCCCCCTTCGACATCGCCTTGCGCCATCGCGACGCGCGCCCGGGTTCCGTACGGCAGCGTCTGCGGCCGGCGTTTGGAGAGAGCGGGAAGCAATGCTCGTTCTCCCATCAGCGCGAGATGTACATCGCCGACGTGCTGGTAATGCTCATCGCCTTGAACGGCCCAAATGACTGAAAGGGGTAAGACGCGGTGACGGTCACCAGACATCCTGGAGATTTATAGGGAGCGGTATTGCATTCGTCCGCGGGAACGGCGCTCCAGGTCGCCGTAACGGTGAGCCACGCCGGATTGATGTTGGGCGAGACTCCGCGCACGTACGTTTGAATGTCGTCGCTCGACGCCGGACAGGTCGCAAACGTGCACATGGAACCGTGCACGATCGCATAGCGCGCGCCCAAGCGAGCCCCGCTGGTCACCAGATTATATACGTACAACGCCTGACCGAATTCCATGATCGCCAGCAGCACGAAGAGCAGCACGGTAGCCGCGATGCTGAATTCGACCATCGCGCTCCCGCGTTGCGCGTGAAGATTCGGCACGTTATTGATCCACCGTCATAACGGCGGTACGGGAGATTGAAAAAGTGCGGGGCAGCCCGGGATATGCCAACAGCGAGTTGAGCGATCCGGTGACGATCACCTGAACCCATAAAATGCGGTGCAACGGCAGCGGACAGTCCGTCGAGAGACATGTGGAGGCGCTGCCGTCGGAGCATTTGCAAAAATGTGACGGACTGGCCGAAAAGCCCGTTGCGCTCCCCCAATCGACCTTCGCGGCATTTGTCATTCCCGTATCGTCGCTGGCCGCCGATAAGCTTTGCGCGCCATATTGGACGCCGGCGTGCGCCGCGTTCGCCGCGATATTTGCGTAGTTGGCGTACCGTCCGATCTCGATCGCGCCGATCGCCAGCAGCAGCAAGAGGGGAAGGATGATCGCGATTTCCACGAGCGCGACGCCGCGCTGGCCATGCGAAGCTTTCGTCATTCGGCGAGCACCACGTTGGCGACGCCGCCGGTCATGCCTCTGCCGTTGGGACCCTGAAGATTCGCACCGTTTAACGTGATTGAGGAGCCGATGATAAGCGTCCAAGCGTCGCCCGAACTATTTCCCGTAATGGTTGCGCCGGGAAAGTATAACGCCCCAATGAGACTGCCGCTGTGACCTGAGTTCAGCGTCGGCCCGGTCGTATTCGCCTTGGGCTGAAAAAAGAGCACGCCGTTATACGTACCGCTCGTGGGCGCGCTTAACGTGGTCGTGCCGTTACCGTTGAGCGTTACCCCGCCCGAAGTCATGTCGATGGTGACCCCCGTGCCGGTGATCGTACCGGCGCCGTTCATCGTGAGGTTTCCGGTCAGCACGTACAGTCCCGGATTTAAGACCACGTTCGTTCCGCCGCTTGCCGTTATTCCGCCGCAGTAGACCCCGGGGTTCAATGTCGTGTCAGTGTGCAGGCTAAGCCCCGTGAAGAGGCAGGGCGACGTGGACGGAGGGTTGTCGGTGAGGTACGCGCATCCGGGAATTTGCGCGCATGGATCGGTAGCGGGGATCGACGGCGCCGGGCTGGCGTCCGGGAACGTGGTGGAGTTGACCGAGATGCTCCCGGCATACCCAATTGTCGAAGCGGTGACCGTCCCGCTATTGTACGTCGAGCTTCCGTTGGCAATAATGCCGCACGTCGGCGCGTAGACATTCGCGGAGTTTGCGGTAAAGTTCCCGGCGGGGTTCAACTGATACACACACGGCGCGGTGCCGTTGCTCGTGAGTATCGCAGTCGCCTTGGTTTGGACAGTCGTAGCACTCTGACCGATGATGCCGCCAAAGACATTCGGACGCGTGCTGGTGATCACGACTTGGACCGCGCTGCTGTTGCCCGAGTAATTTCCTGAAACGGGGGGCCAGTTGACGGTGACCGTGTCGTTGGTGTCGCTCGTGAAACCGTTCGACGTCGCATCGGCGGCGGCCGCAGCCGAAATCGTCGCCGCCGCGCTCGAATACTCCGCCGCTGAAGCACCGGCAATCGCGGCTGCGTCGGTGGCCGTCTGCTGCATACGCTGACGGTATTGCGAGGCGCCGACGTCCACGGCGAGCGCGGCAAAGCCGAAAATCGCCACGAAGCAGACGGCAATCAGCGGAAGCGCCTGCCCGCGTTCGTAGACGCGGAACGGACCGAGCTTCATGCTAGCGCGTAATGACTTCCGGCGTCATCACGAAGACGACGTCGCTGCGATTGTTTTGGTAGTTCGTGGAGCGAAAGAGCTTGCCCAGAATCGGCAGATCGCCGAGCAGCGGAATCTTTAGAATCGTACGCGTCTCGACGTGGCGCACCAAGCCGCCCATGATGATTGATTCGCCGGGTTGTGTGATCACGTTGGTCGAGAGCTTGCTCTCTTTGAGAGCCGGAATGATGAAGCCGTTTTGATTGACGCCGTCGGCAAAATCGAGATCCGAAATGTCGGGCGTGATCTGCGCTTGGACCGAGCCGTTGCCCAAAAGGATCGGCGTCACGTTGAGCTGCACGCCGAAATTCTCGTACTGAATGCTCACCACGCCCAACCCCGTGGAGATCGGAATCGGAATCTGCCCGCCGACGAGAAACGTCGCCGGCATACCCGGCATGGTGACCAGATCCGGCGAGGAGAGCAGCCGCACGTGGCCCTCTTGTATCATCAAGTTCAGCGTCGGAGCGAGGGTGATCGTGCGCAGGAATGCACCGACCTTGCCGCCGGCGCCGGGAGCACCGGCCGCCGGAGGAAATTCGACCACCGGAAAACTCGGCGTCGAACTCGTTTTATAATCATAGGGATCGGCGGAGGAAAACACCGCCGATTGCAACTGCACGCCCAAATTGCTGGCGCCGGTGTTATCAACTTCCAACACGTAAACCTTGATGTCGATTTGACTGTTCGTGTCGGTGCTGATGCGGTCGATTAACTTGCCGTCGCTGGCAAGATAAGGACCGGCGAGCCCGCGGGCCCGCTCGAGAATCGCGGCAACCGTTACCGCATCATGCGCGTGACCGCTGACGATGACGTTGCCCTTGCCATCGGGATCGACGCGGATCTCGCCCGCGCCGGGAATCATCGAGAGGCCGCGCTGCAGGTCGCCCAGCGGATGTGCGACCGTTACGGCGTTCACGATCGAATATTTTTCGCTCTGCGCGTATTTGTCGAACCGGCTGAGGATATCGCTCAGCATTTGGAAATGCGCTCCGTCGGCGACCGTACCGCGAACCACGACCGAGCGGTTGAAGCTGACCACTTGCACGTGGGGTTCATCGATCGAGGTCCGCAGCATCTGCGCGATCTGGTCCACCTCTTGCTCGGTGACCGTCACCTCATAGGTCGCCCGGCCGCCCCCTTCCCAGATGAAGACGGTCGTGTGCCCCGGGGCCTTGCCGTTGATAACCAGTTGGGAACTGCCGATGGGAACGACCCCGGCGATGCGTCCGTCGCCCACGGCAACCCTGGAGAGTCCCGGCGTCTGGAGCAGGACGGAGTGTCCCGACTGCACCGAGAGCAGCTGGACGGCCTCGGTTTGGGAAGCGGCAGGCCCGGCTGCGAGCATCGTGAGCCCGAGCGCGGCGGCTACCCCAATGAGCATCGATCGCATGTACGGCTGTCCTCCGATAGAGAGACGACCCGGGGTTGAGCCGGGTTCGTGACGCCCTCGATTATCCCACGGCGAGATACGTTAACACGTCAACGATCAATAGACAGGCAGTTAAGAGTCCGTACAAACCGTCACTTTTCTCTTGAACGCCGGGCCAAGCGATGGGATGATGACGCCACCGAAAAGGAGACGGAACTTGCGGACGACCTTGGTTCTAGCCACGGCGCTCATGCTTTCCAGCCTCCCGGCTATCGCAGCCGGGGCTGGGGCCAATTCCGCCGTGCTTTCCGCAAAGGGTACGCACGTCGCTCAAGCCGACACCGTCGCGCACGGATTCATCTCTCTTGAGGCCAGCCAGCTTCAAGGCGCGGAGGCGATCGTCGTTGAGGGAAGCGCGCCACCCAACTCCCCCATCACGATGACGCTCCTGGCAGTCGTATCGACGGACGTTCCGACGATCGTCGTTAGCCGCCAAGACGTCATCACCGACGTCAACGGGCGTTTCCGGGCAATCATCCCGGTCGCGCCGGCGTACGAGCGTGGGACGATCCTCAAAGTCGTTGCCACTTCGTTGCCCGGCGTCAGTCCGGCGTCGGCGCAACTCGTCATGAACGCTCCCAACGCGGGAGTAAGCGTCCCTCTCGAGCAGACGCAGACGCCGCCCCCAGCTCGATGACACATCTGCACTCACACGAATCGGAGGTCCTATGATCAAGCACATGCTCGCGATGCTTCGCGACGACGAAGGCGCCACGATGGTCGAATACGGCATCATGGTCGCACTTATCGCCGCCGTTTGTATCGTGCTCGTGACCACGCTGGGCAAGAACGTTTCCAACGCGTTCGGCTCAGTCAACAACAACCTATAATTCGAAACGAAAAAACACTAGCCGGGGCTGTCCTCTCTCCCTTCAGCCCCGGCTACTTCTCAAACGACAGGAGACACATGTTCAAGAATCTGCTCGCGATGCTTCGCGATGACGAAGGCGCCACGATGGTCGAGTACGGCATCATGGTTGCGTTGATCGCCGCGGTCTGCATCGTCCTGGTCATGACCTTGGGTCAGAACGTTTCCAACGCTTTCGGCTCGGTCAACAACACTCTCTAGCTCGTCGCTAGGCAGGCACCGCACATGACCTTGCAACTCGTAACCGTCCTCGCGGCTTCGCTTATCGGGGCCGCTTGTGACATACGGACGAGGCGCATCCCCAATGCGCTGGTGTTTGCGCTGCTGCTCTGCGGTGTGATCGAAAATGCCGTGTTCTCAGGCTGGAGCGCCGTCTTTACGGGCCTCGCGCTCGTTGCGGCCGTTCTCGTTGTGGGCGCGATCGCGTTTTCGTTCAAACTGATCGGCGGCGGCGACATCAAACTTCTAGCCGCTGCAGCCGGAACGCTTTCCTATCCGGCCGGTACCACGTTCCTGCTCCTGACACTCCTGAGCGGCGGTCTTCTTGCCATTGCTTATGCTACGTGCAAGGGCCGCCTTCAGGCGACATTTGCGAACATGCATGCCATGACGCTTCCGCTCTTTGCCGGCGTCGCGCCGGCACGGCCGCAAGGCTCGCTGGCCATGCCCTATGCGGTTGCGATTTTTTCCGGAGCGCTCTGCACCGCGGCCATGAGCGCCGCACACCTGAGGTTGCTGCCATGAACTCCCGACGCACGACATTAGTTATCGCGCTGGTGCTCGCCGTGGGCGCCGGTTGGCTCACGCTCAATTACCTGTCTTCGATCCAGCGGTCCAGCGCAATCAACAACGAACCGCGCCAAATCGTCGTTGCCTCGCAAGAGATACCGGCGCGCGTTCCGATCACGCCGGCCATGCTCACCACGGCCACGCGTCCTGCCGCCGCAATCGAGCCCGACGCATTCACCGATCCATCCAAAGTCGTCGGCGCGCTTTCGCTCATTACGATTCCGGCCGGCGGAAGCATAACGCTCTCCAAAGTCGGACACCCCAGCGACATGCCGCTGCCCGTGCGTCTGCAGCCGGGCTCGCGCGCCGTCAGCATTCCGATAGATAAGGTCAAAGCGGTCTCGGGATTGATCGAACCGGGAGATCGCGTCGACGTCATCGCGATTCCGCCGAAGACCGGCGATTCGCCGCCTCCCGCAGCAACGATTCTGCGCGGCATTCGCGTCCTGGCGGTAGGACCGCTGCTCGAAAACAGCTCGGCAACGCCGGCTCCGGAGAATCAAGTTTCGACCACGATCACGCTCGAGGTGACGCCCAAACAAGCGGACCTGCTCGAGATGGCCGACGTCAACACCAACATTCGTCTCGCGCTGCGCTCGCCGCGCGAGCCGCTCAACTCGCAACCGACCGAAGCGCTGCACTTCCCGGCCGGTTCTTCGGACAACATGGCCTCTGCCGCGGCCCCGCCGCCTGCGCCCGATGAAACGGCTCTCGCTCTTCGTGCGCTTGCCGCTCAGCAACAAGCACGCAGCGTTCCGCGCCCGGCTCCGGCCGGCGGATCCGGAGGCGTCATCGTCATCGACGGTGACCGCTACACCTCGGGCGGCCAAAGCCAGCCGTGAGCGGACCGGTTTTCGCGCTCATCGGCGCCAAAGGCGGATCCGGCGCGACGACGATCTGCGCGGAACTTGCCAAGTCCATGAGCGGCGACCGTACCGTTGCACTCGTTGACGGCGATCTTTCCGGCCGGCGAAGCGCGGCCATTCTCTTTGATTCGGTTCGAAATCTCGACGTTGCGCGAGAAGACGGCTCGATTGCGCTGGCCCGGGCGGACGGCGTCACGCTCGCGGAGCTCGCGCCAACGTACGATTCGGCTTTTACGATAAAGTTCGACGACGTCGAAGCGCTCGCGGTTTCGCTCGTGAGCACATCCGACTACGTGCTCGCCGATATCCCGATACCTTTCGCGGCGCCCGTCCGCCCATTCGTCGTGAGAGCCACTCGTTTTATCGTGGTCGCCGAGCCGACGGTGTTAGGCTTGGCTTCGGCACGGACGATGATCGGCGAATTGAAAAAATTCGGCGTTCCGGCTTCGCGCATCATGCTGCTGACAAACTGCCGCGACGGCAAACCCGTCGAAGAGCGGCCCCAGATCGAGCGCGCGCTCGATGTAAAAGTTGTCGGCGAGTTGCCGTCTACGCGCGACCGCACGTTCGGCCGCGCGCTGCAGAATCTCGAACGGACGCTGCGCACGATCTCCGCCGAACCGCAGATCGAAGCGCTGCTTCCGTCGGCGCGCGGTTTCATCCAAGACCGCCGCCGCGAACCGCGGGCCGCCATGCGTCCGCGTGCGGCCGCCGCCGATTTACCGGATCATTCCGGCAATGGAAAAGCGGCGCCCGGAGCGATGCTCCTCTCGCCGCGCGACCGCATCAAAACCGATATTCACGAGATGCTGGCTAAGAAAGTGAACCTCGTCGAGGCCAGTCAGGTGCACAGCGACGCCGCCAAGCTCGCCGAGCTGCGCGTGAAAGTCGAAAACATCACGCAGCAGATTCTGAGTGAGATCAGCCACCGGGATCTTACGGCGGAAGAGATCGCCCAATTGAAAGACGAGGTCGTCAACGAAGCGCTCGGGCTCGGCCCGCTCGAAGATCTCATGACCGATCCGGCCGTTACCGAAATCATGGTGAACGGCCCGAAAACCGTCTACGTCGAGCGTTTAGGAAAGATCGACCGCACCGCTAAGGAGTTCACGAGCGAACAGCAACTGCGCTTGGTCATCGAACGGATCATCGCGCCTCTGGGCCGGCGCTTGGATGAATCGGTCCCGATGGTCGATGCGCGGCTTCCCGACGGATCCCGCGTCAACGCGATCGTCGAGCCGCTCTCGATCGACGGCGCCACATTAACGATCCGGCGCTTTGGAACCAGGCGCCTCACCGCTGCGGATCTGATCGAAAAAGGCTCGGCCATCCCGCCGATTCTTGATTTCTTGCGCGCGTGCATCGAGGGACGCCTGAACATTATCATCAGCGGCGGCACCGGGTCGGGCAAGACGACGTTCTTGAATATTCTCTCCAGCTACATTCCCGAACGCGAGCGCATCGTCACCATTGAGGACTCGGCCGAACTCTTCCTCAACCAGCCGCATGTCGTACGGCTTGAGTCACGCCCCGCGAACATCGAAGGCCGCGGCGAAATTGCGATCCGTGACTTGGTCCGCAACTCGCTGCGCATGCGTCCCGACCGGATCATCGTGGGCGAGTGCCGCGGCGGCGAAGCGCTGGACATGCTGCAGGCGATGAACACCGGACACGACGGGTCGCTCACGACCGCGCACGCCAACTCGCCGCGCGACGCGCTCTCGAGGCTGGAGACGATGGTCATGATGGCGGGTTTCGATTTGCCCGTGCGCGCGATCCGGGAACAGATCGCCAGCGCCGTCGATCTGATCGTGCAGACCGCGCGCATGCGCGACGGCAGCCGCAAAATCATCTCCGTGAGCGAGATCGTCGGCATGGAGGGCGACGTCGTCACCATGCAAGAGATCGTGCGTTACCAGCAGCACGGCGTGGACAAAGACTCCAAGGTTTCCGGTGAGTTTCAGTACACCGGCGTCCAGCCGCAGTGCCTGCGCCGCTTCGACGAGTACGGCATTCAGTACGACGTGCGCACGCTCTCAGGACTCGCTTCGACCGGAGCGTTATGGTAGCCAGCACCTCCTCGCTCGACTTCCGGGCGGGTTCGGACAACTTCAAGAAGCTCGCCGAGACACTCGACCGGGCCGGCATCACCACCAGCATCCGCGATCTCGGGATCCGCGTGGGAGTCGGCGCCGTTATTCTCTTCGTCCTGGCTGTGCGCTTCATGCACCCCTCGCTGATTGGCGCCGCGCTGCTTCTTCCGATCTGCGCCGGAATTGCGGCGGGCGGATTTTGGCTGAACGTTCAGATGAAGTTACGCAAGCGCCGGGAGCAGTTCGTGCAGCAGCTCGAACTCGCGCTGCGGCTTATGGCCAGCGGCGTGCGCATCGGTTTAGGTTTGCGTCAAGCCATGGCCATCGTGATCGAAGAGATGACCGATCCGGCGCGCCACGAATACATGCGCGTCATCGGCCAGACGAACATCGGCGCCAGCGTCTACGACGCTATGGACGATCTGGCGGCGCGGATGCCCGGCAACGAGACGCTGATGATGGCGCGCGCCGTTCGCATTCAGTCGCAAACGGGCGGCGACCTCGGAAAAATTCTCGAACATCTCGCCAACACGATTAAAGAACGCCGCCGCATTCAGCGGAAGATCTCGGCGCTCACCGCCGAAGGGCGCGCCGGAGCGGTCATCCTTTCTGCGCTTCCGCCGTTTCTTACGGCGTTTATCGCGTTGACCGAACACGAGATGGGACACGCGCTGCTCTTTACGACGCCGGGACACATCGCGCTCGGCCTGGTTGCCGTCTTGGAAACGCTTGGCGTCATAACACTCATGAAGATGCTCAAGGTCGACGTATGATCGTCTTCGGCATCGTCTTCCTGGGCATGCTCGCCGCGTTCTTATTCGGCGTCTCGCTGATCCCGCAGAAAAGTCCGCTCACACGCACGCTCGAAGAACTTGAAGCGCGCGGAATGCAGCGTGATTCCAAAGCCGTCCGCCCGTTCGATAGAATGTTTTCCAACGAGCGTCGCAGCCGTCTGCTGCGCAAGCTCATGGAGGCCGGATGGTACACCGTCACCCCCGCGCAGATGGGTGCGCGCATCGTCGCGTTCGGCTGCGTCGGTTTAATTCTTTCCTTTGTCTTGCTGGCTTTCATCCACGCGAGCGTGACGCTCACGATCGTGATCACACTGATGATGGGCGCCGGCGCCGCCTACTTGCCGTTCTCTTCGCTTGAACGCGCCTGCGAAGCACGCAAGCGTCAAGTGCAGAAAACGCTGCCGGACTTTCTGGATATGGTCGCCACGACGGTACAGGCGGGGCTTTCAGTCAATGCGGCGTTGGTCTATTCGATCGATGCAGCGCCCGGCGCGCTCGGAGAAGAAATTAAAGCCATTCTTTCGGAAATGCGTTTGGGCCGCTCGCGCATTGAAGCGCTGCGCGGCGCGGCCGAACGGCTGCAGCAGCAGCAATTCACCACGACCGTCACGGCCATTACGCAAGCCGAACGGCTCGGAAGCAACATCTCCAACGTGCTGAACGAATTAGCCGAAGACGTTCGCAATCAGCGCATCATGCTCGTCGAAGAGCACGCGGCCAAGCTTCCCGTAAAAATGATCTTTCCGATGGCGCTCTTCATGCTGCCGGCGATCTTCGTCGTCATCTTCGGCGCACTCGTCGCCAATTATTTCACCCAATGATCGTCGCCTCGCTGCTCGGAGCGTTCTTCTTCGGCGCCGCCGGTTACGCGGGCTCGCTGCTCGGTCTGCTCTTTGCCGAACGCATCGAGCGTTTCCCCGATGGACCCGAGCCCGGACGCGCGCCGATCCCGTTGCTGATAGCCGGATGCGCGATTATCGGCGCCGTCGCCGCCGCGCACGCCGATCGCGGACAGATCGTCTTGATCGCGATCGTTTGCGCCGCTTTGGTAGCTATTTGGATCACGGATTCGATCTGCGGCATCGTGCCCGACGTTTTCACGCTCGGGCCGCTTGGACTCATCCTCATCGTCGCACTTTGGCAGCATAACTGGTTCGCCTTCGGATCGGCAGCGATTCCGTTCGTGCCGTTTGCATTTGTGGCCGTGATGTCGCGCGGCCGCGGAATGGGATGGGGCGACGTCAAGTTGGTCGCGCTCGGAGGCGCTTTGCTGGGCGCTGAAATATCGGTGCTGGCTTTTTCGGCGGCCTGCATCGCGGCCGTCGTTCTCAACTACGCGCGCGGACGGCGTCGCGGACCGATTGCATTCGCGCCGTACCTGGCCGCGGCGATCGGGCTCGCAATCCCGCTCGGGCTTTTGCGCTGAGTGGTGACGGCATGCCGAAACTGCACAACGTTACCACGGGCGAAATCATCGCCGAGGACGTTCGCATTGCCGACGGCTGGTGGGAACGCTTCGCCGGACTGATTCCGCGAAACATCGTCACGCCCGACGAGGGGCTGTGGTTTCGCGACTGCTGGGCGATCCACACGCTCTTGATGAAAACGAAGATCGACGTCATTTTTTTGGACGACCAGTCTCGCGTGTTGCGCACGCACGCCCGCGTCAGGAAAAACCGCTTCGCCGTGGCCTGTTTCGGAGCGAACGGCGTCGTTGAGCTCGGCGCGGGCGCGCTTGAGGGCCGCGACGTTCTGCCCGGCGACCGGCTGGAGTTGAAATGAAAGGCCGTTTCGCCGCCGGCATCGTCGCGTTCGCACTGGCAACGGCGGTGGTCGCTTCGGGCGGAACGCTGCCCGAGTTTTTCATACAGCTGCGCGATCCCAATCTACTGGGCGGGGGCATCTATGCCTGGCTGCTGCATACGTTCGGGTTTTCGTTCGTGCTTGGTTCGTGCGCGGCCATTACCGCCGCCGCGGTCTTGATCGCAGCGTGGCGCACGCGCCTGCGCGGCGCTTCGGATTGGCATGTGGGATTGGCGGCGGTCCTTATCGCGCTCTGCCTTATCGGACGCCTCGGCGTGAGCCTCGATCCGATCGCTTGGCTGTGCGCGGCAGTAATCTGCCTGCTGCTCGATCGGGACGATCTTTGGAGCGCCGTTGCCGTCGTGATCGTGACGGCGTCCTGGTCGCTGCTGCAGGGTGGTGCGACGCTAGGCGCGCTGCTCGTGTCGCTCGCGGCCATCGCGAAGCTCGTCGAGCAAAAACGCTTCGACACCGCGGTCGTGCGGAGATTTTGCGCCGCCGGCGCGTGCGTCGCCGTGTCGCTCGTGCAAGTGCATTCGGGCGTGTTTGCCGGCTATGGCGCGCACGCACTCTATCTCGATTCGCTTTTGGGCGGCGCGCAGCGCGACCGTTTATGGACCGGAGCGATCTCCCCGCGAGATCTCGGCTTCGCGGCGATCGTCATTGCCGCGGGCTGGTATGGAATCCGCCGGCGCGGGCGCCTCGGAGACGCGTTCGTTTTCTTTGCGCTGCTTCTGCTCTCGCTGGCGGACGCGCGTAATCTGCCCTTTTTCGGGATCGTCGCCGCGCCTGTTGTCGTAGACGCGCTTGCGAGTTACTATATCGAAAGGCGCTCACTGCCTTCGGGCTCGCTCGCCGCATACCGCTTCGCGTTTTCAGCCGCCGCTTGCGCCTTTCTCGCCGTTATCACGGCCGTTGAGCCGAAGACCGTAGCGTGGCCGAGCCCAAGCGTTGCCCCGCTCCTCAGCTCGCTGCTGCATCAGCCGGGCCGCCACAACATTCTCTGCGTTCAGCCGCGCTGGTGCGATGCCGCGTCGCTCGTGCGTTCGCGCGGCGTCACCGTCGTGCTCGATGACCGCGGCGGCCTCGCGGCGCCGCTCGCGCGCCGCGTTCAACGGGACGTATCCGATGCGATCGGAAATTGGCAGGAAGATCTGCGCCGCGAAAATGTCGACGCCATCCTCGCCGATCAGGACAGCCGGCTGATTTCACTGCTTCACGCCGACGGATGGGAAAGCACGATCTCTTCCGGCGGCGCCATCCTGTTGCGCAAGATGGGAAGGCAATGAAGATCGTTTGGGCGGTGATCGCGATCTTCGCCGCGCGCTTCGGAGCGATTGCGTGGCATTATCGCGGTCAAGACGCCGATCTGGCATGGCAGCAATGGCTGGGCAATCAAGTGCTCACGCTGCACCACATTCCGTCGGTGCTGGGCCCTGAAACGTTTACCGCGCCGGGCGCGCATTGGGTCGCTCAAGAGTGGCTGTTCAGCACCGCCGTGGCCGCAACGATTTCCACGAATCGGTATTATCTGCTCGCGATTGCCGTCGCTCTGGCGGCGGTCTGCGCGCTCGCGGTGACGGCTTGGCGCGCGCGCCGGCGCGGCGCTTCGCCGTTTGCTACGGCGCTGACGGTCGCGCTCGTCGGATTTACGATGATGCAATCCTTCGGCGTGCGCGCGCAGATCTTCGGATGGATGCTGCTGGCGGTCATCATGCTCTTGCTCGACGTAGAGTCGCCGCTCATGTTCTTGATCATCCCGCTGACGGTGGTCTGGGCAAACGTTCACGCCAGCGCGCTCATCGTCCCCGCGCTCGTCGGCATCTGGACGCTGGGCACCGCAATCGAGGACCGGGGCTGGACGCCGCGCGTGGAGCGTAACGTTTTGCTGACCTTCGGGACGTGTCTCGCCGTCTTGCTGACGCCATTCTCCTGGCACTTGCCGGCGTATGCCGTGACGCTGCAGACGAGTGCCATTCGCGCATCGATCAGTGAGTGGCGGCCGCCCGATATCACGATCACATCTTTTTCCGCCGGCTTGCTGCCGCTTATCGCGATGGGATGCTTCTTCGGAATTGCCGCCCCCCGCGAGCGTTGGCGCGACGGAATGCTGTTCGCCGTCACGACCGTCCTGGCGTTCACCGCGATCAGGCACATGTCGCTGTGCGCGATCGTCATCGCGCCGATGGTCGCGCAGCGGCTGAGCAGCGCGATTCCGCAGCACGCGCGGTTGAACGTCGTGCTCGGCGAACGGTTTAGTCAGACCCTGATCGTCGCTTCGAGCGCTGTTGCCTCACTGCTGATCATCGTGACGCTCAACCAAGCGCCGGCTATCGCGCGCTCGTCTTTGCCGGAGACCGCGATCACGCGAATTTCACAGTCGCCCGGCGAACACAAACTGTACTGCGAGGATTTCGCGTGGTGCAGTATGGCGCTGCCGAAAAAAAATGTGCGCGTTTTCCTCGATGGCAGATGTGACCCGTTTCCGCCCGCGGTCTGGCAAGCGTATCTCGACGTGGAAAACGTGACGCCGCGCTGGTCGGCCGTTCTCGACAAATACTCCGTTGACGCCGTATTAACGAAGCCGGGAAGACCGCTGGCCCAGGTGCTCGCGCTACGAGCCGGCTGGCGCGTGTTCTACCGCGACGCCCGCTACGTCGTTTTTACGCGCGACGCCATACACACCGCAGAGCGCTAAAGAGATCAGGCCGAGCCAGGTCGGCAGTTTTGGAATCCACCACACGATTCCGGAGCTCGAGGTTTGCTCGGAGATGTGTTGCGCCCAAGACGCCTCGGCGAGCAGCGGATCGAACGACGCTTGCGCCGCATGCGGCGCCGTTTGCGGACCCAAATGCCACGCGACCACGACCACGGCAGCACAAAACAGCGCGGCGCCTAGGCCTAGCCGCAGCGACGGACGCATTGAGCTGCGCAGAACGACCAGCGAGATCGCGATCGTACCCGCGACAACCGGCACGACCAGTGCCGGCTGCGTGACGATCGACTGCCACGGCAGTGCCACGAGCACCAGCGACGACGCCGCGAATCGCTGTGCGGTCCCGCGCGTGCGGGCATAAAGCAGCAGGGCCGCCGGAAAAGCCAGCGTGATCTCGCTGTAGTGAATAAACGACCCGAACGTCACGGCGAGCGCCGCCGGAATCAGCAAGAGAAATGCCGGATCCGCGAACCTGCGCGCCGCAGCGCCGGCCAGCCACACGCCGAAAATGACGGAGGCAAGATAAGAAAGATTTCCCGCGAGCAGAGCGATCCGGTCCGGCGCGCCCAAACCTTGCGCAAACCACGTCATGCTGTACTGCGTGACGAAACCGATCTCCGAGGCGGCGTGATTGGGTAGGACGCGCGTAAAGTACGAAATGGCCAGCTGCGGGCCGCCGATCGTGAGATCGATCGCGGCAAGTGCGGCGCAGAGCACGGCGACGGGCAAGCGCGCCGCGCGATTCCACATGAAGAGCGCTAAAAAAACCGGCAGCGCCACATGCGGCAGCAACGCGATGATTGCAAGCGCGGCGATGACGGGCGCGTTTACGCCGCGCCGAAGTGCCAGCGCGCCTCCCGCCAGCGCCGCGAAAATAAGCGGCGCGAGTTCGCCGTATGGAATGACCGCAACGCTGAACGCAACGGCGAGCAGCGTGAGCACCGCGTACGGAGGCCGCTCGATCAAACGCGCGGTGAACGCGCAGGCCGCCGCCGTGCATGCCAGCAGCAAAGTAAACCACGATGCCGCGGCAACCGGATATGGCAGCAACGCGAAAATAGCGAACAGCGCGAGAGCGTAACCGGGAAAGGGCGCCGGCAAATCCACTTGGTCGCGCGCCGTGTGCAGACCAAACGGCTGTGGAACTTGCTCGCAATGCAGCAGCGGACCCGCAGTATATGGGTTCGCTCCGTGCAGTACTGTCGAGCCGCCGCAGTAAAATGCGCGAAAATCGCCCAGGAGCATGCGCCCTTGTGCATTGACCACCAGTTGCCAAGCTAAGACGGCGCACGCCGCGACCACCAGCGCGGCGAGAACCGGTTTACGCACTATCGCGCTTGTTGCGTCTGCGTTCTTCGAGCGAAGCGGGAGCGGACGGAATGCGGTACTGCGGCGCGACCTTGCCGAGCATCTTCACCAACCCTTCGGAGTCGGGCCGCAATTGCGCGACGCGGTAAGCGTAGTCGGCAGCGCCCTTCATGTCGCCTTCGTCGAAGGCGAGTTGCGCGAGACGTTCGAGCACGATGACATAGCGATCTTCGAGCAGCTGCGCCTGCGCGGCGAACCACGCTTCGGGCGCGTCGGCTTCGAGCAGGCGTCCTGCGTAGAGTTCTTCCGCCGCACGGTAACGCGCCGCAGCTTCTTCTAGGTCGCCGCGGTCGAATGCGCCGTCGCCGTCGGCGACGTGCGCTCCGAAACGGCGGACGTCGGCCGCAACTTGTGAAAGTTCGAGCGCGACGTCGGGATCGGCGCGAAAGTATCGTTCGACCACGGCGTAGCCGGTGATTGCCGCAATGGCTTTGCGGATATTGCTGCAGGCCGTGCGCACGCTCTGCGCGGCGAGCTGGCGGTCCGCGTCGGGCCAAAAAATCGAGGCGAGTTCGGTGCGCGTAGCAGATGCGGATGGTTTGAGCAGCAAGTATTTCACGATTTGCTGATCGCGTTTTCGTATCCATGCGATCTCGCTGCCGCCGATGCGCACTTCGAAATGGCCGAACATGCGCGCCGACATCGGCGCGAGCTGCGTCTGCGGCGAACGCACCCGGCCTCCGCGCAAGTGCCGGATCGGACGCAGCGGACGGCAGCCGTCCGCGCCGTCGATAACGAACAGCCCCGCGGCCTCGAGCCGTTGCAAGTGCTCCTCGTCGTCGGGCAGCGCGCCCGCCATGATGCCGCGCAACAGCGCGCGATCTTCCTCAGCGGCGCTTTCGAGCTCGGCCGCGATAAATTCCGTGAAGAGCTGACCGTACCGCGCGCGCCAGTTCTCGAACGCGCTATTGAGCGAACGGCTGTCCTCCGCGGCGCACCGCACGGCGCCGCTCAGCACGATGGCCCAGCCATCACTTTCTTCAATCAGCCGCGAAACGTCGGCGTCGCTGTGCGCCACGCCGCACGCTTCGGCGAGCAGTTGCGTTTCGGCAGCGTCAAAGGCGAGTTTGCGTGAGTCGCAGAGCACGGCCAGGCCGCGCGCGATCCACGTTTTTGCATCGAGCGCATCGCGCGCGCGTGCGGCGTAGACGAAGCTGATGCTCTCCGGCGCGCTCTCAACCAGACGGTGCAGGTGCACGATCGCTTGCGGCGTCGCATTGTCGGCGTCGTCCACGATCAATTCAACCGGACCGCGCAAACCTTGCAGCAGCGCCATCGCATCGTCAAAGGATTGCGGAATACGCGGCAGCGCGAGGCCGGCCGATAAAGCCGCAAAAAGCGCAGCCGGTCCGCAACCGGGCGGCAGCGCGCAATAACCCGCGGATATCGGGCTCTCCGGAATGTACTTTAAAAGAAGCGTCGTCTTTCCGGATCCCGAGGGTGCGATTAAGAGCCGCACCGGAATTCCGGCGTGCGCAGCGAGCCAGCGTTCGAGCCGCGGACGCCTAACGGTGGAAGGCGCGAGACGCGGCAGCGTGTGGGTCAGCGTCATGCAGGAGCTAGTATCGGCCTTCCTCCCCTCCGGCCTTAGCGAGCGTCTTGCCCGCCCGACCGGGCGGTGCTCAAACCGTTCAACCGCGCGGTGGAGAACCCCAGCCGGATTGGACGTATTTCCCGTTCACGGCAATGGCCGGAACCGTGGGATCGCCGCCGGTCAGGGCCAGCATCTGCTCGCGCAGTTGCGGATCGTTCGCAGCGTCGTAGACGGTATATGGCGTCCCCACGCGATCGTAATGCTCGCGCGCGGCCCGGCAGTATGGGCACGATGGACTAACGTACATCTCGACCTTTATCCCCGGAGGGATGTGCTCAACGTCGAACTCCGCAGTCATGCCGCTCGTGTTCGTGCCGACTCCGCTGGGCAACCTTCGCGATATCACCCTGCGCGCGATCGACGTGCTCACGGAGTGTGAGCTCGTCGTCGCGGAAGATTCGCGGGTCGCGCGCAGGCTGATCTCCGCGCTCTCGCTGCCGGGCAAAGAGATCCGCAGCTACCGCGAGCAGAATGCTCGCAGCGCCACCGGCCCGATTCTCGAGCGCGCCCGCACATCGCTTGTTGCAGTCGTTACCGACGCAGGGACGCCCGGCATTTCCGATCCCGGCTCAGAACTCGTTGCCGCTGCGCGCGAAGCTGGTATCGGCGTCGAAGTTTTGCCCGGACCAAACGCCGCGCTCGGCGCCGCCGTTCTTTCCGGGTTCCCAATCGCGCGTTTCATCTTCGAAGGGTTTCCGCCGCGTGCGGTGTCGGCGCGGAAAGCCGCGCTGGAAACGGCGCTCGCATTGGGCATTGCGAGCATTTGGTACGAATCGCCCAACCGCATTCGCGAAACGCTGCAAGCGTTGGAATCGCTCGATCCTTCGGCGCGCGTCTTTCTGCTGCGAGAATACACCAAGCGCTTCGAGCAGCATCTGAGCGGAACGGCGGAACACGTCGCTGCCGCCTTGCCCGATCGGGTGCGCGGCGAAATCACGCTGGTTGTCCTGCCGTCGCCGAAAAAGCCTGTCGCGCACTCGCCGCGGCAGCTCGATGCGCGCATCGACGAGCTGCTCGCGGATTCTCAAAGCGTCGCATCGGTCGCGAAAACGCTGGCCGCGCAAGGGTTTGGCGAGCGCAGCGCGATCTATGCGCGAGCGGGCAAGCGAAAGCGCGCTCGCGGGGAATAGCGGTATACGTGCGTTCTTTTTACGTCACGACGCCTATCTATTACATCAGCGGCGACCCGCACATCGGGCACGCCTACACGACGGTCGTGGCCGACGTGCTCGCGCGCACTGCGCGCGCGGCCGGTGAAGCGCGCTTCCAGACGGGCACCGACGAGCACGGACAAAAAGTAGCCGACGCCGCCGCTTCGGCCGGAAAGACGCCGCAGGAATGGTGCGACGCGCTCGTCCCGCGCTGGAAGGAGTTGTTCGCCGTGTACAACGTGCAGTACGACGACTTCATCCGCACGACGGAGCCGCGCCACGAACGCGTCGTGCAGGCGGTCTTCGAAAAAATGCTCGAGAGCGGCGACGTGTACCTCGGCAAATACGAAGGCTGGTACTGCGTTGACGACGAGACGTTTTGGCCGCAGGCAAAACTCGTGGACGGAAAGTGTCCGACATGCGGACGCGTCGTGCAGTGGCTCTCGGAAGACGACTGGTTCTTCAAGCTTTCGAAATACACGGAAAGGCTGAAAGAACACTTCCGCGCGCACCCCGATTGGGTGCGCCCGCGCGCGGTGTACAACGAGATGATGGCCATACTCGATGAAGGTCTGGAAGATCTCAGCATCTCGCGCAGCAACTTCGCGTGGGGGATACCGGTGCCGCAGGCCGCGGAAAACATCTCCGGCAAAGCCGTGATCTACGTTTGGTTTGACGCGCTGCTGAACTATATCTCGGCGCTGGGCTGGCCCGGCGGCGCAGAGATGAAAAGATTTTGGCCCGCGAGCGTACAGCTGGTCGGCAAAGAGATCGCGCGCTTTCACACGCTGATTTGGCCGGCGATGCTGTGGAGCATCGGCGAGCCGGCGCCGGAGCTGGTCTTCGCGCACGGCTGGATTACGCTCGAAGGCGAAAAGATCGGCAAGAGCCGCGGCAATGCGGTCGATCCCTTCGCGCTCGCGCAGCGGTTCGGCGCGGACTCGCTGCGCTATTTTCTCCTTCGCGAAGCGCCGTTCGGCAGCGACTTCTCGTACTCCGAAGAAAAAATCGTTCAGCGGTACAACAGCGATTTGGGCAATGACTTGGGCAACTTGCTGCGGCGGTCGCTGTCGATGCTCGCGCAATACCGCGAGAGTTTGGTGCCGCAGGCGGTCTCGGGCGAACTTGCCGAGCGCTTTGCCGATTTGGGCGTCCGGGTGCGCGAATTGATCTTGCGGCTGCAGTTCCGCGAGGCGCTCGAAGCGATCTGGGAGCTGGTCACGGCCCTCAACCGCGCCATCGACGAACGCAAACCGTGGGTCTTATATAAGGAAGGCCGGGGCGCGGATTTGGACGCGCTCCTGTACGAGCTCTGCGAAGGGCTTCGCTGGCTGGCGATACTTCTGGCGCCCTTCATGCCCAACCGGGCACGCGAAATGTGGGCGCAGCTCGGCGCCGGCGAACCGATCGATGCGGCCTGGGACGCCTCTTTGCGCTGGGGCGGATTAGCGGCCGGTACGCTGACCGTGCCCGGCGGCGCACTTTTTCCGCGTAAGGAACCGGTGAGGTAACCGTGCGCGATCGCCGCAGGCGGTTGCTCTACCCCGTGATTCGTTTCGCGGTGCTTCTGCTTGCGATCGTCGCGACCGCTTCGGCCGCGCCGCGAGTCTTTTCCCGTTTGCATCCCGCCGACGGAGTTGCGCTGGCCGTAGCGCTCGTGCTTTTCACGCTGCTCGCCCGAATCAACGTGCCGCTGACGGCGCGCGGATCGTTCTACCGGCGGCGCAGCGCGGAACCCGGACGCATCACGCTGGAGTTGCCGCTGATCCTCACCGTCGTCAGCATCTACGGACCCGTCGTCGCGGCGGCCCTGACGCTGGTCGCGTACCCGTTTGCGCTCACGAGCGAAGGCGGATCGCGTTTCTTGCGGCGCGTTTTCGAAGGTGCGCCGCAAGCGATCCTTTGGCTCTTCGCGGGCACGCTGCATGCCGAACTCTATCGCGGGCCGGTCACCCTTTCGCTTCCGTCGTATCTCGCGTTCCTTGCGTTTTACACGCTCGCCATCTACATGTTCTTGTACGGAATCTGGACGCCGCTGCGCATGATTGCGACGCATGTGCGGCTGCGCCGTTTTTGGCACAACCTCTCGCGCGACACGCGGCTGCTCGGCTTTCTGCTGCTGCTGACTTCGTGGGGTTATGTGTGCACGGTGATTTGGCTGCACGCGGGCATCGCCATCGGACTGGCCAGCCTGGCTCCGCTGCCGTTCCTCGCGTACACGCTGCGCGGGCTGCACGAATCGCAAGTGGAATTGCACCGGCTGCGCCTGGCGCGCGACGCCGTCCAAGCGATGCTCGGCGCGGGCGATCCGATTCCGCAGATGAATTCGCTGCTGGCGAGCTTGCACACGCCGACGGCGCGCGAGACGCTGCAAATCTTCGCGGCGATCACGCCCGACGAAACGCGGCTCGCACCTCTGGCAACGATCGGCCATCAGCCTACCGTCGAACAAGTCGAGCTGTGCAGCCGCGCACTCGCGGAGTTAAGCCGTTCAGATAGCCCCGCGGTCACCGTGCGCAACTCGGGCTACGTCGTCTTCGCCGACGCCGCGCGCAGTTCGGACGATGAGTTGCTGGGCGTGCTGATCGCGCACCGGCCGCTGGGCACCTCACAGCTGCTTCAACGCCGGCGTTTCGCGCAAGCCGCAGCCGACCTCGCCCCGTTACTGCGCGACTTCCGCTCGATTGCGGCGACGCAAAGCGCTGCCGCGCTCGACGCGCTGACCGGCCTGCCCAACCGCCGCACGATCATGCAGCTGCTGCGCGACCGCGTCGACAACGTCGCCTTCGGCAATCCGTGCGCCGTGCTGCTGCTCGACATCGACCGCTTCAAATCGATCAACGACATGCTCGGCCACCCGGCGGGGGATCGCGCGCTGCGCGTTGTGGCCGGCACGATCGCGCGCTCGATCCGCAGCCACGACCGCGCCGGCCGCATCGGCGGCGAAGAATTTCTCGTCCTCATGCCGGAAACCAACAGCGAAACGGCCATCGCGGTGGGCGAACGCCTGCGCGGCGCGATTGCCGGCGCCGAGATCCGTCACGCCAACGGCGACCGCGTCACCGCCAGCATCGGCGTGGCCGTCGCGTCGATCAGCGATACGATCGAATCGCTGCTGGCCCGCGCCGATCACGCGCTCTATCAGGCCAAACGCCAAGGCCGCAACCGGGTCGTCGAAACCGTTCAGTAGTGCGCGTTCTGATCGACACGCACGCCCACATCCACGATAAAGCCTTCGATCCGGACCGCGACGCAGTCGTCGAACGAATGCGAGCGGCCGGCGTCGCCGCGGCGATTACCGTCGGCTGCGATCTCGCCGATACGGAACGCGCGTTCGAGATTGCGGAGCGCTACGATCTCCGCGCTGCCGCCGGCATCCATCCGCACGAAGCCAAAGATGCGCCGGCAGACATCCGGGCGGCGTTCGAGCCGTTCCTTCAGAATAAACGCATCGCCGCCATCGGCGAGACCGGTCTTGACTATCACTACGACAACAGCCCGCGCGACGCGCAGCAGCGCATCCTGCGCGATCAGATCGCGATCGCGCGCGATGCGAGCCTGCCGCTCGTTTTTCACCACCGCGACGCCTTCGAAGACTTCACCGCGATCTTGCGCGACGAGTGGCGTCCCGGCATGCGAGGCGTCGTGCACTGCTTCACGGGCGATGCCGCGCAAGCGAAAACCTACGTCGAGGAGTTCGGTCTCTATCTCGGAATCGGCGGCATCGTTACGTTCAAGACCGCGCAACCGATTCGCGACGCGGTCGTCGCTACGGGCCTGGGGCAAATCGTGTTAGAGACGGACTGCCCCTATCTTGCGCCGGTGCCGCATCGCGGGGAACGCAACGAGCCCGCGTTCGTTGCGGAGACTGCGAAATACGTCGCGGAGCTGCTCCAGTTTTCTCCTGATGAGATCGCTTCGCGAACGGCGGAGAACGCGAAGAAGCTCTTTGGGCTGTAGAACTTCAGCCAAACGTATTTGGCCTGAACATGGGACTCTTGCGCATACCCTCGATGCCCGCCTCGAGCATCGCTTTTAACTCGGCAGCCGCGCCGGCGTCGTAGCTGTGAAAATTAAAGCACGATTTTCCTTGCATGCGTTTCTTTAACGACGGTGCATACTTCTCGACGAGCTCAGGACGCATGTAGACGGCCATGAGATGGAAGGAAACGTAGGCTTTTCCGGCTTTGACCGCGGCCACCATGAACGGCTGCGGCCGCTTCTGCCATTTTCCGGCGACGAGCACCTCGAACGAATCGGCTTTTGTCTCCAGTACCCAGGAGCCGTCGCCGTCGTGACGCAGCACGAGCCGCTTCTTGGCGTACGGCCGAAGCAGTGCGGCGTAACGTTCGGCGACGGCGATCCGCTCGGCTTTATCCATGCCCGGAATTTCGCGCCGCTCTTTTTTCGAACCTCGTCAAAATGGCTGCGCGGCACGCCACGTCGTTGCAAAGCGCCGCGATACATGATGCAGCACGTCCGGCGCATCCGTTCGCAAGCCCCAGTCGACCTGATCGCCATTTGGGAATGCCGACGTCGCGTTGGCCGATCCGATCCACGCGCGCGTGCCGTCAACGACCGCCATTTTTTCGTCCGAATCGCTGATGCGAACGGCAACGCCGGACCGCGCGAGTACCGTCAATGCGCGTTTGGACCGGTCGCTGAGATCGCGCCGAGAAACGATCAACCGGCAAGGGATGCCGGACGCCGCCAGGTGTTTGAGCTCGCCATAGACACCGCTGCCGGCTCCGAACGACTCGCTCTCCACGTCGACCCGTTTCGCGCGTCCCGCGCCGGCGAGCAGGCGGCGTTCGGCCCACAGCGCATCGCGTTTGCTCGTCGAGAATTCCGGCGTGCGATCCGCGCGTCCGAAGAGCGCCGCCGATCGAATCGCCCCGACGTCTGCCCCAAAGTCGTCGCGCACGATCGTATCGCCGGCTTCGGGCCAGTTGCGATCGTCGAGGAACGCGACGCCATCGCAGATCGCCGCTTTCATATGGAGCGCGGGTCCGTTGCGCGCATTGGTGTCGGCGAGTCTTGCATCAGCGCCCAAACGGCGCAGCTCGCGGACCACGCGCTTATTGTTCGCGGTCAGAACACCGGTCGGATCGCCGTACGGGCGTCCTTCCAAGCGCACGGTGACGCGTGCGCCGCGCGCGGCCGCATCTTCAACAGAGTCGAGCACGGCGCCCGGACGAAGCGTGTAGGCCGTGAGCAAAACCGCGCGCGCGGTGCGCATCGCGCGCACCAGATCGGTATCCGAACTCAGGGAAATCACCTGACGCAATCACGACGGAGGCACCATCTGCCCAGGGGTCTCCCCACAGGAACGCCGACCGCCGCTTGGAAGCGTACTCATCCGCATGAATGCAAGCCCGGCGGCGGCACCGCCGCCGAAGAACGACAAAAGCGCCTACGTCCGCGACATGTTCGCGACGATCGCGCCGCGCTACGATCGTGCCAACCGCATCATCAGCGCCGGAATGGACGAGGGCTGGCGCAAACGCGCGATCGCGCTGCTGCGCGCCCCCGCGGGCGGACGGATCGCCGATTTGTGCTGCGGCACGGGTGACATCGTCTTTCATTTACTGCGGACCGATCCGACCTTGCGCGTGACCGGCATCGATTTCTGCGAGCCGATGCTGGTTCGGGCGCGCGCGCGCTCGGTCCGGGAAGGCGCCGGCAGCACCGAGTTTCTCGAAGGCGACGTGATGGCGCTTCCGTTTGCCGATAACTCGTTTGATGGTGCGATTATGGGTTTTGCGATGCGCAACGTAGCGAGCATCGATGCGACGCTGCGCGAGATCCGCCGCGTGCTCAAACCGGGAGCCCGCTTCGTGAACCTCGACATGAGCAAAGCTCCCAACGCCGCGTGGAAGGCGTGCTTCGATCTCTACTTTTATGGAATCGTTCCACTGATCGGCGGAATTGTCGGCGGCTCCCGCGAGGCTTACACGTATCTCCCGAACTCGCTCACGCATCATCCGGACGCCGAAGCTTTGCGCGACCGTTTCAGGGAAGCCGGTTTCGCCAATGCGGCGTTCGCGCGCCTGATGGGCGGCGCCGTCGCGATTCACTACGGAGACGCGCCGTGATTCAAAGCGAGCGCCCGGGGCGGCACGACGAGATCGAAACGTTCTTCCGGGAACGTTTCACCACCGACAATCCGCTGATCACCGAAGCGGTAAAACGCATGCTCGCGGCCGGAGGAAAACGGGTGCGTCCGCGCATTACGCTGCTGGCCGCGCAAACGCACGATGTCCAATCCGAACGGCACATGCAGCTGGCCGCGTACATGGAACTCATTCACGTGGCCACGCTCATTCACGACGACGTCGTTGACAACGCGCAAACGCGGCGCGGCGTAAATGCTACGGCAATTGATTACGGAAACCGGATCAGCGTATTGGCGGGCGATTATCTCTTCGCTTGGATCTTCAAGAATGTCACGCACCTCTACGCACCGCCCATTCCCAACATCCTTTCGGCGACGCTGGCTGAAATCTGTGACGGCGAGGTGCTGCAGCTGCGGTCGCTCGGCGATCTGAACGTTTCGCTGCAGTCGTACATAGAGATAGTGGAAAGGAAAACCGCCTCGCTTTTCGCAGCGTCCGCACAGTGCGGAGCGATTGCGGGAGGAGCCCCGCCACGGGTGGTGCAGGCGCTGCGCGCCTTCGGCCTGGCCTACGGCATCGCATTTCAGATGCGCGACGATTTGCTCGACGTGACCGCCGACGCGGCGGCGCTCGGAAAGCCGGTCGGAAACGATCTGGCCGAGCGCAAGATGACGATTCCGTTAATTCTGGCCCTGCGAAGCGGCACCGGAGAATTCCGGAGCATGGTCGAGCGTTTGTATGCGGGAAGAAACCCCGACGTCGCCGCGGTCATCGCGGGCATACGGCAATCGGGCGCGATCGAAGAGACGCGCGCGACGATCGCCGAGTATTCCCGGCGCGCGGAAGATGCAATCGGCGGCCTGGAAAATACCGGGGCCAAAGCCGAACTGCAGCGGCTTGCCGGCGAATTGCTCGAAGAAGCCTCTTAAAGGAGAGAAGTATGCACGTCACGCTCGCCCTGGGTAGCCCGGAAATCGTCATGATCTTAATAGGCCTAGGGCTCTTGCTGTTCGGAGCGGAGAAGCTGCCGAAGTTAGCGCGCAGCGCCGGCGCGGCCAAGAAAGAGTTCATGGTCGGACAAGCCGAGGCCGATGCGGCCGCCGCCAAGGCGCGTGAAGACGCGCGCCTGCGGGCCGAAATGGCGCGCGCCGACGTCATGGATAACGTCTCGCAAAACAACGCGGACGGCACGGGCGCCAACATTCCGCCGCCGACGCCGGATAAAGGGACATTGAGCAGCTGAGCATCGTGTCCGACGCCTGGGACCAAAAAGAGATGAGCTTTACGGAGCACCTTCGGGAGCTCCGTAAACGTCTCTTGATATCACTCGTCACCGTTTTCGCGCTCGGCGTGTTCTTGTTCATTCCCTCGCCCTACGTCATCGAATTCCTCAAGACCGCGTACTTTCACAACGTGCAGCTGCATGCGTTCGGCCCGGCCGACGCGATCCTGGCAGAGTTCAAGTTTTCGATTTACGCGGCAATCGTGCTCGGCTTACCGGTTCTTTTATATCAACTGTGGATGTTCGTCGTGCCGGCATTTCATCCGCGCACGCGCAAGCTCGTCTACGTTTACGTGGCTCCGTCAGTGTTGCTCGCGTTCGTCGGCATTGCTTTTGCGCACTTCGTCGTGCTGCCGCGCGTCGTCCAGGCGCTGATTGCGGTCACCAACCACATCGCGACGCCGACGTTCGGCATCGAATCGACCATCAATTTCATCCTGCTGATCTTCTTGGCGTTCGCGCTCATATTTCAGACGCCGATCGTCATGATTGCGCTTGCCCGGATCGGCATCATCAATTCGGCGTTCCTGAAAAAGAACCGCAGATATTTCCTGTTCGGCTTTTTCGTCTTCGGCGCGATCGCCGCACCGGACGGAAATCCGCTGACGATGGCGCTCATGGCGCTGCCCATGTACGTTCTGTACGAAGCCAGCCTCTGGATCATCGTCCTGCTCGAGAAGTCGTGGCGCGCGGAGGCCGCCCGAGTAAACTAAAGGGACATGCAGGCAGCCCGGGAGCTCTACGACGATTTCATCCGCACGTTCGGAAACGTGCTTTTCGCAGTGCTGCTCTTCATCGTCTGGGGGCTGCTGACACTGGTCGGCGTCGTCATCGCGCAAGGTAAGGATCCGGCCACGTATTTCGATGACTACGCGGCGCCGCTTGCGCGCCTGATCCTGCGGCTCGATTTCAACAACATCTACCACACGCCGTACTACGTCGGCATCATCGGGCTCATTCTGCTTTCGCTCGCGGTCTGCACCTTTAAACGCGTCATTCCCGCGCGTTTGCCGCCGCTGCGGGCGGTAGCGATCGACAAGATTCCGCTGCACGCCTCGTTCGACGTGACCGGCGATCCCGAGACGATCCGCGAACGCATCGCTTCGTTCTTTCGCGCGCGCGGGTGGAACGTGCGCAAGCGGGAACTGGGCGGCGTCGAATGGACGTTTGCCGACAAACACAACTGGGCGCGGCGCGGCGTGCTGGTCGCACATGCCGGTTTTGTGATCATCGCCGCGGGCACCACGATCTATTGGGCGAAGGGCTTTTCCGGCGACGAAGCCATCATCACCGGTCAAACGGTTTCGGTGCCGCATACGCAAACGTCGATCAAGCTCGACGGCTTCTCGTATAAAATCAAGCCGATCATCACCAAGAGCGGCATGGTGTACCAGCCTATCGACTACGTGTCGCGCGTCACGGCAACCGGGAACGACGGCATCGCGCGCACGGCGACCATCCGGGTCAATCATCCGCTGGATGTAGACGGCGTGCTGTACTACCAGTCGAGTTACGGCTTTGCCATGCGCTTTCGCATAACACATGACGGCGTGCGCGTCCCGGCGTTGATGAATCGCGATTACCTGACCGGCGATGCAATCGACCTGCCCGGAACGCAGCGCACGGTGGCTGTCGCGCAGTTCGTGCCCACCGTCGATCGCTTGAACGGACAGCCTTCGGCCGATCCGCGGGTGAACAACCCGGCCGTCTTTCTACAAATTTTCGATAGCGGGCAAGCGTCGGGCGCGGGACTCGTGCCGATGAAGGCTTCGATCGACGTCGGCGGCGGCTGGCGCATTACGCCGCAACACTACCTCCTGGTGAGCGGCATACAATACACGCACGATCCGGGCGTCGCGCTGGTCGGCATCGGCGCTTTCGTGCTGCTTGCGGGGTTGATGATCTCGTTTTATTTGCTGCCCGCGCGCATGTTCGTGCGCATCGATCCGGCGCCGGGCGGATCGCGTATCGGACTGGCCGCCACGACCGTCAAAGGGTACGACATTTTCGAGCGGCAATTCAACGATTTGGCGGCGGCGCTTGGGACAAAACTGATCGGAGATACGCGTGGCTAACGGACGGATGCCCTTGGACGAAGTCCTGATGATCATCGCGATCGGCGCCTACGTGGCCGGCGCGCTCGCCCTGCTCGTCTATTTTTTCTCCCGCTCGGAATGGCTGCGGCACCTGGCGATTCCGCTCGCCATCGCCGGCTGTGTCGCGCAGTTCGGACAGCTGCTCGCGCGCTACGAGATCACGCATATCTGGCCGCTGCTGAACTTGTATGGATCGCTGTCGCTTTTCGCCGCGGTCGCAGTGTTGATTTTCATCATCTTTGCGTTCCGCTACGACCTCTGGTTTGCGGGTGGGTTCGTGCTCGGCCTCGCGGCGCTGTTTCTCGCCTATGCGATCACCTGGAACGAAGGAACAATGCCCGCGGTGCCCTCGCTGCAATCGTACTGGGCGAAGATCCATGTTCCCCTGGTCGTGTCCTCGTACGCGGCGTTCATGGTCTCGTTCGTCATATCGGTGCTCTTTCTCGTCAAGTACTATTTCGAACGATCGCTCGCTGGGCAGAGCGTAATGCCCGCCAGCGGCGCAGCGGCTGCGGCAAGCGGCAACTCCGGCGCGCAATGGCTCAATACGATGCCGAGTCTAGCGCAGCTCGACGTGCTGATTTACAGGATCGTCGCGGTGGGACTTCCATTGTTGACGCTCGGGATTATTACCGGTGCGATGTGGGCCCACGAGTCTTGGGGACATTATTGGCAGTGGGATCCGAAGGAAACCGCCGCGCTGTTTTCGTGGATCGTCTACGCGATCTACATGCACTTGCACACCCGTAACGCCTGGCGGGGAATGCGCACGGCCTGGGTGAGCGTGATCGGATTTCTCTCGATCATGTTCTGCTACTTCGGGGTCAACTTGTGGATTAGCGGGCTCCACAGCTACAAAGTCTAGGAAGGGCGCCCCCGCTCCGGCCTAAGAGGTTGGTCGTGGCGGCGGCGGAAAAGCCGCCCTACAATCGGAGTGGAGGAAGCGAATTTGTCCAGTCACACCCACGTCCACGGCGCATACGAGGAGCCGGAGAGTCCCGAGGTTATCTCCAGGCGCCAGTGGATGGCCAATGCGACCATTGCCATCAGCGGCATCATCGGGCTGACCCTGGCAATTCCTATCGTGGGTTCGCTCGTCCCCGACGTCGGCTCCGGAGGAGCGACGTGGACGCCGCTGGACGAGAACGGGTGGAAACAGCTCCAGAGCGCGACCGACAAAGCCGTGCAAATCGATATTAATCTCAAGAGCAAAGACGCGTATCTCCCGGCGCAGAGCGCCCCGCAATCGGTCTGGGGAATCAAGGTGAAAGATCCGCAGAAGTTCATGCGCGATCGCAAAGACCTCTTCGCCGCGGACAATAAAGACATGCTGCCCTATCCGGTCGTCACCATGGGATTTGTCCTTTTCAGTCCGATTTGTCCGCACCTCGGCTGCTATTATCAATATAAAAGCGACACCAATTCGTTCTTTTGCCCGTGCCACGGGTCCACGTACGACGAGTACGGAGCACGCACGGGCGGCCCGACCGCGCGGGGGCTCGATCCGCTGCCGCTGCGCGAGCAAACCGGCGTCGCGCAGGTTGAATGGATTCGTTACGCGCCCACGGTTCCCAATCGCCTCGTGATTTCGTACACGTCATAATGCTGAACTGGATCGATCGGCGGACCGGCTTCGTCACGATGACGAAGGATTTCCTGACCGAGGACGTGCCCGGGGGCGCCAGCTATTGGTACGTCTTCGGAAGCGCAACGCTCTTTGCGATGATCGTGCAGATCGTCACCGGCATTTTCTTGACGTTCTTCTATGCCCCGTCGGCGATGACGGCGTGGGAATCGACCAAATACATCTACGATCATCCATTTCAACACGCTGTTTTAAGCATTCACTACTGGGGCGCATCGGCGATGATCGCGCTCGTCTTTTTGCACTTGCTGCAAGTCGTGATCTGGGGCGCTTACAAATCGCCGCGCGAGATTCAGTGGATCGTCGGCGTGCTGCTGCTGCTGGTCACGATGGTGCTCGGTCTCACCGGATATCTGCTCCCGTGGGACATGGACGCGTACTTTGCCTCGCAAGTGGCGATTAACCTCACGCTCAACGTCCCGTTCCTCGGCGGCTGGATTCAGCAATTCGTGCAAGACGGCACGACGATGGGCACGCTCACGATCAACCGTTTCTTCGGCCTGCACGTCTGGCTGATGCCGGCTGCGCTCGTCGCGCTCGTCGGCGCGCATTTGGCGATCTTCCGCTGGAACGGACCCGCCGGACCGCCCGTCGAGGATCCGCGCCCGCTGCGCAAAGGCCGGTTCTGGCCCGACCAGATGTTCATGGACACGGTCGCTTCGCTGCTCGTGCTGATCGGCATCGTCGCGCTGGCGACGTTCTGGCCTCCGTTCCTCGACGTCAAAGCCGACCCGACCGTGCAATTCACGCCGTATCCGGCTTGGTATTTCCTCGATCTGTTCGGCTTGCTGAACATCGTTCCGGGCAATTTGGAGATCGTCGGCGCGATCATCATCCCCGGCATCGCAACGACGCTGCTCATTCTGCTGCCGTGGATCGACCGCAGCACGACGCGCGTCACCGGCTCGCGCAAGTTCATCCTGTGGCTGCTCGGAGTCTCACTGCTCATCATTTGGGCGCTGACGATTTGGAGCCAGCTCTCGATCATGCAGAAACAGGCGACGACCCCGGCCGGCGGTCCACCCGCCGTTGCAGCCAAAGAACAAGCGAACATGACCAAGAGCGGCGGAAGCAACGTCTCCCCGCCGAGCACGACTGCCGCGGTTAGTCCGGCCGCAAAAGCCGGCCAAGCGGTCTACTCGCAAAACTGCAGCTCGTGTCATGGAATGGCAGGAGCTGGTACACCGCCGAACTTCCCGCCGCTCGCGGGCAACTCGTACGTCACCGGCGATCCCAAGCAAGTGATTCTCACCGTCCTCAACGGGAAGACCGGACCCATACAGGTGAACGGCACGAATTACAGCGGAGTGACGCCGATGCCGCCGTGGAAGTCGACGCTCTCGACGAAAGACATCGCAAACGTCGTTACGTACATTCGTTCCGCGCTGGGAACCAATAATGCGAGCGCGGTGACTCCGGCTGACGTTGCCAAGCTCAAAAAATAGCGTGCGATGGAAGCCGCCGAGCGTGAAGCGCTTCTCCGCTCGCTGGGCGCGAGCGAAGATACACTAACTCAACCCGAGATCGCCGCGCTGGATCGCGACGGGTACGTGGTACTGCCCGCGCTCTTGAGTGCCGCCCACGTTGCAGACGCGCGCGGGGCTCTCGACAAACTGATCGCTCAGGCTCGCCTCGATCCGACATGGCACGCGGGCGGAACGCTCCATCTCAACGATCTCGTCAACGAGCGGGCCTTCGATCCGGTTTGGAGATCGGAACGCCTGCTCTCCGCGATCGTGCACGTCATCGGCTACGATCTGCGCATAGGCTCGGTCGCCTATCGCGCTCCGCAGCCAGGGTACGGCGCGCAGGCGCTGCACGCCGACTTCAGGCAAGGCTACCGCGGCGAATACCAAGTCGCAACGGCGATCGTCGCGCTCGTGGATTTTACGCCAAACAACGGCGCAACGCGCGTCATTCCGGGATCGCATCTGCCGGGTGATATCGCGGTGCCTTCCGACACGGATACGCCGCATCCGGCACAGCGGGTTGTCGCCTGCGGCGCGGGATCGGCGATCGTCTTCAACGGTCATTTGCTGCATTCGGGCACGCGCAACGCGTCGCAAGAAACGCGCCATGCGCTGCAAATAACCTTCGCCCGGCGGGCGGCGCCGATCGTGGGAACCGCAAAGATTGAAAACGCTACGCTCGAGCGCGCCGGCGACGCCGCGTTTCTCTTTCTGTCATGACGAAGAGCAGCGGCGTCATCGGCGTATCGGATCACGGCGGCTGGGCCATCCTGGTGACGGCGGCGCGCGACGGAACGCTCCTCGACCGCCGCCGTGTCGAGCTGGTGGACGAGGCTCTACCGGGCCTGCCGCATCACCACGAGGGGCAACTGCTCCCGATCGGCGCAGCCGTCGCTCTGGTCGACCGGGTACGCCTTTCGGCCGAGCGGCATGCGGTGCGGGCGTTGGACGCCGTCGCGGCGGCGGTGCCGGACGTCGGGGGCGTCGCGCTTCGCCATTGTCCGCAGCTCCCGGATACGATCGCCGAACGAATCACAGACTACCGCGCGCGAAACCTTGCCGACTGGGTGATGTACCGCCAAGCTCTTGCGGCTGCCGCAAAGGCTCGCGGTTGGGCGATCCACTGGTACGACGCGAAGACGGTATTCGTTTCGGCGAGCCGGGCGTTACACGTCGAAAACCTCGACGCTCACTTTCTCACCATGCGCCGCATTTGCAGCGGCTCTGAGTTCCAGCGGTTAGGCCACTTACGATGACACCGGCTGCGCGCACGTGGGACCGGTATAGAGATAGAGATTTGCTTCTCCCCACGTCGTGACGAGCGTGCGTTTCCGTCCAAACGTGTTTTGCGTGAACGGCTTGTGGCGCGGAGCGATCAGCCAGAGACGCTGCGCGCCGCAGATAATGTTGCGCGGAACGGCTGTGCCGTTGGCGATCGGCTCGCCCGGTCGCGCAAAAACATAGACGACCGGACGCGTGTAAAAGATCAGCGCGTTGCCGCCCGCGAGGTTTTGAATCGCGACGTCGTCGCCGGGAAGGCGCCGGCTGTCGATGAGCGCCGCCAAATGCGGGACGGGTTTGAATTGCTCGCCTTGCGGCAGCACGACGAGCGCGAGCAACCCGATCGCCGCCGCCATCGAAAACCCGAGTACGTACGGCGCGGCAAACGCCCGCGAGCGGTTGAAGAGCAGCACGAAACTGGCGATGGAGCCGGCGAAGATCGCGCCGCCGACCCAGATCAAGCTCCGTGCGGCGACGGCGAGTTCGGTATTTAAGCGGTTGTCGCGCGAAAAAATGACGATCGCAAGAGCAACGAGCAGAATCGTCAGCGGCACGGCCGCCGTCGAGATCAGCGCCGAACGGCTGCGCACGCGCTCGAGCGCCGTTTCGAAGTAGAGCGCGACCAGCAACGCAGGCGCCGGTAATTCGAGCGCGATGTAATTCGGAAGTTTGGTGCGCGCGAAACTAAAGAACACCAGCGGAAGCACGATCCAAACGATCGCAAGCCGCACGAGCTGGTGCAGGCGGCGCTCATCGGTCGTGGCCGCGGGATCGCGCAGGCGGCGCACAGATGATGCGATGGCCGACGGCAGGAATGCGATCCACGGAAAGAATCCCAAAATGATAACCGGCAAGTAATACCATACCGGACCGCTCTGACTCTCGATCGTTCCGGTGTAGCGGCCGAACGTGTAGTGTCCGAGCAATTCCGCGATCGAACTGCTGCCCGCACGCTGCCAAAGGGCCGCGATCCACGGAAGGACGATGACCGCGAAGAGCGCGATGCCGCCCGCCCACGCGCGCCAGCCGGGCGGGCGCGCGTGCGTGGCGCGCCTTTCCCATAAGTAATAAGGAACGATCACGAGCAGCGCGACGACCGGCGCGACCGGACCCTTGGCTAAAAATCCAAAGCCCGCCGCAATCCAGCCGTAGATGAAATACGCATCTTCACCGGTTTGCACGGCGCGGTACCACCAGAAGATCGTGGCCGCGACGGAAAGATCCAGCAGCGCGTCCATGATCGCGAGCCGGCCGACGATCGCCTGCATCAGGCACGTTGAAAGAATGACGCCGGCGTAGATTCCCGCGCGCGTCCCAGCTTGCCGCGAGACGGCGTATGCCGTCATCGCGCCCATCGCGATCGTCGCAAGCGCGGCCGGCAGCCGGAGCGCCAATGTTGTCACGCCGAAAATCTTCGCGCAGATCGCGGCAATCCAAAAATAGAGCGGCGGCTGAACGAACCACGGATCGCCGTTGAAGTGCAAAACGATCCAATCGCGGGCTAGAAAAATCTCGCGAGCGACTTCGCCGTAGGCGGTCTCGCTGTTATCCCACAGCGTGCCGCTGCCCAAGCCCGGCAGCGTGACCAGCGCGGCGACCGCCGCTCCGATGAGAGCGGCGCGCCAAGGAGTACGCATCCGGTGCAGTTTTGGGCAGTCGTGCAGCGAAGTCATGCGCACCGATGTCGTTTCCCGTGACGCTCTACGTTCGCGGCCGCCTGGCGGTGGTGGCCGGCGGCGGTGAAGTCGCGCGCAAGAAGGCCGCGACCCTCCAGGCCGCCGGTGCGCGCGTCCGCGTCGTTGCGCCCGAAATCGCGCCGGCGCTGCGCGAAGCGGCCCTCCGGGACGGCTTCGAATTACGTGAGCGCCGCTACGAAGCAGCCGACCTCGACGGAGCATTTCTCGCAATCGCCGCCACGTCCGACGACAGCGTGAACGAAGCCGTCTGCGCCGACGCGCACGCCGCCCGCGTTCTGGTCTGCGATGCTTCCAACGGCGGGCGCGGAGATTTCGCCACATCGGCGACCGTACAGATCGGCGATCTGACCTTCGCCATCGATACCGGCGGCGCTGCGCCGGCCTTTGCAAAACGGCTGGCCTCCGAATTGCGCGAACACTTCGACGATTCGTATGCCGCGGCGCTAAAAACGCTCGAGCAAATGCGCGACTATGCCAAGAGCGAGCTCTCCGAACACGAACGAAGCGGAACGCTGCGCGATCTGGCGCAGCTTCCGATCGACCGGCTCGCGACGATGAACGTGAGAGCTGCCGTCTGCGCGACGCGCGCGAGCGCGCTGGCGATGATCCAAGCGCGAACCGTTGCAGCTCAACTCGCGCGGCGCGGGATCGCGACAACATTTTTGAACGTGACGACGACGGGCGATCGTATCGTGGACCGGTCGATCGCGGCGATCGGATCCGAAAGTTTATTCGTGAAAGAGCTCGAGATCGCGATTCGCGAGGGGCGCGCGCAATACGCGGTGCATTCGTGCAAAGATCTTCCCACCCAATTGCCCGCCGATATGCGCATCGCCGCGGTCTCCGCGCGCGAAGATCCGCGCGACGTTTTCTGCAGCGAACGGTTCGCATCGCTGGCCGAGCTTCCGCCGGGCGCCAGGGTCGGCACGTCGAGCGCCAGGCGGCGCGCGCAACTGCTCGCGCTTCGCAAAGATCTGGACTATGCCGACGTGCGGGGCAACGTGGACACGCGCTTAAGGAAACTTCGCGACGGCGAGTACGATGCAATCGTTTTAGCAGCCGCCGGTTTGGAACGCTTGCACGCAAGGGCGGCGCACATGGGCCCGTTCGAACTGACCGAGATGGTGCCGGCTGCGGGACAAGGCGCGCTCGCAGTCGAGATTCTCGCCGGCGGCGAGTTCGAGACGCAGATTCGCGAAGCGGTGAACGATCGCTCAGCGGAACTTGCCGTGATCTGCGAACGCGCGGCGCTGCGCGAGCTGCGCGGCGGATGTCAGGCGCCGATCGGCATTCACGCGCGCTTTTCCGGTGGCGCACTCGAGGCCTTCGGCGCCCTTGCCGAAGGCGAGGGTGGGGCGATCGTGCGCGCGCAGCTCAGCCGGCCTGTCGAGACGCCGGCGCAAGCCGAACTCCTCGGCGCGGAGCTCGCGGCTGCGCTGAACGCGCAGAAAGGCCGCCGGCTGGACGGCAGACTCGTGGTGCTTCCGCGCACGCAAGAACGCTCCAGCGTCATTGCCTCGGCGCTCCGCGCGGACGGGGCGGAGGTGCTCGAGATGCGCTCCGGTGAAGCCGAACCGCCGGGCCTGGGTCAGCGGGTGCCGGACATCATCGTCTTTCCCTCCAGCGGATCGGTCGGCGCGGCGGCAGAGTACTTGGCGCGCGTGCACCGGTTCGAGCGGCGCCCGGCCATCGCCGCAATGGGCCCGGCCAGTTCGGCGGCGGCGCACGCAGCCGGATTTACGCCGGATCTGGTGGCGCCCGAAGCGGCCATCGACGCGCTGGTCGGCGCGATCCGCGATCATCTTTCTTCCAAGGAGCGCTCCAGCTGAAAACACTCCCGAAACTCCGGCAAACGATCCGTCCGCGGCGGCTGCGCCGGAACAGCGCAATGCGCGAACTCGTGCGCGAGCACCGCACCGATCCCGCGCAGCTCGTGCAGCCGCTCTTCGTGGTCGAGAACCCGGACCAAGCCGGACCGATTGCCTCGATGCCCGGCATCGAGCGCTACACCGTCGAGAGCGCGGTGCGCGAAGCGCGCACGCTCGACGCCCTCGGACTAGGCTCCGTGCTGCTCTTCGGCATTCCAAAAACGAAAGACGCGCGCGGCAGCAAGAACTTCGATCCCGATGGCGTGGTGCAGCAAACTGTGCGCGAGATAAAGAGCGCCTTACCTCATATGATCGTGATCGCGGATCTCTGCAACTGCGAATACACCGATCACGGACACTGCGGAATTCTGAACGAACGCGGAGACGTTGACAACGACGCGACGGTCGAAATATTAGCGCGCACGGCCTTAACGTACGCGCGCGCCGGCGTTGACGTCATCGCGCCTTCCGACATGATGGACGGCCGCGTGGGCGCGATTCGCGAAGCGCTCGACGCCGAGGACTTTGAACAGATCGCGATCATGGCCTACAGCGCGAAATATGCGTCTGCATTTTACGGTCCATTCCGCGAAGCCGCGGGATCGACCCCGCAGTTCGGCGATCGCCGTACGTATCAAATGGATCCGTCCAACGTGCGCGAGGCGCTGCGCGAAATGACCCTCGACGTGCAAGAAGGCGCCGACATCCTGATGGTGAAGCCGGCGCTCGCATACCTCGATGTCGTAAGAGCCGCGCGCGACCGTTTCGACGTGCCGATTGCCGTCTACAACGTCAGCGGCGAATATTCGATGATCAAAGCCGCCGCACTCAACGGATGGATCGATGAAGAGCGGGCGGTGCACGAGATGCTCGTCAGCTTCGCACGGGCCGGCGCGAACATCGTCATCACGTATTTCGCCAAAGAGTATGCAGCCCGCAGCCGCTGACGTCGCCGTCGTCATTCTCGCCGGCGGTGAAGCGACGCGCTTTCCGGGCAAGCTCGAGAGAGACGCCGGCGGAGTGCCGCTGCTCCTGCGCGTCTACCGCAACGTGCGATCGATCGGTCCGGTCTACGTCTCGGCCAACGCGCCGTTCGGCGACACGGTTGCGCGCGAACTCGATTGCACGATAGTCCCGGATAGCCAGCCGGGCCGCGGACCGCTCGGGGGAATCGTCTCTACATTTGAAAGCGTCCGGGAGCCGCTGTGCTTCACGGTCGCCGGAGATGCGCCGTTCGTCGACGTCCGCGTCTTCGACCGCCTGCTGGCGGCCTGGGAGCCGCCGTTGGAGGCCGTCGCCGCCGAGCGCAACGGCCGGATCGAACCGCTCTGCGCGATCTACTCGCGCGAAGCGTTCTTGCGGGAAGGCCGTACCGAATTGGCGACCGGATCGGGAGCCGTCCGCGCAGTCGTCGAAAGGCTCGTGCACCGGCGGGTCGGCTTTCCTGACGAACGCGCGCTGGCCGGTATCAACACGATCGCGGAGCGCGATGCATTGTTAGGACTTCATTTTTGAGATTAGAACGCTCGATTTCCGCGTTTGCGCGCGCGCGCGAAATTATTGCCGGAGGCGTCAACTCACCGGTGCGCGCGTTTCGCGCCGTCGGCGGATCGCCCGTCTTCATGCAGCGCGGCTCCGGTCCGTTTCTTTACGATCTCGACGGACATGAATACGTGGATTACGTTTTGTCGTGGGGCGCAGCGCTCTTGGGCCACGCCAACTCCGGAATCGTGAAGGCCATCGTGCAAGCAGCCGGACGCGGCACGTCGTTCGGCACGCCGACCGAAGCGGAGTCGGAGCTCGGCGAGCTCATCGCTTCGCTGGTGCCGTCGATCGAACGTATACGCTTCACGTCGAGCGGCACCGAAGCCACGATGAGCGCCGTGCGGCTGGCGCGCGGATTCACCGGCCGCGACGCGATTATCAAATTTGCCGGCTGCTATCACGGGCACGGCGACGCGTTTTTGATTGCCGCCGGCAGCGGCGCGATCACCAACGGCATTCCGAATTCCCCGGGCGTAACGGCGAACGTCGCGGCCGATACGATCGTCCTGCCGTTCAACAATGCGGCGGCTGTCGCGGCTGCGTTCGAGCAGCACGCCGGCAGAATAGCCGCGATCGTCGTCGAGCCTTACGCCGGCAACATGGGATTGATTCCGCCCGTTCCCGGATTCTTACAGACGCTGCGCACGCTGTGCGACCGTCATGGCGCAGTGCTGGTTTTCGACGAAGTGATGACGGGATTTCGCGTCGCGCGCGGCGGAGCGCAGCAGCGCGAAGGCGTGACGCCGGATCTCACGACGCTGGGAAAAGTGATCGGCGGCGGACTGCCGGTCGGCGCTTTCGGCGGCCGCGCGCAAATCATGAACGAGTTGGCGCCCGACGGCGCTGTCTATCAGGCCGGCACGCTTTCGGGAAATCCGCTCGCGATGGCGGCGGGCATAGCCGCGCTGCGCGCGATCGCAAACGATCCGACGCTGTACGAACGGCTCGAAGTACTCTCGAAATTACTGTGCGACGGGCTTTCGGAAGTTTTTGCCAAGCACGAAATTCCGTTGACAACGGCGCACGCCGGTTCCATGCTGTGCGTGTTTTTCACCGGTGAGCCCGTGCGCGATCTCGACGGCGCGCTTCGTTCCGACACAGCGGCGTACGCGCGGTACTTTCATGCCATGCTCGATCGCGGCGTCTACCTGCCGCCGTCGCAGTTTGAATCGCTCTTCGTCTCCTCCGCGCACACCACGCGCGAAATCGAACGCACGATCTCCGCGGCCGACGATTCGCTCGCGCAGCTCGAAGCGGTCGCCGCGCGATGATCGAACCGATCGCGCAGAGCGACGTCGCAATTCCGCGGCTCTTCGCCTACCACCGGGCGCTCGAGCAGGCCGAGACGGCCGGCAAGACCTCGACCCAGATCCGCAAAGATCTCTCGGCGCTCGGTCCGCTGGGCCGGTGCAGACAGGGCTATGCGATAAAACCGTTGATCGATCAGCTCGAGCTGGTCTTAGGATTAGAACGTGACTGGCGGATCGCTATTGCCGGCTTTGGTTTTCTGGGACTCGCGTTTGCGACGTTTTTGGCAGCCCGCGAGGAACGATTCAAGGTCGCCGCTATTTTCGATAACTCGCCGTCCGTCATCGGACAGGAGTGGCAGGGCGTTCGCGTGGAGGACGCCGTTTCGCTCGAATCCGCGCTCGCGCGTGTGGGCGCACAGATCGGCGTTATTGCCGCCCGGCTGGCTCAAAGCGGAGTCCGCGCCTTGCTGAACTTCGCGCCGGTCTGGGTGCGCGTTCGGCAACCCGTCATCGTGCGCAACATCGATCTCGCGGGCGAGCTTTCCATCCTCACGCACCGCTTGAGCTTCGCCCCGGGGTATACGAACTAACATGTCGCTGGTCTGCCTAGGCCTTTCTCACAATACCGCCCCCGTCGAGGTGCGCGAGCGGCACGTCTTTCCAGCCGAGCGCATGAGCGAGGCGCTCGTTGCGCTGCGCGACTACGAGGCGGTGCGCGAAGCACTGATGCTGCAAACGTGCGGACGCCTCGAGATTTACGCCGAGGTCAACGATTACGAAGCCGGCGTTGCGCAGCTCAAATCGTTTCTTCAGCATTTCCGGCACGGATCGGTCGCTTACGATCTCGAGTCGTACTTGTATACGCTGCTCGGACGAGAAGCGGTCGAACATCTCTTTCGCGTGAGTACCGGCCTCGACTCGATGCTCATTGGCGAAGCCGAAATTCTGGGTCAAGTCAAAGAGGCGTACGCCGCCGCGCGCGAGGCGAACTCCGCCGGCGAAGTGCTGCACAAACTGCTGCGCGAAGCGATGAGTGCGGGCAAGGCTGCGCGCACCCAAACGCGTATCGGCGAAGAATCACCTTCGGTCGCGACGGCTGCCATCGATTTGGCGAAACGGCGTTTCGGATCGCTCGAAGGCCGCAGCGTTCTGGTCATCGGTGCGGGCAAGATGGGCGGGGCTGCCGCAAAACGTTTTCGCCGCGAAGGCGCGCGCAACGTCGCGGTTCTGAGCCGGACGCTCGAACGCACGCGTGAAGTGATCGCGCAGATCGGTGCGGGCGAAGCGCTCGAGCCGGGCGAGCTCGTAAACGCACTGACGGCAGCCGATATCGTCATTACCTCGACCGGCGCGACGCATTTCGTGCTGACGCCGGACAGTGTCGCGCAAGCGCTGGAACGTCGCGCGGAGCGCCCGCTCTTCATCATCGATATCGCCGTCCCGCGCGATGCGCATCCGGCGGTGGGCGAGCTGCCCAATGTGACGCTGGTGGATATCGACGGCTTGAAGATGCACGTCGACGAAAAACTTGAGGTTCGCCGCGAAGCGATTCCGCAGGTCGAAGAGATCGTCGCTGAATACGTCGACCGCTTTAGGCAATGGTATAAAGCGCGCGCGACGGTTCCCGTGATCGCATCGCTGACGCAAAAAGCCGAAGCCGTCAGGGCCGCCGAGTTGGAACGCCTGTTCGCGCGTCTTCCGGATCTTGGCGAGCGAGAGAAAATGCTGATGACCGGCGCGTCGCTGACGATTATTTCCAAACTCTTACACACGGTCGTCACGAAGCTGCGCGAAAAAGCTTCGGAAGAAAGCTCGGAGGCGATCACGCACGCCCAGCTGCTTCAGGAGCTCTTCGAGCTCGACGTTGCCGACCGGTAAGGTCTTTCTCACCGGCGCGGGACCCGGAGACCCTGGACTTTTGACGTTGCGTGCGCGCGAGGCCCTTCGCCGCGCCGACGTCGTGATCTATGACGCGTTGGCGTCAGACGCGATCGTCGATCTCGTGCCGCCCTCGTGCGAGCGCATCTATGCGGGCAAGCGCGGCGGCGCCCCGAGCGTCGCGCAAGACGACATCGAAACACAGATGATCGAAAAAGCGCGCGCCGGTAAAACGGTCGTGCGCTTAAAGGGCGGCGACCCGTTTCTTTTCGGCCGCGGCGGCGAAGAGGCCCAGGCGCTGCACGCGGCCGGCATCGATTTCGAGATCATTCCGGGTGTGAGTTCCGCGCTCGCGGCTCCGGCGTATGCCGGCATTCCGGTGACGCATCGCGATCACAACACGATGCTTACCATCGTCTCGGGTCACGAAGATCCCGCGAAAGAGATCTCCGCGATCGATTGGCAGCGGCTCAGCGATCCGAAGCAAACGCTAGTCTTCCTGATGGCGATGCGCAATCTGCGTGACATCAGCGCCAAACTGATTGAGCACGGTTTGCCGGCGGATCATCCCGCGGCTGTCATCGCAAACGGCACGCGGCCTTCTCAGCGCACCATAACCGGCACGCTCGCCGGTATCGCCGGTGACGCGGAGCGCGAGGGTTTGAGCGCGCCGGCGATCGTGATCGTCGGCACGGTCGTTGCCTTACGTGATACAGTGGCCTGGTTCGAGAAACTACCGCTCTTCGGCAAACGCGTGCTGCTGACGCGCCCCGCCGATCCGCACGACGATCTCGCACGCGCGTTGATGCGCGCGGGCGCCGAGCCGGTCGCAGCGCCGGCGATTGCGATCGTCGCGCCAGACGATGCCGCGGCGGCCGAGCACGTGACACACGATCCCTCGCAATACAGTTGGGTGGTCTTCACCAGCGCCAACGGCGTGCGCGTCTTCTTCGATTACTTGGAAGCGCGCCGTGACGACGCGCGCGTCTTCGGCAGCGCTAAAATTGCCGCGATCGGTTTAAAAACGTCGCAAGCGCTGCTGCAGCGCTGCGTCCGCGCCGATGCGGTTCCGCAGCGCTATGTTGCCGAAGACCTCGCCGACTTGCTGATCGCTTCGTCGCGCGAAGGCGACCGGGTACTGCTCTACCGCGCTCAGGAAGCTCGCGACGTGTTGCCCGAGCGCCTAAACGCAGCGGGGCGGCCCGTGACGGTCGTCGCCGCGTACAAAGCCGTCTTCACCGAGGATGCGCAGTTCCCCCAGCGCGTTTCGGGCTGCGACATCGTAACGTTCACGAGCGCGAGCACCGTAAACGGCTTCGTCCACAATCTCGGATCGCCGCAAGCGGCGCGGCAAGCGTGCACCGGAAAGATCGTCGCCTGCATCGGCCCGGTCACCGCGCAGGCCGCCAAGGATGCGGGACTTCCCGTGCACGTCGTTGCCCCCGAGCATACCGTAGAAGGCCTGGTCGAAGCGCTATCGTAATTCGCGTCGCCCTTGCCGCCGCGCTCGCGGCAGTTGTTGCTTTCGGCGCATGGCGCGCGCGTTCGCTGACCGCAAGCGGCGCGGTAGCCGCTGCGTTGGTCGGCACCGCAATCTTTGCAGCTGGCGCGTGGGGTTTCGCGGCCGTGCTCTTCGCGTTTTTTCTGCCCGCCGTCGTACTCTCGCGTTTCGGATCGAAACGCAAAGCGGAGATCGTTGACACCGACAAGCGCAAAGCGCGCGACGCGCGCCAAGTCCTTGCGAACGGCGGAGTTGCCGCGGCGTGCGCCGTTGCATACGCTTTCACGCGGTCCCCTGTCCTCGCCCCAGCTTTTGCAGGCGCGCTGGCGGCAGCGGCCGCCGACACGTGGGGCACCGAGCTCGGAACGCTCGCTCGCGGCACGCCGCGATCGATCGCCAATTTCCGCGCGGTCGCGCGCGGATTATCGGGCGGCGTGACCATCGCAGGAACGCTCGCCGAGATCGGCGGCGCACTTGCGGTCGGTCTCGTCGCGTGGGGAGTTGGCATTGCGCCTTGGCCGATCGTCGCCGCCGCCGGATTTGCAGGGGCGTTGGCCGATTCGATTTTCGGAGCGACGCTGCAAGCGCTGCGTTACTGCAGCCGCTGCCGACGGCTCTGCGAGACCGATCCGCATATCTGTGGAAGCCAAACCTCACTCGTGCGCGGATGGGGCGCGATCGACAACGACGCAGTGAACGCCATCGCGACGATCACCGGCGCGCTTGCAGCCGGGTGGCTTGCCTCGCTCTATACCGCGGCTTTCTGACCGTAGGTTTTTTCGAGGTAGGGAATGATGTCGTCGTCATCATCGAGCACGACGTCGCCGTCGACCATGACCGGGATGCCCGTCTGGCCGGAAACTTCGCGCACAACCGTGCGTTGCGCGTGGTTGGCCGGAACGTTGACAACCTTGTAGTCGAGCAAGAGATCGGTAAGCTTAGCGCGCACCCGCGCGCAGTATCCGCACCATTCGGCTTGGTAGAGAACGATGTTTGTCGGCCGCACTTTTTCTCCCTAAAGGGGCCTCTCACGGCACGGGTCGTAGTACCAATCCTAACCGTAAGGGGCTCACTGCTTGCAATCACTCGATGAGGCCGGACCGTTGCGACGCGCTTTTGCCGTCTCGCTCGTCATCCATATGGCCGTGGCCTTCATCATTCCCCTCATGCCCGCGCAGCTATCATCCGGGCCCGAGGCCGTGGAAACGCTCTCATTCGCCCACATCGCCCACATTCACATCGAAAAGCACGCGGACCCGCGCCCGCTTCCAGTCGCTATGCCGAAAACGAAACGGCGCTCGCCCGTGGTTTCTTTCGAACGCAAGCGCAGCGAACTCACCACCGATAAGCACAGTTCGCACGCGCGCCCGACGCCGGTCAACGGTCCGCAGGCTCGGGTAGCGGCCGCTCCGCGAAACGTTCCGAAGAGCCGGCCCGTACCGCTGCTCGCGCGCGCGCCGGGTCTCCAGCCGCCGAAAGATCAAACACTCCAGCGCGCTCCGGGACCTTCGCCCAATCCGCAGGGCACGTCAGAAGTCGCGATGTCGGGTGCGGGCACTAACGATCGCGGCGGCGTTTCGCCCTTCGGCGCCGAACAACCGCCCATTCTCGATCCGCGCGTGAGGACTGCGCTGCAGCAGCGTTTCAACCTTCATGTCGTGCTGATCGTTACCGTCGGCGAAGACGGCAAGACGAAAAAAATTGAATTCCATCCGCCGCTCGACGATGCGACGCAGCGCCAAATTCAAACGCTGCTGGCGAACGCGACGTGGGATGCAGCCGTCTGCGGCGGCGGCGTCAGTTGCGAAGGCGTCGCAACGATAAAACTATAGAGTCGCGCATCGCGCTAAAGCGGGCTGCACGTTTCAACGACCCACCAATTGACGGAAAAAAATACCAGTGAAGCCGTGATCGCGGCCGAGAGCAACATTTGTGTATAGAAATTCTTTAAAGAGCCTCGCCCGATAAAAAGCGGACCGGAAATAATGAACCCTAGCAGAGCGGCCGTAATCGGCGAAAAAGGATGACAGTGGTATGCGCTGAGAGGATGGTGCGTGCCCCAAAAAACCGCGATCGCGATCCCGAGGACGAGGCCCGCAACCGCCGCTCCGTATACGAACACAATGCGTTGCGTACGGCGAATCGAGGCGACGTCTTGACGTTCCTCGGGCGTCGGGTCGGGCGAAATGATCAAACTCTAAAGTATCGCTTTCCCTAAACCCGAACAGATCAAGCCGACGGCCAGCGTTGCCGTATGATTGCGCGTGTCGAGGATCGGATTGATCTCGACCATTTCGATCGATCCGAGTTTGCGGGATTCGGCCAGCATTTCCATCGCCAGATGCGCCTCGCGAAAACTCAAGCCGCCCTTGACCGGCGTGCCGGTGCCCGGCGCCTCGCGCGGATCGATCGCGTCCAAATCGAATGAGACATGTATCGGCGTATCGGCCGATCCTGCAATGGCCATCGCTTCATCCATGACGCGCGCCATCGTCAAGCGATCGACGTCGCTCATCGTGAAGGCCTTCACGCCGGAACTGCGGAGGTTTTCTTTTTCTTCCGGTTCCACATCGCGCAGCCCGATCTGCACGGTGCGTTTCGGATCGGCGTAACCGCGTTCGAGCGCAAACCACAGCGGCATACCGTGCACGTTTCCCGACGGCGAGCTTTTCGGGCTGTTGATGTCGCTGTGCGCGTCCACCCACACGAGCCCCGCGGCCTGCCCGCGCGCGCGCTTCAGACCATCGAGGGTTCCAATGGCGATGGAATGATCGCCGCCCAGCACGATTGGAAACCCGCCGGCGCGCACCGCTTGCTCCACAACGCCGGAAAGTTCAGCGCACACGCGGTCGATGACGTCGAGATATTTCGCGCTCTTATCCCGTTCGTCGACCGCTTCGCGAATCGGCACGTGCAGGTTGCCGTGGTCCACAATATCCGCGATGCCGAGCGCGCGCAGCTGCTCGTGCAGTTGCGCGTAACGAACCGCCGATGGGCCCATGTCAACGCCGCGCCGGCTGGCGCCCAAGTCCATCGGGACGCCGATGATGTCGACGCGCGGATTGCTCACGTTTTAAGCGCGGCCTGAGCGGCGGTCTCGGCCTGCGCGTCGGCTTCGACCACCTCTTGAGGATCTTTGGTGAGCACGGGTTTGGCTTCCTCACGGCTGACCGATCCCGGAATCACGTGCAGTAAGAGCACGCGAATGATTCCGGCAATCGGAACGGCGATGAACATTCCGGCGACTCCATAGAGCTCGCCCCCAACCAATACCGCTAACACGATCGCGCTCGGCGGCAGCTTGATCGTGCGGCTGACGATATTCGGCGCGATGACATGTCCCTCGAGCTGGTTTGCAATGAAGAAAACGATCGCAACGGCCACGGCCTTGCCGATTCCACCCGCCGAAAATCCAATCGTGAAAGCCGGAATGAAAGCGATGATCGGGCCGATGTACGGAATCAGATCCAAGGCGCCGGCAACGGCGCCGATCAAGATCGCGTACGGCACGTGAACCAGCATCAATCCCACCGCAATAATGACGCCGATTGAACCGCCGACGATCAATTGCCCGCGAATAAACCCCCCCAGGACTTCCTCGAGTTCCCCGAGCAAACCGAGTGTCGCGTCGCGGCGTTTCTCCGGAACGAACCCCATAAAGAATCGCTTGATGTTTTCTGAATCGAAGAGCAAGTATGCAGCAAGCACCGGAATCACAATGATGGCGCCCAGAAAAGCCGCCGTGCCCAGCAAGACGGTCACTGCGCCGGTCGCCGCGCCTCCGCCGTGTTTTTGGAACCAGACGATGGCTTGATTTGGAAGCTGCGCGAGTTCTTTGCGCACCACCTCGGGTGCGTGGCCGATGATCGGCGTTTGCGGGCTGGTGAGAAATTTTTCAATGTTGATGAGAATCGCGGGGCCGTCGTGCGAGAGCGTTTGGAATTCGGCCGAAAGCGACGGGATCAGATATGACAAGCCGATGGCAATAAGTCCGACGAGAACGGCGTAGACGACGAGAATCGCGAGAATCAGGTGGAGCTTCCGGTTCAGCCAGCGTACGATCGGATAGATCAAGTATGCAAAAAATATCGCGCCGACAATGATGAGGGTCACGAGCCTGATGCGCTCCACGAAATGGATCGCGTAATAGAGCATCACCCCGATCAGCACGACCGAAAGCAACATTTTCCAGGCCATGTCGACGCTGACCGGCGTCAGCCAACGGTATGGCGCCTCATCGGTACCGCTTGCGGCAGCGATGCGTTCAGCCGTTTTCTGGACCTCGATCTCCAGACCGATTGCCGACGCTTTCGCTGGCCAGCGGTAACGAATGTAGCGCGTCGCCAGCGATGTGATGGCGCGGACAATTCCACGGACAGGCCGCAGCGCCGGATTGTAACCGTCATCGAGATCGATGAGAAAAAGAATCCACCGCTGACGCGATGGAAGGCGCTCGCTCCATATGCGCGCACGCTCCACGCCCTGCGGAACCTTCTTTTGCAGCGCCGCGAGTACGGCTTCGTCGTCGTCGCCGGCGGCACGCACGATTCCGGTAAAGTCGCGGTACGATAACCCGAGCGCGTTAAGCATACCGCGATCGATCGGACTTTGGCCGTACCAATAATCGCTCAAGCTCCCGGCGATTGCCGCGCGAGCCTTGTCGATCAAGCGCGGCAACCAGCGAATGCCGCCTAACTCCTCCGACCAGCGCCGCGGGGGCGTTTCGGACAGGTTCTTTGCCTGCATCAGGCCCTCACGTTCGGGAAGGCTCCCGCGCCTCCCGGCTCCGCCCGGAGGCTTCGGGGCGCGGCTGTGCTAACGATACCGCGATGAAGCACAAGGCGATCGTTATCTGCGCCGCGGCCGCGGCTTTCTTGACGCTTGCGGGTTGCGGCCGCCACGTGAGCGGCCCGGCTAAGGCCGGACAATTGACGCTCGGCATGGTGACCGACGTGGGCGGTTTGGGAGACAAATCGTTCAACGACTCGGCGTACTCCGGATTGTTGCGCGCACAGAAATCCCTTGGCGCAAACGTTCAGGTGCTGCAATCGCGCTCGGCGTCGGACTATCAGCCCAATCTGACGGCGCTTTCCGAAAAGCATTTGGATATGATCTACGCGATCGGGTTCTTGATGAACAAAGACCTCGATCAGATCTCCAAGCAGTATCCCAAGCAGCATTATGCCATTATCGACGCAGTGGTAGACGATCCAAACGTCGTTTCGGCTACTTTTAAGGAAGAAGACGGATCGTTCTTGGCCGGAGCCCTCGCGGCGCTCGTGAGCAAGACTCACCACATCGCGTTTCTAGGCGGCCAAGATATTCCGCTGCTGCGCAAGTTCGAAGTGGGCTACATCGCCGGCGCGCATCAGATCGACCCGAACACGAAAGTCGACGTGAAGTGGGTCGGTTCGTTCGAAGACGTTGCCGGCGGACAAGAACTGGCCAACGTGCTCTTTAACGGCGGCGCCGACATCGTTTACGCGGCTGCCGGCAAAGCGGGCATCGGAGCGATCGACGCGGTGAAGACGCGAGCGAACTCGTTCGTGATCGGCGTCGACTCCGATCAAGACAGTCTGGCGCCAGGCAAAATTCTGACGTCGATGGTCAAGCACGTTGACGTGGCGGTCTTCGATATCGCGCAAGCGATCCAGCAAAAGAAGGCTCTTAAGGGCCACTTAACCTTCGGTTTGAAAGACAACGGCGTCGGACTCACCGACTTCGAATACACGCGCGCGATCATCGGCAGAGCCAACATCGAGCGGGTCGATAGCATCCGGGATGACATCGTAAGCGGCAAGATCACACCGCCATCGACTCCGCAGGACCTGGCGACCTGGAAACCGGTCAAACTCTAGATCTCGCCGGTGCCGCGCTCAAACTGCGCGGCATTCGCAAGGTCTATCCCGGCGTCATCGCGGTCGACGGCGTCGATCTCGATCTGCTCCCCGGTGAAATTCACGCGCTCGTCGGCGAAAACGGCGCGGGCAAATCGACGCTAGCCAATATCGCGTTCGGCGCGGTCAAAGCCGACGACGGCACCATCGAAACCAACGGTACCGTCGGTTTGGTGCACCAGCATTTCGAACTCGTGGGCCGTCTGCGCGTTTGGCAGAACATCATGCTCGGACGCGAGCCGCGCAAAGGCATGCTGGTCGACGTCGATCGCGCGCGTTCGCGCGTGGCGGAGCTCGCCGAACGCAACGGGCTGGCGATCGATCCCGACGCGCTTGTCGAAGAGCTGCCGATCGGCGTGCAGCAGCGCGTCGAACTCTTGCGCGAACTCGAACGCGAACCGTCGGTGCTGCTGCTCGACGAACCGACTGCGGCTTTAGCGCCCGCAGAGATTGCCACGCTCTTCGCGACGGTCGTGGAGCTCGCCAAACGCGGCACCGCAATTCTCGTCGTGACGCACAAGCTGCAAGAGGTCATCGATTACACGACCCGCGTGAGCGTAATGCGCCATGGCAAAATCGTGGCACGCTATCTCACGACCGAGACGAGCACCGACGAGATTGCGCGCGCAATGGTCGGCGGAGAGTTGCCGCACGTCGCGCAGCGCGAAGCCACCGGAACGCAAGCGTGTTTAAGCGTGCGCGATTTGACCGCGGGCGTCGATACAACGACCGTCTCCGATCTCTCCTTCGAAGTGAGCGCCGGCGAGATCGTCGGCATCGCGGGCGTTGAAGGCAACGGGCAGACCGCGCTCGCCGACGCAATCGCTGGAATGATCCCATACGCCGGCGCGATCGAACTCGATGGCAGCGCCGATGCGCTAAAGCATCGTGAAAACATCGGCATCGTGCCGCAGGATCGCCATCACGAAGGCCTCGTGCTCAACTGGTCGATCGTCGAAAACGCGATTCTCGGGCGTCAGAATTTACCCGGAATCCGAAAAGGCGCGCTCACCGATTGGAACGCGGCCCGAGCCGACGCCGAAGCGATCATCGAACGGTTCGACGTGCGCGCCGCATCGCCGGACGTTCCGGTGCGAACACTTTCCGGCGGCAATCAGCAAAAACTCCTGGTCGGTCGCGCGCTGCTCGGCGATCCGCGATTCGTTTTAGCGTACCAGCCGACGCGCGGCATCGACGTCGGCGCGGCAGCGCTCGTGCAGTCGCGACTGATCGAAGCGCGTAACCGCGGCTGCGCGATCCTTTTGATCTCATTCGAGCTGGACGAGATTTTGGCGCTCGCCGATCGCGTGCTCGTGATGTTCCGGGGAAAGATTACCGGATCGTTCAGCGGTGCCGAGATCGATCGCGGGAAGATCGGCCGCTTGATGGCGGGGTTGACGTGAGGGTCGTACTGCGCGTGCTTGCCGGCCCCGCGGGCGCGCTCGTGCTCGCATTCGTGCTGGCTGCGGTCGCAATGCTCATCGCCGGCGTCAGTCCGCTCGACGGATTCGGCGCGCTCTTCCAGGGTTCGCTCGGCGGCCGGCGTCCGATTGCCGAGACGCTCGTGCAAACAACGGCGCTGCTTTTCCCAGCGCTCGGCGTCTCGCTCGCGTTTCGCGCCGGATTGTTCAATATCGGCGCCGAGGGTCAGTTGCTGATCGGTGGACTCTTTGCCGGCGCGGTCGGCGCACATTTTGCCGGCCCCGGCTGGCTGGTCATTCCGGTCCTTCTGCTGCTCGGCATGGTCGGCGGCGGTATTTGGGGCGGTATCGCGGGCTGGCTGCGCGCGCGCTTCAACGCGAGCGAAATCATCTCGACGCTGATGCTGAACTTCATCGCGCTTTCACTTGCGGGGTATTTGGTGGCGGGTCCGCTGAAGAGTCCGCTTGCATCGGGCGCGGAAACGGCACCGCTGCTCCCCAGCGGCTGGCTTCCGGCATTTCCGAGTCTCGGCAGCATCAGCTTTGGCGACACGCGGCTAACCATTTCGATCTTAATCGCCATCGCAACCGCCATAGTCTTGAGCTTCGTCTTTACGCGCACCGTTTTTGGTTACGAGTTGCGCGCGGCCGGGGAAGCGCCCGAAGCGGCGCGCCGCAGCGGCATCAATATGCCGCGCATGACGCTGATCGCGCTCGCGCTTTCGGGAGCCGTCGCCGGACTCGGAGGCGCGGCGATCGTCACCGGCGTGCTGCACCGCTTCAACACGCAGCTTTCGCCCGGATACGGCTATACGGCGATCGCGGTTGCGCTCGTCGGCGATCTCAATCCGCTCTGGGTCTGCGTCGCGGCGTTCGGCTTCGGGATCTTAGAAGCGGGCGGTCTGGCGATGCAAGCCAATGCGGGCGTTCCTAAAGACGCCATTCACGTGATCGAAGGCTTGATCGTTCTCGTGTTAGCGGCGCGCCGGTACTTTGCCACGCGCGCGACGGGTGCGCCGGTATGAGTGCGGGCGTGTCGCTGATGCTGACGCTGCTGTTCTTGACGCTGATCAAGTCGGTGCCGATCGTTTATGCCGCGCTCGGCGGCGTGATCTCCGAGCGCGCCGGCGTCGTGAACATCGGGCTCGAGGGCATGATGACCGCGGGCGCATTCAGCGCGGTGGTCTTTACAAATCTCACCGGCAGTCCGATCATTGGTTTGATCGCCGGCATCTTTTTTGGCGCCGTGCTCGGGTTCGTACTGGGGTTCGCCGCAACGTTCTTCAAAGTCGATCAGATCGTCGCGGGCGTGGGCATCAACTTGGTAGCGCTCGGCGGTGCGGCGTACGGTTTGGTGCTGATCTTCAATCAGCCCGGCGCAAGTCCGCAAGTTACCCAGCTGGGGCCGGGACAGTTGCTGCCGCAGATTACGACCGGCGAAACAGCGATGATCGTTCTCGGCTTGCTCTGCGCGTTTGGTTTGAATTGGTTTATCTATCGCACGCCGTGGGGACTGCGCATACAAGCGTGCGGCGAAAACCCGCGCGCGGTTACCGATGCCGGGCTCAATCCGTTGCGTCTGCGCCTGTACAGCGTGATAGCAAGCGGCGCACTCGCCGGTTTGGGCGGCGCCTTTCTTTCCATCTGCGAAGTCAACTTGTACTCAGACCAAATGACCGCCGGGCGCGGCTTCATCGCGCTAGCGGCTGTTATTTTCGGACGATGGACGCCATGGGGCGCAACAGGCGCCGCGGTCTTCTTCGGGTTTTTCGAGGCGCTACAGTACGTGCTGCAAGGCCGCATCTCTTGGCTGCCGAGCGACGCGATGCAAGCGCTTCCATATCTTGCCGCACTCTTCGCCATCGCAGGCCTGGTCGGCCGCGTGCGGGCACCTGCGGCAGATGGAGTACCTTACTAACACATTGTTGTCATCCTGAGCTTGTCGAAGGACCCTGAGCGAGCGCAGCGAGTCGAAGGGCAAAAAGCGAGGGCAGCATGGGCCAAGGGCGACCTTAAGCAAAACCCGAAGTTAGCCGACAACAAGCCTAGGAGCTGTATGCGGTATATTTTAGCTCTCCTTACCGCAGCTGCGATAACCGGCTCGTCGATCGCACCTGCGAACGCGCTGTCACTGCCCGGCCCGCTGGCACAATTGCAGGCCACGCTGACCCAAGCTGCGCAGCGAGCTCCCGGCCGCGTCGCCATGGAAGTCCAGGATCTCGGATCGGGCTTGGTCTCTTCGATCAACGCAAACGAAGTGATGCCGGCCGCTTCCACGATAAAAATTCCGGTGATGGTCGAAGTTTTTCAACAATTGCAAGCCGGCAAGTTCGATCTGAATCACCGCGTTACGCTCATGTCGCACGATCGTGATTGGGGTTCCGGCGACATCGCCGATGCGCCGGTCGGATCGACGTTCCCGGTCTCTACGTTGCTCACACAGATGATCACCGTCAGCGACAACACCGCCGCGAACATGTTGATCCGTTTGGTCGGCCGCTCGAATATCAACACGGAAATGCGCGACCTCGGGTTGCGCCACACGCGTCTGAGCGATTACATTCACACGGCGGGCTGGAGCATTCGCAACACGCTGCGCACGAGCCCCGCGGACATGGTCCACCTGCTCAGCGACATGGCAAAAAAGCAATTAGTCGACGAATGGTCGTCGCAAGCCATGATAGATATTTTGGAACGCCAGGAGATCAACTCGCTGATTCCCGAGCCGCTTCCGCAGATTCCAATCGCGCATAAGACCGGTTCGCTCGACGATACGCTCAATGACGTCGGTATCGTCTACGCGTCCAACGGCACGTATATCATCGCAGTTATGACAACGCAACTGCCGACGCTCTCGGCGGGCCGGCGGTTCATCCGGCGCGTTTCGAGTATGGCGTACAAGGATTTACAACAGCTCGGGCACATGCGCGCACTCGATACGCTCGACACAGGGGCCGCAGCCGCCGCGCCGGACCCCGATCAAGACACGCCCGTGTGGGCCCCGCAGACGCCCGTCCCGGCCACGCCCAACCCCGAAGCTACGCCGTAGCGACCGCTCTTCCGGCATAGACCGGCGTCAGCCACTTCCGGTATTTCGGCTCGCGGCCGTTGACCAGGCGCTCGTAGAAGCTGGCAATCTTTTGCGTGATCGGGCCAATCTTTCCATCGGCCACGTCGCGCCGGTCAACCGACCTGACGTACACGATGCCGACCGCCGTGCCGCTGAAGAAAATCTCTTCGGCGCCGTACAGTTCGCTGCGATCGATCGCGCGCTCGACAACTTCTAAACCAAACTCCTTGCGCGCAATTTCTATCACGGCGCGGCGCGTGCAGCCTTCGAGCACGTTCTGCGAAGGATCGGGCGTGAGGATCACGCCGTTCTTCACCATGAAAATGTTCTCGGCCGAACCTTCGGCAACGTGCCCATCGTGCGAGAGCATGATGGCCTCGTCGAATCCGTTGGAAATCGCTTCGCTCTTCGCAAGCGCGCTGTTCACATAGAGCCCGGTAATTTTCGCGCGCGGCGGCGCGGCCGAATCGTCGGCCCGGCGCCACGAGCTCGTTCCCGCGGCGACGCCTCCGGAGATGTCGAGATAATGCGTGAATGGAATCGCGGCGATCGCGAACGCGTCGGGCACGTTGTGCAGCCGCACGCCAACGTCTTCGGCGCACTTGTACATGAACGGCCGGATGTAGGTTGCGGTCTCAAAACGGTTGCGCGCGCAGAGTTCGGTCGTAATCTCGATCAACTCGTCGACCGAGTGCGGAACGCGCATCAAGAGAATCTTCGCGCTGATCGCCAGGCGTTCGAAGTGCTCGCGCAACTGCACCAAATAGAGTTCGCTATCTTCGGACACCCAGTAGCCGCGAATGCCTTCAAAGCACCCGGTTCCGTACTGTAGTCCGTGGGTCAGAAGTCCGACTTTGGCGTCTTCGTAGCGTTGAAATTCGCCGCCGGCGTAGACCGTGAGCTCGCCCAGTTTCACAATAGCGACTCCTTATGGCTGAGCGGGTTCCGCCGAGCCCCGACGCGTCCTCCGGCCACCGGGCCAACGCCGCCGCAGCCCAGAGGGGCAGCTATCCGCCATAAGGAGAAACCGGGCGCATGCGTCGAGCTATTCTCCTATCGGCGGCGGCCGCCGTTTCCGTTTTCGCGCTGGCCGAGGCGGCCCCGCACTTGCAGTCCATTCTACCCAGCGGGTGGCGCCTGACGGCCCCGGCGGGCCCACTGGCGACCGTCGGTGACATGCCGCAGGGCATCGCGCTTTCCCCAGACGGCAAGACGTTAGCGGTGGTCGAGTCAGGCGTCATGCCGGCGGCGCTGCGTTTGCTCGATGCAAAGACTCTCGCGACGATTAAAGTTGTGACGCTCAACGGTGCGTTTGGTAAACCGGTGTGGTGCGGCGCGGGGACTGTTTGCGTTCCGGGTGCGGCGACCGACGCCGTACAAGTCGTTGATATCGCAAGCGGCGAAATTGAACCCGCCTCGCTCGCTAAGGGCGCGTGGCCGGTCTCCGTCGCACTTTTTTCCTCTCGTCAAAGTGGACAAAGAGTTCCATCCGTGGTTACGGCCGACGATCACAACAGCGCAAGCGGCGGCACTATCTCAATCGGACAAATTCATGATGGGGGCGTAACGTTTGCGGCACACCCGATCCTCGTGGGCTCGCATCCGGCGACGGCCCTCGGAACGTCCGACGGTAAGTACGTTTACGTCGCACTGCGCGGACAAACTTCCGTTGCCGTCGTCGATCCGGGAGCGGCGAAGGTCGTCCAAAATATCGCCGTTGGCAGCCATCCGTGCGATCTGGCGCTTTCAAACGATGAAACAGCGCTCTTCGTCGCGGTTTGCGACGAAGATATAATAGCGGTGATCGACACCCGCACCAACAAGCGCGTCGCGTCACTTCCGGTTGGAATAAAACATGGACGCGTTCACGGATACGGCGCCAATCCGAACGCCCTGCTGGTGCACGGACATGACCTTTTCGTAAGTTTGGGCGGAGAGAACGCGATCGCGCACCTTCGGAATGGCCGCGTCATCGGATACATTCCCGCGGGCTGGTATCCGACCGGGCTTGCAATGGGAGCCGACGGAACCCTGTACGTCAGCAACGGCAAAGGCGAAAGCGCGCCGGCAAACCCGCAGTTCAACATTCGCAAACGCAGCACCGGCGGATATGTCGCCGATATCACGGTCGGCTCCGTGCGTGCGATCCCGCGCAGCACGTACGACCAGATCAAGACGATGACCGCACAGGCGATAAGCAATCTGATGCCGCTGTGGTCAGCGCGCGCGCCAGCGCAAACCGTGCTGCGGGCGCACGGACCGATCTCGCACGTGATCTACATCATCAAAGAAAACCGGTCGTACGATCAAGTCTTAGGCGATATCAAAGGCGCCAACGGCGATCCGTCGCTGGTGAATTTCGGTCAAGACGTCACCCCGAATCAACACGCGCTCGCGTTGCGCTTCGGTGTGATGGACAACGCCTATGCCGATGCGCAGGTCAGCGCGGACGGGCACAACTGGGCCGAGGCGGCAACGGCAAACGACTATGTCGAGCGGACGTGGCCCGTCAACTACGGCGGCCGGCGCCAGGGGTACGATTTGCAAGGCGGCAGAGGGGCGACAGTGCCGCATTTAGGATTCTTGTGGGACGCAGCAAAACGTGCCGGTGTTACGTATCGCGATTACGGTGAGGGCGACTGTTGCGGACCCCCAAATAACATTCTCACTTTTCCAGCATTGGCGGGTCACTTCGATTCGGCGTTCGTCGGCTGGAACTTGAGGTACAGTGATCTGGATCGTTTCAAGGAGTGGAAGCGCGAGTTCGATCAGTTCGTCGTGCAGCGCAATCTGCCGCAGCTCGAGATCGTCTATTTCCCCAACGACCACACGTCGGGCACACAGGCCAACATGCCCACGCCCGAAGCATTCGTCGCGACCAACGATTATGTGGTCGGTCAGCTCGTGGACGCGGTCTCCCACTCACCGTACTGGAAAACGACCGCAATCTTTATTCTCGAGGACGACGCGCAAAACGGCCCCGATCACGTGAGCGACCAGCGCTCGACGTTTTATGTCGCCAGTCCGTACGCGCGCGGAGGCGTCGACGGTACCCATTACTCGACCGTGAGTTTCCTGCGGACGATCGAGTTGCTTCTGGGCCTCGACCCGCTCTCCGTGGCAGACACGACAACCCACCCGCTCTACAATCTGTTTGCAACGACGCCGGTAAATGCTGCGCCCTACAACGCTATCAAGCCGCGTGCCGACATGAATGCGGTCAACACGCGCACAGCCTACGGTTCAGCGTTAAGCGCGCACTTGGATTTCAGCAAGGCGGATGCCGTCGATCCGCGCGTCCTCAACGATATTCTGAAACACGCGGTGAAACGGCGGTGAACGACCTGCGCTCTTCGGAGCGCCCCGGACTCACGACGCCGGCCGCGATGATTGCGCTGGAGGCCAAGCAGCGCCGCGAACTGATCGACGACCTCGCGACCGAGGAGCCTCTCGAGATCCGGCTCTCCGCGCAAGGCGCGTCGCAAAGCCTTGCGGTCACGATGCGCACGCCCGGCAACGACTTCGAATTGGCCGCGGGCTTTTTATTTTCCGAAGGCGTCGTGACGCGGCGCGATGATATCACCGGCATGTCGTACTGCCTCGATCCTGCGGTCGGCGAAGAGCAACGCTACAACATCGTCACTGTCGATCTCGCAGGGCCAATGCCGCCATTGGAGCGGCTCGAGCGGCACTTTACGGTCAACAGTTCGTGCGGCGTCTGCGGCAAGTCGAGCATCGAAGCCTTGCAAGTTCGCGCACAGCCGCTCGCTGATCACTTCCGGATCTCCTACGATTTCATTGCCGAACTTCCAGACAAAATGCGCAGCGCGCAGCGCATCTTTGCCTCGACCGGCGGCCTGCACGCCAGCGCGCTCTTCGATAAGGCCGGCAATCTGGTCGCGTTGCGCGAAGACGTCGGCCGCCACAACGCGCTCGACAAGATCGCCGGCTGGGCGCTCCTGAACGACCGGCTACCGTTACAAGAGTCGGTGCTGCTGGTCAGCGGGCGCGCGAGTTATGAACTCTTGCAGAAGAGCATCACAGCGGGTATTCCCATCGTCTGCGCTGTTTCGGCGCCTAGCAGCCTTGCCGTAGAAACTGCGCGTGCATTCAACGTAACGCTCTGCGGCTTCGTACGTGGAACGCGCTGCAACGTGTACACGGTGGCGGAACGCATCATCGCTTAAGCCGTTCGCGCTTCGCGCGCACAAACTCGAGCACGCCTTTCAACGGCCGCGCGTTCAAAACGTCGTCGCGAGTGAGGCCCGCTCTCCGCGCCTGAACGATTGCTAAGTCAATGTTGCCGAGCTGGCCGGCGTCGTGCGCATCGCTATCGACCGTCAGCGTCACGCCGAGACTCTTGGCACGGCGCGCGAGATTGGCCGGTAAGTCGAAGCGCTTGGGCTGGCCGTCGATTTCGAGCGCTGTCCCGGTGCGCGCCGCAGCGGCAAATACCGCATCGTAATCGTACTCGTAACCCGCGAACCCATCGACCTTTCGTCCGGTCGGATGACCGATGATCGTCACATACGGATTTTCACAGACGCGAATCAGCCGCTTCGTCATCTCCTCGCGCGTTTGCCGGAATGACGAGTGCACGCTCGCGATCACAATGTCCATGCCTTGCAGTACGTCGTCGGGAAAACCCAGCGAGCCGTCGGGAAGAATATCGACTTCGCTTCCCCAGAGCGTGCGCACGCCATACTTGTCGCCGAGGTCGCGAATCGATTCGCGTTGCGTGCGCAGTTCGTCGGCGCTACAGCCGATAACACCGCGTGACGGCGAGTGGTCGGTGATCGCGTGATATTCATAACCGCGCGCCGCGACCGCGGCGATCATCTCTTCAAGCGTCTGGCGTCCGTCGCTCCAGGTCGTGTGCATGTGGAAGTCCCCGCGCACATCGGTTGCCTCGAGCAGTTCGGGAAGCTCGTTTTTCAGCGCGAGCTCGACTTCGCCGATTCCGCTGCGCAACTCCGGCGGAACGTACTGCATGCCGAGTGCCGCGTACACGCCTTGCTCGTCGCGGCTGGTAAAGACGTCACCGTTCTCCAAGTTCAAAATGCCGTTTTCGCTCACGCGCAGATTTTTACGGGCAGCGTGCTCGCGCACTTGGATGTTATGCTCGCGGCTGCCGGTGAAATGCTGCAGCAAATTGCCGTAAACGTTATCGGGCAAGACGCGCAGATCGACCTGCAGTCCGTCTTCGAGCCAGATGCTGCCTTTGGTCGGCCCTTCGGAAAGTACGGCGCGCGCGCGATCCCAGCGCACGAAGTGATCGATCACGGCGGCAGCAGAGTCCGACGTGCAGACGATGTCGATGTCGCCGACCGTCACTTCGGCGCGGCGCAAACTTCCGGCAAATCCGATCCGGTGAACAGCGGGGCCTGATTCGAGATACGTTACGGCCTCGTGCGCGATAACGAGCGCGCGTGGCAGCGCCGTTCGTCGCATGCGACCGCGATAGGCGAGAATTCCGCGACGGATATTCTCGATCGTTTTGGGACCCATGCGCGGCGCTTCCGCCAGCACTCCCGAATCGATTGCTTTTTCCAAATCGGCAAGCGATCCGATGCCATACGTTTCGAAAAGCATCGCGGCCGTTTTGATGCCAATGCCCGAGACGCCCAGCACTTCGAATATCGTCGGCGGATAGCGCTGCTGAAGCGTTTCGAGTTGGGCGCAAGTGCCCGTGCGCACGATCTCCTCAATCGTCGCGGCCAGCGATTTGCCGACGCCCGGCAGCGTGGTGAGTTCACCCGCGGCAAGCAGGTCGGTAACGGGCGGCGCATTCTCCAGGGTCGCGGCGGCCCGCTCGTAGGCCGTGAACTTGTAAAACGTCTCGCCGGCGAGCTCCATGAGCTTCCGGATGCGCAGCAGGGTCTCGGCAATCTCCGTATTCGAGGGCACTTCGCGATTTTCAACGTATAGGCACTAACGTGCCTACCAGGCTGCCGCCGGAAATCTTTAATTTGCCCGTCGAGAAGATGCGCGACGGCTATTACTCCGACACGTACTTCAACCGCGCCCGGCAGATTCTCGAGCGCGACAACTACCATCCGACGGTCCGCATGCAAGTCTTTCAGCGCAGCGATGCCGTGCTCTGCGGCATCGACGAGGCCATCGCGATTTTGCGGTTATGCTCGGGACGGCGCCTGCCGTCGGGCGAGTGGGAAGACGGCTGGAAAAAACTGCGCGTCCACGCGCTCTATGACGGCGATCGGATCGCGCCATACGAAACCGCACTAACGATCGAAGGCGACTACGAGCTCTTCGCGCACCTGGAGACCTGTTATCTCGGCGTGCTTTCGCGGAGGACGCGCATCGCAACCAACGCGCGCGAAATCGTGAAAGCCGCCAACGGCAAGCAGGTGTTGTTTTTCCCCGCGCGCTTCGATCATCACTTGGTGCAGACGGGAGACGGTTATGCGGCGTACATCTCCGGCGCGCTCGGCGTTTCCACCGATGCCAACGCCGAGTGGTGGGGCGCGGGCGGAATGGGAACGGTCCCGCATGCTCTTATCGCCGCGTACGGCGGCGACACGGTGCTCGCAACGCAAAAATTTGCCGAGTACATCGATCGCGGCGTCAATCTGATCTCGCTCGTTGATTTTGATAACGACTGCGTCGGCACGAGTTTGGCGGTCGCGCGCGCGCTCGGCGACCGCTTGTGGGGCGTGCGTTTGGATACGTCGCAAACACTTGTCGACAAGTCGATCTGGAACATGATGGGCACGTTCAAACCGACCGGCGTCATTCCGCAACTGGTCTTCAACGTGCGCCGCGCACTCGACGCCGAAGGTTTCAAACACGTGCGTATCGTCGCCAGCGGCGGCTTCACCGCGCAACGCATTCGCGAGTTCGAGCTGGATAAGGTTCCGGTCGACGCATATGCCGTCGGCGGCGCGTTCTTTTTGGGCGCCGGCAGCGGACGCACCGAATACACGGCCGACGTCGTCGCACTGGAAAGCGGCGGCGCGTGGCGCGAATGCCACAAAGTCGGCCGCCCCGAGCGTCCCAACCCGCGCCTAAAACTGGTTGAGTAACGTGCTGCTCGAGATGCGCGGCGCGACCTTCCGTCGCGGCGGCGAGGAACTCGTAACGGCGCAAAATGTCGAACTCGATGAAGGCGATCGACTCGCGCACGCGTGTTCCGGTAACCGCGCGGCCGCAATCATCGCGATGATGGCTGCTGGGTTGGTCCGCGCATCCGGCGGTGCCGTCTACATCGGGGCGTTCGATCCGCGAATCCAGCCGGTTCACGTGAAGCGGCTCGCAGGATACGTTCCGCACGAAACGCTGCCGAACGAATTTCCGAGCTTCGAACAATACATCGAATACCGTGCCGCGCTGTGGCAATTGCCGCAAGCCGAAAGCGTCGTACGCGCGCGTCACATTCTCGCGGGACTCGACGGCATCCACGAGTCGTTCGCGTACCCGCTAGCCGGCGCGTTGATCGCGCAGCCGCGATTGCTGGTCCTCGATCGTCCGCAAGCGGTGTATGGTCCGCAGATCACCGGCGTCTCGAAGACTTGCGCCATTTTCTCCACGCACGGTTCGGAGGCCGAGGCCGCTCGTTTTCAGGATGCGTGCGCGGTGCGCGTATGACGGCTCGGTCAGCAATCTCGGCAATCGCTTTCACGCGTTTGCAACGGTTTGGCGGGCAGGTGCTGTACGTCGCGGCGGCCGCGGCCCTGTTCGCTGCACTGCAGATGCATTCCGATCTCGGCGCGCATGCTCTCGGAGCTGCGCTGTTCGGCTCACTTGCCGGAATCTATTTCGCGCTTGCGCAACGCGGCGGCCGAATGCGCGAATTAGAGCTCTGCGAACAATCGGCGCCGCTGTACGCGCGCGAAGTTGCTCGAGCTATCGCGTCGGTCCCCATCTTGGGCGTGGTCATTTCCCTCGCCGGATATTGGATCGTCACCGGAATATCTTCAGGGCCGACTGATTTGGTAGCCGCCCCGGTATTCTTATCGATGGCATGCGCGTGTGCCGTTTCCATCGTCGCGCTTTGCGCTACCGTCCGCACCGGCTTCTGGCAAGCCGTTTACATTGTGCTGGCGGCCGTCATCGCGGCGACCGTGGTGATGTTGGAATACCCGCAGTTGCCGGCAGCATTCCTTTTCTGTGGGATCGCGGGCTTCATCGCGCTACGTCAATTCGGTGAAGCTCTGGCCCGCTGGGATCCGGCGCCATTTTAGCGCCGCCTATCTGGAGTGCGGCGGACTCGGTCCACGACCGCGTTTATCGCAGAAATCACAGCTGCTGGGCGGTCGATCGGAATCGCCTGCGTCGAACCATTTATGATCATATCAACGCCAAGAGCTGAAAGCCGGGCGATTTTTTTATTCTCGAAAATCCAACTTTCCACGACCGCTTTTTTCTTCGATATCGGTATTGGAAGCGACTCGATATCCTTGGTCGTCGTGAGGACGACGAGGGGCATGAGCCCGTAAGGCCGTTGCTCTCGACGAACCTCAGCAGAACTTTTGTCACTTTCACGCGCAGAGGAAGCGACGGATCTCCACAAGCCGGGCCGCTCCCATTGTTGATGAATCACATCGAGCAATTCGCCGGGAATCGCGCGATCCGGCGGCGTGTACATGCATTGCGCGTAGGCCGGTGCGCCCGGATGAATCTCGTGATGCTCGGCTGCGGCTACGCAATGCTGCATCCAGGGCATAATAGAAAGCTGCGATTTCAGCGCAGGCACGGCTCTTGCCAGCCATTGGTTTTGATAGGGTATATTGGGCGCGACGAGCACCATCCCGGCAATCTGGTGCAGATAGCGGTCGGCGTAGAGACGCGCGTGAAGACCCGAAAGAGAATATCCAACGATGACGATTCGACCGGTGAGGCCCGCTCGCGACAGCATCGTGTGCAGGTCCGTTACCGCCGAACCGGCATCCCCGGTGGTGCGTATACTGACGGTTGTCAATGCCCTCCGGTCCGCGCGGTAACTCTGTGCTTCTAGACGACGGGCGTGGGAATCGCCATCGCGAGCTTCTCGACGATCGCGCGATTAAACTGCGGCAGATCGTCGGGAGTGCGCGACGTGACCCAGTTGCCGTCTTGCACCACCGGTTGATCGCGATATAACCCGCCGGCGTTGCGAATGTCGTCGGCGATTGCGGCCACGCCCGTGAGTTGGCGGCCGCGCACGATTTGCGCGGAGATCAACACCTGCGGCCCGTGGCAAATCACAAACATCGGTTTTTTCGCCGCATCGAACTCGCGCACGAGGCGCTGCACGTCTTTGTTCGTCCGGATGTGATCCGGGGAGGTGCCGCCCGGAATGAGCAGAGCGTCGAAGTCTTCCGCCGTAACGTCGGCCACGAGCTCTTCGGCTTTGGCGGTTTGGCCCTCGTCCAGTCCACGCTTGCCGCGGATCTTCTGGCGCGACTTCTCGTCGATGCCGACGATGGTCACGATCGCGCCGGCCTCTTCCAAGGCGCGGCGGGGCTCGGTGAGTTCAGATTCCTCGAAGCCGTCGCCCACGAGCGCGGCGATACGTTTTCCCTCTACTGATTGCATCCGCGTTCGGTTCTCTGGCGGGGCGACTCGCGCCTACGAAGCAGGTTCGACCTGCTGCACCGCCGCGCGAAGCAAGTAGGCCAATTCCAGCTCGATTTTGCCCGCAGCGTCCAAGATGGGGTCGTCGCCGATGGCTTTGATCGTCACGTTGCGCTTGGTCATGTCGCCTTCGGGCACGCGGTGGCGCGGGTTGATCTCGCGCATGTAGATGCGCGCGTCGTACCGCACCTGGCCTTCAGGAAGAAAGTAGAGCGGATCCAATCCAAACGCGTAGAGCTCGAGCGAGAGTAAGTGCGTATGCTGCATGAACTCGATGGGTTTGGTTCGCAGCGCGATTATCGCGCGCGCCATCGCCGATGGCGCCAGCCGGCGCGAGCCCGAGTAGACTTCTTGCAGCTCCGGAATGGAAACGCCACAGGCTTCGGCGAGCCGCTCGTCGGAAAGCTCGCGCTCCGATGCGTACGTTTTTAAGCCGGCTCCGAATTCGGAACCGCCGGCGGTGCCGGTGACGGGGTCCCAGTTCATCCGAAGAGTCCGCCGATCAGGCCGCCGTCGATCGCAATCGTTTGCCCGGTAATATAACTCGCGGGTTCGCCGCACAAGAAAGCGACTAGCGGAGCAAATTCATCGGGCGTCGAGATGCGCCCAATGGGCACGTCTTGACCGGCGCGCTCCATCGCGGCATCGTCTTTGTAGAGCTCGCGCAATCGTGCGGTGCGCACGCGACCCGTTGCAATCGCATTGATGGTCACGCCGTCGCGCGCAACTTCGGTCGAGGCAGTTTTCAGCGCTGAAATTAACGCCGTGCGAAAAATGTTTGAGAGTGCGAGCGAGGGGATGGGTTGCTTCACCGAACTCGACGTCAGCGCAACGATGCGACCCCAGCGCCGTTGGCGCATGCCGGGCAAGACGCCGTGCACGAGCTGGAGCATGCTGCGCAGCGTGTTTTTATACGCTCTGTCCCAATCGGAGGCGCTGAGTTGCGAAAACGCGCCTGCTTTAGGGCCGCCGCCGTTTGCGATCAGCACGTCGATCGATCCGAAATCCGCGTTCGCGCATTCGAGCAGCCCGGCGACCGATGCTTCGTCAGTCAGATCGACGCGATAGTGCCGCGCATCAGGCGAACCTTCCGCGATCGCCTCCGCGGCGGCAGCTTCGAGCTCGCTTTCGCGTCGCGCGGCCAAAGCCACCCGCGCGCCTTCGCGGGCTAGAGCCATCGCGCAGGCTCTTCCGAGCCCCGAGCTGGCCCCCGTTACAAGCGCGACACGTCCGCGCAATCCCAAGTCCATCTCGGGCGGAGTTCGCCCCGCGAGGCTCCGTCGCTTTTAGCGGGAACCTGATGCTCGATGGCAGAGACCGAACCGATCGTCGAAAAACGCACCGAAATCGTCTTTCCGACCGACGTGAACCACTACGGCACGCTCTTCGGTGGAAAAGCCGTCGCGATGATGGACGTCGTCGCTTCCATCGCCGCGATGCGCGCGGCGCACAAACCGGTCGTCACCGCATCGATCGATCGCATCGATTTCAAAGAACCGATTCGCCAAGGCAACTTGGTCGAAACCGTCGCGCGTGTCGTTGCAATCGGACGCACGTCGATTACCGTTGAAGTCGAACTTTGGCGCATCCTCGCAGAAAGCGGAGAGCGCGTGCTATCGACGGTCGGTAAATTCGTTATGGTCGCGATCGACCGCGACGGAAAACCGACGCCGGTGCGTTAACGCTGTCCTACCGTTCGCAACGGTGGGTTTCAATATTTGGGAGGGCGTATGTCGATCGGTCTGCCTGAAAATTTTACGAACAAAGAGAACGACAAATATGGAAAACTCAATCTCATCGATATCCCGGCAGAAATTGCGGCGAACATTCCCTGGTTCAACCAGACGCTCACCACCGTTAATGACGCAGTGGTTCGCCTCGGCATTTTCGAAGGCGAGTTTCCATTTCACAAACACGACGATCAAGACGAGTTTTTCTTGGTGCTGGATGGCGAGATCGAGCTCGATGTGGAGGGTGGGCAGCCGACACGGCTTGGCGCGCACCAAGGCTTCACGGTACCGAAAGGCGTCGTGCATCGCCCCCGCTCACGCAAGCGCTCAGTAGTTTTGATGGTTGAATCGATTGGGATCGTTCCTACCGGCGATTAGTTGCGATTCCTATTTAGGCGCCAACCTAATCGCGCCGTCCAGGCGAATTACTTCGCCGTTGAGGTATTGGTTCTCGACGATGTGATGCGCGAGCCGTGCATATTCGGCCGGACTTCCCAACCGCGGCGGAAACGGCGTCTGCTTTCCAAGCGACTCACGCGCGGCTTCCGGCAATCCTGCCAGCATCGGTGTATCGAAGATGCCCGGCGCGATGCTCATTACGCGAATTTGGTGTTGCGCGAACTCGCGCGCGATCGGCAGCGTGATCGCGGCGACGCCGCCCTTAGAGGCCGAATAGGCCGCCTGACCGATCTGACCGTCGAATGCGGCGACCGATGCCGTGCAAATGAAGACGCCGCGATCTTCGCCCGGCTCGACCGCGCGTTTCATCATCTCCGTCGCCGCGATCCGGATCACGTTGAACGTTCCGATGAGATTGATCGTCACGACCTTGGTGAAGTGCTCGAGCGGCTGCGGTCCTTCGCGCCCGACGACGCGTTCGGCCGTGGCGATCCCCGCGCAGTTGATCGCGCCATGCAGTGCGCCGAATTCTTTGAGCGCCAGATCGACCGCGGCGCGCACGTCTTTTTCGGCGGTGACGTCGGTGCGGTTGAAGCGCGCATTCGCGCCTGCTTCCTTGGCGACTTCGGCCCCATGATCGTTCACGTCGCAGATCACCACGTTTGCGCCCGCGCCGGTAAATTCGCGCACGCAGGCCGCCCCCAGCCCGGAGGCTCCGCCCGTTATAAGGAAGGTCTTCTTTGCAATCTCCATAGGAGCCGCGCTTTAGACGCCGCCCCGCCCAAACCCGGGTTGCGCCGCCGGCCGCGGCGGTGGTATGATTCCCCGGTCGCTCGGGCGGACCCACGGCCTGCACCGAAGCGAGCCTATCCTTGAACGAGGAGTTCTATTCGTGCCAATCACCAAAGATCAGAAATCCGGGCTGGCGGCCAAGTATGGCCGTTCGGCGGGCGACACCGGTTCAGCCGACGTCCAAATCGCGATCCTCACCGCTTCGATCAACAAACTGAACGAGCACCTGAAGGATCACAAGAAAGATCACCACAGCCGCCGCGGGCTGTATCTGCAAATCGGCCAGCGCCGCCGTTTACTCAATTACTTGCAGAACAAAGATTTGGACCGCTACCGCAAACTGATCAGCGAACTCGGCCTGCGCCGCTAACGATTACCAGCTCTTGGTGACGGCGAACCTGTACTGCCGCACGAGCTGATTTCCGGCAAAGCCGTCAACGCGCAGCGGCAACTGCGTATTCGGCGAGAGGTAGAGCACCTCGCGCGTCATCCCGTTGTCTTGCGCCGGGTTGGCGACGTTCAGCGTGACTGCCGTGACCATCGCGCCGTCCAACTTCGTCGCGCCGCTCGAGAGCGTGCCGCCGGTCTGCTGCGCGTGGGCGAGTATTCCGGCGAAACTCAAGTCGGAGACCGAGTACCCGCGCAGCGAGCTCACCAGCGGATCGGTTAAGCTCACGGTCTTGCCCATCGTAATGCCGAACGCGCCGCTTTTTGAAGCGTAGACCGTCGGGCCGCCCGCCCACTTTACGTTCGCGCCTGAATTGGGTCCCTGATTGATGTGCATTGCCACCGTCGACGGCTTGATGAAACTATAGGTGAAGACGGCATGCTCGTTGCTGCCGCCTTTGACTTCATAGAGCTGAATCGTCGCGTTGTAACCATGCAACGCCGACCACGATTTTGCAAACGCGTCGAGCGCGTTACCGGTCGCCGCCGGCGCGCTTGCGAAGCTCAGCGCGAAAAACGCGAGCATTGAAATTGCGGCCGCTCCAATGCGCCTAACCGAACCTGTCATAACAGCTCCTTAACAAGCCAGAGGCATGACCCGTTCTCGGCCCGCCTGCGTGGGCCTTCGGGCAAGCGGCGGTAGTTCCAAGGCGCCCGCCGAAGCGTCGACGATGATCGCTGCTCACACGCCGCGCGAATTGATCTTTTCCGACGTTGCCAACGACATCGGGCCGGCGGCGCTTACGGTCGAAGGCACTCTTCCCGGCTGGCTGCGCGGCGCGTTCGTCCGCAACGGTTCGGCGCGCTACGGCTTTGGGCCGGTGCAATTCCGCCATTGGTTCGATGGCATGGCGTTTCTGCAGCGGTTCGAGTTCGGCGAAGGCAACCTGGAATACACCGGCCGCTTCCTTCGCACCAAAAGTTACCAAGCCGCGGTCGAAGGGCGCGCGGAATATCAAAGCTTTGCGACGCCGGCCGCGCGCTCGTTCGGATCGTGGCTCGCGGGCCTAACGACGAAGAACATTACCGACAACACCAACGTCAACGTCGTACGCTACGGCAACGCGAGCGTCGCGCTCACCGAGATCGGCGCGCCGCGCTGCTTCGATCCGCAGACGCTGGAGACGGGCGATCTGCTGACGTTTAACGACAACCTCGGAATCGGCCCTACGACTGCGCATCCCGTTCGCGCGGGCAAGAGTTGGGTGAACTTCACGCTCAAGCCGGGCATGCGCAGCGAATACGCCGTGTGGAGTTTTTCCGGCAACGGCCCGCGCAACGTCATCGCGCGCATCTCCAGCAAACGCCCGGCATACGTTCACAGCATGGGCGCGAGCGCGAAATATGCAATCCTCATCGAGTATCCGTACCGATTCGACCCCCTCGCGATGATCCTCGGCGGAAAGCCGTACATCGAAAACTTTCATTGGGGCGGCGACGAGACGCTCATCCATCTCATCGATCTGAGCGGATCCGCGCCGCCCGTTACCTGCTCGGCCGAGCCGTTCTTCTGCTTTCATCACGTTCACGCGTTCGACGATGGCGACTGCGTCGTGATCGATCTCGTCGGTTACGATGACGCCTCGATCGTTTCAGACCTTTACCTCGACCGCGTGCGCGAACGCGCGCCGGTCGCGCCGGGCCTCTCGCTGCGGCGCTACCGGGCGCCGTGCAACGGGCAGGACGCGACGCGCGAAATGCTCTCGAGCACGCGCATGGAACTGCCGCGCGTCGACTTTCGCGCCGAGCGTCCGCGCTATGTGTACGCACCGCGCGTCGGGGAGGGGGACGCGTTTACCGACGCCGTTCTGCAGATCGACACGATGTCGGCTTCACAACGCGTTTGGGAACGGCCCGACGAATCTCCCGGCGAAGCGATCTTCGTTCCGAAGCCCGGCGGAAGCAGTGAAACCGGCGGCGTCGTGCTTTTCGTCGCGTTCAACGCGAAGCAAAACCGGTCGGCATTGGTCGTCGTGGATGCGACGACGTTCGAAGAGTGCGCGCGCGCATGGGCGCCGGCGATGCTTCCCTTAGGGTTTCACGGCCAATTCTGGCCGAACTACTGAATGATGAAGCCGGCGACCTGAGCCGTAGATCCGTCCGAATAGAGAACGCTTCCAAAGCCTGCGCCGTCCGCGCCGTAGAACGCCGCACTTGCCCCATTGCTGATTTGCGTTACCGCGCCCGACGTTTTTCCAAAGGGGCCACCGGACATATTTGCCGTCGCGCTCGCATCGGCCGTTGCGTCGCTCAGGGTGACGCCAATCGCGCTTGCCAAGTTGAAAGCGCCGACGGTCACCGTAAAGGTTCCGGAATCGTTGATCAGCGGATTACCGGCCCCGGTAATCGTCCAGGTCGCGCCCGATGGCGAAAGCGTCATCGCATTGAGCGGAGACAAGTAGGCTTTGAGCGCCGCACCGCCGGAGTTGACATTGCCGTTCTGCGTGCCGTTGAACGAGAACGTGTTGCCGAACTCGGTGTTGAGCAGCGAGATGTTTTGTATTCCACCGAAACCGCACGTGTTGGCGCTGCCCGTCGCGCTGCAGGTTAGCCCGAACGATGCGACAGCGGGGGCTGTTGGGCTCGGCGCGGCAGTGCCGGTGACGCTGAATGAAGTCGTGCCCGCGCTTTTCGTGACCGTGCCGCTCAGTGTATTGTAGGCGATCACAGCGCCCGCTTGCGACGTGAACGTCGCCGTTCCGGAAAGCGTGGAGGCCGTCGCAGAGTTTTGCGTCTGAGTCAAAACGACGTGCGCCAAGATCGTCGTGCAAACCGGATCGTAGAAGACGTCGATGGTCGTCGTGATGGTGGTCGCGCCTGAAACGATCGAGACTTTGACGCCGTTGTTGCACACCGGCGCCGTGTTGGCTCCGCCGAACGCCTGAGTGGTGCCCTGGCCAAAGATGAGCGTCAGAATTCCAACGCCGAACTCGGCAGCCAGCGCGGCCTGCGCGGCGTTGCGCTGAGTCGCGATCGAAAGCGTCGTCTGGGGCGGGCCGGGCGGCGGCGTCGCCGTGGTTGCCGCGCATGCGGAGAGCGCAAGCGATGCTATGCAGACCAATGCGGAAAACCGGCTCTTCTGAAGCATCCGGCGATCTTGCGTTGGGCCGTTGAACGATACCTGCGAAGGTCCCCCGCCCGAAGCTCCGTAAGCCTTTTCCCCTATCGCCTTCGCCTTTTTATGAAGAGGGGGAACTTCGTATGGTTACTCGTTTGCGTCACATCGCCGTCGTGCAATTTGCGCTCGTCGCCGCGGTACTCTATGGTTTGATCGGCATACTCATTGGATTGGTATGGTGGCTGGTGATCGGGCCCATCATGATCGCGGAAATGTCGAGAACGCTGATGCCGTCGGCCGGACTAGGTGCTCTTAGCGGCATCGGGTTCTTCGCAATTATCTTTTTCCCGATCTTCTACGGCATCATCGGTTTTATCGCCGGCCTGCTTTACGCCGGGCTCTATAATTTGGCCGCCCGCTGGACCGGCGGCTTCGAGTTGACGCTCGATCAGGTTGTCCCGGTTTCGACGGTGGCCATCACGACGGTCTAAACTATTTGCGCGCGATGACGCGGCGAACCGCCGCTTCGATCGCGCCCGATCCCATGCCGTAGTGTTCGATCAGCTCGGCGGGATCGCCGGACTGCCCGAACTGATCGGCGACGCCGATAAATTCGATCGGCGCCGGTCTGCGCTGCGCGAGAATCTCGGCAACGCGCGAGCCCATACCGCCGGAGATTTGGTGTTCTTCAACGGTGACGACCGCGCCGCAACGTTCGGCGGCTTCGACGATGGTTTTTTCGTCCATCGGTTTGACGGTGTGATTGTTGACGACCATGCACTCGATGCCTTCGCGCGCGAGCGTTTGCGCGGCGATGAGCGCATTGTAGACCAGAATGCCGCAGACGACGATGGCTACGTCTTTGCCTTCCCGGAAAATTTGCGCCTTGCCGAGTTCAAACGGCGTCTCGCCGGTCGTGACGACGGGCGTTTTTTCGCGGCCGAAACGTAAGTACACCGGGCCATCCATCGCTGCGACGGCCAGCGTCGCGCGCTTGGTTTGAATGGAATCGCACGGAACGACGACGGTCATGTGCGGAATGCAGCGCATGATCGCGATATCTTCAATCGCCTGGTGCGTCGCGCCGTCGGGCCCGACCGAAACGCCCGCGTGCGCGCCTGCAATTTTAACGTTGGTTTCGTTGAGCGCCATCGTCGTGCGCACTTGCTCCCACGAACGGCCGGGATTGAACATCGCGTAGCTCGCAATGAACGGGACCTTGCCGGTGCTGGCCATGCCCGCGGCCATCGCGACGAGCATCTGTTCGGAGACGCCGATCTCGATGTACTGATCGGGTAACGCCTCCTTGAAACCCAGCATGCGCGTGGACTCGGAAAGATCCGCGCAGATCGCGAGCACGTTGCGGTTGCTTTTGCCCGCCTCGATGACGCCTTCGCCGAATCCGTTGCGCGTCGGCACTTGCTTGACGCTGGCGGGATCTTGGAGCTCGGCCAGCCGCATCGCGGCGACGCCGTCGAGCGCGTTAGCCATTGGCGGTCAACCGTTCGCGTTCGGCCTGAAGTTCGCGCAGCGCGACATCCGCCTGTTCTTTATTGGGCGGCTTGCCGTGCCAGGTGTAGTCGCCTTCCATATAACTGACGCCTTTGCCCGGCACCGTGTTGGCGATGATCACGCTCGGGCGGCCTTTGACGGCCTTGGCTTTTTCGATCGTCTCCGTAAACTGTGCGATGTCGTTGCCGTCGCACTCGAAGACTTCCCAGTTGAAGGCCCGGTATTTGTCCGCAAAAGGTTCCAGCGGCATGACGTCTTCGGTGCTTCCGTCGATCTGAATGAAGTTACGGTCGACGATTGCGATCAAGTTGTCGAGCTTGAATTTGGCGGCGGTCATCGCCGCTTCCCAATGCAGCCCGCACTGGTGCTCGGCATCCGACGTCACCACGTAAACGCGCCAGCTTTTGCCGTCCATCTTCGCGGACAGCGCCATACCTGTGCCTTGAGCTAAGCCTTCACCCAGGGGCCCCGACGTCGTCTCCACCGCCGGCAACCGCACGCGCTCGGGATGCCCTTGCAGGCGCGTTCCGAACTTGCGCAGCGTCAGCAATTCTTCGACCGGAAAATAGCCGCCGTACGCCATCGCGCTGTACCGAACGGGCGCGATGTGCCCGCACGAAAGCAGCAGCCGGTCGCGGTCATCCCACAGTGGTTCTTTCGGGCGGTGATTCAGCACGTGTTCGTAGAGCACGGTGAAGACGTCGGCCATATCCAGCGGCCCGGCCGAATGCCCGGACCCCGCGGCCAGGAGCGAACGGATAATTCCCTCGCGCACGTTGGTGGCGTGGAGTTGAAGTTCGGTGATACGTTGCGGCGTGAGCGTGGACATACCAGGCCGTAAATACCCGGCTTTGCCGGAGTCTCCTCGTCTTTACTCCTGCAAACGCGGCAGACGCACGACGAATTCGACGCCGCCCGCTTCACCATCGCGTACGAATGCCTCGCCTTGATGCGCGCGCGCGATCCATCGCACCAGCGCCAGTCCCAGCCCGCTGCCGCGTGCGTCTCCGCTAAAAGCGCGCTCGAAGATCCGATCGCGGTACGCTTCGCCAACCGCATCGCCGTCGTTGAAGATGAGCAAATCGACGGTACGTCCGTTTGCATGGGAATCAACGACGATCAGTCCGCGCGCGTGACGCAGCGCATTTTCGAGCAGATTGCGCAGCAGCTCGCGCAGGCGCAGTTCGTCGCCGTTGACGATCGCCGACCGGGCGCGATTGTCGATCGCTAGTCCACGCTCGGCCGCGCGCGCTTCGAACTCTTTGGAAACATTTTTGGCGAGCACGGCGACGTCGACCGGTTCGAGCTGCAGCAGATGTGAATCGGCCGGCCGCGACAGGGTCAGCAGTTCGCCGACCGTTTGCGACGCGTCGAGCGCAGCTTGCGTGATCGTATCGAAATCCTGCGCGAGCCCGTCAGGCGCGCCCGGCTTGGCGGCTTGTGAAACCGCGGCGATCGTGGCCAGCGGCGAACGCAGCCGGTGCGCGGCGTCGGCGACGAATTCACGTTCGCGCTGGCGGCCGGCGATCAACGGCTGCAGCGACGCGCGCGCCAAGAGCCAGGACGCCCCACCGACGATTGCGAGCAGCGGTACGTCGAAGCTGAGAATGGTTTCGAATACGCGCGTCATGGCCGTGCGGTATCCGGCCGCCGCCTCCGGTGTTCCGATTGCGGGCAGCAACAGCTCCCGGTACTGAACCGACATGAACGCGTAAGCGCCCGCGCTGAGCAGCGCAAGGACGACTGCGAACACGAGCAGATACCGGAGCGCCAGGCGCGCGATCACGCTTCCAACTTATATCCGACGCCCCAGACGGTATGGATCACCTCGCCGGCGCCGGCGCGTTTGAGTTTGCGGCGCAGCTGGCTGACGTAAACGTCGACAATATTGGTCGAGCCCTCAAAGTCGTAGTCCCACAGATGTTCGAGCAGCCGTTCGCGCGAGAACGCGATGCCGGCATTGCGCGCGAAAAATTCGAGCATCCGGAATTCGGTCGCGCCCAGCGGCAGACGCTTTCCGGCGACGCTGACCTCGCGGGCGGATGCGTCAATTTCGAGCGATCCGGCGCGCAGCGTGTCGTGCAGGGGCCGGTCGGCGCGCCGCGTGATGGCGCGCAGACGAGCAAAGAGCTCTTCTTCGACGAACGGCTTGACCAAGTAGTCGTCGGCCCCGCAATCCAAGCCGCGCACGCGATCTTCGACCGCGTCGAGCGCGGTCAGCATGAGGATCGGAGTTTGTACGCCTTCGCCGCGAGCGGCCTTGGCGACCGAGAAACCGTCGCGTTTGGGAAGGACGACGTCGAGAATCGCGGCGTCGTAACGCTGGCGCAGCAAATGCTCCAAGCCCGCTTCCCCGTCCGCCGCCAAGTCCACCGCATATTTGCGGCGTTCGAGCATCGTGCGGACGGCAGCGGCGATCGAGGCGTTGTCCTCGACCACCAAGATCCTCATGCCTCTATTATAGGTGCGCTGGCCAGGGAAATCCCACCGTCAGCGCCGCGCCGAGATGGCCGGAAGCGCCGACGGGCTGAACTTGCTGGATGAGCAGCCGCGCGTGCGGCGTCACGTGAAACGCCGCGTAGTATACCCAGTCGCGCGAGATGAACGGAACGGCTTGCGCGTCGTAGCGCACGCCCAGATATGCATGCGGCGTGACGTAATATTTTAAACGGGCGTAGCCGCCCGCACTTCCGGTACGCGTGCCGAACCCGTCGGCGTTTTGATCGCTGCCCCACCATTGCTCGGCTTGCAGCTCCACCTTGTGCACGGTGAGTTTCGCGAGCACGCCCTCGCGCTGATAGGCATCGGAAAAGGTGTTCCGACCGGCAGGGACGATTCGCCGCGATCCGGTGATGAAGTCACCGCCCACCTGAACATTGGATGTTAGCGGCGCACGCAAGAACATACCAAACTCAGGTGAATTCGCGGCGGTCGTCTCGCCGGTCGGAACAGGTTTGCCGCCGTACGCGGAGCCTTTGAACTCGCCGAAGTCGACCACAAAATCGGCAGTGGCCGATCCTATGGCGCGTTCGGCTTGCAAGCCCCAGCGTGGCGACGACAGCGATAGATCGTTCAGGCCGACGTGCGCGCCGTAATACCCGTATGGCGCGAGATCGTCGAGCCGCTGTCCCGGCGATTGCGCCAGCGGCAGCTCGAATAAGCCTAAACGATACAGCGATTGCGTATGCGCGTTGTAGGTGGCGAGATAGCCCAGAAAGAGTCCCGCCGGGCCTCCGCCCGCGCCCAAATTATAATGAATGAAAGCGCTCACGGCGCCGATGTCGGCATTCGAAAGCAGCACGCCGCCGGGAGAAAACCGCCGTGTGCCTGCCGCCGGATCCGCTTCCCACTCCATTTGATAGCGCATCGCGACGCCCGTCGTGCCGTGCTTTGGAATGGGCAGCTGGTAGCCGTGCGCGCGAAACGCATTGCCGAACGAGTTGAGTTCGGGAAGTACGCTGTGACAGGCAGAGCACTGCAGCTGATAGCGCTGCGCGAACAGAGGAATGGCTCGCGCCGGTGCGCGCAGCGCCAGCGTGAATGCGGCCGCAAGCGCGAACGCCGCGGCGATCCGCAGTTTAGCGGGCAATGATTTCCGCTCTCATCGGGCCGCCGTAATGATAGAAGCAGCCAAAGAGATACGTGCCGGGCTTATCGACGAGCAGCGTCTGCGAAGACGCGCCGGGCGCTAAACTTCCGCTGCTCCAGTTTTGCGAGATCGAACTGCCGCTCTGCGTTTGCGCGGAAGACGAATACGGCGATCCCGCTGGAAAGGTCGTCGCGCCCGGAATGGCGGTCGCGGTATGCGCGAAGCCATCGGAATTCACGAACCGCAGCATCGTGCCGACCGCAACGTTAGTCACTGCCGGTGAATAACCGCCGGCACTCCCCGCCGGAGTTTGCGAGCTCGGATTGAGCGTGAGGTTGACGTCGATCGTTTGGACTTGCGAGCCGCCACCGCCGCCCGACGGCGTCATCGTTCCCCCGCCGGTGCAAGCGGCGAGCGAGAGCAGGGCGATGCACAGTGTTGCCCTCATTGTGTCAGTTGCCGCCATTGCGCGTTGACTTCGGCGACGACTTGAGCGGTGAGATCGGTCGATGCAAGCAGAGTTCGGCGAAGCGACCCGTGCGAGTCGATAAAATAGACGAACGTCGTGTGCACGTCGGCATAACCCTTGCGTCCTTGACGCGCGACGACGCCGAAGGCGCTCATGACGCGGTGCACGTCCGATATGTTGCCGGTGGCCAGCGTCCACATCCGCGGATCGGCTCCGAACGTCTTAGCCATCGAACGCATGTCGGCTCGTGAATCGTGCTCCGGGTCGAGCGTGATCGTCAACAAGTGAATGCGCCTGTGCTCGGATGAAAAAATTCGCGCCGCCGCGGCGAATTGCGCGTTCACGAGCGGACAGGCGTCGGTGCAATGTGCGGCGACAAACGTGACCACCAGCGGCGTGCGCGCGAGCGAAGCAAACGTAAACGAGCGTCCCGTTTGATCCACAAGCACCGGAGGCGCGGTGCGCGCGGCCGATGGGAGGGCCGGCGCGAAGATTGCAATCGCAATCGCAACGATCGCGCCGGCAGGCTTGAAACGACTTAGCAATAGGGGCCCTGGCAGCCGTTGCCGCCACCGAAACCGCCGCCGCCCGGGGTCGTGGGTTGCGGCGTCGCCTGTGGGCCGGGCGCTGCGTTCGCGCTCACCTGGATCACGTCGCGCATGCTGATCGCATCCATGTAGTGATAAGCGCATCCGATGTAGTACGTGCCGGCCGTCGCGAGCGTCACGCTAGCCGATTGGCCGCCGTGAATCGTGCCGCTCGTGTACCCTGCGGCGAGGGTCGTGCCGCCGGAGGCCGTTGTCGGAAGCGACGGCGCCGCCGGAAAACCGGTCGTGCTCAGCACGTTGAGCGTATGGTCCGTCGCGCTTGATAGGTTCCGAATCGTCACGACCGTGCCGGGCGGAAACGCGATGGTCTGCGAGTACACGTTTTGCGTGTATCCGCCCACGGTCCCGAATGTCGGATCGTTGACGACGCCAATCGTTCCGTCGGGAAGCGCGAATCCAATGGTCAAGCTACTTACGCCGGTGGGCGGGCTACTGGTCGTACCTCCGGTCGATCCCGGGAGGCTCGAGCCGCCCCCTGAGGCGCCGCCTCCACAGGCCGCTAGCGATAATGCAAGTGCGGCCAAACTGAATACGGCGATTCGAGTCTTGTGCATACGCGTTCTCCAAGAGCAAAAAGTGTCTCAGCAAGAGCGTAAGACTCAGGGATGAAAAAAGTTTGAAGGGCTAGCGGGATTTGATGGCGTCGCGCATCGCGACGGCCAGATTTCTCAGAGCCGGGTCGGTGGCGGCGTCGCCCGCCACCGTGGCAAACGCCGCGCGCGCCTGAACGCGCTTGCCTTCGTGCAGCAGCACGGTTCCCAGTGCGAAACGCGCCCGCGCGTACTGGGGCGCGAGGTCGACCGCGAGCTGAAATTCACGCTCGGCCGAAGCGTAATCGTTGGTTTTGGCTTGCGCCAACCCGAGATTGTAATGGGCGTAGGCGTACTTCGGATTTGCCTGCAGAAACTGGCTGAAATCGTTGCGGGCCGTGGCCATGTCGCCCGAGCGCAGCGCTACCAGACCATGATCGTAGAGGGCGCGGGCCGAATCGGGAGCTGCCGCTACGAAGCGGTCCGCCACCGCGCGCGCGTCGCGCAAGTCGCCGCGCTCCAAATCAACGGCAATCAAGTTTGCCATGGCCGCCAAAAAACCGGGATCGCGCGCGATCGCCGATTGCAACTGGCGCGCGGCGTCATCGAGCCGGTGCATGTTCGCATAGGCGATCGACAAATCGTAACGCGCCGTCGAATTTTGCGGTTCGCCCGGATTGAGTGCGATGATGCGTTCGAATTCGGCGGCGGCCGACGGCCAGTCCGCGCGCTGCTCGGCGCCGATTCCTAAATGAAAGCGTTCAACGACTTCACGGCCGGCGGCCAGCGCCCGGAGCTGGGGAATGTTGGTCGTACGCGGGGCCGGAGTGGCGTGCGGATACATTTGAGCGCGCGCAAAGGAGCCGCACGCCGCGAAGACGATCAGCGCCGGCACCAGCCAGGAGCGTCGCACCTGTTACGGCCGGGGCAGTTCCGCGTTTTGCCAGGAGGTCGCGCCCGCGGCCTGCTCGGGTTTGCAGGCCCATCCAACGCGCCCGGCTTCGGTAATCGGGCCTAGGAGGGCGGGAGCGGCTGAAGGCTGGAGGGCGCCGTCGAGCATGGCCTCGAGCGACTGAGCGCCGGCATATCCCCGTTCAAATCCGAATGTGCAGGCGGCTAAAACCGCCGCCAGCACGAAAAGCCTGAGCCACCGCCTTGACATCACCTCTAGTATAGCCGAATCTCTGAAGAATCCGTGAAACGCGCTATAGGAATTCCGGCCCTGCTCCTGACGCTGGCTGCCGCCCCGGCGCCGCTGGTCGTCGGCTCGGTCCGCGACCAAGAAGGCGCTCCCATCCCCGGCGCGTCGGTCGCGGCGGGAATGCTGCGCACGGCCACCGCCGCGGACGGCACATTCGCGCTGCAGGCGGGCGGCGTGCGCTCGCTACGCATCACGTGTTCGTACTGCAAATCCGTCGTCGTCAGCGTGCAAAATTCCGAACCGGTCGTCGCCATCGTACAGCGATATCACGCGCTCAGCGAGAGCTCGCCGTCGGCGCGCGACCTGCGGTCGCTGCCGTATTCCCGTCCCGAATCCGCGAGCTCGCTGCATCCGTTCGTCGTGCTCACCGACAGCAGAGCATTCCTTCCCGGCGCGCGCCTGGCGGATCGGGCGGCATCGGCGCAAGGAGGCGCAGTCATCGACGACAGCATTCCCGATTACGACATCGCCGCCAACGTCTCGCTGCTCCCGGTCATTCCATCGTTCGATCTGCAATCGTCCGATGCGTTCGCACCGGGTCAGACATCGTACACCGGCGATCAAGCCTCGGGCGGCGTCTTTATTTTGAACGACATTCCGGCGCAAGGATCGGATGCATCGCTCACCGGCGGCAGCGATTATGCCGCCCGCCGCGGAGTTTTTACACCCAATGCGGCATACGCATTCTCCGCTTCGAGCAATCAGAGTACGAACAGCGCGCGCGGGGCCGCGCAGCTGCATGTTCCCGTGGGCATAGATTCGCTCGATCTCTCCTTCTTAGGAGCGAGCGCCGGAGTCACGCGCAGCTCCGTGTGGAGCCGCGAAGGAATCGAAGGATTTCGCGCGCAGTACGCGCGCGTGCGCGACACGGCGCTGCAGGCGACGTTCGTCGCCGACCGGGCCGGTTACGTCACCACGTTTGCTTCGGCGCCGCTCAGTTCGACGTGGAGCGATCTGGTGGGCGACCTGACCGTTTCATCACAAACGCCGGTACAGATCTTCGGAGATTTCGGCGTGCGCCAGTCCACGGGCTTGTACGACGCCGACGCGTTTCATCTGCGCATCGCGGGTTCGGTCTCGCAAACGCATTTCGACGCCGGCGCGCAAACGAGCGGGCCGGGGTATTCGGCGCGCGCAACCATCGGCGCTTACGCGATCGCTTATAACGGCGGCACCGGCGGCGTTGCGCTGCCGCTGCAAGCGCAGGCGCTGGTGCCTTCGGTCTACGCGTCGTACGCGCTTTCGCCGCAGTGGAACCTCGAGCTTTATGCCGGAACTTCGTTCCGTCTGCCGACGCTTCTCGAAGCGTACGGAACGAACCCGGATCCCGATCTGCATGTTGACCGCTACGCGGAAGTCACGCAAACGGTGACATATTCCGATTTGAGCCGCATCAAGGTTTCGATGACGTACATGAGCGAGAAGCTCAGCAGTCTCGACGCGGGAACGGTGCATTCCGCGGGCGCGTCGATCGCATGGCAGGTTGCGCCGGAGCTCTCGCTGCGCGCATGGACGATGTGGTTTAACGACACCACGCAGCCGTACGAAAATATCTTGCGCTTCGGTCGCGACGCGCCCGCCGGAACACCCGGCTCTCTATGGCTGACCTATGAGAACCCCTCGGGTTTCCGGATCGACACCATTTACCGCTCCGATTTTCTCGACGCTCTGCCGCAACGTCACGTCGATGCTTCGGTTTCGGCCCCGCTGGGCGCAGGACTCCGCTGGTTCGTAGGCACCGAACGGCTGCAGGACGCCCGGACGGTCGACGCGGGGATCAAGTTCGGCGAGCCCTAAATACGTTCTACACCCACTTAAGAAAGAGGGTACTTATCCTATGACTGACTTCTTCGTCAAACAGGCGGGCGCGAAGTAAAGAGCGCGATTCGCTTTGCTGCAGCCGGCGGATTGCTGATGGCCGGCTTTCTGCCGGTCTCGGCTCTTTCGGCGAGCGCCCCGATAACCGGCGTCGTTGTCGATCGCGACGGCCAGGCAATCGACAAGGCCGACGTCCATTTTTACGCCGAGAACTCGCGCGAAGTCGGACACGGCCGATCCGACCAGCGGGGCCGCTTTTCGATCGACGTGAGCGATCCGCCCGAAACGTGGCGCGTCGAAGCCAAAGGCTTTGAAACGCGCTCGCTGCGCTTTACCGAACTCGACTCGAATACAGTCGTGCTCTATCCGCGCGAAGCCAAGTCGCCCGCCAAAATCGACGGCGCCGATTTCGCCGTGTTGCCCTATCAAGACGTGGGCTACGTCTTTGCGCTCGCGCCGTTCGCCGTGATTCAGGGAGGCGGAGCCATCGGCGTCGGCGACCGCGGATTGAGCGGCAGCGCGAATGCACTCGAAGGCAACGGCACGTCTTTCGAAACCGTGCCGGCGCACTATCTTTCGTTCGCCGGAATCGCGGACGCATTTCATTCTTACCGCTATTCCGACGGCGCCTCCGGGCACTACACGCTGGGCTTCGATAAGGCCGCGGGAAGTTCGCTGCAGGCCGGCGGCGGTTCGCTTCAGATCGATTCACTTCAAGGCCGCGCGGGAGACGTCGCGTTCGGCTACGGTTCCAGCTCGGGCGATCTGACGCAGCATTCGCGCGCCGATCTCGTTTCGCGGACCCCCCTAGGCGCGGGCAAATTGCTCGTCCTTGCGGGGCGCAGCTTTCTGGTCGATCAAAGCGGCAGCTCGGAAGAACTCGGCAACTCGAGCGCGACGGAGATTCGGCTCGATGAGCCTTGGCTGGGCTCGACTGCAACGTTCGAACTCAAAGCCAAGCAAAAAATAAAAAACAAACTCGCCGATTATCATGAGTCCGACAGCGAGGTCGAAGGTGAGTTCCGGCTGCGCAACAGCGGCCCGCTTTTCGGTAACGAGATCGGCGTCAAGATGACGCGCGACACGGGCGTGCGCGATTACACGACCAAACTCTACAGCGGCTCCGCGCTGACCAACGAGATTTTTGCAAGCGAAACGTACCAAGGCACGCGCTTTGCCGCACACGCGACCATCGCGTGGTACGGATTGCACGACGCGGGCGTCACGAAAAAGCTTCCGGGCGGAGTCTCGCAAACTGCCGCGGGCGCAGCCGCCTCGCTGCGCGCCCGCTGGCAGATCAACAACCGGTTTTCGCTCGAAGCGTCGCGCGGAAACTTCGAGGATACGCCGTCGGTCAGCGGCCAGTTCTTCGCCGATCCCGTGCCCGGGCTCGTGCTCAACCGCAGCAACCTTACCGAGGGTTCAATCGTTTACGGATCTCCCGGCGGATTTCAAGCGGAGGTGACCGGTTATTCCGAGCGTTACACGACGGCGCTCCCGACCACGCAGCTCAGCGGCTTCGGCATCGCGGTGGACTGGCCGTTGGGTTCGGATTTTCGCCTGCGCGCCTGGACGCTATCGCTGCACGACACCGCCGCGGGCGTCAGTCAACCAGATCTCGGTCCGTCGCTCGGCCGTGACGTCGCGTGGCTGACCTATTACGGCGGACGCCGTACGCGATTCGACGTGATCTACCGGCGCGAAACGGATCCCGTGGAAGCGGGACGCTACATCGATGCGGATGCGGCGATCGCGATCGCACCGCATCTCTCGCTGATCGGCACGATGGAACACCACAGCGTCACCTCGTCGTACGGACTGAGCCTCAGCTTCGCAGAACGTCCGTGAAACTACGCAGCGCTTTCGCGCTTTTCGCGATCGCATCCGCACTGTCGGCTTGCCACGGCGCCACAAGCGGATTGCCGCAGACCAGTTCCACGCCCGGATCGCGCGCAACGCCGCCGCGGTTGGGCGCCGTCGGAACCGGCCACGCCAACTACACAGTCTACATGTTTCACAATTACTCCGCGTCCAACGGGCTGCCGACGTCGCCGCCCAACGACGGCGCGCTTCCAAAAGGGTCGCTCACGCCCGTATCGTCGGGAAGCGGAACGGCGCTCTATGGGCGCACGGCGGCCGGCGGCAATCCTATCGGGCACGACGGCATCGGCTGCGGAACGGTGTTCAGTACGAACACCGCTTTCACCAGCTATAGCGTCGTGTATGCATTTAATGGAAGCGATGGCTGCGATCCCCGGCACGACGCGATGGTTCCGATCAACGGTTCGCTCTACTTCACGACGCAAGGCGTGAACGACACGTCCAAGGACACATACAACAACGGCGACGCGTACTCGCTCGCGCCGGGGAGCACGCCTTCGATCGTATTGTCTTACGGCGGCGCGCCCAACCAGGGCGCGGAGCAGCATAGCTCGTTCACGCTCGACCAAATGTTCGGCAACGTGATCTTCGGTCAAACCGCCAAAGGCGGAGCGAACGACAAGGGCCAGGTCTACGCCATCACGCCGAGCGGTTCGGCATATTATCCTATCCACGATTTCAGCAAGAGCGAAGGCACCGAACCGCATGGCCGGATCATTCAGCTCGGATCGACGCTCTGGGGAATCACGCGCAGCGACGGTGCGGGCGGAGGCGGTACCGTCTTTTCACTGGTGCTGAGCTACAGCAACGGCATTCCGCAGCCGCAGCCGGCGATCAACGTTATTCACGCGTTCGTCAGCGGCGGAAGCGACGCGTACTTTTCCGATCACGGCTATTTGACGCCCGTGACGGAAGCCGGTCAAACGATGCTTTATGGCCTGACGCAATGCGGCGGCGGCGGAACCGGCGGCGACAGCCATCACTGCGGAAGCGGCATGGGCGACGGCGCGATCATCCGCATCATTCCGCACATGACCAACGGTCAATACGACGGCACCGGAACGTACAGCGTCTACTATGCCTTCCAGGGACAAGATGCGGCGCTTCCCAACGGCGAGCACGACGGCGCCGATCCATACGGATCGCTGTATTACGATCAGACGTCGGGATATCTCTACGGGATGACCGCCTACGGCGGCTCGAGCGACGACGACGGCACCGTCTTTCGCTTCATTCCGGGATCGCTCTCGACGTACCAAGTGCTCTATCATTTCACGGGAAAAAATGGCGACGGCGCCAAGCCGATCGACAACGTCATCATTTCGGGCGGATTGATCTACGGCATGACCGTTTACGGCGGGACTGCCGATGACTCGCTCGACGGCACCAAAGGCGGCGGAAACGGCACGATTTTCGCGATCCCGGTGCCGTAATATATTGTCATCCTGAGCGTAGCATTTCGCGTTTAGCGAAATGCGAAGTCGAAGGGGGGTCGAGCGTCCGCCGCCGCTATAACGACCTTTGCGTTTGACGCGCACGGCGGTTGTGTGCCATAGTGAAGGCCACTCCTGCGCGATCTTTCGAATACGATTGAGCCGCGCTCTCTTCGAAAGATTTCCACAATTCATACCTTCGATCAACTAGGCCTCAAGCCGGCGTTGCTGCGTGCCGTGCACGATCTCAAATTCACCGAACCGACGCCGATTCAAATCATGTCCATTCCGCCCGGCCTCGAGGGCCGCGACGTGCTCGCCAGCGCCGAAACCGGCAGCGGAAAATCCGCCGCGTTCGGCCTGCCGATTCTCAACAAATTGATGGACCTGCCGCGCGGAAAGACGCGCGCGCTGATCCTGGCTCCGACCCGCGAACTCGCCGACCAAATTGCCGCGCACTTGAAGCTGCTGGCAAAATACACCGATATCCGCATTGCAGCCGTCTATGGCGGCGTCGGATTCGGACCGCAAGCGACCGCGTTTAAGCGCGGCAGCGACATCGTCGTCGCGACGCCCGGACGTCTGCTCGATCATATCGAGCGCGGCACTGCAAAACTGGGCGACGTCTCGCTGCTCGTTCTGGACGAAGCCGACCGCATGCTCGACATGGGCTTCTTGCCGCCGGTGCGCCGCATCCTGAGATACGTCGCGCGCGAACGTCAAACGTTTTTCTTCTCAGCGACGCTGCCGCCGGCGATCGCCGGTCTGGTTCGCGAGATGCTGCACGATCCGGCGCGGGTCGAACTTGCCGCCAAAGCGTCGCCGGTTGCCGGCCTCACGCAAACGGTCTACGCCGTGCCCAACGAAAAGAAAACCGATCTCTTTCTCGAGCTGCTCAAGGACAACACGATCTACTCGGCGATCGCCTTCACGCGAACGAAAGCTCGCGCGAACCGGCTGGCCGCGGCGCTCGAAAAACACCGCATTCCGTCGGATTTGATCCACGGCGATCGCTCGCAGTCGCAGCGCACCCGCGCGCTCGAAGACTTTAAGCGCGGCAAGCATCGCGTGCTGGTCGCGACCGACATCGCGGCGCGCGGCATCGACATCCTCGAACTCGGGCACGTGGTCAACTACGACGTCCCGCGCGCGGCCGAAGATTACATGCACCGCATCGGACGCACGGCTCGCGCGAAGTCAACGGGCGACGCGATCACCTTCGTCTCATCGGACGAAGAGCCGCTGATGAAGCAGATCGAGTACGCGCTGGGCAAGCGCTTGGACCGCACGAAAAATCCGCTCTTCCCCGATGCCAGCACCGCGCCGCCCAAGGCGCAGGTCGTCTACCGGTCGCGCACCCGCCGCCGCTAAGACCCAGGGCGGCTTGAGTACGGTCCCGAACGGGACGAGCCTCATAATAAAACGATAAATAACGAAAATAGGAGTAAATTGTGCCTGAATCCGTCTCATTAGAGATCGGCGGGCGCACGATGACCATCGAGACCGGCGAGCTCGCGAAGCAAGCGAACGGCTCCGCCTTGGTCCGGTATGGCGACCAAAATGTCGTGCTCTGCGCCGTCACTGCCTCCGAGAAACCTCGTGAAGGCATCGACTTCTTCCCCTTAACCTGCGATTTCGAAGAGAAAATGTACGCTGCCGGTAAAATTCCGGGCGGCTACATCAAACGCGAAGGCCGCCCGTCCGAACACGGCGTGCTCAGTTCGCGCCAAATCGATCGCCCGATCCGTCCGCTCTTTCCCGACGGTTTCCGCAACGACATCCAGATTGTCGCCAACGTGCTCTCGATCGATCGCGAGCTCGATGCCGACGTGCTGGGCGTCTGCGCCGCCGGAGCCGCGCTCGCGCTCTCGGATATTCCGTTCGACAAAACGGTTGCCGCAGTACGCGTGGGCCGCGATGAGGACGGCGAATACATTTGCAATCCCACGCTGCCGCAGTACGTTACCGGCGGCATGGATATCGTGATCGCCGGCACGGCCGACGCGGTTATGATGGTCGAAGGCGGCGGAAACGAAATCACCGAGGATGATTTCCTGGGTGCGATCGAATTCGCGCACGAGCAGATCAAACTGATCGTCGCATCGATCGACAAGCTCGTGAAGAAAAACGGCAAGAAGAAACGCGAGTTTCCGCTGCTGCGCCCGAACTCTGATCTCGAAAAATGGATGCGCAAGACGTTCAAAGACGACGTCGCCAAAGGCATGCGCGTTTTCGAGAAGCTGGAGCGCGAACAGACGCTCGGCAAGATCACGGTCGACGAAGCGATCGCGCGCTGCAAGGATCCGGAAATCAAGGCGCTCCTTGAAGATAAAGTGCTCGCCAAAGACTTCGGCAAGATCCTCAAATCCATGGAAGAGGACGAGCTGCGCGTCATGGTCGTCGACGAAAAAGTTCGTCCGGACGGACGCAAGCCCGACCAAATCCGCGACATCTGGTCTAAAGTCCATTACGTCCCGCGCGTGCACGGTTCGGGCCTTTTCCAGCGCGGTCAGACGCAAGTCTTTACCGCGGCAACGCTCGGATCGATCGGCGACGCACAACGTTTGGACGGCATCCTGGATCTCGGATCGCAGAAGCGCTACATGCACTTCTACAACTTCCCGCCCTTTTCGGTCGGCGAGACCCGCCCGATGCGCGGACCGGGCCGGCGCGAAATCGGCCACGGCCATTTAGCCGAGCGCGCGCTCGTTCCGGTGCTTCCTTTAAAAGAAGACTTTCCGTACACGCTGCGCCTGATCAGCGAAGTGCTCGAATCCAACGGGTCGTCGTCGATGGCGTCGGTCTGCGGAAGCTCGCTTGCGCTCATGGACGCGGGCGTTCCGATTCGCGAACACGTCGCGGGCGTCGCGATGGGCCTGATCCTCAAAGGCGACAAGTACACCATTCTCACCGACATCCAGGGAATGGAAGACGCGCTCGGCGAGATGGACTTCAAAGTTGCGGGCACCAAAAAAGGCATCACCGCAATTCAAATGGACATCAAAGTCCAAGGCGTGACGGTGCAGATCATGCGCGAGGCAATGGCCGAGGCCAAAAAATCGCGCCTGTTCATTATCGGTAAACTCGAAGAAACGATCGCGCAGCCGCGTGAAGAGCTTTCGAAGTACGCTCCGCGCATGATCGTCGTGCAGATCAATCCGGCGAAGATCAAAGACGTCATCGGTCCCGGCGGAAAGATCATCAACAAGATCATCGAGGAAACCGGCATCGAGAAAATGGACATCGAGGACGACGGCAAGGTGTACATCACCGCGCTCGACGGCGAGTCGGCTGAAAAAGCCCGCGCGCAGGTCGAGGCGATCACCAAAGACATCGTCGTCGGCGAAACCTATACCGGTGAAGTCACCCGCATCATTGCCATCGGCGCGTTCGTGAAGATCCTGCCCGGCAAAGAAGGCTTGGTGCACATCAGCCAACTCGCGCCGACCCGCGTCGAAAAAGTTGAAGACGTCGTCAAAGTCGGCGACGAGCTCACGGTCAAAGTCATGGAAGTAGACGGCCAAGGCCGTCTCAATCTCTCGCATAAGGCCACCCTTGCGGGCGCATCGGGAAACGGTTCGTTCGAACCGGCGCCGGCGCGCAGCGGTGACGGCGGATTCGGCGGAGGCAGCGGCGGGAGCCGCCGCCCGCGCAGACCGCGACGCCGCGAGTAGCGTCCGGACGACGACTGTCGAATGACAAGGGCCCGCAGAGATGCGGGCCTTTGCGTTCCATTTAGAAGGAAGAGAGTATGCCGATCCGTTCACAGATGCTCCCTCTGGTCTTTGCCGTGCTCGCCGGATTTGCGGGTGGAATTCTTTCTCAGCAGCTGGTCCGGCCGGTTCAAGCCGCCGGTGCGCCGGGCGTCATTTCCGCCCGCGATTTTCGTTTGGTGGACGCGCAGGGCAAACTGCTCGCCGAGCTGGCGCTGGTGAAATATCCCGACAAGAGACCTGCGGAACCGCAACTGAACTTTTTTGCCGCCAACCATTACCTCACGACGCTTGGCCCCGGAGGACTCTACTACGGAAAGGGCTATGGCGACGAGAATCTTGGAGTTGGTTTCTCGTACGGGTCGTCAGGCAAACTGAGCCCTTCGGTGTTCTTCTGGTTTAACAAAAAGGGCCGCATGGGATTCATGCTTGACGCCGACAAGGGCGGCGCGCCCTCCGCGTGGATGTACGACGCAAACGGCAAAACGATCTGGCGAGCTCCGGCCGCCACGCCGACACCTTGAAAGAGGCCATCCTCGTCACCGGTGCGTCGACCGGAATCGGCTATGCCGTGAGCGCGTTGCTCGCGGCTGAAGGCTATACGGTTTTTGCCGGTGTGCGCAACGCGGCCGACTCCGAGCGTTTGGGGGCGATCGCTGGCGTGGCGCCGCTGCAGCTCGACGTCACCGACGCCGAACAGGTTCGCGATGCGGCGCACATCGTGCATGAAAGCGGTCAAAGGCTACGCGGCGTCGTCAACAACGCCGGCATCGCCATTCCGGGCCCGCTGGAGTTCTTGCCGCTCGATGAGCTGCGCCGCCAATTCGAAGTGAACTTCTTTGGAGCGATCGGCGTCACGCAAGCCTTCCTGCCGATGCTGCGCGCTTCCAAAGGGCGCATCGTGTTCATCAGTTCGGTTTCGGGACAGATCGCTTCGGCATTCGTTGGCGCCTACAGCTCCTCGAAGTTCGCGCTGGAAGCCGCGGCCGACGTGCTGCGCATGGAGCTGCGCGGTTCGGGCGTCTGGGTAGCGGTGGTGCAGCCGGGCAACGTCGACACGCCGATCTGGAACAAAGGCCGCGGCCAAAAGGAGTCGCTGCTCGCGCGGGCTCCGCAAGTCCGCGACTATTACGAAAAACATCTCAACGCGCTTGCGAGCTTGAGCGAAAGCCAGAAGCGAACCGGGATCGATCCGGCCGTCGTCGCGCGCGTCGTGCTCCATGCGCTGTCGGCGAAAAAACCTCGCGCGCGCTACCCCGTCGGCGCGCCCGCGGGCTGGATGCGCCGCATCTTCACCGCGCTTCCGGAACGCGTGCGCGACCGCACGCTCATGCGGCGTATGGGTTTCGAGGAATGACCTACGACTCGCTGGGCGATTTCGTTGCGGCGCTGGAACGCGCCGGTCAACTTCACCGCATCGAGAGCGAAGTCGATCCAAAATTAGAGATCAGCGAAATCACCAACCGCGTCGTGAAGCGTGGCGGTCCCGCGCTGCTTTTCACCAACGTGCGGGGCTCGCAGTTTCCCGTTCTGACCAATCAGTTCGGATCGCGCCGGCGCATGGCGATGGCGCTCGGCGCCGCGACGCTCGACGAAGCCGGCGACCGTATCCGCAAACTGCTCGACATGTCGATGCCGCAGTCGGCGATGGAAAAGATCGGCAAGTTGCTTTCGCTTGCGCCGCTCGCCGCGGCACTTCCGAAAACGGTTTCTTCAGGAAGCTGCCAAGACGTGGTGCTCGACAAGCCGGACCTCACCAAACTTCCGGTACTGACCACGTGGCCCATGGACGCCGGTCCGTTCATCACGTTGCCGCTCGTCGTGACCAAAGATCCGCAAAACGGACGCTTCAACGTCGGCATGTACCGGATGCAAGTCTACGGTCCGAACGAAACCGCGATGCACTGGCAGCGGCACAAACAAGGCCGCGCGCACGCAGGAGCATGGGGAGATCGCGTTCCGGTGGCGGTCGCGATCGGGTCGGATCCCGTGCTAACGTACGCGGCGACCGCGCCGCTTCCGCCGGTGGTGGACGAGTATCTTTTTGCCGGTCTGCTGCGCGGGAAACCCGTGAAATTGGTCGCGTGCAAGACCGTCGACCTCAAGGTTCCCGCCGATGCCGAATTCGTGCTCGAAGGGTACGTTGATAATACCGATGTGCGCGTCGAGGGCCCGTTCGGCGATCACACGGGCGTTTATAGTTTGGCCGACCGCTATCCGACGTTTCACGTGCAGTGCGTGACGCACCGGCGCAACGCGATCTATCCTGCAACGGTCGTCGGAAAACCGCCGATGGAAGACGCGTGGCTCGGAAAAGCGACCGAAAGAATTTTTCTGCCCCTTCTGCAGATGGTCGTACCGGAGATCGTCGACATGAATCTGCCGGTCGAAGGCGGCTTTCAAAATCTGGCGATCGTTTCGATTCGCAAAGCGTATCCCGGCCAGGGCAAAAAAGTCATGAACGCGCTGTGGGGGCTGGGGCATATGATGATGCTGACGCGCGTCCTCGTCATCGTCGATGAAGACGTTGATGTTCAGGATCCGCGCACGGTCGCGTGGTTCGTGCTCAACAATCTCGACGCGCAACACGACGTTGTCATGATGCCCGGCCCGGTTGACGATCTCGATCACGGATCGTACACGCCTGCGCTCGGCATGAAAGTCGGCGTCGACGCAACACGCAAGACGGCGGCCGAAGGCTATACGCGCGAGTGGCCTCCCGACATGATCATGGACGACGCGACGCGCTCGCGAGTGGACGCGCGCTGGAAAGAGTACGGGTTGGACCGCATCGAGCGTGCGCTCGAGCCCGACGACTGGTCGGGCCAAAGATAGGTTTGCGCTGAACCGGGCCGCCGCGTTTTTCAAAGAGATCCGCATCGAGCATACGCTCTTTGCGCTGCCTTTCGCCTACACCGGCGCGATATTTGCCGCCGGCGGAATCCCGCGGCTTCACGCGCTGATCTGGATCACGCTCGCGGTGCTCGGCGCGCGCACCGCGGCGATGGCCGCGAACCGCTACTTGGATCGCGAGATCGACGCGCGCAATCCGCGTACGGCTAACCGCGAGCTCGCCGCCGGCAGACTCGATCCGGCGGTCATGCTGTGGGCGTGCGGTGCCGGACTCGTGCTGCTGACAATCTCCGCGTGGGAGCTGAATCCGCTCTGTGTCAAACTGTTACCGGTAGCGGCGCTCGGGGCGATTTTCTACCCGCTCTGCAAGCGTTACACATGGCTCACGCATTTTGTTCTCGGCGCGGTCGATGCGTTGGCGCCGCTCGGAGCGTTCATCGCGATTCGCGGCGGAATCGATCTTTCAGCGGTCCTCCTCTTTCTCGCAGTCACGGTCTGGGTCGCCGGGTTCGACGTGATCTACGCGCTCATGGATTTTGCGGTGGACCGTGCGCAAACGCTCAGCTCGCTGCCCGCTCGTTTCGGCGAACGCACGGCGCGCAGCTGGGCAACCGGCCTGCACGCACTCATGATCGTACTCCTGACGGCCGCCGGCCTCGCCGGGCATGCAGGCAAGCTCTATGTGCTGGGCGTCCTCGCCGCGGGCGTGCTGCTGCTCGCCGAAATTCGCGCGCTCGAGCGGGAGCCGGATATCTTCGCGCTCAACGATCTCGTTTTCAAGGCGAATATGGCGTTCTCGGTCGTCTTTTTTGCGACGACAGCCGTAGCGTTTTCGTTGGGATAGCGGTGAAGCGGAAGCACTTTTTGACTTTGGCGGCAAGCGGAGCCGGCGTACTGCCGGGCGCCCGCGCTTTGGCCCAGAACTTTCAGCTGCAAGTGACGATCGGCATCATCGGCCCGCTCTCGGGAACGGGCAGTGAAGCGGGCCGGCAACTCGTCAACGGCGTCCGCGCGGCGGTGGACGAAACCAACGTCAGCATCGGATCGTTCGGTACCGCGTACGCTTACCGCGCCTTCGACGATCAAGGCGAGCTCGCGCAGATGATTCAAAACGCTCAGTTTGCCGCGTCGGATCCGTCGATCGTCGCCGTCATCGGCGGCTTGGATGGCAAGCTCACGGCCGCCGCACTTCCGACCTACGCAAACGCGCAGCTCCCGCTGCTGGTCTGCGCGTCAACCGCTAACGTGGTGACCGCTCGCGGCTACCGCAACGTTTGGCGCCTCCCGGCCAAAGACGGAACCGAGGGCCAGCTCTTCGCACGGTATCTCGCGCGGCACGGAAAACCCAAACGTGCAATCGCCGTCACCCAGGACGGAGATTACGGTCCGGACGTCGCCGCCGGTTTTGTCGATCAGGCGGGCGCGCTGGGCATCGCCGCCGAGACGTACATGTTTTCATGGGACTCGCCCGCGTACGGCGCGGCGGCAAAAGCCATCCTTGCGAAAAAGCCCGACTACGTTTACCTCTGCGGCGAAACCAGAGGATTGGGTCCCCTGGTAGATGCGCTGAAAACTGCCGGTTTCGGCGGCGCGTTTGGAGCGAGCGAAGGTTTTTTCAATCAGGGAACGCTCGACAAGTACGCCGGCGCTTTAAGCGGCGCGCTGGTCTCGACGTCGTTTCCGCCGCTCGACCGGGCGCCCGATGTCGCCAACGTGCTCTCCGATTTTCGCGCCCGCACGCCGGTCACGGCGATATCGGCATTCGCTTACGCCGCCGCGCAAATCGTGATCTCGGCTTCAAAACGCACGGGCGCGACGAACCGTCTAGCGATGCTCTCCGCGCTGCAAGCGCCGATCTCTTACGACACGGTCGTCGGCTCGTTTCAGTTCGGCTTCGACGGCGACCCCGTCGATCCGAACGTGTACTTCTACACGGTAACCGGAGGATCGCTCAAATACACTGCGGCCTCGCATCCGAGCGCGTTCATCCTTTAGTTCAGCATGCTCTGCAGAGAAACCGGACGCTGCGAGGGCGCAGGTTTCGGCTGCATCGCTACCGCCTCGGCGTCTTCGAGCATCAGTACGAAACGCAACCGCCACGCGCCCAGCGCCAGTGAAAACTTCATTCCGAACAGGTCCATGATTTAAGCCTCCACCCGGCGCCATTGCAGCACCGCGAGCGCCGCGTACACGACGGTGAGCAGTAAGAGCATAAGAGTCGAGAATTCGATGCTGCCGACGACGGTGTGCATTTGCAGTCCGGCGCTTTCCATCGATCCGTGAAACGAGATGTACGCGATTGGATCGATGTAGGCGAGCGGCTGGAAAATCGAGTGAATCGTGCGACCGATATCGCTGGAGCTGGTTGCGGTTGCTCCGGCAACACTTGGAATCATCAGCGCCGCCAGCCATCCCAACCCACAGACCAGCCCGAGGCCGCGCTTGAGGGATGCACTGAACGCCGTCAGGCACGCATACCAGGCGAGCGGCGCTAGCACCGCGAGCCCGATCACCCAAGGAGTGAGCGCATTGGCGTAGAGATGCGGCCGGACGAACATCAAGACAACGATGAGCGTGAGCGCAAACATCGCAAGCTGAGAAACGACGATCGTTACCATGTCCACCGCGATTGAGGCGATGGCCAAACGCTCGCGCGAAACCGGCTTGGTCCACGCAAGCTCCAAATGGCCGTCGTTTTCCTTGGCGAGCACGCCGCCGAGCATCGTTGCCGTCACCAGCCCGATGATACACGAAATGGCGAACAAGATACCGATGCCGATATTTGCCGACATGTCGCGCACCACGCGAATGTGCGCAACGCCGGAGCGTTGGTTTTGATCGATACTGGAATACCCCATCGAGAAATTATTGTGGCTTGGCGCCTCACCAATCGGCATGGTCGCATCCATATGAAAAACTGCTCCGCGCCGCTCGACGATCGCGTGCACGTGTTTGAACTTGTCGTCGATGACGGTCTCGACCGTTCCGTCGGGGAGCGTCTTCGTGGTCACGTGCGCGGTCGGCGAGCCTTGCAGCGCGGTCGCAACACTCTCGGGATTGTGTTCGCTGAGCGCCCACAGCCGCATGACAATTGCCAGCGCCAAGAACACGCCTAAAATGATGGCAACGACGCGCAGCGCGCGCATTCCGCGCAGCACTTCCGAATAGTAGTACATCAGCGAGCCTCCACGACATCTGCAGTCTGCGAACCGGGCGAGACGGCATTGAGAAAAATATCTTCCAAGTTCAAGTCAACGATCCGCACGCTCTGTGCGCCCATACTCGAAAGCGCCTCCGCCAGACCGCCGCCGTCGGCGGTGACCGTCAGCCGAAGAATGCGGCCGGATTGATCGAGCCGCTCGATGCGTGCGTCGCGGCGCAAGCCGTCCAGCGCGATCGTCTCGGAAGGGAAGATTCCTTCGACGATCTTGCGATCGGATTTCAAATCGTCCACGGCGCCGGACAGAATCACGCGTCCATTTTGCAGGACGGCGAGATGATCCGCCGCGCGTTCGACCTGACCGATTTGATGGGACGAGAGCACGATGGTCGCGCCTTGTGCGGCGCTTTCAATAATAAGGTTGAGAACCGCGCGCTGATTGACCGGATCGAGACCACTGGTCGGCTCGTCCAGCACGAGCGTTTCCGGATTGATCGCGAACGCCATCACGATCGCGAGCGCCGTACGCATGCCTTTGGACATCGCGCGCACGCGTTTGCGCGGATCCAACTTGAACAGATCCATCAGCTGTGTTGCCCGTTTGGAATCGTAACGCTTGAACGTGCGCCGCTGCATTTCCAGATGCTCGGCCCCGTTCATCCATTCATAGAGAACGCTGCGTTCGGGCACGTACGAGATGCTTTCGAAAAGCGCCGGGGTTAACTCGTTGCCGTCAAAGCGGACCACGCCCGAACTCGTGCGCGCCAGCCCCAGCAGGCATTTGAACGTCGTCGTCTTGCCGGCCCCGTTGGGTCCGAGCAGGCCGAAGACGGAACCGGTCGGGATCTCGATGGTTACGTCGTCGACGGCCAGAAATTTTCCGTACGACTTGCTCAAATGTTCGATGGAAATGGTGCTCATTTTTCCTCCGGAAACCACCGCGTCAGTGCGGACTCAAAGAGTTCGCGCACGCCGGCGGCGGGTAAACCTAACGATTTTGCTTCACGGACCGCTTGTGTCACCGCTTCGCCCGCAACGTCGGTCGCGGCGCGAGTCTGTTTGGCGACTCCATCCGCCCGCACGAACGAGCCACGCCCCGGAGCCGTCTCGATAACCGCATCGTGCTCGAGGTCGCGGTACGCCCGCGCCACCGTGTTCGGATTGACGGTCAGATCGACGGCAAGTTGTTTGACCGTAGGCAGTTGCTCGCCGGGAGCGAGGACGCCGAGGGCCACGGAGCGTTTGACTTGCTCGATGAGTTGGAGGTAGATCGGAACGCCGCTGCGCGGGTCTACCGTGAATATTGCAGGCATGGCCGGCTCCTTTAGAGCTTCGGACCCCAGCCTAGGAACAGGCTTCCCTGGTTCGAGAGCGGGAAGCTCGGGCTGCGACGCTCGGTCGCTTCTTGGAAGTTGATGGGGAACGTCATTTCGCTTCTCCTTAGAGTACCAATACGCTGTTGTACTAGTACACTAGTATAATAGCACGAAACTCCCCGTCGTCAACCCCCTTTGCGAAACTTTTTGGTCTCGCGGGGCACCTGTGCCAAGAGGCAGCCAAAGGGGTCGGATAGCAATTTACAGGGGCCTTGCCTATAAGGTGGGAGGCGTCTATTATAGTTTGGACTAGCGAAACTATAACATTAAGGTCCATGATACGAGAAAACTTTACTCCGCAGGCGCCTGGCCGCCTGGTAGATTTTACCGACGAACGGGGTAATAAGGGCGTTGCTTTTCTACCGGACCAGCTGCCTCCGAAGTTCGATGTCGGATCAAAAGCGATCCGCATAGCGCTATCTCATGCAGACCGGGCTCTGGCGCTCCTCGATGGCGTCGCCCAACATCTTCCAGACCCGCAGAGTCTCTTCCGAAGCGCACTAAATCGCGAAGCGCTGATGTCAAGCAGAATCGAAGGCACGAGGACGACGCTGGGGGATCTCGCTCTCTTCGATTTGACTCAGAGGCCGGACCATGATGCCGTTGCCGTTGCTAGTTACGTCGAGGCTTACAAGTATAGCCGCAAACGTTGCAATGACATTCCCTTTGGACTTGGACTGTTGTGTGAAATTCACAACGTCCTTATGCGAAACATCGAGCCAGAAAAAACCACTCCGGGCCGCTTGCGCGATCGCACGGTGCTTATCGGAATGCCTCCGCCGTCACAAGCGCAATTTGTTCCGCCGCCCGCAGAGTTCGTCCGTGAGCTTACTGAAGATTTGGCATCTTATCTGGAAAGCAATGATGAGCCGCCTCTGATAAGGCTCGCTGTGGCGCACTATCAGTTCGAGACCATCCATCCATTTCGCGACGGAAACGGGCGCGTTGGACGCATCATGATATCGGCGTGGCTTGAATGCCAAGAAATCCTAACGGCTCCGATGCTTTACATTAGTGCTTTCTTTCAACAACGTCAGGAAGAATACTACGACAAACTCTTAAGAGTTAGCACTCGCGGGGCATGGGAAGATTGGGTGCTTTTTTTCCTAGAGGCAGTAACCACGCAGTCTAAGGATTCTGCGGCACGAGCGAAGTTGTTGGCCGGTTTACGTACACGTTACCATGCGCTCGTGGAGAGCACCAAGGTTCGATCTCATAAGTCTCACATTCTCGTAGATGCCCTATTTGACGTGCCGGTTATGTCGGTGCCGCGTGCGAAAACTCTGACGGGTATCACGTATCCCGCCGCAAAGTCGCATGTGCAAAGGCTTATCGATCTCGGAATATTGTCGAAGGAGCCCTTTATTCACAGGGGCGTCACGTTCTACTTTGCTAACGAGCTCATTGCTGCCGCAGAGCGTCCGCTCGACGAGCAGGAGCTCTGACTCGAAGAGCGATCAGGCCGGTAGCTTCAAGTATTTCTTGAAGCGGCGGTCGCCGCGGACCGCATCGAAACGCGGATCGACCGCCATGCGGCCGGCGTTCGGACCGGCGGACTTGAGCATCGCAAGCGCGTCGCCGCGGCGATTCAGGGCGATGAGCGCGAGGGCGACATCTCCCGAATCGGCCGACTCGGGACCCCGGCGGGCCATGGCCAGCTGCGCCGCGGCCGCGCGAACGTCGCCTCCCCGCGCATAGGCGTGGGCGAGCAGCGCCGCCGCCTCGCTGCGGCAGCCTGGGCAGATAACGGCGTACCGGCGGAATTCGCGTTCGGCGGCCCCATAATTCCGCATTGCCTCGTAGGCAAGCCCCATGTCAACGTACGGGTCGGCTCGCTCCGGCGAGAGATCAGAGGCTTCGCGCGCGTAGGCGATTGCCTCGTTGTAACGCCGCGAAAGATAGGCGGCTTCGGAAAGCCAGGAAAGCGCCGCGGGTGAAACCGGATCGAGCTGCGCCGCTTTGCGCAGCTCGAGGAAGCCTTCGCGAGCTCTTCCCTGCTGGACGAGCGCGGAGCCGTACCACTGGTGCGCCGCGGCATAACCCGGATCGAGCGCGATCGCCGTACGGTACTGTTCGCGCGCGGCAGCCCGCGTGCCGGGCACATCTTCGGCGATCCCCATCGCGGCGTGCGCCTGGGAAAGTTGCGGATCGAGTTTGAGCGCGGTACGCGCGATCGCGCGCGCCGTCGCATACGTTCTCTTCATCGGTGCGTAGCCGTAATCGCCTTCGATCGCATAGGCTTCCCCCAGCGCTGCATATCCGCGCGCATTTTTTGGATCGGACGCGATCACCGCGCGAAAATACCGGATGCTCTTTTGTACGCTCGCTTCCGTGCGCTGCTTCCAATAATAGGTCCCCATCGCGAGGAGGCGCTGGCCGTTGGCGCTCAACTCGGAGGGCGCCGGCCGGGAACGCGCGGTGCCGTGGACGAGCGTGAAACTGAGTGAAATCGCAAGCGCCGCGGCTGCGGCAACGTATTGCCACCGCACGGCGGCGCGATGCGGGGCCGGCGACGTGGAGACCGCGCCTGTAAAAAGATAGCCGCGGCGCGGAACGGTCTCGATGCAATCGGTCCAGTGAGCGCGCAGAACTTTCCGCAGCACGTAAACGTTTTGCGCGAGGTTGCCTTCCTCAACGAACCCTTCTGGCCAAACGAAATCGAGCAGCTCGCGCTTGGCGAGCACCTGCCCCGGACGTTCGGCGAACGCGAGCAGCGTGCGCACGACTTTCGGGCCCAGCGGCAAAGGACGCTTGCCCACACTCAGGAGCAAGCGCTCGGAGTCGAGGCGGAACGGTCCAAAGTACAGCATTTTGATGGCTTTCTGAAGACGGCGAAACCGGTGAAAGATTAATTTAGTAGTTGAAATGTGGAGTATCCTCTGAAGTTTTCGTCATGCCTGAGCGCGAGCGCCATGCTCGCCGCCGTGCTCCTTGCCGGGTCGCCCGCCCGCGCGTCGGTCGTTGCTACGTTGCAGCTTCCGGCTGTAAAAGCGCCGGCGCCGCCGCCGCTCGATCCGTCCATTCCGGCGGCGGCGTGGACAGCCGGTGCCATTCCCGAATCGGGCGGTTTTGAGGATCTGACGACGCGCACGATCGCACCGCACGCTACGCAAGTGTGGATGATGTATGACTCGCGCAACCTCTACGTCGCCTTTCGCGCCGAGCAGCGCGGCACGCCGATCACGGCGACGCAGGCGACCAACGACGTCGGCTTCGGCAACGACGATTTCGTGGGCGTCGAGCTCGACACGAGCGGATCCGGATCCAACGTGTACTTTTTCGAAACGACGCCGCGCGGCGCGCGCTACGAGCAGGCGAGTGAAAATGCGCGCTACCGTCCCCTCTGGCAATCCGCCGCCGCGATAAACGGCGACTCGTGGAGCGCCGTCATGATCATTCCGCTCGACGTGCTGCGCATACGCGGCGGGGCCAACCAAACCTGGCGCATCAATTTCATTCGCAACGTCGCGGCGCCCGCGGAACACTATACGTGGGCGTACGATGGCGTTATGCAGGACGGCCAGGTCGGCAATCAGTTCCCGCTGTTTTCCGACGCCCGTTTTTGGCCGTCGTGGACCGGCATTACCACCGGCGCAACGGCGGCGGCGAAACCGAAGCCGCGCGCTGAACTCTACACGCTCGAAACGCTCGGCCGGGATCGTAAACTTTTTCAGCAAGCCAACGGGCAGTTTTTGCCCGAAACGGTGCGCGTTGCCGGTCTCGACGTCAGCTATCCGCTGACCAGCACGATCAACTTCGTCGGCACGGTGAACCCGGACTTTTCAAATGTGGAGATCGATCAGCAGACGATCGCGCCGCAAGAGTTCCGGCGCTTCTTGCAAGAGTATCGTCCGTTTTTCTCCCAAGGCGCCGCGTTTCTCAATCCCAATCAGGCGCCGGCGGGCGGAAATGAACTCTTTTACTCTCCGTCGGTCGGTCCGTTCGACCGCGGTGAGAAGGTAGAAGGCACGTTCGGCCGCCAGGCATTCGGCGTACTGAATTTCCGCGGCTACGATCAAACAACGGGCAATACGTTCGACGACACGGCCTTCGGTTACACGCACACGCTGCAAGACCGCACCTTTCTGTGGTGGGCCGACGGCGTGATGGCGCACCACAGCGTCTTCGGCGACGACACCTCGCTCGAAGCGGGCATCAAAGGGCGCAACCTGAAGAACGGCTTCGTATACGGCGTCAACGATGCGAGCGAGCACGGTTCGTGGGTTCCGGGCGGCGTCGCGCACAGTCTGAACGGCTTCATCGACGTGCACAAACCGAACTACGAGTGGAATCTCGACTACAGCGACATTAGTCCAAATTACAACCCCCTAGATGGCATCACCGCCAATTCGGATATTCACGGTTTCAATTTCTTTGGAGATGCCGGCGGCTCGACGAAGGCGGTAAAAAACTTCATCGTCTTCGTGAACGCCGATCGCTTCTTGGACCGCTCGGGTGCGGTGCATCAATCCGATGCCAGCATCTCTCTGAACGCTACGTTCAAGAACGCTTTTTCGATCGGCCTCGGTCCGTCGATCGACGAGTTGCGCAGTTATTCGCTCGTCGACCCGGCCGGTTTTCATACCAACTGCAACGATCCGAATCTTCCGCGCTCGTATTTCACGGGGTTCCCGGGCTATTTCTGCGGACGAACCGACACGTTCAGCCTTGCAACGGTAGCGGTGGGCTATCGCGACGGAACCGCCACGCCGGTCGATTTCCAGACAGCCTATGGAAAGTTCGGGTTCGGTTTTGTCGGACCCAACGACAACGGGCCGGACTACATGCACATTTATTCATTCACGACGTCGCGGCCGCTCGGGCGCATCTTCTCGTTGGGATTGGAGTACGACGGCAACTTCGAACGCGCGATGACGACCGGCGCCTTCGATTCGCAATGGCTGCGACGTATATCGCTCGGCGCGCAACTGGGGCCGTATGAAAACTTCACGATCTCGTTGCGCTCGGTCAACGGGCGCGGCGGCTTTTCGCCGCCGGGCGTCAATCTGGCGGCGGCCTATCACCACCGGTTCCGCACCGGCGATGAGCTGTTCCTCAATTTCGGAACGCCGGCGGCGGCACGCACACTCGACCGTTTTGTGGTCAAGTATCTCTTTCGGTTCGGCGGCGACGCCGGAACGTAACGAAACAAATGTCATATCGCGCCGTATAACCATGCGGTAGGATGATGATGATGAAAAACAATATGAACGAGCGTGAACCGCTCAGCCAGCTTGCGTTGCCGGAGAATAACACTCCGAGTCCGACGATCTTGAGCGAACGCGTTACGACAATTCCGACACCTTCAGGCGTTTTCTCGGGCTGGGGCCCTAAAGCTTAGACAGATCTCGCCAGCCGTAGAGGTGTTCGCGGTATGCAAAACCGTCGATCTCTTCGGTAGTTTGGCAGATGACTTGCGCGCCTAACTTTTCGTAAAAGCGCCGCGCCTGGGTGTTATCCGACAAAACTCGCAGCCACGCAGATTGAAAGCCTTTAGCTTGCAGCGCCGTACCCGCGGCGCGGAGCAGCCTTTCCCCAAGGCCTTGACGTTGCGCTTCGGGCAGCACGTAGATCGCGCCGATCTCGCCGTCGAAGCCGTCCACGGGTTCGCTTGAGGCCAAGCTTGTCGCGAATGCGACGACCGTCCCGTGCGCATCGCACGCGACGAACACGTCCTCTTGGCCGGCGTGCAAACGATCGTTCCATTGGGCCGTGCGCAACGCTATGGTCCGCCGGTCGAGGTGTTCTTGCGGCAGAAGCCCCGCGTACGCGGCGTGCCACGTGCGAACCTGGACGGCCGCGATGGCGGCCGCATCTTCGAGCGATGCGCGCCGGATAACCATGACTATGCTCGTTGCAAAATCGAACGGTCTTCGTTCAGGATGCAGCCCGCACGCTCGATGCGCGCGACGTTAGCGAGCGCCTCGGCATCTTGGCCCAGTCTTTCCCGATAGCGCCCGTACGCGGCAAGGTTCTCAAAGTCGATCAGCGCCAGCGCGAAATTTGTCGGGCCGGCGATTCGGGTCGGCAGGTAGTAGCCGACCAGCTTGCCGCCGCAGCGCTCGATCGTTTCCGGCCATGCCTTCGCATAGGCTTCAAAATCCGAAAGCTTGTCGTGGTCGAGCGTATAGCGAATGCAGAGTGTTATCATGCTGTCCTCCAGCAATTCGTTCTCATAAAAGCCGCGCGGGTCTTGCTAGCACCTGATATCTTGCGTACAATCCAGCTGTGTCGCCCGAATGGCTAACCGCGGTTTCGTCGCTGCTGACGCTGCTCGTCGTCGCCGCATCGGTCGTGGCTGCGCTCATTCAGTTGCGGCACATGCGGGGCGGCAATCAAATCACGGCGCTCAACGAGATTCGCGAAACGTTCGAGTCGGAAAAGTTCCGAACGGCGATTTTATATGTCTATCGCGAATTACCGCCGCTCTACGCCGATCCGGCCGTGCGAGCCGAGTTGGTCGCGGTCCCGTTGCCGGCCAAATACGAGCAAGCGCGCACGGTCGCGAATTTCTTCGAAAACGTCGGTTTGTTTGCGAAGCGTGGAGTCTTGGACCGATCGTTTACGGCGGACATGTGGGGCGACATCATTCTCACCGCGTGGCTGCGCCTCTCTCCGATGATCACGAACAGACGCATTGCGACGAAAACGCCGGCGTTGTGGGATAACTTTGAATTCATCGCGGTGATCTGCAAGCAGTTCAAGGAGGCTCACCCCGAGGGCGCGTATCCGAAGGGTATCGACCGCATGCCGCAATCCGAACTGTGGTGATATGCATTTAAAAACGGCTGCTGCCTCTCTGCTCCTTCTCGGGCTCAGCCTATCCGCTGCCCGAGGGCAAACTCCGGGCAATCTCGTCACATACGTGGTGTCGCCGCACGATGCGGACCCGTCGGTCAATAGGTTCTTGAACGGCAATATTGTCACGTTTGCCCCAAACGTATCGGAGGCTGCGCCGTTGCTGGTATTCTTGCCGGGAACCGGCGGTACGCCGAGCGGTGTCCGCACCTTTCTGGCAACAGCAGCGCTCGATGGTTACCGCGTCATCGGATTGATGTACGACGACGCCGATGCGGTAAACGTCGTGTGTCCACGAAATCCGAATCCGTCGTGTTCCGAGCAGTTTCGCCAGAAGCGCATTTATGGCGATCCTGTAACGAGCGTGATAGACGACTTGCCATCGGAATCGATCGGGAGCCGTTTGGTGCACCTACTGAGTTACCTCTCACGCACGCACCCGAAAGACGGATGGGATGCCTACCTAACCGGCGGCGCGCCAAATTGGGCTCGCATCGCTTTTGCCGGACATTCCCAAGGCGCCGGCATGGCCGCCTTCATTGCAAAAGATCATCCTCTGTATCGCGTCATTTTGTTTTCGAGTCCCTGGGATTTCCAGGCACCGGCGCGGCTTTCGAGTTGGCTATCTAAGCCGCCGGCTACGCCCGTTAGTCGCTGGTTTGGCGTTTATCACGTCAACGAGCCCATGGCGGGACTCATTTCCAGAGCGTACGCAGCACTCCAGATTCCGACCGCAAATATCCGGCCGCTTTCATTGGAGCCGCGCCATCCACCGGGCACCGACCGCCTGGGAAGAATGATCTACCACGTGAGCGTGATCGGCGATGGAACGACGCCGCTTTCGTCCGACGGAACGCCAAGCTATTTGCCAGATTGGCTGTTTCTGCTGGGAAGAGTCAGCTCACCAAAAATGTAGACGTTGCAGTAGTTTAGCGGCTGGCCATCGCACAGAATACTCCGACCGATTCACTGGAAGGAGCCTTCATGATTCGTCGTATTTTTACCGTTGGATTTGCGGCAGCGCTTGCGCTGGTACCGTTGTCCGCATTAGCTGCGGATCTGACCATCAACGTGGAACGTCCCAACACGCTAAGCTGGGTTCCGCGCGAGCATTGCCGGATGCAGGGCCGCGGCGCGGTCTGCACGAGCGCCTCTCATGGTGGAATGACGATTACGGTATTAGCACGCAAAGGCCAATGTTACGTGGACTTCGACAACGACGGAGCGCGCTGGCACTTGCGCGGCACGCGTGGAAAATGCAGAGCACGACTAAGCGGTAATACGTTGACCGTCTCTTAAAATGAGGAACATTATCTTCGCAATATCCGTGGCGTCGCTGGCGCTTCTTGCGCTGAGCCCCTCTAACGCCTCGCAACAATACCGGTTTACGATGCGCAACGAAGCCGACGTGTACGCGTATTTCCACGTGTGGGACAAGAGCCAAGTGCAGGCGCACAAGTTTTGTCTAAAACCGCACGGAAGCAACGCACGGACGTTCAAAGGGCCCGTGATCATAGTCGACGTTCTGCCCTACAAAGATGGATGCAACGGTCCGAGCGTTGGCCGGGCGACACTGAACCGGAAAGCTACCGACGCGAAGGATTTGACGGCGACCTTTAGCGGAAGACCGAGCAATTACAAGCTGCGGTGGGGTTAGCGTGTGTTTTCCCGAACGATGCGATCCACCATCGCCGGCGGTATTCCTTGGGGCAGTGTCTCCATGAAGATGTTTCCGTGCTTCCAGCGGCGCAGCGGAAGCGTCCACGTGCGATCGTGTATCCGCCCGTCCTTTCCCTTGAATAGGGCCTCGAAGTGCGCGACGGGAGGGCCGCTGACGGCCGTCGTCTCGTTGATGTTGATTCGGTAATACTCCGCGCCGATCTGGGTTTGGTAAAGCAGCGCAACGCGTGGAATCGGGTGTTCGCTTACGACGTGGGCATATTGAAATATCGTGTGCGGCGGCAATCCAGCCGGTACGACGATCGTAAATGGCATGTGCTGCTGCGCTTGCGCGATCGTGAGCCGGTCGGCGCGGTGAATAAGGGGCGGCAACGGTTTCACCGACCCTTGGAAGAAACGCGCGAAGCCGTCGGGTAGCACACCGGAGGCCTGACCGGCGACGCCCGCGCTAACGAAGACAACGAGTACCGCGCATGCGTACGCCCAGCCAAGCGATCGCGGGCGTGGCCTGGCGGATTGCGCCGGCCGCCACGGACCATGCGGACATTCCGGGACGACAGCCCGCGCAAATCGCCGCTCGAGCGCCGCTTCGATGATCTGGCTTTCATTCATGATACTGTCTCCTGTGCCGTTGCCGGCGCGGTTGAATCCGAGAGAAGTGGCCGCAAGCGGTGACGCGCGATCATTAGGCGGAAACGCACGGTCGCTGCCGGTACACCGAGTGCAACGCCGACTTCCCCGCTTGTTAGACCGAAGAAATAGTAAAGTTCCAGCGGCAGACGCAGCGACGCGGGCAGCATAGCGATCGCCGCTTCGAGATCGAGCCGCGCAATCGGCTCATCGCGCGTCGACACGCCGCTCGCTGCTTCGTAGCCGACCGCCTCTCGACGCAGTAAACGAGATCTCGCGCGAGCGTGGTCGCGTGCGTGCGAAACGATGATCCGAGTTGACCAGCCGGCAAACGCACGCACGTCGGAAAGAGTCTGAAGTCTTGCGCAGATGGTGGCACAGGCAGCTTGGGCGGCGTCTTGTGCCGCGCAGCGCTCGCCGAGGATCGACCAAGCAATTCGGTATGCGTTGGGCCACAGCGCGCGAATCAGGGCGTCGTAGGCCTGTTCATGCCCATTCAGGGCGGCGATCGCCAAATCCGAGAGCGGGGCGCGATCCTTCATACTATATAAGACGCCGGCTCGCGACGAAGTGTTTGTGCAGCGTCGATAAATCTGCCCAGAAAGGGACTCGAACCCCCACGGCCTTGCGGCCACTGATACCTGAAACCAGCGCGTCTACCAATTCCGCCATCTGGGCTTAGAGGCCGTCCGCTTCGCGGGGCGCCCGCGCGGCCCTCTGTGAAACCGCGTCAAAACGCCGCAGGTTCCAAAAGGCACCATGGCCGTTCCACTCCACGCCGTCTCGGAACAGAGCGAAGTTTCGCCGCTGGACGCTTACTCGCAAGCCGTCACGAACGCCGCACAAACCGTCAGCCCTTCGGTCGTCGGAATCGAAGTGCGCTCGGGACGGAAACGCGGAAACGGTTCGGGCTTCGTCTTCACGCCCGACGGATTCGTACTGACCAATAGCCACGTCGTCCACGAATCGGATCGCATCGATGTCTCGCTGCTCGACGGGCGCGAGCTCGCCGGGCGGCTCGTCGGCGAAGACGAACACACGGATCTCGCGGTCGTTCAAATATCCGCGCCCGAGCTTACGCCGGCCAAGCTCGGCGATTCGTCGCAGGTGCGTCAAGGCCAACTGGTTGTCGCCGTCGGCAATCCCTACGGGCTGCAATACACCGTCACTGCGGGCGTCGTCAGCGCGCTCGGACGATCGCTGCGCGCGCAATCGGGGCGCTTGATCGACAACGTCATCCAAACCGACGCGGCGCTCAATCCCGGCAATTCCGGCGGCCCGCTCGTTACCGGCGACGGATCGGTGGTCGGCGTGAATACAGCGGTCTTTCCCGGTCAAGGCATTTGTTTCGCGATTGCCGTCAACACCGCGAAGTTCATCGCCGCCATGCTAATGCGCGACGGCCGCGTTCGTCGCGGATATCTCGGCATCGCGGGCCAAGACCTCGAAATCCCGCGGCGCCTGGTCCGGTTTCACGAGCTGGCCACGGCGCGGGCACTGTTGATCGTAACGGTCGAGCCCGGCAGCCCCGCCGAAACGGCCGGTCTGCGCGAAGGCGACCTCCTCACGGCGTTCGAAGAGCAACCGGTGCGCGGTATTGACGATTTGCACCGCCTGTTGACGCTGATCGACCTGCGCCGGAGTTATCGCTTGACGGTCATTCGCAAGAGCGAAAAAATATATCCGCTCGTTCTGCCGATCGAAGCCGAATGATACGGCGGCTTTTCCCGATCCTCGGGATCACGTTCATCGACATCCTCGGCTTCAGCATGCTGATTCCGCTGCTGCCGTACTTCGTGACGCACTTTGGCGCGTCGCCGTTCGTCGTCGGCGTGCTCTTCTCGACGTTTTCGTTCTGTCAGCTGATTTCTGGTCCGATCTGGGGCAACGTTTCGGATCGCATCGGACGCAAGGGCGTGCTGATCATCAGTCAGATCGGCGCGACGATCGGCTGGGCGATGCTCGGAGCCGCGGGCAGCATCGGGTTCGTCTTTGCGGCGCGCATCCTCGAAGGCTTCTCGGGCGGAAACATCGGCGTCACCCAAGCGTACGTGGCGGATCTCGTCGAGCCGAAAGAACGTTCGCGCGCGTTCGGTTTGATCGGCGCAACGTTCGGCGCCGGCATGATCTTTGGCCCGCTGATCGAGTCGGTGCTTTTTCAGCGCTTCGGCTATAGCGCGCCGTTCTATGTCGCGGCCGGTCTGCAGGCCCTCACGCTGCTCGTGACGATTCGCTATCTCCCCGAATCGCGCGGAAAAACCGAAGAAGTCGTCGGTCCCACCGAAATCGTTCGGACCTTTCAGAACAAGAAATTCGCTCCGCTGCTGTGGCAAAAATTCGCTTTATCGCTTTCGCTCTACGGCTGGTTCAGCGTGATGGCGCTCTATCTCGCCAGACAACTGCATTTCACACCGGAGCAAACCGACTATTTCTTCTCGAGCACTTCGATGCTCAACGTTTTCGTTAATGTGTTCCTGATTAGCCGCGTCTCGGACTGGCTCGGCGATCGCGGCATGTCCACACTCGGACTTGGATCGCTGTTTGTGGGGTTCGGCCTGCTTGCGATCGTCCACTCGATCTATGCGCTGGCGATTGTGGCCGTGCTCTTTAGTCTAGGATTGGCGCTCAGCAATAGCGGCTTGACCGCGCTGATCAGCGTGGCCGCCGATGCAAAGCGGCAAGGCACCGTGCTTGGCGTGACGTCATCGCTCGATTCGCTTTCGGGGATTATCTCGCCACCGATCTCTACGGCGACGTTGGGAAGCTTTGGCCCTCAATGGTCGGGCGCCTACTCCTGTTTCTTTGCGTTCGTCGCGCTTATCGCCGGGTTGATACAAACGCGGCGCGAGCCGCGGCGGCAAGCGCAGTTGAAAGAAGAAACCGCTTAAGACTTAGGCGCTCTTGCGGCGTTTAGGTGCGGCCTTATGCGCTGCGCGTTTTTCGGCAGCTGCAGTGCGCGCACCGCGCTGCTTCTTGCTCGCTTCGACGCTTTGGGCGAGCACGTCCATGAGATTGACGACCTTCGCCCGCGCGGGCGCTTTCTTGGGCTTGGGCAATTCCTTGCCTGCCGCGCGCGCTTCGATCATTGCGAGCAGTTCCTCGTGGTACGTGTTGGTGAATTTTTCGGGCTGGAACTCATCGACGCTCATCGCGTCGATCAGCATCTTGGCCATCTTCATTTCAGGCTCGGGCAGTTTTGTTTCGCCCGGCAGATCGAGCGTTGACTCTTCGATCATCTCGTCGGCCCAATGCATGATCTCCAGCACGAGCGCGTCGCCCGACGGTTTGACCGCGGCGATCGTTTCTTTGGTGCGGATCACGACGCGCGCGATCGCGACTTTGTTAGCCTTTTCGAGCGCTTCGCGCAGCAGGGCATAGGCGTGACGGCCCTGTTTGGTCGGCTCCAAATAGTACGGCTTGTCGAAGTACATCGGGTTGATCTTGTCGAGCTCGACGAACTCCAAAATGTCGACGCTCTGCGTCGCCTCCGGATTGACTTTCTTGAAGTCCTCGTCGGTGAGAATGACGTAGTCGCCCTTTTCGTACTCGTAGCCTTTGACGATCTCGTCCCAGGGAACGGGCTTGTTGTCGACGGTGCAGATGCGCTCGTAGCGGATCCGCCCCTCGTCCTTGGCGTGCAGCATGTTAAACGACAGGTCGTTTCCGCGAACGGCCGTGAAGAGCTTGACCGGAATGGTGACCAGTCCGAAGTTGATAGATCCGGACCAAATGGCGTGTGCCAAGCAAATGCCCCTTGTGGATAACTGCGACTAGGATTATACCCGACCGGCGACCTGAAAGCGACCCGTCCCTCGTCCGGGCTGCCCAGGAAGCCGCCCGCCCGGGTGAAACCGAAGCCCCAGGCGGCGCGCCTAAAGCCTTAGGTCCGGAGGGGATATGTTTCTCGTTCTCGCGGCCGCTACTGCGGTGCATCTGATCGGCTGGGCGGCCGGCCCTGGGTCCACTCAAGAGCTGGACTGGGAGAAGGCCTTCGCCGGCGTGCCTAGCGCCGCAAACGCGGCGGCAATCGAGCAGCAGCTATCCTCGAAGCCGCACCGCGCCGGCACGCCCGCCGACTACGCGACCGCGGTTTTTCTCCAGCGGCGCCTGCAAGCCGACGGCTTTGAAACGCGCGTCATTCCGTATGACGTCGAATTCACCGCTCCGGTGCGCGAATCGCTTGCGATCGTTGCGCCGAACCGGGTGCAGTTTGATTTGCTTGAGGGCACATCCGGACATCACACGCCGCAAGAGATCGCCGCCGGCGCGCCGTTTGCGGGAAGTTCCGGCGACGGCGACGTCACCGGGCCGCTGTACTACGTCAACTACGGCAGCGCCGCCGATCTGCAGGCGCTCGACGCGCTGCACATCGATCTGCACGGCGCGATCGCGCTGCTGCGCAGCGGCGGCGGCGCATCGTATGCCGAGTTAAAGAAACGCGGCGTTGCCGGCATCGTCGAATTCACCGATCCAGCAAACGACGGCTTCGGACGCGGGCAAACGTGGCCGCGCGGCAATTACAAGAATATGGATATGGCCGAACGCGCAGGCGCGCCGGCTCCGTCGGGTTCGCCGACGCCGCTGCCGCCCGGGGACGTAACGCTTCCCGGACAAGTGCCGCTGCCGGGAGTTCCGCATAACGCTTGGAACAGCGTTCCGCGTCCCGACATTCCCGAGCTTCCGGTTACGCAGCGCACCGCTCGCGCGCTGCTCGCGTCACTGGGCGGACCGGTGGCCACGCCCGAATGGCATCCGCTGTTTGAAATCGTCACGCACGTTGGCGGGAACGTGCGCGCGCATTTGACCGTGCAGATGCAGCGCAAAGTCGTGCGCATTTGGAACGTCATCGGAGACATTCGCGGAACCGATCAGCCGAATTCCATCGTCATGATCGGCAGCCACCGCGATGCCATGGCGTTCGGCGCGATCGATCCCGGCAGCGGCACGACGGTGCTCATGCAAGATGCCGACGGTTTTCACAGGCTGCTTCAGCAGGGATGGCGTCCGAGGCGAACGATCGAGATCGCGTCGTGGGATGGCCACGAGCTCGGTCTCTTCGGATCGATCTCGTACGCTTACCAATTCGGTCCGCAGCTGCGCGCCAATATGGAACAGTACATCAACACCGATCAAGTCACGACCGGCAGCCCGTTTCTCATTCGCGCCTCGCCCGAACTGTGGGCCTCGATCAAACAGATTGCCGACGGTGTACCCGGCCCCGACGGCGCAATGCTTGGAAGCGGCAGCGGAACAACCGCGACAAACCCGTTATTGCAGCCGCCCAGCAGCGGGTCGGACCAGCAAACCTTTGCCTACCAACTTGGCATTCCGAGCTCGTCGAATGGTTTCCGCGGTGACTTCGGCGCGCATCACACCGCCGAAGATAACATTCCCGGAATCGCCGTGTACGATCCGGGCTACAAAGAAGCCGTTGCCGACGCCGTGCTCACGGGAATTCAAGCCATGCGCGCAGCGAGCGCGACGGTTTCGCCATGGCGGGTCTCCGATCACGCGCAAAACCTGGCGACCGCGCTCCGGCTCGACGCGCCGTTTATCAAGACCGGCGTAGACGTAACGGCGCTGCAGAGCGCGCTAACAGAGTATGTTTCGGCGGCTCGCGCGGTAGATGCCGCGTTGGACGGCGCGGAAATTGCAGGAGACGCCGATGCTATGAAAGCGCTCTCGGCCAAGCAGCACGCGGCCATCGCCGCGTTCTACGCTGAAGCAGGCCTCTCGAACTATCGTTACTACCATTCGATCGATCGCGCACCGCTGGCGTTTCCGGAAGTCGTTAATGCTACCAACGCCGCGGATCAGCAGGCGGCCGTCGATCGTTTCATCAGCGTTGTGAGAGCGGCAACCGCCGCGTTGCGCTAGCTCAAGGCGCTGCCTTCTTGCAGGTCAGTCACGGAAGGCGAAACGCCGGAAACTCGCCAAAGTTCGATTCCCGTTGGTGCAACCAACGTATAAGGAAGATTGCAAATGCGCACCGTGGCGAGCTTTATCTTCGCGTCCGTTTTCCTGGCTGCGCCTCGCCCTTTCGACGGCGCCATTATCGAAGCCCGCACGACGGCGTCATCCACGCTTTTCTTGTGGGAGGCAACTCCATACGTTTCCCGCCTCGCGCACGATGGGATCTCGGGCGCGGCCGGTCTTCGCGAAATGGAAGCTACGGGCGTCGCGGTTTTGGTAAAACGGACAAAGGGATTACACTCTCGCCGTTTCGAGCTGCGCGCTCTCTATCAAAAGACTGGAGCGGTAAGCCCCGTCTACCAAGCTGCTACGTTCGAGGGCGTTGAACGTATCTTCACGATGCGCTCGGACGCACGAGCCCTCGAAAGAAATGCCATTGCCTGGACGAGGGATTTGCGTCGGGGAATCACGCCGCGCGGACTGGTCATTGACGTAACGGGTTCGCTGCCGCCGCCGTAAGGGAGATTGGAGCAATCAGGCTTCCTGGACCTGTTTCGGCCTTTAACGCGACCACGGTTTCCAAGATTCCAGATAGCGTAGAATCGCTTTTCCAATCCAGGTGAAGCCCTGAGAAGAAGGATGCGGATCATCGGGGCTTCCGAAGGCAACCCTGTTCGGACCGCGTTCCGCTTTTTCCATTTCTGCAGCAAGACGAAAAGTTGGCATTCCGAAAGATGCCACCCGGTCTTCGAATTTTCGAGCCTGTTCAAAGCCTTCCAAGAAATCCGCCGGAAGCGCGAGGAGCTCCAGTGGCGATACTTGCGTGCTGTAGGGAACTGGTACGAGAAGAATCCTTGTTCCGCTTGCTGTCAACGCTTGTTGCGTGGTGGTAAGTTGTTTTTTGATTAACGCATCCAAAGCAGCCTGGCTGAGCTCCGGATGTTTTCTTGCAGCGTAGCCAAGAAGATCGCCCTCAACCGGGACAATAACCAGATCAGCCTCGCCGTCGGCAAGAAAGGTCCTCACAAAGCTAGCGACATCCAGAATGTCGATTCCCGAGTATCGAATGGCAATAACCGAAGGACATCTATTGAGGCCGTTACTGTCATGGTCTCGCGCGAGGCCCGCCTCAACTTGCGCCTGCATCGATTCAGGCCAGGTGATGCCGTAGAAATCGAACGAGTCCCCGAAGAAAACGATTCTGTAGGTTCCCTTGGGCTGAGAGATTCCAGCTAGGCTCGGGCCGATGATACCGCGCGGGTCGACATCCGGACCGATTGCAACTCCAAGCGGACCCACGAATCCGGCGTCGCGAGCAATGCCATTCGCTTGGGACGGCGCGCCGCTTCCCGCGAGCATCTGTAGCGTTGGATGAAGAATTCGATCGTTAGGGCATGAGGCGAGCGTTACGATCGGGTTCAAAACTGCACAGACGATCGCCAACGTTACGACGCAATGCTTGCGCGATCTGCTCATCCGCTTGCGCACTTGCTTTTCTTTGTGGGAAACCGAACCGCATCCCTGGCATTACGTCCAGGCGCGCTGCGCTTTTTTCAAGGCGGGTTCGAGCGCGGCCGGTCTCCAATGCTTCCCGGCCCAAAGATCGCCTTCGTCCTGTAGCCGCTTACGCGCGTTGGCGATCGTCCAGCGCGCATTGGCCGCGTCGGGCGTGAGGCGCTTGGATGCAAACTCTTCAATCTCCGACCAGTCCAGCGTCATCGAAACCGGAGCTTTATCCCGCGCGCGCACACCGTACGGCGGAACGACGGTCTTTCCGCGACCGATCTGCACCCAGTCCAGGAGCACCGTCCCTTTGGGCCGGCGCGCGATCGAGCGTTCGAGCGTCGTGAGCTTCGGCAGCTCGCGGTTCACGCGCCGCGCCGCTATTTCGGCGAACTGCTTGATCGCGTCGTATTCGTATTTCGGCCGCAGCGGTATGACCAAATGCAAACCGCTCCCGCCAGTCGTTTTCACCAACGGCGTGAGTCCGATATCCGCGAGCATATCGTGAAATTCGAGCGCGACTTTGGCGAGCGTCTTCATCGGGCATCCGTCGCCCGGATCGAGATCGAAGAGCGCATAGTCGGGATACTCCAGCGTGGGCCGGTGCGAGTACCATACGTGCAGCACGATCGCCGCGAGGTTCGCGCACCACGCGAGCGTCGCTTCGTCGTTGCAGAGCACGTAAGCGATTTTCCGGGAGCCTTGATCGGCGGTCACGTCGATCGTCTTGATCCAGTCCGGCGTAAACTTCGGCGCCTGCTTTTCGAAAAACGATTGGCCGGCGATCCCGTCGGGATAGCGCTGCAGCGTTAACGGGCGATCTTTGGTGTACGGCAAGAGCCATTTTGCGACGCTCAAGTAATAGGCAATCAGATCGCCCTTCGTATAGCCGTCGCGCGGCCAAAAAACCTTATCAAGATTTGAAAAGGTCAGCTCGCGCCCACCGACCTTCGCTTTCTGCGTCGTGCGGGCCATTAGGCTATGTCGTCCGTATCGACCGCGACTTCGCGCACGCACTCTTTCGGTTTTTTGTCCGTCCGTAGTCCCAGAAATGCCGGCTGGCGCATGACGCCGTCGCGGGTCCACTCCGTGAAACGAATCTGCGCGACCAACTTCGGCTCGACCCAGTGCGCCTTGGTATTCGATGCAACGTCGTTGGCGAACGGCGAGATTTTACGTTCGGTTATTTTCAGTTGCGCAGTCATCGCGGCAAGGGTCTTCGTGTCGAACCCCGTGCCGACGTGCCCAACGTAGTACAGTTTGCCCTTGTCGTAGAGCCCGAGCAGAAGTGCGCCAAAGCCTTTGCGGCTGCCGCGCGGCTCGGTGAATCCGCCGATGACGCACTCCTGCATCAGTTGCGCTTTGATCTTCACCCAATCGCGGGTGCGGCGTTCGTGATAGGTCGAGTCGCGGCGCTTTCCAATGATGCCTTCGAGCTGCTGGCGCTGGGCTTGTTCGAAAAAAGCCCGGCCGTCGCCCACGACGTGTTTGGAGTAGAGCACGAGCTCGGTATCGCCGATGGCGCGTTCCAAAATCGCCTTACGATCTTCGAGCGGCGTCTTGCGCAAGTCTCTTCCGTCGGCGTAAAGGACGTCGAAGACCGCGTAGGTCAGCGGATATTTCTTCGCGTCGCTTGACCGCGCGCTTGGACGGTTGCGGTTGAAACTGCCCTGCAGCCGCTGGAAAGAGGACCGCCCGCGTTCATCGAGGCTCACGATTTCGCCGTCAACGACAACCGGCAGCGTGCTCCAAGCGCCGCGCAATTCTTCCAGCTCCGGAAACTGCCCCAAAAAGTCCAGCCCGTTACGCGAAACCAGCGATATCTTGCCGTTTTCGCTGACGGTGCAGATCGCGCGGTATCCGTCCCACTTTATTTCAAAGAGCCACTCGTCGTCATCGAACGGCTCGTCCACCAGCGTTGCGAGCATGGGCGTGTGGATGACCGGTACCGGATCGCGTTTAGCGCTTTTTTTTTCCTTGGTTGCGCCTCGCGCCGCTTTACGCCCGGAGTCCCAGTGCGGCGCGCGCGGATCCTCCGCGTACGATTCGACCGTCCGTCCGGTCTTCGCCGACTTGTTATCCTTGGCGATGTCGTATTTCGGATCGACGAACTCGTCGTGGTCTTTGATCAACAGCCACGGATCGCCGCTATCGCCACTGCGGCCTTTGATACGCACGAGGGTGAACTCGCCGTTGAGTTTCTTTCCGGAGAGAATAAATTTGATTTTTCCGCGGCCGATTTCGGTGGCCGGATCCTCGCCTTCGGCCAGCCGGTACCAGCCCTCGTCCCAAACGATCACTTCGCCCGCGCCGTACTGGCCTTTCGGAATGATGCCTTCGAACGTGCGGTAATCGAACGGATGATCTTCAACGTGCATCGCCAGGCGGCGATCGGCGGGATCGCGTGACGGCCCCTTGGGAACGGCCCACGATTTGAGGACGCCGTCCGCTTCCAAACGGAAATCGTAATGAAGACGCGATGCGCGATGTTTTTGAATGACGAAACGCAAACGCTTGCCGCCCTTAACCGGCTTTCCGCGCGGTTCGGGCGTCGCTTTAAAATCGCGCTTGGCGTGATAACGTTTGAGCGAGCCGGGTTCCCGCACCCGGCCCGCTCCTTTAGTCGTTTTCCTAGCCGGCATTATGCCGATAGGTGCGAGAGTCTAGACCCTCGCTCCTCGGCCGCTCAGCAGGTTGACGATCAGCAAGATCACCGCGATCACGATGATGATGTGGATCAATGCTCCACCAAAATGGAGCAGAAAACCGAGTAACCAAATAACGACCAAGATAACGATAATCGTCCACAATAAGCCGGCCATTAGGGTTTCGTACCTCCTCCAGTAGTTGTGGTGTTGGTAGTCGTGGTGCCACCGTTCGTCGACGTGCTGCTGCTCGTCGAGGACCACGGATGCCATACGAAGATCGCGATCAAGATCGCGATGAGGACGACGATAACGATGCCTACCGCAGCCGCTCCGCCCCCACTGCCATCATTGACTACAACCGGGCCATCAGCCATACGAGTCACTGCTCCTTTCGTAGCTCGGCGAGGTTTATACCCAGAGTGCAAGCGAGCGTACCGGGGGGCGGCGAAGCGAGCGGTATGTGGGTTTGGTCCGGTTTTGTACTCAGCCTAGGCCTGGCCGCCCTGGCCTGGTGGCGCTGCAAGGCGCGGGCCCAGACGTTCTACGAGGAAGAGGTCTATGGGATGGGGGCCGCCGGCCACCGCACCTGTGCCCTGGCCTTCGCGATTGCGGCGGCCCTGTTTCTGGCCGAACTGGCTGGGCCGGCGTGGATAGCCCGCATACCCGAAGTCTGGCGCCTGGATGGGCCGCTGGCGCTGGTCGTGCTCGGCGGGATACTCTACGGCGCCACGTTCCTGCGCGGCGCTACGGGGGAAGACGAGTAAGATGAGCTCGGAGTTTCATTTTTCGCCCCGGCCCAACCGCGCCGGCGAGATCGCTTGGCAGGCGTGGGGAGAGGCGGCCTTCGCCCAAGCCGAGCGCGAGCAGAAGCCGATACTGCTTTCGATCTCTGCGGTGTGGTGCCACTGGTGTCATGTCATGGACGAAACCAGTTACTCCGATCCGCGCGTGATCGAACGCATCAACCAACGTTTCGTGCCGGTGCGCGTTGACAACGACCGCCGTCCGGACATCAATGCGCGATACAACCAGGGCGGCTGGCCGACCACCGCGTTCCTCGCGCCGGCCGGCGCGCTGCTCGCGGGCGCGACATACATGCCGCCGGAGCAAATGCTCGGGGCGCTCGACCAAATCGCCGACTTTTACAAAGAGCATCGCGAACACGTCGAAGAGCGCGCAGTCCAACTGCGCAAAGAAAGCCCCGCCGAAAATCCCGCTTCGGGGGAGCTGCGCGAAACGATGATCGCGCGCGTGCTCGAAGAGATCTCCGACGCCTACGATCCGGAATACGGCGGCTTCGGCACCGAGCCAAAGTTTCCAATGACCGACGTGCTCGACTTTCTCTTGCAAGAGTATCGCGCCACCGGCGATCAGCGGCTCTACGACATGTTGGCCAAGACGCTGTTGGCGATGTCCGGCGGCGGCATGTACGACCATACCGAAGGCGGATTCTTCCGGTACTCGACGACGCGCGACTGGAGCGTTCCGCACTTCGAGAAGATGACCGAAGACCACGCGGCGCTGCTGCGAATCCTGGCCGAATTGACGCGCACGACGCGCAACCAAGCGTTTCGATCGACGCTGGAATCGGCGCTGCGATACGTGCGCACCGTTCTTCGCGACGCAGAAACGGGTTTTTTCGCAGGCAGCCAAGATGCGGACGAAGCCTATTTCGCCCTTCCGCTGGACGAACGGCGGAAACGCGAAGCGCCATACGTCGATCGCACATCATACTCGAACTGGACGGCCGCGATGGCCGGCGCGTTCGCGCTCGCTGCCGCCGCACTGGAAGACGACGACGTGATGCGCGAGGCGCACGCTGCACTCGACGGTTTGCACGAGCGCATGCGCGACGAGAACGGTTTGCTCTACCATTTTCTCGATCCGGGCGGAGCTCCGAAAGTACGCGGACTGCTCACCGATCAAGTAGCATATTTGCGCGCGCTGCTCGATGCGCACGAATGCGCCGGGGAGCCGCGCTTTTTGGAGCGTGCGCGGGAGCTGGCCACGGCGATCGACGGCTCCTTCGCGTCAACAAACGGCGGATATTACGACCATGCAGGAGAGGAAGAACAGCTCGGCAACCTGGCCGTCCGGCAACGTCCGCTGGCCGACAACTCGCTGCTAGCAGAGACTCTCTTGCGGCTCGCGGTGTTGGAAAATGACGATGCTAAGCGGGCGACCGCGGAGCGCACGCTGCAATTCTACGCATCGAATTACGGCGGCATGCGGATGTTTGCCGCGCCATTCGCGCGCGCCGTGCGCCGCTTTTTCGGCGGCTCGGCGTCGGTCGTGCTGGTGGGATCGCCCGAACAGACGAGCGACCTTCGCGAAACCGCCCGCGCGCTGCCGGATCCGTTGCTGGCCGTGCGCACGATCGCGCCCGATGACGCAAAGACTTTACGCGATCGCGGAATGGATTCGAAGCTCGCGCCCGCCGCATATCTCTGCCGCGGAAACATGTGCAGCGCTCCGGCCACAACGGCGGCCGATTTACGCGACGCGTTCGAAGCGCGCTAGTTTCCCGAACGCAAGAACACGTTCCAATACCAAACGCCGTACAGACTTGCCACGAACGAATACGCGATCAACACTTTGACCCACACCGGTAAGCGTTCGCGCGCGCCCAGCACCATCAGCACGTACAAAAACGGAATGAAGTCGAGTGCGTGACGCATACCGTACTGCGCAAATCCGTTGACGTAGTAGAGAAATGACGGCAGGGCCACGAGGACCGTCGCCGCCCACATCGCGATGACGAACGCACGGGGCTTTCTCGACCACAGGGCATAGATGAGCGCCGGACTCGTCCACGTCAGCGCAATGCCGGAGTACGACGGACGTATCCATGGAAACGCCGCCGAAAAGTCCGGGCGCTGCACGAAGAACGACCAGAGTTCGTAGCCCGCATACTGCAAGCGGAACGGCGATCCGGTGGGCGATCCCGCCGGGTCTTGATGGTACCAGCTCGTGTAACCAATGTCGGCGGCGGTTCCCCAGCGCGCAAAATTGTACGCCACATAGAGCGCGCCCGCGCCCACTAAGACGCCGGCGAACCCGAGCAGTGCTGCGCGCATCCGCGACATATCCACGCGCCAACTTGGCGGCACCGGATCCGCAGCGATGAGCAGCGCCGCATAGACCGGAATCGCGAGCACTAAGGAAAACCGCGAGCCCGCCGCCGCTACCGCCCACAATGCCACCAGCCATCCCCGCCGCTTGCCGCACAACTCCACGAGCGCCAACAGCGTGAATGCTGCGGCGCTAACGTGCGCGATGAACCAGACGTCACCGAGCATCGCGCACCATAAGAGGTCGGTTCCCGCCAGCAAGAACGCGGTTAGCCATACGTTGACCGTGCGTTGCAGCCCCAAACGCTCGCCTAGTTCCCACGCTGCACCGATCGCGACGCCGCAAAGGATCGCCGAGAGAAGCGTTTGATTTGCGGCCGTTCCCGCGATCGCGACGTAAGGGAGGAGCAGCAGCGCCGGGACGGGACCTTCGATCACATAGTGCTGGCCGCGGTAGGCGAGCGCGTCGATGTATGCACCGGGCCACGTGATCCACGTATGCCCGTGCAGCAGCGCGCCGGCAAGCAGAACATAGTTGTTGTAGGGCGTCGTGCGGAAATGGCCGGCGATCAGGGTGATCAGCGTTGCGACAATTCCCGCCGTCACGCATCCGCGCGCTTTCATCGCTTCTCGACCCGGTAGAGATCGGGCGAACCCGGAATGCGAGTCAAACGATACCCCGGCACGGATCCGAAGACTTGATCGACCACGTACACGTGACGCCCGGCGCGGATCCAGCCGGGCACGCGTCCGGCTTCGTCGCTGAGCCAAGCGTTGTCGACGATACGCTTATCGAGAGAACGATCCACGTACGCAGCGTACGCCAACGCGGTCGAATCGATCCAGGGCGCCAGCAGCACGGCGTCGTTTGGCGTGCGGCCTTGCACGGTGCGAATCAGTCCCTCCGCGCCGCTCGATTTGGGCTGCGCGAACGTGCTTCGATTGAGAACCAGCAGCGTGACCGCAATGGCCGGCAAGATCAGCATCGAGACGACGCGCAATTCGGGCATGGCTTTGGCAATCGTACTCGCGCCATACCCCGCCAGTATCGCCGTAACGATGAACGGAATCAGATAATAGCGTTCGAGATCCGCTTCGACCGGATAGCCGAAAGCGAAAACCGCGGGACAGACGGCGGCCAGCAATACCGCCGCCGCAAGCCACGGCCGGCTGCGCGCGAGCGCAATCGCGCCAGCGGCTGCTACCAAGATCCCAAGCGCGGTAAATTCACTCCACAGAGAAAGGAGAAACGGCGGCACACCCGTGCGATACGTTTCCGGATGCAAAGCCGCGGAAAACGCTTGCAGCGCGCCATAATCGGAGCCGCTCAAGAAACTGCGGAACCCCTGCCATGTCGCCGGATGATTCATATCCCAGAAGGCTTTGCCCGGCGGCAAACCCAGCGCGAGCGTGGGATCGAGGCGCGCGTGCGTGACAACGGCGCTGCGAATCGGAAGATAGGCGTAAAGGGAGACGCCGATGGCAAACAGCAGCAAGCCCTGCGCGAATGTACGCAGGCGCAGCGCGCGCACGCGCGCGCAGAGCGCGACGAGCAGCGCCGGCGCGAGCAGCGCGGTCACCGGATGCGTCGCGATCGCAAGTCCCCAGCACAGCGCCCCGATGACGAACGCGCGCGGCTCGCCGCACACATACCAGCGCACGCAAAAATAGAGTGTCAGCGCCGCGAGTCCCGCCGCCAACGCGTGCACTTCAGCACGCGTACCGCGCGTCCAAGCAATCTCGCCAAAAGCGAACACCCAGCTCGCGCCGAGCGCAATCCACACGTCGCATTTAAGTTCGCGCAGCGATGCGAAGATGGCCCAGCATGCGGCGCTCATGGCAATCGCGCTGAACAACGCAATCCGCCACGACACGGCGCCGAGCGGGAAAAGATGCGCGAATATTCCGGCGGCCAGCGTAAACGCCGGAAATCCCGTCGGGTGCGCGATGCCGAAGATCCACGGCACCACTTGAGACTCGCCTGTATCCCAGTAGCTGACCGCGCCCTCAAGCGACGCGGCGTATACCGCCAGCGGCACGAGCCACGCGGCCCACGGCGCCAGGCGAGCGGTTAAAATGTCGGCAAGACCGCCGGCGGAAGCGCTCGCGGAGACTGAAACGTCGAGTGCGGCAGCGCCGGCGGAAATTGATAGCCGCTGAAGATGATGCGTTCGCGCGCGGCCCGTCCGTTTACGGTTCCCTGCACCGCAATCGAAAGCGGGACCCAATACTTCCCCGCCGCGGTAAACGCTAACGTTCCGTCGCCGCGCGCGCCCGCACCGGTGCTGTGAAAGCGGATCTCGCGCGGCAAAAATGTTTTTCCGTCGATGGTCATCGTCCGCACGGTGAACGCGGCCGGCGCGCCCAGCGGCACGGCCCGGTACAGATAGTCGTATCTGCCGTTGCTGACGACCGGACGCACGAAAAGGAAAACGTACCGCGCGGTGCGCGGCGCCAAATCGTGCAGCGTGTAGCGGTTGCGGTAGCGTGCGATACGCGTCGTCTTTTGTTTGACGCCGTCAACGACGAGCGTTTCGTCACGCACCAGACTGCCGCTGCGATAGACGCGGTGCATCTGATCGATGTCGAGCGGGCCCGCCTGCGAAACGGAGTACAGAAAAATGAGCGTTTGCGGATCTTTGGTCGCCGCGAGCCGCGCTTCGTAGCGCCGCAGCACGAGCTGGGAATCGAGCAGCTTCGGCAGGGTGAGCGACGCGGCGAGCGCGAGTGCGGCCATCATGCCGGAAGCACCGCGTCACGAATCGCGTTCAATGCGGCCTGCGCGCCGGCGGGATTCTTTCCTCCGCCTTGCGCTTGTCCCGGCTGTCCGCCGCCGCGCCCGTCTATCAACGGTGCGGCGAGCTTGACTAGATTGCCCGCATGCACTCCGGCTTTGACCAGATCGTCGCTGACGCTGACGAGCAAACTGACCGTTTCGCCGTCCACTCCGGCCAACGCGATAGCCCCGCTGCGCACGCGCTGGCGAATTGCGCTGCTCAAATGCCGGAGCGCTTCGGCTCCCGCATCCGGAACGACCGCGCCCACGAAACTGCGGTCACCTTTGCGTTCAACGTTCTCGACATAGCTTTGCGCGTCGGATGCGGCAAGCTTCGCCTTCAAATCGCCGACCGCGTTTTGCAGGTCCTTGACGTCACTCTGCAGCTTTTCGATGCGTTCGCCCAGTTCTTCGGGACTGGCCGCGAGCGCCGCCGCGAGATTGCCGACAAGGTCTTGCTGGCGCTGGACGTACTCTTCGGCGCTCTGCGAAACGCACGACTCTATGCGGCGAATGCCGCTGCCGATCGAAAACTCGCTGAGAATGAGAAACAAGCCGAGCTCGCCGGTCGAATGCGAATGCGTGCCGCCGCAAAATTCGACTGACGGTCCGGCCGTCACGACGCGAACTTCTTCGCCGTATTTTTCGCCGAACATCATGATCGCGCCGCTCGCGCGCGCTTCTTCGATCGCCAGAACGCGCGTTTCCAGCGGGGTGTCATCGCGGATCATTTCGTTCACGCGGTGCGCGATGTCGCGTTTTTGCGCGGGCTCGAGCGCACCGTGCGGCCAACGGAAATCGAAACGCATGCGATCGATGCCGACCCACGAACCGGCTTGCGTGACGTCGTCGCCCAACACGTCTTTGAGCGCGCGCTGGAGTAAGTGCGCCGACGTGTGATGGCGCCGGATCTCGCGCCGCCAATCCGCCGAAACTTCCGTACGCACGCGGTCGCCGACTCGCAGTTCGCCCGAACGGACTGTGCCCGCATGCGCGATCGCCTCACCCGCATATTGCGTATCGGAGACCTCGAAGAACGCGCCGTTCCCGGCATCGGCGGAGCGCAGCGCACCGCGGTCACCGATCTGGCCGCCTTTTTCCGCGTAGAACGACGTGCGGTCGAGCAACACGTCGCCGCGCTCGCCTTCGCGCAGTTCCGCAACCGGTTCCCCGTCCTTGAGCAGCGCCGCAATCGTGCCCTCGCCTTCCAACCCGTCGTAACCGGTGAACTCGCTTCTGATCGCGGGCAGATCGGCGACCGCAACCACGGGGCGCTTCGATGCGGCATCGCGGCGCGCGCGTTCACGCTGCTCGTTCATCGCTTGCTCGAATCCGCGCATGTCGACGCTCAGACCGCGTTCGGCGGCAATCTCGCGCGTGAGTTCGACCGGAAAGCCGAACGTGTCGTGCAGTTCGAAAGCAGCCTGCCCCGGCACGAGTTTGCTCTTACGAATCTCAGGTTCGTCGAAGAGCGCGGCGCACCGGGCCATCCCGCGTTCGAGCGTGCGGTCAAACGTTTGTTCTTCAATGCGCAGCGCATCGACGATCCGCGTTTGATTCGCCCGCAGCTCCGGATAGCCGGACTCGAGCGATTTTACGACCGCGGGAACCAGTCCGGTCAAGAAACCGTCGGGATAGCCGAGCAAACGTCCGTTGCGAATCGCTCGGCGAATGAGAAAGCGCAGCACGTAGCCGCGATCGGTATTGCCCGGATACACGCCATCGTTGATGAGAAACGTGACCGCGCGGATGTGATCGGCGATGATGTTGCGCCGTTCCAGCTGGTCCTTTTCAGAAAGGGCGGTCTTGCCCACGCGCGGCTGCGCGTCGATCAGGTCGGTGAAGAGATCGGTTTCGTACATCGACCGCTTGCCGTTGGCAATTGCGAGCGTGCGGTCGAATCCCATACCGGTGTCGATCTGTTTGCGCGGCAACTCTTCGAGAGCACCATCGGTGCCGCGATTGAACTGCTGAAAGACCAAATTCCAAAACTCGACGAAGCGATCGCCTTTGTTGGGCCCGTCATCGTCCGGGCCGGCCGCGTACTCCGGACCGTTGTCGTAGAAGAGCTCCGTGCACGGACCGCACGGCCCGGTCGAACCCATCGTCCAAAAATTCTCTTCGTCGAAGCGCGAGATGCGTTCGGGCGGAATCCCGAGCTCGAGCCAAATTTTTTCCGCTTCGTCGTCGCCGGTATGCACGGTGATGGCGATGCGTGCGGGATCGAGTTTGAGAACTTTCGTGACGAACTCCCACGCATAGCCGATCGCCTCGCGTTTGTAGTAGCCGCCGAAACTGAAATTGCCGAGCATCTCCATCAACGTGCCGTGGCGGCCCGTGCGCCCGACGTGCTCGATGTCGCTCTTCGCGCCGGCTACGCGAAGGCAGCGCTGCACGGTCACGACGTTTTGCGCCGGGGGCGGCTCGTCGCCCAAGAAAGCCGGTACGAATTGCTCCATTCCGGCGATCGTGAACAGCGTCGTCGACATCGCGTCCGGAATCAAACTCGCGGACTGGACGTGCTTGTGCCCCCGCGACGTAAAAAACTCGACGTACGCCGAGCGCAGCTCCTGGCTCTTCATAAAGGTCGGTTCGGTATTGGCGGGTTTTGGGGCGGGGGCCTACTCCTGAAGCACGTGACGGAGCTTTTCGAGCGCTTTCTGCTGGAGGCGCGATACGTGCATTTGCGAGACGTTCAAACGCTTGGCGATCTCCGTCTGCGAAACGCTCTCGTAAAAGCGCAGGTAGAGAATGACGCGCTCCCGGCCGGTCAGCACTTCGAAGGCGTGCTCCAGATTGGCTTTATCTTCGAGCAGCGCCAGGCCGGCGTCGGTCGTTCCGATGTAATCGGCCAGCGTCTGCGATTTCTTGTCGCCTTCGCCCGAGAGCTCGGTGTCGAGCGACAGGAGATTGTACGCCTGTCCGAGCTCTTGCGCTTCCAGAATATCTTCTTCGGTTGCGTTTAAGTGCTGCGCGAGCTCCGCGACGGTCGGGCTGCGCCCGATCTTCACCGAGAGTTTTTCGACCGCGCGGTTGACCGCGAGGTTGAGTTCTTGCAGACGGCGGGGAACCTTGACGGCCCAGCCCTTGTCGCGGAAGTAGCGTTTGATTTCGCCGACGATCGTCGGCGTCGCGTAGGTCGTGAACTCGACGCCGCGCTCCAAATCGAAACGATCGATCGCCTTGAGCAAGCCGACGGTTCCGACTTGGATCAAATCGTCGAGCGCCTCACCGCGGTTGGCGAATTTTACGGCCAAATACCGCACCAGATTGAGATGAGCCACAACCAGCTCGCTGCGCAGTTTGTCGTATTCGGGGGTGCCGGGCTGTTTTTTGGCTTCGGCAAAACGCCCGAACGCTTCGCGCGTCTTCTGCCTATCCCAACGCTCTTCGTCGGTGTGCGAGTGCACTATGACACGCTAATGGGCGACTTTTTTTGTCATTACGAGATTCGTTCCGCGGTCCGGATGCACGTCGTACTCGACGGAATCCATGAGCGAACGAATCAGGAAGACTCCTAGCCCGCCGACCGTCGGTTCGTCCGTGCGGCGCGGGCGTATACCTTCAGGACGCGTGCCGTGCCCGAAGTCGCTAACGCGAACCGTCAAACCTTCGGGTCCGGTTTCGCAGGTGATTTGGATCTGGGCGCTGCCCTCCGCGTGCTGAATGCAGTTGGTGCACGCCTCGGCAACGGCGAGCTTCACGTCCTCAATGTCTTCGATCGAGAAATTGAGTCTGTTGGCGACTGCGGCTACCGCTAAACGCGCGACGGCAACCCACTCGGCCTTGCTCGGGATGCGCAGCTCGACGACGCCGAGCGACCCTTGCGCCTGTGTGGCCGGCTGGTTCACACCAGCGCCTGCATCGCGGCGTCCTCGTCATCGTAGATACCGAAGATCTTCACCAAGCCCGTAATGTCGAATATCTTCTTGATCTGCGGGTTCGTGCAGACGAGGTTCACCGTGCCCCCGTGTTCGCGGACGCGTTTGAGTCCGCCGATGAGTACGCCCAAACCGGTCGAATCGATGTAACGCACTTTCTCCAAATTGATCACGAGGTTGTAGTGACCCTTGTCGATCAGGTCGCCGATGGCGTCCTTGACCTTGGGCGAAGTGTAAACGTCGATCTCGCCGTTGAGATCGACAACGTACATGTCGCCCTTGGATTCCCGAACGTCTACTTTAATATCCATGTGCTCCTATGTTTCCGACGCATTGCGCGTCACATCGTCAGCCATGTTCGAACGCGCCGAGTCGACAACGTCCCGTCCGCGCTGGTAAAGATCGCGCAGGTCGCCCGTCGCGTCCATTGCGCGGTTGCCGGCTTCCCGGGCTTTACCCACGATCAGGTCCCGCGCATCCTCTTGCATGATCACGTAAGCGAGAAGAATTCCGATGATCGCGCCGGCCACGAAACCGCCGAGAAAACCGTTTCCCCGCGGCGACGCGCCGCCGCCCTGCTGTTCGTTCACGATGGTTCTCCGTTCGAATTGCCGCGCACGAAGCGGCGAAGCCCCGCGCTGATGCCGCCCAGTGTGGCCCCGACGTTGACGATCGCGGGCGAAATCGCTTCCTGCGTCAGCTTAGCGGCGCTCGCAACCGACGCGGCCACTTGCTCGAGCGACGACACTGCGCCCGACAGACGCGCAAGCGTGCGATCCGCCGTGTCGGCAATGCCGCCGACGTGCGTCAGCGTTTCCGCGACCGGCTTCCCGAGCGCGGCCATCTGCTGGTCCACGCCGTCGAGCGTACGGTTCAGCCGGCGCAGCGTGCGCGCTAGACTCAGCATCGCCAAAAAGATGCCCAGGCCCGCTAGAAATGCGCCCAGCCCCCCCGCAACATCGAGAAAGGCGGGCCAAGTAAAGCCCGTATTCAAAAGTGTCCTCCGCCGGCAGTGCCTTGGCGTGAACCAAGTATTCCCCGTTCTGCTTGGTTTGAAAAGCCGGATGCCGCGCGCATCGCCGAGACGCCCCGCTCCAGCAGCTCCCCGGCGCGCGTTATTTCTTCCTCGGTCGTCAGGCGTCCGAGCGAGAGCCGGACGACGCCTCGCGACCATTCCGCCGGGAGCCCCAGCGCCGCCACGACGTGGCTCGGCTCGACCACACCCGACGCGCACGCGCTGCCCGCCGAAACCGCCAGCCCATCAAGGTCGAGAAGCGCCAGCAGCCGGTCACCTTCGATGCCCGAAAAAGCGAGGTTCAGGTTGTTGGGCAGCCGGAGCGCCCCGCCGCCGTTCACGCGCACCCCGCCGAGCCGCTCGCGAACCAGCACCTCGAGACGGTCCCGCAATTTCTCCGCGCGCGCCGCGGCCTCGTCGCGCTCCGCCGAGGCCAGTTCCAACGCGCGCGCCATTCCGACAATGCCCGCCACGTTCTCGGTTCCCGCGCGCTTGGCGAACTCTTGGCCGCCGCCGTGCACCTGCGCCGCGATCGGCGTGCCTTCGCGCACAAACAGCGCGCCGACGCCCTTCGGACCGTAAAACTTATGCGCCGCACGCGAAAGCAAGTCCACGCCGAGCGCGCGCACGTCGCGCGGCAAATACGCCGGCGCCTGCACCGCCCCCGTCTGGAAGAGGGCGGCGCGC
>JAAXCX010000003.1 GCA_013036105.1 Vulcanimicrobiota bacterium
GCCTGCGGCACAAGGGCGAGGGCGAAAAGCGCAAAGAGAGCGAGTGACGGAATGCGTCGCAACATGAGCCGCGCTTTAGTGCGTTGCGTGGGTTTTCCCTACGTGCTCGTAATACGGAACGTTCTTATTGTAGGCCCACCACTCGCTGAAAGCGATCATCCCGCACATGACTGCGAAAAACAGGACGACGGCGTACAACCAACCGCGGCGGCTCACGAGGGCCCGTGTTCGGTTATTGTAAGGATTTGCTAGCAGGGGGGTCCTGCGCGAGAGGTTGAGGTCCCCTTCATCCGTATGAGAGGGTATGCGTAAACTCACCGCTTTTATAGCCGGGACAATTTTGGCATTGTGCCTCCTCGCGGTTGGAACCCAAACGGCCTCCGCCGCGACCGCAATGGTTCCGGGAAATCCGGCCGCCGTGAGCGCCTACGCGCGCGTCCTGCGCAAGATCAATCCGCATCTTCCCGCCTGGCAGAGCTCGAATCTCGCCAAGCACGTGCTGCAGAATTCGGTCCGCTGGCGCGTGGACGCAAATATTCTGGTCGCGCTGGTCAGCGTCGAATCGGCGTGGCGCACGCACGCTCGCTCGTACGCCGGCGCGATCGGCCTGGGACAGCTCATGCCCGGCACCGCACGCACGCTGCACGTCAATCCGCACGACCCGTATCAGAACTTACAGGGCTCGGCACACTACCTGGGCGGCTTCCTGGCAAAATATCAAAACAGCCCGCACCGGTATTCGCTGGCATTTGCGGCTTACAACGCCGGCCCGAAGGCCGTCTCGGATTTCGGCGGCATTCCGCCGTATTACGAAACGCAACATTACGTGGTCAAAGTGATGTCTGCGTGGAAGCGCGTCAAGCATGATCTCCACGTGCAAACGGCGATGGCCGCTGCAAGAGTTCAAGTGATCTACGGGTCGCCGGACGTGCAGTACTGGTCTGCGCCGCGGCGCTAGTTCAACTCCGCCAGAATCTCCTCAATGGCCTGAACCAGCGAACGACTCGCGACGATCGCGATAGGTTGAGCGCCGGCATTGCGCGCCGCTTCTAAATCACTCGGCAAGTCACCAACCATAACGCAACACTCCGGATCCACGCCGAGCGCGCGCGCCGCATCCAAAATCAACTTCGGTTTGGGCTTGCGGCATTCGCACTCGTCGTTGGGCTGGTGCGGGCAGTAGAGCCATACGTCGAACGGGCCGAGCAGTTCTTCCACGCGCCGGTTCACCGACTCGGCCTGCTCGCGCGTAAAGTATCCGCGGCTGATGCCGCTCTGATTCGAAACCACGCCAAGCGGAATCTTGAGCGCGCGAAGTTTCTCGAGCGCCTCCCGCGCGCCCGGAACCGGCCGGACTTCCTCCGGGTCGCCGTTGTACGGCACGTTTTCGATCAGCGTTCCGTCGCGATCGAAAATAACGGCGCAAGGTTTCATCTCAGAGGACGAACATCGCGACGGCCGCGCCGCCCATCAGGATGAAAGCCAGCCATGCCCATCCCTTTGCCAAGAGAGAGCTGCTCCACTTCCCCATCACGCCCGAGTTGCTCGCGATGCGGATCACGAGAAAGATCAGCGGCACGGAGATGACGCCGTTGAGGACGGCCGCATAATAGAGCGCGCGGATCGGATCGACGCGCGCGAAGCACATGGCCACGCCGATGAGTAAGCCGGCCGCAAATACGCCGTAAAAGCGCTTGGCGCGGTTCGGCGGTTCGTTCATTCCGCCGCGCCTAAACTTGAACATTTCGGCGACTACGTATGCTGAAGAACCGACGAGCGCGGGAATCGCGAGCAGTCCCGTACCGACGATGCCCAGCGTGAAAAGAAGCGCGGCGAAGTGACCCACCAAAGGCTTGAGCGCTTCGGCCGCATCTTGCGCGGTTGCGATGTGTGTCTTGTGATGCACGTAAAGCGTCAGCGCCGTCGTGATGATGATGAACGCCATGATCGCGTTGGAGAAAATCATTCCGGTGTTCACATCAAAGTGGGAGTCCGTTATCTCCGCTTCGGTTGCGCCGCGCCGCTCGGCTATCGTCGTGCGGCCCATGCTTTTCTCTTCTTCGACTTCCAGCGACGATTGCCAGAAGAAAAGGTAAGGAGTGATCGTCGTGCCGAGCACGCCGACCATCGTGGTAATCCAGTCCCGGGTGAACTGAATGTGCGGCGTTACAAACGCCCTGAGCACCACGCCCCAGTCCGGCTTAATCCAAAAGGCCGTGGCGGCATAAGCAAACAGCGAAATGGTCAACCACTTAAACGTCGACGCAATCACCCGATACGAACAGAAGAGCACCGTGACCAGCAGCAGCGCACCGAAGAACGACACCCAAACCAGGACGGGGATCTGGGGCACGACCAGGTTTGCCGACGCCGACATGCCGGCGAAATCGGCGCCCGCATTGAACGTGTTGGCAATGATGACCGCGGCAGCCACGACGTACGCCAGCGGAAGCGGAATCGACTTGCGTATGTTCGCCGCCAGACCTTCGCCGGTGACCATCCCGACGCGCGCGCACATCCCTTGTATGACCGCCATCATCGGCGTCGTGAGGAATGCCAGCCACAGCATCGAGAGCCCGGTCGTCGCCCCCGCGACGGAGTAAGTGGAAATCCCTGACGGATCGTCGTCGGACGCGCCGGTGATCAGCCCGGGGCCGAGCGTACCGAAGCGCTGAAGAAACGAGCGGCCCGCGCGTTCAGACTTCGATGTAGATCTCCGAGCCTTTTTCGGCGAACTCTTTCGATTTTTCGGCCATGCCATGCTCGGCATATTCCCGAACTTCTTGCGTTATCTTCATCGAACAGAAATGCGGGCCGCACATCGAGCAGAAATGGGCTATCTTCGCGCCTTCGGCCGGCAGCGTTTCGTCGTGGAATTCGCGGGCCGTTTCGGGATCGAGCGAGAGCTCGAACTGGTCCTTCCAGCGGAACTCGAAACGGGCTTTGCTGAGCACGTCGTCCCAGTGGCGGGCGAGTTTGTGGCCCTTCGCAACGTCGGCCGCGTGCGCCGCGATCTTGTAGGCAATCACGCCGTCCTTGACGTCTTTTTTGTTCGGGAGTCCCAGATGTTCTTTGGGCGTGACGTAGCAGAGCATCGCTGTGCCGTACCAGCCGATCATCGCCGCGCCGATCGCGCTGGTGATGTGATCGTACCCGGGCGCGATATCGGTGACGAGCGGTCCCAGCGTGTAGAACGGCGCTTCCTTGCAGATCGCAAGCTCTTTTTCCATATTCTCTTTGATGAGGTGCATCGGCACGTGCCCCGGGCCTTCGATCATCACTTGCACGTCGTGCTTCCACGCGATGTCCGTCAACTCGCCGAGCGTATCCAATTCGGCAAACTGGGCCGCATCGTTAGCGTCGGCAAGACAGCCGGGCCGCAGGCCGTCACCTAGCGAGAAGGCGACGTCGTACGCCTTCATGATCTCGCAGATCTCTTCGAAGTGCGTGTAGAGAAAGTTCTCCTCGTGGTGCGACAGGCACCATTTCGCAAGAATCGACCCGCCGCGCGAAACGATTCCCGTTACCCTCGCAGCCGTGAGCGGGATGTAGCGCAGCAGCACGCCGGCATGAATCGTAAAATAATCTACGCCCTGTTCCGCCTGTTCGATCAACGTATCGCGGTACAGCTCCCACGTGAGATCTTCCGCTTTGCCGTTGACTTTTTCGAGGGCCTGATAGATCGGAACGGTACCGATTGGAACCGGCGAGTTGCGCAGAATCCATTCGCGCGTCTCGTGGATATTTTTTCCGGTCGAGAGATCCATGACGGTGTCGGCGCCCCAGCGCGTGGCCCACGTCATCTTTTCGACTTCTTCTTCGATCGTCGAGGCAACCGCCGAATTGCCGATGTTGGCATTGATCTTCACCAAAAAATTGCGGCCGATGATCATCGGCTCGCTTTCGGGATGGTTGATGTTCGAAGGAATGATCGCGCGCCCGCGCGCGACCTCGGCGCGCACGAACTCCGGCTCGCAGTTCTCGCGGATCGCGATAAACTCCATCTCCGGCGTCACGACGCCTTTGCGCGCGTAATGCATCTGCGAAACGTTTGCACCGGCTTTGGCGCGGCGCGGCTTGCGCGCGCCCTCAAAGCGGATACTTTCCAGCTCCGGCATTGCCTCGCGACCGCGCCGGTATAGCGAGCTCGGCTTTCCCAGCTCTTCGGTATCGCCGCGATCTTCGATCCACTTCGAGCGAAGCGCTTGCAGTCCGCGCCGGATGTCGATCGCCGCTTCGGCGTCAGTATACGGCCCGCTCGTGTCATAAACGACGTGCGACTCACCGTTGGTCAGGGCAACCTCGCGCATGGGAACGCGAATCGACGGATCGGATCCGGCGGCGTAAACTTTCATGAATCTCCTCCCTACGGCGGCATTACCCGCGTCAGGTCACGGCGGTCGGCGATCTGCCCTCTCAGCTCTCAAGCTCCCGCGTATCCTACGACTACCCGATGCATCGGGAGATTCCCGCCAACACTTGGGGACTTGACGCCTCAACCAAATCCGCGCCGCGATGATCGCGAAAGGCAACGCGCAAGCCAACCCGTAACGGGCCCACGTGCGCCCGTATCTCACCCTCATCGTCGCGCAGATCGCGGTCGGGTCGGCGGCGATCTTTGCGCGCTTTGCGCTGACGGGGGCGGGGCCGCTCGCGGTGTCAGCGTCGCGGCTAACGATCGCGGCGCTCGCGCTGCTGGCGCTCGCCGCCATTCGCCGTCCGCGTGAACGTGCCGCCCTCTCGCGCCGCGATGGGGTGATCTTCGCCATCGCCGGACTCGCGCTCGCGTTCCATTTCGCGGCGTGGATTTGGTCGCTCCAATACACGAGTGTCGCGATCTCGACGCTGCTGGTTGCGACGACTCCGATCTGGACCGCGGCTTACGACGCGCTTGCGCGCGGCTTGCGGCTTTCGGCGCTCGCCCTTTTCAGCTTCGCTGCCGGCGCGGCGGGCCTCGTATTGGTTGTCGGTTTTAGCATCGCACCGTCGCCGGTTCGGGGTCACGAGGTGTTGGGAGCTTCGCTGGCGGTCGCGGGGGCGATCGGGATCGCGGCCTACTTCATTTTAATACGCGAGATCCGCGCGTCGTTCGGAACACGTGCCATCGTGACGCAAACGTACACGTGGGCCGCGGTCGTCCTGGTTGCGGCCGCGGTCGCCGCGCATCAGCCCCCGCCGCCATTGAGCGACGCCGCTGCTTGGGGCGGCATCCTCGCAATGGCGCTGATCTCGCAGCTCTTGGGCCACACCGCCATGAACTCGGCACTGCGGTGGTTCAGCGCGAGCGCCGTTGCGTTCACGACGCTAGTCGAACCGATCGTCGCGGCGTTGCTCGCGCTTGCGATCTTCAGCGAACGGCTGAGCGCGATCGCCGTCGCCGGAGGCTTGCTCGTTTTGGTGGCCATCGCCATTTTCATCCGCGAGGAGCGGCGGGGAGAGGCCCGCTACGAGGTGAAGGCGGCTCTATGAGCACAACGGCGGAGGATCAGGCCGCTCCGGCAGCTTCATCCGCGCAACCCGATTCCGAAGAAACGCGTGAATGGGTCGACGCAATCGAAGGCGTGATCGAACATGAGGGACCGGCTCGCGCGCAAGAACTGATCGGCGCGATCGTCGAGGCTGCGCAACGCGGCGGCGCACATGTCTCGCTCGGGCTTTCAACGCCTTACATCAATACGATTCCGACATCGGAGCAAGAACCGATGCCGGGCAACGACGAGCTCGAGACGCGCATCCGTCACTACGTGCGCTGGAACGCGATGGCGATGGTCGCGCGCGCCAACAAAGAGTCCTCGGAGTTGGGAGGCCACGTTGCGAGCTTCGCTTCCGCGGCCACGCTCTACGATGTCGGCTTCAATTACTTCTTCCGCGCGCCGTCCAGCCAGACCGGTGGCGATCTCGTGTTCTTCCAGGGACACTCCGCCCCAGGATTTTACGCGCGCGCATTTATGGAAGGGCGTATCACCGCCGAGCAGCTCGAAAACTTCCGGCGCGAAGTCGACGGCAAGGGCCTGTCGTCGTATCCGCATCCGTGGCTCATGCCGGACTTCTGGCAATTTCCCACGGTGTCGATGGGGCTAGGGCCGATCATGTCGATCTATCAGGCGCGCTTCATGCGCTATATGCACGATCGCGGCATCATCGACGCCGGCGATCGCAAAGTGTGGGCTTTCCTTGGTGACGGTGAGATGGACGAGCCCGAATCGATGGGTGCGATCGCCGTCGCATCGCGGGAAAAGCTCGATAACCTGATCTGGGTCGTCAATTGCAATCTCCAGCGGCTCGACGGGCCGGTTCGCGGCAATGGCAAGATCATTCAAGAGCTCGAAACCGACTTTAAGGGCGCGGGCTGGAATGTGATCAAAGTGATCTGGGGCAGCAATTGGGATCCGCTGCTCGAGCGTGACGACACCGGCAAACTTATCCAGGTGATGACCGAGTGCGTCGACGGAGATTACCAAACGTTCAAGGCCAACAACGGGCGTTACGTCCGCGAGAAATTCTTCGCCCGCTATCCCGAAACGGCCGATCTCGTCGCCCATATGAGCGACGACGATATCTGGGCGCTGCAGCGGGGCGGTCACGATCCGCGCAAGGTCTACGCCGCGTACGCGGCGGCCGTTAAACACAAGGGCCAGCCGACCGTCATCCTCGCCAAAACGATCAAAGGGTACGGCATGGGCGAGTCCGGCGAGGCGCAGAATATCGCACACCAGGCCAAGAAAATGAAAGTGGAGTCGATGCGCGCCTTCCGCGACCGCTTTCACCTGCCCATCCCCGACGATCAAGTCGAGCACCTGCCGTTTTTCCGTCCGGCCGAAAATACGCCGGAGATGAAGTATCTGCGCGATCTCGTGAAACGGCGCGGATACATTCCGTCGCGGCGCACGAAGGCCGAAGCACTCGACGTCCCGCCGCTCTCCGCGTTTGACGCGCAGCTCAAGAGCACCGGCGACCGCGAAATATCGACGACGATGGCGTTCGTGCGCATTTTGAGCACGCTGATCAAAGATAAGAAACTCGGGCCGCGGCTCGTTCCGATAGTCGCCGACGAATCGCGCACCTTCGGCATGGAAGGCATGTTCCGCCAGCTCGGCATCTACTCGTCGGTCGGACAGCTCTACCATCCGCAAGACGCCGACCAGCTCATGTGGTACCGCGAAGACAAACAGGGGCAGATTTTACAGGAAGGCATCAACGAGGCGGGCGCGATCTCGTCGTGGATTGCGGCCGGCACGTCGTACTCGACGTACGGCGTGCAGATGATTCCGTTCTACATTTTCTATTCGATGTTCGGGTTTCAGCGCGTCGGCGATCTGGCATGGGCGGCTGCGGACTCGCGCACGCGCGGCTTCCTCATCGGCGGAACGTCCGGACGGACCACGCTCAACGGCGAGGGCCTGCAGCACGAAGACGGGCACAGCCAAGTCTTTGCATCGTTCATTCCCAACTGCGTTTCGTACGATCCCACGTACGGATACGAATTAGCGGTGATCATCCAAGACGGTTTGCGCCGGATGCTGCACGACCAGGAAGACGTATATTACTACATCACCGTCATGAACGAGAATTGTCATCACCCCGAAATGCCCAAGGGCGTCGAAGACGGCATCCTGCGCGGCATGTATCTCTTGCGGAAAGGGGCGGCTGCTAAGAACGGGCGCGTGCAATTGTTAGGCTCTGGCGCCATTCTGCGCGAAGTCGAAGCGGCCGCGGAGCTGCTTTCAGCCGACTTTGGCGTTGCAGCCGATGTTTGGAGCGTCACCAGCTTCAATCAGTTGCGCCGCGACGGCATCGACGCCGAGCGATGGAACCTCGTTCACCCCGAAGAACCGCCGCGCCAATCCTACGTCGCGCAGTGTTTAAGTGGACAGGAAGGGCCCGTCATCGCATCTACGGACTACATCCGCACCTTCGCCGATCATATCCGGCCCTACGTCGCAAGCCCGCAACAAAACCGGCGTTACGTCACCCTGGGGACCGATGGCTTCGGGCGGAGCGATCTGCGAAGCAAGCTTCGCGAGTTCTTCGAAGTGAACCGGTATTACGTCGCGGTAGCGGCGCTGAAAGCGCTGGCCGACGACGGCAAGGTCAAGCCATCAGTTGTTACCGCCGCGATCAAGAAGTATGGGCTCAATCCCGAAAAACCCAACCCGGTGACGGTGTGATTGAGATTACCGTCCCCGACATCGGCGACTTCAAAGATATTCCCGTCATCGAAGTCTTGGTCAAACCGGGCGACTCCGTCAAAAAGAACGACTCGCTGATCACGCTCGAATCGGAAAAAGCGGCGATGGAAGTACCGGCGTCGGTTGACGGCGTGCTCAAGGACGTGCGCGTCAAAGTCGGTGACAAGGTTTCAAAAGGCTCGATCATCGCAACGATGGAGTCGTTCACGGTGGAGAAACCGCCGATCCCCGCGCCCAACACGGCTTCGGAAAAAAGCACCGAACCGGTTCGCGCGCAAGAACCAGCGCGTTCCGGCAACGGGCATCCCAAGCCGACGCCCGCCCCGGCCCCCAAGCCCAGCCCGGTTGCGGCCGAGCCGGCGCCGATCCGCACCGAAGTCGAAAACGGCGTGGCCCATGCCAGCCCGTCGATCCGCCGCTTTGCACGCGAGCTGGGCGTCGACTTGCACGCGGTCGAACCCAGCGGGCCAAACGGCCGCGTGACCCGCGAAGACGTGCAGAGCTTCGTGAAGAGCGTCGTCCGCGGCCCTTCGACGAAGCCTGTCCTGAGCGAAGTCGAAGGGCTCAGGACAAGCTCAGGTTTTACTGTCGCGCCGATGCCCAAGATCGACTTCGCGCAATTCGGTCCGGTCGAACGCAAGCCGCTCTCGCGCATCAAGAAAATTTCCGGGCCCAACTTGCACCGCAACTGGGTAACGATTCCGCACGTCACGCAAGACGAGGACGCAGACGTTACCGATCTCGAGGAGTTCCGCAAAGAACTCAACGCCGAGCTCGACAAACGCGGCATCAAAGTGACCATGCTCGCCTTCCTGATCAAAGCCGCGGTCGCCGCTCTTAAGAAGTTTCCCGATTTCAACAGCTCGCTCGACGGCGACGAACTGATCTACAAGAAGTACTACAACATCGGATTTGCGGCCGATACTGCGGGCGGCCTCATGGTGCCGGTCATCAAGGAAGCGGACCGCAAGGGTATCGCAGACTTAGCGAAAGAGACGTCGGAACTCGCTTCAAAAGCGCGTGACGGCAAACTGGCGTTGGCCGAGATGCAGGGCGGCACGTTTACGATTTCCAGCCTCGGCAGCATCGGCGGAACTTACTTCACGCCGATCATCAACGCGCCCGAGGTTGCGATCCTCGGCGCATGCCGCGCCGCGGTACGTCCGGTGTGGGACGGGGCCGCCTTCGTTCCGCGCTTGATTCAGCCGCTTTCGCTATCTTACGACCATCGCGTCATCGACGGTGCCTCCGCTGCGCGCTTTGCGGCTTATCTCGCTACGGTGCTGGCCGATCTGCGTCGGGCGCTCGTCTGAACCGGAAGAACAAACGTAGCGCTATCGCGTAAGCGATGATCACGTACCCGATATATTGTAGACCGTGCACGTGCATTCCGTAGCGCACCGTGACCCAGGCGACTGCTCCAAACGCAACCCCGACTCCACCGAGCATGAGCGCGGCGCGCAATCCGCCTTCCGCGATTTTCGCCGGCACGAGTTTCCTGCGGACGTTCCAGCCGTAGAAATACTGGACTGCTAGGAGCACGTACACGGCCGCGAGCGACCATTCGTAAAACGCAAAATCGATCTTCGTATGTCCTTGGTGGAGCATCAGCTGCACGCTGTACACAGCGAAACTCACCCCAGCCAGCGTGACGAAATTGAGGACAACCATCACCGGATTGGGCACGAAGTAGTGCGTGAAGAGACGATGGTGAGCCCACCACATCCCGCACACAAGGATAAACGTAATCGCGAACGCTACGAGCGGCTCGGGCTTTGCGAGCAGACCGGCCGCGCCGTTCTTGGGAATGGCCAAGCTCAGTGCGAGCTGCGCGAGGCTAAAACCGATGATGATGTCGGAAAATGCTTCCAGACGGTGGATGAGCCGCTGCTGAGTCTCTTCCCGCGAGTCGTTCATGCCGTTCGCAGGCTCGCCTCCGCCGCATCAAAGCGTTTACGCAATATGCTCGAGACCGGGGCCGCCGCGATAAAACCGGCCGTAATGAGAAAATAAAACGGCCCCGGCTCAAAAACCAAAATGATCACAAGCGCGAAAACAAACGGAGTCGTCCACAGCCCCATGAAGGCCGCGCCCCGCACCGCGCGCAAACGCGCTGCCGGGACCTGCCGCGCTGACGCATATTTGAGTGCAATGAGATACTGGACCGTCAGCAGTGCGTAGACCATGGCGTAGCACGCAAAGTAAAAACGCATCGCCGTCAGCGTCCCGAGTTTGGTATACGTTTCGGCCGCAAACACGACCATGACCACCGAAGCGAGCCACACGAAATTGAGTACGACCGGCCACGTCTTGGGGATGAAGAGCTGCGAAAACAGCCGGTGGTGAAAAAACCAGGCCGAGCAAACGATTGCGAATGGAAAGAGAAAATTTAGCAGGCCTAAGGGCGTGAGAAAATCATGCAGCCCTTGTTGTGAAACGACCAGCGCGGCGCCCAGTTGAGCGAGGCTGAATCCGATGACAACGTCTGAGAAGGCCTCGAGCCGTCGTGTAAAGTGCTGTTCTGATTCGTTGCGCTCGATCATGCAGTCCGCTGCGCGCGGAGCTGGCGCAAGACGTACTGCAGCACGCCGCCGTGCCGAAAATATTCGGCTTCGTCGGGCGTGTCTATGCGCAGCAGCACTTCAAAATTCAGCGGCCGGTCGGCGCGTGCGGTCACGCGAATATTGAGATGCATTCCGGGTTTGACGCCGTCGGCGTAACCGGTAACGTCGTAGACTTCCTCACCCGTGAGGGCGTACGTCGAGCGATCCGCGCCGCCGATGAATTCGAGCGGCAGAATACCCATTCCGATGAGATTGCTGCGATGGATGCGTTCGAACGATTCCGCAAGCACGGCCTTGACGCCAAGCAAATGCGGACCCTTCGCGGCCCAATCTCGCGACGAGCCCGATCCGTACTCTTTGCCGGCTAGGACCAGAAGCGGAACGCCCTCGGCTTTATAGTGCACCGCCGCATCGTAGATCGGCATCTGCTCGCCTTGCGGCAGCAGCTGCGTGTAGCCGCCCTCGACGCCGGGCACGAGCAGATTGCGCAAGCGTACGTTCGCAAACGTGCCGCGCATCATCACTTCGTGGTTGCCGCGCCGCGCACCGTACGAATTAAAATCGGACGGCTGAATCCCGTGCTCCATCAAATACTTCGCAGCCGGACTATTGCGCGCGATATTGCCCGCCGGCGAAATGTGATCGGTTGTAACGCTATCGCCGACCATGACCAGCACGCGCGCTCCACGCACGTCGGTCAGCGGCGGCGGTTCGGCGGGCATGTTTTCAAAATACGGCGGCCGCTTGACGTACTCCGATTTTGGATCCCACGCATACCGTTCGCCCGCCGGCACGTCCAGTTGCGCCCAGTTCGCGTCGCCGGCAAAGACGTTGCTGTAGTTCGTCTTGAAGAGATCGCCGCTGATCGACTCGGCAACGACTTTTGAGATCTCCGAATCGTCGGGCCAAATGTCTTTCAGATAGACAGGCTTGCCGGATGAGTCGGCGCCCAACGGCTCGGACGTGAGATCGATGTCCATGCGGCCGGCAAGCGCATAGGCGACGACCAGCGGCGGCGAAGCCAAATAATTGGCGTGCACCTGCGGATGAATGCGTCCCTCGAAGTTGCGGTTGCCGGAAAGCACCGCGGCGACGATCGAATCTTCTTCGGCGATCGCTTCAGCAATATCGGGTCGCAGCGGACCGCTGTTGCCGATGCACGTAGTGCAGCCGTAGCCGACCAAATAAAATCCGAGCCGATCCAAATACTGCGACAGGCCGGATTTCTTCAAGTACTCGGTGACGACTTTGGAGCCTGGCGCAAGAGACGTTTTCACCCACGGTTTACTCTTGAGTCCGCGGGCAAGCGCGTTGCGCGCAAGCAAGCCCGCGCCGATAAGCACGTTCGGATTGCTCGTGTTCGTACAGCTTGTGATAGCCGCAATGACGACCGACCCGTCGGCGATCTCCGTTTTCGGCTCGACCGCGACGGCCGTTCCCATTCCGCCCTCGCTCTCCATGCGCGCGGCGTTGCTCGCGGGTTTTGCGTCGCGCGCCGCTTGCCATTCCGCAAGCGCGTCGTTGAACGTGCGCTTGACGTCGTGCAGCGGCACCCGGTCTTGCGGGCGCCGCGGCCCCGCCAAGCACGGTTCGACGGTGCCGAGATCGAGTTCGAGCGTATCGCTGAATAAAGGATCGGGCGTATCGTCGGTCCGGAACAAGCCTTGCGCTTTCGCATATGCTTCGACCAGCGCGATGTGTTCGGGTGCGCGGCCTGTCAACCGCAAGTAGTCCAGCGTCTGCGCATCGATCGGAAAGATCGCGCACGTCGATCCGTACTCCGGCGACATATTTCCGATCGTCGTGCGATCGACGACGGCAAGATTTGAGAGCCCGCGGCCGTAGAACTCCACGAACTTGCCGACGACGCCCTTCTTGCGCAGCATATGCGTGACGGTCAGCACCAAATCGGTCGCCGTTACCCCCGGCCGCAAGCTTCCGTTCAACTTGAAACCGACGACGTCGGGAATGAGCATCGTAATGGGCTGCCCGAGCATCGCGGCTTCAGCTTCGATCCCGCCGACGCCCCACGCGAGCACGCCCAATCCGTTAACCATCGTTGTATGCGAATCCGTACCGACGACCGTATCCGGATACGCTAAGGCATCTTGCCCACTCTCCTTGGGATCGTTGGGGATGGGTCCGCCCGAACGATTAACCATGCCCTTAGTGAGGGCGGACTCATCCCTGACGGTCCCATCTCCCCCTCCGCCAAATACGACACGAGCTAAGAACTCGATGTTGACCTGGTGCACGATTCCAGTGTCGGGGGGAACGGCGCGGAAGTTGTGGAGCGCTTCCTGTCCCCACTTGAGAAAAGCATAACGCTCGCGGTTGCGTTCGAACTCGAGGCGCGCGTTTTCCGCGAACGCGCCGCTCGAACCAAACGCGTCGACTTGCACGGAGTGGTCGATAACCAACTCGACGGGCTGCAGCGGGTTGATCGCTTTGGGGTCACCACCCATCACTGCCATCGCATCGCGCATCGCTGCCAGATCGACGACGCACGGAACGCCGGTGAAATCTTGCAGCAGCACGCGCGCGGGGCGGAAGGCGATCTCGCGGTCGCTGCGCTTGGCCGGATGCCAGCGCGCTAGCGCTTCGACGTCGGCTCGCTCGACGGAGACGCCGTCTTCGAAACGCAGCAAGTTCTCCAGCAGAATCTTGAGCGAAAAGGGCAGCTGCGCGAGCTTCGCAACTCCGGCATCTTCCAGCGCGGCCAGGCGAACGTACGTATAACCGCGATCGCCGGCCTGGAAGCGAGCGAGGGCGTCGAAGCTTCCGGCGTATGTCACGATTGCAGCAAGATTCGCGGATCGCCGTCGGCATAGCCTTCGATGCGCATCGCCGCCTCGCCCGAAAGCAGCTGCCACAAACGCTCGCCGACCAGATACATGCGCCACGACGAGAGCGCGAGCGCTCCGGCAAAGGCGTCGCGATCGGCCGGCACGTCGCGCGCCACGCGTTCGAGCGACGCCCGAGGAGCCAGCAGGCTCGCGGGGATCTCGTTTTCACGCGCGATTTCGCCGACCACGACGCTCATTAAGGAGACCAGTGTTTCACGCGCATTGCCCAGCGGCCGGTTCACACGCGGCGGGAGTTCGCCTTCGGGCAGCGCTTCGGCGGTTTTCACGGCGTCCAGAATTGCTTGGCCTAGCGCACGCCGGCCGCCCGCATCGAAGCGGCGCAGCTGCGCGAGCTCTTCGAGACGGTGCGGTCGCAACGTCGCGAGCCCGGCAAGCACGTCGTCGGGCATGACGTATTTCAGCGGAACGTCGCGCTCGCGCGCGAGCCGGTCGCGCAACCGCGCTAATTCCGAAAGAACCGCTAGTTCGCGGCGGTTGAGTCTGTTCGCGCCCGGAATGCGCGCATACAATTTCCGGTCGTCGACGCGGTAACGCGCTGGGTCGGCGAGCTGAAGGCACTCCTCCCGGGCCCACTCGTAACGATTCTTCTCCTGCAAACGCCGCGACAATTCCGTGTGCATCTCGAGGAGATGCGCGACGTCTTCGATCAAATACTCGAGCTGACCGGCGGAAAGCGGCCGCTTCGACCAGTCGCTGACGGTATGGAGTTTTTTCAAGCGTACGCCTTGGAGATCGCGCACCAAGTCGGCGAGCGAAATCGAAAGTCCGTATCCTAAAAACGCCGCGGCAACCTGGCAATCGAAAACGTCGGGGGGCACGATGCCGAAGCGCTCGGCAAAAATCTTCAGATCGCTCCCGAGCGCGTGGCCGACGACTGTCGCTTTCGAGAGCGCCTGCACGAGCGGCGCCAAGTCCGGCAGCGCGATCGGGTCGACGATCGCAAAGCCATCTTCAAACGCAATCTGCACGACCATAAGGCGCGCCGTGTAACTTCGTTCGTTGTGAAATTCGGTATCGATTCCAACGCGCGACGAATTCGTAAGCCGCGCGCATAGCGCTTGCAACGCTTGCGGCGTATCGACCGTTTGAACGTTGGTCACTGCGTCGGCCCCGCCGGACCGTGCGGCAAGCGCCGGCGGAAATGCCAGTGCGGGCGGTGATGCAGGATGTACATATGCGCGCGCGCTTCCGCGCCGTGCACGAGCGTGGTCACCTGATCGCCGAAGAGCGTGAGTAAGACGCAGAGCGGGATCGCGACGGCCGACATCGTCAGCACGTGAATCCACAGCGGCACGCGCATTGCCGCCGCCGTCGCGGTTGCTACGGTTCCTCCAAATCCGGGAATAACGCGCACCACGATGAGAAACATCGGCGAACCGACGCGGAATCTTTTCACCCAGGCCGGCAGCTTCTCGAGGGCCTTGTGCAGATCGAGCAGATGCGTGGCATGCCGGTTGACCCAGTAGCCGATCATGGCGGCGCAGACGATGCCGACGACGTCGATAACCGATCCCCAAAACCGCCCGAAGACGACGCCGTTCATGATTGCCAGCGCGTCGGTGACCGAGAACGGTGCCGACGCGACCAGCGCAAAAAGGATGGTCGCCAAGGGTATCGCGACTTTTGGGCCGATAGGTCTGAGGATATGATGCTCGACGTATGGCTGATAGCGGATGACCAGCGCCGCGAGAGCAAACGAGGCCAGCAGCAGCCCCAAGCCCGCGAAGCGGCGGGCTAGCTTGGCAAGCCGGTTTCGAATATGATGCTCCTTCGGGCCATTGTCTCGCTTCTATGCGCCGTGGGGTTTTACGCTTCCGTTTTCATGCTCCGCAAGAGCATTCGCGCCAAGCACGGCGAGGTCAAGGGGCCAAGCGTCGTCAAGTCGCCGCGCGCCCGGCTCTTCGCAGGGCTGCCAAACGCGCTCTTCGGTGCGATCTACTATGTCGCGGTGGTCGCGGTTACGTGGCTCGCCCATGCACGAATCTTTTTTATCCTGGCCGAGCTCGCCACGCTGCTGGCCGCCGGCACGTCGGTCTATCTGGCTTACAGCCTCCTGTACGTTACGAAGAAAGAGTGTCCGTATTGTTGGACCTCGCATGCCGTCAACTGGTCGCTTGCTCTCGTTCTGCCATGGCTTGTCTAGCGCGCCTGGCACTGATATAATCGCGCTTGTCTCGAGAGTAATACGGGATTCTATACCGGAGTCCGGGAGCTGAGTCTACCGCCGGTGCTACAAAAAAAGCCACGCGCAGCGTGGCTTTTTTTTTGTGCTGCCGCGTCTTACAGCATGTACGCGGCTTTGAGGTCGTGCATAGCCGTGGCGAGAATCGCATGATAGTCGGCATCCTTTGCGATGCCGTACTTTGCGTCGATGTCTTTCATGACTTGCACGTGCACCGGATGCGAGACTGCGCGATCGAGCATAACCTCGACGCTCCACCCTCCTGGAATCACGCCGGCGTTCCAAAGCGCGGCGGCCAGAGCTTTACCGTTGGCCGGATCGGGCGAAGGCTTGGAAGGAAGTTTTACCTTCGCGGCGGTGACGATTTTGAGCGAATCCGCAACGACAAAATTGAAGACGGTGATAAAATTACCGACCTTTGCTTTGCCGTATTGCTTAGTGAGTTTGCCGGCTTCGGCAGTGAAGTTTTTTCCGGCGAGCACTTTAAGCAGCGTCACAGTATCGAAATGCTGCGGCCCTCCTCCGGCGACGATCATCGAGAGCGTGACCGGAAGCGCCGGCGGACCGGTGTATACTCCTGGCCCCGAGAAGCGTGACGGTTGCGTGGTGATCATTGCGTTCGCGGAGGCCATGCCCGAAGCGGCGGCCACCGCAGGTGCCGCAAGCGCGCAGAGCGCGGCGGCAGCCATGATATGACGAATAGTAAGCACGTGAAGCTCCTTTCGCCCACAAGAACGGGCGGGAGCCGCCTTTGGATTGACCCGGTCTACGTTTGGGCGATCATCGCGCGATATTTGGGATCGCTCGTCGGCGTCGTGGCAAACCACGCATCCAGTATCGCCTTCACTTCGGTGGCGGGCGTTGCGCGCAGGCTCAGCGCAAGCACGTTGGCGTCGTTCCACTCCCGCGCGAGCGACGCCGTCTCGCTGTCGCCGCAGAGAGCCGCGCGCGCGCCCGGAACTTTGTTCGCCGCGATGCTCACGCCGGTTCCCGACCAGCAGCAGACGACGCCGTACACGCATTCATTCGACGCAACGCTTTCAGCGACGCGGCGCCCGACGGCAGGCCACGCGTCGTCTTCACCCGGCGCGAGCGCTCCCAGCAACAGCAAGTCATGGCCGCGCGCGCGCAGATCGCTCTGCAGGGCGGCCGTCAGTTCGGTGGCTTGATCACTTCCCAGTGCGATCCGCATGAGAAGAGAGTTTGGAGGCGAGCTGCTAGTGGCCCTGTACGACGATCATATCGGCGTTGAGCGAGCCGTCCGATTGCGGGCGGCCGCGCACGTCGACGGTGTCACCATCGTGGATCGAGTACCCGCGCGGATTGATGACCGTGCCGCGGTGCAAATGAATGGCGCGGTAACGGTTGAGCTGCAGCTTCAACTGCATGTCGTAGCCGCGATAGTAGGTAACGGTTCCGAGTGATTCGGTGTCGTTCCAACCATATGCGGCTTTCACAATCCCGCCGAGCGCGTTAATGGCGTCATTGACGATGCCGCCCGGCAGGGTCGGCAGCGGATTGGGCGCCGGAGCGGTCGGCGCGGGCGTCGGCGTCGCGCTTTGCGACGCGCCGGCGAAAGCAAACGTACTGCAGCCAAGCGCTAAAAGGGCGGCGGCAAGCCCGGAAACAAGTCGCGTGTTCATATACTTGAAACGACCTCCTTACCAACAGGGTTCCCATTGCGGCTAGCGGCGACGGTCATGCTCGCCCGCCCGGCAAGCGCACGCTTCGAGGTCTTCATGCTGCGCAGAAGCGAGCGCAGCCACTTCGTGCCCGACGCTTACGTCTTTCCCGGCGGCACTCTCTCGGAGCTCGACCTAAGCGAGCGCGCGCTCGCGCGTACACGCTTTGCGCCGAACGAAAGGGGACTCCGCGATCGGATCAGTGCCTCGACGGCCGGCGTTCCGCTCGCCTCGGATCGCGAGCTGGCCGCGCTTTTCTTCGCAGCGCTGCGTGAGCTTTACGAAGAAGCCGGCGTCCTCTTATCTTGCGACGCGCGCGGGAACGCGGTGAAAGCCGGCGCCGACGCTTCGCGCGTGGATTTTCTGGAATCGCTCGAACGCGAAGATCTGTATGCCGACGCGCGGCAGCTCGCGCTTTTTTCGCAATGGCTTACGCCGCCGCAGTTTTCCAAACGGTACAATACGCATTTCTTTCTCGCGCGCGCGCCGGACGGCGCTGCTGCCGCGGCCGACGAGCACGAGACGCACGACGGCCTCTGGATCGCTCCGACCGACGCGCTCGCGCGCAACGAAGCTGGCGATCTGCATCTCGTCTATCCGACCGTAAAGCACTTGGAAAGACTTACGCGGTTCGCCACGCTGGACGGACTCTTGGAATTCGCTCGTACGAAACGGGTTCTGGCGCTCTCGCCGTATACAGAGAACGATACCTTCGCTTTGCCGCCGGCATTGGAAAATGCGTGGTAGAGTCGCGCATCGCCCTCATTCGCGCGCCCAATCCGTCGCCGCTGACGCTGACCGGAACCAACTCCTACATTATCGACTGCGGCAACGGCGAAGCGATCTGCATCGATCCGGGGCCGCCGATCGAATCGCACGTTGAAGCTCTTCTCGCACACTGCGAACGGATCCGATGCACAATCATCTGGATCGCCTTGACTCACGGGCATCCCGACCACGCGCCGGCCGCAGCACTACTGCGTGAACGGACAAGCGCGCACATCGCCGCGCACGAAAAGAGCGGCGTTACGCACGACCGCAGTTTGCGCGATGGCGACACGGTCGGTGCCGGCGACGTTGCGCTGCAAGCGGTCGCGGCGCCCGGTCACTCCGCCGACCACGTCGTCTTTTACGAACCGCGCGAGCGCGCGCTCTTTACCGGCGATACCGTCTTGGGTGAGGGATACGTGCTGATCACACCGCCGGATGGCGACATGCGCGCCTACATGCAAACCTTATCGCGTCTCTCGCGCGAGTTCGCAGAAACACGCACGATTTTCGGCGGACACGGCGAGCCGGTCCGCGAGCCCGCCGTGAAGTTGGAAGAGTACCTTGAGCACCGCCGCGCGCGCGAGCGCCAGATCATCGACGCTTTGAGCGGCGGCAGCAAAACGGTTTCCGATCTCGTCGCATCGATCTACGCGCAAACCGACCGCGCGCTCTGGCCGGCCGCGGCTCAGCAAGTGCTGGCGTACCTCGACGCGCTCGAACGCGAAGGCCGCATCCGTTCGGATCGGGCGCAAGCACCGCCTGTCTACACCCTGTCGTGAATTCCGACTAAGGGCATCCCATGCGGTTCGAGCGATTAACCATGCCTAAAGCGAGAACCGCATGGGGTGCCCTTATCACCGCGTTGTCCGAGCGATTAAACATCGCCAAAGCGAGGACAACATGAGCCGCCCTCGATTATGAAGGAACGCGCAGAACGATCTTGCCGAATTGGAGCGCATCATCCATCCTTTGCATCGCGCTTTCGATCTCGGCAAGTTCGTAGACGCGGTCGATCACAGGTTTGATGCGGTGCTTGGAGACGAAGTCGAGCATCGCAGCGAAGTCGCCCGGACTTCCCATCGACGTTCCGTAGATCGAAAGCTGATGCCAGAAGATCGGGAACATCTTGATGGTCGCGTCGCCGGTTGTGCCGCCGTACGTCACGGCGCGTCCGCCGGGCTTTACGACGGAAAGCGCTTTCGCAAACGAATCGCCGCCCGCGGAGTCGATCGCTAAGTCGACGGCCCCGACCGCCGCGCGCACCGCCTTGTGCCAGTCGGGCGTGGTCGCATAGTTGATCGCCACGTCCGCGCCGAGCGCCTTCGCGCGTTCGAGTTTTCCATCGCGGCTCGACGTGACGACCGTGCGCGCGCCGATCGCCTTGGCATAAAGCAGCGCGAACGTTTGCACGCCGCCGCCGACGCCGGTAATCAACACAGTTTGGCCGGCTTGCAAACCGCCGCAGACGAACGCGGCGCGATATGCAGTGACGCCACCGAGCGGCAACGCGGCGGCTTCTTCAACAGAAAGATGCTCGGGCTTTGCGTGAACGTTTTCATTCGGAACCGCGACGTTTTGCGCGAACGTGCCGTCGGCAGGCATGCCAAGGATCGACGCCTCCGGGCTCCAGACACGTTCGTCGGAGCCCCAGCCAATGGTAGGGTCGACGACCACCTCGCGCCCGCCGGCCTCCCCGCAGCAATCCGATCCGAGGATCGCCGGCAAGACGATGTTCGGATAGAGCCCGCGCGTGATGAAGACGTCGCGGTGGTTGAGCGCCGCGGCTCGCACGCGCACGACCGTCTGACCCTCCGCCGCCTCGGGAAGCGGCACGTCCTCGATGCGAAGCCCCGGACCGCCCTTTTCATATAAACGCGCTGCGCGCATTGCGGTGGCTTGCGCCACCCGCCGGCACCCCCCTTTACCGAAGCAAATCCATGGCTATCTCTATTTTGCCATGGATGAGGCGTCGCCAAGCTTGGCCGACCCTCGACCTTCGTCCTTCGACTATGAGGTCGCTGCGCGACCTCCACGCAGGATGACAATGTTGAATCCATGGCAAACTACATTTAGACATGGAGCAAGTGCACGCGCACGGACTGGCGATCGCCTTCTTGAACACACAGGGCGCTTTTGAGGATCCCGTCTCCGCCGCACGCTGGTGGGCCGCGGCTCAGGACGGCATGCCGGGGACGCTCGTTCTCGACCCCGAGGTCTCCAAGCCCCGGTTCGACGCCGGGCTCGCCGCCGAGATGCGGTCGCTCCAGGAGGCAGCACTCGAAGCCATCGTTTGCCGGGACGCTCCCGGCGCCTCTGCCATGGCTGTCTTGAGCGCGGGTCTCGCGCGCGGGTCGCTCCGGCTCAAAGGCGTTCCGCCGGCACTCGTCTTCAGTGCCTCCGACGGTCCCGGCGCCGTTCTCTTTCCGCTGGCTCACGCTATCGCGTCGCTGCTGGGCGCCGGCGGCCAACGGCTCCGGCGCTGTGCCGGCGAGACGTGCGCGGCCTTTTTCTGGGACGGCACGAAAAACGGCTCGCGGCGGTGGTGCCGCCTGAGCTGCATGGAACGGGCGCGCGCGCCGCGGCGGCGACTTCAGCGATAGGCCCTTGGCGGAAATCACCGTAGTATAAGGACTCCGTGACACAGAAGAAATTTTTCAAGAACGTCTCGCGCGTTACGCGCACGTTCCGGATCGAAGCCGGCCCGTTTCGCGCGCAAGGCGCACCGGCCGTTTTAGTGGCGCTCAGTGGCGTCTTCGTGGCCGCCGCAATCGCGCGAGCGATCATCACCAGTTCGGATCGTCTGCCCGAAACGCTGCGCGAAGCGCGCGCTCTCGCGCAATCCATGCGCCGCGATGCGCCACGGCTGCAGCCGTGATCGACAACGCTGCGCTGACCGCATTAATTCAGACCCAGCTGCCGGACGCGCGCGTCGAGATCGTCGACCGTACGGGCACCATGGATCACTTCAACGTGACGGTCAAATCGGGCGCATTTGCCGGCAAGACGCTGATCGAACAGCACCAAATCGTCTACGGCGCGCTGAAGCCCGCGTTGAAAGACGGCCGCGTTCATGCCGTCGAACTCAAAACGCTTCTGCCCGACTCGAGGTAACACTATGACCGATAACATACGAGAGCAAATTGACGGCGATCCTTCGACACGCGCATCCTACGATGCGCTACTCAGGATGACAATGAAATGATGCGAGAAGATATCGAGCGCGAGATCGCTCAGAATAAGATCCTCGTCTATGGCAAAGGCACCAAGACGGTGCCGCGTTGCGGATTCACGCTGGAGACGATTCAGTTTTTCGACCGGCTCGGCTACCCGTTCGAGGTCGTCGACGTGCTCGAGGATATGCGCAAGCGAGAAGAGCTTTCCGAGATAACCAACTGGCCTACACTGCCGAAAATTTTCATCAACGGCAAGTTCTACGGCGATACCGACATCTTAGGCCCGATGGCCGAGAGCGGCGAGCTGCAGAAGATATTGGAAGAAACTTTCGGCGAAGCCGTCCAGCCCAAGACGACGATCAACCTCCACTAGTGTATCGCACGCTCGTTTCGGTTGACGAACTGGCGGAGCATCTCAAGGATCCGGAATGGGTCGTCGTCGACTGCAGACACTCGCTGCAAGATCTGCAATCCGGCCGGCGCGCTTACGCACAAGGCCATATCCCGGGCGCATTTTTTGCCGGCGTTGAAGACGATCTCGCCGGAACGAAAACCGGAAAGAACGGGCGTCATCCCATGCCCGACCCGGCGCATTTCGCAGCGTTCCTGGGCGAGTTAGGCGTCACCGCCCAGACCCAGATCGTGGCCTACGACGCGGGTGCGGACATGTTTGCCGCGCGCATGTGGTTTCTGTGCCGCCACGCCGGACACGAGGCGGCGGCCGTTCTCGACGGCGGAATGACCGCGTGGATCGCCGCCGGAAAACCGGTCAGTGCTGAAGAACCGGCGCGGCCGGGCACGGGAACCTTCCAGCCCCATCCGCGCCGCGAATTGACGGTCGACGCCGAAGCGGTGCTCGCATCGCTGGAAGATAATGCGTTCTGCGTGCTCGATGCGCGCGCCGCAGATCGCTTCGCCGGTCAAAACGAAACGATCGATCCCGTCGCCGGGCACATTCCGGGCGCGCTCAACCGTCCGTTCAAAAACAACTTCGATGAGCGCGGCCTGTTCAAACCGCCCGCGCAGCTCCGCGATGAATTTACGCAACTCGGCGTGCATCCGAAACGGCTCGTCCATCAGTGCGGTTCGGGCGTATCCGCCGCGGTCAATTACTTAGCGATGGAACATGCGGGCGTCGAAGGCTCGCGGCTCTATCCGGGATCGTGGAGCGAATGGATCGCCGACCCCGCGCGCCCGGTCGCGACCGGCTAACTTCGGCGGGCGGGAGGCGGGACCGCAAACGGCTTGGCGATCTTTCCGGCCGGCGACGCATTCAAGCGCTCCAGATCTTCCGCGCTCGGTTCTTGCGAAAAGTCGCGCACCGCGCTAACGATACAGTAAAATCCGAACGGCTCGTTCCCGCGGTTCACGAATTGGTGCACTTCGAGCGGCGCGACGTAGATCACGTCGTTGGGTCCGATCTCGCTGACGTCTTGCTCGATGACGGCGTAACCTTGACCGCGCTTCACGATAACGTAGTGCTCGTGCTCGTGCTTTTCTAGCCGCGAGACTGCGCCCGGCTGCAATTCGAAGTAGCGCACTTCGGTGCCGGGCCCGGGCTCCTCTGGCGACGTTTTGCGGCCGCCGACAATCGTGTGGCGTTCAACCCCGGTGGCCGCACCCGGGCGGTATCCCTCGATCTCCACGCCGTCCCAGCCGCGCTCGTTCGCGCGCGTCACGCGTTTTTGTGCCGTTTCGTCCACCGCGTGGGTTTTCGAAGCACGGGCACCGTACTCTTCCGGCGTGCCCCGCTACTGGCTCTTCAAGACGGAACCGCACGCGTTCAGTTTCGAGCGCCTGAAGCAAGACGGCACGACTCCCTGGAGCGGCGTCCGCAACTTCCAAGCCCGCAACAACATGATCGAAATGCGCTTGGGCGATCTCGGCCTGTTCTACCACTCAAGCATCGCCGAGCCGGCCGCGATGGGGATTTGCAAAGTCGTGAAAGAGGCGTATCCCGACTTTACCGCCTTCGAGAAAGGCGGCGAATATTACGATCCGCGCAGCACGCCCGATAAACCCATGTGGAAGATGGTCGACGTCGGATTCGTCGAGGAGTTCGCGCATCCCGTGACGCTCGCGCGCATGCGCGCGGAACCGCGTCTGCTCGGCATGGACCTCCTGAAGCGAGGCTACCGGCTTTCCGTGCAACCCGTCATGCCGCACGAGTGGAACGTCGTGTTGGAATTGGCCAGGACGGCATGAAAAGGGCCCGCCGAAACGGCGGGCCCTTTTCTTTACGCTCGCGTGAACGTTACGGGTTGGTGTTTCCTCCGAAACGCTTGACCAGTTGGAACTGCCAGCGCGACGGCCCGAGTACCTGGCCCCACATTGCCGTGTACGGCGTCGTGAGCCCAGCCGTTTGCGCGGCCGGAGTGAGGCCGGCGATCGGAGCGGGGATGCCGCCGCCGAACGAAGGCCAAACGCCCGAGTACTGATTGGTGATGTTCGATCCGTTGACTTGCAGCGCCAAGCCGTTGTGGAGTTGGATGGTCGTTCCGGCGCTATACTGCCAGAAGGCCGGAACTCTCAACGAGTTGTTGTTGCCTAAGAGCGTTCCTCCGACATAGACCGAGCTTCCGCCGGCGAAACGGTAGTTGAGTTCAGCGTACCCTTGCGAGTACGGGATCGAGTGGTTGCTGAACCCGTTGCATCCGCAGCCGTTGCCGCTGATGCCGTTGCCGGTGAAGTTTTGCCCCGGGATGATCGCGAGGTTCGTGTTGAACTGCGTGCAGTCCAGCTGATGCGTCGTCGCGCTGATGACCGTGCTGTAGAAGCAGGCGGGCAACGCGTACGCATAGCCGCGCTGTACCGCGCCTTGAACCGTGTAGCCGAGCCCGACGGCGGGCCGGCGCTTGACGGAGAATTCGACTCCTTCGAAGCGCGCATCGGCGAGGTTCCGGTTGGACGTATAGAACAGCTCGGCTCCGTTGGTGAAACATGGGCCCGTATTGGCGCCGCTCACCGGATCGAACTGCGGGCACTGCTGACCGCTGTCGTAGGTGTAGGTCAAGAAGTGGTTCTGCAGGTTGGTCAGGTAGACGTCGCCGGAGAGCGTCGTAATGCCGTCGCGGAAACGATAGTCGCCGCCGACGTCATAGCCGAAAGCCGTTTCCGGTTTCAGGCCACCCGTGTTGATACGCTGCGTCGCCGTGTTCGTTGCCGAAGCGTACGAGATGGTGCCGGCTAAGCCGGAGAGAAGCTGCAGATACGGTGGCGCGATCGCACTGCCCGCCGAAGCGCGCAACGCGAGGTTGGCGTTCGGGCGGTACTCGAACGCGGCGCGTTCGTCCCAATGGTTGCTGATCGAGCTCGAGAATACGCAGTTGTTTCCGTTAAAGTTACAGCCGTTCGCGCCGAAGCCGCCGTTGACGGACTGCGTCGGATACGTGCTGTTGTAGATGTTGTAGTAGCCTGCGAGGCTCGCGTTCCATTTCGGGCTCAGCTGCCATTGCAGACGCGCCATCGCGGTGCTGAAGAGCTGCGTCGAACCTTTCGGCAGAGTGACGCTCGCGAAGACCGGTGAGTTGAACGTCGAGATGTTGATGTTGGCGTTAGCCGACGTACCCGCCGAGCCGATGCTATAGCTGACCGTCGACGAACTGGTTTGGTCGACCGCGACCGTCAGCGAATTGTTCGCGCTGAACGGATGGTTCCACTCCATGGACCAGCCATGCAGCACGTCGTCTTCGGCTTGGTTGAAGTAGTTGAAGAACGCCACCGGAACGGTTTGTCCATTAAAGACTTGGCCCGTTGACGTGTCATTACCAAAGAGCGCAAGGTTCAGGATCTCCGGAACGTTCGGGCTATCCGAACCTTCAAACAGCAAGCGATGGATACCGGCGGCGTAATAACGCGCGAGCAGCGTATCGTTGCCCATCGAGGTGCGGATGTCGCCCATGATAATCGGCTCGTTCTGAACCTCGCGTTGGCGTCCGGGCCGTGCGAAGATCACTTGCTGTGGAGTGTTGTTGGGAATCGGGCCGGTGTACGATGCGTTTGTGCAGTTAATCGTTGCGGACGATCCCGTACCCGTAACGGTGCCGGGCGAGCAGAATTGCGATCCCGGCGGGACGTCGCCGGTGTTCGCATCCTGGTTCGCATAGCTTTGCGCGCCGAAGTAGGTAAAGGTCACCGAAGTTGCGGGTGACGCTTTGTAACGCAGCTTCAACAATGCCGACTTGTTTTGGTAGAGATCCTGGATCGGCTCGCAACATGCGATGAGATTGAAGCTGTTGAACGTGGTCGAGATCGTTCCCGGAATAACAAAGGGCGTCGACCCGCCGTAGAACGTGGCGTCGTTGAATGCCACCGAGCGTCCCGTAGTGCCGTTCCAATTCAGAATACCGGTCGTACCCTGTGACGGCGAGATAAGGGCTTGATAGTTATTCAGGCCCGACGAGATGTTGTCGTTGGCATAGGCAAAGACATATCCTAAGCGGCCGGTCGTTCCGGTGAAGTCGAAGTGGATCAGCGTTCCGCCGCGGTTGTCCGCGCCCAGGCCGATGAAGCCTTGGGGCGTGTACGTCGGATCCTTGGTGGCGTAGTTCACCGTGCCGCCGATGGCATAGTTCACGTTTGGTGCCTCGACGCCGGGGCCTTTGACGACTTCGATGTTGCCAAGCATGAACGCCGGGATAAACGTCGAGACGTAGTCGCCGAACGAACCGACCGAAACCGGGTGTCCGTCGACCAGCGCAGCCGTTTCAAACGACAGTGCGCCGCGAATGTCCGGGAACGTGATCGCGCCCGGCGCCGCGCCGTTGGCGCTCGACGACGGATAGCTGGCAACGATGCCCGGGGTTTGGTTGAGCACGTTCATGACCTGCGCTTGACCCTGCTCCTGGATCGTTTGCGCGGTCACGACGTTGACCGATGCCGGCGTGACGTTGAACGTGCCGCGGCCCGTCGAACGCACCGACGCAATCGTGCGCAGCGTGGTAAAGGTAATTGGTTGCATCTGACCGCTGATGTTCGGAGCGCCGCCCGCCAAAATAACGAGCGTGTTCTCGGTCAGTGGGTTGTACCCGGTCTTAGTGATCGCCACGGTATAGACGCCGGGGGTGATGGTGTTGATTTGGAAGTTGCCGGAAGCGTCCGTCGTAGTTGTGTACGTCGACGGTCCCTTCAGCGTAACTGTTGCATTGACCACCGGGCCGCCGGTCGAAGAATCGGTGATTCTGCCGGTAACCGAGGCGGACTGTACCTGAGCGATGAGCGTCGTGTTGCCGGTCACAGTCGCCGCGCTTACGGGTCCGACGGTGACAACGGCGAGAGCCAAAACGCACAGGATGCGGATATATTTGCTCACGCGTCCTCCTATATGGAAGAGTGGCCGCGACGATACCGCCGCAGCTTTGCGTCGGCTAAACCATTTCATAATGTTCCATTAAGAATGGATTAGACGACGGGAGACCCTTCGACCTTAGAGGGCTCGGGCCTGCCCCAAAAAGACCTGCTGAGCGTCGACCGGCGCGTCCGCTTGGGCTTGCAACCTTCGGTAGGAGCCGTCCGCTTGCAGTTCGCGACTCTTCACGTTATCCGCGAAGAGCACGGCCAGTATTCTTCCATAAATCTTCTCTGCCAAGAACGGATCCAGAACCGGCACGATCGTTTCTACGCGCCGGTCGAGATTGCGCCCCATCCAATCGGCGGATCCGATGAACGTCGCGCGATCGCCGGCGTTTTCAAAAACGAAGAGCCGCGAGTGTTCCAAAAATCTGCCGACGATGCTGCGCACGCGGATCGAATCGCTGACGCCGGGAACGCCCGGACGCACCACGCACATGCCACGCACCAGCAAGTCTATCGGAACGCCGGCTTGCGAAGCGCGGTAGAGCGCGCGCGTCAGACCGCCGTCGGTAATCGCGTTGAGTTTCGCGCGAATGCCGGACGGCCGCCCCGCCCGGGCGTGCTCGGCTTCGCGATCGATGAGGGCCGTCAGCTCGCGTCGCATGTTGACGGGCGCCACCAGGAGATCCTCGTAGTCGGTGACCTTCGAGAAGCCGGTCAGCGCGTTGAAGAGTTCGGTTGTATCCGTGCCCAACTCGGCACGGCACGTGAACAGGCTCATGTCGGTATAGAAGCGCGCCGTTTTCTCGTTATAGTTGCCCGTTCCGAAGTGCATGTAGCGGCGAATGCCGTCGTCATCTTGCCGAACGGCGAGCGTGACCTTCGCGTGCGTCTTGAGTCCGGCGAAACCGTAAACGACGTGGACGCCGGCGCGCTCGAGCCGGCGTGCCCACTCGATGTTGTTCTCTTCATCGAAGCGCGCTTTCAGTTCGATCAGCACCGCGACTTGTTTGCCGTTTTCGGCGGCGTCGAGAAGCGCACGCACGATCGGCGAGTCCTTGCCCGAGGTCCGGTAGAGCGTCATCTTGATCGCAAGAATGCTCGGATCCTCGGCGGCCTGCCGTACGAACTGAAGCACCGGATCGAATGATTCGTACGGGTGATGAAGCAGAATGTCGCTCTCGCGAATGGCGGCAAAGAGATCCGCGGCGCCGACGAGCCGCTTGGGAATCGCGGGCGTAAACGGTGCATCGTGTAGCTGTGCGTGACCGGGTAAGTTCACGAGCGCGAGCAGATCGCCCAAACCGATGACGCCTTCGACTTCATAACAGTCGCTCGCGGAGAGCTCGAGCGCCTCGAGGAGCAGATCGCGAACGTACTCCGGCATGCCGCGTTCTATTTCCAGACGCACGGCTTCACCGAAGCGGCGCCGCTGCAGTTCGGATTCGATCGCCGCCAGCAAATCGTCGGCCTCGTCTTCTTGAACGTCGAGATCGGCGTCGCGCGTCACGCGGAACAGATACGACTCGCGCACCTGCATACCGGGAAACAGCGCCGGCAGGTGCTGCGCGATCAGATCCTCGAGCAGCACGAAATGCTGCGCGCCTTCCGGCGAGTCGACCGGCACGAAACGCGTCAGCGTCTGCGGAATCTTCACGCGCGCGAAGTGCATCTCGACGCCTTCGGCCGTCACTTCTTCCAGTTCGACCGCCAGCGAGAGCGAAAGATTCGAGATATATGGAAATGGATGTCCCGCGTCCACGGCCAGCGGGGTGAGCACGGGAAATACGCGTTCGTCGAAAATACGATCCACCTGGGCGCGGCGATCTTCGTCGAGTTCGCTGACGCGCAGAATGCGAATACCCTGCGCGTCGATCGCGGGCAGCAGCGTTTCGTTGAGCAGCCGCATCTGGCGCGCGAGTGAAATCCGCAGCCGTTCGGAGATCGCCAGCAGATGCTCGGTGGGCAACCGGCCGTCTTCGGAACGCTTATGCACTTGCGCTTCGATCTGCTGTTTGATTGCCGCGATGCGGATCATGAAAAATTCGTCGAGATTGGTGCCGTAGATCGAAACGAAACGCAGCCGTTCGAGGAGTGGCGTTCCTTCGTCGAGCGCTTCCTCGAGCACGCGTTCGTTGAATGCCAGCCACGAGAGTTCGCGGCTGAAATAGAGCGACGGATCGTCGAGGGGCCGGACGGCGGTCTCGGCCGCCGGCAGCGGTCTAGGGTGCGAAAGCATCGGAAGACCTGGGTTTCGCCGCGCGGCGCGGAATCACTCGGAGGCGATGAACTGGCCCGATTTCTGGCAGCATGTAGCCACCTACCTCGAGCTGGCCGCGGCCGCGCTCGCAGGAGGCATCGTCGCCGGCATTCCTTTGGGCATCTTGGCGTCTCATCTGAATTTCGCGCGTTCCCCGATTTTGCTAGCCGCCAACCTCGGACGCGTCATCCCGAGTTTGGCCGTGCTTACATTCATGCTTCCCCTATTCGGCGTCGGACTTGCGCCCGCGGTGGCGGCGCTCGGGCTGCTGGCCATCCCGCCGATTGTGATCAACGCCGATCTCGGTTTTCGCGCGGTTCCCGCCACAGCCGTCGACGCGGCACGCGGACTGGGCATGACCAACGCGCAGATTTTTCGCCAAGTGGAATGGCCGCTCGCGTTTCCGATTCTTTTTACCGGCGTACGCACCGCAGCGATCGAAGTGATCGCGAGCGCCGTACTCGCCGCATTCATCGGCGCGGGCGGGCTCGGCGAATACATTACGGAAGGCTTGCAAGCCAACATACCGCGCCTGCTCTTTCTGGGTGCGGGAACGATCGCCGCAATCGCGCTGGCCGCCGAATTCGGGTTCGGTTTCGCGCAGCGCCGCTTGGAGGTAAAGACATGAAACTTTCTCGCGCGCGCGCGATCGCGCTGGTCGGCTCCGCGATCGTTTTGCCGCAATGCGCAAAATCCGACGCGATCCGCATCGGCTCCAAGAATTTTAGCGAAAACATCACCGTCGCCGAGATCTACGCCGCCGGACTCGAGCAGCGCGGATTTCGGGTCGACCGTCACATGAACTTGGGCAGCGTGCAGATCGCGATGGCTGCAATTCAGCGCGGCGACATCCAGGTCTATCCGGAGTATACGGGCACGGCGTTGATCGACGTCTTACATTTGCCGCCGATGCGCAATCCGAAAGCCGTTTTTTCGGTCGTGAAGAGCGAGTTTCAAAAACGTTTCGGGCTAACCGTTCTCCAGCCGTCTCCCGGCAACGACTCCCAAGGTTTGGCGGTCACGGGCGCTGTTGCAAAAAAGTACAACGTGCGTACGCTCTCGCAGTGCGCGCACGCCGCGCCGCAACTCCGGCTGGCGACCGTCCCGGAATTCGTCGCGCGCGCGGATGCTTTGCCTGGACTGCAAAAGTTTTACGGAGGTTTCACGTTCAAAAGCGTACGGACGTTCGACATCGGCCTGCAGTACGAGGCGCTCGCGCGCGGTGACGCCGACGTTGCCACTGTCTTTACGACCGACGCGCAAATCGACGTGAAGCACTTGGTCGTTCTCGAAGACGACCGCCATTTCTGGCCGCCGTACAACGTCGTAGCGATCGTCCGGCCCGAAGTCGTGAGTCTAAAGAGGGGCGCAGTCGTGAGTACGATCGACCGGCTCACCGGCAGGCTAACCGATACCGCTTTGCGGCGTCTGAACTTCGAAGTCGATATCAACAAACGCGATCCCGCCGATGTGGCGTCGGAGTTTGTCCATTAGCGTAAGCGTCGGCTTCGATTCGGTCGTCGCGCGCTACCCGCAAGCCGATCGCAATGCGGTGGACGGGGTCTCGTTCGAAATACCTGCGGGAAGTTTTACGGTGCTGCTTGGTCCATCGGGATGCGGAAAAAGCACGCTGCTGCGCACCGTTAACCGTTTGGTGACGCCAACGAGCGGAACTGTTACTGTCGGCGGCAGAGACATCGCCTCGATCGAGCCGACCGCGCTGCGGCGCGCCACCGGCTACGTGATCCAAGCCGTGGGACTCTTCGCGCACATGACCGTGGCGCAGAACATTGCCGTCGTTCCGCAGCTCTTACATTGGGATCGCGAGCGCATCGAAAAGCGAACGGACGAGCTGCTCGACCTCGTCGGGCTCGACCCGCAGCGCTACCGTTTGCGCTTTCCGCGCGAGCTTTCCGGCGGCGAGCAGCAGCGCGTCGGCGTCGCGCGCGCGATCGCAGCCGAGCCGCAGGTGCTGCTCATGGACGAGCCGTTCGGCGCGGTGGACGCGATCGCGCGCAGATCGCTGCAAGACGAGATGCTTCGGATCGTGCGCGCCTTGCAAACGACGATTCTCTTTGTAACGCACGATGTTGAAGAAGCACTTCATCTGGCGGATCGCATCGCGGTCATGCGAGACGGAAAACTCCTGCAGTATGCCGCCCCGGAAGAAATGCTGCGCGCGCCCGCGAGCCCGTACATCGCCCAACTCTTCGCCGTAAACGACGACCTGCGGCGGTACGATGAGCTGCGAAACGCTCTGAGCCGGCGCGCATGACCTATCTCTTCTCGCACTGGCGGCTCATCGGCGTGCTGACGCTGCAGCATCTGGGGCTCGTCTTCGCTGCGCTCGGCATCGCGCTGGCGATCGCGCTTCCGCTGGGCGTCTTTGCGGCGCGCGTGCCGCGCGCTTCGGGACTCCTCTTAGGTGCGCTCGGCGCGCTCTATGCCATTCCCTCACTTGCCCTGCTCGCGGTGCTCGTGCGGTCCTTCGGATTAGGCGCGGCGCCGGTCATCGTCGTGCTCGCAACGTATGCGCAGTTCATCCTCGTGCGCAACATTGCCGCGGCACTGCGCGCCGTACCGCGCGCGCAGCTCGACGCGGCGCGCGGCATCGGCATGTCGAGCCGGCAGCAGTTTTGGCGCGTCGAACTGCCGCTCGCGTCGCCGGTGATGATTGGCGGGCTGCGGCTGGCGACGGTCGCGTTGATCGCGATTGCAACGCTCGGCGGATACGTCGGCGCCGGCGGTCTAGGGAGCGAAATATTTTTTGGATTGCAGCGCCGCTATCTGGAACAAACGCTCGCTGGAAGCATTCCCGCCGCGCTGCTCGCGATTGCCGCAGACGCTGCCTTTCGCGGACTGGAACGGATGGCGACCCGCCGCACGACCGGATAGGCCGCGCCAGAGCGGGGCGCGAAAGCGCTCTATACCTACACGTCCTTATCTTATAAAGGAAGCTCTTTATCGTGACAGAGCACTCACATTTCGATCTTTTGACCGCGCGCATCGACCGCTTGGAACGGCAGTCGAAAGTTCTCAAGCGTCTTCTGCTCGGTTCGTTTGCCGCCGTTTTGGCGCTGCTTGCGGGCGGCGCAACGCTGGCCCAGCAGAAACAGATCGTCTTCTCAAATGTCAACGGAAGCATTCGGGTCGGGAGTTCTGGATTCGGTCTCTACGACACATCGGGAAAACGCAGACTCATGTTGGGCTGGAACAGCGCAAACCAACCGGGGATTTACTTGATCGACGGAAGCGGCACGTACCGGATGGGGCTCTTCCTATCCACTACTGCCAAACCGGTGATTCGTCTCTACGACAGCGGCGGTACCGAACGGGCCTCGTTCACCGAGAATGCCGAAGGCACGAACATGATCGAATTCTTCGACTCCAATCACGTCCAGCGCGCCTATTTTGGGCAGTCCACGGCGGACGAGCCGATGGCCGAGTTCTTCGATACTTCACATACACTGCGCGCCTACATCGGCCAGTACACCGGCGGCAACTTCGGCGCGTACGTCAACGATTCGGCCGGCACGACGACTTGGCAGACGCCCTGAAGCGGATCCTACGGGCGCAAGTAGCGTGCGAACCACTGCGCCAGAACGTGCAGCCGTTCGACGCGGTGGATCGGCGAGCCGATACGCGAGAGATCGTGGTTTTCTCCGGGAAAAACCACGTATTCGATCGCGCGCCCCAAGATTTTGGCCGCGTTGAACCACTGCAGCGTCTGATCGATCGGAGTACGCGTATCTTCCTCTGAATGGAGAATTAGCAGCGGCGTCACGGCGTTGGCGACATATGAGATCGGTGACTGCTGGAGATAAAGGTTGCCGGTCTGCCACGGGAGTCCCCACGAATAGCGACCGCCGAGCGCGTTGTCCGATGCGAGATCGGCTGCAAGCTGCTCGGTCGCCAAGTTGCTCACGACGCGTTCAGCTATGGCCGCTTTATAGCGGCGCGTGTGACCGACAACCCATAGCGTCGCATAACCGCCGTAACTTCCGCCCGACACGCCGAGCCGGTTGGGATCGACGTCCGCGCGCTTAACGGCGGCATCCATGACGCGCTGCACGTCGTCGAACATCGCCGCGCCCCAGTGTTTGGCAAGCGCTTCTTCAAAAGGATAACCGAAGCCGACGCTTCCCCGCGGATCGCTGAAGACGACGTTATATCCCTGCCCCGCCCAGAATTGCAGCTCGTGAAAGAACGTCTCCCCGAACTGCGTCTCGGGACCGCCATGGATATCGAGAATCGTCGCTCTGCGAGTGCCGGATTTTGCACCGATGGCCGGCATGAACCACGCGTGCACGGTAAAGCCGGCATCGTCCACCACAGTGAACGGCTGCGGCGTCGAGAGCTGAAGCTGCGCGATCAGAGCATCGTTCATGCTCGTAATGCGCCGGCTCTCTCCAGTGGAAAGGTCCATGACGTAGACTTCACGCGGATGTGTGAAGTCCGAGAGCGTGTACGCCGCAAAGCGTCCGTTCGCGTCCATCGAACAATCCGAAGCTTCGCCCGCCGCCGTAAGCTTTTGGATTGCTCCCGTCCGCGGATCGAGCTTCACGAGTGCGCTGTATCCCGGTGCCTCGACGTTGGCGAACACAAAAGCTTCGCGCGGCGCGAAGAACGGTCCGCATAGACCGCCGGGCTCGCCCATGTCGGCCAGCACTGAATCGCCGAAATTCATGGTATTGAGCGGAACAATCGTCGTACGGCCGGAACCGTCGGGCCGCGATTTCACCAATGCCGGAAACTCCGCCGGATCGCGCACGCCGCCGCTAAAGTACCACAGGTCGCCTGCCGGATCGAAATCCGCCAAGTTATTTGACGGGTGATTCGAGGGAAGTTTGTGCATCGCGCCGCCGGTTGCGGAAATCGTATAGACGTCGTTGGGACCTAAGCTGGGCGAGTTGTAGCGCAAAGAATCGAACGCGATCGTCCTATCGTCGGGCGACCAGCGGGGATTGCCTTCAGCCCATATTCCGCTCGTCAGGACACGCGCGCCGCTGCCATCGGCGTTCATGACCCAAATATGCGGGTGGCGGTCGTAGGTATATCCCGCCCCGTTCGCTTCGAAATGCATCTGATCGATAACGCGCACGTCGCTCTTGGCTTGATTTTTTTTCGGTGTGAAGCCCGCGGCGGCAAAATTGATCCGCGCCGCGGGCGCCGGATCGACGGAGACAACGCGAAACGCGATATGCTTTCCGTCGTGCGAAAACACGGGGCCGCTCGCCCCCTGCTTCAGGTGCGTGAGCTGACGAACGTTGCCGGTGGCGACGTCGTATGCAAAGAGTTGGCCGCGCTGGCCTTTTTTCGCGGGACCGCGCGTAAACACGATAGTGCGGCTGTCTGGCGACCAGACCGGCCCGCCGTCGCGCCCGGTCGTTCCGAGCGCTTTGGGCGCGCCGCCCGCCACCGGAATGAGATACAGAATACCGTCATAGGTTTCTTTGGGTCCGTTGAGCCGCGTCGCCGCAAAAACGACGCGCGTGCCGTCGGGCGATATCTGCGGACCGGTGATGAACGTGAATTTAAAAAGATCCTCGGGCTGCACGGGTCTGGGCGCAGCCATTGCGGGAGCAGAAAGCGAAAACGCGAGTGCGAGGCCGAACGCCGTGATGCGCGCGATCACGACGCGAGCACCAAAAGGTTGACGCTAAAACGGTGGGCGTCGTCCTGCCACGTGCGCGCCACGCTCATGCCCGACGTGCGCGCCATCTCGCCGATTCCTTCGAGCGAATATTTGTAAGCCGATTCGGTGTGGATGCGTTCACCTTTCTCAAAGTGCGCGCGCACGCCGGCCGACCCGAGGGTTACGTCCTCAACGCGATCCGCTTGCAAGTACGAATGCAGACCGCCCGAGGGCTCGTCGTACTCAACGACGTGGCCGAAGTTGCGAACCGTGAAATCCGCGTCGAGCTCGCGGTTGATGCGCACCAGCAAGTTTTTATTGAAGGCGGCAGTCACGCCGGCCGCATCATTGTAGGCGAGCATAAGATCGCGTTCGTCTTTCTTGAGATCGGCACCGAGCAGCAGCCCGTCTCCGGGCTTGAGCTGCGCCGAAATGCGGCGAAGCAGCGCGGCCGCTTCTTGCGGTTCGTAGTTTCCGATATTCGAGCCCATGAACATAAAGAGTACTTTCTGATCGCTGCGCCGCAAGTGCGGCGTGTCGAGAATGGAAAGATAATCGGCGGCGTAACCGCGGACGCGCAGCCCGGGATAGCTTTCAACGAGGGAACCGGCCGACGCGCGCAGCGCATCCGCGGAGATGTCGATCGGCGAATAGCGCAGCGAGCGCTGAACGCGCAATGCTTCTTCAATGAGAATGCGCGTCTTAGCGGCGCTGCCGCTGCCCAACTCGACGAACTCGACGGGACTGCCCAACGCGCGCACGATCTCCCAGCCCCACTCGCGCAAGATGTCCGTTTCCGCGCGCGTGAGATAATACTCCGGCAGCTGGGTGATCGCGTCGAACAGCGCCGAACCGACCGCGTCGTAAAAGTACTTGGAGTTCAGCCGCTTCGGGCTGGCGCCCAAACCGGCTGCGACGTCCTCGGCAAAGCTCGGCAGCCGCGCGGTCTGAGGCACGGTGACGATCTGAAGCCGGTCCATAGGAGCCGTTGTAGCCGCGGGCATAAGTGAAAGCCTCCCGGGGAAGAGGAGAGCGATGATAAGTCAGGCTGTGAATATTTCTGTCGACGGGTCGCAGATGGATTCCTATCTTGCGCGGCCTCCGTCCGGTTCCGGACCGCATCCCGCGGTGATCGTCCTGCAAGAGGTCTTCGGCGTGAACGCCGAGATGCGGCGCGTGACCGACATGCTGGCCGCCGCCGGCTACGTAGGACTTGCGATCAACTACTATCACCGGACCCATCCGAACTTGGATCTCGCTTACGAAGAATCATCGATGCAAACGGCGATGGCAGCGCGCAAAAGCGTGGCGCGCGCCACCCTCTACGCCGATCTCAACGCAGCTATCGGGTGGTTGAAGCATCAAGACTTCGTGCGCGACGGCAAGATCGCGACGTGGGGATTTTGTATGGGCGGTTCGGTCGCGTTCTTGAGCGCAACGCTTCCGGATGTGCGCGGGGCTATTTGCTTCTACGGCGGGGCGATCGCCAACCCGTTCGGCAGCGGCGAACCCGGCGCGCTGAAAGAGATCGACAAGATCCGCGCGCCGCTGCTCTTATGTTTTGGCGCCGAAGATCCGGGAATTTCGCGCGAGCATATCGATCGGATCCGCCAAGAGCTCGACCAGCACGCGGTTTCGTACCGGCTCGAAGTTTATCCAGGCGTGGGACATGCGTTCTTCCGTCAAGGCACGCCGCGCGCGGTAGCCGGTCAAGAACAGTTCTCCGACGAGGCAATCGCAAATGCGGTGGCCGACTCGTGGAATCTCGTGCAGGCTTTCTTAGCGGACTGCTTCGAACGCGTCAGCTCTTAGCGGCGCAAAGAGAACGAATGGCCGTTTCGGCGGCCGGATCGGCGGGATCGGATACCGGGCGAAGGTACATGCTCACGAAACCGTCCTGACCGACGGTTGCGGAAACCATCTCGAGCACTTGTTTTTCGCCGCTGTGGCCGGTTCCGATTCCGCTCACGAATTGCGCTTTCTGGTTTCCGCAAATAGTAATTGTCGTTTGCTTTGCCATCGAAATCGAGCCGAGGCCGGCCTGCGGAATATTTCTGATGTCGACGTTCGTGTTCGATCCGCGAACCAAGAAGACCATCTCGTCCTGTTTGTTGTCGCGGGCCTTCTTCATCCACGCTTGAATGCGTCCGAGAATTGACGGTGTGGCCGTCCAACCCGCCGGCGGCTTAAAATCGATGCCGGCCGTGACGCTGCCGCAACCGGCGAGCGCCGTAGATGCCAGAACAACCGCTGCCATAGCACGTTTCATGGGCGCTGTATTGGCGTTTCATACCCGGTAATCTTTGCCCACCGGTCGACGACGTCGTTGATATATTCGCGCGTCTCCGCATACGGCGGGACGCCATGGTAGGAGCTTACCGCTCCCGGCCCGGCGTTGTACGCGGCCAGCGCCGCGGCGAACGGATTGGCGTAGATCGAATCGTAAGCGCGTTCGTAGGATCCGAGCAGCGCCGCCGCGCCAGCGATCGCAGCGTACGGATCGCGCGGATCGATTCCCGCATCCGCAGCCGTTTCGGGCATGAACTGCGCGATACCGATCGCGCCGGCGGCAGAAAGCGCGCGCGGATCGAATGCCGATTCTTGCAGCAGCGTTGCGGCGAGAAATTCCGGCGGCAGACCTTGCGCGCGGGCGACGCGTACGACCCACCCCGATAACAGCAGCGCATCGACCGGCGCGATCTTCGTATTCGTGTGCAAAACGGCGCGGGCGATCGCAAGCGTTGCGCTATGCGTCCGCGGACCGTCTTGCAGAGGGCGCAGCCCGTACAAGATGTTCGCGTAAACGGGAGCGTGCCACGACATCGCAGCCTCGCGGACGCTGGGTATGAAGACTTTGGTGTTCGCAGTCGTGGTGGGCGCAGGCCCGGCGCATGCGCAGATCGCCAAGCAAATTCCCGCGGCAACGCGAAGGCGGATCCTCAATGGCATTCCTGGCAGCGCTCGCAGTCCTCGTAGCCGGTGATTTTGGATCGACCTTCTTCTACCACGTGCCGCAGCACCTATGGTTCCAGCTCCACTTGCGCACGCACCACGATCGCCGGCGCTCGTATTTGGATCATGCGGTGCTTTCGACCGATCCCGCGGTACTGATCGATGGATTTCTCGGCGCGCTGCCCTATCTGGCCGCGGCCGCGCTGCTGTGGCGAGTTTCCTGGATGGGAGCGCTGGCAGGCCTTGCGCTCGGCCAGTTGCATGTCTGGTGGAGGCATACCGGCGAACTCGGCTGGCGCACGCCGTCCCTCGTGCGAGCGGCCCTCGGCCCGCTTGGAATCGTCCTTCCCGAGGACCACGACGGCCATCACCGAAATCCAGCTACGGAGTTCGGCGACATTTTTCGCTTTTATGACGCCCCTGCGCGGGCGCTTTTGGCCGCACTCGCTCCCACCCGACGGCGCCGCGCCGCGCCCCCAGGAGTCAAAGCTTGACCGAACGCGCCCTCTTTTTGATCTCGGATACCGGAGGCGGCCATCGCAGCGCCGCCAACGCGATTACGGTCGCGCTCGACGAACTCCGCCATCCGGAATTCGAGCACCGTATCGAGGACGTCGCCGCGCATTGCTCCTTCCCGCTCACGCAACTCGGCTGGGGATACTCGGCGGCGCTGCGGTATGCGCCTCCGGTCTACGGCGCTCTTTATTACGCGACCAACGGCCGCCGGCGCTACAAAGCTCTCGTGCGTTTTTGCGAGCCCCTCTACCGCGAACGGCTGCGTGACCTTTTCTTGGATTACAAACCCAACGTCATCGTTTCGATCCACCCGCTGCTCAATCACGCGGCCCTGCGTGCGCGCGCCGACGCAGACATGCAGCACATTCCCATCGTCACAGTTATTACCGATCTCGGAAAAGTGCACGAGTCGTGGCTGACGCCCGAAGCCGACGCCATCGTTGTTCCGGCGCGCGAAGTCTACGAGCGCGCGCTCTCGCGCGGCGTCGACCCGAGCCATCTGCGCATGCTGGGCCAACCAATCCATCCGAAATTCGACGACGTCACCGGCGCCAAAACGCAACTGCGCGCGCAGCTCGGCCTTCCGCAGGACGCATTCATCACACTGCTGATGGCGGGCGGCGAAGGCGGCGGAAAGCTCTTGCAGGCCGCACTGAGGTTGGCGAAGGCGCGCATGCCCATGCATTTGGTCGTCGTTTGCGGGCGCAACGAGACCATGCGCGCGAAGATCGAAGAGGTGTCGCGTAAGCTGCCGACGCCGATGACCGTCTTAGGATTTACCGATAAAATTCCCGAATTGATGCGCGCCGCCGACCTGCTTGTAACGAAGGCCGGACCGGGAACTCTGGCCGAAGCGAATGCCGCGCAGCTGCCGGTCGTCGTTTACGACTACGTTCCGGGGCAAGAGCGCGGCAACGTGGACTTCGTGCGCCACAACGGGATAGGCGTCGTCGCCATCAACAGCATTGGGGAGATCGTGCGCGCGGTCGACGGCTTGGTGCGCAACCCGCGCCGTTTGGAAGCGATGCAGCGCAATCAAGAACTGATCGCTCCCAAACGCAGTTCGCGGCGCATCGCCGCGCTCATCGCGCAAGTGGCTTTGCGCGGCACGATCCCATCCGACGACGAGTACGTGCCGCTGCGCGAAGCCGTCTCAGTCTAGACTACATCAGGTACGGCGGGCGTTTGCCCGACGAGTTCCCGCAGAACGTCATGTGCGCGCTATGCGGAATGTACCATGCGTGAATGTCGTAGTGCGGAATCGTGTAGCCCGGATGACCATGAGTTTCGTACCAAATGTCGACGTGATCGATCTTGTATCCCGGCAGCGGTTGAAGAATGTTGTCCCAATTGCCGCCTTTGTCGAACTGTTTCTTGTCGATCATCACTTCGGTGAAAATCGCTTTCCCGTTGTAGTACCCATAGAGCGGGCCGGCCGGGAAATTTCCGTGCTTGGCATAGTGATAACCCATCGTCGGAATACATCCCGAAACGGGCACGGTACCCGCCGGCATCGCCGCCGGATGGCCTTTCGGCAGGGTCATCATCATTTTTATGATCGCGGGAGTTAGTCCGGGCGGGAGCTTCTGCGCCGGCGCTGCGGGCGTTGCCCCAAGTAAGCTTGCAGCGGCCGCGAGCGTCAGACATGTGGAAATGAAACGTTTTATCACGTGTGTGCAACCTCCATTGCGAGCGACTGATTCGTCAGGTGACCTTGGCGGCGCCTCTTACAAATAGGGCGGACGCTTTCCCGAAACGTTCCCGCAGAACTTCATGTGCACGCTGTGCGGCACGTACCACGCGTGCAGATCGTAATGCGGAATGCGGTAACCCGGATGGCCGAACGGCTCGAACCAGATATCTATGTGATCGATCGCGTAACCCGGGAGCGGCTTGAGCAATTCGTTCCAGTTGCCGCCCCGCGCGAAGGCTTTCTTTTCGATCATCACCTCGGTGAATACGGCTGTTCCGTTGTAGTAGCCGTAGAACGGGCCGAACGGAACGTCTTGGGGCCGGGCGTAGTGATAACCCATGGCCGGGACGCAGCCTTCGAACGGAACGGTATTGGCGGGCATCGCCGCCGGATGGCCTTTCAGCGGCGTCATGATTATCTTGATCGCCTCGGGCGTCAGCCCGAACGGCAACTTTATTGCGAGCGCTATCGCGACCGCGTGCCAGACGTTCAACTCGGCGTGAGGCCGCCCTGAAACGCCATCGTCGCCGCCCCGACTTGTCCGGCGTCGTTGCCGAGCTTGGCGATGACGATCTGCGTGGTGCCGCGCGGCACCATCGTCGTCAATTCGTCAACGCGATCGCGCACCGACTCCAGCATGAAGTCGCCCGCGGTACTGACGCCGCCCCCGAGCGCGATCATCTCCGGATTGACGAAGGCGACGATGTTCGATAAACCGAGCGCGAGATCCGACGCGAAATTCTTCCATGCCGCCAACCCGTGCCCGTCGCCGGCTTGCGCCGCGCGTCGAATCATCTTCGACCCGAGCTTGTCGCGTTCGCGATCGAGCAGTTTGCTGCGCGGAAACGACGGCGCCACCGCAAATGCGTGGCGTATGAGCCCGGTCCCCGAGGCTTGCGCTTCGAAGCAGCCGCGTTTGCCGCAGCCGCAGATGAAACCGTCGGTCGGCCGGATCTGATGATGGCCGATTTCGCCGGCGCCCGCGCGGTTGCCGATGAGCAGCCGGCCGCCCGAAACGATTCCGCCGCCAATCCCTGTGCCAATCGTCAACAGGACGAAATTCTGCGTGCCCGCTCCAATGCCGAAGGTGTGCTCGCCGAGCGTCGCGCAGCGCGCGTCGTTGGCCACGAAGATCGGGAGACTGTACAGCTTGCGCAGGCGATCGCCCAGCGGTACGCCGGTCCACAGGAAGTTGGGCGAGTAGAGAACCGCGCCGCTGCGCGGCTCGATGTTTCCCGGTGCCCCGATGCCGATCGCGACCGCGTCTTTCGCCGTGCCGTCTTTGAGCGCGCTATCGACCACGTTCTTGACCGCGGCCAGCACCGCGTCGAAGGACCGGTCCTCGATGTCCTGCTCGTATTGGCCCAGGATCGAGCCGTCGTCACCGACGATCCCCGCCGTGACGTGCGAGCCTCCGAGGTCGACGCCGATTGCTGTACGCACTGCTCTCATGCTTCTCTCGCCGGGGCCTTAAAAAACCTCCGTCGAATAACGCGCCGCTATGACCACTATCGATTTAACCGCCCTGCGCAAATTCACGCTCGACACCGGGCAGCCCACGCACCCCGAGATGCTCGACACGGTCCCGATGGAGCACGTCCAAGACATCGAGATCGATCAAGAACACATTACGATCACGTACAATCAGACCATCAATCACTACTACAACACCAGCGAAAACATCGAACGCGAATGGATTTACAAATATAACGAAGATCCTGAATTCGTCGCAGCGGTGGCCAAGGTTATCGATTTGGCGCGCAAGCATCTGCACGATCTCCCTGAGAACATCGCGTGCCCGCCGGGCTGCGCCGAGTGCTGCAGCGGCTACGAACCTTTCGTCAGCCGCGGCGATGTGGAACGCATCGCCACGCATCTGCACCTGACGCCGCAGGAAGTTCTCGACGAATACATCGTCCAGCGCAACTCGGCCGACGGGTATCATCTCGGGTACATCAGAAAGGTTACCGACGACATCGCCGACCAGTGCGTCTTTTTGAAAGAGTCGCGTCCGGGAAGGTTCTATTGCGGTATCTACGAGGGGCGTCCGGCGGATTGCCGCGACTTCTCCCCGATCGGCTGCGATGACGTAAACAAGGATCTTCCGCGCGACAAAGCCCTGAAAATCGGCGCACCCTTCCAGCCAAAGCAACGCAAGAACTCCCGCCGCAGATGATCCGGAGCGTCCTGTTGACCGCGGCGTTAGCGGTCGGAGCCGCCGCCTCCGCGTTCGCGCAAACAATTCCGGCGCAGTACTACAACGCGATGCACTGGCGGATGATCGGACCATTCCGCGGCGGGCGGACCGTTGCGGTTTCGGGCGTTCCGTCGCAGCGCGGCGTCTACTACATGGCCGCAACCGATGGCGGCATTTGGAAGAGCACCGATTACGGTAGGACCTGGGATCCGATATTCGATGGGCAGGACACGGGTTCGATCGGCGCGCTGGCCGTTGCGCCGAGCGATCCCAACGTCCTCTATGCGGGATCGGGCGAGGGTTTACGCCGCCCCGACCTTTCCGTCGGCGACGGCATCTACAAATCGACCGACGCCGGCGCGTCGTGGACGCACCTCGGCTTGCGCGACGGAATGCAGATCGGCGAGATCGCGATCGATCCGCGCAATCCCGATCGCGTCTTTGCGGCGGTGCTGGGGCATCCATACGGAGCCAACGAGGAACGCGGACTTTACCGGAGCACCGACGGCGGAGAGTCGTGGCAAAAAGTTTTGGGCAAAGACGAAAACACCGGGGCGGAAACCGTTCTGATCGATCCGCGCAATCCGAATATCGTCTACGCAGCGCTGTGGGCTTCCCGCAATCCACCGTGGCGGCTGCGCGACATCTTGCAGATCTTCGCAAGCGGTGGCCTCTATAAATCGATCGACGGGGGCACGACATGGACGCAACTGCGCGGCGGGCTTCCTTTAAATATCGGACGCATTGGCCTGGCGATGGCTCCGGGCGACTCGCAAAGACTCTACGCGTGGGTGAACGACGATAAGGCCTGCGGCATCTACCGTTCGAGCGACGCCGGCGAAACCTGGATCGAGGCCAACACCGAATCGCGCGTCTGCAGTCGCGGCGACGATTTCTCGGGAATCGCGGTAGACCCGTCGAATCGCGATGTGGTCTATGCCGCCAACACGCAAACGTACCGTTCGACGGACGCCGGCAAGACGTGGACGGGACTCAAGGGCGCGCCGGGCGGTGACGATTATCACAGCATCTGGATCGACCCGGGCGATCGCAAGGTCATTTTGCTAGGGAGCGATCAGGGTACGACGCTTTCGGTCAATTACGGACGCACGTGGAGTTCGTGGTACAACCAGCCGACCGGGCAGTTTTATCATGTCATCACGGACGACCGTTTTCCGTACCGCGTCTTCGGCGGACAACAGGAAAGCGGCAGCGCCGAAGTTCCGAGCCGCAACGACGACGGTTCGATTTGGATTCGCTACTGGCATCCGGTCGGCGCGTCAGAGTACGGTTACGTCGCTCCGGACCCGCTGCACCCCACGATCATTTACGGCGCGGGCGGCGGCACTGTCTCGCGTTACGACGAGACGCTGCAGCAAACGCAAGACGTTTCGCCGAATTACGAGCGCGGCAAGTACCGTTTCAACCGCACCAATCCGCTCGTTTTCAGCCGCGCCGACAACCGCACGCTCTATTTCGGCTCGAACGTCGTCTTCGCAACGACCGACGGCGGCCACCGTTGGCGGATCATCAGCCCCGATCTCACGCGCGCCAATCCGGGCATCCCCGCAAATCTCGGGCCGTTCGCGCAGACTCCGCTGGCGCAGGGCGTGCATCGCGGCGTCGTTTACAGCTTAGCGCCGTCGTACATCGATCGCAATCTGCTGTGGGCGGGAACCGACGACGGTTTGATCTGGCTTACGCGCGACGCCGGCAAGCATTGGAACAATGTCTCGCCGCCGGGCTTGGCCGCCGCCGCGGGATCGTGGTCGAAAATCTCGCAGATCGATTCGTCGCATTTCGATCGGGGAACCGCCTATGTAGCCGTCACGCGGCTTCGCCTGGACGACATGCATCCGTATATTTACCGGACGCACGACTTCGGCGCGCACTGGCAATTGCTGAACGCGGGTCTGCCCGGCGATGCACCGGTCGATACGGTGCGCGAAGACCCCAAGCAGCGCGGCCTCCTTTTCGCAGGAACCGAAAACACGGTCTACTTTTCCGGCGACGACGGAACGAACTGGCAATCATTGCAGCTGAACTTGCCGTCCACGTCGATCCGCGATCTCGTGGTCCATGGCGACGACCTCGTAGTGGGAACGCATGGCCGTTCGTTCTGGATACTCGACGGCATTACGCCCCTTCGCGCGCTCGCCGCGCGTCAAGCGCCGGCGTGTCCGTGTTTGTTCGTTCAACCCGTCGCGTACAGAGTTCGGCGCGACACGTGGACGGATACGCCGCTGCCTCCTGAAGAGCCGGCCGGCGCGAATCCGCCCGACGGCGCGATCATCGACTACACTCTTCCGAGCGATGCAAAGGGCCCGGTCTCGCTTTCGGTTTACGACTCCGGGGGCAGGCTCGTCAGACGTTGGTCGAGCTCGGATGCACCCAAGCCGATCGATCCGCAGATTCGCGTTCCCACGTACTGGGTTCGGCCGCCGCAGATTCCGCCGGCAAGCGCCGGCGCGCATCGCCTCGCATGGGATTACCGTTACGAAACGCCGCTCTCGGTTTCATCCGACTATCCGATTTCGGCTATAGTGCGCAACACGCCGTTGTCGCCGCAAGGCGTCCTCGCCTTGCCCGGCACCTACACCGTCGAGCTGGACGCGGACGGCAAACCGGTGACACAAAAGTTTCAATTGAAGATGGACCCGCGCGTTACCATCGGCATGCCTGCGCTGCGGACGCAATTCGAGCTAGCGAGGCGTATAACGGCTCTCATGAGCGCGAGCTACGCAAAGATGCAAGAGGCGGCAGCACGCAAAGACACCGCCGCCGCCCAGCGATACAGCGGCGACAACTCGCAGCTCTCGTCGTTACTGGACGTCGTCGAATCGGCAGATGCATCTCCGACGCCGCAAACCGTTGCGGCAGTCAATGCGGTCGCGCGCGATCTCAGTGCCCCGCGGTAACGAGGTCTCCCGCTTCGGCGAACCACCGGAGAGCGATCTGCCCGCCGACATCGCGGAAATCTACGCAAAGAACCGCGAGAAACTCGCCTTCGTCCCAAACGTCTTTCGCGCGTACGCGCGGCGCCCCGAACACTTCCGCGCTTTTATGAATTACCACGACGTATTAATGAAGGGGCCGGGAAATCTCAGCCGTGTCGAACGGGAAGCGATCGTCGTTGCCGTCTCATCTGAAAACCGCTGTCAGTATTGCATGGTCGCGCATGGAGCGGCACTGCGCATCTTAAGCAAAGATCCGATTCTAGCCGACCAGATCGCGAACAACTGGCGCACCGCGAACCTTCCTCCGAGAATGCGCCCGATGCTGGAATTCGCTTCGCGTGTGAACGAGCCGGGATTCGCGGCGTCCGATCGAGAGATCGACGAAATGCGCGCGGCCGGCTTCAGCGACGACGACATTTGGGACATAGCCGCCATTGCCGCGTTTTTCGGTTTCTCCAATCGCATGGCCGGCCTGATGGACATGCGCCCGAACGACGAGTTTTACTCGATGGGCCGCTAAGCGCTATGTTATGGTGAGCGGGCGCCACTAGTGTGTCATGGTGAGCCGCGTTCGCCCAAAGGGCGAACGCGTTGTCGAACCACACCCGAGCGAGCGAAGCGAGTCGAGGGCCGCGAGCAACGTCGATAATCATGCGGGTCTCGTCTTAGCGCGCTTCGCGCGCCGCTCAGCATGAGACACCTCGCGCGCCGCTCACCATGACAAAAGGACGTTACGAAGTAAGTTCTGAGAATCTCGCGGCGTCGACGTTCCCGCCGCTCAGGATAACGCCGGTGCGTTTGCCGGCCGCCGGAATCTTACCAAGCATGACCGCTGCGAGTGCCGCGGCGCCGCTAGGCTCGATCACGATCTTCATGCGCCCGAATGCAAAACGCATCGCGTCGCGCAGTTCGTCGTCGGTCACGGTCACGATCGCGCGCACGTGCTCGCGCACGATCGGAAACGTGAGTTCGCCCGGCGCTTGCGTTTGCAGACCATCGGCAATCGTGACGGGCACCGGAGTCTGCACGATCTCTCCGCGCTCGAGCGACTGCTGAAAGTCGTTTCCCGCTTCGGGCTCGACGCCGTACAACTCGATCGCGAGATTTAGCCCGTGCGCAGCTAGGGCCGTGCCGGAAAGCAATCCGCCGCCGCCGACGGGCGTGGCAATGACCTCGAGGTCGGGAACGTCCTCGAGCAGCTCGAGCGCGGCCGTTCCGGCGCCCGCGATGATCTCGGGATCGTCGAACGGCGGAATAAGCGTTGCCTTGCGCTCCTCGCACAACTCTTGCGCGATTTCGGCGCGGTGCGATTTGTGCCGATCATAGAAGATTATCTCAGCGCCATACTCTCGCGTGGCAGCGATCTTGGAAGCGGGCGCATCGGAAGGCATGACGATGACGGCCGGCGCGCCGAGCAGTTTGCTCGCCAGTGCGACGCCCTGCGCGTGATTGCCGCTCGAAAAGGCGACAACGCCGCGCGCACGCGCTTCATCGTCTAGCTGTACGATGCGGTTGTAGGCGCCTCGAAATTTGAAGGCGCCCATGCGCTGCAGATTCTCGCACTTGAGAAATACGGAACCGCCGGCGATTCCGTCGAGTGTGCGCGAAGTGAGAACGGGCGTCCGGTGCGCGACGCCGCGCAGGCGTTCGGCGGCGGCCCGAACCGAGTTAAACGACGGCGGCTGCACCGGCAAACTCCGAGAAGCGCAGCTGCGGATTCCATTCTTCGGCTAGCCGGACGCTCCAATCCGATTCGAAGAGCGCGACGGGCGCGCCGTCCCAGTCTTCGAGCAATTTCGCGCTCGACGGCAACTGCGGGCTCTGAAGCGCTTCGCTCGAGCCTTCGACGCGCCGCGCGACCGAAAACGGCAGCGTCGTAAAGATGGTCTTCACATTGTACTCCGATTCGAGGCGGTGCTTCACGACTTCGAACTGCAGCTGTCCGACGGCGGCCAGCACGGGTTCCGTGCGCATCGATCCCCGCGGATACATCACTTGTATCGCGCCCTCTTCTCGCAATTGGGCGATCCCTTTGCCGAACGATTTATAGCCGGCCGTATCTACGCTTCGCACTTGCGCGAAGTGTTCGGGCGCAAAAGCCGGAAACCGTTCAAACTGCACCGCAGCACCTTCGCTCAGCGAATCGCCGATCGCGAAGACGCCCGGATTGGCGAGGCCGACGACGTCGCCGGCATAGGCCGCCTCGACCGATTCGCGCTCGCTTGCGAAGAGCTTCATCGCGCGCGAAAGCCTAACGTCTTTTCCGCTGCGTGCATTGCGCACCGTCATGTCGCGCTCGAAGCGTCCCGAGCAGATCCGCACGAATGCAACGCGATCGCGATGCCGCGGATCCATGTTCGCCTGAATCTTAAAAACGAACCCGGTGAAGCGATCGCTCGTAGGATCGATCGTGCGGGCCTCGTCAGCGGCGCTTTCAGCGCCTGCTCGGCCGTCCTTCGACTGGCCCGCTTCCGCGGGCCGCTCAGGATGACAATTTATTTCCGAACCATTAGCCATTATGCGGCGGGGAGTGGGGGATGGCGCCAGCTTCAGAAAGTCGTCTAAAAATAATTGTACGCCGAAATTGGTGACGGCGCTGCCGAAGAACACCGGCGAGACGTCGCCGCGCAGCATCGCATCGCGATCGAACTGCGACCCCGCGCCTTCCAGCAGTTCGAGCTCGTCGAGGAATTGTTTGTACGAACGCCCGTCGAGCAGTTCGCGAATCTGCGGATCGTCGACGCCCGTGAGTTCGACGTTCGCGCGCTTCGCGCCGTGGACAACGCGCTCGAAGAGATTCACGCTCCGCGTCGCGCGGTCGAAGACGCCTTTAAACGATGGACCGTTCCCAAGCGGCCAGTTCATCGGAAAAACGCCGATTCCTAAAACGCTTTCCAATTCGTCGAGCAGCTCGAGCGGATCGCGGCTCGGACGATCCATCTTATTGATGAAGGTGAAGAGCGGGATGCGCCGCGCGCGGCAGATCGCGAAGAGTTTTTTGGTCTGCGGCTCAACGCCCTTGGCCGCGTCGATCAGCATGACGGCGCTGTCCGCCGCGAGCAGCGTGCGGTACGTGTCCTCGCCGAAGTCTTGGTGTCCGGGCGTGTCGAGCAGATTGACGGTGCAGCCGCCGTACTCGAACTGCAGCACCGTCGACGTTATGGAAATCCCGCGCTGTTTCTCGAGCTCCATCCAATCGCTGGTTGCTGCGCGCTGTGCGCGGCGCGCCGAGACTTGACCGGCGGTCTGAATCGCGCCGCCGTAGAGCAGCAACTTTTCGGTCAGCGTCGTTTTGCCGGCGTCGGGGTGAGAAATGATCGCGAAAGTGCGCCGCTTGCGCACTTCGCTTGCCAGATCGGACATTACAGTCCCGGCGGCGCCGGTTCGTAAATGCGCAAGATCGCGCGCTTGCGAGACTCGTAGATCAGTGCAAGCGACGATCCTCTTTTGAAGAGCTTAGCGAGACTTGGTATATAAAATTTATCTCTGCGGCGACGAACGAAAATGTCTCTCTCGCGGGTAATCACGATGCAATCGTTGTAGCGAAGCCGCGTGCCTGAAAGTTGGCGTTCGTAGCCTGCGGGCAATCGTGCCGCTACATATGCGCTCGTGCCCGACGCTTCGAACGTCTGGCTCAAACATTCGGGAAGAGCGGACAACACCCAAGGGGCCACGATCCACAGATCTCGCGTGTTGCTAGGCTCGGGCGCGTTCCCTGGCGCGGCTTTTGGCGGAACGGATGCGTAGACCGAAGCGATCTTCAGCTTCAGGCGATCGCGATTGACATATCCGGCGACGATCACCGCAGCTGTGAGAACGATAACAGCGGAGATCGCATAAAACCTAAGCAGCGCTTTCGGCCGGCTCACGCTGAGTGCCCGACCCTCCCCCGAGCGTAAGACGGGCCGCTCCAATCGACCAGTCCGCCATTCCATAGTAAAAATCGAAAATGCGCTCGCCGAGATCGGGGCGCGGATCGATGCCGGTCGGAAAGACGACGTTGTCGACGATGCCGTGCAGCTCCGATTCGTTTTCGGGAGTGATGATCGGCTCCGGCGAGCGATAGACGATCTTCCGCAGATCTTGCGCGTCGTGAATCACCAAACCGGCACTGTAGCGCATCTTCGGCTTTGTCTCGTCGGAAATGACGTCGACGCCGTGAAAGATCGACAGCCAGCCTTCATCGATACGCACCGGCGGCGTTCCGCACCCGACTTTGAGCGAACCCCAGCGACCATCGGGCGCAAGCACGAGCTCGCTTTCGCAGACGTCGAGCAGTTTTTTGCGATCCTTGAGCGCGGGCTCAAGCGGGATGAATCCGACGCGGATCGATTCGCGATCGCGATAGGGCATGCGCTCGATGATCGGGATCGACGCGCGACCGTCGACTGCGGAGAGATGTAGCATCGGACGATGATAAAATGCGAGCGAGGTGACGCCGCTTGGCGACGTTACCGGCTCGGGGAAAAAAGCCGCATCTTTGTCGTCGCCGATGTGCATCCCAGGTTTATCGAAGACCAGTTTCCCGACGCGCTCCCAAGTGAGGCCGTCTTCGGAGATCGCGACCGCGATGCGCGGACCTTGCGGACCGAATGCGGTGTACGACATCACGTACGCGTCGAGCGCGGCAATGAATGTTACCCGCGGATCTTCGCAGCCGTATCCGGGAGAGGGCCGCAGTTCGTAGACGGCGCTCGGTTCGAGCACGAAGCCGTCTCGCTGGAACGAAAAACGATCGCCGTTTGCGACCGCTTTAGCGCGTCCGACTCGCGAAATATTTCCGTGAGCGACGTCGCGCGGATAGAGCAGCAGCTCTTTCTCGCGCGTGCGCGCGCATGCCGGATTCAGCGTACCTTCGGCCTCGGTCGGATCGCCGTTGGGCTCGAGCGCCAGTCCGAGCCGCTGAACTTGAACGTCGAGTTCGTCCGAAGCGCGTGCCTGCATCACACCGTTTCTTCTAACAGAGCCGCCCGGGCACAGCTTCCGAGCTCGGTGACGATCTCGTGAACGGGCCGTCCGGCGGCCCGAGCAAACTCGTCGATGTTGGATCGGCGATCCAGCCAAACGTATTCGCGCGCATCCGGAGCAAGCGCATCGGCGCGCACGGCCGAGTACTGCATGCCGGCCATCAGCACGCCGCTCTTGCCCTCGATGCTCGCGGGTAACCCGTCGCCGAAACCACACCGGAGCATTGCGACCGTGCAATCCATCCCGAGCATGGTACCCCCGTAGCCTATCCGTGTCCCCGCCGAATGTCGCTCGATACGAAGAACCGGAGCGCTGAATCGTAGCGCACACGCAACACCGGGAACCGCGGGTCCGCCGGTTGCTCCGAACAGCCCAACTCCGATCCGGACCGAAGAACCCCGCCGGATTCCGCGCGCCAGCGGAAAGGTGCTGCAGATGTCCGTATCTGCGACGCGCACGCCCGCGCGCGACAGCTCGGCCAGTGCATTTTCGAAAACACTCAATTGCCGGTCGGCGTCGTCCACATCGGTGATATGCGTCCACGCCTCCACCTCCGCCGACGCCGCCCGCAGCTCGGCGGCGAAGCGGGTGACATCTTGAGGGTCCAGACCGCTCCACGCGGCCGCCATCCTGACGCCGACGCGAACCCGAAGCGATTTGGAATGCGCGTGAAACCACCGTGCCGCAGCCGCCAGCTCTTGCGCGTTGGAAACCGAAGGTTGGCCGCCGGCGTCGAGCACTTCGCCGAAACGCGCGGCCGGTACGCTTCCAAAGACAATTGCCGGCGCATCGGTGTACGCGCGCAACGCGCGCAATTCATCCGCATCGGCGACGCAGTAACTCTGCACCGTCCCTTCGAGCCCGCGCACCAACGTCTCCTGACCCCAGGCGTAGCCGTCACATTTCACGACCGCGCGAACGGGCACGCCCGCAAACGCCCGCCATGCTTGCGCGTTGGCGGCGAGGACGTTCGTATCTAAGGAAAGCGTTGGATGCAGTGTGCTTGCCTTGCTTAAGGCAGTTCCATGGACGTGATCGGTTCGCCGGCCGGCGTAACCACTTCGACCCGGACGCCGCGCCGGTACGCGGAGTTCGGTACGATCCACAATGTAAAGGTTCGGTATCGGCCCGAAGGCTGACCGCCGTCGGCGGGCGGAGCTTCGAAGGCCACGACGCGGAAACGATCGGCGCGCGAACGGATCGACTCGATGATCTGCTTATAGCCCGAGCGATCGTGCGGCCCCATGAGCAAGACCACGCCGAACTCGGCCCGGAAGCGCACGGGCGCGCGAATTCCTAGGCGTTCGAGCGACGGCGCGTCGCGCACGACAACCAGTTCGTTCCCACCAAGTACCGCGGTCTGGCCCTGTCGAAGGGTCTGGACTCGCACGTCCCGGCAGCCGGCCAAGACCAGAAGAGCGGCCAAAGCCCAGAGGCGCTTCACGCGCAGGGCGTTCGAGGTATTGTCACGCGGCGCCCTGCGGGTGCATTCTTATGAGGAGAGAGGTTACAGATGCTGTACAGACTCGCTGTCATCGCCGCTTCCGCCGCGCTGCTGAGCCCCGGCGCGAGTTTCGCCGCCGCTCCGCCGGTTATCGCGGCTTCGCCCGCTCCGGCGCTCAAAGTTATCGCCAACGTCCGCTCGACGTCGCGCTGCGCGGAGATCGTCACGCACGCGAATAGCGCCATCGGCAGCGCGCTAAACAACGACGTGCAATTGCAGCAACTGATCACGCGTCTGCGCGCGGTCAACCTCGACGACGGAAATCCCATTCACCGCCGCAACGGACTCGACGCGCTCGGCGAATTCGCCAAAAACGTCACCAAGCAGTCGCGTTCGGCCGATGACGAAGTGAAGCGTTTGCGCGCCCTCGCGGAAAAGTCGAACGATCCCCAAGAGAAGAAAGAACTTAAAGCATTTGCCGACGCGCTCGGCGGCGCGCTGTGGCGCCAGCAGAAAGTCGCGCGCGATCTCAACGGCTATCTTGCCGCGGTCGATTTCCAAGACATGGCAACGTTCACCGAAAGCCAAAAAGAAGCGAACCGCATCGTGTTCGGCGTGCCGGATCCTTACCTCGCCAGCGTTGCGGACGCTCGCGCCACGAACGGAATCGATCGCAACCGCGTCCCCAACGATCCTTCAACCGGAATGCGCCCGCCGCCGCTCGGACACGATCCCAACCAGCCGACCGCCACTCAGGAGGCAACGGCCGCCGCCCGGGACTTCGAATCGCGCCTGCCCGACATCACGACGGATGAAAACGGCGCCGCGCAACACGTGAACGCCGCCTTAGCCCGCTGCTGATACACCGCCGACACTGGTCGTTGTAGGGTCCCCGCTCCCGGGGATAAACTGAAGGCCTTGTGACAAGCTTGGCGCGACTGAGCTGGTGCGCGGTCGCGGTCGCCTTCGGCGAAGTGCTGCTCGGAAGTTGGACGCGCATAAACGGCGCGGGAATGACGTGTCCGGATTATCCGCTGTGCCGCGGCCGGATCGTGCCCGCATTCGACGGCGGCGTGATCTGGGAATGGGCGCACCGCTTCACGGCGCTGGCACTCGCGGTGCTAGTCTTGGTAACGCTCGTGCGCGCGTTTTACGGGCGTAACCCCGCGCCCGGCGTGCGCGCCGCCGCAAGCGTCGTGGGGGCACTCTTCCTTCTTCAAGTTTTTCTCGGCGCCGCTACGGTGAAGCTCTCCAATACGCCGATCTCGGTTGTTTGGCACTGGGGCACCGCAATGGCGCTGATAGCGTCGCTCGCCGCGCTCGCCAACTTTGCCGGAGCAGGATGTTCGCAGCGTCCCGCCGGGGGTACCTGGGCGATGGCCGCGGTCCTCGCGGTTGCCGCATGCGTCGCTTTCATTACGATGTGCATCGGCGCGTACGTCAGCTCCAGCGGGGCCGGCTTGGCGTGCGTAACGATTCCGGGCTGCGCGGGCAACGTCGTCGTCTTCGGCATCGGCCAATATGTGCAAATGCTGCACCGTGTAGCCGCGGCTGCTTCGCTCTTAGCGGCGGTCGCCGCATTTGCGTTCGCGTGGATGCAGGGCGCGAGCGCGCGAGTACGCATATGGACGAGCGCCGCGCTGGCTTTGGTCTTCGTCCAAATCGTGCTGGGCCTGCTCAACGTGGCATTACGCCTGCCGATCGATTTGCGTGAAGCGCATGCGGCGAATGCCGCGCTGATCTTTCTCGCGTTCGCATGCGCAACGACGCTCGCCGTCGTCGACGCCATACCCGCTCGCCAACCGGCGCAAGCGCTATGAGCATTTCGGTCCGCGCCGAGCGCATCGCGCAATCGCGCATCGCCGCATTCGCGTCGCGCCTGGCCGACTATTACGACCTCGGAAAACCGCGGATCATGTATCTGCTGCTGATCACGACTGCGGCAGCGATGCTCATGGCCGCAAAAGGGATGCCGCAGCTCGCGCTCTTCGGCTGGACCATGCTCGGCGGCGCGCTGGCGGCAATGTCAGCCGGAACGCTCAACTGCGTTTACGACGCGGACATCGACCGGCTCATGCGCCGCACGCAGTCGCGGCCGATCCCGGCGCAACGCATCTCCATTCTAGCAGCGACGACGCACGCCGCCGTGATGGGCGTGCTCTCGTTCAGCATCTTTTATTTTCGCGTCAATCCGCTCGCCGCGTGGCTTTCGCTGGCGGGCAACGTGTACTACGTCGTCATCTACACGATGTGGCTTAAACGCCGCACGCCGCAAAACATCGTGATCGGCGGAGCTGCGGGCGCCATCCCGCCGCTGGTCGGATGGGCTGCGGTCGCGCATACCATCGGCGGACCCGCGGTCGGACTCTTCGCGATCATCTTCTTGTGGACGCCGCCGCACTTTTGGGCGCTGGCGCTCAACAGCGAAAACGATTACGCCAAGGCTGCGATTCCGATGCTTCCCAACGTGGTAGGCGAACGCCGCACGAAACGCGCCATCGTTCGGTATACGTGGACGCTCGCCGCAGTCACGCTCGCGCTGTTTCCTCTCCACGTCATGGGCGCGATCTATTTCGCGGGCGCGGCAGTGCTGGGCGCCGCATTTATCGCGTACGCGGTGCGGTTGCAGCGCGACGGCGAAGCCGCCGCACGCGCGCTCTTCCGTTTCTCGCTGCTCTATCTCGCGCTAATCTGCGCCTTCATGGTGATCGACCGGATCGTTTTGTGAATCCGGACCTGCGCAACGAGCCGGATCTGCGCGCCGCGCTTCCGCTGCTGCTCACCTTAGGGTTAGGCGTTTTTCTCGGCGCGCTCGACCTCAGCGTGCTCGCCCCGGCGCTGCCGGCGCTCGGGCACGAATTCGATGCGGCTAACGGCGATTTGTCGTGGGTCTTCACCCTTTATCTGCTGATGAACGTCGTTAGCATCACGGTCATGAGCACGCTCGCCGATCGCTACGGACGCAAGCCGATCTACATTCTGTGCATCCTCATCTTTCTGGCGGGCAGCGCACTTGCGATCGTCGCCCAGGATTACACCGCATTCTTGATCGCGCGCGCGATTCAAGCACTTGGCGCGGGCGGGATCTTTCCGGTAGCGACTGCAGCCGTCGGCGACCGCGTGCCGCGCGCGCGGCGCGGCGCAGCGCTCGGATTGATCGCGGCCACCTGGGGCTTGGCAGCGATTATCGGCCCGCTCTACGGCGGCATGATCACGCACTTCGTTTCGTGGCGCTGGATCTTCGTGCCGAACTTTGCAATCGGCGGCGCGGTGATCGTCTTCGCGCTGCGCGAACTCGCATCCGAGGCGCCCCCCAAGCGCAAGGGTCCGCTCGACGTTTTGGGACTGCTGCTCTTAGCGACCGGACTGCTCTTCCTCATGTACGGGATCACCGGCACGCATGCCGTTCCAATCATCATCGGCGGATTGTTGTTGGCGGGTTTCTGGCTGCGCCAGCGCGCGATCGAGTTTCCGATTCTGCCGCCCGGACTGCTGCGCAATCCTCAGCTGATGAAAACCTATTTCCTCGAGCTGATCATCGGCATGCTCGAAGGATCGCTCTTCTTCGTTCCCGTCGTACTGGTAGGCGCCGAACATCTCTCTTACGCTGCCGCGGGCGCTATCGCGGCGGTCGGCGCGCTCGCATTTGTCGTCGTCATTCCGCTTTCGGGACGGGCCCTCGATCGGATCGGCAGCCGCAACGTGCTGCTCGCGGGAACGTTGCTCACTGAGCTCGGCTTGGCGATCTTCGCGCTGGGCTTTCATTCGCTGGCGCTCGCGGTGCTCGCGATGATCGTTGCCGGCGTCGGCTTCGGCGCGCTGCTGGGCGCGCCGACGCGCTATATCGTGACGAACGAAGCGCCGGCCGGGTCACGCGCGACCGCGCTCGGGTTGCTCAGCCAATTCCTCATCGTCGGCCAAATACTCGGCGGCTCGATTGCCGGCGGGATCATGACCGCGGCCGTGTCGGACGATTCGTCTTACCGCTGGACCTATCTCACGTTCGCGGCGCTCGCGCTGTTGGCGCTGGTTCTGTCGCTCTTTCTTCAGCCCCGGCGAGCCGAACTCGGCGCATGAATGCCGGCGTCAGGCTCGGGCGGCATTTGGCCGGAAGGGCATGGACAGAACGCGAGCGCGAGATCGTTTGGCGCGGACTGACCGGCCGATTCGCGATCGCGATCGAACCGCTGCTCGGCACCGTGTTCTTTGCGCTTATGACGTGGGGAATCGTCTGGCGCGCGCGCGTGGCAAAGCCGCACGACCTGTGGATCCTCGCTCCGGTCTTTGCGATCATGGCGCTCGGCTTTGCAATCTATCTGGTCGCCCTGCTCGTCGCGCCGTTCATCGCCTACGCCCAAACGTTTAAACCGATCTACATCCTCGACGGCTACGTCCGCTATCTCGTCCCCGACGACTTCTCCGAACCGCAGGCTTCGGGTTACGTGGCCGTGCTGTTTGAAGATTCGCAACTGTGCTGCGAATGGGAATGCTTCGGCAAGCATCGCATTCCCAATGCAACGATACCGGCGCACGTCGAATTCTCGGAGTACGGCGGCATTCACAAAGTGGACGGTAAGTCTACAGGCGTTTTGCCGGACGAACTTCCACCGCTCGCGATCGGCATCTCACAGCGAATGCGCCGCTAGCGCGTTTTCGGATGCGCCGGGCGCGCCTGGCGAGGCGGACTCGGAATTCTCACCGGGGCGTGCGTGTCGAGAATTTTATCGTTCGGAGCACTGAGCGGAATGCGCATGGCTTTCTGATCAGGCCACCAGTGGCCATAGCCCGCGAGCATAATGACCGAACCGCCGACTCCGAAGATGCAGAGAATCCCGATGATGGTCGCGATGCGGACAACCATCGGCATGCCGCGGCTTGTCGGCACGCCCCGTTCATCTAACGGATCGTACATTACGCGACTCCCTTTCCGATAAGCACGCCAAGCGCCGCGAGGATGCCCAGAATCGCGCCGAGCGCGAGCAGGCCGAGCATAATTTTGAAGACCTGGTTCTCGATGCCTTGGCTCTTCCAGTCGTTTCGCAGCGCGATCGCGGCGACGAAAAAGACGACGATGCCGAAGACAATCGCTAAGATGCGTTCGACGTGTGCGACGGTAGCTTCCATCAGCGCCTCACAGGAGATAGAAAATCGAGAACAGCACGACCCAGATGACGTCGACGAAATGCCAATAGAGCGTTCCGAGCGTCAAGCCGGTGTACTTAGTGAATGTATACTTGCCTTGCGCCGCCTGCAACAATAGCACCGTGAGATAGATGATGCCGGCGAAGACGTGCAGGCCGTGCATGCCGGTCAGCGTGTAAAACGACGCGCCGAAGATCCCGCTGCTCCAGCGGGCGCCGATGTGGATATATTCGAGCACCTGGCCGCTCAAGAAGCCCGCGCCCAAGATGATCGTCATCACGATCCAGTTTGCGAACTTCGTGAAGTTCCGGTGCTTCCAATTTTCAAGCGCGAAATGCATCGTCGCGCCCGACCCGAAAAGGACTATCGAGTTGACAGCGGCCAACGCGATATCGAGCTTCGGTCCGCCTGCCGGCCAGCCTTGGCCGCTGTTGCGCAGGTACAGGTAAGCAAAAATGAACGACGAGAAGAGCACCAAGTCGCTGACCATGAAAAGCAGGAAGCCTTGGATGCGCAGCTCGCGCGTCTCAACGTAAAGCTGATCCGGCTCCTCGCTCATCACGCCGGCGTACGCGCCGTGGGTAACGCTTGCAACGGCCATCAGGTGAGTTCTTCTTCCAAACCGCGGTACGGCAGCGGTTCGGCGAAGTCGTAAGGCGCGGCAAAGACCGAAGGCACGTGTTTGAAGTTGTAGTACGGCATCGGCGATGGAATCTGCCACTCGAGCGTGCGCGCGTTCCACGGATTGGGACCGGAGCGCTTGCCGTTACGCATCGACCATAGCGCGTTGAACAACACCAAGATCAGCGCCGCGGTCATGACGAACGAGAACCACGATGCGACTTGGTTCCAAGCTTGAAACTGCGGATCGTACACCGCGACGCGGCGCGGCTGACCCCACATGCCCAGCCAGTGCATCGGCAAGAACGTGCCGTTGAAGCCGATGAAGAAGAGCCAGAACGCCCACTTGCCGAGCTTCTCGTTCATCAGACGGCCGCTCATCTTGGGATACCAGTAGAAGAGTCCGGCGAGAATGCCCATCAAACTGCCGCCGACCAGGACGTAATGCAAGTGCGCGACGATGAAGTACGTGCCGTGCGCGTGCAGATCGAACGGTACCGCCGCCAAGAAGACGCCGGTGATGCCGCCGAGCGTGAACGTCGCGAGAAACCCAATGGCAAAGAGCATCGCGGTCGTCATGTGAATGACACCGCCCCAGAGCGTTGTGACCCACGAGAAGATTTTGACGCCGGTCGGAATCGCGATCAGCATCGTGAGTACCATGAACGGCAGCTGCAGCGCGGGCGCCAAGCCCGACGTGAACATGTGGTGCGCCCACACCATGAATCCCAGAATCGCGATCGCGCAGGATGAGAACGCGATCATCTTATACCCGAAGATCGGCTTGCGCGAAAACGTCGGGAGAATCTCGGAGATCATGCCGAAGGCCGGCAGGATCATAATGTAGACCGCGGGATGGCTGTAGAACCAGAACATGTGCTGCCAGAGCAGCGGGCTGCCGCCGCGCGTCGGATCGAAGAACGCGACGCCGAACTGGCGCTGCACGAAGAGGGCGGCAAGCGCCGCGCCTAATGCGGTCGTGGCGATCATCAACAGCGGTGCGGTGACGAACTGTCCCCAAACGAAGAGCGGCATACGCGTAAAGGTCATGCCGGGCGCGCGCATCTTCAGAATCGTGACCAAGAAGTTGATGCCGGTCATCGTCGAGCTGACGCCTATCAAAAAGATCGCCGCAGCCCACATCGAGGTCCCGTCATGAGCGCCATAGGCGTTTAGCGACATCGGCGGATACTCGGTCCAACCGGCGGTGGGAGCGCCCATCAGGAACGACGCGTACAGCATCAAGCCGGCCGGCGGGAAGAGCCAGAAGCTCAGCATGTTCAGCCACGGGAAGGCGACGTCGCGCGCGCCGATCTGCACCGGGAAGATCAAGTTGCCGAATCCGCCGGTGAGGAGCGGAATGATCACCAGCCACACCATCGTCGAGCCGTGCACCGAATAGACTTCGTTGTAGGTCTCGGGCGTCATTAGCCCGCCACTGGCCTTCATCAATTGAACGCGGATCAGTTCGGCCAGCATTCCGCCCAAGATCATAAACAGGAACGCCGTGATCATGTACTGGATTCCGATGATCTTATGATCGATCGAAAAGACGTACTTCCGGATGAACCCTTGTGGCTCCGGATGAATGTGGTCGGCTAGTCCTCCGCCTGCGTGCGCTGCTACAGCTGTCATCTTGCTCCGAGTTACTTCAGTGTTTTCAGGTAAGCGACGAGGTTCACGATGTCTTTGTTGCTGAGCCCGTTGGCTGCCTGATTGGGCATCTGTCCCATACTGCCCTTAAATCCATTCTGCAAAATCTTCGCGACGTTTTCGGGCGTCGCTTTGTCACCGTCCACAAGGTTCGGATGGGCCGGATCATCCAAGACTCCCCGCAGGCCTGGACCGACAATTTTCTGATCGAAGGGGCCGGCCGCGTGACATGCCGAGCACTTGGCGGCGAAGAGTTTCGCGCCGTCTCTGGGCTCGCCGCCGTTGAGCTTCAATTCGCTCGTGCTCGCCGCCTCAATCGCGTTGCTCGCATGAATCTGCTCGCGCTCGGTGCGCGCGTACCATGACGCGTAACGCGCCGGCGGATCGATATAGACGTACGCCGGATTTACCGTGGTGCCGCTGTGCATCAAGCCGTGATTCAGGCCGCAAAACTCCGTGCAAATGATCTCGTATCGTCCCTGCCGCGTCGGCGTGAACTCGAACGTGTTGATCAAACCGGGAACCATGTCGGCTTTTAGCCGCATCGCGGGAATCCAAAACGAGTGGATGACGTCGCTCGAGGTCACGTGCAGTGTAACGGCCTGCCCCAGCGGCAGGTGCATCTCTTTCACTTCGCCGTTTACGTTGGGGTAGCGGAACGTGTAATACCACTGATGGCCGATCGCTTCGACGACAAGCGTATTGCTCGGCGCAACTTCGATGCCGTACCAAATGCGCAAACTGAAAATCGCCATGATGACGACGAAAACCGTCGGGGCGAGCGTCCACCAAAACTCGAGTTTGTTGTTGTCGTGAATTTGAATGCCGACGGCGTTTTCGGGCGTGCCGGCGTGCCGGCGGAACGCCAGCGAAAAGTACAAAATATAGCCGCAGATAAAAATGAAGAGCGCGGTGCCGGACGCCGCCAGGAAGCGGAACAGCGCGTCGATCTGCTGTGCCTTGTCAACCGCTTCGGGCATGATGCTCGTGATCGGCGCCCAGACCCACCAGAAGATCGAAATGAGCGCCAGCACACCGAGAACGGCCGTGACGATCCAGAACTGGCGGTCGAGATGGACTACCGGGTCCCTATTTTCTGGCAAAAGTGTGCGAATCTCCAAAGCAGCCGGATAGGCGTATTAGTAGTATAGGAAAGCGCGTCCTACGCGGGCGACGACCTTTGAAGGGCTGCGGCGTATTCCCGGGTCAGCCACTCTACATTGGTAATGGCAGTCCCGACTACAATAGCGGCGGCGCCGGCCTGGAGGGCGGCGGCTCCCTGGGCGGGCGAATGGATTCCGCCCTCGCAGATCACGAAGGCGTCCAATTCGGCGAAGGCGCGCACGAGGTCGAGCGCCGGAAGCGCGCAACCGGCCGTCTCCTTCGTATATCCGCACAAGGTGGTCGCGACGATATCCGCTCCGGCGGTCTGCGCGGCGACTCCGTCGGCGGCCTCGGCGCAGTCAGCCATCGCCAGCGCACCGCCGCTCTGAATCTCGCCGACGATCTGCGGCACGGCGGCTTCGCCGGGACGCGGGCGGCCGGTCGCGTCGAACGCGACAATCTCCACACCAAGGTTCAGTAGCTCGCGAACCTCGCGCAACGTCGCCGTGATGTACGCTTCGAATCCGGGATACTCGCGTTTTACGATGCCGATCACGGGAAGATCGACGCGTTTGCGAACGGCTTCGATATTTTTTCCGCCGGCGAGGCGAAGGCCGGCCGCGCCCGCGGCTTTCGCGGCAGCGGCCATCGCACATAAGACGAGCGGATCGTCGAGTGCCGACCCCGGCGCGGCTTGCACCGAGACGATCAAGCGGCCGCGCAGGCGTTCCAACAGCTCGTGCTTGCCGCTCATGGCTTTCGTGCCAAAAACAGCGCGCCGGAAACAGCGTCGCCCGCGGGTTCGATGAGCTTGGCTTCCGGTGCAGATTCTTCCACAGCGCTCGCGATCGCGGATTTCATGACCGCGCTCTTCGTCATGCCGCCCAAAAATGCGAGCGGCCCGGCATGCAATCCGATGCGCGCCATCGTGCGCACGGCCAAATCGGCGAGGGCTTGTGCGCACTGCTGCACGTATCGCTCGCCGGCGGGATCCGATCCGGACCGTTCGATCGTCGCCTGCGCGAACTCGGCTAGCGCCGTTCGCGAGATCTCGCCCGCATAAAACGAGCGCACGAGCTCGTGCAGCGACGATCTGCCGAAATGATGCAGCAGCGTCTGCGCAAACGGATTCTTCTTGCCGGCATCTTCGTCTCGAATAGCGTCTTCGATCGCGCGGCGCGCGAACCAGAACGCGCTTCCCTCATCGCCGAACAGATAGCCCCAGCCGCCGACCGTCACCGTTTCGCCGCGCTCGTTTGCACCGTACGAAACCGAACCCGTTCCGGCGATAACGACGACCCCAGGCCCGCCTTCAAACGCTCCGGCGTGCGCGATCACCGCGTCATGCACGAAGACCAACTCACGGGACGGCAATTCAGGCGCCCGTCCATAAACGCGTCCCTCGTATCCGCTGATGCCGGCGACGACTCGCTGGCACCGCGCGTCCGCCGGCAATTTTGCCGCGGCGGCCGCTTTGTCGTAAGCCGAGCGCAAGGCGTCGCGTAAACGCGTCGAGTTCGCGTCTTGTCCGATCTCGTCGGCGGGACCGGCTTCGCCGCGCCCAAGTTCGCGTCCCGATTCATCCGCGATCGTGGCGACAGTACGGCTTTGCCCCGCGTCAATTCCGCCGTATAATTTCACGCTATGTTATCCTGTGCAGCCTGTCCTGAGCAGCGTTTCGCGCATGCGAAACGCTAGTCGAAGGGAAGGACGAAGCTGCCTCTTCGCGCGCGCCGCGATCGGCGATAATGGGAATGTCGCCGCAATGCTCCATGTGGTGGTAGAGCTCGTGCGCAATGGCGCGCTTCACAAAAGCCGCGCGTTCTTCGGGCGGAAGCTTGTCGGCGACGCGCGAGTTAATGCGAATAACGGGACCATTCGGATCGTATTCGGATACCAACTCGGTCTCCTGACCCCAGTCGCCGAGATCGGAAAACTCGATCTTCATAAGATCACACCATCTGCCTTTAGCGCGGCGCGGAGCTTCGCCGTGTCCACATCGCGCACGCTAACTTTTTCATCGCGCGCGAGCGCGGCAGCCGTGCCGGCCGCTTGACCCAGCGTCATGACCGTCGGCGTCAGTCGCGTGGAAGCCAACGCTTCGTGCGTAGTGGATATGCAGCGCCCCGCGACGAGCAGCCGGTCCACTTTTGCAGGGACCAAGCAGCGGTAAGGAATTTCGTAACTCTCGCCCGCTCGCAGCCGGTGCGTCTGCGTGCCCGTGCCCGACGGGTTGTGAATGTCGATCGGATACGCGCTACGCGCAACCGCGTCGTCGAAGTGTTTGCCTTGAAGCACGTCGTCGCGCGTCAGCGTGTATTCGCCAACGATGCGGCGCGATTCGCGAATGCCGATTTGCGTCGCGGTCGCAGCGATTCGGCAGTTTTCGAACCCCGGCACGCGCTTGCGGAAAAAGTCGAAGAGCTGCATCGCTTGGGCGCGCGCCTCAACTTCCGCGCGAGTCAGGTCGTCGGGGTCGAGCGGATCGATGTCGACGACGCGCGTCATATTCACCGTAACTTCGTCCGGATACGGCGAAATGAAAAACGAGACGACCTCGCGGGGAATGGTGACGTCGCCTTTGGCTTGGGCCTCGTGCCACAATTCGTAGAGTCCAGCGACCGCCGTCAACGCCGGCGCGGTGCGCTCGTGCGTTTTTAGCGACGTGCGCATTTGATCGGGATGCATGCGAACGTATGCGGCGGTTTTCGCGAGGTCGACATGACTCAAGCGAAAGATCAGCGTTGCGGGCTGCACCCGGCCGCGCTCGTCGCCTTGCTGCGTCTCGACGCCCGCTGAAGCGGCGACATACGCGTCCGCCGTCGCGTCGATCGTAATGCGCGCGCGGTATTCCCGTTCACCCGCAACGGTCGCAAAAACCGTGCCGGCGACGGCTTCACCATCCATCACGGCACGCAGGAAGTACGCGTGGACCAGCAGATGCACCCCGGCCTCTCGCATCATCTCAAAGAGCAGCGCTTTATGTATCTCGGGATCGAAGGGCGTGATGGTCGGAACGTAATCGGAAGAGTCGTGCAAGTGTCCGGGTGATCCGCCCATCGCCTGCAGCCGCGTGACGATCTCTTGCGCAATGCCGCCGACGATGCGCTTCTGCCCTGAGTGAAACGTCATCCAGGGTCCAACCATGGCTGCGGTCGCCGTCCCGCCCAAGAAACCGTAGCGCTCGACGAGCATCGTGCTCGCGCCACGTCGCGCCGCCGCAATCGCGGCGGCGCAGCCCGCATTTCCGCCGCCGACGACCAGGACGTCGTACTCTTTCACTCGCCGCGGCCTTCGACGCGAAAGCGCTGCCTCCGGCGACAGGGAGTAGCAAGGCAAGGGGTAAACGGCTCCGCATGCTATCACGCGTAAAGCCTCTCGCGACCATTCTTGCCGAGGGCGCCGACCACGAACACGGTCTTAAACGCTCGCTCGGCCCTTGGGCGCTCACGGCAATGGGTATCGGCGCAATCATCGGCACCGGCATCTTCGTACTCACGGGAGTCGCCTCGGCGACACGTGCCGGCCCGTCCCTTACGATTTCGTTCATCGTCGCCGGCATTGTCAGTGCATTGGCAGCGCTCTGTTACGCCGAAGTGTCAAGCAAAATTCCGATCTCGGGAAGCGCCTACACGTACACGTACGCAACATTTGGAGAACTGTTGGCGTGGATTGTCGGATGGGGCTTGATCCTCGAGTACGCCGTCGGTGCGGCGACAGTAAGTGTCGGATGGTCGGGTTACTTCACCAACATCCTGCATCAGTTCGGCCTCATTATTCCGCAAGCGTGGCAGCATAGCCACTGGGATCCTACGCCGGGCATCGCAAATTTGCCGGCGGCCGGAATCATATTGTTGATCACCGCGCTACTGGTACGTGGCACAAAAGAATCTGGAACCGTCAACGCTTGGATCGTCAGCTTCAAAGTGCTCGTCGTGCTCTTCTTTATTGCATTGGGCGTGGGCCACATCAACACCGCGAATTTCCATCTTCCGGCGGGACCGACGACGGGCGCGGGCGGCTTCTTCCCATTCGGATGGGGCGGCATGTTGGGCGGTGCGGCGTTCATCTTCTTCGCCTACATCGGCTTTGACGCTGTCTCGACCAGCGCCGAAGAAGCGAAAAACCCCGCCAAAGATTTGCCGTTTGGCATTTTGATGAGCTTGGCGGTCTGCACCCTTCTCTACATTATCGTCGTCTTTATCCTGAACGGTATGGTGCCGTTCGATAAACTCAACGTTGCCTTTCCGGTAGCGTTCGCCATGAACTCGGTCGGCCTCGCTTGGGCAGGCACGATCATTTCCTTCGGCGCCATCGCCGGCTTAACGACCGTCCTCCTCGTAATGATGTTCGGACAGGCGCGCGTGTTTTACGCCATGTCGCGCGACCGGCTCATCCCGCCAAGCTTCACGACCATCCATCCAACCTGGCGCACGCCAATCGTATCGCAAATCTTTTTCGGCGTCTGTATTGCAGCCGCCGGTGCGTTCTTTCCACTCGGAATCTTGGGCTCGGTCACGAATTTCGGAACGCTGCTGGCGTTCATCCTTACTTCTCTGGCAGTACCGATTCTGCGGCGGCGTCATCCTGAATTGAAAGGCGCCTTTACCGTACCGTTGGGACCGTACTTTTTGCCGTACCTCTCAGCCGTGGCAGCGCTCGGGCTGATCATCTTCTTGAAAGTCGGTAACCCCGTGCTCTTCGGATTTTTCCCGATTGTCTGGTTCATCGGAATTATCTGGCTTGTCGGCGGACTCTTCTTCTACTTCTTTTACGGCCGCCGCAAGAGTACGGTCGCGCTGCAACTAGCTGAGGGTCTCGCGGTAAAACAACCTCGCGTCAACTAGTCATCTGCCAATCCGGCGATTGATCTCGGCCGCAATTCGGTCGGGATCGTCGTCGGGTTGGATAATCATGGTCTTGTAAGTCTCGTGCTCGGTTTCGAGCACGATGCAGTTTCGGCCGGTTCCGAAATCTAAGAACGCTAACCCGCCGTCGGCAAAGAATGTGCCGGCCGTCTTTAGCCCGGGCGCGACCGTTCCCGCGACCTTGCGCCACCAATAATCCCACCCGTTCTCGTCTTCAACTCTCGCCGATGTGATATGCGAAAGCGGAATTTTCAACCCGCCGTGAATGGCCCAGATTTTGTCCATTGTCGAGAGCTCGATGGTGAGCGTATTATTTTCGACCGTTATGTGCGCCATACGATCTCTCTATCGGCCCTTTGACCGCCAAGTTACGCCGGACGGCGTGAGGTTATGATGAGAACCGGAGCGTCGGGCTCGCGGCCCGCGAGTTCTTCTTCGGCGAGCGCCACGGCTTGCTCCGCCGAGAGCAGCCCACTGTAATCGGCGATGCGCGCGCCGTGCAGGACGTACAGATTCGGCATCGCCCGTCCGACGTCGCCGAAAGCCGTGGCGTCTTCGATCGCGGCGCGCAAATCTTCGGCAGCACAGCCGGCCGCCGTGACGCGAACCGTGCCGTCCCGCAGGGTCAGCCGCCCGACGCCCCCGCGATCGAGCACGCGTACCATCGCGCCGGATTCGTAGATGGTCAAACCCGGAGTGCGCGCGACCGCTCGAACGTCTGCAACTGCCGCGCGCATTAAACGCGCGGCAGCGGCTAGGCGCGCGTCTTCGTCCAACGTTGCGTGCGAGGCAGCCTCCGCGAGCTCCGTCGCTCCCGACGCCGTGGCCCGCACGATGTTCCGCTGGGAATCTATCTCAACGACGGTCTCGACGCCCTCAGGTGAAGCGCCGGCCGCAACAACGGCGTCTTGCGCCTCGCGCCGGATGCGCAGAATCTCGTCCGGCGACGGATCCACGACCGTTCGCTCTACCACTTCGCGCACGAGCGCGAGCGCAACGCCAATCGGAGAGATCACTTCGGCATCGCGCGCGAGCCGGAAATCCAATCCGGTTTTCTTCGCGGCGTAAGGAATGAGTGCCGCCGCGCCGCCGCCGCCGCCAACCACGACGACCGCATGCCGGTCGAGTTCGTAATCGGCGATCAGCTCTTCGATCGCGGCGATGACTTTGGCCGCCGCGATATCCAGCATTTCGCGCGCGATGCCTTCCGCGGTCGAGCCGAAATACGCGCCGAGTATTGCGAGCGCTTTGCCCGCCGACTCGGCGTTTCCGTACGCGAATGCCGATGCGGGGACGTATCCCAAAAAGTTTGCGGCGCACGTCGGCGTGACGGCGATGTGCGCTCCGTCGTGGCCGCGCAATGCAACATAGTCGCCCGAGTCGTGCGCGCTCGGACGGAACAGCTCGAACCGCGCTCCTTCAATCGCGCCCGGCTCGAGAAAAGACGCATAGCTCAAACCCGCGATATGCGCGGATCGCGGGCCGACGTCGACAATCTTTCCGTCGGCCGCGCGCATCAGGCTGCCGCCCGCGATTCCGAGCGTTCGCACGTCCAGCGTGCGCAGCATCGTGCGGTGTCCGCCGACGCGCGCGGGACGCATCTGCGGCATGCCCGCGCGAATCGCCGAGCAATCTGAGCTCGTGCCACCCACTTCGATAAAGATGCCGTCGGTGACGTTTTCGTGCAGCAGCGCACCGGCGACGCCTGCAGCCGGTCCGGAGAGCAGCGTGAGAATCGGACGCCGCTCCATTTCGCGCGCATCCATCACACCGCCGTCGCTGCGCATAACCATGAGCGGCGAATCGATCGCCGCTTCGCGCACGGCGCCGGCCGTCATGCGCGCGGTGCGCACCATCTTCGGAAGAATAGCCGCGTTGATCGCAGCCGTCCGCGTGCGCGCGCGCAAGCCGTACATCGTGCTGACGTCGTGACCGCTGGTTGCGAAGAGTCCAGCCCGGGACGCAATCGCCACTGCGTCAATCTCGCCTTGCGGGCGGTCGACCGAAAATGCTTCGGTCGCGGCGAGCGCCTCCGTTCCACTTTGCTTGAGCGCGCCGACCGCCGCCTCGACTCCCTCGCGATCGTGCACCGAAGCGAATGCGAATTTCGGTTCGAACGGGAGACCAGGCGCCAATTGCAACCGTCCAAAGCGCATCTGCATACGCGCGAGCGGCCCGAGTCCGTTCAGTAATCCGAGCACGCCCACTTGGGCCACGTCGCCTTCCAGCAGCGCGTTCGTGGCTTGCGTCGTGGAATGCGCGATGAACGAAACGTCGGCCGGGTCGATGATCCCATCGGAAAAGAGCCGCGCAATTCCGTCTACGATGCCGGCCGCTACGCCCGCTGCCGCAGTATGCGTGGTCGGCACCTTCACGCGCGCCACGATTTCACGGTTCTCGGCATGGATCGCGACGACGTCGGTAAACGTCCCACCGACGTCAACGCCGAGGCGGAGTTTACGCATCGGCACGCAGTACGAAGCAGGTCATTGCGAGCGAAATGCGGCCGCGTTGCGCGAAGCGATCGAACAATGCTGAGGCTTCGTCGCGAAGCTCGTCCGCTTGCGCCCCGTCACGCGGCAGGTACGAGGTCGAAGCCATGCGGCCCAGCAGCTCGCCGCGGTCCAAACTCTGCGCGTAGCGATGCTCGCTGCGCACGCAGCTCGATCCCGCTAGCCGCGCAAACGTGTTGAGTACTTCGAACCGCTTTGGCTCAATCCGCTCAGTTGCGTAACGCCGCACGAGCTCACCGTAAGCCGCGGCGAACGGATCGCTCTCGTCGCGTTCGTATTGGAGCATGGCGATGCGTCGCCGGCTGATGCGCTTGAACTCGGCAATGGCAGCTGTCGGATCGAACCAATGAAACGCTTGAAATGCGGCGGCGACATCGACAGACCGATCGGGCAGGCGCGTATCTTCGCCGGTTCCGTCGATCCACTCGATGCGCGGATCCGGCTCGGCTTGTTCGGCCATCGAATGATTCGGCTCCACCGCAAAGACCGTGGCTCCGCGCTCCGCGAATAGCCGCGATGCGATGCCTGTACCCGCTCCGATATCGGCGATCGTCAGCTTTTCGGGCGGCCCCAATCCTTCGAGCAGCGCATCGAGCGCTTCGGGGGGATACCCCGGACGGGTCTGCGCGTAGGCGCCGGCGCGCGCCGAGAAGCGCTCCGGCGGATGGTCGATCATGAGGCGAACGGTGCGCCGAGCTGGACGGCAATCGTCGAGCCGGACCGCTCGAGTTGGAACGAATGCGGTTTTCCATCGTACGCGCGCGCCTGCGTTTGGTAGGTGCCGTACATCCACCAATCAAGTCCGTCGAGTTTGTCGACGATGTCGTCGGTACGCATGCCGGCCGCATAGGCGGGTCCGCCGGCGCGAACGTACGCGCGCATGTTTCCATCCACCGTCTTGTAAAGCGCGTAATAATATGAAGGCGGATCGCCCGGCGCAAACGCAAGTCCGCGCTGCTGCAAGTTGCTCCAGCGCTGCGGATTGCTACGGGCCCAGCCCATCAAACGGTCAACGCCCTGGCGGGCCAGCTGCGCAGCGTTCGTTTCGGTAGGCTGAGCGAACACCGCGTGGTCGTGCCATTCCGTCACTTCCCATCCGCCGCAATCGAAGAGCTGCACGCCGATATCTACGTCGGTCCCTTCGATGAGCGTAAAGCGTGTCGACGTCACGTTGACATAGGCCGCGTACCGTTTTGACGAGCAGTCCGAACCGTTGGGATCGTCTTGTTGAGCGAAGGCTTGCGTGCCGGGCACGCTTCGTAGCGCTTCAACGACCGCGGGAACCGCCGCTTGCGCATCGGGCGACGAGTCCGATCCGACGGCAATGCGCGACGCGGCCGGCGCCCCGGCAAACATTCCGGGCGGATAGAGCTCCTGCGCGCTGGCCGCCGGAATCGCGGCCGAAAACGGATGCACGCCGAACAAGTGCGGCGACGAAGTTACCACGACGATGCACGCGACAAGTGCAACCGCGACTTGATATGGCAACGTCCGTTTTGTGATGTCGACGATCTGTACGCCCGTAAAGTTGGCAATCCACACGTTGGCGGTGTTGGTCGGGTCGCAGACATTCTGCACTTGCACGACTGCCATGATTGCCGCCACCAGAATGACCGGCGGCATTGCATGACCCGATAGCAGAATCGTGAAGACGGCGATGCCGACACCGACCGGGTTGAGCGGTCCACGATAGAGCGTGAGCGGGCTGAGGATACCGAAAACGGCGACGTAAACGAACGGATTATGCAACGCTTGCGTGGATCCAAGCCCGTGGAGCGCGGCCTTGAACTCCGGCGCCTGCGTCGCAGTGAACAGCATGCCGATGCCGATGAACAGCACGATTGCCGGTGCGGCGTCCTCAAGCCCGCGGATTGCGGCGGCTGTCAGCGTTTGAACGGACTGTGCCGGACGCGCCGTGACCGCGCCATAGATTGCAGAGATTGCAAAAGCCAATATCGGATCGAGATGAAATGCAAAATATAATACGATCGGAAGTATCGGCGTGATGAGCGCGTACGCCGGAACGTGGCGGGCTTGCGGTTCCGCTTTCGCGCGCACCGCCCAAGTGGCATACCCTCGCGCCTTCCGGAATGAGACGAACGCGTACACGAGAAGCGCGATGAGGTCGATCGCGGCTAGATCGATGGCATAGCCGTACATCTGCTGCTGGTTCACGCCGAAGTACAGCGTGTAAAACTTCCAGTTCACGATATTGAAGATGTACCCGAGCGCGAAGGCCATCAGGAACATCGTCGCGGTAATTTTCCTGGGCACGCCGATCGTCATCATAATCGGCAAGACAATCGAACCGACCATGATGACCGCGCCGAGTCCCGATAGCGATACGAACAACAGCGCAACCACGGCGCTGAGCGCTAGCGCCACCGCGAGCGGCTGCTCGCCGCCGAACTCGGCAGCGAAGTTGACGATGCTGCGCGCGATTCCCGTATCGAGCGTCACTCGTCCGAGCATCGCGCCGAAGATTACCGCAACATAAACCTTCACGAGCGCGGACGCGCCCGTTACGACAATCGTTCCTACGCCCGCAACCGGCACGCCCGTTACCAACGCCATGATAACCGCCATCGCCGGTAGCGCGAGCAAAGCGGGAACCTTCCGGGTGTACATCAGCGCCGCGAAGACCAAGAAGACGACGAGAATCAGCAACGGCGCAATCATCTATTTACCACGGTAGATCCGGGAGCGGTTTGCCCGCGTAGTAATCTAGCGTCCAAGCATACATCTTATCGGCACGCTCAATGTTTTGTTCGGCGGCAATGTCGTATCGCTGCAGATTGCTTGCCAAATGGCTTTCGCGATTCTCGTACCTCCAGGCAGCGGCGTAAAGCGGCCTTATCTCTTCATATCGGTCGCGCAATTCCCAAAACCAATATTTGGCCCACAAGAGGTCGCGCCCGGTCGGAGAGTGCGGCTTGCCGGCCTGTGCTTGCGCATCGGCGTAGTAATCGCGGATCTCTTGCGCTGCCTGAAACTTGCGGCCGATGAAATCGTATTTGCGCGCGGCTAAGAACATGACGCGCGCGGCGTTGGCATGGAGTGGCGGCTTATTCTGCAGCAAATGCTGCTCGGCGTCTTCGGCCTCCAAGCGCAGCGCGCGCAAATCGAGCTTCGCCATGTGTGCCGACGCGCGCGGATCGAACGGATCGACCCAAAAGAGATAATTGCTCGAATAACTGTAGTCATCCGCCATGCGCGCCTGCGCGTCCGCAAGATCGGCAATGTCGCGTCCGTAGCGTACGTCGTCGCTCCCAAAGAATGCGCTCGGGAAATCGGATTGAAAGCGCGCTGGGTCGACGGAGCGCCCGTCCCAACCGCTGGCGGCCGAATAAAGAACCGGATACCAAGTCGCTTCAAAAAGCGATTCGCCGTCGTCGTGCCACACGGTTTGAAAGAGGCCGAAAACGTGCGACGCCTTTCCTTCGTCGATGAAACGCTGCTCGTTGACAAGGGCCGTCCGGATATCCGGATAGACTTGGTTCCAGTTGTGATCGCCGGGCGCGACCATTTGCTGGAAACCTCCCGACGCGATCAGGTTGATATATTTTTGGAAGCTTTTCTCGGCGCCGTAATGCCAATTGATAACCACGGTGCCCTTCGGAATCATCGTCATGATGGCCGGATCGTTTTCGATGCCGTCGTCCCACACCATCATGCGAGCGCCCGAAGGCGCGATGAGGCGATCCATCTGTTGCAAATGATTGGCATAGACTTGACTCAAGCCGCGCTGAGCAACCAGCGCTTTACTTTGACCCAAGCCGAGCACCGACGTTTCATCGGAGCCGATGTGAAAGAATACGGGATGCGGAATGACGGCGAGCTCGTCGCGCACGAGCTGCGTCAAATACTCCAGCGAAAGCGGCGACGCCGGGCTCAACAGAACGTCGTGCTGAAATTCCGCCGCGCTCGCATATTTCTCGACGGCCAGCGTATTGTGCATATGCGCGAACGACTGTTGCTCCGGAATGAACGTGACATGATAGCGCTTCGCGTAATCGTAGAGCTCTCGCAGCTGTGCCGGCGTGATACCGTCAAGCGGTCCCGGGAGCGGATTGCGTGGATCGACGAAAACGTGCTCCATGTACGGCGAATAGCCGTTCATCTTGAAAGCTGCGATCGTGCGGATGCGCTCTTTGAAGTAGCGCATGTTCGGCAGCGGCCCGCGCGAGACGTCGTCGCTCAGCACCCGCCACTTCAGCGCCGGCGCATCGGAAATATCAACGCAGGGCAAAATCCATTTCCCGTTCACGCGCTGTGGCAATTGCGCCAGTGTCATCGCGGCGTAGAATGTTCCGTCACGATCGCCCGCCTGGATCTCGATCCCATGCTGGCTACTGACGCGTAAACGGTAAGACTGTTGCGGCAGGGCCGTGCGTTCTACTGTTACATTCGGCAGCCGTTCGCCGCCGCGTGTGGAGAGGATGCTGAAAAACGTTATCCCTTGAAACCTGGATGTGTGGATCTCTGCTTTGGAAGGCTGTAAGAGCGGGATGCCAAGAGCTTTCCACCGGTCATTGATTTCATCCAGCGCGCCCGGATCGAAATTATTTGCCGGCGCGATGAGAGAGCCGCGGATCGGAAAGGTGCAAGTGGAAACCCGCACGGACTGCGGTTGTGGAAGCAGGTGCAGCGAGAGCGCCGCTGCGAGCAGAAACACGCTACTGCTGCAGCATGGCCGCGTCGCGGCGATCGAAGGCATCGTTGATCGCCTTCAACGCATCGACCGGCGGCCCGGACGGATCGAGTTTTTTCGCCGCAGCGATCAGTGCTGCATCAGCTTCGAGCACGGCTTTGATGCGGTTTTCGCTGCGATCCTCATCGAAGATCCGGAATGCTTTCTGGTTCATGAACTCGCAGCGAAATAACACGCCGTCGTAAAGAGCCTTCTCGTCGGCCGAAAGCCTGTCAAGGGGCAGCGCGGTCAGCCGCTCCCCCACATACGAGCGCACTTGCTCGTCGGAGGCGCGGCACTCTTCCTCGCCCTCGCACCCCGGAAAATCCGGAATGTCGGCGCGAATCTCTTCTATTGCGTTCATCGCCCGAGCCTACGACGCGGCAATCCGCAAGGCCCGCCGAAGCGTTACCAGACCGGGGGAACCTCCCAATGAAGCGAACCGAAATAAGCCTTGGAAAACGCCGCCCGGCTCATGGCACGCGTACGGACAAAAGACGCGGCCGCGTTCGAGTCTTTATATGATGCGTATCACCGTTTGGTGTACGGCATCGCTTTTCGCGTCGTCAGCGACGCAACGGCGGCCGAAGACATCACGCAAGCCGTCTTCCTTAAAATATGGACCGCCCCCGAACGTTTTGCAGGCGGGAATTTTGGAGGCTGGATCGCGCGAGTCGCGCGCAACAAAGCGATTGATTCCGTCCGGCGCAAGTCGCCAGCCGAGACCGAATTGAGCGACGCGATGCCCGACAGCGACCTGCTCGAAGAACGGGTCTTTTCGGAAATTGATGCCGAGAGCGTGCGCCGCGCGCTGGCGCAGCTGCCCGCCGAGCAGCGCGAACCGATCGAGCTGGGCTTTTTCGGCGGCATAACGCACGCCGAGATCGCGCGACGCAGCGGCATTCCGCTCGGGACGATAAAAACGCGGATACGAACCGGCCTAGGAAAATTGCGAAGCGCGCTCGAGGGTACGGTGAGGGTATGAACCCGCACGACGCGATGCTCGACGACATCGCCGTCTACGCACTCGGGGCGCTTCCGCGCGGTCAGGCGCGCGCCGTGCGCGAACATATGGCCACCTGTCCGGAGTGCACGGCCGAATACCGGCGGCTCAAACCCGCGGTCGATGCCGTCGCGTATTCGGCTGAAGCATGCCGCGATGCAGCCGGCGGGGCCGTGGTTCCGAGCCCACGGTTGAAAGCGCGCATTATGGACCAGGTTCGCGGCAGCGCTGCGAGGCCGCGCCCTTACAACGTCGGTGAAATGCGTGCTGTGCGGCCCATCGTCTGGCCGGCCTATGCTGTTGCCGCGGCATGCTTGGCCGTCGCGCTCGTCACGTCGGCGTTCAACATCTCTTTAAACGAAGAACTGCATCAGTCGCAGGCGCAGCTCGCCCAGCTCGGCACGCATACAAAATTGCTAAACCGCCAAGTTGCCGCGCAACGGACGGAGCTTGCCGATCTTACGTCGACCGAATCGCAGCACTTCGCGGTCGAAGACGGTGAAGTCGTGCGGCATGGAAACCGGCTGTACATCGCGATGCAGTCGATGGGCATGCCTCCGCGCGGCAAGGTCTACCAGGCCTGGATCATGCGCAAAGGCGGCAAGCAAATGACGCCATCGGTAACGTTCATGCCCGACCACAGCGGCGTTGCCGTCGTTCACGTTCCGGCGCGAGCTTCGCAAATCGTCGAAGTCGCAGTAAGCGTGGAGCCCGAGGGCGGCAGTAAACAGCCGACGAGCAAGCCGGCCTTCGTCGTGAAACTGACCTGAGCGCATACGAAACGCGGCCGATCCGCCGTACCGACACGGCAGCCGCCCTGGCGTATCTGGATCGCAACCCGTACGAGGACGTGTTCCTTAGCTGGATGATCGGCTCGCAGAATTCGCCGGCGCTCCGGCCGCATCTGTACGTGTGCCTAAACGGTTCGCAGATTGAAGGCGTCGCATTTTTCGGACGGCAGGTCGTGCTGTCAGCGCGGGACGAGTCGATCATCGGCGCATTCGCCGCAATAAAGACGGCGGCCACGTTTGAGCGCATGATCGTCGGGCCGAGAAAGACCGTCGAGCGCTATTGGGAATGCGTCGCAGCGCGTCACGCGGCGCCGCGCATCGTGCGCGAAAGTCAGCCGGTGCTGGCCGTCGATCGCGGCGCTTTGCGCGGTGATCCGGGCGGCGTTTCTGTCCGCCGCGCACGCCCCGCCGAGTGGCAGTCGGTCGCCGTGAATTCCGCGGCGATGATTCACGAAGAGCTGGGTTACGATCCGCGCGTGGGGTCGGCGGAATTCGACGCCAACATCCGCGCGGCAATCGAACGGGGAACGTGGTGGGTCGGAGAGTTCGAAAATCAGCTCAGCTTCTATTGCAGCGAAGGGCCGTATAACGCGCGTACGTTGCAAGTGCAAGGCATTTGGACGCCGCCGCAGTTACGCAAGCGCGGGTTAGGAGCCGCCGCACTCTTCGGAATATGCGATAGTCTATTGAAAGACTATCCGACAATCTCACTCTACGTGAATGACTTCAACGCCGCCGGGCTAGCGCTATATAAAGCGCTCGGCTTCCATCAAGTCGCCGAGTTCACGACCTTGCTTTTTTAATTCGCCGCAGCCGCCAAATTTGTTCCGCGGGCCAGTTGCGGGCCCACTCGTGTGACACCCACTCTCGATAGGTTGATGTTGCGCCTTGCGGCGGCCGAATCTCAAGGAGATCCTCGACTTCAAAACCTGATTTCTTGAAGAGTTTGATCCATTCACCATATGGCAATGAGAAGCACACACTTCCGTCTCCCTCGTCGCTCCGCTTATCGAAGTAAGAAGCATGTAACTCCGTACTAATACGGTCTAGGGCTGTATCAAAGCAAATAAAATGCAATGCGGTCTCCGCATTGAACGCGAACAAGCCGCCCGGCCGCAGCAGTCGCGCTACCTCGGGAACGGTAAGCGTAGGATCCGCGAATGTCATGGCCCCGTGATCGCAAAAAATTATGTCGAATGACTGGTCAGGTAATGGCACCGATTCGGCGCTAGCATGGATCAAAGAAATGTGTAGCCCGGCTTCTTCGATCGCCTTACGCGCGAACTCTAGCTGCCGTTCCGAATTATCGAGACCTACGCACCGCGCGCCTAGACGCGTCAATTCGATCGACCATTGCGCTCCGCCGCAGCCGAGTTCGAGCACATCTTTGTCGCGAACATTTCCGAGTACGCGCAGCTCGCTTTCGGGAATTGACCAAACGCCCCATCCGAGCGGTACGCGCGCGAGTTGTTCTCCGTGTTCGGCCTGATAGGAATCAGCTAAGCGATTCCAATGTGCGCGATTCTTACGGGCGTGCTCGGTTAGCTCCATCAGCGCGCGGCGTAGCGGTACTGGCCCGGCAGCCACTCGCAGATGCTACAGTCTTTCATCACGAACGATTCGCAGCCGTCCACTTCGGGATTGAAATCTTCGTTGCGCTCTTTGGTCGCCGGCCAATTGACCGCCGCGTCGCTGCGCGCCGCGGCACGAGCCTTGGTGTAGGAGAACTGAGGCGTCTTCGTGAGCGGATTGAGCGCCTGTGCCAGCCTTTGAGCATCGGTCATGCGCTTGGTTTCTAAGCGGCGGCTAACGTTCCCGCGCGCGTTTCCCAGGCAATTCCCCGGAAGCGCGTTTAGAAAGAGAGTATGAAGAAACTGCTCGCTCTCTTTGCTCTGGTCGCTTTGGTTCCGGCGTTCGCCATTGCACAGGCGCAGCCGCCCCCGGGTGCCGGAGGCAGTCCTTGGCCCCGCCCCGATTTCCGTGCGATGCGTCAGAACATGCAACAAATAGAAACGCTGCATAAACAGTTTCGCGCGAGGATTCTGGGAACGCTGACGCCGGCCCATCGCAACCTGCTTGCGTCGGTTGCCGGCCAGCTCGCGATCTCCACCAATCCCGATCCGAAAACCGCGATTCAAAAACTCGATGCAGCTTTAACCAGCGGTGAGAAGCAAGCGATTCTGAACGCCGCGCAGTCGTTCAGGACGCAAGAGCGTGCACTGTTCGAACAAACGCTTGCGAAAATGCGTGCCGCCAATCCGAATATGCCCTCACCGCGCCCGCGGCCCAGCGGTATGGAGCGCGCGCGCCGTACGCCCGATCCAGGCGCACTCTTGCTGACGATCGCAACCGGCGGCCCTGGAATGATGGGGCCTCATCGATTCGGGCACAGTCGTGAATTCGGACCGCCGGGCGGCTTCATGCGCCGGCCGCGACCATCGCCGACTCCGTAGCTTTTACTAAGGGAGAGAGACTGGCGCTCAGCAAATGAGCGCTCTTTTTTTTGACGAAGCCCGCTTTCGTGCAATCGAACGAACTGCGGCGCGTGCTCGGCCTCTGGTCGGTGGTCGCCTTCGGCGTTACCAACGAGATCGCAGCCGGACTCTTCTTCGTCTCCACGCAGATCCAACAGACCGCGCCCGGCGTCGGCGACTTGGTGCCGTGGCTAATGATCGTCGGCGGCCTGCTGACTTTTATGACGGTCATCGCTTACCGCTACTTCTTTGCATCAGGGCTGGTGGGCGCCGGGGGCGAGTACGTGATCATCTCGCGAGCGGTCAGCCCGTTTCTTGGTTTTTTAGCGACGTTCTTGTCGTGGTTTGGCGTCAGCGGTTCGCTGGGCGCGCTGGCCTATACGGCGCCAAAGTTTTTGGCCAATGCCTGCGACGCCCTGGGGGCGGTGGGCGCCGCGCAAATGCTCAGCTCGACCTCCGGTACGGTGATTACCGGCTTGGTATTGCTGTGGGGCATTTGGCTCATACACGTGCGCGGCGTCCGTTTGGCTGGAACGCTCGCCGTGATCGCCATGTGTTTCGTCGTCGCAGTCGCGCTGATTGTCATCGGATACGGCTTTTCCACAAGTCCACAAACCTTTGCGCTCGAAATGCAAAGCCATCTGCACGTTTCCGTGCAACATGTCCTCGCCGCAGCGCCGGTGACGCGCACGAATCCGCTCGCCGCGTTCGGGACAGCCCTGCCGGTTTTGTTTTTCGGATACCTCGGCCTGTCAACCGCAACGCAAACCGGCGCCGAAGCGCTGGATGCGCGCCGCGCCCTTTCCAAGGGAGTCGTCATCGCAGTTTCGCTGGTCACGGTCATTTATACGCTCTTCGCGTTCGCGGTCTATCATGCGGTACCGTGGCAACTGATCGCGGGTCTTTCCGCGATGAAGTTTACGACCTATACAACATCGACCGGCCTGTTGGGAATGGTAATGCCGGCTTGGTTAGCATCGCTCATGAACGTGTTCGTTGCGCTGATCGTCATCAAAACGTTCCTGCCGGCCTATCTAGCGCAATCGCGGTGGATTTACGCGTGGGCGCAAGACGGATTGTTGCCGCTGCGTTTGGCATCCACGCACATGCGCTTTCAAACGCCCGTGCTGGCATTGACGATCGCCGCCATCCTGGGATCGCTTGCGCTCGCCGAATCGATCCCGATGGGCTATGTGTTCGGCGTAAACGTGCGCGTTCTCGCCTCTATGGTTGTTTTTTTCCTCTTAGGATTGGGGATGCTGCTCTTTCCACGCACGGCGCCCGATCGCTACGCCGCTAACGAATCCGCAATCGCGCACAACCGCCCGGTTCAGATTGCGGTCGGTGCCGTCATCATGGGATTTTCAATGTGGTTCGCGATTTCGATCATCGTGTCGTCGCTGGACAAGCCGGTACTGCTGCAGCCGGGTGTGCAGGCCGTTATCGTTGCGCTGATCGGCGTGCTTATTTACCGCTATCGATCCGGAGCGTCGCGTCGGGTTGGAGCAACTCTAACTCGGGAATTGTAACCTCCGGATATTTTAGGCCGCTGCCCGTGTTGATTGCCAGCACGCGATCGTGCGGAGCGATCCAGTCTCGGCGCCGCAACTCGTAAGCAGCAGCGATCGTCGCGGCTCCCTCCGGACAGATGAACAACCCTTCGCTTTCGCCTATGCGGCGCTGCATCTCGATGATGCTTGCATCGCTGACGGCGATCGCCGCTCCGCCGCTTTCATACAACGCCTCGAGCACCAAGAAGTCTCCGAGCGCTTTGGGAACGTTGATGCCGAAAGCTACCGTATGTGCATCGTTCCAGAACGTCGATTCGTTTTGATGCGCGTCGAATGCGCGCACGATCGGCGCGCAGCCCTCGGCTTGCACGGCGACAAAGCGCGGCAGCCGTTCTTCCAGTAGACCCATGGCCTGCAGCTCGCGTATCGCTTTGTAGATGCCGATGAGTCCGACCCCGCCGCCGATCGGGTACAGAATGACGTCAGGTACGCTCCAAGCGAATTGCTCCACCAACTCAAAGCCCAGCGTTTTCTTGCCTTCGATACGGTACGGCTCTTTGAGCGTGGAGGCATCATAGAATCCGTATTCGGCGACGGCCCTTGCAACGATCTTACCCGCGTCGCTAATTAGCCCGTCGACCAGCCACACGTGCGCGCCCGCCATGACGCACTCGACTTTGTTGATCGCCGGCGCGCTCTTCGGCATCACGATGTAAGCCTCGATGCCCGCGCGCGTGCCGTATGCGGCCCACGCGCCGCCGGCGTTACCGTTGGTCGGCATGGCAAATGCGCGGACGCCGAGCTCCCGCGCGCGGGAAACGCCGACCGCCGCGCCGCGTGCTTTGAAGGAACCCGTCGGCAGCAACCCTTCATCTTTTAGGGAGAGCCGATCCATTCCGAGCTCATCGCCGAGAACTCGCATCGGCACGAGCGGCGTAAACTGTTCGCCGAGGCTCACACGGTTCGCGGGATCGCGCACGGGTAAAAGCTCGCTATATCGCCATAACGACGCCTCCCGTGCCGCTAAATTCGCCCGCGTGAACGTTTTAGCGGCTGCGAACAGATCGTAACGCGCCACCAGCGGCGAACCGCACCTGGACACATGCTGCTCGACGTCCGCTTCATAGCGGGCGGCGCATTTCGGACACTCTAAGTTCGAGAGCGCGCTCGGCGCGGTTAGGCCGTCAGTTTGGATGAGGAAAGCCGGTTTCGCAGCGTGGCCGCATTGAAATCGGCCGTGCCGGCAATTGCAGGTTCGGCGATTAAGAAGCCTTGCACGGCATGAACTTTTCCGATTCCCTGAATAAACTGCAGCGCTTCTTGCGTCTCGATACCTTCTGCAACCAGGACGCTTTCGGTCTCGTGCGCGATTGCCGCAATGCCGGCGAGTACGGCGCGGCAGGTTTTGTCGGTCAGCGCACGATTCACGATCGAGCCGTCGATCTTTATGTAATCGACCGGTAAGATGCTCAGCATCCACAATCCCGCGTTGCCGGCGCCCGCATCGTCGAGCGCGAGCTTCACGCCGAGTTCGCGAAACGAAAGCGCGCGTTCCACGACCCGTTCGATATCGGTGATCGCGCGTTCCGTCACTTCGAGCACGACGCGCGTGGGATCGAAGCCGCGCCGCGAGATTCCATAAGTCAGACGGCGTGGATCGAATTCGGGATGCTCGAGCGTCGCCGGCGAAACGTTGACGAAGAGCAGCACGTCGTCGGGAACGTGTTTGACCGAACGGACGATCGTTTCAAAGCACAATACGTCGAGCTCGTGCACCATTTTTGACCCGTGCGCAACGGTGAATAGCTGCTCGGGTCCGGAAAATCCGTAGTGCGCGGGCGGACGCGCGAGCGCCTCATAACCGAGGACGCGGTCTTCGCGAAGGTCCCAGATCGGCTGGAACGCCATATCCAGTTCGCGGTCGAGCAAAAGCTGTTGCAAGGCCTTTTTCATGAGGTCTGTGCTCGCCGATTCTCGCCCTAGGAAAAAAATTCCCACGCGGCAGCGCCGAATGCCCTCCCGGTGCTCCTGACGCCGCGCGGCGAGTCCCGCTCTTTCGTGCTCGCGCTCTTCACAGTATCGATGATCGCCGGGTCGATGCTCTACGGCGGCATCGGCGCGCTCGTTCCCTACGTCGGGCGCTCGTTTGACTTGCCGCATGCGCAGCTGGGCCTTATCGCCACCGCGATGGTCGTGGGCGGTTTCTTGACCGTCGCCATAAGCGGAACGCTCTGCGACCGATATGGCGACAAGGCGATGCTGCTCGAGTCCGGTGTCCTGATGGGCGGCTCGATGATGGCGGCCGCAATTTTTCCGAACTATCTGTGGCTGCTCGGATGCATCTTTTTGTATGGCGTGGGCAACGCCGCGAGCAATCCGGCGGGCACGCATGCGATCCTCGCGTTCTTTTCACGCGAGCAACGCGGGCTGGCGATGGGTATCCGCCAAACGGGCATGCCGGTCGGCGGCGCATTCGGCAGTCTGCTTTTTGCACTCGTCGCCTGGCATTATGGCTATCGCGGGGCGCTACTTACGGCCGGCGCGGTCGTGCTCGTCGTTTGCACCGCAGCTGCGTCTCTGTACCGGCAGCCGAAAGAACTCTGCGGCGAACACGTCTCGATTGTGAAACTGCTCGAAGACATCGGGTGCATCGGTAAGGATCCGCGCCTAATTCTGGTGACGGTGACCGCGATGCTGCTGATGTCACTGCAGATCATCTTCATCACGTTCTTTCCGATCACGCTCGTTCGCGGCGGCGGGTATTCAGCGGAGATCGCCGCGCTGATATTTGCGGGTGGACACCTCTCGGCCGGCGCCGGTCGCATGGCGTGGGGCGGACTGAGTGACCACCGCTATCAGGGCAACCGCACCATTCCCATGGTGTACTGCGCAATATTTGGTGCCGGCGCCGCAATGCTGTTGAGCGGCATCGGACATAACGGCATTTGGCTGCCCTGCATCGCCGCATTCGGATTGGGATTTGCGGGTGAGGGCTGGTTCGCGCTCGCGATGCTCGCGCTCGCGGAGATTGGCGGCGAAGAGCATGCCGGCGGTGCGGTCGGTTTCGGTATCATGTGGATGCTGGTCGCAGCGGCGATCGCGCCGCTGCTGATGGGGAACCTCGTCGGAAGCGGTGGTTACGGTATCGCCTGGCACGTCGCTGCGGGAATTGCCTTGGTCGCGGCGGTTCCGGCGCTGATGGTCAGCCGAATGATGCGAGCTAAGCCGGCATGAATACAATCGAAACCGAGAGACTGCTTATCAGAAAATGGGACGTCGAAAACGACCTTGATGATGCATTCTCATTTTATGGAGACGCCGAAACCATGCGATTTATCCCGGGAGGCGTGAAAGATCGCGAGAAAACGCGCGCGTCCTTACAACGCATGTTCGATCGCGACAAAGAAGACGGCTTCGGGATATGGCCCGTCGTGCACAAAACGGACGGGCGTGTCATCGGCGCATGCGGCGTTTTTTACATTCCGGATCATGGCACCGACGTCGAAATCGCGTGGCTCTTCGATAAAGCGTATCGCGGGCGCGGTTACGCGACGGAAGCGGCGCGTGCCGTCACCGTCTTTGCTTTCGCCGACCTTCGCCTCTCTGTTTTGTACGCACTGATACACCAAGCCAACACACCGTCGATCGGCGTAGCCGAACGGCTAGGAATGGAATTTCACCGAATGATGTACGCATACGACCACGATCTCAGGCTTTATGAAAAACAGGCGCCCTCATGAACGCGAGTGTTATACCGGCCCCCCGCGAGGGGATGAGTGACGTATGAAAACCATGCAATGTAAGGACCTCGGCGGAACCTGTGACGAAAAGTTGTCGGCTGGGTCGTGGGACGAAATGGTACAAACCATGACTAAACACGTCATGCAAGAACACCCGGACGTAGCCAAGCAAATGGAAGCGATGCATAACGACGATCCGCAAAAATGGGGCAAAGAAATGAAGCCCAAATGGGAAGCCGCCCCCGAGAGCTAGCTTACGATGCGCGTCCCGCTAGCAACCGGGCAACCTCTTTCCGGCGGCAGTTAAGTGCGCGTTGCAGGGGCGAGTCGCCCTTGGTATCCTTGGCGTCGGCCGCCGCGCCGCAATCGAGCAATGCCTGCGCAATTCCCATGAATCCGCGCCTGGCCGCCATGTGCAGCGGAGTCGTCCGTGTGACGCCGCCGCTCGCGTTCACGTCGCCACCGGCTCGCACCAGCGCCCGCACGATCTCCGGTCCCGCCTCTGAAGCGCATTCGTTCGCCACGCGGTAGAGCGGCGTGTGGCCACCATCATCCCGCGTGTTCGGATCCGCGCCGAGCCGGAGCAACGATTCCACCACATCCAGGCAACCTGCGCCGGATGCAAAATGCAGGAGCGTTTTTCCCGCGAAACGCCGCGTCATGAGCGACGGCTCTCTCTGGACGGCATCGATCACAAAGCGAATCAGTGGCTCGCGGCGGGATTGCATCATCCGCGCGAGCAGCCCAACGAAAACCGATGGCCGGGACGCAAATCGCGGTGCAAAGGCCAAAGCTTCTTGGTCACGGCCGCCGGCAATCGCTGCGATGCATTCATCCAAGGCACGCTGCTCGGCCCAACGCGCGCCGAGTTCGCCGGACTCCCAAGCTGCTGTCTCTTTTCCAGTGACGTAAGCAGAGCTCTCGAAGAAGAATTGACGAAGCGCTTTTCGTGCGCCGTCATCCATCTGGACAGCATCGAGCGTTGCTTGCATGTGCTTGAGCCACGCGCCCCGTTCCGCAGCACCAATCTGGAAACGTGCATGCGATTCACGCAAGCTCAACCACCATCGAGATTGGGCTTGGTCCTCATCGCCACCCAGAAACTGAATGAGGAAAGCGGCAAACTCCTCGGTGGCGCATCGAAGACTCTTGCCCGGAAAGAGCGGGCGCAAGACCGGGTCCTTGCCAACGCGCGCGTAAAACTCCGCCGAAAGCCGTTTACAACCGGCTTCACCACCGAGCGTCTTTAAGAATCCGGGCCGCATGCCATTTTTCAAGGATTTTACCTCGTAATGCGCGTCAATCGTGGAATCGTGGCGGGAAAGTGTAGGAATCGAACCTACCAGCCGGCTTGCACCGGCCTCAGCGGTTTTGAAGACCGTGCGGGCCACCAGACCCGTACTCTCCCATGAACGAGAAGAGCATCATTGTGATTTTGGGGCGATGGGCCCTAGCGTCCCAGAGCGTTTACAGAATCAATCCGCCACTCACCGCTGACGCGAACAATATGAACCTGCAGTGCATGATCGAAATGCACTCCTTTGAAAAATACGTTCACCGTTGCAGTATTGTTCCACGACCGCAGAGCGGTAGCTGTAATGCGAGCTCGCCAACCCGGTACGTGCCGGGTCTGAAACGCCTCATCCAAGTTTTGAGCCTGCATAAAATAATCCGCATCGGGTCCCGTGGGGCCGCTATGCGCCTCAGCGTATCGCAGCTTGCGCAAGAGTGCCGTCGTCACATATCGGTCTAGCGGCGTATGTGGCTTCATGAAATCTCGGCTCGGCGATCCGAGCCCACTCAGGTACCAAACGTAAAAATTCTCAACGAATTGGCCAGGCGATACGGCACCCGCGCGTACCGGAATCCACACCAGCACCGCGGCCAGCACGCAGAGCAACATTCTTCGCTTGAATTGGGATGCGATCATGGGTTGTCTCATGCCATGAAATGCGCCGCGGGTCCCCGGCACCCTTCAAGCTCTATGAGGCCGATTCGCCCTCCAACACCGGACGCGGCTTGAGCCGCGGAAGACCGCGTGGATAGAGGGACGTACCGTGGCGCTTTTCGTAAGCGAGCTGCATAGCGACGAGCGCTTCAAAGTTCTCAAAGACTTCGTTGCCGCGCGTGCTGCGCGTTAGCGCGATAAAATCGCCGCCGATTTCCCACATCTCGCTCGGAAGCGTGAAATACCGCAGAACGAGCTGGAGATCGAGCGCGCGCGCGCAAACGAGCGCACCGACCGATTCGTAAAAGTTGAAAATTTTGTTCGCCTGACGGGCGGCGCCCGAGCTGGGACGTGCCGCTACGCCCGCGCGGACTGCCGGGTCGCGCAGATCCGAATTCAGCCTACCGATTACGTAATCGAGTGAATCTTGGATTTCGGGCGTCTGGTATTTTTCGGTCAACGGCAGTAGGGCTGCCACCTGGTTGCCCGACCGCAGGTGCGAAATTTGTCGCAGGGCAGCATACGCGGTCAGCCCGATGACGAAGAGCGTCGCTAAGGATGAGACTGCCGCTAGCCATTCGGGGCTCACGCCCCGTGGGTTCGAGGGCGGCCTTTTAAACTTTCTTCGTGCCGGCCGAACGCAGCCGCTTGCGGATTGCCCAAGCACCTCTTTCGAGTTCGGCACTTAGCGTAGCGACGATCGCGCTGCGAGTCGCTCCCGATGCATCCAACTCGCGAAAGCGGCCCTCCAGCTGCTCGAGCTCTGCGGCACTCCATGACTTTCCGCGGTTGCGCACGACATGTGGATCCGGCTCCGCTTCGAGCAGCGAACCCGGAACGATCTTTCGCAGATCGGGAACGCGGCTCCGAAACGTCGGCTCTGATATTTCGAATCCGACAAAGCGGCGGTTCATGCCGATAGCCACCGCCGCAGTCGAGCCGCCGCCCAGAAAGAAATCGCAGACCAGCTCGCCTTCTTTACTACTGTAAGCGAGAATTTTTTTGAGCAGTGCTTTCGGCAGCTCGTTTTTGTTTTTGCGCTGCCCGGGTTTGTACTCGCGGTTGATGCTCCAAACGTCTTCGCGATCGCGGTAGTTGAGGGAACGCCCGTCCGCCGCCGTTTCGTCCAATGCAAAACGCGACTGCAAATTGAACCGGCGTCGGCTGCCCGGCTTGGCGTAGTACAGAATGTGATAATGCGACGAGACGAATTTCGACGACGTGTAGACGCCGAAGTTGTACTTCCAGATGATGTGATTGATTTCGCGCAGATTCGTCTTGCGCAGCGCGCCGAGCACGTCGTACAGGTTCGTGTATCCCGAGACAACGTAGAGCTGGCCGCCGGGTTTGAGCACGCGCTCGGCCTGCGCTATCCAGGCGCGGCTAAAGCTCGCATATTTGCGCGCATCAACTTCCACGTAGCCGTCGTCGACGAAGCGCTCGTCACGGTTGTAATGCCGGTCGAGCCGATCGCCCTCGATTCCGTACGGCGGATCGGTCACAATCAGATCGACGCTGCCGTCGGCCAGATGTGCGGCGGCGCCGCGAATGCAGTCCGCATTGACGAACAGATGCTCGCCGATGCGTTCGATTGTTGGCGCTGCCATACCGGAAGCTTCGCGCCCGAGCGCGAACCCGCCCTTTATGATCACCACCCGCCCGGATATCCGCAATGTCGCCATCATCGCGCACGTGGATCACGGCAAGACCACGCTCGTCGACGCGATGCTCAAACAAAGCGGCATTTTCCGCGAGGGTCAGCACGTCGCGACGCGCGTGATGGATTCCAATCCGCTCGAGCGCGAGCGCGGCATCACCATCCTCGCGAAAAATACGGCCGTCCGCCACGGAGATATCAAGTTCAACATCGTCGACACGCCCGGCCACGCGGATTTCGGAGGCGAGGTCGAGCGCGTGCTCCAGATGGTGCAAGGCGTACTGCTGCTCGTAGACGCCGCCGAAGGGGTCATGCCGCAGACGCGCTTCGTTTTGCGCAAAGCACTGGAACTCGATCTCAAAACGATCGTGGTGATCAACAAGATCGATCGAAAGGATGCGCGGCCGGCCGAGATCGTCAACGACGTCTTCGACCTCTTCGTCGAACTGGGCGCGAACGACGAACAAGCCGAGTTTCCGGTCGTCTACACCAATGCAAAGCTGGGCATCGCCAAGATCGAGCTCGACGACGAGAGCCAAACCCTCGAACCGCTTTTTGAGACGATCGCCACGCGCGTCCCCGAGGCGCCGGCCGAAGACGGCCCGCTGCAGCTGCTGGTCTCAGCCATCGATCACAACCAGTACGTTGGCCGGGTCGGCATCGGCCGCGTCTTCCGCGGCGTCGCGCGCGTGAATGCACCGATCGTCAAAGTCTCGCGCGACGGAACCGTCGAGAGCGGCTTGCGACTGACGAAAATGCTGACGTTCTTCGGCCTGGAGCGAATCGAAGTCGAAGAAGCGATGGCCGGCGACATCATCTGCGTTTCGGGCATCGAAGGTTTGAACATCGGCGATACGATCGCAGACATCAGCGAGCCCGAGGGCGTCCACGCGGTCGCGGTCGACGAACCGACCGTCTCGATGTTCTTTAGCGTGAATAACTCGCCGTTCGCCGGACGCGAAGGAAAATATTTGACGTCGCGCCAGATCCGCGACCGGCTGATGCGCGAGCTGGAATCCAACGTCGCTTTGCGGGTTGAGGAGACGGATTCGGCCGACACGTTCGAAGTGCGCGGACGCGGCGAGCTGCATCTTTCGATTCTGATCGAGACGATGCGCCGCGAAGGTTACGAACTGCAAGTCTCGAAGCCGCAGGTGATCATCACCGAACGCAACGGCCAAAAGCACGAGCCCGTCGAGTACGTGGTCGTCGACGTTCCGGACGAATACTCGGGGCCCGTTATCGAGGCGCTCGGTCAGCGTAAAGCGTTGATGTCGAACATGATATCGGTCGCCGGCTCGCGCAGACTCGAATACACGATGCCGACCCGCGCAATCTTCGGGTTGCGCGGAGAGTTGCTAACGCTGACGCGCGGCACGGCCGTGATGTCGCATACGTACTACGATCATCAGCCCTGGATGGGCGAATTACCGAGCCGCAATGTAGGCGCGCTGGTTGCGAGCGATACGGGCAGGACGACGGGCTACGCGCTGATGGGCGTGCAGCAGCGCGGCCGGTTTTTTGTCGGCCCTGGCGTTGAGGTCTACGAAGGCATGGTCGCCGGACGAGCCAACGATGACATGGATGTCGCGCTCAACGTCGTGCGCGCAAAGAAGCTCACCAACATGCGCGCGTCGGGCTCCGACGAAAACGTCAACATCGCGCCACCCGAGGAGCTTTCACTCGAGCGCGCCATCGAGTTTATTGAGGACGATGAGCTCGTCGAAGTAACGCCGAAATCCATTCGCATTCGCAAACGCATCCTCAATGAAACGGCGCGGCTGCGCCAACGGAAAAAGGAGAAAGTCAACGCATGAATTTTAAAGGCGCGTTTCTCGCCATGCTCTTCTCGCTTGGTGCAGCAGCACCGGCGCTCGCCGACACTTATAACGGAACAGTCTTCACGTCTTCGCCCGTCAGCGTCACCGCCGGACAAGAGTTTTTGATCGCGATCCCGAGCAATCCGACGACCGGGTATTCTTGGACCGGCAAGAGTTCGAATGGCGTCGTGACCGTGTGGGGTTCCGCATATCAGGGACCGCCTGCAACGGCGAAGCAGAAAATGGGCACGGGCGGCGAGCAGATTTTCGTCTGCAAGGCCAACAGCCCGGGCACCGCGCAGATTACGTTCTCCTATGCGCGGCCGTGGCAAAAGGGCGTCAAAGCCGCGCGCACGATGACCTTCAGCGTCACCGTGAAGTAAGTCTTACGCGATAAGCCCGATCACGGCGATGGCACCGGCGGCGACGGTAGCTGAAAAAGCGAGCCGCTGCCGGTAGAGTTTGATGTCGCGGATATACGCCAGCGCCATCGCTTCAATCGCAAGCTCTTCCACCATTCCGTCGCGCGTTTCCGGCAGCGATTTTATGTACTCGTCCACCGTCTTCGACGATTGGACGCCCGGACGGTCACGCAGCGAATCGCGCCAGTCCAGCTTGAACATTCCTCCCGCGTAAAACGTGTTCTGCACGCGGACGCCACGAATGTGCCCAGTCGCATCGCCTATGCCGACGAGCGTTTTGACCGCGACATAGATCGCGAGAACATACATAACGACCGCGAGGACCATCACGACATTGCCCACCGTGGCAGAGAATCCGCGCGAATGCCAGTATGCGAAAAACAGAGCGACCTGCGGCAGCGGAATCGCAAGCGCGGCCAGCAAGATACTGACTTTCGTATCCACCGCGCGAATCGTTCCCTGTATATCTTTGATGGAAGAAAGCAGAAAGTGCATCTGCTCGCTGAACGCGAGTTCCATACTTACACCACCGCTCCCGCGGGCTGTGCGTTGAACGTCAGCTCTCCGCGATTCTCATCGTAATCGACCTCCACGTGCTGTCCGTCGCGAACCTCGCCCGCTAGTATCTTGCGGCCCAGCGGCGTCTCGACTTCCTTCTGTATCGCGCGCTTGAGCGGACGCGCCCCGTAAACCGGATCGTACCCGGTCTTGACCAGATGACGTTTGGCGGATTCCGAAAGGTCGAGCTCGATGCGCCGCTCCGCGAGCCGGCGGCGCACGCGTTCGAGTTGGATATCGACGATCTTCTCGAGCTGCTCTTCGGTGAGCGCGTGGAAGACGATCACCTCGTCGACGCGGTTGAGAAACTCCGGCCGGAAATGCTGGCGCAGTTCGTCGAGCACGGTCGCACGCATGACCGCGTAATCGGCGCCCGAGAAACCGCCCTTGTAATCCAGAATGCGGTGGCTGCCGACGTTCGAGGTCATGATGACGATCGTGTTCCGGAAATCGACCGTGCGGCCTTGCCCGTCGGTCAGCCGTCCGTCGTCGAGAATCTGCAGAAAGACATTGAAGACGTCCGGATGCGCCTTTTCGATCTCATCGAAAAGAATTACGCTGTACGGGCGGCGCCGGACGGCTTCGGTCAGCTGCCCGCCTTCTTCGAATCCGATGTAGCCGGGCGGCGCTCCCAACAAACGCGCGACCGTGTGCTTTTCTTGGTATTCCGACATGTCGATGCGGATCATCGCGCGTTCGTCGTCGAACATGTACTCGGCCAGTGCGCGCGCCAGCTCCGTTTTTCCGACACCTGTAGGTCCGAGGAAAATGAACGAGCCGATTGGCCGGTTCGGATCGGCCAATCCCGAACGCGATCGCACCACCGCTTCAGCGACGGCGTCGACCGCTTCGTCTTGACCTATCACGCGTTTGTGCAGCTCTTCGTCTAGATGCAGCAATTTTTGCACTTCGCCTTCGAGCACTTTCGTCACGGGGACGCCGGTCCAGCGGCTGATCACCTCGGCGATATCTTCCTCGTCGACTTCTTCCTTTGAAAGGCGCGTTTTGCCGTCGCGCTGAGCGAGGCTCTGCTCTTCTTGCAGGAGCTGTTTCTCTAACTCTGCCAGCGTGCCATACCGGAGCTCGGCGACGCGATTGAGATCGTACTGGCGCTCGGCCTGTTCGATTCCCACCTTGGTCTGCTCGATCTGCTCGCGCAGCGCGCGCGCCTTTTGCACGGCGTTCTTTTCGGATTGCCACCGCGACTGCAGCGCCAGCTGCTCTTCCTTCAAGCTCGCGAGTTCTTTCTCGAGCTGGGTAAGGCGGTCTTTACTCGCGCGGTCGCGTTCCTTGCGCAGCGCTTCGCGTTCGATCTCCAACTGCATGACGCGCCGCGTGAGTTCATCAAGCTCTTGCGGCATCGAGTCGATCTCCGTCCGCAGTTTAGCGGCGGCTTCGTCGATCAAATCGATCGCCTTATCCGGCAAGAAGCGGTCGCTGATGTAGCGGTTGGAGAGCACGGCCGCCGCAACCAGTGCCGAATCTTTGATGCGGACGCCATGGTGCGCTTCGTACTTTTCCTTTAAGCCGCGCAAAATGGAGATCGTATCTTCGACCGAGGGCTGATCGACGAATACGGGCTGAAAGCGGCGCTCCAGCGCCGCGTCCTTTTCGATATACTTGCGGTACTCGTCGAGCGTCGTTGCGCCGATCATGTGCAGCTCGCCGCGCGCGAGCATGGGTTTTAGGAGATTGCCCGCGTCCATCGATCCTTCGGTCTTGCCCGCGCCGACCACGGTGTGGAGCTCGTCCACGAAGAGTAAGATTCGCCCTTCGGCGCTTTGCACGTCTTTGAGCACCGCCTTAAGGCGCTCTTCGAATTCGCCGCGATATTTGGCCCCCGCGATCAGCGCGCCCATGTCGAGCGAAACGATCCGCTTGTCTTTTAGCCCTTCGGGGACGTCGCCGCGCACGATGCGCTGCGCGAGGCCTTCGACGATGGCGGTTTTGCCCACGCCGGGATCGCCGATCAGCACGGGGTTATTTTTCGTGCGCCGTGAGAGCACTTGAACGATGCGTCGTATCTCTTCATCGCGCCCGATGACCGGATCGAGTTTTCCACGTTCGGCTTCTTGCGTGAGATCGCGCCCGTAACGCTCGAGGCTCTTATAGGTGCCTTCGGGATTCTGCGTCGTCACGCGCTGATTGCCGCGCACTTCACGCAGAGCTTGCAGCAGCTTGTCGCGCGTCAGGCCGCCGTCGCGCAACAGTTTGCCCACTACACCGGCGCTCTGCGCCAATGCGAGCAACAAATGTTCTACCGAGACGTAGTCGTCTTGAAGCTGCTTGGCTTCGACGTCGGCTTGCGAAAACAGGCGGGTCAGCTCGGGCGAAACCGTGACATTAGCCGACTCTGCGCCGGCCCCGGTTAAACGCGGGAGCTGCCCGATGGCTTGCGTAACGCGCTGCTCGAGCGCCTTCGGATCGCCGCCGGCTTCGCGCACAATTTCCGGCGTGATTCCACCGTCTTGGTCGAGCAGCGCGGCGAGCAGATGCTCGGACGCCGTCTGCGGGTTGTGCTCGTTGAGCGCTTTGGTATAGGCTGAGTTGAGCGCGTCTTGCACGCGCTCCGTCATGCGGTCTGCGTTCATATTGCCGCTACCAATCCGTCGATTTCAGCCATGTAAAGCTGCTTCGTATCGTCGTCGATGAACGACGAGGTAAACGAGTTGCGCGCCAGTTGCACCAGGTCATCGTCAGTGAGCTCCAGCGCCTCGTGGACGGCGCTGTAATTGTCGGCGACGTAGCCTCCAAAATACGCGGGGTCGTCGGAATTCACCGTGCAGCGCAGACCCGCGTCCATCATGCGCTTTAACGGATGATCCTGCATGCGATCCACCACGCGCAGACGCACGTTTGAAAGCGGACAAACCGTCAGTGGGATCTGCATTTGCGCCAGGTGCGTGACTAATTTCGGATCTTCCATGCTGCGCACACCGTGATCCACCCGTGATACTTTCAGCAAGTTCAGAGCCTCCCAGACGTACTCGGACGGTCCTTCCTCGCCGGCATGCGCGACGGTCAGGAATCCGGCCGCGCGCGCGCGATCGAAAACCCTTTGAAACTTCGACGGCGGGTTTCCGAGTTCGGCCGAATCCAGGCCAACGCCGATGATTTTGTCGCGGTGCGGAATCGCCAGCTCAAGCGTTTCCATTGCCGATGTTTCCGGCTGATCGCGCAGAAAGCACATGATCAACGCTGTTGTTATGCCGAATTCGCTCCTGCTCCGCCGCAGCGCGGCCCATAATCCGTTCATGACAGTCTCAAAGCTGAGGCCGCGCTCCAAGTGCGCTTGCGGATCGAAGAATATCTCAGCGTGGCGTACGCCTTGAGCTTGCGCGCGCTGCAGATACGCAATCGTCAGTTCTTCGAAGTCACGCTCGGTGCGGATGGCCGCCAGCGCAGCATAGTAAAGGTCCAGAAATGACTGAAGGTCCGTAAACTTGTACGCTTGTTCGAGCGCCGCGACATTAGGGTAAGCCAGTTGAACATTGTTGCGTTGCGCGAATTGGAAAATCTGAGCGGGCTCGAAGGTTCCCTCGATGTGAACGTGCAGCTCCGCTTTCGGCAAGGCGCGTGGATCGATCATGCCTGCACCTCCTCCGCGGTGCGCAGCATCCGGTAATCTCCGCTGCGCACCGTTATCCCTCGCGCATCGAACCACTCCAAGAGCGGAACGGCGTATTTTCGCGACGTGCCGATCAGGTCGCGAAACTCCGCCATCGTCATGCGGCCGTGCTCGCGCACGAAGCCCTGCAACCGCGCGCGAATCTGCGCGATTTGCGTACCGCGGTACAGCTCCTCATTGACCTTCACGAAGGCACCTTTGGCAAGGAGCATATCGAAAGCCCTCCCTGCGCCGATGACCGGTGATTGCCGGACGCGAGCCGCAACGGCCGCCAGTTCGGCGGGCAGAAACGGATTGGATGGATCTGTCGGAACGAGCTCTTCGAAAAACGCCTGTTGCTCCGTGGTGAGCTGCGGGCTGTGCCCGGTCGTCGAGAAAAAACCGGCGCGCCGCGCAAGGCGGCCCTCGTCGGCTAAGGCGTTCAGCACACGAACCAGCAACGCCTCAGGCACGTCGAGCGCACGCGCGATTGTCACCGATGTGGTGCCCATCGCCCACGGTTCGCGCGTTTCGGCTTCTTCCAAGTACCGCAGCACCGCTTGAAGCAGCTTCTCGGCCTCAGACGCTTCAATAAAAGCCGCCGGCCGCGATACTGCAAGCACGTCGCCGCTGCTCTCGAGGTTTTTGAGAAGCGCTTCGACGCGAGCTTCGCGCAGATTCGCTTCGCGCGAAATTTCCGTTGCGGTCATAGCCACGAACCCGCGCCTCAACACGCCAAGCACGGAATCCTCATCGTGAGATTTTACGTCGCTTTTTGCATTCGCAAACGCGGCGCTTTCGATGCGTCCGCCTCCAAGCAGGTTTTTCGGAGAGAGCCGCCGCACCACGAACGCCGTTCCGGGATATGCAACAGTGGCGCGCCGCAAGAACAGCGTGCCCCCGATCGTCGCGCCTTCACGCGGCTCCTCGTCGAGGACGAGCGTCCCCAATATTTCTGCGGAGCCGACGTACGCGCGTACTGCGTTGCGCCGCCGCAAGATCGGCAGCGCCTCGGGAAGTGCCGCGAACTGCACGGCAAATGTTTGCGAAGGCTCCAGTTCGGACGCGGTCAGCACCTCGCCGCGCGCTATCTCCGAAACTTCGACGCCCGGCAAGTTTGCGGCGACGCGCGCCCCGCCCGCCACGGTTTGCTGCGGCTTTCCAAAACTTTGCAAGCTGCGAATTCGCACCGCCTTGCCGCTGGGTTCCAGTTTCACGCGGTCGCCGGTGCTCAACGTTCCTTGCATGAGCGTACCGGTGACGATCGTTCCGTGGCCCGGCAAGACAAAAACGCGATCGATTGGCAAATATGCGGGCGCTTCGGGACTGCGCGGCGGGAACTGCATCAAGACGGATCGCATGCGCGTCTGCAATTCGTCCAAGCCGTCGCGCGTTGTGCTTGAGACAGGGATCAGCAGCGCTTCCTGCGCGATCGTTCCGTGCAGCGCACTCCGGATTTCATCGCAGCTTCGCGCGAGATCTTCGGGCGATAGGAGATCGGACTTGGTAACGGCGATGATCGTCGCGCGTACGTTGAGATAGCGAAGAATCTGCAAGTGCTCGACGGTCTGCGGCCGAACGCCTTCGTTCGCCGCGACGACCAGCAACAGCAGTTCCATGCCGGCCGCGCCCGCGAGCATGTTGTGCAAGAAGCGTTCGTGACCCGGGACGTCGATGATGCCGGCTTCGACGCCATCCAGGCTTAAATAAGCGAAGCCGAGGTCGAGCGTCATGCCGCGCATTTGCTCTTCAAGCCAGCGATCGGGATTGGTTCCGGTCAGTGCGTTGACGAGCGCCGACTTTCCATGATCGACATGACCCGCCGTTCCGACGATGTGCATGGTTACAGCGCTTTAAGCGCTGCTATCGCGACCGTATCTTCGGACGGCGCAATCGTCCGCAGGTCCAGGATGAGGCGGCCGTCTTCGATGCGCGCGATGACGGGCCGGTCGTTTTTTCGCAAGCGGGTGGCGGCCGCAGTCGCGCCGCCGGGCGGCCGCACCGCAACACCCAACGACGGCAGCGCGGATTGCGGGAGCGATCCGCCGCCCGCATACGACGTGGTTTCGATGATCTCCGCGCCTTCGACAGCTTTCACAAATGCGCCGGCGCGCTCGCGCAACTCGTCGAGCGAGGCCGATAGCATCGCGTAGAGCGGGAGCTCTTTGTGTCGTGCCGGCGCCGCCCAAATGCGCAGCGTTTCCGTGAGCGCGGCGAGCGTGAGTTTGTCGACACGGAGAGCTCGCAGCAGCGGATTAGCGCGCAAACGCGCGATCAAAGCCGCGGAACCGACGACGATCCCTGCTTGCGGTCCGCCCATGAGTTTGTCGCCCGAAAACGTGACCAGATCGATGCCGTCCGCGACTGCCTCTTGCACCGTGCGTTCGCGGGCCAGCCCATACTGCGCGAGGTCGCAAAGCGCTCCGCTTCCCAAATCTTCGATCACGGGAATACCCGTACGCCGGCCGAGCTCCACAAGTTCTTTCGGATGCGGCTCGGCGGTAAATCCGGTTATCGCGTAGTTTGACGGGTGCGCGCGCATCAGCAGCGCGGTGTGGGCCGAGAGCGCGCGTTCGTAATCTTCGAGATAGATTTTGTTGGTGGCACCGGCTTCGACAAGACGCGCACCGGTGCGCTCCAAGACGTCGGGCAGGCGGAAACCGCCGCCGATCTCGATGAGCTGGCTGCGCGCGACGATGACGTCGCGGCCCCGAGCAAAAGTATCGAGCACGAGCAAAACAGCTGCCGCGCAGTTGTTGACTACGAGCGCGCTCTCCGCACCAGTTAGCGAAGCGAGCAACGACACAGCACGGCCGTAGCGCGATCCGCGCTCCCCGCGTTCCAAATCATATTCTACGTTCGAATAGCTTGCGCCGATGCGTTCGATCGCCGCTAACGCGGCGGGCGCTAGCGGAGCGCGTCCGAGGTTCGTGTGCAATAAAATACCCGTTGCATTAACGACCGGAACGAGCGATTCGAAGACGCCGGCTTGCAGCCGATCGATGATGGTCGCGGAGAGCGACTCGAAAGAGTACCCGCCGTTTAACGGGACGCGCCGCGCGTCTTCCAGTGTTTGCGCAATGCTGCGTTTGACGCTCTCTCTGCCCACAATGCCCTCGAACGTCGCAATTCGAGGGTTGTCTAAAAACCGGTTTACCGCCGGCAGCTGCCTCAATTCAAATGTTTACTGAGCATCGACGTGATCGTTTGCTCCGAAACGTATCCTACGATGCGATCGACGGCCTTGCCGCCCTTGAAAAGAATGAGGCACGGAATTCCCGAGACCTGGTACTCACCGGCTAATTGCGGGTTGTCGTCGGTGTTGAGTTTGACGAACTTCGCGCGGCCTGCATGTGATGCCGCGACCTTCTCGACCACGGGCGAAAGCATCTTACACGGCCCGCACCACGGCGCCCAAAAGTCGACGAGAACGGGTTCCCCCGATCCTAAAACTTCCCGTTGAAAATCTATTTGCGATACGTCGGCTAAAGCGCTCACTGGTGGTTCATTCCTCCAACTTGTTTAACATATGCGCGGGCCCCTTAGTTTCGCCCCTCGACAGACGCGCTTCCGGCGCGTTGCTCGGGGTCCTTCGACAAGCTCAGGATGACACTTGCGGCGGCGCTCCCTTTGTCATGGTGAGCCTGTCGAACCACCCTGAGCAGCGCGCGTTCGGCGCGCCAGTCGAAGGGCGAGGGGCGCGCTAGAGTTCCGTTTGTTGCGGTTCTCCCGTAATCTCGGTGAGTTGCGCCGCCTGCTTGCCCAGGTTGGTGATGGCGATGACCTCGTCGCCTTCTCCCAAACGCTGCAGGCGAACGCCCTTGGTCGAGCGGCCCGCCTTGCGAATCTCGCCGACCTTGATGCGGATGACCTGATTAGCGGACGTGATCATCAGGAGCTGGTCTTCAGGCGCAACCAAGATCTGGTCAACGACCTGGCCGATGTCTTCGCGCTCCTTAGCAAACGCTTTAACGCCTTTGCCGCCGCGCGCGGTATGACGGTATTCGCTGATCGGCGTGCGCTTGCCGAAGGCGCGCGTAGTCACGAGCAGCACTTCGCGGCGCTCGTCTTCGACGACATCCATCGCGATGAGCGAGTCACCGTTATCGAGCGTCATCGCCTTCACGCCGCGCGCGTTGCGGCCCATCGGGCGCACGCCTTTCTCGTTGAAGTGCACGGCCATGCCGCGCACCGACGCGAGGATGATGTCGCGCGTGCCGTCCGACAAGTCGACCGAGAGCAGCTCGTCGCCTTCGTCGAGGTTGATCGCGTTGAGGCCGTTGCGGCGCACGTTGGCGAACTCGTCGAGTTTCGTTTTCTTGATGACGCCCTTGCGCGTTACCATCACCATGTAGCGTTCGCCGCCGAATTGCGTAACGGGGAAGACTGCGCTCACTTCTTCGCCCGGTGGCAGCGTCAAGAGATTGACGAGCGCCGTACCGCGGGCTTGCCGCGTGGTGTCGGGAATCTCGAACCCGCGCAACCTGTATGCGCGGCCTTTGTTTGTAAAGAACAGGACATGATCGTGCGTCTTGGTGATGAAGAAATTGCGCACGATATCCTCTTGCTTGAGGTTGGCGATGCCGATGACCCCTCGGCCGCCGCGGTTCTGCGTCTTGAACGTATCGACCGAGACGCGCTTGATGTAGCCGCCGACCGTGTAGGTAACGACGACGTCGATGTTTGGAATCAACGCTTCGACCGAGAACTCGTCTTCGGCCGGAATGATCTCCGTGCGGCGGTCGTCGCCGAATCTCTTCTTGAGGTCCTGCACTTCGGCTTTAATGATGGCCAAGATGCGGCGCGGGCTCTTGAGGATATCTTGCAGTTCCGCGATCAGTTTGATCAGATCGCGATACTCGTCTTCGATCTTCTGCCGTTCGAGGCCGACGAGGGTGCGCAGGCGCATGTCGACAATTGCGGCTGCTTGCACGTCGCTTAGTTTGAAGCGTTTGGTGAGTTTCTCGCGAGCTTCGTCGGTGGTCTGGCTGCCGCGAACGATCTCGATGACTTCGTCGATGTTGTCGAGCGCGATCCGGTAGCCTTCGAGCAGATGCGCGCGCTCCTCGGCTTTGCGCAGATCGTATGCCGTGCGTTTCTGCACGACGTCTTTGCGGTGCGCAATGTAATGCTCGAGCAGCTGCTTGAGCGGAAGCACCTGCGGCTCGAGCGGCACGGAGCCGTCCGGGCGGGCCGCACCGGCCGGTACGAGCGCCAGCATGTTGTATCCGAAGCTCGATTGCAGCGGCGTGTGCTTGTAGAGCTGGTTGAGCACGATCTTCGGCGTCGCGCTGCGTGAGAGCTCGACCACGACGCGCATACCCTTGCGGTTGGACTCGTCGTGGAGCGCGGAGATGCCCTGAATGCGCTTCTCGGCGTGCGCTTCGGCTATCGCCTCAACGATGCGCCCGCGGTAGACCTGGTAGGGAATTTCGGAGATGATGATCTTGTGCTTGCCGCGCTCTTCCACAATCTCGGCCTTGCCGCGAATGACGATCGAGCCGCGGCCGGTCTTGTAGGCTTCCTTGATCGCCTCGTGTCCCATGACCGTCCCGCCGGTCGGGAAGTCTGGGCCTTGCACGATCGCGCACAAGGCGTCATCGTCAACCTTTGGATCGTCGATGATTGCGGCGATCGCGTCGGCGATTTCGTTGAGGTTGTGGGGCGGAATATTGGTTGCCATACCGACCGCGATGCCGCTGGAGCCGTTAAGCAGCAGCTGCGGCAGTTTTCCGGGCAGAACGCTCGGCTCCGTTCCCTGATTGTCGAAATTGGCAACGAACGGAACCGTCTCTTTGTCGATATCGCTCAGCACTTCGAGCGACGTGCGCGCCAGGCGCGCTTCCGTATAACGGTAGGCAGCCGGCGGATCCGGATCGATCGATCCGAAGTTACCGTGGCCGTCGACCAGCGGATAACGCAGCGTAAAGTCCTGGGCCAACCGCACGAGCGCGTCGTACACCGAACCGTCGCCGTGCGGATGATATGACTTCAAAACTTCGCCGATGATACCGGCGCATTTGCGGTGCTGCTTGCTCGGATCCAGCCCCATGTCGCGCATCGCATAGAGGATGCGGCGCTGGACCGGTTTGAGGCCATCGCGCACGTCGGGGAGTGCCCGCGATGCAATGACAGACATCGCGTAGGAGAGGTAACTCTCCCGCATTTCGTCTTCGACGTTGATCTGCGTTATGATATCGTTATTCACTGCACGACGCTGATTCGCCGTAAAGATGGAACGAACATTTTACAATGAAGCGCAACTGCGCGCATTCGCAGCCGAGTTTGGACGGACCCTGAAAGCGGGCGACGTCGTCGGACTTTCCGGTGCCCTGGGCTCGGGAAAAACGGCCTTCGTAAAAGGGCTCGCCGAGGGGAGGGAGGCGACGAGTCCGTCCTTTACGTTCTGGCACCGCTACGACGGTACGCCGCCGATCGATCACCTCGACCTCTACCGAATCGAGGACGACCGGGAGTTGACCGAGCTGGGTCTGGACGAAGCTTTTGACGGCACTTCTATCGTGCTGATCGAATGGTGCGAACGCGCCGGCAATATTTTGCCGCGGCCTAATTACGCAATCGTCATCGAAGGGAAAGGCGACGAACCGCGGAGCGTGCGCGTGCAAACGCAATGACGGTACTCGGCATCGACGCGGGCTTGGGATCGTTTTCGGCCGCCCTTTTCGAGAACGGCCGCACCGGCGCGAGCCAAGAGCTACCGGGAAAAGTTGCGCTGGAAGGCGGGATGCGGGCTATTTCGGGCGTCGTGGAGGGCCGGCGCGTCGACCGTATCGGCGTCGGCATCGGGCCGGGAAGTTTCACGGGCGTCCGCATCGCCATCAGTTATGCCAAGGCGCTCGCGCTCGGCTGGAACGTACCGCTCTGCGGCGTCTCGACTTTCGACGCGATCGAATGCGGAATGGACGCGGCCGGCCGACCGTTGCTTACCGTCGTCCGCGGGCGTGAAGGCGTCATTTCCGTTCGCTTGCGAACAAATGCCGGCGAACGGCGTGCATCGGGGTACATTCGCGACGTGCTCGAAACGCTGCGCCGCGATTTGCCGCCGGCGCTCGTCCTCACCGGGAACGGCGCGGAGGACGTGCGCGCCGCGCTTGGCGAACGCGCAGTTGAAGTGACGATTCTTCCACGCGCCGTTGAGCCCGGCGCACTTGCGATCGCAATGCTGGCGGCGCGACGCGAACCGGCTAAGTCGCTGCACGAAGTGCGCGCCGATTACGGCGAGCTTCCGGCAGTAAGCATTCCCAAGAAATGAAACTCGATCCGCGCCCCATCGCCGCCGGCGATGAACGTCTATCCATCGCGCCGATGGCCGGCGCCGATGTGCGCGAAGTCATGCGAATCGAACAACAGTCATTCACGACCACGTGGCCGGCCAACGCATTTTATCAAGAGCTCAACGATAACAAGCTCGCGCACTATTACGTCGGGCGGGTGGGCGAAGACATCGTCGCGTACGGCGGCATTTGGGTTATCCTCGAAGACTCGCACATCACGACGATCGCGGTCGAGCCGCGCTATCGCGGGCGGCGGTACGGCGAGGTCATGCTGATCAAGCTGCTCGACGAAGCGATCGCGCGCGGCGCTTCTTGGATGACGCTCGAGGTCCGCGAAAGCAACGAAGTCGCGCAGGCGCTGTACCGCAAGTACGGCTTCACCACCGTTTCCACGCGGCGCGGTTACTATAGCGACAACAACGAAAACGCGCTCGTGATGTGGGCCGGCAACCTCAAGAGCGAGATCTACGTGAACCGGCTGCGCACGCTGCGCTCAACGCTCGACGAGTGACCTTCACGGAGCTCTGTAAGCGCGTTCGCAAACACATCGGACAAGATCACCGGTACGCGCACTGCGTGCGGGTCGCGCGCATGGCCGAGAATTTGGCGCGCATTCATGGGGCGGATCCAAGCAAGGCGCGCACCGCCGGAATGCTGCACGATTTGGCGCGGCTCTATTCCGGGGAAGGGCTCCTCGAGGAGTGCAGGCGGCGCGGCGTGCCCATCAGCGATTTCGAACGCGCTCATCCGATCGTGCTGCACGCACCGCTCAGTGCGGAGTTGGCGCAAACCGAGTTCGGCGTGAGCGATCCCGCGATACTCTCGGCGATTGCCAAGCACACACTTGCCGCGAGTGAGATGTCCGTGCTCGATTGCGTTCTCTATTTAGCCGACGGACTCGAACCCGGGCGCGACTATGCCGAACGGGCGAGCCTGGCGGAAATGGCCGAGCGAGACCTTCCCGGAGCGATGCGCGCAACGATCGAGTCGTCTCTGCGGTATCTTAGCAGCAAGCACTTGCCGCTCGCACCGCAAACGGCGGCTGCAATAAAAGCGTTCGGCGCACACATTATGATGGAGGCAACCACTGGCGGACATTCTTGAGATCGTGCGGACGGCCGCCGCGGATAAGAAGGGCGAACAGTTCATGGAGATCGACGTCGCGGGCAAGACGATCATCGCCGACAAGTTCGTCATCGTTACGGGCCGCTCGAAAGTGCAGACCAGGGCAATTGCCGACAGCATCGCGGAAAACATCAAATCCGCGGGCATGCGCGTCGGCCGTCTCGAGGGCTACAATGAAGGCACGTGGATTTTGCTTGACCTCGGGGATATCGTCGTGCATATTTTCACACCCGAGCAGCGCGCCTTTTACAACCTCGAGCGCCTTTGGGCCCCTGCTTCCGAACGGCAAGCGCAGAGCTCGTGAGCGGAAAATCCAAAGTCAGGTATACAACGCAGTCGTCGCGGCGCCGCGGTCAAGCGCTGCTGCGGCTGGGCGTCTGGATTTTTATCTTCGTCTTCGCGCTGAGCGTGGTCGGCGGCCTGATCGGTTTCGTCTTCGTACACTGACCGCCGGCCTTAGGCGCCGGACGAGGGCACGCCTAGAACGAGCGTGAAGCACCTCGCGTGCGACGATTTTATGCAGCCGCGCTCGCGCTCGCGTTTCTTGCCCCGCAAGTTTTCACAGCGCGCCCGGCGTCAGCCCAAACCTATCCCGCTTCCGCGCTCGGCGCGCTTCACTGGCGTCTGATCGGACCCTTCCGCGGAGGTCGCGCGCTCGCGGTCACCGGCGTGCCGGGGCAGCCTGAGAAATTTTATTTCGGCTCGGTCGGCGGCGGCGTCTGGGAAAGCGACAACGCGGGCCGCACGTGGTCGCCGATTTTCGACAACGTTTCCGTCGCCTCGATCGGCGCGATCGCGGTGGCGCCGAGCGACACCAACGTTATCTACGTCGGCAGCGGTGAAGCCGACATGCGCTCCGACATTCAACACGGCGACGGCATGTACAAATCCACCGACGCCGGCAAGACATGGTCGCGCATCGGTCTGACCGACACACGGCAGATCGGCAAAGTCGTCGTCGATCCAAAAGATCCCAACATTGTCTACGTCGCCGCGCTGGGACATCAATTCGGTCCCAACGCCGAACGCGGCGTCTTCAAGTCGACCGACGGCGGCAAGAGCTGGAACAAGATCCTTTATAAGGATGAAAACACCGGCGCGATCGATCTTTCGATGGATCCGTCCAATGCAAATGTTCTCTTCGCATCGCTCTGGCAGACGCGGCGTCCGCCGTGGAACGTCTATCCTCCGAGTAACGGACCCGGCAGCGGACTCTATAAGAGCACCGACGCCGGGGCGACGTGGACGCAGATTTCCGGAAACGGATTCCCGGCCACGGTGGGTCACATCGGCGTAGCCGTTTCCCCGGCCGATTCTAATCGTGTCTACGCAGTCGTCGACACAAACGCCGTTAAGACCGGCGGCATCTACCGTTCCGACGACGGCGGCGCGAATTGGACGAAGGCCGACGGTGAAACGCGGATTTGGAATCGCGGCTGGTACTTCAGCAAAGTCACCGCCGATCCGAAAAACGCGAACGAAGTCTATGTCATGAACACTTCCACGTATCGTTCGACCGACGGCGGCAAGTCGTTCACGGCGATTAAAGGCGCTCCCGGCGGCGACGACTATCATCAGCTCTGGATCTATCCGGACGATCCGAATCGCATGGTCCTCGGCAGCGATCAAGGCGTCGTCGTCTCGATCGACGGCGCGAAGACGTGGAGCTCGTGGTACAACCAGCCGACCGGGCAGTTCTATCACGCAATCACCGACAACCGTTTTCCGTACTGGGTCTACGGCGCGCAGCAAGATTCGGGCGCGATGGCCGTACCCAGCCGGACGGCGGCGCGCGGAATAAGCTTCCGCGACTGGCATCCGATCGACGTCGGCGGCGAGAGCGGAACGATCGCTCCCGATCTGCTGCATCCCGGACGCCTCTACGATGTCAACGGCGTATATGAAAACGTCACCACCGGCTGGGAGCTTTCGATAGATCCGACGATCCAATATCCGGATCGCGTCTGGCGCAACACGTGGACGCTGCCGATTGTCTCGTCACCGCAGAATCCGCGCGTGCTCTACATGAGCCACCAGCAAATATTCCGCTCGCCCGACGGCGGCAACTCATGGTCGATCATCAGTCCCGACCTCACGCGGGAATTTACGACCGTACCGTCCACGCTCGACGCGCCGACGGTCGCCGACAGCACGGGCCTTCCGCGCCGCGGCGTCGTCTATTGGATCGCGCCGTCGCCGGTCCGCGCGCACGAAATTTGGGCGGGCACCGATGACGGACTCATCTGGATCACACGCGACGAAGGATCGCACTGGCAGAATGTCACGCCGCAGCAATTAACCCCGTGGAGCAAAGTCGGCATCATCGACGCGTCGCATTTTGACGCGGGGACGGCTTACGCGGCAATCGATCGTCATCGTCTCGACGACAACCATCCCTACATTTACAAAACGCACGATTCCGGCGCGCACTGGACCGCGATAACGAACGGCATTCCCTCAACCGAATCGGTTAACGTCGTCCGCGAAGATCCGCGGCGCCGAGGATTGCTCTATGCGGGAACCGAGCGCGCGGTTTACGTTTCCTTCGACGACGGGGCCAACTGGCAGTCGCTTCAACTGAATCTGCCCACGACGTCGATGCGCGATATTGTTTTCAACGGCAGCGACATCGTAGTCGCCACGCACGGACGAGCGTTTTGGATTCTCGATGACGCTTCGCCGTTGCGGCAACTGAGCGCGGCGATCGCGAACTCGAGCGCGCATCTTTTCAAGCCTGCACTCACCTACGAATGGCAGCCCGGCTCCGATCAAGGCACGCCGATCCCGCCGGACGAGCCAACGGCGAATAATCCGTCGTCCGGCGCGGTCATCTATTACTCGATCGGACAAGCCTCCACGCCCGTTCGTTTGCAAATCTTAGGTCCCGGCGGAAACGTATTGCGGCAGTGGTCATCGGCGGACGCGCCGACCGTCGTGAATCCCAGCGCGCTCAACATTCCCGCGTTTTGGGTGAAACCGCAGCTTCCGCCGTCGAGCGATCCCGGCTTGCATCGATATGTGTGGGATCTGCACTACAGCACGCCCGGAGCAGCACCGCGCCGGGGAGGCGGCCCGATAGCGGCGCCCGGCCAATATACCGTGCGTATGCTCGTGAACGGCGCGACGTACTCGCAGCCGCTCACGTTGGCCCGCAATCCGATCTACCCGGCAAACAATGCCGCCTTGCAAGCCCAGGTGCAGCTCGCGCGCTCGATTGAAACACTCAACGCACAAGTAACGGACGCGCAAAATCGCGCCGCGGCCTTGTTGAAGTCCCGCGGTTCGAAGCTGCCGGCCGCGCGACTGGCGCAGCTGAACGCCCTTATCGGGAGCGCTCCGAAAAACACGCCCGACGATTCCGTCGGCAGGCCGGCGAACGACTTCAGGAGCTTGCGGTATATCGGTGTCGCGCTTGGAACGCTCGAAAGCGAGGTCGAAAGCGGCGCTGCCCGGCCCACTGCATCGCAGTACCTCTCGTTCCGGATCCTGCAAAGAAAAGCAGCGTCCGCTATGCGAACGCTGCAGATGCTGGAGCGCTAAGCTTAGCGCGTCGCCGAGTCGTACCAGCGCGACAAGTCGGCCTTGAACTGCGCCAGCGACGGCGTATTCAAGTACACCATGTGTCCCGACTGGTAGAATTTGTACGTGATGTTGCGCGCGATTGCCGGCGCCACGCCCAAATGGTTGAGCGTATACCCGGCCGCGAAATACGGCGTCGCGAAGTCGTAGTATCCGCCCGCGAGCAGCACTTTGAGGTGCGGGTTCTCGGTCATTGCCTGAGCCAGATCGGGCGCAACGTTCGCCGGCGGGTCGTTGCCGTTGTGATGCATATCCCAACGCGCGCCCAGCTGCGTGTAGGCTGTCGGACGGTACTGGAGGTTGGTCGAATAATGGAGCTGGTCGTGCAGGTACCGTTCAAAGGCGCCGACGTAGGCGCCCGTGATTGCTACATCGGCCGGATCCCATTCGGGTGAATCGGCTGCAGCATCTAGCCCAGACGTTTGAAAGCGCGCATCGAGGCGCCCGACGATCTGATCGCTGCCGCGCAGCAGTTCTTTTTGAAAGCGCGGATAGGAGATGCGCATGTTCGAATCGCGAATGTACGTTTCGGAGAGCCCGAGATATGCGTGCAGCTTACGCACGATGTCGTCGCGGCCAGACGCGCTCAACCGGTCGCCTTGCGCGAGTCCGTGCAAGTACTGCGTGCCGGCAAATTGCTGTACTCCCGCGAGAAACGCCGAAAGACTTGCCGGCCGGTTTGGAACCATGTGATGATACCACGCCGTGGCGGCTTCACTCGGCAGATAGAGCACGTAAGCCCAGTCGCCGCCGGCAATCGGATTCGAGCCGCCGAGTCCCGTCAGTCCGAAATTCAGGATCGCCGAGAGCAGCACGACGCCGTTGAACTGCACGCCTGCGTCTTGCAGCATGTTCACCAGCACGGCGTCTCGGGTCGTGCCATAGCTTTCGCCGAAAAGAAACTTCGGAGAATTCCAGCGGTTGAATTGCGTGATGTAGCGCTGGATGAACTGCGTGAACGCGCGCCCATCTTGATCGACGCCCATGAAGTCTTTGGGATCGCCATAGGCGATGACGCGGCTGAACCCGGTGTTCGGCGCATCGATGAAGACGAGATCCGACTTGTCGAGCAAGGTGTAGCGGTTGCTGTTCATTCCGTAGGGCGCGGATGCGGTCGGAACGGCATTGGCCGTCACGACGCGCACGGGTGAAAACGAGCCCATGTGCAGCCAGATCGTCGAACTGCCCGGGCCGCCGTTGTAGAAAAACGTGACAGGCCTGCGGGTAAGATCTGTCGCGTCCTTCGTGTAGGCCACATAAAACATGTGCGCCGTGATCTGTTCCTTATCGTTGCGCAGCGTGATCGTACCGGCGCGCGCCGTGTACGCAATCGTTTGCCCGCCGATCGATGTCACATGATGGGATATCGCATCTGGCGGCGGAGCGGGTACGTAAGGTTTAGGAGCCGGCTTCGCAGCGAGCATCGAGAGCGCGCTTAGAGCGGTGAATATCGCAAGTACTTTTCTCATTCTGTCCTCAGCGTGCGAGCGCGCTGTCGTACCAGCGGGCCAGGTCGTTCTTGAATTGCGCGAGCGCGGCTTCGTTGAGATAGACCATGTGTCCCGACTGATAAAAGCCGAACGTGATGTTCTTCTGCAATTGGGGCGCGATGCTCAGATGCTGCAGCGTATAAACTGTCGCAAAGTAGGGCGTTGCGAAATCGTAGTAGCCGTTCGCCGAAAAAACTTTCAGGCTGGGATTCTGCGTCATCGTTTCGGCCAAGTCGGGAGCGACGTTGGGCGGTTCGCGCCGGTTGTGCGTAAAATCCCAGGAATTGCCGTTGCCGTAGATGATTCCATAGATGTTCGGGCGGTATTGCAGCGTAGTCTCGTACTTGAGATCGCTGCGCAGATACTGATTGATCGCGGTCGTGTAGGGAGCATCGATCGACGAATCGGTCGGGTCCCACGCCGGGCCTTCGTCGGCGGCCCGGTCGAGCGCGAACGTTCGATAACGCGCGTCGAGCCGCCCGATGACCGCGTCCTGCGAGCGCAACAGCTGCTGCTCGAACCGCTGATAAGGAATGCGCAGGTTGCTTTCGCGCACGTACTGCTCGGAGACGCCGAGATACGCGCTCAGCTTGTGGACGACGTCGTTGCGTTCGGAAGCACTTAAGTTTCCGCCCTTATAAAGAGCGTCTAAATATTCGCCGAGCGCGAATTGTTCGACGGGCTGCAAGAACGCCGCGAGGTCGGCGGGCCTGTTGCGGACTTTTCCGTGATACCAAGCGGCGGCGGCTTCAGTTGGAAGGTACAGCACGTATGCCCAATCGCCCGCGGCGATCGGATCGCCGTTGCCGAAATCCAGCCCGAAGTTCAAGATCGAAGAGAGCAGCACGACGCCGTTTAGCGCGATGCCTTGGTTGAGCAGCGTATTGGCCAGCGCGGCAGAACGCGTGGTGCCGTAACTCTCGCCGAACAGAAACTTCGGCGAATTCCAGCGTCCAAATTTCGTGATATAGCGCTGGATGAATTGGGCGAACGCGGCGACGTCTTGATCGACACCAAAGAACGTCTTGGGGGTGCCCGCGCCGGTAATACGGCCGAAGCCGCTGTCGGGCATGTCGATGAAGACGAGATCGCTCTTGTCGAGCAAACTGTATGAATTATTGGCGATGCGGTAAGGCGGCGGGCCGGTCGCCGCGGCGTTGGCCGCCAGCACGCGGACCGGTCCGAACGAACCCATGCGCAGCCACATCGTCGAGCTGCCCGGACCTCCATTATAAATGAAGGTTACCGGCCGCGATCCCGGATCGGAACTCTCCAGCGTGTAGGCCGTATAGAAGACGCGCGCGGTCGGAACTTCCTTGTCGTTGCGCAGCGTAATCGTGCCGGCGCGCGCGGTGTATGCGTAGGGCTGTCCGTCGATCGTGACGGTATGCTGCGTAACCGCGTCGGGGGCTTCGCCGTCGGAAACTTCGGGCGGCGGCGAGGCCGCGGCTTGCGGCGGCATGTGCGGCGGTGCGGCCGAAACCGGCCCCATCGGTACGCCGAGGGCAAAGAACAACAGGAAAGCGGCGAGTTTTCTCAACGGTAGAGTTCCTTCTTTAGATCCTTAACGGCTGCGCTCATCGCATCGAGGTACGGCAGCATCGCGCTCTTTATGCGATTCAGCCGCGCCACTCCCTCCGGGGTGACCACGTAGATGCGGCGCGACCGTTTTGAGGGATGGTCCCACTTCGCGGTCAGAAAACCGCGCTCTTCCAAGCGGCGCAGAAGCGGGTAGATTTTGTTGGTGTTGACGGCGATCAGGTCTCCGCACGTGTTTTCGATGCGTGCCATCAGTCCGTAGCCGTGATCCGGCTTCTTCTTGAGCAAGTGCAAGATCAAGACGGGAAAGAGCGTTTTGCTCTTGATGGGTCCGCGCAGGACCTCATCGAGATGCAGCGAGCTAAGCGCGCGCGGTTTCTTCGGCGTAAAGGCGTCCTATCGGAGCTGCGTAACGACGCTCGACGACCCGGCGCTTGACTTTTAGGGTCGGCGAAAGCTCGCCGTCTTCTATCGTGAGATCGCGCGGCAGCACGGCGATGCGCCGCACCTGTTCGAACGTCGCCAAGTCAGCCGTTTGCCGGCGCACTTGATCGGTCATGAAAGCGATCACGTCGCTGCGTTCGGCCATGGTTCCGGGTTGCACATCGGCCGCAATGCCGAGTTCCTGGCGCACCAAGTCCCAGTTCGGCGAAACCAGCGCCACCGGATGCGCGCGGCCTTCGCCCGCGATCAACACCTGGCTGACGTACACGGACCGTTTGATCGCCGATTCCAGACGCGCCGGAGCGATGAATTTTCCGCCAGACGTTTTGAAGAGCTCGTTTTTGCGATCGGTAATGCGCAAGAATCCGTCGCTGTCCAGTTCGCCGACGTCACCGGTGTGATACCACCCGTCTTTCAACGCTTCGGAAGAAGCCGCAGGGTTGTGATAGTAGCCCAGCATCACGCCGGGTCCGCGAACCAATATCTCGCCGTCGGGAGCGATCGCGATCTCGACGCCCGGAATCGGCTTGCCGACGGTTCCGTAGTGGTTGTCTCCAAACGTGTTGACGGTGACGACTGGTGAACATTCCGTCGGGCCGTATCCTTCAACGATGGGAATATCGCAGCCGAGCATCGTCATCGCAACGTCGAAGTGCAGCGGCGCCGAACCGCTGACAAAAAATACGAGCTTGTCCAAACCCAGACGCGGACGGATCTTGCGCAACACGAGCGAGTGCGCGAGACGGTACTGCAATGAAAGCGCGGCGCCGGGATCTTTGCCGCGCACTTTCGCAGTCATGTAATCGCGTCCGACGTTCAGCGCCCACGGCACGATCCTGCCTTGCAAGCCGCCTTCGGATTTCGCCGCGCCGACGATGCGCGCGATGACGCGTTCGAAGAGACGCGGAACGGCCGTCATGGTGACCGGATGCACGTCGCGGAGATCGTCGAGCAGTTTGTCGACGTCGTGCGCGATGTAGTGGTGCATCCCCCGGAGCATGTAGCCATAGAGAATCATATGCTCGTAGATGTGCGAGAACGGCAAGATCGAGAGTACGTTCGAACCGGCCGACAATATATCGAACGTATTGCTGAACGAGGACTCTGCGTTGAATGCGACGTTGTCATGCGAGAGCATCACGCCCTTCGGCTCGCCGGTCGTGCCGGATGTGTAGATCAGAACAGCGAGATCATCCGGTTTGAGCGCCGCTTCCCACTGCGCGGCGAGTCCTCGACCGCGGTCCTCGAACAGCGCGAGCGAATCGGCGCCGCCGTTCTGGAAGACGATGACCGGCGCGGCGGTCAGTTCGCGCACGCGGGCCGCCAATTCGGCCGAGCCGGTGAAGATGAGCTTTGCGTCCGAGTCCCGCAGGATGAACGAAACTTGGTCGGAGGCTTGCGTCGGAAAGATCGGCACGACCACGCAGCCCGCAAAGAGTATCGCGAAGTCCGCGATGATCCAGTCGACGCTGTTCACCGCCATTAGTGCGACGCGGTCTCCGGCTTGCAGACCGGATGCGCGAATCGCATTCGCTAGAGTCTCCACGCGTTCGATCACCTGCTTCGAGGACGTCGCCTTCCAACCGGTACCGTCGCGTTCCAGCAGCGCAGCTTCGCGCGGCTGCTCTAGGGAACGGCGGATAACCGCCGGCAAAGTTTCGCGCGGCGGCAGCGAGGACTGCATCGTTTCGGCTTCGCCGCCGAATAGGGCTCTCTTGCTATCGGAGCACGAGGTATTGCGCTAGCGCGTCGATACGCCGCGGCGTGAATCCGGAGACGTCCGCAAGCTCGTCCAGTGAGGCAAACGGGCCGTTTTGCGCGCGATAGGCCACGATGCGCTCCGCCAGCGTCTGACCGAGTCCGGGCACCCGCGCGAGTTCGCCGGCGCTTGCGGAGTTCACATTGAGGCTCATTCGGAGACGGGCGCGCTTCTTTCGCGCGATCTTGCGCGAGCGGGGCGCACTCTCGCCGGTGCGCGGAACGCGGATCTCTTCGCCGTCTTGCACGATCTCCGCGAGGTTCACAGCGGCGCGGTCGGCCGCATTCGAAAAGCTTCCCGCCTTCTCGACGGCGTCGTTCGCTCGCGCGCCGGGCGGAACGCGGTAGAGTCCGGGATGCCTGACTTCGCCGGCGACGTAGACGACGAGCTGCGGTGCGGGTCTCGACTTCGCACGACCGTGCCCTTCGACTCGCGCGCACGCGCGCTGCTCAGGATGACAACCCGCCTCGCCCACCATGACACCAGGGGAGCCCGCGACAACGGGGGCTCTCGCCGAGATAGCGGGCGGCCGCGGCGCCGGATGCAAAAAAGCGAGCGCGACCAGGATAACGGCTGCGCCCGCGATAGCCAGAATTTTCACACCGTACGTTCACGCCGGAACGCGAGCGAGGAAAGGGTTAGCGCCCTTTCCGGCCCTATATGGGTGATTCCGATGGCCGACGCGTACGATTATCGAGCCGTAGAACAAAAGTGGCAGCAGCGCTGGGACGAGCAGGCCACCTTCCGCGCGCGCGAAGACGTGGAGAAGCAAAAATACTACGCGCTGGAGATGCTTCCGTACCCATCGGGCGATCTGCACGTCGGCCACGCGAAAAATTATTCGCTAGGCGATGCGATCGCACGCATGATGCGCATGCTCGGCTACAACGTCATCCATCCGATGGGCTGGGATGCGTTCGGCTTGCCGGCCGAAAACGCGGCGATCGCGCACGGGGCCGATCCGGACAAGTGGACGCGGGCAAACATTGCGAACATGCAGCGTCAAGTCCGGCTGATGGGAACCAGCTACGACTGGTCCCGCGAGATTACGACCTGCGAGCCGGAGTATTACCGCTGGAATCAGTGGCTCTTCTTACGCCTCTACGAACACGGCCTGGCGTACAAGCGCGAGGCGCCCGTCAACTGGTGCCCGCACGACCACACGGTGCTGGCAAACGAACAAGTGATCGACGGTCGCTGCTGGCGCTGCGAACATTTGGTCGAGCGCCGCAATCTGTCGCAGTGGTTTCTGAAGATTACGGAGTACGCGGACCGGCTGCTCGACGATCTCGAGAAACTGGATGGCTGGCCCGAGCGCACGCGCACGATGCAGCGCAACTGGATCGGGCGCAGCGAAGGCGCTCAGTTCACCTTCGCCGTCGAGAACTCCGAAGAGCGCATCAGCGTCTTCACCACGCGGCTGGATACGCTGTTTGGCGCCACATATCTGGCAGTTGCGCCCGAACATCCCACCGTTTCGAAAATCGTCACCAAGAAACAGCGCGCCGCGGTCGAGCAGTTCGTGCAAAGTCTGCGTTCCAAATCGGAGCTCGAACGAACGAGCCTCATGGAAAAGGAAGGCATTTTTACCGGCGCCTATGCGATCAATCCGCTTTCGCACGAACGCGTGCCGATCTGGGTCACCAATTATGTGCTCGCCGAATACGGCACGGGCGCGGTGATGGGCGTGCCGGCGCACGATCAGCGCGATTTCGAGTTCGCGCGCAAGAACGCGCTGCCGGCCGCAATGGTGGTCGCGCCGCCCGGTGCCGACGTCAGCGCTCCGCTAAACGAAGCGTTTCTGGAAGACGGACGGCTGATCGCAAGCGGCGATTTCACCGGCATGTCGAGCGCGCGCGCGCGCAAAGCTATCGCAGACCGGCTCGTCGCGCTGGCCTTAGGCGAGCCCAAAGTCAATTACCGTCTTCGCGACTGGCTCGTCTCACGCCAGCGGTATTGGGGAACGCCGATTCCGATCGTCTATTGCGAAAAGTGCGGCGAGGTGCCGGTACCCGACGATCAGCTCCCCGTCTTGTTGCCGGCCGACGTTCCGATAACCGGCGAAGGCTCGCCACTTGCGAACGATCCGGCATTCAGCAACACGACCTGCCCCACATGCGGCGGTCCGGCGAAGCGCGAGAGCGACACGATGGATACGTTCTTCGAATCGTCCTGGTATTATCTGCGTTATCTCGATCCGCACAATTCGGGCAAACCCTGGGATCAGGAGATTGCGCGTTACTGGATGCCGATCGATCAATATATCGGGGGCGCGGAGCATGCGGTGCTGCACTTGCTCTACTCGCGTTTCTTCTATAAATTCTTTCACGACCGCGCTTGGGTCACAGGCGCCGACGAACCGATCACGCGGTTGTTCCATCAGGGCATGGTGCTCTACAACGGCGAGAAAATGAGCAAGTCGCGCGGCAACGTGATCGGCATCGACGAGATCGTCGAACGGCGCGGCGTCGACGCGATGCGCTTATTCTTACTCTACGTCACGCCGCCCGAAGATACGAGCGACTGGACCGACGAGGGCATCAACGGACGCGTCCGCTTCGTCAACCGAGTCTGGCGCGCGTGCGAACCCTTTTTGGCGCGCGCCCGGCAAGCCGACCCGCGTGCACTTCCGCAAGTTTCGGCCGACGACGAAAAGGCGCTGTTGCGTGCCGTGCACGTGGCCGCGAAGTCGGCCGTTGACGAAACGCTCTCCCGGCGCTTTCATTATAATACGACCGTTGCGAAGCTCGACGAATATGTTAACGCGCTCACGACACTCGAACAACGGGCACCGGATTCGCCGGCAGTTGCCTATGCGGTGCACGCGCTGCCGTTGATCATCGCGCCCTTCGCGCCGCATCTCGCCGACGAGTTATGGGAACAATTAGGTCACACAACGACGGTACATTTGGAGCGCTACCTCGAGCCCGACGAACGTGCGCTCGCCGTAGAATCCATTACGCTGGTCGTGCAGGTCAACGGCAAAATCCGCGCGCGCCTCGACGTTGCGCCGGGCATCTCGGAAGACGACGCATATGCGTTAGCAATCGCTCAGCCGCCGGTGCAAGCTCAGCTCGACGGGAAAGAGATCCGCAAGAAGATTTTCGTTGCGGACAAGTTACTCAATATCGTGGCTTAAGGGACCTTCGCTCCCATCGAGTCGGTGAGAAGGCGGTAGACGGCATGCATTTGCAAGCGCAACGACGACCCTAGCTCGTCCCCTGTTTGAAATGTGTCAAATTCGCCGTTGAGCAAGGTCGAATGCTTCAGGTCGTACTTCATGGTGCCGGTAAAACCGTACCTCGTAGCGGCAATATCCTTGCCGACCTCAGACCCTTTCACGAAAATTAAGGCATCGTCGCCGTCCCTCGATTTCACGGTGTAATCCGTCGTGCTGTCGCCCGCCCAGTGCTCTTGCAATTCCCACGAGCTCCCTGGGAAAATATTTTGACCCACTACGGAATAACGGGCCATCAAGGATGCCAGCTGGGCTTCCTCGGGCAACAAATCGCGGTACGCTTGCGCAGAGAGAACCAATGATCCCTGAGCGGTAACTCCAACAAGCAATGGCTCCGTCCGGCGTCTCCCCGCCTTCTCCTCGACAATCAGTACCAAGCTTCCGTCTCCTAGGACGTGCATCACGTCGACGGTGACGGTCCCTTGTCCGGAGTCTTGCCACGCGACCGGCGTCCCGCCGCCGGCGGCGCTGTGGTTGAGGTGATCAATGTCAACGCTCGAGTCGTGCGCGGCATCGCCTCCGGCCATGCCACTGACGCGCGCCGACATGTCGACGGAGTACACAATCCGTCTAATCGGCTTGGAAATGACGGAGCTTATGGTCTTCAGCGGAGTTGCTGACGGCGAAGGCGTGGGGCTTGCTTGCATCGCCGCGGCGAGGATCAGGTGCAACACTCGCTTGAAGTTCTTGCCTTACGAGCTGAAGCTCCTCGCGACAAGAATCGACTCGGCTGCGGACGTCGGAATGATGCGCTTGACAGCGAGGCCGGCTTGGCGCAACAACTCCGAATACTCGGCGCGCGTTCGTTCGCGGTCGCGCACCAGCGTGAGCATCTGCATGTCGTTCAGGTTCCCGGCACTCCAGCGGTTCGGCTTGCCGTCAAGGACCGTTTCGACGACGAGCACGCGCCCGTCGGCCGGCAACTCCCGGCGGATGTTGCGCAGGATCTTTACTGCGCGCTCATCGTCCCAATTGTGCAGAACGTGACTGAGTACGTAGGTTCGCGCGCCGGACGGCGCCCGTTCGAAAAAGTCGCCGGCCTCAATACGAACGCGTGCGGATTCGGCGCCGAGAACGTGCGGAGCTCGCGAAATCGCGCCCGGCAGATCGAAGAGGACGCCTTTGGCGTCCGGATAGGCACGCAAGATCGCGCGTAACATCAAGCCTGCGCCCCCTCCGACGTCGGCGACCGGCGAAGCACGCGAGAAATTGTAGGCATGTGCTACCGCGACACCGTAGAGGGGCGCGACCGACGTCATCGCGCTGTCGAAGAGTTCGCCCATTTCGGGGTGCGAGCTTGCATATTCAAAAAACCCGCTCCCGTGCACGACTTCGAACGCCGGAACGCCGCTGCGGAGTGTTTCGTCCAGGCGTTCCCAAGCGCCCAGCTGCCAAGGCTCGCCTGCATAGCGCACGAAGTCCGCGACGCTTTCGCGCGTATCGTTAGCCGCGTAGCGTCCTATCCGCGTAAGTTCAAATTTCCCACCCGGCACCTCGCGCACGATGTCGTAGCCGGAGAGCAAACGCAATACGCGACGCACGCTTTGTTCGTGCAGATCGAGATCGCTGGCCAATTCCCCCGGTGTGGCTGAACTGTGGGCCAGCCGGTCCGCGATACCTACTTTGATGATCGCTCGTAGCGCGAGCGCGGGCCATGTCGCCGTCGCCAGTTCCAGGAGAGCAAACTGCGGCGGCAGCAAACGGCGCCGCAGGGAAGCTGCCCACATGACGAACGGCGTCGACGCGCGTACGAGCGCGAGTGGGATCTTCACCGGGTTACCGGCAGCGCATCCTTAAAATACTCATACGTTTCGCGAATTCCATCGCTCAGCTCCGTACCGGGAGACCAGCCCAGCTCTTTCTTTGCGAGCGCCCAATCGAATTGCGCGTCGCGCGCGTCGCCTGGACGCTTGGGAGCCTGCTCGGTCGGTGCTTCAAACCCCGATACCTTGCAGAGCTCGTCGTAGATATGATTCACGCTCGTGCGTTTATTCGTTCCGATGCAATACATGCCGCCGCTGCCGCGTTCCAACGCTGCGAGGTTGGCGGATGCTACGTCGCGCACGTAAACGTAATCGCGCGTCTGCTCGCCGTCGGAGTCGATGCGCACACCTTCTTTAGCCAAGAACTTCCCGATGAAGATCGCGATCACACCGGCTTCGCCATTGGGATCCTGCCGCGGGCCGTACACGTTGCCGTAGCGCAGCGACGTGAATTCGAGCCCGCGCTCGTGTTGGAAGAAGCGCAGGTAGTGTTCGCCGGCCATCTTCGTAATGCCATATGGCGATTCGGGACGTTGCGGCGTGGTTTCGTTCATCGGCAGGCGTTCCGGCGTTCCGAATATTGCCCCGCTTGAAGCGTAAACAATCTTTTGAACGCCGTGGCGGACGGAGTTTTCGAGGATGTTGAGCAGCCCGACGACGTTCACTTGCGCGTCGTAGATTGGATCGCGCGAGCCGATCGCCACGCTCGCTTGCGCCGCGTGGTGGCTCACGATCTCCGGCTTGAACTCTTGAAAAATTCGGGCAATCGATTCGTCGCGGATATCCATGTGCATGAATAACGCGCGAGGGGGGACGTTTTGACGACGGCCGCCGCCATGTTCCCACAGCGCGTCGAGAACCAGCACCTCGTGGCCGGCCGCCAAGTACGCATCGGTCACGTGCGACCCGATGAATCCGGCCCCGCCGGTGACCATGATCCGCATTGCAGCTCCTTTAATTCTTGCCGTCTCGTCGCAGTTGCGATACGTGCCGGAACGTTCCCCGCTTTTGCTGTTAGGCGCCGCTGCCACGTTGGGCGCGGCCGCCGCGCAGCCTTTTTCCCCGGAGGCGCGCGGATTGACGCTGTGCGCATGCGTCGTGCTCTGCGGCTGGATTGCGCTCGCACGTTCGTCGCTTCTGCCGCTTCGCGCGTGCGCTGCGGTCGCCCTGGCGGCGGGTTGGTGCGTGGCGGCATTACACGTTTCGGCCCAGCCGCCCACGCTTTCGGGAAAAACGGCGCGTTTTGCGTGTACCGTTCTCGATCCGAATGGCGCTCAAAACGACGGCAGCGCTTTTATTTGCGCGGCAGACGACGGAGCGAAGCTGGCCGTCACAACACGAGGATCGCTTCCGCACGCGGGCGCTCGCGTGCTCCTGCGCGGACGGGTCGAATCTTTTGATTTACCGCGCAATCCCGGCGAACCGGACCAGCGCGCGATCGAGCGCGAGCGCGGTATCAGCGCTCGCATGGGCAACGCGCGAATTCTTCGCCTCCTTCCTCCCGGCGCGCCGACGCTTGATGTGCTCATCGCAAAAGCCCACGAATGGGCGCTCGCGCAGCTTCGCGCGCGTCTTTCCGAGCCGTCGGCAACGATTTTGGCAGGCGAACTCTGGGGCGAGCGTTCGGCGCTGCCGCCCGAGCTGCGAACGGAGTTTCAAGAAACGGGAACGGTGCACGTGCTCGTCACCGCGGGATAGGAGACAGGACGCCCGAAAACGAGGCCCCCCCTGTGCCGGGAGTGAGGCGGTTGGGTCGCTTAGCGCCTAGTGGCGGGGCACTATGCCTAGAAGCCGCGCGGCTTACACCCAGGCCGCGCGGGTTCGGACTTATCGAAGGGTTTCAAGATCGGGCGGCTGGTTCAGGAGAGCACAGAGCGTTAAATACCCTAACGCAATGCCACTCAGCCGAACTGCAAAGTGATTGGCGGTCAATGCGCCAGCGCTTCCAATCGTTTGAAACTGTCCGAATAACCAACGAACTGGTTCAGGGTCGGCAGTTACTTCGCCAGGAACAAAAAGTCTTCCGATTGCGTCTCTCGTTGGGCTTGAATCAAAGCTTGGGTCTCCAAAGCCGCTGGTCTTGTGACGAAATCTTACAATACCGAGCTCGTCAAGCAACAATGCGTCGTCATAGCGTAGAACCACCTCATTGAGAGCCTCGAAGTGGCACCGAATCCATGCGACCAGTTTAGCCTGCATCTGAATACGATCGGCCTCAGTCGCAATTTCATCGATCTTAACCGGAGGCACTGCTTCCTTTACAAAATAAATTAGCGCGAGCTGACGTAAGTGCGTTGGACGAAGATAATTTAACGCGTCAGTTGCCATGTCGATTACAGCTGAAGACGACGAGTCGCTCTTGCTCTGCAGGGCTAACGCCACGAGCTCCGCTAGGTTTCCATGAACCAGAGAATCAGAACTGTTAGCGCCAATTCGGGTCGCCTTCGAAAGAATCGTTTGGATAATAGGTTCATTGAGGCGGCTATCTGCATCGCGAGATAAAATGTGGCCATTGTTTATCTCGCGGGCTAGAGTCGAATCAATAGAACTGATATAATCACCGATGTTCACTATAATGGTTTGCTGTGTCGCAGCAGGAAAGAACTTGCGCTCCTCATCCACGTTTTTTAAACCTGCGCCAAAAAGCTGTGGGACTCGGGCTTTTACCCAGTCGCTGGTAAGGTTGGCCGCAATGGCTATCCCGAGAAGGGTCAGTGGGTCCAATTTCTCGCCGTCATCGACATTCAGCTATGAACTATCGTATTCATTCGGCTATGAGTCTTCAGCGACAGGCGCCCACACTCGCTTGAGAGGTAGCTCGCTCCGGATTTCATCCGGTAGGTTCTCGTAAACTCTTAGTATGGCGTCCACAAGATCGTCGGAATCCCAGAGCCGCACTTGAAAAAATGACCGACGGCCTTCGCCATAAACAGAGGAGCGAAAACCGCCCCACGACACAAACAGTCCATGATCCGCTCCAAAGTTTTTCAACGCCCCTTGAAGCTCGCGAATCGCACGCACGTCTTCAGGTGAATCGCTTGACTTTACCTGTACGCAGATTCGCGGTTCATCAAATCCCAGTTCGCCGCGTGCTGCCATTAAGTCTACGCCTCCGTCGGCGCCAGCTCGTGTTCGATCTACGTTGTATCCGTCGGCAGTTAGGATAGCAGCGATCAACCTTTCCAGATCGTGACCACGAAAGCGTTTGCCAATTAGCCGCACAATCGCATCGCGCGCTGCGCGTTCAACATCGAATAATTCCGCCGGTGGCTCCGGCGTGTCATCCACAGAAAGTTCGGGCACTCGCGCTATTGAATCCGGGGTTCCCTCTACAAGGAGTAAAACTCGCGCGGTCGCATTGTTTCGGCTTATCTTCGCGACCGTCATATACGCGCCAAGAGAATACAGCAGGTCCTGGTCTATATTGCTACGGGGAACGTCTTTCTTAATCCATTCAACGGTGCGAGCGTGACAAGCATCGATTTCCTTATATTGCTCAAGATAGTTGTATGCACTTCTAACATAACCGAAAGCAATTGCGGCCCGCTTTTTTAAAGGCATCGCAACGATGTCGCCGAGACTTATTGACTGGTAAAAAGCCCAGACTTGCCCAGCCCAGTTTCGCAGCCGACCGATATTTGCATCTGGATGGCACTCGGCAAGGGCGCTCTGCACATCCGCTTTAGTCGGAAAACGAGACAAGTCACCGAGCTCGCCCCAACCAATCGTTGCAATGCCTTCGGCGAGTGCTAGGTCTTCGCGATCACCGCTTCGTCCTGCACGCACAAGCCATACATTCATGTAAAACTCCTTTGCGCACCGTCACTCGCATGCGGCGCGATATCTCGCTTCACGAGCCTCCGAGAAGTTCTCATTGTACTGCGTTAGCGAGGGACGGCCAAGGCCTTGTTAAAGCACCGAGACCGGCAGTGCGGCAAGAGCTACCCGGAAAAATCTTGCTCTACGAACTCCTGGTCAGTAGCGAATCTTAGATCGGAAGTTCAGGCATCTCGGATACGATCCGCCTCGCCTTCTTGAAGGTCACGTCAGTCCTTTGGGATCGTGCCGGATAATCAATACTTTTGCCCGCCAGAAGTTGCTCAATGGTAAGGATTTGGATTTTCGGATGCCTGCCGCCCATGGGTGATACGTAGAAACCGCTTTTCGCCGCGTCTTTTTCCATAGCTGGAGTAGGCCGCGCCATCGTTATGAGAACCCCTATTTCTGCCTTTTCCCGTGACACTGTGCCATGAAGATCGCGCACCATCGCGGGGCCGATATTCTCTCCCGCCTTTACGGATAAAATGATTCGTTTCGTTTTTCCGCGTGGGTCGTCATGAAAGTAAATGTTGCCGTCAATTCCGTAGTCTGCACCTTTCTTTTGTTCTGACTGCGCTGGTCGTGCGCCGACGAGCCCTAAGGCCCAGAACTGAAACTGATGTTCGTCCTCTTTCGCCAGGGCTTGAGCCTCTTCGAGGACGGTAGGCTCGCCCCGAACGCTATACGTTTCGGTGATCGCATCACCAAATTGATTGATTAAACGATGCTTGATCAAGCCGATAGCCAAATGTGTTATATCGATACCGATCCAACGCCGTCCTAGCCGTTGCGCCGCTGCAATCGTCGTCCCGCAACCGCAAAACGGGTCTAGCACAATGTCGTCTGGATTGCTACTCGTCGCGATGATACGATCCAAGAGTACCTCGGGTTTTTGCGTAGGGTAGCCGAGCCGTTCTGCTCCTGAGCCAGCAATAATAGAAAGGTCCCAAACGTCGCGGCGCGGCAGGCCCTTTGACGGTTCATCCACTGGAATCTTTCGGGTCCTCGTTACCACGTCGAGGACTTGCGTGTTGCCCTTAAAGCGTTTTACGTAGCTCTCGCTATTGGGCTCGTACTCAACGTGAAACGTGCCTGGCCTTTGTGACTTGGCGTAAAAAAGAATAACGTCGTGCATCTTTTGATACCGTCGCGTTTTTGTCGGCCAGCGACGATAACTCCAGATGATTTCGTTTTGGAAGCAACGCGTTCCGAAGATAGCATCCATAATGAGGCGGAGGTATGCGCTCGCAGTTGGGTCACAATGAAGATAAATGCTACCTTCACTCCTGAGAACGCGCCGCATTTCCGTTAGGCGCGGAACCATCATGATCAGATAAGCCATCGTGTTGGACGCGCCGAGTATCTTGTATAAACCTTGCAGCGTCTCGGAAACGATGCCGCCTTCTTCGACCAATTCTTCAAGCGTTCGCGCCGTTTCAATCGTCCATTCCCAAGTGTCCTCGAATGCTTTTATTTGCGCGGCGGCTTTTTCTCCGCCGTGTTCCGCGAAAAGTACGTTATAATCGGCGTTCGAATTGAAGGGCGGGTCCAGGTAGATGAGATCGATCGACTCGTCAGCCAGATAACGACGCATTACATCCAGATTGTCGCCGTAAAAAAGTGTATTGCTCACCCTTCGCCTGGCGCTCCGTTGGAAGCATTGCAATTCATCGATTTCTGAAACATGGCCGTGTGGCTGATGTTTAGTTATTACATAATCTACAGTCCTCCAACATTATGAAATCGCTCAAAATAAACTGGTATGCAGGCTACGAAGTCCGCCACAGTGGTAAAGACTATCGGCAAAGCGGTTCGAGCTGCCCGAGAGGCTCGTGGCCTAACTCTCCGCCAAGTCGCCAAAGCGGTTGGAATGTCAGTGCCTCAGCTCTCATCGCTAGAATCTGGACGGCCCGGGAATCCTGGTTGGAACACGGTAGTCCGGCTTGCGAGGGCTCTTGAGATTTCCTTGGACGAGGTTGCCAGTGGTAAGGCCGAAAGACCAGTCGAACCTTCGACGCCTCGCGCAATAAGGTTAGCTATCGAGCGCGCTCGCAGGGACGCCGAAAAATCCTCAAAGACGCTGGCTGATTTAACAGACTTATTGGGAAAGCCATAGGCGTCGCCCAAAGCTTCTTTTCGACTATTTATTAGCCAGCTGCAGTAGGGCTTTCCAATGGCGCTTGTGCGGCGTATGTTTACCGCTTCGAATCTTGCACGCATATGAAGGCGAGCACTGAAGCGCCTTGCTCAGAATATTTATCGGAACGCGCTGAACATTTGGCAGGATATCCCGCGTGAAATCAACCCGCTCAAGCGATCCGTCGTCTTTCCAAGCCACCACTGCGCGACGATTCGCGCTGGCTTTTGCCCTTCGCTTTTGACGCACAGGCTCAGTGTCTCTGGGATCGCGGCCTTGCGCCCGGAGCACGGCGAGTTTTTCGAGCCCGGCAAGTCTATTTCCAAAGTTCTCGCGGAATTGCTCCGCCTGACGCAGCGGCAGACACTCATCGCAAAACAATCTATCGGTGACGGGCAAGACCTTAGCGCAATTGCGACAAGCGTTGCGCAGACGCGGCAAAGCCGTCGGTGCTTTTGGAATACTCGGCAGTGCAATCTTCGCGGTGCGAATTTTTAAGCGGCCTCTGTTCAATGAACGCTTTTGCGGTTTATTTTGAATCATCGGACCGAGATAGCCGCTCTTAGCCACGAGGACGACATGGCGCGTTATCATTTCAGCATACGGGCTAACCAGCTGCCCCCAGGTTGGCATGGTCGCTGCCAACTCGTGCGTGAGTGAAGCTGAAAGTCTACAGCCGCCCTCGCGTGTTTCGAAGAAATCTTTGGCCGCGAATGCCCGCGTCCTTAAAAGGTTCAGGACGAAGGCGTCAACGTGAGGGCGCACTGGCTCCATGACATCCGTTGCGAGCGATTGGCGATTGGCTGAGTCGGCGTGGAACAAGCCCAGGCCGGGGTCTAAGCCGCGCTCGATCAAGGCGATGCGCGATTCGACTTCGAGTAGCGTGTAGACGTAGTTTAATACGGCGTTTATCGGATTTGACGCATTGCGCGGCTGCGACGTTAACGGGGAGCGCCGAGTCCTAAATGTGCGCCAGTGATCGGGAACTGCGTCGCGCCGAGCGAATTGCATCGTGATCGGCGCCCACATATTCCAGTAGGTATTGGCTGCTTGCCGTTCCGCCAGCAGGACATCTTCGAATAAATCGGCGCGTTCGATTGCAGTAAGGGGCTCAGCTAACGCCTTTGCATCGGCAATCTCAAAGGATTCGAGGACAGCCGCCTGAGCCTGAATTTTCGGAGTGAGTAGCGAAGCCGCAAGCGTAACGCGGTTTTCGCCAACGGTCGCAAAGGCCTGTGCTCTTCGCAGGATGGCATTATCGAGGCCCCCTATCGAAGCGGCCAGGATTCGCGCATCATAGTCCAGTTGCACGAACGCCGCGCCAATGTCGTGGAGCCAGCGCAAAGCAGGCAGCGTAATGAAGCCTGTTTGGCCCATAATTAGCAGACGCTTTAAGCGGCTTGTCGCCTTGGCGAATTTGCCGCTGCGTCGATTGCGGCCAACGCCGTCGCGGACATGTAAGTGCCGAGCGTCCACACTGACGCGAATGCCGTAGCCGCTGAGCATCAAAACGCCGTCGCGGATCGGCGGGGCTGTGGTATCGTGTACGTGCATCTGGAGCTAACCTCTCCTGGTGCGAAGCCCTCGGCCCGTTAGCGCGGGTCGAGGGTCCTTTAGTGCTATTTAGGTTTTATGACGAGACGAAGATCATCCAACGACGGAATTTCGGCCCTCTGCCATTGCCAAAGGTTTTCATTTTTGTGTGGGTCGCCAACAAATCCACCTTCGGAATACAGAGCCACTCTTGCAAAGTCAGCATATCCTTTGCAGACGGTATCGCACCAATGATGGACGTACTCCGCGACAATGGAGAGCTGCATCGGCGTACCATAAACGCGCCAAGGCAAAATCTTCTCTGCTTCTTTCAAAGGTTTGCGCATGTGATAAAGATGCGATGGTACCCGCGCCACGTCAGCGAGCGATAACATTTCATCTGCGACAAGCGCCAAGTCTCTGATGAATGTAGGGACTTCTTTCTGCGACTTATCACCACGTCGAGGAAACATCCCAATGGCCAACAGAATTGCGCACGCCATCGGTCGTGGAAGCGCTATGGTTGCGAAGACGCCCGCTTGATTGTAGATTGTCGCGACATGGTACCGGTGCGCGAGAGTATCGGGCGGTTGCGATAAGTCAGCTTCGACCCATTCCGTTCCGGCTGGCGGAGCGTAGTGTAGAAGAAATGCCGCACCGCGCTCGTCCAGATGCAAACGGTCGTCGTGCATCCACGCCCATCCGAGCTTATAGAGCTTATCGAAATAATCGAAAACGGCACTGTAATGGTGGCTGGACCAAAGTGCCTCTATAGGTGAAACGCCGACGGCGATGGCCAGTTTGCGAACCATGTCCGATCCCGGCACGATCTGCAGACGAAAATATTTGCCGACGCGCTCGGCATTGCGGTAGCCGATAGCGTCTGCGACGGCCCTCAGTGATAAACCGCGCTGCTCACGTTCGTCGTTCAGCCACTGCATCGTGCGGGAATTCGGAAGATTGGCCCGCCCACGGGTGACGTAGCGCTTCTTCTTGCCTTCTGCCGGACACATTTTCAGAGTCTATATTTGAAAAAACCTCACAATATACCTCTGTATTATCGTGACAAATCCCTTGCCAAGGGGCTAAAATGAGGGCGGAAAGGAGCTGGACACACATTTCTATATGACGCTACTAGAGTTTATGCGGCGCTCGAACGGCTGGACCCAGGTTGCCCTGGCGAACGCCCTTGGTGAGGGTTTCACGGCGAGCGCGATTTCGCTCATGGAGACCGGGCGGCTGCGACCCAGCTCGAAGCAGGCCGCGCAGCTCTCTCGGCTCTTCGCGCGCTCGGCGGATGAGCTCTTACAGCCGGTTGGTGATCGTGACGCCAGCCTTTCAAAGGAAGCGCGGTCGTGACTCGCGCCGAGTGCTTAGAGCTTACGAAGAAGCTGCTCGATGATGGCCGCCTATCCGATGATCAGATTGCGGATGTAGTCGGGCGCTCCAAGCGTTGGGTTAGAAAGATCGTGCGCGAGCATCCGCGTTACTCGAAAGTTGAAGTCATCTACGCTCCAACGCCGACCCCGAACATTACTGGAGAGCCACACCCCACTAACAAAAAATCACCATCGCTGCGGACACGCTGGCGTAAGTTCAAGAAAACCGTTGTCGGGGCGCTAGAAGCTGTCGGCATCGTTGCGCTGTTGTCGCTCTATGCCGTAGGTATAGTCCGTAATGCACAACGCCGGAAAGTGAATCATTCATGAACGCGACAATTGAAACATTGCCATTAGATTGCATTGATCTCGACGCCGCTCTTCAACCGCGTTGCGGTCCCCTAGACAAAGAGCATATTGCGGCTCTCATGGAAGCGCCTGAGAATTGGCCACCCATAACCGTCGCGATGCGCGGCCAGAGCGCGGTACTAATTGACGGATGGCATCGATATGAAGCGGCGGCGCAGCTTGGACTTGAGTACATCACGTGCAAAGTAATCGACACGCCGCCCGAGGGCGATTATTTCCGGTTGGCTTTTGAGCTGAATGCGACGCACGGCAAGCCGCTGACGCAATCGGATCGCAAAGCGTATGCGTCCAAATTACTGAGCGCTCATCCCGAATATTCCGACCGCGAAATCGGTCGGCGCACAGGCCTGCACCATGAAACTATCGGCGCGCTGCGATTGCAAAGCGGATTACCGAATTACCGCGTTCCCGAACGCAGACCCGGAGCGATTGAATCGGACATCGCCCTTCTGGACCCGATTCGCTTTGCTAAAGCAACCAAAGAGCAGAAATCCGTCAGCGGCTACATCAAGCGGCTGCTTCAGTCACTCGAAGACCCATATTCCGATAGCGACGGCTATTCGAACGTGGCAGGTTGGACCGACGACCCGCTTTCAATCGCGCAGGCTTGCTTCACCACGATGGGTCCTCAAAAAGCTTCGGATGTTCTCGAATTGCTAGAACAAGAGGCGCGCTTTCTATTGGACATCGGTAAGGCGCGCAAGCAAATAGCACAATCCTACAGGGAGAATCAGTAATGAAAACGACTACGAAACCACGTCGGCGCGCATCGTCAAATGGCGCCGCGTTCGCCTTCTCGTCGGCAATCCCGTATGCCGATAAGGGCGAGCTAATTGAAAAGGACCTCGCGTTCGCCGTCAAGGCCATCGAGTTTCAACCCGAGCGCGGATTCGAAAACCAGGACCGTTGGGCTGTGACGATTGTACCGAATGACGGGCGTGGCGAAGAGCTCCTCACGTTCGGTTCCAACGAAAAGCGCGACGCGCAGATGAAATCGGCCCAAGCCTTCGTCAAGAAACATGGGGCGATTCCCGATGTGCGCCTGCGCAAATCCGGCAAAGCGTACTACCTTCAGAGTTCATCCGGTTCCGATGCGGCGTAATGCTACAAACGACGGGGCCGACGAAATGCACTCGTCGGCCCTCTAGGGTTGCTGTCGTTCAGCTATGGCAATTATAAGGAAGAAGGGGCGCGTGCGTCAACGCGCCACGGTGCGACGACCGCGTAACGCCGGGCAATATACAGCCAGATCGCCAGAGTTCCAACAGCGCTGGAACGCTGTTACCCATGCCATTACTGCTATGCGCAGTGGCAAACTTTCGCTCACTAGTGCGGCACGCGAATACGGAGTTGATCCACGCACCGTCGCGCGCCTGGGCGCACCGGCACTGCGCAAGGGCGCGACTGGACGCTACGCGGCCAAGAGCAGCGACAGTCTGCTGCGCATGCTCGTGGTGCCGACACGTGAGGGACTGGCGGAAATCGCCACTCGCTCTTCGCGCGAGGCAACGCAGCTGGCCGAGTATTGGGAAGCCGTGCAGTGGTTCATCGATACCGGCGACACCTCGAAGCTACGAGCGTTTCGCGGCAAGAGCGTCAGCGGTGCCGACGGGAGCCGCTTACCGCTGATAACCGATCCGGATGAATTAGAGCGACTGGGGAACGTGGGCGAGCTGTCATTCGAGTCCATTTACGCGAAGGCTGCATAGCAGTGGCAGCGCGACGGCAGCGCGATCCGATAGCGGCAGATGCTCGCAGCGCCGCTGCCGTGCGTCGTGCTGCGCAGCGGCGTTGCGCTACCTGTCCCCAGCTGCGACCGGGGGCGCAAGTCGAAACACGACCAGAAGCGCTGCTCACCAATCGCAATCCGGTGATCTGCTATGAGTGCATGCTAATTGCCTCAGAAAAGTCATCCCAGGAACCGCATCACGTCGCGGGCCAACGCAACAGCGCGCTTACCGTCGCTCTTCCGGCAAATGACCATCGCGCGATCCTCTCGGTTAATCAGTACGACTGGCCTGCACGAACGCTGCAAAACCCGGACGGAAGCCCACTGCTTGCCGCAGCCGCAGCGCTCCGTGGATTCGCCGATCTGATTATCTATCTGTTGAACGCGCTTATCTATCCGGTTGCGCATTTACTCGAAGCGCTCGATGAGGTTCTGCAAAACGAGCGCGGGGAGCAGTGGTGGAAACAAACGCCAATTGCACAGTGGACTCCCCCGTGGCCAAAATAACCCCCATTGATTCACTGCGCATGGCGCTGCGCGTCTTCCCCGATTTGGGAGATGCGAAGAAGCGCTCGAAGCGTGAGATAGCGCATACCGACCTTCCCACGCGCAGGCTTGTCCTAGATTTTGAAACCCGCATCGATGCGTTGCAGGCTATGACGTTTGGTTGCTATCGCTACTATTCCGAGGGCGGGCCGTGCGTTGAAGAGGGATTGGTCTATTCACGCAACCTGAATCACAACGAGCGGCGCACTCTCAAACGCTATGCGCAAAAGCGCCGGGCTGACACCGACTGGCCAGCGAGCCACGTTCTACAGCTGCTTCCGCTGTCCGAATTCGTGGAGAGGTTTTATCTAGCGGCTTACAAGGGACGCTGCCGCGTCGTGGGTTTCAATCTGCCTTTCGATGTGAGCAGAATGGCCAGCGGTTTTGCCAAAGCGCGCGGTCGATTCGCTGGCGGCTTCTCGCTCAATCTTTCGCAGTACGACGATGGAACCGGACGGCTGCGCGCCGATCGCTTCCGTCCCAATATCGCCATCAAGCATATCGATAGCAAACGCGCTCTCAAAGGCTTTACTGGGAGGGCTACGCCGGACAAGGCGGATCGTATTCCGGAACATTCCCCTTCGGGCCAACCGGAAGAGGGCTATAAGTTTCGTGGTCATTTCTTAGACTTGCGAACGCTGGTTTTTGCGCTGACGGACCGAGGACACTCACTCGAATCGGCTTGCCGGACCTTTGCCGTTGAGCATCCGAAAACAAAGGCACAAGAGCACGGTACTGTCACCGATGAATATATCGATTACTGTCGGCGAGACGTTCGCGCGACTGCCGAGCTCGATGACAGGGCGATGGTCGAATTTAAGCGTCATCCGATCCCGTTGCAGGCAACCAAGGCTTACTCTCCCGCTTCAATCGGGAAAGCGTATCTGCGCGCCATGAACATCGCGCCGGTCCTGCAACGCCAACAATTCCCGATGAAGTATCTGGGCTATGCTCAGTCTGCGTTTTACGGCGGGCGCACGAGCGCCCATGTTCGCAAGCTGCCGGTGCCGGTTGTCTACTGCGATTTTCTCTCGATGTACCCGACAGTGAACAGCCTTATGGCGCTCTGGGAGTTTGTGATCGCCAAACGGGTTCGCATCATCACGGACTGTCGCGACGAAATCGAGGCCCTTCTGCGTGACATCACCCTAAAGAAACTCTTCGACCCGTTGAGCTGGACGAATTTTAGTGCGTTCGTGCGTATCATTCCAAACGGCGACGTTCTACCGATTCGCGCTCCCTATTCAAATGAGAGTAACGACTTTCAGGTGGCGGTTAACCACGTCTATGCGTATTCGGATAATCCCGAGGACGGCGTTTGGTATGCACTGCCGGATGTCATCGCCTCGGTGCTTCTCACGGGACGCATTCCGCGCATAGTTGACGCATTCCGAATCGCGCCCGAAGGGACTCTCGAAGACCTCAAGCCGGTCAAGCTGCTTGGCACGGTTCCAATTGACCCGCGCTGTGGCGATTTCTTCCGCCGAATTATCGAACAGCGCAAGGTACTTTCGGTGCAACAGAACCTCTCACAAGAAGACCGCGAGCGCTACAACGTCGCGCTGAAAGTGCTCGCGAATGCGACTAGTTATGGCATCTTCGCAGAGATGCTCCAACGCGAGAGCGACGAGACGGTCGAGGTGACCTGTTACGGAATCGACTCCGCGCCGTACATCTGTTGCGTAAAGCATCCCGAAGAGGCCGGCGAATTTTGTTTCTCGCCGCTGGCCTCGCTTATCACAAGCGGAGCTCGTCTCATGCTTGCCATGCTGGAGCGTTGCGTAACCGATCTCGGGGGCACCTATGCAATGGAAGATACCGATTCGATGGCGATTATCGCCACGCAATCGGGTGGCGCTATTCCGCGCGTGGGCACGGAAGCGCATATCGATGCAGATACGATGCGTGCGCTATCATGGGCGCAGGTTCAGCGAATCGTAAAGCGCTTTGCGGCGCTCAATCCATACGATAAGCACATCATTCTCGGCTCAATTCTGAAAATCGAAGTGGACAATTTTGACCCGCAAAGTGGCAAGCAGCGAGAGCTGTGGTGCTATGCAATCGCCGCAAAGCGCTATGCGCTCTTCGTTATCGATGAACATGGCGAACCGGCTTTGCTGCAAAGCGGCCTCAATAACAAGGACGATAGATGGTCCGAGCATGGCCTTGGCCACCTCCTGAATCCTACCGAGCCGCAAAGCGAAGATCGTAACTGGATAGCGCAGGCGTGGCTGCGAATGATTCGGCGTGCATTGGGCCTGCCGACGCAGCGATTCGCTTTCGAAAACCGTCCAGCAGTCTCACGCATAACCATTAGCAGCCCTACGCTTATGCAGCGCTTTGCGGACTATAACAAAGGCAAAGCGTACTGCGCGCAGCTCAAACCATTCAATTTCATGTTATCGTGCCACGTAAAGAAGCTGGGGCAACCCCTCGGGGCCGATCCGCAACGCTTTCACCTCATTGCGCCGTACGAACCAGACGCTACGAAATGGCTGAAGGGCCTATGGACAGACCAATACGCCGGTAAGCGCTATCGCATTGCAACGTCCGGCGCGCACGGAAGCCGCAATGCAGCGCGCGTGAAGACTTATGGCGATGTGCTGCGTGAGTACGAGTATCATCCGGAAGCAAAGTGCGCTGACTCCTTCGGTAAGCAATGCGCAAAGCAGACAATAGGGCTACTGAAACGGCGAAGCATACGCATTGCGGGTTTCCGGTTCATCGGCAAAGAGTCAAACAAATTAGAAGAGGTCGAGGCCGGTATGGTTCACGATCCGGATAGCGTCTATACCGAGTATCCCGATAAGCGGCGCGACGAATGGGCAACGCGGACACAGCCCGCGCTTAAGGCCATGCCGTTGTGCGAGCTTCAAGAAAAAAGCGGCTTATCACGCGCGACCCTGCAAGCGATCCGAGCCGGGCGAAGGCCTCATCCGAAGAACCAAACCTTGCTCAGGGCGATTGCAAAGGCCCACTAATAGCCCCCGATTCCGGGAGGGGCGCCAAAAAAACCTCTGGCTCGGGGGCCCCTTGGCTCGTGGCTCTAGGAGGCGGTACAATAGAGGCACTTCCGGCGACTCTTTTTGCAGAAAGGGCAATGATGCGGTTACATTCGAGGCTTTTCGCGCTTTGCGTCGCGCAAGTTGTCGCATCCGTATTGGTTATCAGCGAAAGCCGAATCGCTCGCGCACAGATAAATGTAGTCCCACCGAATCAAGCACGTATCGCCGCTGTCGCGGTCATGCGTTCCGGTTCATCGACGTACGCAGACTTCTGCACGCCCGATGGACAGATCACTGTTGTTATTACGCCAGCCAATACTGATGCGAATTACAACTCGGCCTCCTTTGGGAATGGCGCCGCATACCTTCAGGATGCGAGTGGCGGCGAGTACCATCTAAATGACGGAAACGCAAGCATTCAGTCCGGCTGTTATCGACTCAAGGTGGCTAATTCCACGGTAACCGGCGACGCTTTTTTGAAAATTACCGTTTGGTATAACCCTCAAACTACGGCTCGCGCGTCATCGCCGCAGCCAACACCATTTCATCCTGCGTCTTCGGCCACGGATGCCTACGTAAACGGAAACCAGCTACCTCAACTCATCGCGCCCACTCCAAGGCCAAGGCCCACTGCAATCCACATTCCGCGACCTCTATCAACACCGAAGCCCGTCGTTATCCACTCTTGCGGCGCCGTAGCTAGTGGCGGCTCAATAGGGCAGGAAGCAATTGTCGATAGCTCGGGATGCAAGAGAGCGACTTCGACGCGACACCGCACTGTTACGTATAATCCGACTCCCCGACCGCGTAGCGACGCAAGTGAAAGAATCAGCGGAGAGCGGGCGAGTGACAGGTATAACCAGCAGAACCAGGCTATCTCGGCGATAGTCAACGCACTATTTCCGCCACTAACGTCTAATCCATACGACGATATGGTTTCTGCCAACTATCGGATTCCGCCGCCGGACTTCTCCGAGGATGATTTTTCTTGTCCCAATGGGAGCAATAGCACCGACATTGTCGAGTATATTGGAAAATTGGAGGAATCCTATAGGGTTTACGTGCGCGCCGTCAACTCTGACGTTGATTCTTACAACAATGACGTGCAGCAGATCGCGGATTTGCACCCCACGCAATCCCTTTACGATAGTGAAGTAGCTGACGCTAAGCGGCACTTGGATACCAGCCTTGCAGATGACGACTCATTTTATAAAGACCAGGATAATTCTTACCGATCTCTGATACGCCGAGAGTGTCAAAGGCTGGCACAGGTGAATGCGAGCACTCAAAGATACAGCTCGCCACAATTCCAAGTTTCTCGGCAATTAGCCACGGGAGTAACTGCCTTTAGCCCGGCTGGCGCGGCGTATACCTTCCAGCGCCCTCGGGGGTGGACTCAGGGAAGGCTTTATTACGGAATGCAGTGGGTTGATCCGAGCGCAACCTTTACATCGTATATAGCTTTAACGTCACAACCATTCGCGGGAACTGCGGTTGCTTATATGGAGAGGAACCTACGCAACGCGGTACACGATATAATGTCGCTCCCACGAAAAACGCTGCGACTGTGCGCTGGCTCCGCCTATGGCGTTTTCACGACCTACGCCATAAACGGGGGTGTCTCAGAAGATTTATATGTGGTGCTCAACGGCACTGCCTTCGAAGTACAGTACTTCCACGGACCGTCGGGGCCGGTTTCTGCATCTGCCGAGCGTTCCCTCAGGAGCTTTTGCCCTAAAAAATAGAGGCTGCGCCGCATTAGAAGCAAGCCTTGTGAAAGGAGCAGTGCCCCTAATCGGTTACCGATTGGGGGCACTGCGTTAAGTGGGCGCGAGACTCGTCAGCTCTTCAGCAGTTTTTCACGGCTTGTGATTCACATTTACACAAGTCATATTGACGATGGTCGCGTTTGAGCTCGTATAGGCAAGCCCACTTAGGTACACTTCTCTGTAGTTCGATTTCACCGTAATAGTTGTGCCCGGAGTAAGAATCCACGCGAGGGAAAGCGGTGTCCCGTCCCAATCGTACACAGCGGGGTTCGAGTCGCTAGAGACGACGACATACGGAGCGTCCAAACCAGTGCCGTTATTACTGCTGCCGGGTTTTGCCGAGATCGTTGTAATTTGCATTGAGTCTGCGGCAGGCGCCATACAACGTCGGTATGTATAGCCCCAGCCGTGAGTTTTTGGAGCGCCAACGGGTCCACCAATTCCATCAGTTAATGCATCACCGACCAAAGGGACTATATTCACGGTTGCCTTCGTATTCTTGCCGAGCGTAATCGAATGTCTTACAGCCCATGCAGGTTGCGCGGTCGAGCCTACCGCGACAAGGACCAGCGCTGCGGCCAGAACGTGTCTCAAAACTGACATTTATTAACCCTCCTGTCAGTCCAGTATTCTAACGCCCGCACGGAGTCCTCGCAGCCCGAAGCCTCGTTTTCACGGCTCCTGGCTACATTCGGCATAGGGCCTTGAGGCGACACAGCGCCTCGCTCCCGGCACAGGGGGCCTCGTTTTCGGGCGTCCTGTCTCCTATCCCGTGCTCGTCACCGCGGGACTGCACCTTGGCGTCGTGGCTGCGTTAACACTTCTATTCTTGCGCTTTCTGAGCGCGTCGCGCGTCGCAGCTTGCGCGCTTACGATTGGCGCCATTTGGTTCTACGCAGTTTTTAGCGGCTTGCACTTGCCGGCGATGCGGGCGGCGACGATGATCTCGTTCGCGCTCACAGCTTACGCATGCGGCCGAGCAACGCGAGCATGGAACATCTTTGGAGCGGCGCTCCTGGCAATTGCGTTTTTCGATCCGCTAGCGATAGGAAACGCCTCGTTTGCGCTTTCTTTTTCGTGCGTGGGCGCAATAGTGCTCTGCGCGGATTCCATTGACAATGGACTCCAGCGGTATGCGGAGATCCCGGCCCGCCTGCGCGAAATCTTTGCGCTCACGCTGGCGACGCAAATCGGGACCTGGCCCCTGACGGCGTCGATATTCTTGCTCTTCGCGCCGTACGCGATCGTCGCAAACGCCGCGGTCGTGCCTTGCGTCGGAGCGACGATGATGCTCGGCGCGTTGCAACTTACGCTCGCGTCAATTCCCCCGCTCGCGCAAGCGGTTGCAAACCTCAACGGTTGGATACTGGCGTGGATCGTCGCGACGGTGCACACGCTTGCGACCCTGCCCGACTCGACGGTCGCTGCGATGCCGCCGCCTCCGTGGACCATCGCGGCCTACGATCTCTTGCTCGTCGCCGCTGTCTTTCTTTGGAAGCGTAGCGCGAGAGACTTCGCTCCGGCACTTTTTATTCTCGGGGTTCTGCTCGTCGCGTGGCCGCCGCGCATTCCGGACCACCGGCTGCAGATCACCGTGCTCGACGTCGGACAAGCCGACGCAATCGTCATTCGCACGCCTCGCGGGCACACGCTCCTCGTCGATGCGGGCGGCCGTCTGGAGCAAGGACACGGCAGTGAATCCACGGCTGAAGCGGTGGGCGAGCGCATCGTCGTACCGTTTTTACGCCGGCAAGGCGTGCGCACAATCGATGCGCTGCTGCTTTCCCATCCGCACGGCGATCACGCCGGCGGCGTCGCTCCAGTGCTGCGTGCACTTCCAACCGGTGAATTCGCCGACAGCGGGCAGCGCTACAACGGCTTCGCTTACAACGACGCGCTGCAGGTTGCGGGAACTCAGCACACGCCGATCGTTTATCCGCGCGCCGGCGCCGTTTTGCGAACCGACGACGGCTTGACGCTGAGGTTCATCGGACCGTCGCTGCCCCTTCTCACGCATACGCGCAACGACATCAACAATAACTCGCTTGCCTTCATACTGCAGTACGGCGGATTCCGCATGCTCTTCACCGGGGACGCCGGCGCGGAAGCCGAGCAGCGTTTCTTATCGGAGGGAATCGATCTGCACGCCGATGTCCTCAAGGTTGGACATCATGGCTCCGCCTACAGCTCGACGCCCGCGTTCATGAGTGCAGTGCATCCGGCGTACGCGATCATCTCCGTTGGCCGGCATAATCTGTTCGGACATCCTGCGCCCACAACACTCGAATCTCTGCAACGCTTCGGTGCGCACATCTATCGCACGGATGAAAACGGCGCGGTCACCGTTACAACCGACGGCCGCGCCACCAGTGTCATGGTGAGCTTGTCAAACAACTAAGAGTTGATCGAAGCCTTGTCTACGAACAGCGGCGAGAAATAAGCGCGCAGCGGCCACGCCACGACGAACCAGAGCGCCAAAGCCACTAACGCCGGCGCGATCGTGGTGGGCATTATCGTAATATGGTAGGCCAGAATGTTTGCAAGAACGGCCGCGAGGACGAAGATCGCAAGCACAACGTAGCGGTTGATCATCAGCAAAACGCCGGTAATGACCTGAACGCCCGACGTGAACCAAATGAAATGCGAGGTGATGATGGCGGCCTGCCATTCGCCCGCCGGACCCGTCAGTGGGGGCGCCTTCAGGAACCACAGAAATCCGTTGAGACCCAGGACGAAAAAAATCAGCCCAAGCAGCACGCGCGCGATCGGATGAATGATTCTCATGTGCCGAGCTTCGGCGGGACGATGAAAAATCTTCGACGGTCCGAAACATGCCTGCATGAAAAAAGTGAACACAAAAACGGTCGAAGAGCTCACCTGGGCGTCTCCAAAAAGCACTTTCGGCGGCTCGGGCATCCAAATTTCCGAAGCGTTAGGGCGGAAGCCGAAATCGACCGACGTGCTGGAGCGACATCCATTCGATGTCGAGCTCGCGCGTATTCCGCCCGGCAAAGCTTCCTGTCCGTACCATTCGCACAGCCAGCAATGGGAGTTCTACCACGTCATCTCCGGCAAAGGAACCGTCCGGCACGAAGGCGGCAGAACCGCCATCGAACCGGGCGATGCGTTTATCTTCAAACCCGGCGAGCCCCACGAACTGATCAATGACGGAAGCGAAGATCTCGTTATGTATGTGGTGGCGGACAACCCCATTGGCGAATCGTGTCACTATCCGGACAGCGGCAAATGGATGGTGGGCTCCCCCGAGCGCAGACTCATCCGAAGCGAGTCGCTCGACTACTACGACGGCGAAGAGTAAATCATTGCTCTGGATCGATGTCGGTGTGGCCGGTCGTGCTGAGTAAGCTCACCTCTTCGTCTTCTAAATCCAGCAGCGCCTGAATGCGCCGCATGACCGTATTGTCGATCTTTCCGCCGTCGCGCAAGCGGAGCAGCTCTTCGCGCTGAACGTCTAAGAGCTCGCGCTCGATCGCGCGGTACTGCGACGTGACGCGTTCGCGGTACTCTTCGCCTTCCTTCGCATCGGCAAATTCGCGCCAGCGCGAACGATGATGCCGCTGCAGCGCTGCCAGGATCGGAGCCGGAACGTTCCGCTCCTTCCGGAGTCGCGCCAGCCGGATAAGCGCGACGCGCGCTATGCGGGAAAGCGCCAAGCGTTCCTCACGTTCGTCTTCATCGTCTTCGGTGATGTGCAGCAGCCGCAGCAGCCACGGCAACGTTCCGCCTTGACCCACGAGTGTCGCCAGCAACACCGCGAAGGTCAGGAATATGATCAGACTGCGCTGCGGAAAGCGACCCGCGCCGACCATCAGCGGCAATGCCAGAGCTGCCGCGAGCGAAATGCCGCCGCGCATTCCCGTCCACGCGAGAACGGTGACGTGCGCCCAATCCGCTTTCCCGCGCTCGTGTTCGGGTTCGTTGGTGATCGGAATGAGCGCCTGTCCGTAAACCCATGCCAGGCGGACCAGGATCACGGTCGCGCAGATCGCGAGCGCAAGCCACGTTAAATGCCAGGCCGAGTAACGCGAGAGACTCTCGATAAGAATCGGATGGAACTGCATCCCGACGAGCACGAAGATGAAAGCATTCACAACGAAGACGATGGTCACCCAAAACCCGGTCGCGCGCAGGCGGGAACGCGGCGTCAAGACGCGCGGAGTAAACCGGCTGACGAAGATTCCGGTCACCACCACCGCAAGCACGCCGGAAACTTTGAAATGATAGGCCGGCAAGTATGCGAGATAGGGAGCCATCAATGAAATGATCGGTTGGAGCTCGTCGTCGCGTGTAAAATGCCACGCTATGACCACGATGCCACCCGCGACAAGCCCGATCGCAAGTGCAGCGACGACCGAAATGACGAGCTGTTCGAGCGCCTGACCAAGGGTAAATACCTGCCCGACGACGGCTCCGATCGCGACGGCGTAAATGATCAGCGAGGTCGCATCGTTGATCAAGCTTTCGCCTTCGATCGTCGCGATCAGATGGCGGGGAACGCGCAGTTTATCGGCTATGCTTGCAAACGCGACTTCATCGGTCGACGAAACGATCGCCCCAAGCACCAGCGCGGCGGGCCACCCCATCGCCGGGTCGACACGGTGCGCGACAAAGGCGACCGCGACCGTCGTGGCGATAACCAGCCCGAACGCGAGTTGGAAGATCCACGCCGCTCCCGCCTTGAAGCCGCTGGTCGGCGCGGTGACGCTCTCCCAATAGAGCAGCGGCGGGAGAAAGACCAGGAAAACGAGGTCCGGTCGCAACTCCGCGCGCGGGACGCCGGGGATGAAGCCCAGTATGATTCCGCCCAGCACGAGCACGATCGGGTAGGCCACGCCGATGCGCTTGGCTAGCGCGACCAGGGCGAGAATCGCAACCGCAATAACCGCTAGCGCGGCGACGCTCATCCCGCCGCTTTATAGAGAAGGGGAGCGCCCTTCGACAAGCTCAGGATGACATGGATTCCTTTTCTTTCGCCGCGACGATGCGGTCGCCGATCGTGTTGAGTTCTTCCGGCTCGAATATCTCGCGAGCCATCTTGAAGAGCTCACCCTCTTCTTCTTTGACGTGATGCATGACCAGTTCTTTGAGCACCGTCAGTTTCGGTTTGTACTTTTCGTCCTTCGGATCGAGGTCCTCCAGCTCGCCGATCATCACTTTGACGACGCCATGTTCCTCGTACGCTTCCAGAATTTCGTCGCGTTCCTCGCTATTTTCCGCGCGCTTCTTAAACTCCGGATAGAATAGCGTCTCTTCCATCTTCGCGTGCAGCGTCAGTTCCTCGTCGATCTTTTGAAACAGATTCTTGCGCTGCGTCGATGCGCGATCGCCCAGCCCTTCGACTTCCTCGAAGAGCGCCTTGACTTTCTTGTGATCTTCTTTGAGCAACTTGATTGCGTCCACAGATAACCTCCTCGAGTGTGATGCGCCCGGAGAGTGTACCCGCCGCGGAGCAATTTATTGCAGGACTTCGTCCTCGGCGGGCTCGCCGATCACGCGCGCGATCGCGGCCTCCAAGCGATCGTGCCCTTTGTCGCCCGCCTGAAAGTGGCGCAGCTCGTGTGCACGGTTGAAGACATAATATGAAGGAACGAACTGATTTTGGAACCGGTCGACGACCGTATGCTCGTTGTCGATCGCGCAGGGCTGGGTGAAAAGCATCTCCTCGAGTGCGTCCTTGCGCGCGGCCTCGACATCGAGTTCGGCCTCGGAGCGCGGCTGATGGACGGCGATGAAGATCATGCCTTCCTTCTCGAACCGCTCGCGCCAAATCTTCAGCTGTTCCGCCGCATTGTGGCAGAGATGACACGTGATCGACCAGAAATGGACGAGGACCGGAAAACCGCGGAGTTCTTCGGCCGTCGGCTGGCCGTTAATCCAAACCGCGACCCCCTCCAGCGACGGGAGGGGGCTGCGCATCCGCAAAGGCACTAGACTTTTTGCAGCAGTGCCTTGCCTGGCTTCCATTCGGCCGGGCACAAACCGCCGGTTTGCAGGGCCTGCAGTACGCGAATTGTTTCGTCCACGCTGCGGCCGACGTTGTCGTCGGTCACCACGGCATACTTCAGAACGCCTTCCGGGTCGATGATGAACAAGCCGCGTTGGGCCGCGCCGCTGCCTTCATTCAAAACACCGTACGAGCGCGCCGTTTCTTTCGTGAAATCTGCGACAAGGGGATATTTTAATCCGGCGATGCCGTTTTTTTCGCGCGGCGTATTAATCCACGCCCAGTGGCTAAAGACCGAATCAGTGGACGCGCCGACGATTTCGCAGTCGATCGCTTTAAATTCTTCGTAGCGGTCGGAGAGCGCCGTAATTTCCGTCGGGCAAACGAACGTGAAATCCAGCGGATAAAAGAAAAATACCAGCCAGCGGCCTTTGTAATCGGAGAGCGAGAGCTCCGTTCCGAGGTCCTTGGAGCTGGTCGCACCTTTGGTACTCTTGAGCCGAAAATCGGGGGCGGGCTTGCCAACCTGTGCCAACATAAACGACATTCACTTTCTCTTACGCGTGGGATGGGGTTGAGGGTTGATTCTACTCCATCCGGCCAAAAAGTGAAAACGACTTTCATATGGGCTACTTTGCTGCTCGCCAAGCCGTCCGGGCTCTCGAGCGGGTTGGGGCGCTGTGGCGGAAACGCTAAACAGACGCCGCGTTCCGACGCAGCGCCCCGAACCGCGATGGACGTGGACGGCACCCCTAAAACCGTGGGACAATAGACCTATGGCACGAGCACGAAAAGGCGGGGACCCGGGGGCCAAGCGGTTCCAGGCGACCCTGGCCAACCTGAAACACACGCCGCCCAAGGCGCCGGAGGCCTCGGCACCGGCCGAGGAGGCGGCGGTCGTGGAGACCGACGCCGTCAAGGCCGAGCGCCCCAAACGATCGCAGGCCAAGAGCAAGCTGCGCTGACCGCGAAAGAGCGCACCATGGATACGCGCAAACTCGAATCCGCGGCTCCCGAAAGAGCCCCCCACGACCCCGATACGCCCCAAGCCTTGGTCGATTTCATGTCGAGCGGCTGGCTGGAAGCGCCGATTACGGTCGTGCGGCCGAAACAAACCGAGAGTTTCACCGAACGCCGCGCGCAGCTCGCGCGCGCGTTTCCGGACGCGGTGCTCGTCGTCCCGGCGGGCGATGAAAAAGTCAGGGCCAACGATACGAATTACCGCTTCCGATCGTCCAGTGATTTTGCGTATTTGATCGGACCGGGCGAAGCCGGTTCGACGCTCGTCTTAGAACCCGCCGGCAGATCCCATCAGTCGGTGCTCTTCGTGCCGGCGCACAATCGCGGCGATAAGGCGTTTTTTGCCGATCGCGTCAGCGGCGAACTCTGGGTCGGGCGTCACCGCGGCGTGGACGAGAGCCAACTCTTTTTCGGCGTCGACCGCTGCCGGCCGAAGGATCAAACTGAAAGCTATCTGGACGAGCTGCGTTCGCGCGGCGCGACGATTCGCAACGTGGATGAAGACGCCGAGCTCGCCACTTATCTCGCCGAGATGCGGCTGATCAAAGACGCCTACGAGATCGCGGAGCTGCGCACGTGTGCGGAAATTACCAAACGCGGATTCGAAGATATCATTCGCATTCTTCCACGCGCCCGTTCTGAACGAGAGATCGAAGCCGCATTTTGGTCGCGCGCGCGGATTGAAGCCAACGACGTCGGCTATTCGACGATCGCGGCAAGCGGCGAGCACGCATGCACGCTGCATTGGATCCGCAACCACGGCGAGCTGCGTCAGGGCGATCTATTGCTGGTCGATGCCGGCGTCGAAGCGGAGTCGCTCTACACCTCCGACGTGACGCGCACGCTTCCGATCAACGGGCGCTTCTCGAGCGAGCAGCGCGCGGTTTACGATCTCGTCTTCGAAGCGCAGCGCGCGGCCTTCGCGGAGGTGAAACCCGGCAGCGACTTCCTGGCGCCGCACCGCGCCGCGATGCGCGTGCTGGCGCAAGGCTTGATGGACTTGGGGATCCTCAAATGCTCGCTCGACGAAGCGCTCGATCCGCAGAAGCAATATTACCGCCGGTACACCCTGCACGGCACCAGTCACATGCTCGGGATCGACGTGCACGATTGCGCGAAGGCCCGCACGGAGAACTACCGGTACGGAAAACTGAAAACGGGCATGGTGCTGACCGTTGAACCTGGCCTCTACTTCCAGCCTGACGACGACACCGTACCCGAACGTTTCCGCGGCATCGGCGTGCGCATCGAAGACGACGCCGTCGTTACAAACGATGGCTGCGACAACCTCACGGCGATACTTCCGTCGGCTGCAGATGCGGTCGAAATGTGGATCGCTCAGATTCAGAGCAGGTAACGATGCAAACGGTCGGTTCGGGTGACGCCCTCATTGTCGTCGACGTCCAAAACGATTTTCTTCCCGGCGGCGCCTTGCCGACGGCCGAAGGCAGCCGGATTTTCGGGCCGCTGCAACGGGTCATGCCGCTCTTTCCGTACGTGGTCGCCACGCGCGACTGGCACCCGAAGGAGCATCCGCACTTCAAAGATCACGGCGGCACGTGGCCCTACCATTGTTTGCAGCACACGCACGGCGCGGGTTTTGCACCGCAAATGAACCTCGCATACGTCGACGAGATTCTGAGCAAAGGAACGATGGCGCCCTGGCACGGGTATAGCGCTTTTGAAAATTCCGACTTGGCCGAGCGTCTGCGCGGCCGCGGCGTCCGGCGCATCTTCGTTGCCGGCCTGGCTACCGATTATTGCGTGAAGGAAACGGCGCTTGCGTCGGTCCAGAGCGGATTTGAAACGCTGGTTATCACCGACGCGGTAGCCCCGGTAAACGTTACTCCAAACGATGAGGCCGCCGCCTTGGCGGAGATGGAAAAACAAGGGGTGCGCTTTGTGACGAGCGACGAACTTCGCACCGCTGCATGACCGATCAGGTCTATCGCGATCAAGTCTTAGAAGTAGAACCCACCGGCATCGAATACATCCCGCCCGAGCAGCGGCACGGTAATCCGCGCCAACTCTTCGGGCTGTGGTTCTCGGCGAACGCCGAGATTGCGACCTGGATGGTCGGCGTCTTTGCAGTCGCGCTCTACGGCACGAGCTTGGCGGGCGCGGCGCTCGGACTGATCGTTGGAAACATCTTCGGATTCGCGCTGCTCGGCGTCCTCGGAACGTTCGGCCCGCGGTACGGCGTACCGCAAATGGTCGCGTCGCGCCTAGCCTTCGGACGGTATGGAAACGCGCTGCCGGCGGCTTTGAGTTTTTTGGCCGGCGTCGGCTGGTTCGCGATCAATTCAGTCTTCGGCGCGTACGCGCTTCAGACGATCACGCACTTGCCCTATGCTTTTGCGCTCGGGATCATGCTGCTGCTGCAAATTTTGCTGGCCGTCTACGGCTACAACATGATCCATTGGTTCGAACGCATCAGTTCGGTCTTGCTGGCCGCCGGTTTCACACTGCTTGGCGTGATTACGTTCGAGCGCGCGAACTGGCATGCCGCGTTCAACGCGCACGCGCCGTTTGCGACGGGCGGCGAGATCGGTGGAGTTATTCTGGCAACCGCACTCGGGTTTTCCTACGCGACGGGCTGGGTGCCGTGCGCGTCGGATTACTCGCGATACCTGCCGGCGGCAGCCGATCCGCGCAAGATCTGGTGGTACTCGTTCTTGGGAACCGTCATCCCGTGCGTCATCCTTGAAATCATGGGCGCCGCCACCGTCACGGCGGTGCGCGGCGGTAATTTCGGCGACGCAAGTCCGACGCAGGCGATTGCGACGCTGCTCGGATCGACCGGTACCGGCCTCATCGTTGCAATCTTGGTCCTATTAACCATTGTTCTCGGCACGCTGACGGCAAACTGCATGAATTTGTATTCCGGAGCGATGGCGGCGCTCGTCGTGAAGTTTCCGACGGCGTCTTTGCGGGCGCCGGTTGCGATCGGCGCGTTCTTCGCACTGCTGACCGGCGGACTGTTTGCGATCGCGCACACGGCGCCGATCGTTGCGGCGGGTTTTGCCGTTGCCGTCGGATTGATCGTCGGGGTCGTGGGGCACATGCGAATTGCGCGCTGGCGCGCGGCGATCGTCGTCGGTGTTCTCGGCGCGCTGCTCGCTTCGGGGGGCGGCCATCCCAACGAAACGGCCAAACTCTACACCAACTTCTTGCTGCTGCTTTCCTATTGGGCCTCACCGTGGGCCGCCGTGGTCTTCGTGGACTGGCTGCAGCGCCGCGGCCAAACCGTCGCCCCTGAAACATTCGAGTCGGGCTCGCGCATAAAAATTGGTTTGTACGCATGGATTATCGGCCTCGTTGCCTCGCTGCCATTTTGGAACCAAGCGTGGTACGTTGGCCCGTTTACGAGCGCGTATCCGCAGTTCGGCGATCTTTCGTACTACGTCGGGTTCATTGTAGCCGCAATCGTCATGCTGCTCTTCTCGAGGCAAAATGCTGCAAGTCCAGCACGTACGTAAGGAGTTCGGCGCCGTGCGCGCCGTGCGCGACGTCTCGTTTTCGATTGCAACGGGATCGACGTTCGGGCTGCTCGGACCAAACGGCGCGGGCAAGACGACGACGATGCGCATGATCGTCGGCATTTATATTCCCGATGCAGGTTCGATTCAATGGAAAGGGATGCCGATCGACGGTCGAATGCGCCGGCGCTTCGGCTATTTGCCTGAGGAGCGCGGTCTCTACGGGCGCATGGACGTCCGCGAGCAGATTGCGTTCTTCGGACGCTTGCACGGGTTGGTCGAACCTGACGTGAGCGCGCGCACCGATCGCTGGATCGAAAATCTGCAACTGACCGAATACGCCAAACGGCCCTGCGCCGAACTCTCCAAGGGCAACCAGCAGAAAGTCCAGATCGCGTGCGCCGCCGTGCACAATCCCGAGCTGCTCGTCCTCGACGAGCCGTTCACCGGCCTCGATCCGGTCAATGCCGATATGCTCCTCGCGACGCTGCGCGAGTTGAAACGCAACGGCACAACACTCGTTCTTTCGAGCCACCAAATGTGGCAGCTCGAACAGCTGTGCGATCATTTTTGCATCATTACCGGGGGCGAGAACCGCGCGTCGGGCACGCTCGCGCAGTTGCGTGGAGCGTGGACCACACGCGTCATCCGGATCGAGCCGGCAAGCGCCGCCGTCCGCGGCATTCTCGACCGCGTGCCCGGCGCTCGCTCGCTGCCGGGCGAGGAAGGCGATCTGCTGTACGAGGTTCCCGCCGGAACCGCGTTGCCGGAGATCCTGCGCGATCTCGTTACGGTCGAGGCCGTCACGCGCTTCGAAGCGATCGAGCCATCGCTGCATGACATTTACGTGCATACGATTGAAGGCGCGGCATGAACGAATTCATCACCGTCTACTCGGCCGAAACCATGCGCCGCCTGCGTTCGCGAATCTTCATCGTCGGCGTTCTCTTGGGCGCGTTGGGCATCGGCCTGATCATAAAGCTGCCGGCCTATATGGACACGGTGATGAGTCAGGCAGACCGCGTCGTGCTTGCCGGCGATCCCGCGCTCGTTTCGCAGGCCGTTCCGTTGCTGCGCAAGGACTACCACATCGCCGGCACGATGCCGGGCAAAACGGTCGTCGCGCCCTCGGATCTAGCCGACACGAAAAGGATCAGCGCGATTATTTTATTGCGCCGTTCCGGTCGGACCATGACCGTCGCTGTCTATGCGCGCGACCCGGGGAACGTTACAGTGAGTTCTCTGCGCCGCGATCTGCTTCCGCTCTCGCTGCAAATCGCCACCGGCCTCTCGCGAACGGACCTCGGCAAAGCCATGAAATTACCGATTACGGTTCGCGCGACCAACTCGAAGTTCGGCACCGCGGCGCAAGCCAACGATGCCCGCATCATCGCCTACATCATGCTCTTCTCGCTGTACATACTAATCATGATCAACAGCCAGCTCATCATGAGCTCGGTCGCCGAAGAGAAGACCAGCCGCATCGCGGAAATGCTCGTCGCATCCGTGAACCCAAGCGCTCTGCTCAGCGGCAAAATAGCGGCGTCGGCGACCTTGGCAATCGTTCAGATGATCATTTGGATAGCGATCGGTTTTCTGCTAGGCGGCCATCCGGGAGCTCCGCCCACGCTCGACTCAGCCGAAAGCTCGCACGCCACGACGTTTTCGCTCTCGAGCGTATCGGGCGCCGACCTCGCCGGCTTCGCTGCGTTCTTCTTGCTCGGTTACTTGCAAGTTTCGACGATGTTCGCAGCCGTCGGTTCGCTTGTAAATCGCACCGAGGATCTCGGCGCGCTCGCCGGTCCGCTCGTGATTCCCATCGTCGCCGCTTTCCTTATCGCGATGACCGCACTCGGCGCACCGAATACGCCCGTCGTCATCATCGCGAGTTTCATCCCGCTCATCGCGCCCTTCGTCATGTTCGCGCGCATCGTCGTGAGCGACGTGCCCTCCTGGCAGATCGTGTTATCGCTTGCGATCAACATCGCGGCGACGTACGGTATCGCCGTACTCGCGGGAAAGATCTACCGCGTCGGGATGCTGCTTTACGGCCGTCCTCCGAAACTCTCACAAATTTGGTCGGTCATTCGGTCGTAACGCCGCGCTAAGCACCGGCTTCATCCCGCCCGGCGACACCGTGGCGAAACGAACCCGGTGCTTAGCGCGGCGTGACGACGAGCTTCTGAACTAAGCTTTGTTCAGAGACTCCGGACGACACGCTCGCGACAACGTAATACGTGGTTTCGATTTTCACACTAGGCGCAGAAAGCGTGACCGCGTCTTGACCAGCGGGGACGTCGCCCTGCTCGACCGTGTTGCCGGCCGCATCCGTGAGCGAGACGCGCGAATCGCCGTGATTGCCTTTGAGCGTAACAACGACGTCGTCACCCGGTGCAACGCTGCTCGCCGAAAGCACGAGCGCTAGCGGCGTGCTCGGCGATGCAGCTGCAACAGTCGATGCCGCGACGTCACCCGGCTGAACGGTGACGCCGAGCGAGGATACCGTGTCGGCAGCGCCATTTCGCGCGTGCAAGACGACGCGCATTTTCTGACCGGCGGCACCCTGTGGAACCTTCAGCGTCGTTACTCCGTCGGCGAAAAGCGCCGCGCTCGCCCACAGCCGGCCCGTTTCGTCGATCAGCCACACCTGTCCGGACTTTGCGTTCGTCGTGTAGTGCACGACGAGCGGAGCTCCGGCGACAATCGAAGGCGACGCCACGGTGAACGATTCGATGCGCGGTGCGATTGCCGCGACGGCGGTCACCGGCGCCGGCGCTTGCGCAATGAGGACGCGGCGCGACGCTTGGGCGGTGCCGAGCGGGCTCGCGAGCGTTGCGGCAAGCACGAGCTGCGTTCCAGAATTGCGCGGCAAGACGAAGTGCAGCGTTCCTTGACGGTCTTTGAGCAATCCGGCGGCGAGCTGACGGCCATCTTTGGTTTGCAGCGTATACTGCATCGAACCTAAGCCCGCGAATGCGTACGGAATGTCGAGCGGAGCGCCGGCGAACGCGCGCGCCGGTGCGGCAAGCAGATCGATGCGCGGTGTCGCGACGGCTGCGCCGAACGCGGCCCCGAGAACCGCAACGAGACTCGCGGCTAGCACTTTGATCCAGCGCTTGCGCGGGCTCGTGCGGGGCGGCGCGGGCGCTTCGAGCGTGAATGCGATATCCGCGCCCGAGACTTTGACGATCGCCCGATCGTATGGCCCGACTTCAGCCAGCCGTACCGGAAGCAGCGTTTCGGCGATCGAGAACGGCGCGACGTGAACGTCGAGCGGGTAGGCCAACACCGGCAACTCGCGCGAACGCGCGCACGTCATGTGCGCGCGAAGTGGCGACGCGCTTTGGTTGGCGATCCGTAACGCGTAAATGGCCGTACCGGCGCGCCGGTCGACTCCCGTCAGCGCGAGTCCGCCTTCGACGTCGCCTTGCGGCAGCGCGACGCGCGCGCGTGTGCCGAAGGGCAGCGTCTGCGCGCGGCGCTTGGAGAGAGCCGGTACTAAAGCGCGCTCTTCCATCATCGTGAGATGTACATCTTGGAGGTGCTGCTCACCGACATCGCCTGAAACGGCCCGAACGATTGAAAGGGATAGGTCGCCGTAACGGTGACCAGGCAGCCCGGCCCATTATAGGGAGCGGTGTTACAGGCGTCCGCCGGGACGGCGCTCCACGTCGTGGTCACCGTCAGTGACGCCGGGTCGATGTTGGGAGAGACTCCGCGCACATAGGTTTGTATGCTATCGCTCGTCGCCGGACAGCCAGTATACGTGCACATGGAGCCGTGGACTATCGCGTAGCGCGCTCCCAGGCGGGCGCCGCTGGTCACCAGATTGTACACGTACATCGCCTGGCCGAATTCCATGATCGCCAGCAGCACGAAGAGCAGCACGGTGGCTGCGATGCTGAATTCTACCATTGCGCTTCCGCGCTGGGCGTGAAGGTTCGCCATCTATTGATCCACGGTCATGATGGCGGTCCGGGAGATAGAAAACGTTCGGGGCAGGCCTGGATAAGCGAGCAGCGAGTTCAGCGATCCCGTTACGATGACCTGAACCCACAGGATCCGATGCAGCGGCAGCGGGCAGTCGGTGGAGAGGCACGTTGAAGCGGTGCCATCGGAACACTTGCAAAAATGCGAGGCGGTTGCCGCAAAACCGGTGGCGCTTCCCCAATCGATCTGCGCGGCATTTTGCATTCCGGCGGAATCGCTGGCCGACGTTAAGCTTTGCGCGCCATATTGGACACCGGCGTGAGCGGCGTTCGCCGCGATGTTTGCGTAATTTGCGTAGCGTCCGATCTCGATGGCACCGATCGCGAGCAGCATGATGAGCGGAAGGATGATCGCGATTTCTACAAGCGCCGCGCCGCGCTCGGAATGCGAGGGTTTGATCACTCCGCGAGCACCACGTTGGCGACGCCGCCGGTCATGCCTTTCCCATTGGGACCCAGAAGATTCGCGCCATTTAACGTGATTGAGGAGCCGATGATGAGCGTCCAGGCATCGCCCGAACTATTTCCGGTGATGAGGGCACTGGGGAAATAGAGCGCGCCGATGAGGCTGCCGCTATGTCCCGAGTTCAGGGTTGGTCCCGTCGTGTTCGCTTTGGGCTGAAAGAAGAGTACGCCGTTATAAGAGCCGCTCGTCGGTGCGCTTAACGTGGTCGTGCCGTTTCCGTTCAGCGTTACGCCGCCTGACACCATGTCGATGGTAACGCCGGTACCGGTGATCGTGCCGGCTCCGTTCATCGTAAGGTCTCCCGTCAACACGTAAAGACCGGGATTTAAAATGAGGTTGGCTCCGCCGTTTCCGGTTATTCCCCCGCAGTACACGCCCGGGTTCAAGGTCATCGTACCGTGTATGGTGAGGTTGGTGGAGAGGCAGGGCGACGTCGCCGGAGGGTTGTCCGTAAGGTACGCGCAGCCCGGAATTTGGGCGCACGGATCGGTCGCCGGGATCGTCGGAGCCGGACTGGCGTCAACGAAGGTGGTCGAGCTGACCGAGATGCTTCCGGCGTAGCCGACCATTGCGGCGGTTATCGTGCCGCTATGATATGTCGAGCTTCCATTTGCGATGATGCCGCAAGTCGGCGCGTAGATCGTGGCGGAATTCGACGTAAAGTTCCCGTTGGGATCCAATTGATAAACGCATGGCGCCGTGCCGTTGCTCGTGAGTATTGCGGTCGCTGTGGTCATGACTCGGGTCGTGTTCTGACCGATGATCCCGCCGAAGAAATTCGGCCGCGTGCTGGTGATCACGACCTGCACCGCACCCGTATTGCCGATGTAGTTTCCCGAGACAGGCGGCCAGTTGACGGTCACCGTGTTGTTGGCGTCGGTCGTAAAACCGTTCGAGGTCGCATCGGCAGCGGCCGCAGCCGAAATCGTTGCCGCCGCGCTCGAATACTCCGCCGCCGAGGCGCCGGCGATTGCGGCAGCGTCGGTTGCAGTCTGCTGCATGCGCTGTCGGTACTGCGCCGCTCCGACGTCAACCGCCAGCGCCGCAAAACCAAATATCGCTACGAAACAGACCGCCACGATCGGCAGCGCTTGCCCGCGTTCGTAGGCGCGAAACGGCGAGACCTTCATGTCAGCGCGTAATGACCACCGGCGTCATCACGAAGACGACATCGCTGCGATTGTTTTGATAATTGGTGGACCGGAAGAGCTTGCCGAGGATCGGCAGGTCGCCGAGCAGCGGAATCTTCAGAATCGTACGCGTCTCGACGTGGCGCACCAAGCCGCCCATGATGATCGATTCGCCGGGCTGCGTGATCACGTTGGTGGAGAGTTTGCTTTCCTTGAGCGCCGGGATCACAAAGCCGTTCTGATTCACTCCGTCGGCGAAATCGAGGTCGGAAATGTCCGGTGCTATCTGCGCTTGCACGGAGCCGTTGCCCAAAAGTATCGGCGTCACGTTGAGCTGCACGCCGAAGTTCTCATACTGGATGCTCACGACGCCCAGTCCCGTAGAGATCGGAATCGGGATCTGCCCGCCAACCAGAAACGTGGCCGGCATGCCGGGCATCGTGACGAGATCCGGTGAGGACAATAGTCGTACGTGGCCTTCTTGGATCATCAAGTTCAGCGTCGGAGCGAGCGTGATCGTGCGAAGGAATGCGCCAACTTTCGATCCTGCGCCGGGGGCACCGGCCGCCGGAGGAAACTCGACGATCGGAAAACTTGGAGTCGAGCTCGTCCTATACTGATAGGGATCGGCGCTGGAAAAAACCGCCGACTGCAGCTGCACGCCCAAATTGCTTGCGCCGGTATTATCGACTTCCAATACGTAGACTTTGATGTCGATTTGACTGTTCGTATCTGTACTAATGCGATCGATCAATTTTCCGTCGCTGGAAAGATACGGACCGGCTAAGCCGCGCGCGCGTTCCAGGATGGCGGCGACCGTTACCGCGTCGTGCGCGTGGCCGCTGACGATCACGTTGCCCTTTCCGTCGGGATCCACGCGGATTTCGCCGGCCCCGGGCACCATAGCGAGCCCGCGCTGCAGATCGCCGAGCGGGTGCGCTACCGTAACCGCATTAACGATCGAATACTTTTCGCTCTGCGCGTATTTTTCGAACCGGCCGAGGATATCGGTCAGCATCTGGAAGTGTGCGCCATCCGCGACCGTTCCACGCACCACAACCGATCGATTGAAGCTGACGACCTGAACGCGCGGCTCGTCGATCGACGTGCGCAGCATCTGCGCGATTTGATCGACCTCTTGTTCGGTGACGGTGACTTCGTAGGTGGCCCGGCGGCCGGACTCCCAGATGAAGACCGTCGTATGACCCGGAGCCTTGCCGTTGATCACCAGTTGCGCGCTGCCGATCGGCACGACCCCAGCGATCCGGCCGTCGCCCACGGCGACCCGGGTAAGACCCGGCGTCTGCAATAAGACTGAGTGGCCGGACTGGACCGAGAGCAGCTGGACGGTCTCGGACTGGGCCCGGACTGGTCCCGCCGTCAGGACCGCGAGCGCCAGCAGGCCCGCTATTCCAAAGAGCATCGGTCGCATGTGCGTGGATGACCTCCGATAGGCAAACTCGACCCGGGTGTTCCCGTTTCGAACCCCCCGATTATCCCACGCTGAGATACGTTAACACGTCAACGATCAATAGACGGGCAGTAAAGAGTGAGTACAAACCGTCATTATTCTATTGAACGGCGGCTCAAGCGATGCGATGATGACGCCACCGAACAGGAGTCGGAAACTTGCGAATTACCCTGGTTCTAGCCTCGGCGATTATGCTTTTCAGCCTCCCGGCCATATCGGCCGGGGCTGGATCGCGCGCAGCTTCCGGATCCCCTTCCCGGCCCGGCACCGGTGGTGTGTTGCGGCCCGGAGCAGGTACGCCCATCGCCCAAGCCGGAGGCTCTTCGCAGCGAATCCTATCCCTCGACGTGCGTCAGCACGAGGGCGCGGAGGCCATCGACGTCAGCGGTTCGGCGCCACCCAACGCTCCGGTGACCATCACCCTGCTAGCCACGGTCTCCACGGACGTTCCGACGATCGTGGTAAGCCGTCAAGACGTCGTCACTGACGTCAACGGACGTTTCGGGGCCTTGATCCCCATCGCGTCCGCCTACGAGCGTGGGACGATCCTGAAAATCGTTGCCACTTCGTTGCCCGGCGTCATACCGGCGTCGGCGCAACTCGTCATCAACGCTCCCAACGCGGGAGTAACCGTCCCCCTCGAGCAGACGCCGCACCCCGCTCGATAACGCACACACGGAACTCGAAAATCGGAGGATCTATGTTCAAGAATATGCTTGCGATGCTTCGCGACGACGAAGGCGCCACGATGGTCGAATACGGCATCATGGTCGCACTCATCGCCGCCGTCTGTATCGTGCTCGTAACCACGCTGGGCAAGAACGTTTCCAACGCGTTCGGCTCGGTCAACAACAACCTATAATTCGAAAACGAAAAACACTAGCCGGGGCTGTCCTCTCTCCCTTCAGCCCCGGCTACTTCTTCACGACAGGAGACTTATGTTCAAAAATCTGCTCGCGATGCTTCGCGACGACGAAGGCGCCACGATGGTCGAATACGGCATCATGGTTGCCCTGATCGCCGCGGTCTGTATCGTGCTCGTCCTGACACTGGGTCAGAACGTTTCCAACGCCTTCGGCTCAGTCAACAACACGCTTTAGTTCGCGGGACACGCAACAGCGATGACCCTGCAACTCGTGACGGTCCTGGTTGCGTCGCTTATCGGAGCCGCAAGCGACGTAAGAACGAGGCGCATCCCCAATGCGCTGGTCTTTGCGTTGCTGATCTGCGGATTGATCGAAAATGCCATGCTTTCAGGTTGGAGCGCAGCGCTCGCCGCTCTCGGCCTCGTGGCGCTTGTCCTGATTGCCGGCACGATCGCTTTTTCATTCAAATTGATCGGCGGCGGCGACATAAAACTGCTTGCCGCTGCGGCTGGAACGCTTGCATATCCGGCCGGCATCTCGTTTCTTCTCCTGACGCTGCTGAGCGGCGGCGTGCTTGCGATCGCCTACGCCATCTCCAAGGGCCGCCTGCAAGCGACTTTTGCAAATGTGCAAGCCATCACGCTTCCACTCTTCGCCGGCGCACAGCCGGCACGTCCGCAAAACGGACTTGCCATGCCTTACGCGCTTGCGATTTTTTCCGGGGCGCTCTGCACCGCGGCGCTTAGCGCCGCACACTTGAGGTTGCTGCCATGAACTCCCGCCGTATGACGCTGGTCATCGCGTTGATCCTTGCTATCGGAACCGGATGGCTCACGCTGAATTACCTCTCTTCAATCCAACGCTCGAGCGCGATAAACAATCAGCCGCGTCAGATCGTCGTCGCCGCGCAAGAGATACCGGCGCGCGTTCCGATCACTCCGGCCATGCTCACAACGGCGAACCGGCCCGCCGCCGCTATCGAACCCGATGCATTCAACGATCCCTCTAAAGTTGTCGGCGCGCTTTCCCTGATCACGATTCCGGCCGGGGGAACGATTACGCTTTCGAAAGTCGGCCATCCCAGCGACATGCCGCTGCCCGTGCGTCTGCAGCCCGGCATGCGCGCCGTCAGCATCCCGATCGACAAGGTGAAAGCCGTTTCCGGATTGATCGAACCCGGTGACCGGGTCGACGTCATCGCCATCCCGCCGAAAACCGGCGATTCGCCCCCGCCGGCCGCCACGATTCTGCGCGGCATTCGCGTGCTGGCGGTCGGGCCGCTCCTCGAAAACACGTCGGCAACTCCCGCACCGGAGAATCAGGTTTCGACGACGATCACGCTCGAGGTCACTCCCAAACAAGCAGACCTCATCGAAATGGCCGACGTCAATACAAATCTTCGTCTCGCGCTGCGCTCGCCGCGCGAGGCGCTCAACTCCCAGCCGACCGAAGCCCTGCACTTCCCGGCCGGCTCTACAAACGACGTCATGGCCGCGGCGCCGGCGCAGTCTTCTCAGGACGCAACGGCCCTGGCTCTGCGCGCGCTGGCCGCTCAATCGCAAACCCGGAACGCACCGCGGGCTGCTCCCGCTGCCGCGTCCAGCGGCGTCGTCGTTATCGACGGCGACCGGTACACCTCGGGCCAGCCGTGAACGGACCGGTCTTCGCGCTGATCGGCGCCAAGGGCGGATCCGGCGCGACGACCATCTGCGCGGAGCTCGCCAAGGCGATGAGCGATCGAACCGTCGCGCTTGTCGACGGCGACCTTTCGGGCCGGCGCAGCGCAGCGATACTTTTCGATTCGGTGAGAAATCTCGATGTTGCGCGCGAGGACGGGTCGATCGCGCTCGCCCGCGCCGACGGCGTAACGCTCGCGGAGCTCGCTCCAACATACGATTCCGCTTTTACGATAAAGTTCGACGACGTCGAAGCGCTGGCGGCTTCGCTCGTCAGCACGTCTGACTACGTGCTCGCCGACATCCCGATTCCTTTTGCTGCGCCCGTTCGTCCGTTCGTCGTGAGAGCCACCCGTTTTATCGTGGTTGCCGAGCCAACGCTCTTAGGGTTGGCGTCCGCGCGAACGATGATCGGCGAGCTGAAAAAATTTGGCGTTCCGCCCTCACGCATCATGCTGCTCACAAACTGCCGCGACGGTAAACCTGTCGAAGAGCGCCTCCAGATCGAACGCGCGCTGGACGTGAAAGTCGTCAGCGAGTTGCCGTCGATCCGCGATCGCTCGTTCGCCCGCGCACTCCAGACTCTGGAACGCACGCTTCGCAACATCCCCGCGGAAGCGCAGATTGAGGCGCTGCTCCCGTCGGCGCGCGGTTTTATTCAGGATCGCCGGCGCGAGCCGCGTTCGGCGATGCGGCCACGCGCCGCCGTGCCCGATGTGCCGGAACGTTCCGGAAATGGAAAGGCGTCGGCACGATCGATTCTCGTTTCACCGCGTGACCGCATCAAAACCGATATTCACGAAATGCTCGCCAAGAAAGTCAATCTCGTCGAAGCGAGTCAAGTGCACAGCGACGCCGCGAAACTCGCGGAGCTGCGCGTAAAAGTTGAAGGCATTACGCAGCAGATTCTAAGCGAGATCAGCCACAAGGGTGATCTCACGGCTGAAGAGATTGCCCAGCTCAAGGACGAGGTCGTCAACGAAGCGCTCGGTTTGGGTCCGCTCGAAGACCTTATGACCGACCCGGCGGTCACCGAAATCATGGTCAATGGCCCGAAAACCGTCTACGTCGAGCGTTTGGGAAAGATCGATCGCACCGCGAAGGAATTCACGAGCGAACAGCAGTTGCGCTTGGTGATCGAACGGATCATCGCGCCGCTGGGCCGGCGCTTAGACGAGTCCGTGCCGATGGTCGACGCGCGGCTCCCCGACGGGTCGCGCGTCAACGCCATCGTAGAACCGCTTTCGATTGACGGCGCGACGCTAACGATCCGGCGCTTTGGCACGAGCCGCTTGACCGCTCAGGATCTGCTCGAGAAAGGGTCGGCCGTTCCGCAGATTCTCGATTTCTTGCGCGCGTCGATTGAGGGCCGCCTCAACATTATCATCAGCGGCGGCACCGGCTCGGGCAAAACGACGTTCTTGAACATTCTCTCCAGCTACATTCCCGAACGCGAGCGCATCGTTACGATCGAAGACTCCGCAGAACTTTTCCTTAACCAGCCGCACGTCGTGCGCCTCGAATCGCGTCCCGCCAACATTGAAGGGCGCGGCGAGATCGCGATCCGCGACCTGGTTCGCAACTCGCTGCGCATGCGCCCTGACCGCATCATCGTCGGCGAGTGCCGCGGCGGCGAAGCGCTGGACATGCTGCAGGCAATGAATACCGGACACGACGGTTCGCTCACCACCGCACACGCCAACTCTCCACGCGACGCGCTTTCCCGCTTGGAGACGATGGTCATGATGGCCGGTTTCGATCTCCCCGTGCGCGCGATCCGGGAACAGATCGCCAGCGCCGTCGATTTGATCGTGCAGACCGCGCGCATGCGCGACGGCAGCCGCAAGATCATTTCGGTCAGTGAGATCGTCGGCATGGAAGGCGACGTCGTCACCATGCAAGAGATCATGCGCTATCAACAGCACGGCGTCGACAAAGACTCGAAAGTTTCCGGCGAGTTTCAATACACAGGCGTACAGCCGCAGTGCCTGCGACGCTTCGACGAATACGGCATTCAATACGACGTCCGTTCGCTCTCCGGACTCGCGTCGACGGGCGCGCTATGGTAGTCACGTCCTCCGCGCTCGACTTTCGAGCCGGATCGGACAACCTCGGCAAGTTCGTCGATACGCTCGATCGCGCAGGCATCAGCACGAGCGTGCGCGATATTGCAATCCGCGTAGGGATCGGCGCCGTCGTTCTCTGGGTACTGACCGTGCGCCTCATGCATCCCTCGATAATTGGAGCGGCGCTGCTTCTTCCTTTCTGCGCAGGTGCTGCCGCCGGCGGTTTTTGGATGAACGTCCAATTCAAACTGCGCAAGCGGCGCGAACAATTCGTGCAGCAGCTCGAACTCGCGCTGCGCCTCATGGCGAGCGGCGTGCGCATCGGTTTGGGTTTGCGCCAGGCGATGGCCATCGTCATCGAAGAAATGCCCGACCCCGCGCAGCACGAGTACATGCGCGTCATCGGCCAGACGAACATCGGCGCCAGCGTCTACGACGCCATGGACGATTTGGCAAGGCGCATGCCGGGAAACGAAACGCTCATGATGGCGCGGGCCGTGCGCATTCAGTCGCAGACCGGCGGCGATCTCGGCAAAATTCTCGAACACCTCGCCAATACGATCAAAGAACGCCGCCGCATCCAGCGTAAGATTTCGGCGCTGACGGCTGAGGGCCGCGCGGGAGCGGTTATCCTCTCCGCGCTTCCCCCATTTCTTACGGCGTTTATCGCCCTGACCGAACACGACATGGGGCACGCGCTGCTCTTTACCACACCCGGGCATATCGCACTCGCCTTAGTCGCCGTCTTGGAAACGCTCGGCGTGATCACGTTGATGAAGATGCTGAAGGTCGAAGTATGATCTTCGGCATCGTCTTCTTGGGGATGGTTGCGGCATTTTTGTTCGCCGTCTCGCTCATCCCGCAGAAGAGCCCGCTTACCCGAACGCTCGAAGAACTCGAAGCCCGCGGGGCGCAGCGCGACTCTAAAGCGGTGCGTCCATTCGATAAGCTGTTTTCGCGCGAGCGGCGCAGCCGCTTACTGCGAAAACTCATGGAAGCCGGGTGGTACACGGTTACGCCGGCACAGATGGGCGCGCGCATCGTCGCGTTCGGCTGCGTCGGTCTGATCGTGTCGTTCGTTCTGCTGGCCTTCATCCACGCCAGCCTGGTCATGACGATCGTGATTACGCTCATGATGGGCTCCGGCGCTGCGTACTTGCCGTTCTCCTCGCTCGAGCGCGCGTGTGAGGCTCGCAAGCGCCAAGTGCAAAAAACGCTGCCGGATTTTCTGGATATGGTCGCTACGACGGTGCAGGCCGGCCTCTCCGTGAATGCGGCTCTGGTCTATTCCATCGATGCCGCGCCCGGCGCGCTCGGCGAAGAAATCAAGGCGACTCTATCAGAGATGCGTCTGGGCCGCTCGCGCATCGAAGCGTTGCGCGGCGCGGCCGAGCGGCTGCAGCAGCCGCAATTCAGCACGACCGTCACAGCGATCACACAGGCCGAACGGCTGGGAAGCAATATCTCCAACGTGCTGAACGAATTAGCCGAAGACGTTCGCAATCAACGCATCATGCTCGTCGAGGAGCACGCTGCCAAGCTCCCGGTAAAGATGATCTTCCCCATGGCGCTCTTCATGCTGCCGGCCATCTTCGTCGTCATCTTCGGCGCGCTCGTCGCCAATTATTTCACGCAATGATTATCGCATCGCTGCTCGGAGCGCTCTTCTTCGGCGCCGCCGGTTATGCGGGCTCGATCCTCGGCCTGCTCTTTGCGGAGCGCATCGAACGTTTCCCCGACGGGCCGGAGCCCGGACGCGCGCCGGTTCCGTTCCTTATTGCCGGATGCGCGATCATCGGCGCCGTCGTCGCCGCGCACGCCGATCGCGGACAGGTCTTATTGATCGCCATCGTCTGCGCCGCCTTGGTTGCCATTTGGATCACGGATTCGATCGGCGGCATCGTGCCGGACGTTTTCACGCTGGGACCGCTCGGGCTCATCCTCATCGTCGCGCTCGCGCAGCACAACTGGTTCGCCTTCGGGTCGGCAGCGATTCCATTCGTACCGTTTGCGTTTGTGGCCATGGTCTCTCGGGGCCGCGGAATGGGATGGGGCGACGTGAAGTTGGTCGCGCTCGGAGGCGCTTTGCTGGGCGCCGAAATATCGGTGCTGGCCTTTTCGGCGGCTTGTATCGTCGCAGTCGTTCTGAACTATGCGCGCGGTCGGCGTCGCGGACCGATCGCATTCGCGCCCTATCTGGCCGCGGCGATCGGGCTGGCAATTCCGGTCGGCCTGCTGCGCTGAGTGGTGACGGCATGCCGAAACTGCACAACGTTACCACGGGCGAAATCATCGCCGAGGACGTTCGCATTGCCGACGGCTGGTGGGAGCGCTTCGCGGGGCTGATTCCGCGAAGCATCGTAACGCCCGACGAAGGGCTGTGGTTCCGCGACTGCTGGGCAATCCATACGCTCATGATGAAAACGAAGATCGACGTCATCTTTTTGGACGAGCAGTCTCGAGTGTTGCGCACGCATGCGTGCGTAAAGAGAAATCGTTTTGCAGTTGCGTGCTTGGGAGCCAACGGTGTCGTAGAGCTGGGCGCGGGCGCGCTCGAAGGCCGCGACGTTCTTCCCGGCGACCGGCTGGAGTTGAAGTGAAAGGCCGCTTCGCCGCCGGCATCGTCGCGTTCGCACTTGCCACGGCGGTAGTCGCGGCGGGCGGAACGCTGCCCGAGTTTTTTATACAGCTTCGTGATCCCAATCTGTTGGGCGGCAGCATCTACGCATGGCTGCTGCATACGTTCGGGTTTTCGTTCGTACTGGGTGCGTGCGCCGCGATCACCGCCGCCGCACTCCTGATCGCCGCGTGGCGCACGCGGCTGCGCGGCGCCTCAGATTGGCACGTGGGTTTGGCGGCCGTTTTTATCGCGCTCTGCCTTATCGGACGCCTCGGCGTGAGCCTCGATCCGATCGCTTGGCTGTGCGCGGCAGTAATCTGCCTGCTGCTCGATCGCGACGACCTTTGGAGCGCAGCTGCTATCGTCACTGTAGTCGCGCTGTGGTCGCTACTGCAGGGTGGAGCGACGCTAGGCGCGCTGCTCGTTTCGCTCGCGGCGATCGCGAAGCTCGTGGAACAGAAGCAATTCGATACCGCCGTCGCGCGGAGGTTCTGCGCGGCCGGCGCGTGCATCGCGGTTTCGCTCGTACAAGTGCATTCGGGCATACTCGCCGGGTATGGCGCTCACGCGCTCTATCTCGATTCGCTCCTCGGCGGTTCGCAGCGCGACCGTTTATGGGTCGGAGCAATCTCCCCGCGGGACCTGGGCTTCGCCGGGATCGTCATCGTGGCCGGATGGTACGGAATCCGCCGGCGCGGACGTCTCGGAGATGCGTTCGTTTTCTTCGCGCTGCTTCTGCTCTCGTTGGCGGACGCGCGTAACCTGCCGTTTTTCGGGATCGTTGCGGCGCCCGTCGTCGTCGACGCGCTTGCGAGCTACTATGTTGAAAGGCGCGAACGGCCCTCGGGCTCGCTCGCCGCATACGCGTTCGCGTTCTCGGCGGCAGCCTGCGCGTTCGTCGCCGTTATCACGGCGGTTGAGCCGAAAACGATCGCGTGGCCCAGTTCAAGCGTTGCTCCGCTCTTAAGCTCTTTGCTGCATCAACCGGGCCGCCACAACATTCTGTGCGTTCAGCCGCGCTGGTGCGATGCCGCGTCGCTCGTGCGTTCGCGCGGGCTCACGGTGGTGCTGGATGACCGGGGCGGCCTCGCGGCGCCGCTTGCGCGACGCGTTCAACGGGACGTGTCCGATGCGATTGGAAATTGGCAGGAAGATCTGCGTCGCGCAAACGTCGACGCGATTCTCGCCGATCAGGACAGCCGCCTCATTTCACTGCTTCATGCCGACGGATGGGAAAGTACGATCTCTTCCGGCGGCGCCATCCTGTTGCAGAAGATGGGAAGGCAATGAGGATCGCCTGGGCCGTTATCGCCATCTTCGGCGCGCGCTTTGCTGCGATCGCCTGGCATTATCGCGGTCAAGACGCCGACCTCGCCTGGCAACAATGGCTGGGCAACCAAGTGCTCACGCTGCACCGCATTCCGTCAGCGCTAGGCCTTGAAACATTTACGGCGTCCGGTGCTCATTGGGTCGCCCAAGAGTGGCTGTTTAGCACGGCCGTCGCTGCAACGATTTCTACGGATCGCTATTATCTGCTCGCGATTGCCGTCGCCCTCGCGGCAGCCTGCGCGCTCGCGGTGACGGCTTGGCGCGCGCGCCGGCGCGGCGCTTCGCCGTTCGCTACGGCACTCACGGTCGCGCTGGTCGGATTTACGATGATGCAATCCTTCGGCGTGCGCGCGCAGATCTTCGGATGGGCGCTCCTGGCCGTCATCATGCTCTTGCTCGACTTAGAGTCCCCCCTAATATTCTTGATCATCCCGCTGACGGTTCTGTGGGCGAACATTCACGCCAGCGCGCTCATCGTGCCCGCGCTTGTGGGAATCTGGGCACTTGGCACGGCAATCGAGGACCGCGGCTGGACGCCGCGCGTGGAGCGCAACGTGGTGCTGACATTCGGGACGTGTCTCGCCGTTTTGCTGACGCCGTTCTCCTGGCACTTGCCGGCTTATGCAGTTGCGTTGCAAACGAGCGCAATACGCGCCTCGATCAGTGAATGGCGGCCGCCCGATATCACGATTACGTCTTTTTCGGCCGGCTTGCTGCCGCTCATAGCGATGGGATGCTTCTTCGGGATCGCCGCCCCGCGCGAGCGCTGGCGCGACGGAATGCTGTTCGCGGTTACGACGGTCCTTGCGTTCACCGCGATCCGGCATATGTCTCTTTGCGCGATCGTTATCGCGCCGATGGTCGCGCAGCGTTTGAGCAGCGCGATCCCGCAGCATGCGCGACTAAACGTCGTGCTCAGCGAACGGTTCAGTCAGGGCCTCATCATCACTTCGAGCGTTCTCGCCGCGATACTCATCATCGTTACGCTCAACCAAGCGCCGGCGATCGCGCGTTCGTCCTTGCCCGAGACCGCGATCACCCGGATTGCGCAATCGCCCGGCGTGCACAAACTCTACTGCGAAGACTTCGCTTGGTGCAGTTTAGCGCTGCCGCAAAAGAACGTGCGCGTCTTCCTCGATGGCAGGTGCGACCCGTTTCCGGCTGCGGTCTGGCGCGCCTATCTCGATGTTGAAAACGTCACGCCGCGTTGGTCGGCCGTTCTCGACAAGTACTCCGTCGATGCCGTGTTAACGAAACCGGGAAGACCGCTGGCCCAAGTGCTGGCCCTACGCGCCGGCTGGCGCGTCTTCTACCGAGACGCCCGCTACGTCGTTTTTACGCGTGACGGCGTACGCACCGCAGAGCGCTAACGAGACCAAGCCGGTCCAGGTCGGCAGTTTCGGGATCCACCACACCAATCCGGCGCTCGAGGTTTGATCCGAGATATGCTGCGCCCAAGACGCTTCGGCGAGGAGCGGATCGAGCGACGCCTGCGCCGCATGCGGTGCAGTTTGCGGACCCAGATGCCACGCGACCAGGATGGCCGCAGAACAAAATAGCGCCGCGCCGAGCCCCAGCCGCAGCGACGACTGCACGGAGCCGCGCAGCACGACCAGCGCGATCGCGATCGTTCCGGCCACGACTGGTACGACCAGTGCCGGCTGCGTAACGATTGACTGCCACGGAAGCGCCACGAGCACCAGCGAGACCGCCGCGAATCTTTGCGCGATCAGGCGCGTGCGCGCGTAAAGCAGCAATGCCGCCGGAAAGGCCAGCGTGATCTCGCTGTAATGAATAAACGATCCGAACGTTACGGCAAGCGCCGCCGGAATCAGCAAGAGGAACGCGGGATCTGCAAACCGGCGCGCCGCTGCGCCGGCCAGCCAAACACCGAGAACGACGGAGAGCAGATAAGAAAGATTTCCCGCAGCCAAAGCAACTCGGTCCGGCGCGCCCAAACCTTGCGCGAACCACGTCATGCTGTACTGCGTAACGAAACCGATCTCCGATGCGGCGTGGTTGGGCAGGACGCGCGTGAAGTAGGATATCGCCAATTGCGGACCGCCGATCGTCAGGTCGATCGCGGCAAGTGCGGCGCAGAGCAGCGCAACCGGCAGGCGTACCGCGCGATGCCAAATGAAGAGCGCCAAAAAGACCGGCAGCGCAACGTGCGGCAGCAAAGCGACGACGGCAAGCGCCGCGATCAGCGGCGCGTTTACGCCCCGCCGCAGCGCGAGTGCTGCGGCGGCCAGCGCGGCGAAAATAACCGGCGCGAGTTCCCCGTACGGAATCACCGCAACGCTGAAAGCGACGGCAAGCAGCGTCAAAACCGCGTAAGGCGGACGCTGCGTCAACCGAGCCGTAAGAGCGCAAGCCGCTGCCGTGCACGCCAGCAGCAAAACAAACCACGCTACCGCAGCGAGCGGATACGGAAGCAGCGCGAAGATCGCGAACAGCGCCAGGGCGTAACCGGGAAAGGGGGCCGGCAGATCGACTTGATCGCGTGCCGTGTGCAGTCCGAATGGCTGCGGCACTTGTTCGCAGTGCAGCAGCGGAGCCGCGGTATAGGGATTCGCTCCGTGCAAGAGTGTGGAGCCGCCGCAGTAGAACGCGCGAAAATCGCCCAGGAGCATGCGCCCCTGCGAATTGACGACGAGTTGCCAAGCTAAAACGGCGCACGCCGCGATCACGAGCGCGGCGAGAACCGGTTTACGCACTATCGCGCTTGTTGCGTCTGCGTTCTTCGAGCGAAGCGGGGGCGGACGGAATGCGGTACTGCGGCGCCACTGTGCCGAGCATCTTCACCAGCCCTTCAGAATCCGGACGCAACTTCGCGACACGATAAGCATAGTCCGCAGCGCCTTTCATGTCGCCTTCGTCGAACGCGAGCTGCGCGAGCCGTTCGAGGACGATGACGTAACGATCTTCGAGCAGTTGCGCGTGCGCTGCAAACCACGCTTCGGGCGCATCGGCTTCGAGCAGACGCCCGGCATAGAGTTCTTCCGCTGCGCGGTAACGCGCCGCCGCTTCTTCCAAGTCGCCGCGATCGAAGGCGCCGTCGCCATCGGCAACGTGCGCTCCAAAACGGCGCACGTCCGCCGCGATTTGCGAGAGCTCCAGCGCGACGTCGGGATCCGCGCGAAAGTAGCGTTCGACCACGGCGTAGCCCGTGATCGCCGCAATCGCCTTGCGGATGTTGCTGCAAGCCGTGCGCACGCTCTGCGCGGCCAGCTGACGGTCCGCGTCGGGCCAAAAAATCGAGGCGAGTTCGGTGCGGGTCGCCGACGCGGACGGTTTGAGAAGCAAGTATTTGACGATCTGCTGATCGCGTTTGCGGATCCATGCGATCTCGGTGCCGCCGATGCGCACTTCGAAGTGGCCGAACATGCGTGCAGACATCGGAGCCAGCTGCGTTTGAGGTGAACGCGCCCGGCCTCCGCGCAGATGGCGGATCGGCCGCAGCGGACGGCAGCCGCCTGCGTCGTCGATCACGAAGAGCCCGGCAGCTTCGAGCCGCTGCAAGCGCTCCTCGTCGTCGGGCAGCGCACCCGCCATGACTCCCCGCAGCAGCGCGCGGTCTTCTTCGGCAGCGTTCTCAAGCTCGGCCGCGATGAATTCGGTGAAGAGCTGGCCGTAGCGCGTACGCCAGTTCTCGAACGCGCTATTAAGCGAACGGCCGTCCTCGGCTGCGCAGCGGACCGCGCCGCACAGCACGATCGCCCAGCCGTCGCTTTCCTCGATCAGCCGTGAGACGTCGACGTCACTATGCGCCACGCCGCACGCTTCGGCGAGCAGCTGCGTCTCGGCGGCATCGAAGGCGAGTTTGCGCGAGTCGCAGAGCACTGCCAAGCCTCGCGCGATCCACGTTTTTGCATCCAGCGCGTCGCGCGCGCGCGCCGCGTAAATGAAACTGACGCTGTCGGGAGCGCTTTCGACGAGGCGGTGCAGATACGCGTTTGCCTGCGGCGTCGCGTTGTCGGCGTCGTCCACGATGAGTTCGACCGGACCGCGTAAACCTTGCAGCAGCGCAATTACGTCATCGAAGGATTGCGGAACGCGCGGCAGCGCGAGCCCCAAGGCCAATGCTTGAAAAAGCGCGGCCGGCCCGCACCCGGGCGGCAGCGCGCAATAGCCCGCTGCCATCGGGCTCTCGGGAATGTACTTTAAAAGAAGCGTCGTCTTACCGGATCCCGGGGGTGCGATCAAGAGCCGCACCGGAATTCCGGCGTGCGCTGCAAGCCAGCGTTCGAGCCGCGGACGCCTAACGGTGGAAGGCGCGAGCCGCGGAAGCGTTCGGGTCAGCGTCATGCAGGAGCTAGTATCGGCCTTCCTCCCCTCCGGCCTTAGCGAGCGTACGGACCGCCCGACCGGGCGGTGCTCAAACCGTTCAACCGCGCGGGGGAGAACCCCAGCCGGATCGCACGTATTGACCGTTAACGGTGATGGCCGGAACCGTCGGATCGCCGCCGGTCAGGGCCAGCATTCGCTCGCGCAATTCCGAATCGTTCGCAGCGTCGTAGAGCGTGTAAGGCGTGCCCACGCGATCGTAATGCTCCCGCGCCGCCCGGCAGTATGGGCACGATGGACTAACGTACATCTCGACCTTCATCCCCGGAGGGATGTGCTCAACGTCGAACTCCGCAGCCATGCCGCTCGTGTTCGTGCCGACTCCGCTGGGCAACCTTCGCGACATCACCCTGCGCGCGATCGACGTGCTCAAAGAGTGCGAGCTCGTGGTCGCGGAAGATTCGCGCGTCGCGCGCAGGCTGATCTCCGCGCTTTCGCTTCCCGGGAAAGAGATCCGCAGCTACCGCGAGCAGAACGCGCGCAGCGCGACCGGTCCGATCCTCGACCGCGCCCGCACGGCGCTCGTCGCCGTCGTTACCGACGCCGGCACGCCCGGCATTTCCGATCCCGGATCCGAGCTGGTCGCCGCGGCGCGTGAAGCGGGCATCGATATCGAAGTCTTGCCCGGACCCAACGCTGCGCTCGGCGCCGCGCTGCTCTCCGGATTTCCCATCGCGCGTTTTATCTTCGAGGGATTTCCGCCGCGCACGGCGTCCGCGCGTAAGGCTGCGCTGGAAGCCGCGCTTGCATTGAGAATTGCGAGCATCTGGTATGAATCGCCCAACCGTATTCGCGAGACGCTGCGAGAATTCGCGCAGCTCGATCCTTCGGCGCGCGTCTTTCTGCTGCGCGAATACACCAAGCGCTTCGAGCAGCAGCTCAGCGGCACGCCGGAAGAAGTCGCCGCCGCTCTGCCCGAGCGCGTGCGCGGCGAGATCACGCTGGTCGTCCTTCCGTCGCCCGCCAAGCCCATCTCGCACTCGACGCGCGAACTCGACGCGCGCATCGACGCGCTGCTGGAAGAGTCGCAAAGTGTCGCATCGGTCGCGAAGACGCTGGCGTCGCAAGGCTTCGGTGAGCGCAGCGTCATCTATGCGCGAGCGGGCAAGCGAAAACGCGCTCGCGGGGAATAGCGACTAAGTGCGCTCTTTTTACGTCACGACGCCTATCTATTACATCAGCGGCGACCCGCACATCGGGCATGCCTATACGACGATCGTGGCTGACGTGTTAGCGCGCACCGCGCGCGCAGGAGGGGAAGCGCGCTTTCAGACAGGCACCGACGAGCACGGACAAAAAGTAGCCGACGCCGCCGCGGCCGCGGGTCAAACGCCGCAAGCGTGGTGCGACGCGCTCGTCCCGCGCTGGAAAGAACTCTTCGCGCTCTATAACGTGCAGTACGATGACTTCATCCGCACGACCGAGCCGCGCCACGAACGCGTCGTGCAGGCGGTCTTCGAAAAAATGCTCGCCAGCGGCGACGTGTATCTCGGCAAGTACGAGGGCTGGTACTGCGTCGACGACGAGACGTTTTGGCCGCAGGCAAAGCTTGTCGAAGGAAAATGCCCGACGTGCGGTCGCGCCGTGCAATGGCTCAGCGAAGACGACTGGTTCTTCCGCCTTTCGAAATATACGGCGCGGCTGAAAGAGCATTTCCGCGCGCATCCCGATTGGGTGCGCCCACGCGCCGTGTACAACGAAATGACGGCGATACTCGATGAAGGTCTGGAAGACCTCAGCATCTCGCGCAGTAATTTTGATTGGGGCATACCGGTGCCTCAATCCGCCGAAAACATTTCCGGCAAAGCGGTGATCTACGTCTGGTTCGACGCGCTGCTCAACTATATTTCGGCGCTCGACTGGCCCGACGGCGCCCAGATGAAACAGTGTTGGCCCGCGAACGTGCAGCTCGTCGGAAAAGAGATCGCGCGCTTTCACACGCTGATTTGGCCCGCGATGCTCTGGAGCATCGGCGAACCTGCGCCCGAGCTCGTCTTCGCGCACGGCTGGATCACGCTCGAAGGCGAGAAGATCGGCAAGAGCCGCGGGAACGCGGTCGATCCGTTTGCGCTCGCCGAGCGGTTCGGGGCCGACTCACTGCGCTATTTTCTCCTTCGCGAAGCGCCCTTCGGGAGCGACTTCTCTTACTCGGAAGAAAAGATCGTACAGCGCTACAACAGCGACCTGGGAAACGATTTGGGCAATTTGCTGCGCCGGTCGCTTTCGATGCTTGCGCAGTACCGCGAGAGTTTGGTGCCGCCGGCAGTATCTGGGGAACTTGCCGGGCGCTTCGCCGATTTGGGCCCACGCGTGCGCGATTTGATCTTACGCTTGCAGTTCCGCGAGGCACTCGAAGCAATCTGGGAGCTGGTCACTGCCCTCAACCGCGCCATCGACGAGCGCAAGCCGTGGGTCTTATATAAGGAAGAACAGGGCGCGGATCTGGACGCGCTCCTGTACGAGCTCTGCGAAGGGCTCCGCTGGCTCGCGATTCTTCTGGCGCCCTTCATGCCGGAACGGGCGCGCGAAATGTGGGCGCAGCTCGGCGCAGGCGAAGCGATCGACGCCGGGTGGGAGACGGCTTTACGCTGGGGCGGGTTGGCCGCCGGCACGCTGACCACGCCCGGAGACGCACTCTTTCCGCGAAAGGAACCGGTGAGGTAACCGTGCGCGATCGCCGCAGGCGGTTGCTTTATCCCGCGATTCGCTTCGCAGTGCTCCTGCTTGCGATCGGCGCGACCGCGGCGGCTGCGCCCAAAGCGTTCGCGCATCTGCACCGCGACGATGGCATCGCCCTGGCCGTAGCGCTCGTGCTCTTCACGTTGCTCGCGCGAATCAACGTGCCGCTAACGGCGCGCGGTTCGTTTTACAGACGGCGCAGCGCTGAACCCGGACGCATCACGCTCGAGTTGCCGCTGATCCTTACCGTCGTCAGCATCTACGGACCGGTCGTTGCCGCGGCCCTGACGCTGGTCGCGTATCCGTTCGCGCTGACGAGCGAAGGCGGATCGCGTTTTCTGCGGCGCATTTTCGAAGGCGCACCGCAAGCCATCCTCTGGCTCTTCGCCGGTACGCTGCATGCCGAACTTTATCGCGGGCCGATCATGCTTTCGATTCCGTCCTACCTTGCGTTCCTCGCGTTTTACACGCTCGCGATCTACATGTTCTTGTATGGAATCTGGACGCCGCTTCGCATGATCTCGACGCATGTCCGGCTGCGCCGTTTTTGGCACAACCTCTCGCGCGATACGCGTCTGCTCGGTTTTCTGCTGTTGCTGACGTCGTGGGGATACGTCTGCACCGTCATCTGGCTGCACGCAGGCATCGCGATCGGACTGGTGAGCCTCGCGCCCCTGCCGTTCCTGGCCTACACCCTGCGCGCCCTGCACGAATCGCAGATCGAATTGCACCGGCTGCGGCTGGCGCGCGACGCTGTCCAAGCTATGCTCGGCGCGGGCGATCCGATCCCGCAAATGAATTCATTGCTGGCGAGTTTGCACACGCCGACCGCTAAGGAAACGCTGCAAATATTCGCCGCGATCACGCCCGACGAAACGCGCCTCGCGCCGCTCGCGACGATCGGCCATCAGCCAACCGTCGAGCAGGTCGAGCTCTGCAGCCGCGCGCTCGCGGAGCTGAGCCGTTCCGACGGTCCCGCCGTCACGGTGCGCAACTCCACCTTCGTCGTCTTCGCCGACGCCGCGCGCAGCTCAGACGATGAGCTGCTCGGCGTGCTGATCGCGCACCGGCCGCTCTCCACATCGCAGCTGCTCCCGCGCAAGCGTTTCGCCCAAGCCGCCGCCGACCTCGCTCCCCTGCTGCGCGACTTCCGCTCGATCGCCGCTACCCAAAGCGCTGCCGCGCTCGACGCCCTAACCGGTCTTCCGAACCGCCGCACGATCATGCAGCTGTTGCGCGATCGCGTCGACAACGTCGCGTTCGGCAACCCATGCGCCGTACTGCTGCTCGACATCGACCGCTTCAAATCGATCAACGACATGCTCGGCCATCCCGCCGGCGATCGCGCGCTGCGAGTCGTCGCCGGCACGATCGCGCGTTCGATCCGCAGCCACGACCGCGCCGGCCGCATCGGCGGCGAAGAATTTCTCGTTCTGATGCCCGAAACCAACAGCGAAACCGCCGTGGCCGTCGGCGAACGCCTACGCGGCGCGATCGCGAACGCCGAGATCCGGCACGCCAACGGCGACCGGGTCACCGCCAGCATCGGCGTCGCCGTCGCGTCGATTAGCGACACGATCGAATCGCTGCTGGCGCGCGCCGATCACGCACTCTATCAGGCCAAACGCCAAGGCCGCAACCGGGTCGTCGAAACGGTTCAGTAGTGCCCGCCCTGATCGACACCCACACGCACATCCACGACAAAGCCTTCGACCCGGATCGCGACGCAGTCGTCGAACGCATGCGGGCCGCCGGCGTCACATCCGCGATCACCGTCGGCTGCGATCTCACCGATACGGAGCGCGCGTTCGAAACCGCGCAACGCTACGACCTGCGCGCTACCGCCGGCATCCATCCGCACGAAGCGAGAAATGCGCCGGCCGATATCCGCGCGGCATTCGCGCCGTTCCTGAAAAACGAACGCATCGTTGCGATCGGCGAGACGGGACTCGACTACTATTACGACAACAGTCCATGCGACGTGCAGCAGCGCGTTCTGCGTGAGCAAATAGCGATCGCGCACGATGCGAACCTGCCGCTCGTCTTTCATCACCGCGACGCGTTCGAAGACTTCACCGCGATCCTGCGCGAGGAGTGGCGGCCCGGCATGCGTGGCGTCGTCCACTGCTTCACGGGCGATGCCGCGCAAGCGCGCACGTACGTCGACGAGTTCAGGCTCTACCTCGGCATCGGCGGCATCGTCACGTTCAAGACCGCGCAACCGGTTCGCGATGCAGTCGCCGCAATCGGGATCGCTCAGGTCATCCTCGAGACGGACTGTCCGTATCTTGCGCCGGTGCCGCACCGCGGTGAACGCAACGAGCCCGCATTTCTTTCCGATACTGCGAAGTACGTGGCGGAGTTGCTGCGGACTCCGCTCGAAGAGATCGCTTTGCGCACGACGGAGAACGCGAGGAAGCTTTTTGCGATGTAGCGATCGGCGAATGGATCCGGCTCCGTCCGCCCGCTCACCATGACACTGCGTAGGGCTTCGCAGTGCGCCACGTTGTTGCGAAGCGGCGCGACAAATGGCGCAGTACATCGGGCGCGTCCGTTCGCAATCCCCAGTCGATCTGATCGCCGTTTGCGTAAGACGAGGTCGCGTTTGCCGACCCCGTCCACGCGCGCGCGCCGTCGACGATCGCCATCTTTTCGTCCGAATTGCCGACTCGAACGGCGACACCGGATTGCGCGAGTGCTGCGAGCGCTCGTTTCGACTTGACGTTGAGATCGCGCTGCGAGACGATCAGCCGGCACGATACGCCGGATTCCGCCAGGTGTTTGAGTGCACCGTAGACGCCGCTGCCCGCTCCGAACGACTCGCTCTCGACCTCGACGCGCTTCGCGCCGCGCGCGCCGGCGAGCAACCGGCGCTCGGCCCATAACGCGTCGCGTTTGCTCGTCCAGAATTCCGGGGTGGTGCCCGCGCGTCCGCGAAGTGCGGCGGATCGAACGGCGTTTACGTCTGCGCGGAAATCGTCGCGCAAAATCGTATCGCCGCTATTGGGCCAGTTGCGATCGTCCAGATAGGCGACCCCGTCACAGATTGCGGCTTTCATGTGAAGCGCCGGTCCGTTGTGCGCGTTTGTGTCGGCGAGTTTCGCGTCCGCGCCAAGGCGGCGCAACTCGCGAACCACGCGCTTGTTGCCGGCGGCAAGCTCGCCGGACGGGTCTGCATATGGGTGGCCTTCCAAGCGCATGGTGACGCGCGCTCCGCGGCGAGCTGCATCTGCGAGCGCATCGAGCACGGATCCGGGCCGAAGCGTGTAGGCGGTGAGCAAAACGCTGCGCGCGGTTTCCATTGCGCGCGTAAGGCCTGCCTCCGAGCTGAGGGAAATCACCTGACGCAATCACGACGGCGGCGCCGTCTGCCAAGGGGGTGGCTCCACAGGAACGCCGCCCGCCGCTTGGAAGCGTACTCATCCGCATGAATCTAAGCCCGGCGGCACCGCCGCCGAAGAACGACAAGAGCGCCTACGTCCGCGACATGTTCGCGACGATCGCTCCGCGATACGATCGCACCAATCGCGTCATCAGCGCCGGAATGGATGAGGGGTGGCGGAAGCGCGCGATCGCGCTGCTGCGCGCTCCCGCCGGAGGCAGCATCATCGATTTATGTTGCGGGACGGGCGATATCGTCTTTCATCTGTTGCGAACCGATCCGACGCTGCGCGTCACAGGTGTTGATTTTTGCGAGCCGATGCTGGCGCAGGCTCGCGCGCGTTCGGTCCGGGAAGGCGGCGGCAGCACCGAATTTCTCGAAGGCGACGTGATGGCGCTCCCATTTGCCGATAAGACGTTTGATGGCGCTACCATGGGTTTTGCAATGCGCAACGTTGCCGGCATCGACGCAACGCTGCGCGAGGTTCGCAGAGTATTGAAGCCCGGAGCACGATTCGTGAACCTCGACATGAGCAAGGCTCCCAACCCCGCGTGGAAGGCATGCTTCGATCTGTATTTCTATGGGATCGTTCCGCTGATCGGCGGGATCGTCAGCGGTTCGCGCGCGGCCTATACCTATCTCCCGAACTCACTCACGCACCATCCCGGCGCGGAAGCTTTACGCGATCGCTTTACGGACGCGGGTTTTACGAACGCGGCGTTTGTACGCCTGATGGGCGGCGCAGTTGCGATTCATTACGGAGATGCGTCGTGATACAGAGCGAACGCGCCCAGTTACGCCGCGACGAAATAGAGACGTTCTTCCGCGAGCGTTTCACGACGGACAATCCGTTGATTACCGAGGCTGTGAAACGCATGCTCGAGGCCGGCGGAAAGCGGCTGCGCCCGCGCATCACGCTGCTGGCGGCGCAAACGAACGACGGCGCATCCGAGCGGCACATGCAGCTCGCGGCCTACATGGAACTGATTCACGTCGCCACGCTCATTCATGACGACGTCGTCGATAACGCCCAGACGCGGCGCGGCGTCAATGCCACGGCGATCGATTACGGGAACCGTATCAGCGTGCTCGCGGGCGATTATCTCTTCGCCTGGATATTTAAAAACGTCACGCAATTCTACTCGCCGCCCATCCCCAACATCCTCTCGGCCACGCTGGCCGAAATCTGTGACGGCGAAGTGCTGCAACTCCGATCGCTCGGCGATCTGAACGTTTCGCTGCAGTCGTACATAGATATAGTGGAAAGAAAAACCGCCTCGCTCTTTGCCGCCTCCGCGCAGTGCGGAGCAATCGCGGGCGGCGCGCCGCCGCAAGCCGTCGAAGCGCTGCGGAGTTTCGGCCTGGCTTACGGCATCGCGTTTCAGATGCGCGACGACTTGCTCGACGTGACCGCCGAGGCTGCCGCGCTCGGAAAGCCGGTCGGAAACGATCTGGCCGAGCGCAAGATGACGATTCCGTTAATTCTGGCCTTGCGCGGCGGCAGTCGAGAATTCTACGGCATGGTCGAGCGTTTGTATGCGGGAAGAGAACCGGACGCCGCCGCGGTCATCGCGGGCATACGGCAATCGGGCGCGATCGAAGCGACGCGAGCGAAGATTGCCGAGTACTCCCGCCGCGCGGAAGATGCAATCGACGGTCTCGAAAATACATCGGCGAAAGCCGAGCTGCAGCGGCTTGCCGGCGAATTGCTCGAAGAAGCCTCTTAAAGGAGAGAAGTATGCACGTCACGCTCGCCCTGGGTAGCCCGGAAATCGTCATGATCTTGATAGGCCTAGGGCTCTTGCTCTTCGGAGCGGAGAAGCTGCCGAAGTTAGCGCGGAGCGCCGGCGCGGCCAAAAAAGAGTTCATGGTGGGACAGGCCGAGGCCGACGCGGCCGCCGCCAAGGCGCGCGAAGACGCGCGCGTGCGGGCCGAAACGGCGCGCGCCGACGTCATGGACAACGTCTCGCAAAACAACGCGGACGGCACGGGAGCCAACGTTCCGCCGCCCACGCCGGACAAAGGGACCTTGAGCGGCTGACGTCGTGTCCGACACCTGGGACCAAAAAGAAATGAGTTTTACGGAGCACCTTCGGGAGCTCCGTAAACGTCTCTTGATCTCGCTCGTCACTGTTTTCGGACTGGGCGTCCTCCTGTTCATCCCCTCGCCCTATGTCATCGAATTTCTCAAGAGCGCGTACTTTCAGAACGTCCAGCTGCACGCTTTTGGCCCCGCCGACGCGATCCTGGCGGAATTCAAGTTCTCGATCTATGCGGCGATCGTGCTCGGGCTGCCCGTACTCTTATACCAGCTATGGATGTTCGTCGTGCCCGCATTTCATCCGCGCACGCGAAAATTGGTCTACGTCTACGTCGCTCCGTCAGTACTGCTGGCGTTTGCCGGAATTGCATTCGCGCACTTCATCGTGCTGCCGCGGGTCGTCCATGCGCTTCTCCGGATCACGAGCCATATCGCGACGCCGACCTTCGGCATCGAATCGACCATCAATTTCATTCTGCTGATTTTCTTAGCGTTCGCGCTAATCTTTCAGACGCCGATCATCATGATTGCACTCGCCCGCATCGGCATCATCAACTCGACTTTCCTGAAGAAAAACCGCCGCTATTTCCTCTTCGGGTTCTTCGTCTTCGGCGCCATCGCGGCGCCGGACGGAAGTCCGTTCACCATGGCGCTCATGGCTCTGCCTATGTACGTTCTCTACGAAGCCAGTCTCTGGATCATCGTCCTGCTCGAGAAGTCGTGGCGCGCGGAGGCCGCCCGAGTAGACTAAAAGAGCATGCAGGCAGTCCGGGAGCTCTACGACGACTTCATCCGCACGTTCGGAAACGTGCTCTTTGCGGTGCTGCTCTTCATCGTCTGGGGACTGCTGACGCTGGTCGGCGTCATCATCGCGCAGGGCAAAGACCCCGCCACCTATTTCGATTCTTATGCGGCGCCGCTTGCGCGCCTGATCCTGCGGCTCGATTTCAACAACATCTACCACACGCCGTACTACGTCGGCATCATCGGATTGATCTTGCTCTCGCTCGCGGTCTGCACGTTCAAACGCGTTATCCCCGCGCGCCTGCCTCCGCTGCGCGCGGTCGCGATCGACAAGATTCCACTGCACGCGTCATTCGAAGCGGCCGGCGATCCCGAAAGCGTCCGCGAGCGCATCGCCGCGTTCTTTCGATCGCGCGGCTGGAACGTGCGCAAGCGCGAACTCGGCGGGGTCGAATGGACCTTCGCCGACAAACACAACTGGGCGCGCCGCGGCGTGCTCGTCGCGCACGCGGGCTTCGTTATCATCGCGGCGGGTACGACGATCTATTGGGCCAAGGGCTTCTCCGGCGATGAAGCCATCGTAACGGGCCAAACGGTTTCCGTGCCGCACACGCTAACGTCGATGAAACTCGACGGTTTCTCCTATAAGATCAAGCCGATCGTGACGAAAAGCGGCATGGTCTATCAGCCCATCGACTATGTCTCGCGCGTCACCGCAAAGGGCAGCGATGGGGTCGCGCGGACCGCGACGATTCGCGTCAATCATCCCCTCGACGTGGACGGCGTGCTCTACTACCAGTCGAGTTACGGATTTGCCATGCGCTTTCGCGTAACGCACGACGGCGTGCGCGTTCCCGCATTGATGAATCGCGACTATCTCACCGGCGATGCAATCGATCTGCCGGGAACGCAGCGCACCGTCGCGGTGGCGCAATTCGTGCCCACCGTCGATCGTCTGAACGGGCAGCCTTCGGCCGATCCGCGCGTGAATAACCCGGCCGTCTTTCTGCAAATCTTCGACGGCGGACAAGCGTCGGGCGCCGGCCTCGTGCCGATGAAGTCCTCGATCGACGTCGGCGGCGGGTGGCGCCTCACGCCGGAACGCTATTTGCTCGTCAGCGGCATACAGTACACGCACGACCCGGGCGTCGTGCTCGTCGGCATCGGCGCCTTCGTTTTGCTGGCGGGTCTGATGATCTCGTTTTATCTGTTGCCCGCGCGCATGTTCGTGCGGATCGATCCGGCACCGGGTGGATCGCGGATCGGGCTGGCGGCCACGACGGTCAAAGGGTACGACATTTTCGAACGGCAATTCAACGATCTCGCGGCGGCGCTCGGGACAAAACTGATCGGAGATTCGCGTGGCTAACGGACACATGCCCTTAGACGAAGTGCTGATGATTATTGCGATTGGCGCGTACGTCGTCGGTGCGCTTGCGCTGCTCGTCTATTTCTTCTCCCGCGCAGAATGGCTCAAGCACCTCGCGATTCCGCTGGCCATCGCCGGCTGCGCCGCGCAGTTCGGACAGTTGGTCGCGCGTTACGAGATCACGGGCATCTGGCCGCTCCTCAACTTATACGGCTCGCTCTCGCTCTTCGCGGCGGTTGCCGTTCTGATCTTCATCATCTTCGCGTTCCGCTACGACCTCTGGTTTGCGGGCGGCTTCGTTCTGGGTCTCTCGGCGCTCTTTCTCGCCTACGCAATCACATGGAACGAGGGCACGATGCCCGCTGTCCCTTCGCTCCAATCATACTGGGCGAAAATCCACGTGCCGCTGGTCGTTTCGTCATACGCCGCCTTTATGGTGTCGTTCGTCATATCGGTTCTGTTTCTCGTCAAGTATTATTTCGAACGATCGCTGGCAAGGCAGAGTGCTTCTTCGGCCGGCAGTACCGGCACGCAATGGCTCAATACTATTCCGAGCTTGGCGCAGCTCGACGTGCTGATTTACCGCATCGTTGCAGTGGGGCTGCCGCTGCTGACGCTCGGCATCATTACGGGGGCGATGTGGGCGCACGAGTCGTGGGGACATTACTGGCAGTGGGATCCCAAGGAAACAGCGGCACTGTTTTCGTGGATCGTCTACGCCATATACATGCATTTGCACACGCGTAACGCATGGCGGGGGATGCGTACTGCGTGGGTAAGCGTGATCGGATTTCTCTCGATCATGTTCTGCTATTTCGGCGTCAACCTCTGGATTAGCGGGCTCCACAGCTACAAAGTCTAGGAGCGGCGGCTTGCTGGGAACGAAGAGGTTGGTCGTGGCGGCGGCGGAAAAGCCGCCCTACAAATCGGAGTGGAGGAGACGCGAATTGTCGAGTCACGCGCACGTTCCGGGGGCCAACGACGAGGTAGAAACCCCCGAGGTCATCTCGAGGCGCCAGTGGATGGCCAATGCGACCATTGCCATAAGCGGTGTCATCGGTTTGACCCTGGCCATCCCGATCGTCGGGTCGCTCGTCCCGGACGTCGGCGCCGGCGGCGCCACGTGGACCCCGCTCGACGAGAACGGCTGGAAGCAGCTGCAGAGCGCCACCGACAAGGCGGTGCGCATCGACATCAACCTGAAGAGTAAAGATGCGTACTTGCCGGAGCAAAGTTCGCCGCAATCGGTCTGGGGCATCAAGGTGAAAGATCCGCAGAAATTTTCGCGCGACCGCAGCGATCTTTTCACGCCGGCGGGTAAAGATATGCTTCCCTATCCGATCGTGACGCTCGGTTTCGTGCTCTTTAGTCCGATCTGCCCGCACTTGGGCTGTTACTACAACTACAACGCCGCGGCCAACAAATTCCAGTGCCCATGCCACGGCTCTCAATTCGATCAGAACGGCTCGCACATTGCCGGACCCGCTGCGCGCGGGCTCGATCCGCTGCCGCTGCGCGAGCAAAGCGGCATCGCGCAGTGCGAATGGATCCGCTACGCGCCCACCATTCCCAACCGCCTCGTCGTGTCGTACACCGCGTAATGTTGAACTGGATCGATCGCCGAACCGGCTTCGTCACCATGGCGAAGGATTTTCTGACCGAGGACGTTCCCGGCGGCGCGAGCTATTGGTACGTTTTCGGCAGCGCCACGCTCTTTGCGATGATCGTGCAGATCGTCACCGGCATCTTCTTGACGTTCTTCTACGCACCGTCTGCAATGACGGCGTGGGAATCGACCAAGTACATTTACGATCATCCCTTCCAGCACACGGTTTTAAGTATTCACTATTGGGGCGCGTCGGCGATGATCGCGCTCGTCTTTCTGCACTTGCTCCAAGTGGTGATCTGGGGCGCTTACAAATCGCCCCGCGAGATTCAGTGGATCGTCGGCGTGCTGCTCCTGCTCGTCACCATGGTGCTCGGACTCACCGGCTATCTGCTCCCGTGGGACATGGACGCGTACTTTGCGTCGCAAGTCGCGATCAATCTCACGCTCAACGTACCGTTCATCGGCGGCTGGATCCAGCAATTCGTGCAAGACGGCACGACGATGGGCACGCTCACGATCAACCGCTTCTTCGGCCTGCACGTTTGGCTGATGCCCGCCGCGCTCGTCGCGCTCGTCGGCGCGCACTTGGCGATCTTCCGCTGGAACGGGCCGGCGGGACCGCCGGTCGAGGATCCGCGCCCGCTGCGCAGAGGACGTTTCTGGCCCGATCAGCTCTTCATGGACACGGTCGCGTCGCTGCTCGTGCTGATCGGGATCGTCGCGCTCGCAACGTTCTGGCCGCCGTTCCTCGACGTCAAAGCGGATCCGACGGTGCAATTCACGCCCTATCCGGCGTGGTACTTCCTCGATCTGTTCGGCTTGCTGAATATCGTTCCGGGCAATTTGGAAATCGTCGGTGCGATCATCATTCCGGGCATTGCGACGACGCTCCTCATTCTGTTGCCCTGGATCGATCGCAGCACGACGCGCGTCACCGGATCGCGCAAATTTATTCTCTGGCTGCTCGGCGTCTCGCTGCTCATTATTTGGGCGCTGACCATTTGGAGCCAGCTCTCGATCATGCAAAAACAGGCGGCAGCCCCGGCAGGCGGCCCGCCTGCGGTCGCAGCCAAAGAACAGGCCAACATGACCAAGAGCGGCACCAGTAACGTTTCGCCGCCCAGCGCGACGGCTGCGGTGAGCCCCGCGGCGAAGGCCGGTCAAGCCGTCTATTCGCAGAACTGCAGCTCGTGCCACGGCGCGGCGGGCGCCGGTACGCCGCCGAACTTCCCGCCGCTCGCGGCCAACTCGTTCGTCACGGGCGATCCGAAACAAGTCATTCTCACCGTACTCAACGGAAAGACCGGCGCAATTCAAGTGAACGGCGCGAATTACAACGGAATGATGCCGCCGTGGAAGCCGTCGCTTTCGACGAAAGACATCGCCAACGTCGTCACCTACATCCGTTCGGCGCTTGGAACGAACCGCGCGGGCCCGGTCACGCCGGCAGACGTTGCCAAGCTGAAAAAATAACGTGCGATGGAAGGCGCCGAGCGTGAAGAGCTTCTTCGCTCGCTGGGGGCGGGCGAAGAGAAGCTAACTCAATCCGAGATCGCCGGCCTCGATCGCGACGGGTACGTGGTCTTGCCCGCGATTTTGACTGCGGATCAGGTCGCCGACGCGCGCGCGGCCTTAGACAAACTCATCGCGCAAGCCCGCCTCGATCCGACCTGGCACGCCGGCGGCACGCTGCACCTGAACGATCTCGTCAACGAGCCCGCCTTCGATCCGGTCTGGAAATCGGACCGGCTGCTTTCCGCGATCGTCCACGTTATTGGGTACGACCTGCGCATCGGTTCGGTTGCCTATCGCGCTCCGCAAGCTGGATACGGCGCGCAAACGCTGCACGCCGACTTCATGCAGGCCTACCGCGGCGAGTATCAAGTCGCGACTGCGATCGTCGCGCTGGTGGACTTTACGGCAAGCAATGGTGCGACGCGCGTCATTCCCGGATCGCACCTGCCGGGCGATCTCGTCGCGCCATCCGATGCGGCTACTCCGCATCCGGCTCAGCGGTTCGTCACATGCGTCGCGGGATCGGCGGTCGCTTTCAACGGACATCTGCTGCATTCGGGCACGCGCAACACATCTCAAGAAACGCGCCACGCGCTGCAGATCACGTTCGCGCGGCGCACGGCGCCGATTACCGGCACCGGCCGGATCGAAAACGCGACGCTCGAGCGTGTCGGCGACGCAGCTTTCCTTTTTCTTTAAGCTCCGAGCGGAGCGCGCATAATGTTCGGGCCAGCGGTTCCATTTCGCTTGGCCACGCGCTCGCTGCGGCATCCGGCCTCCGCTTGCCCTGCTGTCTGCAGACCGCTCCCGCCATCCATGGCTCCGCGGTTGCAGTCAGACGACCTGCGCCGAAACGGAACCGCTGGCTCAAACATTATGCGCACGTCGGCCCGGTGTACAGAAAGAGGTTCGCTTCTCCCCACGTCGTCACGAGCGTCCGCTTTCGTCCGAACGTGTCTTGCGTGAATGGCTTGTGGCGCGGCGCGATGAGCCAGAGACGTTGCGCACCGCAGATAATGTTGCGCGGATTGGCGGTGCCGTTGGCGATCGGCTCGCCCGGGCGCGCGAAAACGTAGACCACGGGACGCGTATAAAAGATCAGCGCGTTGCCGCCCGCCAGGTTCTGAATCGCAACGGCGTCGCTCGGAAGCCGCTTGCTGTCGATCAAACTCGCCATGTGCGGGATCGGCTTGAATTGTTCGCCCTGCGGCAGCACCAGAAGCGCCAGCAAGCCGATCGCGGCCGCCATCGAGAACGCTAGGACGTAAGGTGCGGCGAAAGCGCGCGAACGATCGAAGAGCAGCACGAAACTGACGATCGAACCGGCGAAGATCGCGCCGCCGACCCAGATCAAGCTGCGTGCAGCAACGGCGAGTTCCGTGTTGAGGCGGTTGTCGCGCGAGAACATGACGATCGCGATCGCGACCAGCAGAATCGTTAGCGGCACCGCGGCGGTCGAGATCAGCGCCGAGCGGCTGCGCACGCGCTCGAGCGCCGTTTCGAAATAGAGCGCGACCAGCAGCGCCGGCGCCGGCAATTCCAGTGCGATGTAGTTCGGAAGTTTCGTACGCGCAAAGCTAAAGAAAAGCAGCGGCAGCACGATCCAAACGATCGCCAGCCGTATAAGCTGATGCAAGCGCCGCTCTTCGGTCGTGACTGCAGGCTCGCGTAGCACGCGCACTGCCGACGCTATCGCGGACGGCAAGAACGCGATCCACGGAAAGAAGCCCAAGATAATGACCGGCAGGTAATACCACGCCGGACCGCCTTGGCTTTCGATCGTTCCGGTGTAGCGTCCAAACGTGTAATGTCCGAGAAGCTCGGCGATCGAAGTGCTGCCGGCGCGCTGCCAAAGCGCCAAAAGCCACGGAAGCACGATGACGAGAAAGAACGCAATACCGCCGGCCCACGCGCGCCAATTCGGGGGCCGTGCGTGTGTCGCGCGCCTCTCCCACAAGTAATAAGGAACGATCACGAGCAGCGCAACGACCGGCGCAACCGGGCCCTTGGCCAAAAATCCGAGCCCCGCCGCAATCCAGCCGTAGATGAAATAGGAATCTTCTCCGGTCTGCACCGCGCGGAACCACCAGAAGATCGTCGACGCAACGGAAAGGTCGAGCAGCGCGTCCATAATCGCGAGTCGGCCCACGATCGCCTGCATCAAGCACGTCGAAAGAATGACGCCCGCGTAGATTCCCGCGCGGGCTCCCGCCTGACGCGCGACCGCATATGCCGTCATCGCTCCCATCGCGATCGTCGCGAGCGCGGCCGGCAGCCGAAGCGCCAAAGTCGTCACGCCGAAAATCTTCGCGCAAATCGCCGCCATCCAAAAATACAGCGGCGGCTGAACGAACCACGGATCGCCGTTGAAATGCAACACGATCCAGTCGCGAGCCAGGAGAATCTCGCGGGCGACTTCGCCGTAGGCGGTCTCGCTGTTATCCCAAAGCGTGCCGCTGCCCAGACCGGGCAGCGTGACCAGCGCGGCAACCGCCGCTCCGATCAGTGCGGCGCGCCAAGGAGTACGCATCCGGTGCAGTTTTGGGCAGTCGTGCAGCGAAGTCATGCGCACCGATGTCGTTTCCCGTGACGCTATCCGTTCGCGGCCGCCTGGCGGTCGTGGCCGGCGGCGGCGAAGTCGCGCGCAAGAAGGCCGCGGCCCTCGAGGCAGCTGGGGCGCGCGTCCGCATCGTCGCGCCCGCGATCGAACCGGGCTTGCGCGAAGCGGCCGTCCAGCACGGTTTCGAATTGCTCGAGCGCGGTTACGAGCCGGCCGATCTCGACGGAGCCTTTCTCGCGATTGCCGCCACCTCCGATAATCGAGTGAACGAAGCCGTCTGCGCCGACGCGCGCACGGCGCGCGTTCTGGTCTGTGACGCGTCGAATGCTGAGCGCGGAGATTTCGCCATGTCTGCGACCGTGCAGATCGGCGACCTGACCTTCGCAATCGATACCGGCGGCGCCGCGCCCGCGTTTGCAAGACGGCTTGCTTCCGAATTGCGAGAGCATTTCGACGACTCGTATGCGGCGGCGCTCAAAACGCTCGAGCAAATGCGCGATTACGCTAAGAGCGAACTTTCGGAACATGAGCGAGGCGGAGCGATGCGCGAGCTGGCGCAGCTTCCGATCGACCGGCTCGCGGCCATGAATGTGAGAGCGGCCGTCTGCGCAACGCGCGCGAGCGCACTGGCGATGATCCAAGCGCGCACGGTTGCGGCGCAATTGGCGCGGCGCGGGGTCGCCACGACGTTCTTGAACGTGACGACGACAGGCGATCGCATCGTGGACCGATCGATTGCGGCGATCGGATCCGAAAGTTTGTTCGTGAAAGAGCTGGAGATCGCCATTCGCGAAGGACGCGCGCAGTACGCAGTGCACTCGTGTAAAGATATTCCCAGTGAATTGCCCGCGGATATGCGCATCGCCGCGATCTCCGCACGCGAAGATCCGCGCGACGTCTTCTGCAGCGAACGGTACGAAAATCTCGCTGCACTTCCGCCCGGCGCGCGAGTCGGCACGTCGAGCGCCAGGCGTCGGGCGCAGTTGCTCGCCCTTCGCAAAGACCTCGAGTACGCGGACCTGCGCGGCAACGTCGATACGCGTTTAAGAAAACTTCGCGATGGTGAATACGACGCGATCGTTTTGGCGGCGGCAGGTTTAGAGCGCCTGCACGCAAGCGCGAAGCACATGCATCCTTTCGAACTCACCGAGATGGTGCCGGCCGTGGGGCAAGGCGCGCTCGCCGTCGAGATTCGCGCCGGCGGCGAACTCGAGAACGACATTCGCGAAGCAGTGAACGATCGTCGGGCGGAACTCGCCGTCCTGTGCGAACGCGCGGCGCTGCGCGAGCTGCGCGGCGGATGTCAGGCGCCCATCGGCATTCACGCGCATTTTTCCGGCGCCGAGCTCGAAGCGATTGGCGCACTCGCCGAAACCGAGGGTTCGGAGATCGTGCGCGCGCGTTTGAGCCGGCCCGTGGAAACGGATGCCCAGGCCGAAGACCTCGGAACGGAGTTGGCGGCCGCGCTGAAGGCGCAGAAGGGCCGGGTGCTGGACGGCAGGCTTGTCGTGCTTCCCCGAACGCAGGAGCACGCCAGCCGAATCGCTTCCGCCCTGCGGGCAGACGGGGCGGAGGTGCTCGAGATGCGCTCCGGTGAAGCCGAACCGCTGGGACTGGGCCAGCGGGTGCCGGATCTCATCGTCTTTCCGTCCAGCGGATCGGTGGGCGCGGCTGCCGAGTATTTGGCGCGCGTGCACCGGTTCGAGCGGCGTCCGGCCATTGCCGCAATGGGACCGGCCAGTTCGGCCGCCGCGCACGCGGCCGGATTTACGCCCGATCTGGTGGCGCCCGAAGCGGCCATCGACGCGCTGGTCGACGCGATCCGCGATCATCTTTCTTCCAAGGAGCGCTCCAGCTGAAAACACTTGCGAAACTTCGCCAACCGATCCGACCGCGACGCCTGCGCCGGAACAGCGCCATGCGCGAACTCGTGCGCGAGCACCGCACCGATCCCGCGCAGCTCGTGCAGCCGATCTTCGTCGTCGAGAATCCCGACCAGGCAGGCCCGATTGCGTCGATGCCCGGCATCGAGCGATACACGGTCCAGAGCGCCGTGCGCGAAGCGCGCACGCTCGATGCGCTCGGTTTGGGTTCCGTGCTGCTCTTCGGCATTCCAAAAACAAAGGACGCACGCGGCAGCAAGAACTTCGATCCGGAGGGCGTGGTGCAGCGGACTGCACGCGAAATAAGAAACGCCCTGCCGCACATGATCGTGATCGCGGATCTCTGCAACTGCGAATACACCGATCACGGACACTGCGGAATTCTCAACGAACGGGGCGACGTAGATAACGACGCGACGGTCGAAATATTAGCGCGCACCGCGCTGACGTATGCGCGCGCCGGGGTGGATGTCATAGCCCCATCCGACATGATGGACGGTCGCGTGGGCGCAATTCGCACCGCGCTGGACGCCGAAGATTTCGAAGAGACCGCGATCATGGCGTACAGCGCGAAGTACGCCTCGGCATTTTACGGCCCGTTCCGCGAAGCCGCTGACTCGACCCCACAATTCGGCGATCGCCGAACGTATCAAATGGATCCGTCGAACGTGCGCGAGGCGCTGCGCGAAATGACGCTCGATGCGCAGGAAGGCGCCGACATCCTCATGGTTAAACCCGCGCTCGCGTACCTCGACGTGGTACGGGCGGCGCGCGACCGCTTCGACTTACCTATTGCTGTCTACAATGTCAGCGGCGAATATTCGATGCTCAAGGCCGCCGCCATCAACGGCTGGATCGACGAAGAACGCGCGGTCCACGAGATGCTCGTCAGCTTTGCGCGCGCCGGCGCCAATATCGTCATCACGTATTTCGCCAAAGAGTATGCAGCCCGCAGCCGCTAACGTCGCCGTCGTTATCCTTGCCGGCGGAGAAGCGTCGCGTTTTCCCGGGAAGCTGGAAAGCGACGCCGGCGGAGTACCGCTGCTGCTGCGCGTCTACCGCAACGTGCGATCGATCGGGCCGGTCTACATCTCGGCGAACGCGCCATTCTGCGAAAAAATCGCGCGCGAACTCGACTGCGCGATCGTACCCGATCTCCAGCCCGGCCGCGGACCGCTGGGCGGAATCATCTCGACCTTTGAATCTCTCTCCCAGCCGCTCTGCTTCACGGTCGCGGGTGATGCGCCGTTTGTCGACCGCAGCATTTTCAACCGCCTGCTGGAGGCCTGGGAGCCGCAGCTGGAGGCCGTGCTTGCGGATCGGGAAGGGCGACTCGAGCCGCTCTGCGCGATCTACTCGCGGGAAGCGTTTTTGCGGGAAGGCCGCTCCGAACTGGGCAGGTCGGGAGCCGTCCGTGCGGTCGTCGAAAGGCTCGCTCACCGGCGGGTCAGCTTTCCTGACGAACGCGCGCTGGCCGGTATCAATACGATCGCGGAGCGCGATGCACTGTTAGGACCTCATCTTTGAGATTAGAACGCTCGATTTCCGCGTTTGCGCGCGCGCGCGAAATCATTGCGGGAGGCGTCAATTCACCGGTGCGCGCGTTTCGCGCGGTCGGCGGATCGCCCGTCTTCATGCAGCGCGGATCCGGCCCGTTTCTTTACGATCTCGACGGACACGAATACGTCGATTACGTTTTGTCGTGGGGCGCCGCGCTGTTGGGGCACGCCAATTCCGCGATCGTGAAAGCGATCGTGCAAGCGGCCGGGCGCGGAACGTCGTTCGGAACGCCGACCGAAGCCGAATCGGAACTCGGCGAGCTCGTCGCTTCGATGGTGCCGTCGATCGAGCGCATTCGCTTCACTTCCAGCGGCACCGAAGCAACCATGAGCGCAGTCAGGCTGGCGCGCGGATTCACCGGGCGCGACGCGATCGTAAAATTCGCCGGCTGCTACCACGGTCACGGCGACGCATTCTTGATCGCTGCCGGCAGCGGCGCGATCACCAACGGCATTCCGGATTCGCCCGGCGTCACCGCGAGCGTCGCCGGAGATACGATCGTGTTGCCGTTCAACAACGCCGCCGCGGTCGCAACCGCTTTCGAGCAACATGCCGGTAGAATTGCCGCGATCGTCGTCGAGCCTTACGCCGGCAACATGGGATTGATCCCGCCGGTGCCGGGATTTCTGCAAACGCTGCGCGCGTTGTGCGACCGCCATGGCGCGCTGCTGATCTTTGACGAAGTGATGACTGGATTTCGCGTGGCGCGCGGCGGCGCGCAGCAGCGTGAGGGCGTGACGCCGGATCTTACGACGCTGGGCAAAGTGATCGGCGGCGGACTTCCGGTCGGGGCTTTCGGCGGACGCGCACAGATCATGTGTGAACTCGCGCCCGACGGCGCGATCTATCAAGCGGGAACGCTTTCGGGAAATCCGCTCGCCATGGCGGCCGGCGTTGCAGCACTTCGCGCGATTGCGAACGATCCCACGCTCTACGAACGGCTCGAAGTGCTCTCGAAACTGCTCTGCGATGGTCTCTCCGAAGTCTTTGCCAAACATGAAGTTCCGCTCTCGACAGCGTACGCCGGTTCCATGTTGTGCGTGTTTTTCACCGGCGATCCCGTGCGCGATCTCGACGGTGCGCTTCGTTCGGATACCGCAGCGTACGCGCGATACTTCCACGCCATGCTGGATCGCGGCGTGTACTTGCCGCCCTCGCAGTTCGAATCGCTCTTCGTCTCCTCGGCGCATACGACGCGGGAAATCGAACGTACGATCTCGGCGGCCGACGATTCGCTGGCGCAACTGGAAGTGGTCGCCGCGCGATGATTGAACCGATCGCAGCTGCGCTTCTCAAACCGGGCGCGCGCGTGGCGCAGAGCGACGTCGCGATTCCGCGGCTCTTCGCCTACCATCGCGCGCTCGCTCAGGCTGAGACGGCTGGGAAGACAGTCGTCACCTCTATCGGGCTGGCCGACCTGCTCGGCCACACGATCTCCTCGACCCAGATCCGCAAGGATCTCTCGGCGCTCGGCCCGCTTGGACGTCGCGGACAAGGCTATGCGATAAAACCGTTGATCGATCAGCTCGTGCTGGTCTTAGGATTAGAGCGTGACTGGCGGATCGCTATTGCCGGCTTTGGTTTTTTGGGACACGCGTTTGCCACGTTTTTGGCGGCGCGCGAGGAACGGTTCAAAGTGGCGGCAATTTTCGACAACTCTCCGTCGGTCGTCGGACAAGAGTGGCAGGGCGTTCGCGTCGAGGACGCCGCTTCGCTTGAAACGGCGCTCGCACGCGTCGACGCACAGATCGGCGTTATTGCGGTGCCTGCCGATGCAGCTCAAGCGATCGCGGGCCGTCTCGCACAGAGCGGAGTCCGGGCCTTGCTAAACTTCGCGCCGGTTTCGCTGCGCGTGTGGCAGCCGGTCATCGTTCGCAACATCGATCTCGCGGGTGAGCTTTCCATCCTCACGCACCGCTTGAGCTTCGCGCAAGGGTATACGAACTAAGGTGCCGCTGGTTTGTCTCGGTCTCTCCCACAATACCGCACCCATTGAGGTCCGCGAGCGCCACGTCTTTCCGGCTGAGCGCATGAGCGAGGCACTCGTCGCGCTGCGCGATTACGAAGCGGTGCGCGAAGCGCTGATGCTGCAGACATGCGGGCGGCTCGAAATCTATGCCGAGGTCGGCGATTACGAAGCCGGCGTCGCGCAGCTCAAATCGTTCCTCCAGCATTTCCGCCACGGATCGGTCGCCTACGATCTCGAGTCGTACTTGTATACGCTGCTGGGCCGCGAAGCCGTCGAACATCTTTTCCGCGTCAGTACCGGGCTCGACTCGATGTTGATCGGCGAAGCCGAGATTCTTGGCCAAGTCAAAGAAGCGTATGCTGCGGCGCGCGAAGCGAACTCGGCCGGCGAAGTCTTGCACAAGCTGCTGCGCGAAGCGATGAGCGCCGGAAAAACCGCGCGCACGCAAACGCGTATCGGCGAGGAATCGCCGTCCGTCGCAACCGCCGCCATCGATTTGGCGAAGAGGCGTTTCGGATCGCTCGAAGGGCGTAGCGTCCTGGTGATCGGCGCCGGCAAGATGGGCGGGGCGGCCGCAAAGCGTTTTCGCCGCGAAGGAGCGAGCAGCGTCGCCGTTCTGAGCCGCACGCTCGAACGCACGCGCGAAGTGATCGCGCAGATCGGTGCGGGCGAAGCGCTCGAACCGGGTGAGCTCCGCAACGCGCTGACTGCAGCGGACATCGTCATTACCTCAACGGGCGCCACGCACTTCGTTCTGACACCGGAAATCGTCGCCGAAGCACTGGAGAAGCGCTTAGATCGCCCGCTCTTCATCATCGATATCGCTGTTCCGCGCGACGCACATCCCGCGGTGGGCGAGCTGCCCAACGTCACCCTCGTCGACATCGACGGCTTGAAAACGCACGTCGACGAAAAACTCGAAGTTCGGCGCGAAGCCATTCCGCAGGTTGAAGAGATCGTCGGCGAATATGCCGGCCGCTTCAGGCAATGGTATAAAGCGCGCGCGACGGTACCCGTGATCGCATCACTCACGCAAAAAGCCGAAGCCATCCGGGCCGCCGAATTGGAACGCTTGTTCGCGCGTCTTCCGGATCTGGGCGAGCGTGACAAAATGCTGATGACCGGCGCGTCGTTGACGATCATCTCGAAACTCTTGCACACGGTCGTCACGAAGCTGCGCGAAAAAGCTTCGGAAGAAAGCTCCGAGGCGATCACGCACGCCAAACTGCTTCAGGAGCTCTTCGAACTCGACGTTGCCGACCGGTAAGGTCTTTCTCACGGGAGCTGGGCCCGGAGATCCCGGGCTGCTCACGCTGCGCGCGCGCGAAGCACTGCGGCGCGCCGACGTTCTGCTCTACGACGCGCTTGCATCCGACGCGATCGTCGACCTGGTATCGCCCGCATGCGAACGCATCTACGCGGGCAAGCGCGGCGGCGCGGAGAGTGTCGCGCAAGACGAGATCGAAACGCTGATGATTGAAAAAGCGCGCGCCGGAAAGACGGTCGTGCGTTTGAAAGGCGGCGACCCGTTTCTCTTCGGTCGCGGCGGCGAAGAGGCGCAGGCATTGCACGCGGCCGGCATCGACTTCGAGATTATCCCGGGAGTAAGTTCTGCGCTCGCAGCTCCGGCCTACGCCGGCATTCCCGTGACGCACCGCGATCACAATACCGTGCTCACGATCGTCTCGGGGCACGAAGACCCCGCGAAGGATCGCTCGGCGATCGATTGGCAGCGCTTAAGCGACCCGAGGCAGACGCTGGTTTTCCTGATGGCGATGCGCAATCTGCGCGAGATTGCCGCCAATCTGATGCAAAGTGGTTTGCCGGCAGATCACCCCGCGGCCGTGATTGCAAACGGAACGCAGCCTTCACAGCGCACGGTGACGGGCACGCTCACTACCATTGCCGAGGATGCCGAACGCGAAGGATTGAGGGCACCAGCGGTTGTCATTGTTGGTACGGTTGTCGCCCTGCGTGAGGCAGTCGCTTGGTTCGAGAAACGCCCACTCTTCGGCCGGCGCGTGCTCATGACGCGCCCGGCCGACCCAAACGACGACCTCACGCGCGCGCTATTGCGCGCGGGTGCGGAGCCGATCGCCGCTCCCACCATTGCGATCGCGCCACCCGACGACACCGCGGCCGCCGAGCGCGCGACGCACGATCCCGCGCAGTATAGCTGGGTCGTCTTCACCAGCGCCAACGGCGTGCGCGTCTTCTTCGATTACCTAGAAGCGCGCCGCGACGATGTGCGCATCTTCGGCAACGCAAAAATTGCCGCGATCGGTTTGAAGACGTCGCAAGCACTCCTGCAGCGCAGCGTTCGGGCGGACGCCGTTCCGCAGCGCTACATCGCCGAAGACCTCGCCGACCTGCTGATCGCGTCGTCGCGCGACGGCGACCGCATCTTACTGTTCCGCGCGCAAGAAGCTCGCGACGTGCTGCCCGAACGCCTAAATGCGGCGGGCCGCCATGTCACGGTCGTGGCCGCATACAAAACGGTTATGGCGAACGACCCGCATTTCGCCCAGCGCGTCTCGGAAAGCGACATCGTAACGTTCACGAGCACGAGCACGGTCAACGGCTTCGTCCATAATCTCGGGTCACCGGAGGCCGCGCGAGAAGCGTGCGCCGGAAAGATCGTGGCGTGCATCGGTCCGATCACCGCGCAGGCTGCGAAGGATGCGGGGCTCACCGTGCAGGTCGTCGCTCCCGAGCACACCGTGGAAGGCCTCGTGGAAGCGCTATCGTAGCCCGCATCGCCGCTGCCGCGATTCTGGCGGCAATCGTTGCTTTCGGCGCATGGCGCGCGCGCTCGCTGACCGCTAGCGGCGCGGTGGCCGCAACGTTGGTCGGCACGGCGGTTTTTGCGGCGGGCAGCTGGAGCTTCGCCGCGGTACTCTTCGCCTTTTTTCTGCCGGCCATCGTACTTTCGCGATTTGGATCGCAACGCAAAGCGGCGATCGTCGACACCGACAAGCGCAAAGCGCGTGACGCGCGCCAAGTTCTTGCAAACGGCGGCGCGGCAGCCGCGTGCGCGGTGGCCTACGCTTTCACGCGATCGCCCGTGCTCGCCGCAGCTTTCGCAGGGGCATTGGCCGCGGCTGCCGCCGACACATGGGGAACCGAACTCGGAACGCTCGCGCGCAGTACGCCGCGATCGATCGCGACGTTTCAGCGGGTCGCGCGCGGGCTGTCCGGCGGAGTCACGGCCTGGGGGACGCTTGCCGAGATTGGCGGAGCGCTCGCGGTCGGACTTGTCGCGTGGCTTGTTGGAATAGCGCCCTGGTGGATCGTGGCCGGCGCCGGATTTTCAGGCGCGTTAGCCGACTCGCTTTTCGGCGCGACACTGCAAGCGCTGCGCTACTGCAGCCGCTGCGAACGGCTGTGCGAAACTGATCCGCATCTCTGCGGGAGTGCGACGACGCTGGTACGCGGATGGGGAGCGATCGACAACGACGCGGTCAACGCCATCGCAACAATTACCGGCGCCGTTGCCGCCGGCTGGGCCGCGGCGCTCTATACCGCGGCTTTCTGACCGTACGTTTTTTCGAGATAGGGAATGATATCGTCGTCGTCGTCGAGGACGACGTCACCGTCCACCATCACCGGAATACTCGTTTGGCCGGAAACGTCGCGCACGACCGTGCGCAGGGCGTGACCGGGCGGAACGTTGACGACTTTGTAATCCAGCAGAAGCTCGGTCAACTTCGCACGCACGCGCGCGCAGTACCCGCACCACTCGGCTTGGTATAAAATGATGTCTGTCGGCCGCACGTTCTTCTCCTGAAGGGGGCCCTCACTGCGCGGGTCGTAGTAGTACGCCTACCGTAAGGGGCTCATTGCTTGCAATCACTTGATGGGACCGGATCGTTGCGACGCGCGTTTGCCGCCTCGCTCGGCTTCCATCTGGTCGTGGCCTTCATCATTCCCCTCTGGCCTGCACAGCTATCATCCGGACCCGAAGCGATCGAAACGCTCACGTTCGCCCACATCGCCCACATCCACATCGAAAAGCACGCCGATCCGCGCCCGCTGCCGGTCGCGATGCCGAAAACGACACGGCGATCCCCGGTAGTCTCGTTCGAACGCAAGCATAGCGAGCTCTCCGCCAAGAACCGCAATCCGCATTCGCGTCCGACGCCGGTGAACGGTCCACAAGGACGCGTCGCCGCTGCTCCGCGCGACGTTCCAAAGAATCGGCCGGTGCCGCTCGTCGCGCGCGCGCCGGGCATCGCGCCTCCAAAGGATCAAACGCTTCAGCGCGCTCCCGGACCCTCGCCCAATCCCCAAGGTACCTCCGACGTCGCGATGTCCGGTTCAGGCGCGAACGACCGCGGCGGCGTTTCACCGTTCGGTGCGGAGCAGCCGCCCATTCTCGATCCGCGCGTCAAGACCGCGCTGCTGCAGCGCTTCAACGTGCACGTCGTGCTGATCATAACCGTGGGCGAAGACGGCAAGACCAAGAAGATCGAATTTCATCCGCCGCTCGATGACGCGACGCAGCGTGCAATTCAGACCATGCTGGCAAATGCGAGCTGGGATGCAGCCGTCTGCGGCGGCGGCGTCAGTTGCGAAGGCGTCGCAACGATAAAATTATAGAATAGCCTTTCCTAAGGCGGAGCAGATCAAGCCGACTGCCAGTGTGGCCGTTTGATTGCGTGTATCGAGGATCGGATTGATCTCGACCATCTCGATCGAGCCGAGCTTGCGCGATTCCGCGAGCATCTCCATCGCGAGATGCGCTTCGCGGAAACTCAAGCCGCCCTTGACCGGCGTGCCCGTTCCCGGCGCTTCGCGCGGATCGATCGCGTCCAAATCGAACGACACGTGTATCGGCGTCTCTCCCGCTCCCGCAATCGAGATCGCTTCTTCCATGACGCGCGTCATCGTCAATCGATCGACGTCGCTCATCGTGAAGGCTTTGACGCCCGAACTGCGGAGGTTTGCCTTTTCCTCCGGTTCCACGTCGCGCAATCCGATCTGTACCGTGCGCCTCGGATCGGCGTATCCGCGCTCGAGCACGAACCACAGCGGCATACCGTGCACGTTTCCCGACGGCGAGCTCTTCGGGCTGTTGATGTCGCCGTGAGCGTCGACCCAGACGAGGCCGGCGGCCTGGCCGCGCGCGCGTTTGAGGCCGTCTAGCGTTCCAATAGCGATGGAATGATCGCCGCCGAGCACGATCGGAAAGCCGCCGGCTCGCACCGCTTCCTCGACGAGCGCCGACAGCTCCGCGCAAACGCGATCGATCACGTCGAGATACTTCGCGTGCTGGTCGTGCTCGTCGACCGCTTCACGGATCGGCACGTGCAGGTTGCCATGATCTTCGATGCGCGCAATGCCGAGCGCCCGCAGCTGTTCGTGCAATTGCGCGTAACGGACTGCCGACGGACCCATGTCGACGCCGCGGCGGCTGGCGCCCAAATCCATCGGGACGCCGATGATATCGACGCGAGGACTACTCACCCTTCGGCCTGGGCGTCGGCCTCGACGACTTCCTTTGGGTCTTTGGTTAACACCGGTTTGGCTTCTTCGCGACTGACTGAACCGGGAATAACGTGCAGCAACAGCACGCGAATAATACCTGCAACGGGAACGGCAATGAACATTCCCGCGACGCCATAGAGCTCGCCGCCGATGAGCACCGACAAGACGACCGCGCTCGGCGAGAGCTTAATGGTGCGGCTGACGATGTTCGGCGCGATGACGTGCCCCTCGAGCTGGTTCGCTATGAAGAAGACGACGGCGACAGCCACCGCCTTCCCAATCCCACCGGCCGAGAAGCCGACCACAAATGCCGGAATAAATGCTATGACCGGGCCGACGTAGGGGATCAGATCCAAAGCTCCCGCGACCGCGCCGATCAGAATCGCGTATGGCACGTGAACCAGCATCAAGCCGACCGCAATAATGACGCCGATCGAAGCGCCGACGATCAACTGGCCGCGAATGAATCCGCCGAGGACTTCCTCGAGTTCGCCCAGGAGGCCGAGCGTGGCATCGCGCCGTTTTTCCGGCACGAATCCCATGAAGAACCGCTTGATGATCTCGGAATCGAAGAGCAGGTAGGCGGCCAGCACCGGAATCGCAATCATTGCGCCCAAGAAGGCCGCGGTGCCAAGCAGGACGGTTACCGCTCCGGTCGCGGCGCCGCCGCCATGTTTTTGAAACCACACGATGGCTTGGTTAGGAAGCTGCGCGAGCTCTTTGCGCACTACTTCCGGCGCGTGACCGATGACCGGCGTTTGGGGACTCGTCAGAAACTTTTGGATGTTGGCGAGAATGGCCGGCCCATCGTGCGAGAGGGTTGTGAACTCGCTCGAAAGCGACGGAATGAGATACGAAAGGCCGATGGCGACGAGCCCGACGAGAACCGCGTAGACGACAAGAATCGCCAGAATCAGGTGCAGCTTCCGGTTGAGCCAGCGGACGATAGGATAGATGAGGTACGCAAAAAATATGGCGCCGATAATGATGAGCGCCACGAGCTTGATGCGCTCGACGAAATGAACTGCGAAATAGATCATCACGCCGATGAGCACGACCGAGAACAAAATCTTCCAAGCCATGTCGACGTTGCCGGGTGTGAGCCAGCGGTATGGTTCTTCGTCGGCGCCGCTTGCCGCCGCAGCGCGTTCGCCGGCTTTCTGTACTTCGATCTCTAAACCGATGAGGGAAGCTTTGGCCGGCCAGCGGTACCGAATGTAGCGAGTCGCTAGCGAAGAGATCGCGCGCACGATGCCGCGCACCGGGCGGAGCGCCGGATTGTAGCCATCATCGAGATCGATTAGGAAGAGCACCCATCGTTGACGCGAGGGAAGCCGGTCGCTCCACACACGCGCGCGTTTCACGCCTTCGGGAACTTCCTTCTGGAGAGCTGCGAGCACGGCTTCGTCGTCGTCGCCCGCTGCGCGAACGATTCCGGTAAAGTCGCGATACGTCAAGCCGAGCGCGTTGAGCATACTGCGATCGATCGGGCTCTGGCCGTACCAATAGTCGCTCAAGCTTCCGGCGATTGCGGCGCGGGACTTGTCGATCAAACGCGGCAGCCAGCGAATGCCGCCCAATTCTTCCGACCAGCGCCGCGGCGGCGTTTCGGACAGGTCTTTTGCCTGCATCACGCCCTCACGTTCGGGAAGGCTCCCACGCCTCCCGGCTCCGCCCGGAGGCTTCGGGGCGCGGCTGTGCTAACGATACCGCGATGAAGCACAAGGCGATCCTTATCTGCGTCGCGGCCGCTGCGTTCCTGACGCTGGCCGGATGCGGCCGGCACGGTGCAGGTGCGGTCCGCCCCGGGCAATTGGCGCTCGGCATGGTGACTGACGTGGGCGGCTTGGGAGACAAATCGTTTAACGACTCGGCGTACAGCGGATTGCTGCACGCGCAGAAATCGCTCGGCGCCAACATCCAAGTGCTGCAGTCGCGCTCGGCATCGGACTACCAACCGAATATGACGGCCCTTTCCGAAAAACATTTGGATATGATCTACGCGATCGGGTTTTTGATGAACAAAGACCTCGATCAGATCTCCAAGCAGTATCCCAAGCAGCATTATGCCATTATCGACGCGGTGGTGGACGAACCAAACGTCGTCTCGGCAACTTTTAAAGAGGAAGACGGGTCGTTCTTGGCTGGCGCGCTCGCCGCGCTCGTCAGCAAGACACACCACATCGCCTTTTTGGGCGGCCAAGATATCCCGCTGCTGCGTAAGTTCGAAGTCGGCTACATCGCCGGCGCGCATCAGATCGACCCAGCGACGAAAGTCGATGTGAAGTGGGTCGGATCGTTCGAAGACGTGGCGGGCGGTCAAGAACTGGCCAACGTCCTCTTCAACGGCGGCGCGGATATTGTCTACGCGGCCGCAGGTAAAGCCGGCATTGGCGCAATCGACGCGGTGAAGACGCGCGCGAATTCATTTGTGATCGGCGTCGACTCCGATCAAGATAGCCTCGCGCCCGGCAAAATCCTCACGTCGATGGTCAAACACGTCGACGTAGCGGTCTTCGATATCGCGCAAGCGATCCAGCAGAAAAAGGCGCTCACAGGCCACCTGACCTTCGGTTTGAAAGACAACGGAGTCGGTCTCACCGACTTCCAATACACGCGCGCTGTCATCGGCAGGGCCAACATCGAGAGGGTCGCTTCCATCCGGGACGACATCGTAAGCGGCAAAATTACGCCGCCATCGACTCCTCAGGAACTGGCGACCTGGAAACCGGTCAAGCTCTAGATCTTGCCGATGCCGCGCTAAAACTGCGCGGCATTCGCAAAGTTTATCCCGGCGTCATCGCGGTCGACGGCGTCGATCTCGATCTGCTCCCAGGTGAAATCCACGCGCTCGTCGGCGAAAATGGCGCCGGCAAATCGACGCTCGCGAACATCGCATTCGGCGCCGTCAGACCCGATGGCGGCACCATTGAAACCAACGGCTCCGTCGGTTTGGTGCACCAGCATTTCGAACTTGTCGGCCGTCTGCGTGTTTGGCAGAACATCATGCTCGGCCGCGAACCGCGCAAAGGCATGCTGGTCGACGTAGACGCCGCGCGCTCGCGCGTCGCGGAGCTCGCCGAGCGCAACGGCCTAGCAATCGATCCGGACGCACTCGTTGAAGAGCTCCCGATCGGCGTTCAGCAGCGCGTCGAACTCTTGCGCGAACTCGAACGCGAACCGTCGGTGCTGCTGCTCGACGAACCCACCGCAGCTCTCGCTCCCGCGGAGATTGCAACGCTATTCGCGACCGTTGTGCAGCTGGCCAAACGCGGCACCGCGATCATGGTCGTTACGCACAAACTGCAAGAGGTCATCGATTACACGACGCGCGTGAGCGTCATGCGTCACGGGAAAATCGTCGCGCGCTATCTCACGACTGAAACGACCACCGATGAAATAGCGCGCGCCATGGTCGGCGGCGAGTTGCCCCAGGTCGCGCAACGCGAGGTCACCGGCACGCAACCCTGTCTGAGCGTACGCGATGTGAGCGCCGGCGCCGACACGACGACCGTAACGCATCTTTCTTTTGAAGTGAGCGCCGGTGAGATCGTCGGCATCGCGGGCGTTGAGGGCAACGGGCAGACCGCGCTCGCCGACGCGATCGCCGGAATGATCCCTTATGCGGGCGCCATCGAGCTCGACGGCAGCACGGATGCGCTGAAGCACCGCGAAAACATCGGCATCGTTCCGCAGGACCGCCATCATGAGGGCTTGGTGCTCAACTGGTCGATCGTCGAGAACGCGATTCTTGGTCGTCAGAATTTGCCGGGCATCCGTAAAGGCGCGCTCACCAACTGGACCGCGGCGCGAGCCGATGCCGAAGCGATCATCGAACGGTTCGATGTGCGCGCGGCGTCGGCGGATGTCCCAGTGCGGACGCTTTCCGGCGGCAACCAGCAAAAACTGCTTGTCGGACGCGCGCTGCTCGGCGATCCTCGATTCGTGCTGGCGTATCAGCCCACGCGCGGCATCGACGTCGGCGCGGCCGCGCTCGTGCAGTCGCGGCTGATCGAAGCGCGTAACCGCGGGAGCGCGATTCTTCTGATCTCATTCGAACTCGACGAAATATTAGCGCTCGCCGATCGCGTGCTCGTCATGTTCCGCGGAAAGATCACCGGATCGTTCAGCGGCGCTGAGATCGATCGCGGAAAGATCGGTCGCTTGATGGCGGGTTTGACGTGAGGGTCGTGTTGCGCGTGCTTGCCGGCCCGGCCGGGGCGCTCGTGCTCGCATTCGTGCTGGCAGCGGTCGCGATGTTGATCGCGGGCGTTAATCCGGTGGACGGATTCGGCGCGCTCTTTGCCGGATCGCTTGGCGGCCGCCGTCCGATCGCCGAGACACTCGTGCAGACGACGGCTCTGCTTTTCCCCGCGCTCGGCGTCTCGCTCGCATTTCGCGCCGGACTCTTCAACATCGGCGCCGAGGGCCAGTTGTTGATGGGCGGCCTTCTTGCTGGCGCGGTTGGCGCGCATTTTGCAGGCCCGGGCTGGCTGGTCATACCCGTACTTCTGCTGCTGGGCATGGTGGGGGGCGGTATTTGGGGTGGCATTGCGGGCTGGCTGCGCGCGCGCTTCAATGCAAGTGAAATCATCTCGACGCTCATGCTGAACTTCATCGCACTTTCGCTCGCGGGTTATCTGGTCGCCGGTCCGCTCAAGAGTCCGCTCGCATCGGGCGCGGAGACGGCGCCGCTGCTTCCCAATGGGTGGCTGCCGGCATTCCCCAGCATCGGAAGCCTGAGTTTCGGCGACACGCGGCTCACCATTTCGATTTTGATCGCGATTGCTACCGCGATCGTCTTGAGCTTCGTTTTCACGCGCACCGTTTTCGGTTACGAACTGCGCGCTGCCGGTGAAGCGCCCGAAGCGGCGCGCCGCAGCGGGATCAACATGCCGCGTATGACGCTGATCGCGCTCGCGCTTTCCGGCGCCGTAGCGGGCCTGGGCGGCGCGGCGATCGTCACCGGCGTGTTGCACCGATTTAACACCGCGCTTTCTCCAGGGTACGGATATACCGCGATCGCGGTTGCGTTGGTCGGCGACCTCAATCCGCTATGGGTTTGCATCGCCGCGTTCGGTTTCGGCATTTTGGAAGCGGGCGGCCTCGCGATGCAAGCCAATGCCGGCGTTCCTAAAGACGCTATCCACGTTATCGAAGGCTTGATCGTCTTGGTGCTGGCCGCGCGCCGCTACTTCGCAACGCGCGCGTCTGGTGCGCCGGTGTGAGTACCGGGGTGTCGTTGATGCTGACGCTCCTGTTCTTGACGCTGATCAAGTCAGTACCGATTGTCTATGCCGCGCTCGGCGGCGTGATCTCCGAACGCGCCGGCGTCGTGAACATCGGACTCGAAGGGATGATGACCGCGGGCGCATTTAGCGCCGTAGTCTTTACCAATCTCACGGGCAGCCCAATCATCGGATTGCTCGCCGGGGTCTTTTTTGGCGCCGTGCTCGGTTTCGTGCTGGGCTTCGCCGCCACGTTCTTCAAAGTCGATCAGATCGTCGCCGGCGTCGGCATCAATTTGGTCGCTCTCGGCGGCGCCGCATACGGCTTAGTGCTAATCTTTAATCAGCCCGGCGCGAGTCCGCAAGTGACGCAGCTCGCTCCCGAGCAATTGCTGCCACAAATAACGACGGGCGAAACCGTGATGATCGTTCTCGGTTTGCTCTGCGCGTTCGGTTTGAATTGGTTCATCTATCGCACACCGTGGGGACTACGCATACAAGCCTGCGGCGAAAATCCGCGCGCAGTCACCGATGCCGGCCTCAATCCACTGCGGCTGCGCCTCTATAGCGTGATCGCAAGCGGCGCACTCGCCGGATTGGGCGGCGCATTTCTTTCGATCTGCGAAGTCAATCTGTACTCGGACGGCATGACCGCCGGACGCGGATTCATCGCGCTAGCCGCCGTTATTTTTGGACGCTGGACGCCCTGGGGCGCAACGGGCGCTGCGGTCTTTTTCGGTTTCTTCGAAGCGCTTCAGTACGTATTGCAAGGCCGCATCTCGTGGCTGCCGAGCGACGCGATGCAGGCGCTTCCATACCTCGCCGCACTCTTTGCGATCGCGGGCCTCGTCGGCCGCGTGCGGGCACCGGCAGCAGATGGAGTACCCTACTAACCTTACTAGGCGGGAACCTCATATGAGGGTCGAAGTTAGCCGACAACAAGCCTAGGAGCTGTATGCGGTATATTTTAGCTCTCCTTACCGCAGCTGCGATAACCGGCTCGTCGATCGCACCTGCGAACGCGCTTTCACTGCCCGGGCCGCTGCGGGATTTGCAGGCTACGCTGACGCGCGCCGCACAGCGAGCTCCCGGCCGCGTCGCCATGGAAGTCAAAGACTTGGGCTCGGGGATGATCTCTTCCATCAACGCCAACGAAGTGATGCCCGCGGCATCGACGATCAAGATCCCCGTGATGGTCGAGGTCTTCCAGCAAATGCAGGCGGGCAAATTCGATTTGAACCATCGCGTTACGCTTATGCCCCACGACCGCGACTGGGGTTCAGGTGACATTGCTGACGCGCCGGTTGGATCGACTTTCCCGGTCTCAGAGTTGCTGACGGAGATGATTGCCGTGAGCGACAACACGGCTGCAAACATGTTAATCCGACTTGTTGGCCGCTCGAACATCAACGGCGAGATGCATAGTCTCGGCCTGCGTCACACACGCCTTGCCGATTACATTCACACCGCGGGATGGAGCATCCGTAACACACTGCGGACGAGTCCGGCCGACATGGTCCGGTTGTTGAGCGACATGGCGCAAAAACAATTGGTCGATGAATGGTCCTCGCAAACCATGATCGACATCTTGGAGCGGCAAGAGATCAACACGCTGATCCCGGAACCGCTGCCGCAGATTCCAATCGCTCATAAAACCGGCTCGCTCGACGACACGCTCAACGACGTTGGCATCGTCTATGCATCAAATGGAGCGTACGTCATCGCAGTGATGACGACGCAGCTGCCGACGCTCTCGGCCGGCCGGCGATTCATCCGCCGCGTTTCGAGCATGGCTTATACGCATCTCCAACAGCTGGGCCGGATGCGCGCGCTCGATGCGTTCGGGGCCTCCACCGTTCCCCTGCCGGACCCCGAGCAAGATACGCCCGTGTGGGCGCCGCAGACTCCCGTCCCGGCGACACCGAACCCCGAATCTACGCCGTAGCGACTGCTCTTCCGGCGTACACCGGCGTCAGCAACTTCCGGTATTTCGGCTCGCGACCGTTGACCAGACGCTCGTAGAAGGTTCCGATCTTTTGTGTCACCGGACCGATCTTTCCGTTTGAGACGTCGCGCCGGTCAACCGAACGCACGTAGACTACGCCCACCGCAGTTCCAGTGAAAAAGATCTCTTCCGCACCGTAGAGTTCGCTGCGATCGATCGCGCGCTCGACGACTTCCAAGCCGAATTCGTTTCGCGCGATTTCGATGACCGCGCGACGCGTGCAACCTTCGAGCACGTTTTGCGACGGATCCGGCGTGAGCAACACGCCGTTTTTGACGATGAAAATATTTTCGGCCGACCCTTCGGCCACGTGCCCGTCGTGCGAAAGCATGATCGCCTCGTCGAACCCGTTGGAAATCGCCTCGCTCTTGGCGAGCGCGCTGTTCACATAGAGACCGGTAATCTTCGCGCGCGGCGGCGCAGCAGAGTCGTCGGCCCGGCGCCACGAACTCGTGCCCGCTGCGACTCCGCCCGAAATGTCAAGATAATGCGTGAACGGTATCGCGGCGATGGCAAACGCGTCGGGAACGTTGTGCAGGCGTACGCCAACGTCTTCGGCGCACTTATACATGAACGGCCGTATATAGGTCGCGCTCTCAAAACGATTGCGCGCACAGAGCTCGGTGGTAATCTCGATCAACTCATCGACGGAATGCGGAACGCGCATCAAGAGGATCTTGGCGCTGATCGCGAGCCGCTCGAAATGCTCGCGCAGTTGGACGAGATAGAGTTCGCTATCTTCGGGCACCCAATACCCACGAATGCCTTCGAAGCACCCGGTTCCGTACTGTAATCCGTGGGTCAGAAGCCCGACTTTGGCGTCTTCGTACTTTTGAAATTCGCCGCCGGCGTAGACGGTGAGCTCGCCGATTTTCACAATAGCGACTCCTTATGGCTGGGCGGGTTCCGCCGAGCCCGGCCGCGTCCTCCGGCCACGGGGCCAACCCCGCCGGTGCCCGGAGGGGCGGCCATCTGCCATAAGGAGAAACCGGGGCGCATGCTCCGAGCGATTCTCCTCGCCGCGGCAGCTGCCGCCAGTATTTTTGCGCTGGCGGAGGCGGCCCCGCACATGCAGTCGATCCTGCCCATCGGGTGGCGGCTAACGCCGCCGGCCGGCCCGCTTGCGACAGTCGGAACGATGCCGCAAGGCATCGCTCTCTCACCCGACGGCAAGACGCTCGCGGTCGTCGAGTCGGGCGTCAATCCGGCGGCGCTGCGTCTGCTCGACGCAAAGACGCTCGCGACGATCAAAGTTATTCCATTGACGGGCGCGTTCGGAAAACCGGTTTGGCTTGGAAACGCGCAAGTGCTCGTGCCGGGCGCTGCGACCGACGCGGTTCAGCAAGTCGATATTTCAAGTGGGATAGTCCAACCGTTTGTCGCCGCTAAAGGCTCATGGCCAGTTGATTTTACATTCTGTAATTGCCTCCAGTCATTGGCAAATCCAATCGTGGTCGCGGACGATTACAACGACGCTGCCGGGGGTAGCATCACGTTCGGCGAGCTCGGTGGCGTAGTCCCAATGAAAACCGATTGGGCATCGACGCGACTTACGACACTGCATGTTGGCTCCCACCCAGCTGCCGTTCTCTTCTCTTTTTCTCCGAGATATCGCTATATTTACGTCGCGCTGCGCGGACAGAGTTCGGTCGCCGCCGTCGATACATTAACGGAGCGCGTGGTAAAGAACATCGCTGTTGGGCTGCACCCATGCGCTCTTGCTCTTTCTTCGGACTTTAGGAAGCTTTACGTCGCGGTCTGCGACGACGATGCGGTCGCGGTCATCGACACTCAGACGAATAAGCGGATTGCCAACATTCCAGTGGGCATAAAAACCGCGCGCATCCACGGTTATGGCGCAAATCCTAACGCGCTGCTCGTGCACGGGAAAGATCTCTTCGTGAGCTTGGGCGGAGAAAATGCCGTTGCGCGTATTCAGAACGGCAAAGTGATCGGGTACATTCCCGCGGGCTGGTATCCGACCGGGCTTGCGATAGGAGCCGACGGCACGCTATTCGTTTCCAACGGCAAGGGCGAGCGCGCGCCGCCCAACCCGCAGTTCGATCCGCGCAAACGGAACAGCGGCGGATATGTCGCTTCGATTACCGTCGGTTCGGTGCGTGCGATTCCGCGCTCCGCGTATCAACACGTCGCGCAGATGACCGCGCAAGCGCTGAGCGATCTCATGCCGCTCTGGGAAGCGCGCGCGCCGCAATATACGTCGGTGCATCCGAAGGGCCCCATCTCGCACGTTATCTACATCATCAAGGAAAACCGCTCGTACGATCAGGTTCTGGGTGACGTTCCAGGCGCGAACGGCGACGCGTCGCTTGTGATGTTCGGGCGCGCGATTACGCCCAATCAGCATGCGATCGCGGAGCGCTTCGGCATAATGGATAATGCGTACGCCGACGCGCAAGTGAGCGCCGACGGCCATAACTGGGCCGACGCGGCCACCGCCAACGATTATCTCCAGCGCATGTGGCCGGTGAACTACGGCAACCGGCGCGAAGGTTATGATTCGCAGAACGGGGTCGGGGCCGACGTACCGCACTCGGGCTACCTTTGGGACGCGGCCAGACGCGCCGGCATTACCTACCGCGACTATGGCGAGGACATGTCGCTCAGCGCAGGGCCGCCGCTCGCGACGACCGATCATCCGGCCCTGCAGGGCCATTACGATCCGGCGTTCGTCGGCTGGAATTTGAAATACAGCGATCAGGAGCGCTTCAACGAATGGAAGCGCGAATTCGTCAAGTTTGTCGCGCAGCGCAATCTGCCGCAGCTGGAGATTGTCTACTTTCCGAACGATCACACCGCAGGCACGCAACGAAACATGCCGACGCCTGAGGCGTACGTCGGCATGAATGATTGGGCGGTCGGCCAGCTCGTCGACGCAGTATCTCATTCGCCGTATTGGAAATCCACCGCGATCTTCGTGCTTGAGGACGATGCGCAAAACGGACCGGACCACGTAAGCGACCAGCGCTCGACATTTTACGTCGCTAGCCCGTATGCGCGAGGCGGCGTGGATCACGCGCACTATTCGACCGTCAGCTTCGTGCGGACGATCGAATTGCTGCTGGGACTCGCGCCGCTCTCCGTGGCCGACACAACGACGCAGCCGCTCTACAATCTGCTTGAACCCACGGCCCTTAACGCGGCGCCGTATAACGCCATTAAACCGGGCATCGACCTCAACGCCATCAACGCGCCCGCCGCGTACGGCTCCGCCGTCAGCGCGCACTTAGACTTCAGCAAACCCGATGCGGTCGATCCGCGCGTGCTCAACGACATTCTGAAACACGCGGTCCGCCGCCGGTGAACGACCTGCGCTCTGTCGAGCGCCCCGGACTAACGACACCCGCCGCGATGATCGCATTCGAGGCCCAGCGCCGCCGCGATCTGATCGACGACCTCGCCACCGAGGAGCCGCTCGAGATACGGCTCGCCGCGGGAGGCACAACCCAGAGCCTCGCGGTGACGATGCGCACGCCCGGAAACGATTTCGAACTCGCCGCCGGCTTTCTATTCTCCGAAGGCGTCGTTTCGAAACGCGATGATATCGCGAGCATTTCGTATTGCGTCGATCCGGCTGTGGGCGAAGAGCAACGCTACAATATCGTCACGGTAGAGCTCGCCGGCCGAATGCCGCCGTTAGAGCGGCTCGAACGGCACTTCACGGTCAACAGCTCCTGCGGCGTCTGCGGCAAAGCCAGCATCGCAGCGCTTCAAGTCCGTGCGCAGCCCATCACTGACCAATTCCAAATCTCCTACGATTTCATTGCGGAACTCCCGGATAAAATGCGCAGCGCGCAACGCATCTTTGCCTCAACAGGGGGCTTACACGCGAGCGCGCTCTTCGATGTGGCCGGCACTCTCCTCGCGTTGCGGGAAGACGTCGGCCGTCATAACGCGCTCGACAAAATTATCGGCTGGGCGCTCTTGAACGATCGCTTACCGTTACACGAATCGGTGCTGCTGGTCAGCGGGCGCGCGAGCTACGAACTGCTGCAAAAAAGCGTGACGGCGGGCATCCCGATTGTCTGCGCCATTTCGGCGCCCAGCAGTCTTGCCGTGGAAACCGCGCGCGCATTCAACGTAACGCTCTGCGGCTTTGTGCGCGGAACGCGTTGCAACGTCTACGCCGCGCCCGAGCGAATCATCGCTTAAGGCGGCCGCGCTTGGCGCGCACGAACTCTAGCACGCCCTCAAGCGGCCGCGCGTTCAGCACATCGTCGCGCGTTAAACCAGCTCTCCTGGCCTGAACGATCGCTAGGTCGATGTTTCCGAGTTGCCCTGCGTCGTGCGCGTCGCTGTCCACGGTTAACGTAGCGCCAAGGGCTTTCGCGCGGCGCGCGAGGTTGGCCGGCAAGTCGAAGCGTTTGGGCTGGCCGTCGATTTCGAGCGCGGTTCCCGTGCGGGCAGCGGCGGCAAACACGGCGTCGTAATCGTACTCGTAACCCTCGAATCCATCGACCTTTCGCCCGGTGGGATGGCCGATGATGGCCACGTACGGATTTTCGCAGACGCGAATCAGCCGCGCCGTCATTTCCTCGCGGGTTTGCCGGAACGACGAGTGAACGCTGGCGATCACGATGTCCATGCCTTGGAGCACGTCGTCGGGAAAATCCATCGAACCGTCGGGGAGGATATCGACCTCACTGCCCCACAGCGTCCGCACACCGTATTTGTCGCCGAGCGCGCGCATCGCTTCGCGCTGCGTGCGCAGCTCGTCCGCGCTGCAGCCGATGACGCCGCGCGCCGGCGAGTGATCGGTGATCGCGTGATACGCGTAGCCCCGCGCGGCCACGGCCGCGATCATCTCTTCGAGCGTCTGCCGCCCGTCGCTGTACGTCGTGTGCATGTGGAAATCGCCGCGCACATCCGACGCTTCGAGCAATTCCGGAAGTTCGTTACGCAGCGCGAGCTCGACCTCACCAATCCCACTGCGCAACTCCGGCGGAATATACTGCATACCGAGCGCAGCGTACACGCCTTGCTCGTCGCGGCTCGTAAAGACTTCGCCGTTCTCCAAATTTAAAATCCCGTTTTCACTAACGCGCAGATTCTTGCGCGCGGCGTGTTCGCGTACCTGAATGTTGTGCTCGCGACTGCCGGTAAAGTGCTGCAACAGATTGCCATAGACGTTATCAGGCAAGACGCGCAGATCTATTTGCAATCCGTCGTCGAGCCAGATGCTGCCCTTCGTCGGTCCTTCGGAAAGAACGGCCCGCGCGCGATCCCATTTGACGAAGTGATCGATCACTGCGGCAGCAGAGTCCGACGTGCAGACGATGTCGATGTCGCCGACCGTCACTTCCGCGCGGCGCAGACTGCCCGCAAATACTACCCGGTGAACGGCCGGACCGGATTCGAGATAGGTCACGGCTTCGTGCGCGATGGCGAGCGCGCGCGGGAGCGGCGTGCGCCGCAGTCGGCCGCGATAGGCCAAAATCCCGCGCCGGATATTCTCGATCGTTTTTGGACCCATGCGCGGCGCCTCTGCCAGCACTCCCGAATCGATCGCGCGTTCCAGATCTTCGAGCGATCCGATGCCGTACTGTTCGAAAAGCATCGCAGCGGTTTTGATGCCGATGCCCGAAACGCCGAGCACTTCGAAAATCGTCGGCGGATAGCGCTGCTGAAGCAATTCGAGTTGCCCGCACGTGCCGGTGCGCACGATCTCCTCGATCGCCGCGGCCAGCGACTTGCCGATGCCGGGGAGCGTGGTGAGTTCGCCCGCAGCCAGCAAGTCGGTGACGGGAGGCGCGTTTTCGAGCGTCGCGGCCGCCCGCTCGTAGGCGGTGAACTTGTAAAACGTCTCGCCGGCAAGCTCCATGAGCTTCCGGATGCGCAGCAGGGTCTCGGCGATCTCCGTATTCGAGGGCACTTCGCGATTTTCAACGTATAGGCACTAACGTGCCTACTAGGCTGCCGCCGGAAATCTTTAATTTGCCCGTCGAGAAGATGCGGGACGGCTATTACTCCGACACGTACTTCAACCGCGCCCGGCAGATTCTCGAGCGCGACAACTACCATCCGACGGTCCGTATGCAAGTTTTTCAGCGCAGCGACGCGGTCTTGTGCGGCATCGATGAGGCGATCGCGATTCTGCGGTTGTGTTCGGGGAAGCGTCTTCCCTCAGGCCAGTGGGAAGACGGCTGGAAAAAATTGCGCGTCCATGCCCTATATGACGGCGACCAAATCGCGCCGTATGAAACTGCGCTGACGATTGAGGGCGATTACGAGCTCTTCGCTCACCTGGAGACGTGTTATCTCGGCGTGCTCTCGCGTCGAACGCGCATCGCGACCAATGCGCGCGAAATCGTGAAAGCCGCTAACGGCAAACAAGTTCTGTTTTTCCCGGCGCGCTTCGATCACCACTTGGTGCAAACGGGCGATGGTTACGCGGCGTACATCTCCGGCGCGCTCGGCGTTTCCACCGACGCCAACGCCGAGTGGTGGGGCGCCGGCGGAATGGGAACGGTTCCGCACGCCTTGATCGCGGCGTACGGCGGTGACACCGTGCTCGCGACGCAAAAGTTCGCCGAGTACATCGATCGCAAGGTCAATCTGATCTCCCTGGTCGATTTCGACAATGACTGCGTGGGGACGAGTTTGGCGGTCGCGCGCGCGCTCGGCGATCGGCTGTGGGGCGTGCGTTTGGACACCTCGCAAACCCTTGTCGATAAGTCGATCTGGAACATTATGGGCACTTTCAAACCGACCGGCGTGATTCCACAACTCGTCTTCAACGTTCGCCGCGCGCTCGACGCCGAAGGATTCAAACATGTGCGCATCGTCGCCAGCGGCGGCTTCACCGCGCAGCGCATTCGCGAGTTCGAACACGATAAGGTTCCGGTCGACGCGTATGCCGTCGGCGGTGCGTTCTTCTTGGGCGCCGGAAGCGGACGGACCGAATATACCGCCGACGTCGTCGCGATCGAAACCGGCGGCGAGTGGCGCGAGTGCCATAAAGTCGGCCGCCCCGAGCGGCCCAGCCCGCGCTTACAATTGGTTGAGTAACGTGCTGCTCGAGATGCGCGGCGCGACTTTCCGGCGCGGCGGCGAGGAGCTCGTATCCGCACAATACATCGAGCTCGAGCAAGGCGGCCGGCTCGCGCATGCGTGCGCCGGAAATCGCGCGGCCGCGATCGTCGCGATGATGGCCGCGGGGTTGGTTCGCGCTTCCGGCGGCGCTGTTTACGTCGGCGCATTCGATCCGCGCATTCAGCCCGTTCACGTGAAGCGGCTGGCCGGGTACGTTCCGCACGACGCGCTGCCATACGAATTTCCCAGCTTCGAGCAGTACATCGAATACCGCGCGGCGCTGTGGCAACTGCCACAAGCCGAGAGCGTGGTGCGGGCGCGGCACATACTGGCGGGGCTCGAGGGCATCCACGAGTCCTTCGCGTATCCGTTGGCCGGCGCGCTGATTGCGCAGCCAAGTTTGCTCGTCCTTGACCGGCCGCAAGCGGTCTACGGCCGGCAAATCGTTGACGTTGCGAAGAATTGCGCCATCTTCTCCACACACGGTTCGGAGAACGAAGCCGCTCGCTTTACAGATGCTTGCGCGGTGCGCATATGATCGGTCGATCGGCAATCTCGGCAATCGCATTCACGCGACTGCAGCGGTTTGGTGGCCAGGTGTTGTACGTCGCCGCCGCAGCCGCATTATTTGCCGCTCTGCAAATGCACTCCGATCTTGGCGCTCACGCTCTAGGAGCAGCGCTTTTCGGCTCACTTGCCGGAATGTATTTCGCACTTGCACAGCGCGGCGGCCGGATGCGCGAACTCGAACTCTGTGAACAGGCCGCTCCAATGTATGCACGCGAAGTTGCGCGCGCTATTGCGCTGGTTCCTAGCCTCGGAGTCATAATAGCGTTGGCCGGATATTGGATCGTCACAGAAATATCGTCGGGTCCCCGCGCTTTGGCGACCGCCCCGGTCTTTCTGTCTATGGCTTGCGCATGTGCCGTTTCCGTCGTCGCGCTCTGTGCCACCGTGCGTGCTGGCGTGTGGCAAGCCGTTTACATTTTGCTGGCCGCCGTCGTCGCGACGATCATCGTCATGCTGGAATATCCGCAATTGCCGGCAGCATTTCTCTTCTGTGGAATCGCTGGCTTCATCGGCTTGCGCCAGTACGGCGAAGCGCTCGCACGCTGGGACCCCGCGTAAAAGGCCGAAGAATGTTCGTTGCCGCATTATTGGGCGGTTTGACGCTAGGAATAGTAATCGCGCGCTATAACCCGTATGAAGTTTCGCGAAAATGGACTGCCGTCAACGCGATGCTGGATATCTTCTTCGGAGTCTGCGTTGTGCTCGGTGCCTACTACCACTCGGGACCGCGCGCCATTGCCTGGACCGTCGGTCTCTTTGTCACAAGCGCCCTCCTTGTGCTGGTTCATCGGCTAGGGCATGGGAGGCTAAAAGGATAGCAAACTGACGCACCACAAGGCCGGATGGCGCGCGATCGGTTGCCTAGACGACCGGCGTCGGTACCGCCATCGCGAGCTTCTCGACAATCGCGCGATTGAATTGCGGCAGATCGTCGGGAGTGCGCGACGTAACCCAGTTGCCGTCTTGCACGACCGGCTGATCGCGATAGAGCCCGCCGGCGTTGCGAATATCGTCGGCGATCGCCGGCACGCCCGTGAGCTGGCGGCCGCGCACGATTTGCGCGGAGATCAACACTTGCGGACCGTGGCAGATCACGAACATCGGCTTTTTGACCGCGTCGAACTCGCGCACGAGGCGCTGCACGTCCTTGTTCGTCCGGATGTGATCCGGCGAAGTGCCGCCCGGAATGAGCAGGGCGTCGAAGTCTTCGGCCGTGACGTCAGCCACGAGCTCTTCGGCCTTGGCGGTTTGGCCCTCGTCCAGTCCGCGCTTGCCGCGGATCTTCTGGCGCGACTTCTCATCGATGCCGACGATCGTGACGATCGCTCCGGCCTCTTCCAAGGCGCGGCGGGGTTCGGTGAGTTCAGATTCTTCGAAGCCGTCGCCCACGAGCGCGGCGATACGTTTTCCCTCTACTGATTGCATGCGCGTTCGGTTCTCTGGCGGGCTGACTCGCGCCTACGAAGCAGGTTCGACCTGCTGCGCCGCCGCGCGAAGCAAGTAGGCCAACTCCAGCTCGATTTTGCCCGCGGCGTCCAGAATAGGGTCCTCGCCGAGTGCTTTCAGCGTCGGATTGCGCTTCGTCATGTCGCCTTCGGGAACGCGGTGGCGCGGGTTGATCTCACGCATGTAGATCCGCGCGTCGTACCGCACTTGGCCTTCGGGCAGAAAATAGAGCGGATCCAATCCGAACGCGTAGAGTTCGAGCGAGAGAAGATGCGTATGCTGCATGAATTCGATCGGTTTGGTTCGCAGCGCGATAATTGCGCGCGCCATCGCGGAGGGCGCCAGCCGGCGCAGACCGGCGTAAACTTCTTGCAGCTCGGGGACGGAGACACCGCACGCCTCCGCGAGCCGTTCGTCCGAGAGCTCGCGTTCCGCAGCGTATGCTTTTAAGCCGGCGCCGAATTCGGACCCGCCCGCAGTGCCGGCCACGGGATCCCAGTTCATCCGAAAAGCCCGCCGATCAGGCCGCCGTCGATCGCGATCGTTTGGCCGGTAATGTAGCTCGCGGGCTCGCCGCACAAGAACGCCACCAGCGGCGCGAATTCATCGGGCGTCGAGATCCGGCCGATGGGTACGTCTTGAGCCGCGCGCTCCATCGCGGCGTCGTCTTTGTAGAGCTCGCGCAAGCGCGCCGTGCGCACGCGCCCGGTTGCAATCGCATTGATGGTAACGCCGTCGCGCGCAACTTCCGTCGATGCGGTCTTCAGTGCCGAGATAAGCGCCGTCCGAAAAATATTCGAAAGCGCGAGCGAAGGAATCGGTTGTTTCACCGAGCTCGACGTCAGGGCAACGATTCGCCCCCAGCGCCGTTCACGCATGCCTGGCAAGACGCCTTGCACGAGTTGCAGCATGCAGCGCAACGTATTCTTATATGCGGCATCCCAGTCGGCCGCGTTCAATTGCGTAAACGTGCCGGCCTTCGGTCCGCCGCCATTTGCGATCAGCACGTCGATCGATCCGAAATCCGCGCGCACGCGTTCCAGCAGATCCGCGACCGATGCTTCGTCGGCAAGATCGACGCGATAAGCCCGCGCATCGGGCGACCCCTGCGTCCGCGCGTCAGCAGCCGCAGCTTCAAGCTCGCCCTCTCGCCGCGCCGCCAACGCGATACCCGCCCCTTCGCGGGCAAGAGCCACGGCGCAGGCGCGCCCGAGCCCCGAACTAGCGCCCGTCACGAGCGCAGCGCGTCCGCGCAATCCCAAATCCATCTCCGGCCGAGTTCGCCCCGCGAGGCTCCGTCGCTTTTAGCTGGAACCTGATGCACGATGGCAGAGTCCGAACCGATCGTCGAAAAACGCACCGAAATCGTATTTCCCACCGACGTCAATCACTACGGCACGCTCTTCGGCGGAAAAGCCGTTGCGATGATGGACGTCGTCGCCTCGATCGCCGCGATGCGCGCCGCGCACAAGCCGGTCGTCACCGCGTCGATCGATCGCATCGACTTCAAAGAACCGATCCGTCAAGGAAATCTCGTTGAGACTATCGCGCGGGTCGTCGCGATCGGGCGCACGTCGATCACGGTTGAAGTCGAACTCTGGCGCGTGCTCGCCGAGAGCGGCGAACGCGTTCTTTCGACCGTCGGAAAATTCGTGATGGTCGCCATCGACCGCGACGGCAAGCCAACACCGGTAAGACCTACTTAGGCGCAAGACGGATGGCGCCGTCGAGGCGTATCACTTCTCCGTTCAAATACTGGTTTTCGACGATGTGGCGCGCCAGGCGCGCATACTCAGCCGGACTTCCCAACCGCGGCGGAAACGGCGTCTGCTTTCCGAGCGACTCGCGCGCCGTTTCCGGCAGCCCGGCCAACATCGGCGTGTCGAAAATTCCCGGCGCGATACTCATGACACGGATTTGGTGCTGTGCAAACTCGCGCGCGATCGGCAGTGTGATGCCGGCGACGCCGCCTTTCGAAGCCGAGTATGCGGCCTGACCGATCTGGCCGTCGAACGCCGCGACCGAGGCCGTGCAAATGAAGACGCCGCGGTCTTCGCCCGGCTCGACCGCGCGTTTGATCATCTCCGCAGCCGCGATCCGGATGACGTTGAACGTGCCGATGAGATTGATCGTCACGACCTTTGTGAAGTGCTCGAGCGGCTGTGGTCCTTCGCGCCCGACGACGCGTTCGGCCGTCGCGATACCCGCGCAGTTGATCGCGCCGTGCAGCGCGCCGAACTCCTTAAGTGCAAGATCGACAGCGGCGCGCACGTCTTTCTCTGCGGTGACGTCGGTCCGGTTGAAGCGCGCGTTAGCTCCCGCTTCCTTGGCCACGCCGGCTCCATGCTCGTTGACGTCGCAAATCACCACGTTTGCGCCCGCGCCGGTAAACTCGCGCACACAGGCCGCGCCCAGCCCGGACGCTCCGCCCGTTATAAGGAAGGTCTTCTTAGCAAGTTCCATAGGAGCGGCGCTTTAGACGCCGCCCCGCCCAAACCCGGGTTGCACCCCTGGCCGCCGCGGTGGTATGATTCCCCGGTCGCCCGGACGGGTCTACGGCCTGTACCGAAGCGAGCCTATCCTTGAATGAGGAGTTCTATTCGTGCCAATCACCAAAGATCAGAAATCCGAGCTGGCGGCCAAATACGGCCGTTCGGCGGGCGACACCGGCTCAGCCGATGTCCAAATCGCGATCCTCACCGCCTCGATCAACAAGCTGAACGAGCATTTAAAGGATCACAAAAAAGACCACCACAGCCGCCGCGGACTTTACCTGCAGATCGGGCAGCGCCGCCGTTTGCTCAATTACTTGCAGCACAAAGATCTCGACCGCTACCGCAAACTGATCAGCGAGCTCGGCCTGCGCCGCTAACGATTACCAGCTCTTGGTGATCGTGAACCTGTACATCCGCACGACCTGATTCCCAATAAAGCCGTCTACACGCACCGGCAACTGCGTGCTTTGCGAGAGGTAAAGCACCTCGCGCGTCATGCCGTTGTCTTGCGCCGGATTGGCGACGTTGAGCGTCACCGCGGTCACCATGGCGCCGTCCAACCTCGTCGAGCCGCTAGAAACCGAGCCGGCAGTTTGCTGCGCGTGCGCGAGTATGCCGGCGAAACTCAAGTCCGAGACCGAGTAGCCGCGCAGCGAGCTGACCATTGGATCGTTTAAGCTCACGTTCTTTCCCATCGTAATTCCGAAAGCGCCGCTTTTTGAAGCGTAGACGCTCGAACCGCCCGTCCATTTGACCGTCGCCCCCGAATTCGGCCCTTGATTCACGTGCATCGTGACCGTCGTTGGTTTCGTGAAGCTGTACGCGAACACGGCATGTTCCGAGCTGCCGCCTTTGGCTTCGAAGAGTTGAATCGTCGCATTGTATCCACGCAGTCCCGACCAGGCGTTGGCAAATTGATCGAGCGCGCCGCCGGACGCCGCCGGAGCGCTTGCGAAGCTCAGCGCAAAAAGCGCGACCGATGAAATTGCGGCCGCTCCAATGCGGCTAACCGAACCTTGCATAACAAGCTCCCTTACAAACTAGAGGCCTCTCCCGTTCTGGGCGCGCCTGGCGGAGCCTTTGGCCGCACGCCGAAGCGAGCATGATGATCGCAGCTCAAACGCCGCGCGAATTGATCTTTTCCGACGCGCTGAACGACATCGGCCCGGCGGCGCTTCAGGTCGAAGGCACGCTTCCGGACTGGCTGCGCGGAGCGTTCGTCCGCAACGGGTCGGCGCGATACGGCTTCGGGCCGATCCAATTCCGCCATTGGTTCGACGGCATGGCGTTTCTGCAACGTTTCGAGTTCGGCGAGGGCCGTCTCGAATACACCGGACGTTTCATTCGCAGCGAGAGCTATAAAGCCGCGATTGAAGGCCGCGCCGAATACCAAAGTTTTGCAACGCCGGCCGCGCGCTCGCTGGGATCGTGGCTCGCTGGCGTAACGTCGAGCAACATTACCGACAACACCAACGTCAACGTCGTGCGCTACGGCGATGCGAGCGTCGCACTCACCGAAATCGGCGCGCCGCGCTGCTTCGATCCGCAAACGCTCGAGACTGGCAGTCTGCTGAAATTCGCCGACGATCTCGGAACCGGACCGACGACCGCCCATCCCGTTCGCACCGGCGAGCGTTGGGTGAACTTCACCCTCAAACCCGGGCTGCGGAGCGAATACGTCGTATGGAGTCTCTCGGGCAACGGACCGCGCAAAGTCATCGCGCGCATTCCGAGCAAACGTCCGGCGTACATTCACAGCATGGGCGCGAGCCGCCGGTATGCGATACTGATCGAATATCCGTACCGTTTCGATCCGCTCGCGATGATTCTGGGCGGAAAGCCGTACATCGAAAACTTTCATTGGAATGGCGGCGAGACGCTGATCCACCTCATCGACCTCAGCGGATCCGAAGCACCGGTCAGCTCCGCGGCCGAGCCGTTCTTCGCCTTTCATCACGTCAATGCGTTTGACGACGGCGACTCCGTCGTGGTCGATCTCGTCGGCTACGACGACGCCTCAATTGTTTCCGATCTCTACTTGGATCGCGTGCGCGACCGCGCGCCCATCGCGCCCGGATTGTCGCTGCGGCGCTATCGCGTTCCCTGCAACGGGCAAGACGCAACGCGCGAAACGCTCTCGAGCTCGCGATTGGAACTGCCGCGCGTCGACGGACGTGCCGATCGTCCTCGTTATGTTTACGCGCCACGCGTCGGCGAAGGCAACGCGTTTACCGACGGCGTCTTGCAGATCGATACGACATCCGCGTCGCAGCGCATGTGGGAGCGCCAAGATGAGTCTCCGGGCGAAGCGGTCTTCGTTCCAAACCCGAGCGGAAACACCGAAACCGACGGCGTCGTACTCTTCGTCGCGCTCAACGTGGAGCAAAACCGCTCGGCACTCGTCGTCGTGGATGCGGAAACGTTCGAAGAACGCGCGCGCGCCTGGGCGCCCGCGATGCTTCCGTTAGGTTTTCACGGCCAGTTCTGGCCGAGCCGCTGAACTACTGAATGATGAAGCCCGCAACCGGTGCGGTAGTTCCGTCCGAATAGAGGACCGTTCCGAAACCTGCGCCATCCGCACCGTAGAACGTTGCGCTCGCTCCATTGCTGATCTGTGTCACCGCGCCCGACGTGTTTCCGAACGGGCCGCCGGACATGTTTGCCGTAGCGCTCGCATCGGCCGTCGCATCGCTTAGGGATACACCGATAGCGCTTGCCAAGTTGAAAGCGCCGACGGTAACCGTAAAGGTTCCGGAATCGTTGATCACCGGGCTGCCGGCGCCGGTAATCGTCCAGGCCGTTCCCGAGGGCGAAAGCGTCATCGCATCGAGCGGCGACAAATATGCTTTCAACGCGGCGCCGCCGGCGTTCATGTTGCCATTCTGCGTGCCGTTGAACGAGAACGTGTTGCCGAACTCGGTATTGAGCAGCGACACATTTTGTATTCCGCCGAAACCGCACGTGTTTGAAGCGCCGGTCGCGCTGCAGGTTAGCCCGAACGAGGCGATCGCCGGCGCCGACGGGCTCGGCGCGGCGCTTCCCGTAACACTAAACGAGACGGTGCCGCTAGGAACGAGTTTGGTGACGGACCCGCTCAAGGTGTTATAGGCAATGATTGCTCCGGCTCGGCTGGTGAACGTTGCTGTCCCGGCCAAGGTTGAACTGACACCCCCAGACGATCCTCCCGCACCGCTGCCGACGAACGACGAGCCAAAAGTTTGCACCAAAACCGTGTGCGCCAAAATCGTCGTGCAAACCGGATCGTAGAACACGTCGATTGTCGTCGTGATCGTCGTCGGTCCCGAAACGACGGAAACTTTCACGCCGTTGTTGCAAACCGGCAACGTGTTGCTTCCGCCGAACGCCTGGGTCGTGCCCTGGCCGAAGATGAGCGTGAGGATTCCGACGCCGAACTCGGCGGCCAGCGCCGCCTGCGCGGCGTTCCGCTGAGTCGCGATCGACAGTGTGGTGAGTGGCGGACCCGGCGGCGGCGTCGTCGAGGTTCCCGCGCATGCGGAGAGTGCGAACGAGGCCGCGCACGCCAATGCGCAAATCCGGCTTTTCTTAAGCATCTGTCTGACTTCCGGTAGGTTGATAAAAGATACCTGCGAAGGTCCCTCAGCCGACACTACGTAAGCCTCTCCCGATCGCTTCGCCGTCTATTTGAACGGACGGAATTTCTCATGGTTACTCGTTTGCGCAACATCGCCGTCGTCCAATTTGCGCTGGTCGCGGCGGTGCTCTATGCCTTGATCGGCGTAATCATCGGCTTGGCGTGGTGGCTGGTGATCAGTCCGATTATGATGGCCGGAATGAAGGGCAGCCGAGTCAGCGCCCCTGGCATGGCGGCAATGACCGGCATCGGCTTCATCGCCGGTTTGCTCTACGCGGCGCTCTACAATCTCGCAGCGCGCTGGACCGGCGGCTTCGAGTTGACGCTCGAGCAGGCTCCCGTCAGAACAGTTTAGCTATTTGCGCGCGAGAGCGCGGCGCACCGCCGCCTCGATCGCGCCCGAGCCCATGCCGTAGTGTTCGATCAGCTCGACCGGATCGCCGGACTGCCCGAACTGATCGGCGACGCCGACGAACTCGATCGGCGTGGGCCGGCGCTGCGCCAAAATCTCGGCCACGCGCGAGCCCATGCCGCCGGATATTTGGTGCTCTTCAACGGTAACGACTGCCCCGCAGCGCTCGGCCGCGTCGGCGATCGTCTTCTCATCCATCGGTTTGACGGTGTGGTTGTTGACGACCATGCACTCGATGCCTTCGCGTGCTAGCGTCCGCGCCGCAATGAGCGCGTTGTAAACCAAGATGCCGCAGACGACGATCGCAACGTCTTTGCCTTCACGATAGATCTGCGCCTTTCCAAGGTCGAACGGCGTCTCTTCGGTGGTGACGACCGGCGTTTTTTCGCGCCCAAAACGTAAATACACCGGGCCATTCATTTGCGCGACAGCAAGTGTTGCTCGTTTCGTTTGAATGGAGTCGCACGGAACGACGACCGTCATGTGCGGAATGCAGCGCATGATCGCGATATCTTCGATAGCCTGGTGCGTCGCGCCGTCGGGTCCGACCGAGACGCCGGCATGCGCGCCCGCGATCTTGACATTGGTTTCGTTGAGCGCCATTGTCGTGCGCACTTGCTCCCACGAGCGGCCGGGGTTGAACATCGCGTAGCTCGCGATGAACGGAACTTTTCCGGCGCTGGCCATGCCGGCCGCCATCGCGACCAGCAGCTGCTCGGAGACGCCGATCT
>JAAXCX010000004.1 GCA_013036105.1 Vulcanimicrobiota bacterium
ATCGCAACGTGCTTGCTTGTGCCATCGCAAGGCGCGCGCCAAAGTTGCTTGCATCGGATAGATCGAACCGTATTCGGCCTGCTTGTTGGCCGCCGGGTAGAGCGCGTTCAGATAGGCCGTCACATACGCCAGCCACGCGCTCTGCATGGCTTTGACCTTGGTGAGCACCCCCGGCTGACCGCCCGCGCGTGAAAGAATGTCGGAATAGACGGATTGCATCTGCTTGTTGCGCAGCGTCATTTCGGCGCTCGCACACGTGTCGAGGGCCAACTGCGTCTTCGCGGTCTTACTGCAGGCTTGAAACTGCGGCGATGTTTGAGCGAGCGCCGGCAGCGCACCTCCCGCGAAGTAACCAAAGGCACACAGAACGAGTAACGCGTTCCTCATCATAAGGACCTTTCCGCTACCAAATCTGGCAGCGTTGCTCGGGCGGGCGGTACATCGCGTCGCCGAGTTTGCAAAACCATGCCGCATCGAACTGCGGCATATCGCTCAGCGTCTGATTGACGCGGAACTTGTCGTAGCCGTGAACATCGGTGCGCGCGCGCAGCGCGATCGCTTCGGCGCGCGTTTGCGAGGCCCACACCGTGGCCCAGCCGAGGAAGAAGCGCTGCTCGGGCGTGAAGCCGTCGAGAATGCGCCGCGGATTATGTGCTTGCCACTTTTCGAAGGCTTTGTACGCGATCGTCAGACCGCCCAAGTCGGCGATCTCTTCCCCTTGCACGAGCGAGCCGTTTTCCTGAACGCCGGCTTCGGGTGAAAGCTGATTCCATTGATCGACCACACATTGCGCGCGCGCGTTGAACTGCGCGGCGTCCTCCGGGGTCCACCAGTTCGCGAGTTCGCCGGTCGGGCCGAATTTGCGGCCTTGATCGTCAAAGCCGTGCGTCGATTCGTGGCCGATGACGGCGCCCATGCCCCCGTAGTTTACGGCCATGTCGGCCTTTGAATTATAGAAAGGCGGCTGAAGGATGCCCGCCGGAAAAACGATCTCGTTGACCGTCGGGTTGTAGTAGGCGTTGACTGTCGGCGGAGTCATGCCCCAGCGCGAGCGATCGACGGGTTTGCCGATCTGCGCGAGCGCGTCGCGCGAGTTGAATTGCGCAGCGTGGACAAGATTCTGCGCATACGAACTGCGGGTGATGGGCAGTCCCGTATAGCTGCGCCACTTGTCGGGATAGCCGATCTTTAACAGGAACGCGTCGAGTTTGGCGACCGCTCGCTGGCGCGTCGGCTGCGACATCCACGAGAGCGTCGAGAAATCGTCACGCAGCGTTTGCTTGATATTTTTCACCATCGCAAGCGCGCGAGCTTTGTCGGCGGCCGAGAACGTCTGCGCCACATAGAACTGTCCGAGCGCTTCGCCCAGCGTGCGGTCCGTGGCGCCGGTGCACTGCTGCCAGCGCGGCTGCGCAGATGGGACGCCTTGCATCGTCTTGGAATAAAAATCAAAGTTTTCCGCTGCGAACGCCGACGGAAGCGCCGCCGCGTACGCGTGCACCGTATGCCAGCGCAGATAGGCCTGCAGATCGGACGGTTTGGCGGCTGCGAGTATCGCGGAGAGCGCTTTCACATAGTCGGGCTGCGTGACGTTCACTGCAACGGTGCTAGGCAGGCCGGTTTGGGCGAAGACCGCCGGCAGATCGAGCGCCGGCGCGAGTGTCTGCACGTCGGCCAGGGTCATTTTATGATACGTGCTCGCGGGATCGCGTGTCTGCACGCGCCCCAGCGTGTTTTGGGCGAGTTGCGTTTCCAGCGCCATCACCGCTTGCGCTTCGGCCGAGGCCGCGGCGGCCGAGTCGCCGAGCAGCTGGAACATTTTGGTGACGTGCGCTACATACGCTGCGCGGATCTGGACGGTTCTGGCGTCCGTTGAGAAATAATAATCCCGGTCGGGCAAGCCGAGCCCGGCCGGACGAAGTTGCGCGATGTTCAGGGCAGCGTTGTGAAAATCGGCGCCGGGCCCGAGGTTAAAGAAGCCGTCGACTCCCGACCCGTGCAGCGTCGTGAGCGTTGCGGCAAGGTTCTGTTGCGTTGCCGAACCGGCCAAAGCCAGCAACGAGTCGATCGGCTTCGTACCGTCCGCGTCGATCGCGGCGGTGTTCATGCACGCCGCGTAAAAGTCGCCGATTTTCTGACGGTTGCTTCCTGCGGGGTTCTTAGATGTTTCGGCGCTGCTCAGGATCTGATGCAGGACGTCGCGGTTGCGCGCCGCCAGCACCGAAAAGTTTCCCCAGGTCGAGGAGGATGCCGGAATCGCGTTGTTTTTGATCCAGCCCCCGTCGGCGAACTGGTAAAAATCCGCGCAGGGTTTGCACGTCCGGTCCAGGTTCGCAAGGCTGATGCCGCTCTGTAGTCCCAGGGCGGCGCGGACGTTGCCGTTCGTCGCGGCGAGGACGATGATGGCGATAAGACCGGTGACGCGGACCGCATCGGAACATTTTAGGCGCATCCCGCCTATTTGGAACGAGCGCTAGAAAAAACCTAGCAGTACTTCCAGCCGGCCGGACATTTGCGCTTGCTCGCCGCGCTGACGGGCGCGATGTGCGTGATGCCGGCGCGCGTCGCCGTTACGGAAGAACCCGTTTGGCGCCGCGGAACTCCGCAGCCGCCTTTGTACTGATCATAGAGACCGTTATAGCTGACCGGCGTACCGCACGCGATCTGTTGGTTAAATTTGCTGAACAGCGACGGATCGCCGGCAAACTCGTTTTGCAGGGCGGCGATTCGATGCGCGTCGCTGGGGTGGTCGGAAATGACTTCGGGCGGATTCGAAGTGTTTGACGACTGGAAAGCTTGCATCAGCCAGACCAAGCCGTAAGGCGTCAGACCCGCTTGCGCGCAGGTGACGGCGCCTTTCTGGTCGGCGTTTTCTTCCACTTGCCGCGAAAAGTGCATCGCTTCGAGATTGGCCGCAATATTGATGACGGCATTGGCGAGGCCGCTGGCGCCGCGGCCAAGCAGAATTTCAGCCAGCGTGCCGTACATGCTCAAGCGCTGATCTTTTTGATAGAGCGTCAGAACGTCGTGATGAATGTCGTGCGACGTTTCGTGACAGAGTACGCCCGCGAGCTCTTCTTTGTTCTTGACGAAGCGCATCATCGCCGTCGTCACGTAGACGTTGCCGCCCGGCACGGCAAAAGCGTTGGGCGAGCTCTCGTTGACTAAAATGAAGTGGAACGGCGTGAAATACTGAGGATCGGCGATGCGTTTGATTTTCGCCGCAATCGGATTGAGGATGGCATAATAGGGAGAATCCGTCAGGATTTCGCCTTTTTGCTGCAGCTGTTGGTACTCTTGCTGGCCGATCTGCATTTCGACTTGGTCGTCTTGCGATGAGGCGAGCGCGGGCGTAGACCACGCAAAGACCAGCGCCGCGGCGCCGACGATTCCCCAGAGACGTTTCATCAAGCCTATCCTCACTTTGATAAAACGTTCGTACCCGCGCGAGCGTTCGCCGCAGCGGCCAACCGCTTGCCTCTTAGTGGATGAGGAAAGCCACCAGCAGCAGCGCGACGATATTGAGGACCTTGATCATCGGGTTGATCGCCGGGCCGGCCGTGTCTTTGTACGGATCGCCGACCGTGTCGCCCGTTACTGCGGCCTTGTGCGCATCGGAGCCCTTGCCGCCGAAATGACCGTCCTCGATATATTTCTTGGCGTTATCCCACGCGCCGCCGCCACTGGTCATGGCGATGGCCAGAAACAAGCCGGTGACGATTGCGCCGACCAAAACGCCGCCCATGACTTGCGCCGCACTGATTCCCGGAAAGACGTGAGCGGCTCCAAGCAATACGATGACGACCGGCACGCCGACCGGAATGAGCGAGGGCAGAATCATTTCTTTGAGCGCGGCGCGCGTGACGATATCGACGGTTTTTGCGTAATCGGGTCTCGTTGTGCCCGCCATGATGCCGGGGTTCTCGCGGAACTGACGCCGCACGTCCTCGACGACCGATCCCGCCGCGCGGCCAACCGCTTCCATTGAAAGAGACGAGAAGAAGAACGGCAGGAGCCCGCCGATCAACAAGCCCGCCAGCACGTACGGAGACTCGATGCTAAAAAGACCCGCGCCGGCAACGCAGCCGTGGACGGCCGCACACTTAGCGCTCAGCTCTTGAGAGAACGAGGCGAAGAGCACGATAGCCGCCAGACCGGCGGAGCCGATTGCGTACCCTTTGGTAACCGCTTTGGTCGTGTTGCCGACGGCGTCGAGCGGATCGGTAACGCCGCGCACCTCAGCCGGCAAGTCGGCCATCTCCGCGATACCGCCGGCGTTATCGGTAATGGGTCCAAACGAATCGATCGCAACGATGATGCCCGCCATAGACAGCATTGCCATGACCGCGATGCCGACGCCGTACAATCCGACGAGCGAATACGATGCCAGAATGCCGATGACGATCACGAGACCCGGAAGCGCCGTCGCTTGCATCGAGACGGCGAGGCCGCTGATGATGTTGGTCGCGTGCCCCGTCACCGAAGCATTGGCGATCCTGCGCACCGGTGAATATTGCGTGCCGGTGTAGTATTCCGTAATCCACGTAATGAGGCCGGTCACGGCCAAGCCGATGATCGCGCACGCCCAGATGGCCAGCGGCGTGACATGCCGCGCCAGCGCGCCGGCACCGATGACGATGCCGCTTCCGAATTCGCGGTTGGTGAGGAAGTAGAAGACGACGGCCGCCAGAACGCCCGCGACGCCGAGCCCTGAATACAGCGCGTTCATGATCTTCGCGCGATCGACTTTTCCTATGCCGACGAAGAACGTGCCGACGATCGAGGCAACGATCGAGATCGCGCCGATAACGATCGGAAACGTCGTCGCACCGGCTATTGCGCCGAGCAGCAAATTGCCGAGCAGCATTGCGGCGACAGTGGTGACGACATACGTTTCGAAGAGATCGGCAGCCATGCCGGCGCAGTCGCCGACGTTGTCGCCGACGTTGTCGGCGATAACCGCCGGATTGCGCGGATCATCTTCGGGAATACCGGCCTCGACTTTACCGACGAGATCGGCCCCGACGTCCGCCGCTTTTGTATAGATGCCGCCGCCCAAACGCGCGAAGACCGAGATCAGCGAACAGCCGAACGCCAAACCAATCATGGCGCCGAGCGACTGCGGTTCGTTGCCGTGATTGACCGAGAGCAAGATCCAGTAATAGCCTGCAACCGCGAGAATGCCCAGGCCGACGACGAGCAGACCCGTCACGGCTCCGCCGCGAAAAGCCACCGCGAGCGCCGGACCCAATCCGCCGCGCGCCGCTTCAGCCGTGCGCACGTTCGCGCGCACCGAAACCATCATCCCGATGAAGCCTGCAGCCCCCGAGAGAACGGCGCCGACTAAAAATCCGACGGCGGTCTGCCAGTGGAGTCCCCACAGAATCACGAGGAACAGGACGACCGCGACAATACCGATCGTCGTGTACTGCCGCTTCAGGAACGCCATTGCGCCCTCTTCGATCGCGCCCGCGATCTCTTGCATGCGCGCGTTGCCAGGAGAGCGCCCCAGAACCCAGCTTATAAGGATGATTCCATACACAATGGCCAGGACGCCCGCGCCCAGCCCCAGGTAGATGGCGGCCGATGAACTGATTCCGCTTACTGAATGCATAGGGGCCGCGAATTAGCCACGCCCCTAACATTGTCATCCTGAGCAGCCTATCCCGAGCGCAGTCGAGGGCCGGGGACCGAATGGGGTAACGTTATGGCGTGAGATTGAGATTCGGGCTCGTCTGCGCATTCGCGCTCGCAGGCGGGATGCTGTTCAGCAACGCCGCTCCCCTTTCAAGTGACTTGCGCGTACCGCGCTACGCGCATATTTTCGTGATCGTCGATGAAAACAAAAGCTACGAGCGGATCCTGAACGGCCAAGACGCGCCGACCATTGCAGCGTTGGCCAAACAGTATGGCACGGCCACCCAATTTTCTGCCGAGACACATCCGAGCGAACCGAACTACGTCGCGATCGTCGGGGGCTCGACATTTGGCATCGCCGACGATGCGCCTTTCTCGTCTCCCGGCCACACGATCGACGCACCGAACCTGTCCACGCAGCTGGAAGCGTCGCAGCTCACCTGGAAGGGATACTACGAGTCACTGCCCGCACCGGGATCGCTCGCCATCAGCTCGGGGTTGTACGCTTCGAAGCATTCGGGCTTTCTCAACTTCCGATCCGTGCAACAGGATCCAAACCGCAGCCGGCACCTCGTCGATTTCGTTCAGATGGAGAAAGATCTGCGCAGCGGCAACATTCCGAACTTTGCGCTGATCGTTCCGAACCTTTGCAACGACATGCACGGCGCCATCGGAGGCAGTCCGTTCGACTGCTGGACGACTCGCGCTCTCATCCGCCGGGGCGACAGCGAGATAAAGACGCTGGCCGGCGAAATTATGGCCTCCGCGGCATGGACATCTGGAGAGAACGCTGCAATCGTCATCACCTTTGATGAGGGCGCCGGCACGGGCGCGGGCGGCGGGCGCATTCCCACGATCGTCCTCACGAACCACGGCCCGCGGCACGTAACGGATCCGGCACCTTACACGCACTACTCTTTGCTGCGCACGATCGAAGATGCGTTCGGCATTCACGCCTACCTCGCGCACGCGAACGACGCCACCGTAGTTCCGATGCTCCCGCTCTTTGCGGCGCCGCCTGCCACTTACTCGCGAAAGAACTGATGCACGAAGGCGATCGCGATCGATCCTTCGCCGACGGCTGATGCCACGCGCTTGACGTTGCCTCCCCGAACGTCGCCGGCAGCGAAGACTCCGGGCAAGCTCGTTTCCAACAGGTAAGGCGCGCGCGCGAGCGGCCAGTGCGCCGCCACCAGCTCTTCGGGGGTGAGTGCCGAACCCGTCTTGATGAATCCGTCTTCGTCGAGCGCGACACATCCCTTCAGCCACTGCGTATTCGGAATCGCGCCGGTCAGAACGAAAACGTGATGGATGGCGCGCTCTTCAATTTCGTGCGTCCGGCCGTCCCGCCAACTGACGCTTTCGAGTGCATCGCCGCCTTGCAGCGCGACGATTTCGGTCTGAAGGCGCACCTCGATTGCGCGGTTGTCTTCGATGCGCCTTACCAAGTACCGCGACATGCTCGCGCCCAATTCGTTCGAGCGGACGAGTAAGTAGACGCGCCGCGCGGTTTGCGCGAGATAAAGCGCGGCCTGGCCTGCCGAGTTTCCCCCGCCCACCACGATCACGTCGTCGGCCCCGCAGAGCTGCGACTCGACAAATGTCGCGGCGTAGTAAATTCCCGATCCTTCGAAGTGCGAGAGATTGTCCAGCGATAGCTTGCGGTAGTGCGCGCCCGCCGCAATAACGACGGTCCGCGCGGGGACTCCGGAAGTCCCGTCAATTTCGACCACGAAAGGTTTCCGATCGCATACGAGGGCTTTGGCGGTTTTTGCGATCATGATTTGCGCACCGAACTTTTGCGCTTGCGTGTAGCCGCTCGTCGCCAGATCTTGGCCCGAGATGCCGGCCGGAAATCCTAAATAGTTTTCAATCTTGGAGCTCGAACCGGCTTGTCCGCCGGGAGCGTTCGCCTCCAGCACCAGCACATCGAGCCCTTCCGAAGCGGCGTAGACCGCGGCTGCCAGGCCGGCCGGTCCGGCTCCGACGATGATCACGTCGCGCGGGCGCACCTCATCGATCGCTTCATTAAATTCCAAGCAATCGGCTATCGTTTCATTGCTGGGATTGCGCAGCACGTCTGCGCCCCGGCAGATGAGCACCGGAACGTCGCTGACGGAGACGTGAAAGCGGTCCAGAAACTCTTGGACGCCCGCGTCATGGTCGAGATCGACGTACGAGTACGGCTGGCCGTTCCGCGTGAGAAATTCTCTGATGCGAAGCGTATCGGGAGAATGCGCCGAGCCCAGTACCACGACGTCGGAAATGCCTTCGGAGAGCAATTCCACGCGGCGCAGGATGAACGCGCGCATGAAGATTTCGCTCAGCTCGCTGTCCGTTTGCACGAGCTCGAGGAGCCCGGCGCGATCGACTTCGATCACTTCGCTCGCTTGCGCTGCCCGCAGCCGGCCCAAGATCCGGCGCCCAAAGAGAATGCCGATCTCGCCGGTGAACTGCCCCGGCTCAATGACGGCGACCGCCCGTTCGATGGTCTCGGTATGCTGGTCGAACTCTAGCCGCCCGCTCTGAACCAAGAAGATCCGGGTGTTCTTTTCACCGGCTTCAATCAGGATTTCGCCGGCTCGAGTTTTTCGGAGGTGTCCGCGCGACTTCACGCGCGCCACTTGCCCCGGCGTTAAAACCGGAAAGGCTTGATCGGTACGCGGGGCCGGCGGTTGAGTCACTTTGAGGAACTGACCTTTCCGGCGCACGGGAGCCGTCCCTTGCCGTCGAACGAAGCGGCATGGAGCACGTCGAGTTCCTGGTGATTGGCTGCGGACCGGCAGGAGGCATTGCCGCCCGCGAAGCTGCGCGGGCCGGTGTCGGAACCGTCGTGCTCGAGAAAGATTCGGTCGTCGGCGCCAAACGCGTCTGCGCCGCGGGGCTGCGCCCTGGATTTTGCGCGACGTTCGATGTGCCGCGCGAGATCGTGCATTGCGATACGCCGCGGCTGGCGCTTTTCGATCCAGCCGGAAAAGAATACGAACTGGCGATCGTTCCGGGCCACACGACGACCCGTGAAGAGCTCGACGGAACCATCGGACGCTTAGCGTCTGCTGAAGGCGCCGATGTGCGCACAAACGCGTTGTTTCGCGAAATGCGGCGCGACGGCGATCGTATCGTGATCGAATACGCCGACGCGCGCGCCGGCGCCCGGAAAACGATCGCCGCGCAGAACGTGTTTTTTGCGCAAGGCTCTACGGCGAAATTGGAAGAGACCGCGTTTGCCTATCCGCAATGGCAGAGTGGTTTAGTGACCACGCTTCAGTATCGCGTCTATCTGGATAGGCCCGCCGACGCGGTCGCTTACCGCTCGCTCGAGATGCATTATTTTGCGACCCGCGACGGTCGCATGACCGTGGCGTGGATGTTTCCCAAGCGCGATCATTTGGCGATCGGCCTTGGCGTGATGGGGAAAATGCCCGGCGCGCAGCTGCGGGAAGAACTCGATCGTTTCACCGAGCGGGTTCGCGCGCGGCTCTATCCGGCGGCCGCGTTCACGACCAAACTTGAAGGGCATCTGTTGTATGGCGGCGCGCCGCGCCCGGCCGTCGCGGTTCCGGGCGCAATGGTCGGCGGAACGGCCGCCGGTTTGGTTGACGCGACCAATGGCGAAGGCATTTATGAAGCAGCCATGAGCGGCCGCATGGCGGCTGAAGCCGTCAGTGCTGCGCGCGCGCAGCCCTCGCGCGCCTACGAGCGATACGGCACGGCACTCAAGAAGCGATTTTATGGACGTCTGCGTCATCGCGCCGAGCTCATGCGCTTTCTCGAACGCAAGCCTTCGCGCTACGCCAAACTGTTCGATCAGCTCGCCGGATCGCCGCGCTTCGTCGATATTCTGCAGCGCGAAGACCACGAGCGTACTCTCGGCGACCGCGCATTTCTCTATGGGCAGGCGCTGCGTTTCGCGGCGCGCACGGTGCATGGCTAGATTCGCCGCGGTTCGCGTCGTGCGGCTGGTGCTCGTGCTGATCGCGATTACAGTCGTGAGCTTCGCGTTCATGAAAGCGATTCCGGGTGATCCCGTTGCCATCCGGTTGGGCGAACATGCCTCGCCGGTTCAGGCCGCCGCGCTGCGCGCATCGCTCGGACTGGATAAACCGTGGTACGTACAGCTCGGGATCTACATGGCGCACGCGGCGCGCGGCGATCTCGGAACGTCGCTGGTCGACAACGAGAGTGTCGCCGGAAAGCTGGCGCAGTATTTCCCCGCTACGGTCGAGCTCGCGCTAGGCGCGATGATCGTGGCCATCGCCTTCGGAGTCCCGCTCGGGATTATCGCGGCGGTAAAATTCCGCTCCGCCGCCGACGCCTTTACGATGAGTCTCGCGCTGCTGGGAGTCTCGATCCCGGTTTTTTGGCTCGGTTGGATGCTCGTCTATCTGCTTTCGGTGGTACCATCGCATTACGGGCTCAATCTCTTTCCGATTTCGGGGCGCATCTCGCTGCAATATACCGTGACGCCGATCACGCACCTCATCGTCTTGGACGCGCTGTTGGAAGGCAACTGGCAAGCTGCCGCCGACGCGCTCTGGCACTTGGTGTTGCCGGCGCTCACGCTCGGCACGATTCCGCTGGCGATCATCGCGAAGATCACGCGCAGTGGTATGCTCGACGTTTTGCGCAGCGACTACATCCGGACCGCCCGCGCGAAAGGCTTGAGCGAACGCACCGTGCTGCTAAGGCACGCCCTGCGCAACGCGCTTGTGCCGATTCTTACAGTCGTGGGTTTGCAGACAGGGCTGTTGCTCGGCGGCGCCGTGCTGACCGAGCACATCTTTGCCTGGCCGGGCGTTGGACGCTTGGCTTTCGACGCGATCGGCAACCGTGATATGCCGCTGGTCAACGGCGTGATCTTACTGTTCGCGACCGTCTTCGTCGTTGTGAATACCGCCGTCGACCTGCTCTATGCCGCCGTGAATCCGCGCATCAGGTACACGTGAAAACGAGCGGCGGCAAGCGTCGCTACCGCATCAACGGCGTCGAATACGCGCGTGAAGAACTCATCCATAAGTATTTGCACATCGTCAAATACGTGGCGGGAAAAATCTCCGTCAGCCTTCCGCCCAACGTCGATTTGAACGATTTGATCAACGACGGTATCGTAGGCTTGATCGACGCAATCGAAAAATACGACGATTCACGCGGCGTGAAATTCGAAACCTACGCGATCACGCGCATCAACGGCGCGATTATCGATGCGCTGCGTGCCCTCGACTGGGTTCCCCGGGCCGTGCGGCAGCGCGCGCGCGAAATCGAGCGCGCCTATCAGCAACTCGAACTCACGCTCGGACGTCTGCCGGCTGATGCGGAAGTCGCGGCGCACCTCTCGATTCCGATCGACGAATACAACGCGCTGCTTCAGCGCGTGCGCGGCACGTCGCTGCTTTCGCTCGAGGAACCGCTGCCCAGTGACAAGGGCTATCACATCCCGCTCGCCGATACGCTCAAAGATGCCGACGTCGACATCACCGCAAGCGTCGAGCAGCGCGAACTCCGCAATGCGCTGGTGCAAGCGGTCAGCGAACTGCCGCCGCAAGAGCGGGTCGTCATCTCGCTGTATTATTTCGAAGGACAAGCGCTCAAAGACATCAAGGAGCAGCTCAACGTCTCCGAATCGCGCGTCTCGCAGATCCACGCGCAGGCCGTCATCCATCTGCGCCAGCTCTTACGCGAGCTGCAAAACGATTTGGGCATCCGCGATGACGATCCGACGCTCAAACAAAAATACGTCCGGAAGGAGCCACGGGGATGAACAAACGGTTCACCGCAAAAATGCAAAAATCGCCTTCCAAAGGGGGCTGGACCTATGTGGTGATGCCCGGATCGGCCGAGTTTTTTGGAACGCGAGGCTTAGTAAAGATTCGCGGACGCGTTGACGGAGAGCCGTTCGCGGGTTCTTTCATGGCGCTGGGCGACGGGCGGCACAAGTTGCCGATCAGGGCCGATCTTCGAAAAAAGATCGGTAAGGAGGCCGGGCGGCGCGTTACCATTGTCCTCGAGAGGCGGCTCTAGCGGAACGCCATCAACGGCGGCATTCGAATCGAACAGGAGTTCGATTAGGCGCGTGGAAGGCTTGGGTCCGTGAGCAGTTGGCTTACTAAGCTCCGGGCCTCGTTCGGAATGGCGAGGGAGGCACTGGCCGGCGTCGAGGCCTTAGGCCGGGCGCGCAAGCCCATTACCCCCGAGGTCTGGGAAGAGCTCGAGGAGCTTTTACTCTCCGCCGATTTCGGCGTAGCGACAACGACGAAAATCCTCGGCGGTCTGAAAACGGTCGCAAAACAAGAACTCTGGAGCACGAGCGATCAGATCGTCGCGCGGTTCCGCAAAGACGTCGAGCGTTTCCTCACGCTTCCGGACGGTGACCTCAATTTGGCCGGCGCCCCCGCGGTGGTGCTCGTCGTCGGCGTGAACGGCAGCGGAAAGACGACGACGATCGGCAAGCTCGCTACGCGTCTGCACTCTCAAGGGAAGAGCGTCACGCTCGTGGCCGCGGACACGTTCCGCGCCGCTGCGGCCGAGCAACTGAGCATTTGGGCGGAACGCTCGGGCGCGTCGTTCGTACGCGGCAAGGAAGGCGCCGATCCGTCCTCGGTCGTTTTCGACGGTTTGCAAGCCGCCCGGTCGCGGGAGGCCGATGTGGTGATCGTCGACACTGCGGGCCGGCTGCAAACCAAAACCAATCTTATGGAAGAACTGAAAAAGATGCGGCGCATCATCGAGCGTGAGACGGGTGCGCCGCCCGCCGAGACCTTGCTCGTGCTCGACGGCACGACCGGGCAAAACGCGATCTCTCAGGCCAAACTTTTCCATCAGGCGGCGGCCTTGACCGGGGCCGTCGTGACCAAGCTGGACTCGACCGCCAAGGGCGGCGTGCTTGTCGCCATCGTCGACGAGCTCGAAGTTCCCATAAAATTCGTCGGGCTCGGCGAGACCGCGGAAGACCTGCGGCCGTTCTCGCCGGGCGAATTTATCGACGCGCTGTTCGAAGAAAGCCCTTTTTAAGTGCCAGGCACTTGGCACTCAGACCCGATATCGTGAATAGAGAAATAACAGAAGCTCAAGAGTAGGAGAGATATGGCAGCTCAAGACGAACGGCAGACCGCCCTCAGCAACGCCCTCGCGCAGATCGAGCGTCAATTTGGCAAAGGCTCGATCATGCGGATGGGCGAGTTCAGCGAACGGATGGCATTCGAGGTCGTTCCCTCCGGTTCGATCGCGATCGATCTCGCGCTCGGCGTCGGCGGTTTCCCGCGCGGACGCATCGCTGAGATTTACGGCCCCGAATCGAGCGGTAAGACGACGCTCGCGCTGCACGCCATCGCCGAAGCGCAAAAACTCGGCGGCACCGCAGCTTTCATCGACGTCGAGCACGCGCTCGATCCCACCTATGCCGCGGCTTTGGGCGTGGATTTGGATAACTTGCTCGTTTCGCAGCCGGATACCGGCGAACAGGCGCTCGACATCGCCGAAATGCTGATCCGCAGCAACGCAGTGGACGTGATCGTGCTCGATTCGGTCGCCGCTCTCGTTACCAAAGCGGAGCTCGAAGGCGACATGGGCGACGCACATGTCGGCTTGCAGGCCCGGCTCATGTCCCAGGCGCTGCGCAAATTGACGGCGTGTATCTCCCGCAGCAAAGCCGTGATGATCTTCATCAATCAGCTGCGCGAAAAGGTCGGGGTCATGTTCGGCAGCCCCGAAACGACGTCGGGCGGCCGCGCGCTCAAGTTCTACGCCTCGATTCGTCTCGACGTTCGCAAGCTCGAACAAATCAAAGTCGGGCAAGACGTGGTCGGCACGCGCACGCGCGTCAAGGTTGTCAAGAACAAGGTTGCGCCGCCGTTCCGCCAGGCCGAGTTCGACATCACGTACGGCCACGGCATCAGCAAGATGGGTTCCATTCTCGATATCGCGCTCGAACGAAACATCGTGGGCAAGAGCGGCTCGTGGTACACCTACGGCGAGCAGCGCATCGGACAAGGCCGCGAAAACGCGAAATCCTATCTGGAAGAGCACATAGATCTCGCCGACGAGATCGCGGGCAAGATTCGCGAAGAGCTCACGGCAACGGTGTCGCGCAACGGCACGGCCGCGGCGGTTTCGCCGGAGTAGTAGGTGGCGACAGCATACGTCTGCGCGCTGCGGATGCTGGCGCACCGGCGCCTCACCGAAGCGCAGCTCTGGCAGAGACTCGAGCGCAAGCCGTTTGAGCCCCAAGAGATTCGCGGCGCAGTCGAACGGTGTAAGCGCGACGGATACGTCGACGACAAACTCTTCGCTCAACTCTACATAGAGGGAAAGCAGAAGGCGGTCGGCGACGTGCGGCTGGTCGGAGAGCTCGTGCGCAAGGGCATCGATCGCACGGCGGCGTGGTCCGCCGTGCAAAGCGCCTCCGCGAGCGAAGATGCACGCGTACAAAGAGCGCTCGAGAAACTCTTGCGGACAAAGAGCGACCTCAGTTACCCGTCCGCTGCGCGCGCGCTGGAGCGTCTTGGATTTCCGGCGCCGCTGGTCTACCGCCGTTTGCGCGAGCATGCGGCGGAGTTCGGTCCCTTTGCTGAGGTGGCGCAAGCCTCTTAAACGCGGGCACACCTCTTGGCATGCCCGTGCTTCGCGTACTGATCGCCGAGGACGACGCGAGCATCGCGGACCTGTTGAAACATCACTTGCAGCGCGAAGGGCTCGACGTTTGCATCGCCGGCGATGGGAACGTGACGCTGCGCATGGCGCGCAACTGGGCAGACTTGCTGATCTTAGACATCGGTCTGCCCGCGATCGACGGATTCGAGGTGGCGCGTACCCTGCGGCGGGAAAAACGCGAACTGCCCATCGTGATGCTGACCGCGCGCGCCGACGAAGTCGATCGCATCGTCGGCCTGGAATTGGGCGCTGACGATTACGTCACAAAACCGTTCAGTCCCCGCGAAGTGATCGCGCGCGTCAAGACGCTGGCGCGGCGCATCGGCAAAGCCTATCAGGATCATCCGGCGATTTTGAAATTCGGACGGCTGGAGATCGACGAGGTCGCGCGCGAGGTGCGCGTCGACGGCGCGACCATCAGACTGAAGCCGCGCGAGTTCTCGCTGCTGCTGGAATTGGCCAGCAACGCCGGCATGGCGATGTCGCGTCAGATGCTGCTGGAAAAGATCTGGGGTTTCGATTTCTTAGGCGACGAGCGCACTGTCGACGTGCACGTCCGGCGGATCCGCCTGAAGCTCGAAGAACAGCGCAAACTTCCGGGCATCCTGCTGACGGTGCATGGGTTCGGCTATAAGTTCGCCTGCCGCTAACGGCGGCGTGCCGCTGCTCGTGCTGCGCGTTCCCGAATTCGAGCATATCGCATGGCGCGAAGGAAAACGCGCAGCACGCCGCGTCGAACGCCGCGCGGCGCAAGCGTTTGCCGCCGCCTCGCGCCGCGTTTTGCGCCGCGGAGACGACCGCATTCACGATCGCGGACGCGATATTTTCGCCGTGCTGGTCGCCGGGGCGCCGCGCGGTCCGTCGCGGCCGAATCCAAGCGTCTGCCGCGCGATGCTGCAGCGGATCGCTTCGGAGATGGCCGCCGAAACCGGTTTGCACGTGGAGAGCGGATGGACGCTGGCGCAACCGCCGTTCGACTTGGACGCCGAGATTGAGATCGCGCTGGAGCGGGGCGCGCGCGAACGCGAGCGCTATGAGTTCTTTGCCGCGGTCGGCCACGAGCTGCGCACGCCGCTGGCCTCCATCCGCGGGTATCTCGAGACGCTGCTCGACGGTGAGGTCGACGTGCCGACCTCGCAGCGGTTCTTACATACCGCGCAGCGAGAAGCGCTGCGCATGGGGCGTATGATCGACGGCATGTTCGAATTTTCGCTGCTCGACTTATCGGCCGGACTCAGCGCATTGGGCGGATGTGACGTCGGCGAGCAACTGACGCTGGCTTGCGAAGCCGTCGCTCCGCTGGCGCGTTCCCGCGGAATGACCGTGGAGCTCAATGCCTGCAAGCCTGCGGTTGCAGCCATCGATCCCGACCCGTGTCTGCAGATTTTGATCAATTTGCTCGAAAACGCGACGAAGTACGGAGCGCAAGGCGGAACGATTGCCGTCGGAGTGTATGCGCGGGGAGAGAAAATCCTCATCAGCGTCGAGGACGACGGCCCCGGCGTCGATGCACTGGAACGCGCGTCGGTTTTCGAGCTCAGCGTGCGCGGAAAAGATGCCGCAGCCGGTCGCGGCGCCGGCATAGGTCTGGCGATCGTGAAGCTGATCGCCGAACGGTGCGGCGGCAGCGTTGCGGTCGCCGATTCAGTGCTCGGCGGAGCTCGCTTCGACGTGACGCTGCCCGCTCAGGCGGAGTTTTCCACAGGGCCGTCGTAGATGTAAGTCCGTGGCAACGACTGGGGCCCGGTTCGCTCATCGCAGCGAAGAAGAATTTGCGCGGCTTCTGGATTTTTACGAAGTCAGTTGGATCTACGAACCATGTGCTTTTCCGATCTGCTGGGACGCGCACGGCTACGTCAGCGAATGGTTTACGCCGGATTTCTTCTTGCCTGAATTCGATCTTTTTGTTGAAATGACCGTGTTGAGCCCGCGCCTGTTGACCCGCAAGAACCGCAAGATGCGGCTGCTGCGCCAAGCCTATCCGGACGTTCAGATCAAACTTTTCACGCGCCGCGACGTGGAACGCGTGTTCTCCAATAGGGTCGCGCGCGCTTCGTGATCGCCGAACAGCTCTACGACGAAGCCGCCATTGAGGCGCGCGTCCGCGAACTCGGAGCTGCGATTTCGCGTGACTATGCCGGACTCAACCCCATGGTTGTCGGCGTCCTCACCGCCTCCGCGGTGTTCTTAGCCGATCTGACGCGAGCGATTGCTATTCCGTGCGAATTCGATGTGATCGCGCTCACGCGATACCAAGACGCAGAAGGGCTGCGTTTCGTCAAAGATACGTCGGCTTCGGTCGAGGCTCGTCACGTGATTTTGGTTGAGGATACCATCGACACCGGCCTGACCTTGCAATACGTCTCGCGTACGCTGCGGGCGCGGCAGCCGGCGTCGCTCGAGATTTGCACGCTGCTCGATCGTCCGCACCGCCGGATCGCGGGGCTTGAAGTAAAGTATCGCGGGTTTGAGATTCCCGACGTTTTCGTGGTCGGCTACGGCCTCGATTATCAAGGGCGGTACCGGGAGTTGCCCGCACTCTACGCTCACGGCAGCTGGCCGCGGTAACACGGCCGTGCCCAGCAGCGTGCAGCGCCGGATTTCGACGTTTTTCGGGCTGCTGCTCATCGCGCTGGTGGCCGTTGCGCCGGCGTCGGGCTTGGAGATCCAGTCGATCGTGCGCGCTGCCGAGCAGTATCAAAATCCCAACGCTCACTTGCAGACCATGTTCCGGGCGGCACTGTTGGATACGACCAAACTCGCGGAGTTCGCGCCCGATGGGACCGCTTACGTAAAGACCGGCGACATTCCGGCGGAGTGGCTGCGCGACGCCAGCGCACAGGTGCGCCCCTATCTCTACTACGCCAAGACCGACGCATCGGTCCGTGCGCTCTTGCGCGCGATCATCGCGCGTCAGGCGAAATACGTGCAGATCGATCCGTATGCGAATGCGTTTACGCTCGATTACCGCGTTTGGGAAGAGAAGTACGAGCTCGATTCGCTCGCCTATCCCGTAACGCTGGCCTGGAGTTATTGGCACGAGACCGGCGACGCCGCAATCTTCACGCCCGACGAGCAAAAAGCGCTCGATGCGACCCTGGCGACCATGCAGCGCGAACAGAACCACGCGCGCGATTCGCGCTACACGCATAGAGAACTCGTCAACGATGGGAAGGGCCGGCCGGCCGGCTACACCGGCATGATATGGACGGGGTTTCGTCCCTCCGACGATGCCTGTTACTACAACTATTTGATTCCGTCGGAAATGTTCGCGGTCGTCGCGCTCGGCGATATGGAGCAGATCGAGCGCCAAGTCTACCACGATGCTCCCAAGGCGCGGGCCGCCGCCCTGCTGCGCGATCAAGTTCGCCGCGGAATCGAAAGATACGGTATGGTAGCCGACAAGAAATACGGAAAGATCTATGCCTTCGAGGCCGACGGCCTGGGGAACGCGATCGTGACCGACGACGCGAATATTCCGAGCCTGCTCTCCGCGCCGTACATTGGCTACACGACGGCGGGCGACCGGTACTATCTCAACACGCGAGCCTTCTTACTTTCGCAGGACAACGCGTCGTATTATTCGGGAAATTTCGCGCGCGGGATCGGCAGCTACCACACGCCGGATCACTGGATCTGGCCGCTGGCACTGGTGATGGAAGGCCTCACGTCCGGTTCGCAGACCGAGAAACAAGACGTTCTCAACCAGTTGCTGGCCAGCGATCCGGGCGATCATCTGTTGCACGAATCCTTCGATCCAAACGATCCCAAACGCTACACGCGAGTGGATTTCGGCTGGCCAAACGCGCTCTTCAGCGAGTACGTGATGACGTCGTTTGACGGCGTCTCGCCGATTCCGATGGGTGAACCATCGACGTAATCGTCGGCCTGCAGTGGGGCGACGAAGCCAAGGGCCGAATCGTCGATTATTACGCGCGCGATTTCGATATCGTCGCCCGCTTCGGCGGCGGCGACAACGCCGGCCACACGATTCGCGTGGGGGACCGGAAGCTCGCGCTGCGCGTCGTTCCGTCGGCAGTGCTGCAGGATCATTGCGAACTCTTCATTGGAGGCGGTACCGTGATCAGCCGGTCCGGCTTGCTTGCCGAGCTCGAAGCGCTGGGCAAGATTGGCGTCGATCTTTCGCGGATTAAGATATCCGATCGCGCGCACGTCGTCTTCCCCCAGCACGCCGACGCGGACCGCGAGGCGGAACAGGCGCGGGGCGCTGCTGCGCTCGGAACGACGGGGCGCGGCATCGGCCCGGCCTACGTTGACAAAGTTGCGCGCAAGGGCGTAACGTTTGGCGCGTTGCTTGCCGCCGGCGATTTGGAAGCATCCATCGCGGCGCACGTCGTGGATGGCGTCGAGTATCTGCATGCGGCAATCGAACGCGGGCAAAGAGTCCTGGCCGAAGGCGCGCAGGGCACGCTGTTGGATGTGGGTTACGGCACCTATCCGTACGTCACAAGCTCGCACACCTTGGCGGGCGGCGCGTGCATCGGCCTCGGCGTCGGCCCGCGCGCGATCGATCGCGTGCTGGGAGTCGTGAAGGCCTATGCCACGCGCGTCGGCGGCGGACCGTTTCCGTCGGAACTTCCCGGCGAAGACGGCGAGCGTTTGCGCGCGGCGGGCGCGGAGTTCGGCACGGTGACGGGGCGCCCGCGCCGCTGCGGATGGTTCGATGCGGTGGCGGCACGCTACGCGTCGCGTCTGAACGGTTTGACCGCGGCCGCGGTGACGAAACTCGACGTGCTTTCGGGTTTGGAAAAGATCGGGATCGTGACGGCGTACAGTGTGGCTGGAAAACCGGCCGCGTTCGCGTCGGTCGCAGATCCCCGTCTTCAGGTTGAGGTCGAGTACGTTCGGGGCTGGAAGACCGACATTACCGGCGTCACGCGCATTGCCGATCTTCCGGCCGAAGCGCGATCGTATGTCAAACGCATCGAAGCATCGCTCGCGGTTCCGGTGCAATGCGTTTCGGTTGGCCCGGAACGCTCCCAGCTCGCCGTATGAGCTAACACTCTGGACGCACTAGAAGCGCTGCTCGCGCAGCGCCGGTCTGCCGAGCATGCCAAGCGCGCGTCACTGGCGCGAGCGCAAGCGCGGCTCGAGCAAGCCGAGCGCCATCTCGCCGAAACCGAAGAGGCTTTCTCGCGCGCCTGTCGCGAGATCGGACGCAGCGGAACGGCCGCGGCCGCGAGTTTGGAAATTGCCGTCGCCGCGGCGCGGTCCGCCGTTTTGCAGCACCGAAACGACATCGCGGAGCTGCGCGATCAAGCGCTGTCGGCAATTCGTGCACGCGAGGCCGCCGAAGCGCTGAAAGCTCGGCGGATGGCCGAATCTGCCGCGCGGGAGGCCCGAAAGGAAGAGCAGGAGCTCGAGGAAGCTAATCAGGCCTAGATGCCCAGCCTCGTTTCGCGCAGCCGCACGATACCATCGGACACGATCACCCCGATTAGCGCGCTCGCCGCGCTTGGAACGCCTGGCGCATCATGTTTGCTCGAGAGCGTTGAGAGTGGCGGCCGGATCTCGCGCTACTCCTTTGCCGGAATCGATTATCTGGAATCCCGCACCTTCGAAGATGACGGCAACATGATCGCGGCCATTCGGGCGTTCGTGAGCGGACACCGCGATCGCGTCGACGATCCGCGGCAGCAGGGCGGCGCGCTCGTCGCCTTCTCTTACGACGCCGCACGTTCGTTTGCGCGATTGCCCGCGCGTGCTCCGGCGGATCCTCCGATGCCCGCCGCGTACGTAGCTCTGCCGGCAACCTGGCTGATCTTCGATCACTTCAGCGACGAACTCGCGATCTGGACCTGTGGCGAGCGCGAAGACGAACTCGAGGCGCGCATCGGATCCTACGTCGACCGGCTCATGTCTGCGCGGCCGTCGTTACCGGGGGCCGTGCGAGGCGTGCAGCCCGTGGAAGCTTCGCTCGATCGCGCGCAGTTTCTCGAACTCGCGCGCCGCGTGAAGGGCTACATCTTGGATGGCGACGTTTATCAGCTGCAGCTCGGAATTCGATTCTCCGCGCGGCTGGAGGGAACGGCATTTGACGTTTACCGCGCGGTCCGTTCGCGCAATCCGTCTCCCTACATGTTTTACGTGGACGCGCCGTTCGGACAGTTGCTGGGCGCGTCGCCGGAGTTCTTGGTGCGGCTCGAAGGCAGAACGGCGCGCATCCGTCCGCTGGCCGGCACGCGACCACGCGGCTCCGATGAGTCGCAAGATCTCATCATCGCGGGCGAGCTGTTGGCGAACGAAAAGGAACGGGCCGAGCATGTGATGCTCGTCGATCTCGGACGCAACGACCTTGGAGCCGTTTGCGAGTACGGCTCGGTCAAGGTTTCGGAACTGCTGCAGCTGGAGCGGTACAGCCACGTCATGCACATCGTCTCCGACGTCACCGGCACGCTGCGATCCGGGCACGACGCGCTCGATCTCTTCGCCGCCGGTTTTCCGGCGGGCACCGTCACCGGAACTCCGAAGATTCGCGCCATGCAGTTGATCGATCAACTCGAGCCGGTCGCGCGCGGATTCTACGCAGGCAGCGTCGGCCGCTGGGCTTTCAGCGGTGATTTCGATTCGTGCATTACGCTGCGGAGCATGCACGTGCACGATGGCGATGTTCACTGGCAAGCCTCGGCCGGCATCGTCGCCGACAGCGATCCCGAAGCAGAGTATGAAGAGATTTTGGGCAAAACTCAGATCGCACGTGTCGTATTGCAGTGTCATCCTGAGCAGCCGCTCGGCGGTGAGGCGAGCGCGTCGTCCCTTCGACCCGGCTCAGGACAGGCTTCGGGCGCGGAGCTGGCCGCTAAATGAAAGTGCTCTTCGTCGATAATTTCGATTCGTTCACGTATAACGTCGTGCATTTGTTAGCCGAACAAGGCGCGCAGCCCGACGTCGTGCACAACGACGATCCGCGGCTAGGCCCCAAATTTTTGGAAGAGTACGACGCGCTCGTGATCGGGCCGGGGCCGGGCAATCCGGGCCAAACGCCGCAAATCGTACAGCTGGTTCGCGACGCCGCCGCGCGGAAGATGCCGGTCTTCGGCGTCTGTCTGGGTCTGCAAGCCATCGGCGAAGCTTTCGGGGCGCACGTTACGCGCGCGCCCGAACCGATGCACGGGAAAGTCTCCGCGATCACGCATCGCGGCGGGACGCTCTTCGAAGGGCTCGCATCGCCCCTGCATGCGACGCGCTATCATTCGCTCTGCCTCGATCCGGCGACGCTTCCCGACGATTTGGAGGTCTGCGCGCGCAGCTCCGACGGAGTCGTTCAGGCTATCGCGCACCGCACGCTGCCGATCACCGCGGTGCAATTCCATCCGGAGTCGGTCCTCAGCGAAAACGGCGCGCGAATCGTCCGTAACGCGCTTGGCCTTCACTCCCAAAATTGACAGCGCGCGTCCACCCGTGGTAGACTGCCCTCCACATGATCTCGTCCGCGCGCTATTCCTATTGGTGGTACCTCGCCGCAGAAATGCCGGTAAGTTAAGCGCGCCAGCGAAGATCGTCAATCACTCTTCAAAAGCCGCCCTTACCGGGGCGGTTTTTTTCATCTCTTGAGGCTGCAATCGTGTATAAACTAGCGAGTAAAGAAGGAGCCGGAGCAACGGTCGTTCGCGTGGGAGCGGCGAGCTTCGGCGACGGAGGTTTTACGATGATCGCCGGGCCATGCGCGATCGAGAGCCGCGCTCAGATCGAGCTGACGGCGAAGTTTGTGGCTTCGGCCGGCGCGGCAATGGTGCGCGGCGGCGCCTACAAACCGCGCACGTCCCCGTACGCGTTTCAAGGCCTGGGCGAAGAGGGCGTCAAGCTGATTGCGGCGGCATGCCAAAGTGCGGGTCTGCCCGCCGTCGTCGAGGCGCTGGCCGAAACGCAGCTGCTCGTTCTCGACTGGTACGTCGACATGATCCAGATCGGCGCGCGCAACATGCAGAATTTCACGCTGCTGCAGGCGGCGGCCCGCACCGGCAAACCCGTGCTGCTGAAACGTGCGCCGTTCGCGACGCTCGACGAAGTGCTCTATGCGGCCGAATACATTCTGCTCGAAGGCAATCCCAACGTCGTGCTGTGCGAACGCGGCGTGCGCGGCTTCGATCCGCAGACGCGCAATCTCTTCGATCTGGGCGGAGCGCTGCGGCTCAAAGAACTCACGCATCTGCCGGTGATCGCCGATCCGAGTCACGCCACCGGGCGCGCGAGTTTGATCGAGCCGCTCGTCCTGGCGGCGGCCGCCGCCGGACTCGACGGCGCCATCGTCGAGGTCCATCCCGAACCGCCCACGGCCCTTTCCGATGCCGCGCAGGCGCTCGACTTCGACGCCTTCGCGCAGTTGATGCGCAAACTGCGGGCGCTGCGCGGTTCGCTCGAACCCCAACCGCGATTGGCCGCCTGCAAATAATGGCGCGTCCGGCGCCTTGCCGGGCTCTTGGATTGCCGTGGGATTTGCGCTGCACTACATCTTCGCGCTCGGCATCGTGGCGTTGCTGCTGCTCGGACTGAATACAGCCGCGCGCGTATTTGCACGCGGCCGGGAATTATCCGGCGGCAAGAAGACCGTTCGCATTTTGGATTCGGCGCAGCTGACGAAGCAAGCTGCGCTGCACGTGGCGGGGGTCGAAGGCCGCCGTTATCTCGTCGGCACAGCCGGCAACAGTGTAGCGCTTTTGGCCGAGCTGCCGGGCGAGCCCGGCGACGTTCCGGCTTAGAAGTAAGTCAGGCGCCCGACTTTATTCGCCGCGGTTTCCGTGAAGTAAATTTCGGAGTCCGGGCCGAGTGAAAGAAACGACGCTTGGGAACCGGCGGTCGGAATCGGAAATTCGGTGACGCCGAACGAGATGCCGGAGATCTGACCGATCTTGTTCTGCGCGCGGTCGGTGAAGTAGAGATTGAAGTCGGCGCCGTTGATCAAACCGAAGGCGGACGTTGCCGGCGCGAGCGAGTGTTCGGTGACGACTCCGGCGGGGGTGATCTGTCCGAGCTTCGCCGCGTTGTTTTCGGTGAAGCAGAGCGTCTGGTTATCTGGGCACACGACGATCTGCGTGGGCGCGGCGTTGGCCGTCAGCGTTGGATGCGGAGCGCCGAACGTCTGTGCCGTAATGTCGAAGCGGACGATCGCCGAGGCGTTGCTTTCCGCAATCCAGATTCCGCCGTCGCTGAAACCGACGAGCCCCGCTAATCCGGCGTTTGGAGTCGGGACGGGGAATTCCGTGATGTTGCCGCTGAGGTCTATACGGCCGAGTTTGTTAGCGGTAGTTTCGCTGAACCAAAGCGCGCCGTCGGGCCCGCGCGTGATGTAGGTCGGCCCGGCGTTGGCCGTCGGCAAGGGATACTCGGTACCAACGGTCGTCCCGGTTTGCGTGCCGATCTTGTTGGCCGTATTTTCCGTGAACCAAAGGCTCGTGTCGGGCATGCCGACGATGGCAAACGGTCCCGCGTTTGCCGTGGGCACCGGTGTTTCGACGAAAACGCCGCCGGTCGTCATTTGCGCAATCTTATTGCCCGCAGTTTCAGTGAAGTACAGGAAACCGTCGAAACCCAGGGTGATTCCCTGCGGCGCGCTGGCAGCGGTTGGCACCGTGAACTCCGCCGATACGTGCGGCACGACCGGCGTGGGAGTGGGCAGCGGCCCGCTGCCGATCACCGTGCCGCCGGAGCAGGCAGTGGAGGCGAGCAAGGCCAGGGCGGCCGGGACCAACCCGGCGCTGCGAAAGACGAAGGGACGCCGCATTCTAGTCTCCATTGATAGGGGTAACGAATCGGCGCTATTCGTCCTCTCTCCAAGCGGGGCCCGCCACCCTTGCCGTGGTATTAATTCCATAGTTGACAACGGGTCTCCGACCCCTTATAGTCTACTAAAGAATTAATAACACTGGTCTGGCCTGGAGGTAGCTGTGGCTCGCAAGAAATCCCCCACTCTCACTGAGGCCGAGCTGCGTTTGATGGAAGTGCTGTGGCAGAAACGCAGCGCAACCATCGCCGACGTGACCGAAGCGCTTCCGCCGCCGCCGATTGCTTATAACACCGTGCTGACGACGATGCGCATTCTGGAACAAAAAGGCTACGTCAGTCACGAAGAAGAGGGCCGGGCCTACGTCTATTCACCGCTGGTCGAGCGCGAAGAAGCAGCACAGTCGGCGGTCGGCCTGCTGCTCAACCGGTTCTTCGGAAACAAATCGGCCGAGCTCGCGCTACGTTTGATCGAGAACGAGCGCCCGGGTGCCGCGGAACTTCAGCGGCTCAAGACGCTCATCGAACAGTACGAGGAAGGTTCCTAATGCACGCGCTCGCGGCTTTTGCCGAACCGGCCGCGCGGATCGCGGTTGCGACACTGTTCAATAGTTTATGGGAAGGCGCGATCCTCGCGCTGGCGGTTTGGGCTCTCTTAAATTATCTGCCGAACATCAACGCGACCACGCGCTATGCGGCGTGGTGCGTTGCATTGGTTGCGGCCCTGGTCGTTCCGGTCGTCACGGCCATCCCGCAGGTCAGCGTGCAGAGTGCGCCGGTATTTCACCACGCGGCCGCGGCGGCGCCCGTGGGGGCGCGCAACGCGAAAGTGGCCGCGCCTTCCAAACTGCCGCTGCAGGCCGCGAGTCAAACCGGTCCCGCCTACAAGGCCGCGCTTGCGCCCAGTTTCCCGAGCCGCTTGCGCTTTGCGCTGCCGCAAGCTGCGGCGCTGGCGATCTTCGCGGTATGGATCGCGGCCTCGCTCTTCCTTTTAATGCGGCTGGCTTTCAATCTCTTCAAACTCGAGGCGCTCAAGCGCGACGCGCTGCCGCTCTCGCTCGACTACCGGGAGCAGCTGGCGCGCTGGACACGCGCCGAGAAGGGCACGCGCGACGTCCGCTTATGCGTCTCTGAACAGATCGAGGTTCCCGTCGCGGTCGGCCTGTTCGACTCGATGGTGCTGATCCCAAAACATCTGCTCGAAACGCTCTCCGAAAAAGAGATCGATCAAATCACGCTGCACGAACTCGCGCATTTGCGCCGCGCAGATGATTGGACCAACGGCCTGCAGCGCATCATCCAAGCGATCTTTTTCTTCAATCCGGCGGTGCTGTTTATGGCGCAGCAGCTCGACTTGGAACGCGAAGTGGCCTGCGACGACTGGGTTCTCCATCAGACGGGCGACGTTCGTCCGTACGCAACCTGTCTGACGCGGATGGCGGAAGTGACGGCGTGGCCTCATCGCGCACTCGCCGCTCCGGGCGTATTTCTCACGCGGCGGGGACTCTCGGTGCGCGTCGAGAGACTGCTTCGCGCAGGGCGCAACGTGCGCACCAGCGTTTCGTTCGGACCGGCCGGCGCGGTCGCCGCAGCGCTGATCGTCACGTTCTTCCTTGCGCAAAACGTCGCGCCGTCGTTCGCATTCACGCTTTCGCCCGGCGCGCTCGCGGCTCACAACGCTCACTTCACCCAAGCCCATCTCTCCGCGCCGCGGACCTCCGCGAGCGCCGGCAAAACGACCATCGTCTATCGCGATAAGTATCTTCCGGCGCAGCAAGCGTTCCCGCAGGCGATCGTCGCAGCCGTCACGGCCGCTCCGCGCGCCGCCGCGCCGGCTACAAAGAAGCCGGCGAAGACGGCAAAGCCGGCAACACAAACGTACAAGCGCACGACGGTTCACAATGGCATGGTCGACGTGAACGTTCCGGCCATCAACATCCACCAGCCCGAAGTGAACGTCCATGTGCCGGCGACTGACGTTCACGTTCCCGAGATCAACGTGCACGTTCCGGCGATTCACGTCAACGTTCCGGCCTACAACTACCACTACAACTATGACGACAAACTGAAAAAGGTCTCGGATCTCAACGGGTCTTGCACCGGTTGCGATTTCAGCAAAGTAAATTGGGCCGGTCGAAACCTTTCGCGTGTCTCACTCATCGGATCGGATTTCTCAAACGCCGATCTGCACGGAGCAAACTTTTCGTACGCCAATCTTAGCGGCGTGGATTTTTCGGGCGCGAATCTGCGCAACGTCAACTTTGCATTCGCCAATCTGAACGGCTGCGACATGAGGCATGCCGATCTGACCGGTGCGAATTTCGGCGGCGCGCAGATTAATGGATGCGACATTCCGGTCGCGGGACTGGCCCCCGCGCAGGCGCGCGCGGTTCTCACGAGTTGCAACGGCTGTGATTTCAAGAACGTCAATCTACGCAACCAAGACTTGCGCGGGATCTCCGTGAGCGGCGACGATTTCGCGTACGCCGACCTTCGCGGCACGGACCTGCGCAACGCATCGTTCAACGGCGTCGATTTCAAGAACGCCAAACTCGACGGCGCCCGTCTTGACGGCGCTTCTTTTAACGGCTGCGATTTCTCGGGCGTCGACCTGCGCAACGTGGACTTGAGCCACACGCAAATCACGGGCAGCAAAATTACTCTCATGAGGTAGGTCCCGTAAGAACGGTCATCTCTTAGCGCTTGCGCGTGCAGGCTTGGTTTTCTGCGGACTTTTTGGAGAGGAACCATGATAAAGCGGCTTACAATCTTCCTCGGAGCGGCGGCGATCGCGACCACGTTTATGGCCGCCAGTTCGAGTACGGCGCGCGCTCAGCTCGGACTTCCGCGCTCGTGCGTCGGCTGCGACATGCGCGGTAACGACCTCCACGGACGCGACCTGCGCGAAGTCGCATGGGTAGGCGTGGATCTGAACGGCGTGAACCTGCGCAACGCCAACCTCTCCGGCGCGAAACTGGCCGGCGTGAATTTTCGCGACGCCGACTTGCGCGGAGCGGATCTCCGTGACGCCAAGCTGGCGGGCTGCGATCTGCGCGGTGCTAAATTGGACGGCGCTCAGCTCGGGGGGATCAAACTGGCCGGCGCCAATCTCTCAGGCGGTTTCTTAAACGGCTTGCCCGACTTTCAAGCGCGTGCGCTGCTCGCGAATTGCGCGGGCTGCAATCTGCGCAACGTCGATTTGCACGGCAAGAATCTTCAAGACATCCGTGTCGCGGGCAGCAATTTTTCGGATTCGAATTTGAGCGGCGCGAATCTGCGCGGTTCCTCATTGATGGCGGACAATTTGTCCGGTGTGAACCTTCAGAACGCGGACCTCGGCGGCGCCGCGCTTTGCGGGCATGAGACGAATTGGAACGACGGCAAGTACACGATCGGTACGCGCATCTTTTGCACGAATCTGCGCGGCGCCGACCTGCGCGGAGCGGATCTGCGCGGTTCGCTGCTGTGCGATCCGGCCGGCGGTTCGGGCTCCGATGCTGAGCGCAACTGCGTGCCGCTGGACGCGGCGACGCTGCGCGACGTGGCGCACGCTAACCTCACCGGCGCGAAAGGACCCTAAACATGAAAACACTGATCGCTGCGGCGATGCTGGCCGCGCTTACGTCGGGGACCGCAACCGCGATCGAACCGGCCGCGGCGCAAGACCTGCTGACGGTACCCGTGGTCGCGTCGGCGCCGGCTATGGACGGAACGCTGAGCGATCCGCTCTGGCAGAAAGCCGCGACGGCGAACCTTGGGTACGACGTCAATCTGCATCAGCCGGCCAAGCAGCCCTCGACGGCGTACGTGTTAACCGACGGCAGATTTCTCTACGTCGCATTCGACGTGAAAACCAGCGCGCCGATCAGCGCTCAGGAACACACCAACGGCGTCGGCATGGACACCGATGACGAAGTGCAAGTCGATCTCTGGCCGGGCGGCGACCAGGGCTTCATGTATAAGTTCACGTCAACGCCAATCGGCACACATTACCAGTTTTCAACCGAAAACAACTCGTACGAACCAAACTGGACCTCGGCCGGCAAAATCAGTGCCGGAGGATTTACGGTCACGATGAAGATTCCGCTGGCGGGAATGCGCGGCGCCGGCAAGATCTGGCGCGTGCAGTTCATCCGCCTGTCTCCGGCCACGCGCGAAAGTTTGGTCTGGCGCGGGGCCGCCAGCCAGAGCGATTTCAACGACGTGACGTACTCGGGCAAGTTGACGGGAATTCCGACCGTGGGATCGTCGCGGCCGAAGAGCCGCATTGCCGTCTACGGTTTGGGAACGCTGGCCTCGCGTTCGATCGGCGGCAGCACGTCGCGCGCCGGCGCCGACTTGTCGATACCGCTGGACTCGAGCACGACGTTTGTGGCAACACTGCATCCCGACTATTCGAATGTCGAAAAAGATCAGCAGAGCATTTCGCCGACCGCATTCAGGCGGTTCTTCAATGAAGTGCGGCCATTCTTCACGCAGGGAGCGAACTTCTATAATCCGTTCTCGTGCACGGGATGCCCGGGGATACAAGAGTTGTACACACCGGCCATTCCGACGCCGCGCGACGGGTACGCGATCGAAGGCAAAGAAGGCCGCTTCAACTTCGCCGGCTTCGACGCCGTTGGAATCGGCCGTAACGACAACGCGCAATCGTTCTACTATAAGACGCCGAACCGGCGCCTGCAGATTGCGACGCAGCGCGTCGCGGTGAGTATGCCGGGTTTCAACGACGTCACCGTTACCGACGGCGTCACATACAACAATCATTCCGACCTCTTTGCCTATTACAACTGGGGCTACGACCGCGGAACCTCGGTCCTCGACAACAACGACAACAAACGTTCGGATTTCGGGATCGGGTATGAACCGCCGAACTTTTTCGCGGGTTTGAGCATTCGCAAGATCGGAACGTACTACAATCCATTTGACGGTATCATCGCTCACCCCGGCATCGCCGGATACGACGTCAACGTTGATAAGCAATGGAACTATACCGCAAAGAGCGCGTTCAAGTGGATTAACGTGAGTGCTTCGCTCGACCGGTATCACGGAACCGGCGGCGCCCTTAACCAGACCGATAACAACGCCGGTTTCGACTTGCTTACGCGAAACTTCATCGAACTGTGGGCCAACACGGGCTCATCGTACCTGCGGCTCGGAAACGGCGTATTCACGCCTATTACGATTAACTCGCGCGGTTTGGGCTGGCGCAGCACGACGGCGTATCCCACCTTCATTGAGTACGACTCGGGCAGATTCGGGCCGGGGAGCATCATATCGTGGGGACGCAGCAGCGTCATTCGCGTCGGCAACCGCGCCTCGATCACGCTTCAGGCCAACGACACGCAGCAGCACCTCGATAACGGGCCGACGTACGCGCAGTGGCTGGAGCGCTTGAGCTACTCATACCAGAGTGGGTTGAACGAGTCGTTCGCGGTCGGCGTCCGGCGCATCATCGGCATCTCGCCGGTGCTCGGCGCGGGCGACGTTCCATCGTTTTCCAGCGGGTGGAATCTTTCGTTCGCCTATCACAAACTGTTGCAGCACAACGAAATTTATCTGGTGTACGGCGACGCGAGCGCGTTCTCGACCTCGCCGCAGCTGATCTTCAAAGTCGTGCACTATTTCGGCGCCGATAAGGGAACGTAAGGCGCCCGCGGCGTAAAAAGGAGCATGTGGATCTCGCTCGCGATGGCGGTCTCGCTCGCCACTCCGGCGCCGGCTGCCACGCCCCTCAAGACAATTAAGCACATTTATGTTTCGCCGCTCTGCACGGGCTTGCGGCAAAACATCGGGCCGGCGATCGGCAAAGTGCTGCAAAACGATAACACGATCGCGCAGAGCCGTCCGTTGCTTCGCGGGTATGTAAAGGCGACCGCGACCAGCGGCATTTCAAAAGATTTGCAGGTCTCGCGTATCGAGCGCCTGATCACGCCGCTCGTGAAAAATACCGCAGCTATCGAAAAGCTGCTCGACGATCCGTTTGTCTTTCCGAAGCATGCGATATCGGATGCCGACCGGCAGCTGCTCGACATACGCGCAGACTTGCAGGAAGTCGTGACGCAGCAGAAGCGCGCGCTTGATGTTATCAGCGGCTTCGTGGACACCGAGCAACTCGGTCAAATGCAAGCCGCCGGAAGCGAAGCGCTCAAACTCACCCAGTCGCATGAGATACCCGGCGCGCAAGGCGGCCATAGCACCGGGAGCGCGCAATCAGCGGGCGCGGCGCCCACGCCGCCGCCGTCTGAAATCCTGAACGCCGGCGTGCGCAACACGCCCGGTCAAGCGGCCGATCCGGCATTGCAAGAGACCGGAATGGTCGTCGGACACAATCCGCTCGACGTTTTTGATAATGCCATCGGACAATACCAGCAAATGCTGCAGTCGAGCGAAGGCCAAGCCGCGGCTCTCGTCGTGAAAGCGTTACCGCTTTGCGGCGGGCACGTCCCCGGCACCTAGACCCCCGCCGCCCGGCGTTTGGATTTCCAGCGTCTCTTCCGGCCCGAACTCAAACGTCGTCTTTGCCGCAAGCGTTTGCGCGGTTCCATCCGACCGCTTCAGCGTGTGCCGTCCGCGCGCGCCGTTTTTTCCGCCGTCGGCTCCCCGCGGCGCGACCGTGTGCCGTTCGGAGAGCAGTGAAATGCGCGCCTTCCCCTCGGTCAGGCGCAGAGCGCGAATGAGGCCGTTGCCTCCCGCGAACGTGCCCGCGCCTCCGGTTCCTTCGACGATTTCATAGCACATTACGCGCAACGGGTAGTCGCGTTCGATCGCTTCGATGGGTGTGTTCAGCGTGTTGGTCATGTGGCACTGAATGGCGTCCAGCCCATCCATTCCGGGTCGCGCGCCCATTCCGCAGCCGTTGGTTTCGTAGAAAGCCCACGGCATGCCGTCAGTTCGCGTTCCGCCAATCATCACGTTGGTCATCGTGCCGCCGCTTTGCGCCGGTACGCGACCGGGCGCCGCTTGCGCCAATGCGCCAAGTACGACGTCCGCGTTGCGCGTGCTCGTTTCGACGTTGCCTCCGCCGACGGCCGCCGGCCGGATCGGATTGAGCAGCGTCCCTTCCGGCACGTCGACGCGGACCGGCCGGAAACAGCCTTCGTTCATGGGAATCGACGGATCGGTCACCGCGCGCAAAGCGTAATACACCCCTGAGAGCGTTACGCCGTAAACCGCGTTCATGGGAAACGGCAACTGCGGCGCGGTGCCTGCATAATCGAAGTGCGCGCTTCCGCCTTTCAACGTTAGCCGCAGCGCGATGCGGATCGTCGGCCGGCCGTCGCGATCTTCTAAGACGTCTTCGCTTTCGAACGTGCCTTCGCGCATGCGGCGCAGCGCGGCCCGCATGCGCGTTTCACTTTGATCCAGGATAGCGTCGATCGCCGCGCGTAGCGTGTCGATGCCATACCGCTCGCAGAGTTCTTGAAAGCGCCGTTCGCCCGTGTAATTGCCCGCCGTTTGCGCCCGCAGATCGCCGCTGCGCGCGTCGGGCGTCCGCGAGTTCGCGCGAAACAGCGCGATCGTCGCGGCAACGTCACGATTGTTGACAACGAGCCGCACCGGCGGAACGACCAGTCCTTCGGCAAAGAGATCGGGCGCGTCGGCCGACATCGATCCCGGAACCATCCCGCCCACGTCGGTGTGATGAGCTTTGTTGGCGGCGTAACCGGCGAGCTCACCGTGGAAGAAGATCGGACGGATAACCGTGACGTCGTTCAGGTGTGTGCCCGAAATATACGGATCGTTGACGACCCACATGTCGCCCTTTTGGCACCCGCCCGCTTCACGGGCGATAACCTCGAGCGTCCGCCGCAGTCCCCACGGAAGCGAACCCAAGTGAACGGGAATATGTTCGGCCTGCGCGATGAGCCGTGCGTCGCGGTCGAAAAGCGCGCACGAATGATCGAGCCGTTCCTTGATATTCGGAGAGTAGGCGCTATTGCGCACGGCGATGCCCATCTCTTCGCTCGCGTAGATCAGCGAGTTCTTGATCACTTCGACGGTAATCGGATCGAGCTTTGCTGTCATGCGCGCTCCAGAACGATCGCCGAATCGCCGGCGTGCGCCTTCCAGCCAGGCGCAACGTACGTGCAGCTGTCGGCTTCCTCGATCAGCGCCGGGCCGGTCAGCATGAATCCTACGGACAAGTTCGCGCGATCGTGCACGGAGGCGGGCGCATATCTTCCCTCGAGCCAGACGTTCCGCGAGGCCGCGACCGAACCGTTCGTCGCTGAGCGTTGCGCGGCCGGCAGTGGGGCGAGCGCCGCCGTGGCCGTCAAGCGCGCGCTCACGAGCTCGACCGGCTCGTCTTCGACGCAGTATCCATAGCGGCGGCGGTGTTCGTCGTGAAACGCGCGCGCCGCGTTTCCAGTGCCTTCAACCTCGAGCTCGAAACTTTGACCTTGATACCGCGCGTCAAACGTGCGGCGCATCGAAAAGGCTCCGTTGGCCGCGCCTTGAGCGCGCAGGGCCGAGCGCGCTTGCGTCTCGAGATCGTCGAACAAACCTGCGAGCTGTGCTTGGGTGAGATCGGCGGTACGCAGTACGGATCGCACGAGCGAAGTTTGCAGCGGCGCCGCGAGCAACCCGTGCGCCGAAAAAACGCCGGGGCCGCCCGGGATCACGATCCGCCCGATGCCGAGTTCCTCCGCGAGCGCACACGCGTGCAGCGGACCATTTCCGCCAAAAGCGATCAGTGAAAAATCGCGCGGATCGAGTCCGCGCTCGGTGGTGACGATGTGTAGCACTCGAGCCATCTGCGAATCGACGATGCGCACGATTCCGGCGGCAGTTTCTTCAGTTGAGAGGCCGATGCGGCGCGCCAGTTCGCCGATCGCGGCGTGCGAACGCCGCGCGTCGATTGGGAACGTGCCGCCCGCCAGTGCGACCTGATTCAGCCGTCCGAGGACCACGTTGGCGTCGGTAACGGTCGCGCGTTCGCTTTTTCCGTAACACGCCGGACCCGGATCAGCGCCGGCGGAAAGCGGCCCGACGCGCAGGGCGCCGGCCTCGTCGACGAACGCGATCGTTCCGCCGCCCGCGCTGATCTCGGCCAAATCCACGAACGGAAAGCGAACCGGATAACCGCTGCCCTTGACGCCGCGCCCGCTATGCGTCGAACCGGCGGCTTCAAATTCGGACGCAATCTGCACGGCGCCGCCGGCGATCGTCCCAGCCTTGGCGCTGGTTCCGCCCATGTCGAACGAAATCGCGCGATCGATGCCCGCCCCCAGCGCGAGATCCGCGGCGGCAATGGCTCCGCTTGCGGGCCCGCTCTCGATGATGGCCGCCGGTATAGCGGCGATGCGTTGCGCGTCGGCGAGACCGCCATTGCTTTGCATGACGTAGAGCGGCGCGTCGATGCGCAGATCTTTGAGCGCTGCGGCGAGGCGTTCGATGTAGCCCCGGACGATCGGCGTCAGCGCGGCGTTAACGACCGCCGTGGAAAAGCGTTCGTACTCGCGGTACTCGGGATCGATCTCGCACGAAAGCGTGACCGGAATCTCGGGGAACGCGCGCGCCAGCGCCGCTCCGATTTTGCGTTCGTGATCGCCGTTGACGTACGAGTGCAAGAAACCGACTGCGATCGATGCCGGTTTGCGAGCGCGCACCTCAGCGACTGCGCGGTCGATCTCTTCTTTTTCGAGGGCAACGAGCACGTTGCCGCGATAATCCATGCGCTCGCGCACGCCGATCCGGTCTTCGCGCGCGACCAGCGGCTTCGGACGCGTGACGAAGAGATTGTAGACCTCACTGCGGTTTTGCCGGCCGATTTCAATAACGTCGCGGAATCCAGCGGTCGTGAGAAAGACGACGCGGGGCAACTCAAGATGGATCTGTCCGAGGAGCGCATTGGTCGCGATCGTCGTCGAGTGCGCGATATGTTCGAAGCGCGGGGGCACCGGGAACATCGCGATAAGCGATTGGAGTGCCGAGATAACGCCTAGCTCCGGCGCTTGCGGCGTCGAGGTAACTTTTAGCGCGATTCGTTCGCCAGAAACAATATTGACCGCGGCGACATCCGTAAAGGTGCCGCCGACGTCGATACCTACCCGCAGAGAAGCGCGTTGCTCCACGGTGGTAGCTTGCCCGTTTGAAGCGCGGTTACCTAGCTAAAAATTGAGCGTGGCCGGCTTCGAGGTCAGCACGATATGCACGGGCGCGCTGTGCACCAAACTGTGAACGGTAGGGTCGTGAACGGTGGCGCCACGTCCACGTAGTTGCGTCCACCAAGGCGTCGGCGGAAACCAGACCTGCCCGGGCGGCAGCATTTCGCCGGAAGAATTATCTACGGCCGGCGGGCGTCCGGCAGCGTTGACCCTCTCATTGCTTGAGTACGATCCCGCCGAATCTGAGAACTGTTTATCGCTGTTGCGTTGTAAGGCCGCCCAGACGATGTAACGTCCCGGGCCTAGGCCCGTGCACGCAAAGCTTCCATCGTCATTTATCCAAACCACCTTCGTATAAGGAGCGAGGCGCGAATCGTAATCCTGCGGTCGCGCCGACGTAAGGATATACCACTCAACATAGGCGATGTCGGGGGCGCAAGCAACGGTCCCGCCGCGATACCCCTTTGCGCTTCCCGCGATCGTAAGGTTCCCGTTGCCGTATCCCACCAGTGCGGCCGCATCGATCGGCGGCGGCCCGGTCGAGGCTTTCAGCGGACTCGTGCAACAAAGCGCGACCAGGACGAACAAGAAGTTTTTTCTCACGGTGCGATCCCTTTACTTACAGCCGAACATTTGTCGTTCCGGATCCGGCGACAATCACATGTTCCGGCCCGACCAATTCCAGTTCGGAGCCCGATCCTACGACGACATATCTCACGTCATACTGCGACACTTGACCGGATATGGAGTCCTCCTTCGTCCGGGTCTCGGTCAACGTGCTGGAGTCGCCGCCGCCGAATCCCGGCGTATAGCCTTCCACCCACACCAAGTAGCGGCCGGGAGCCAAGCCTTGGCACGTAAAAGTGCGGTCTTTCCCGATCGCGGCTCGGTGCGTGTATGGAACCAGGCGCGAATCGTAATCGCCCGGCGTCCATCCCCACCGCTTTGTATTGTCAACATACCACGCAACGTACGAAATATCGGGCGCGCAAAATGCTTGCACTGCGCTTCCGAAATCTGTGGATCCCGAAATCGTGCCGTTTCCGTGAGCGTATGCCACAAGCGCGGCTGCATCGATCAGCGGCGCCGCACCTTGAGCGGCAGAAGCCGGTGCGGCGCACGCGATCAAAACGCACAGAAGTGCGAGGCGCTTCACACCGTTAGAATACCACTTTCGTGTTGCGAGCGCGAACGACGACGTGCTGCGGCCCGGCAAAGAACCGCGCCATGTTCGAAGCGGAATCCGAACCATAAGCGTTCTTGCTCAGATTGGTCGTGCTCTTGTCAGGACCCATTTCGCCGGGTCCGACGACTTGGCCGGAGGCGTTGGTTTCGCTGCTCACGGGCTGTCCGGAAAAATCTCCGCCGACGCGCCGGTCGCCTTCGATCCAAACGACGTACCGTCCACGAGCCAAAGCGGTGCAGCGGAATGTGCCGTCCTTGCCAATCGCGGCCGTGCGGGTGTAGCGGCTGAGCAGATATGCCGGACGCCGCGGGCTGTTCAGCTGGCCGACGTACCAGTTGACGTAGGGAACGTCGGGCGCGCAGTACGCGGTGCCTTCCTTAGAAAACTTGGTCGTCCCGGCGATGGAATTGGGGCCCTGGCTATAGGCCTGCAGCACGGCTAAGTTGATAGCCGGGGGATTTTCTGCCGCAACGGCGGCGCTCGAAGAGACGAGCCCGGCGATGCAGGCGCTGAAAACGAAACGCGCGATGTTCATGCGTTGATCCTCTCGTGGTCCTACTGGGGGGCGTGCTCCGCCATGAACGTCGTCCCCACTTTGGGCCCAAAAGTACCTCGCAATAGGGCCGAACGGCCTGTTGACATCGAACATATGTTCGATTACGATCAGAGCCCATGGTTTCCGCCGCGGTTGCCGACACGTTTGCGAGCCTCAAAGCCGGCTTGGACGCGCGCGCCGCGGGACGCATCGTGGAATCCGGCGGGAAGCCCGTCTCGAGCGGCTTTGCGGAACTGGATCGCGCGCTGGCCGGCGGCTTCATCCGCGGAAGCATCGCGACCCTGGAAGGGGGCACCGGCTCCGGGCGGACGGCCATTTTAGCCGCGGCGCTGGCGAGTGCGACCCGCTGCGGTTTGGCGGCCGCGATTCACGACGGCACGCTCTATCCCCCCGATTTGGAACGGGCGGGAGTCGTACTCGACCGGCTGCTGCTCGTCTGCGCAAACTCCCCGCTCGCGTCCGCGCGCTGCGCGGATATTGTGTTGCGTTCGCGTGCGTTTTCGCTGGTGACACTCCCAGCCGTGCACGTGCGCGGCACCGTCTGGTCGCGGCTGGGCGCGCTTGCGAAAAAATCCGACGCGCTGTTGTTGACGTTAGGACAGGCGAGTACGGAGTTGGGGTATTTTGCGTCGACGCGTGTGCGGTGCGCGATCGATCGTATCTTTTGGACTGAAGGCAGCGGCATATGGCGCGAACTAGCCGGCTATGAAGTCTGCGCGCAAGTCTTCAAACACCGCCGCAGCGCTCCCGGCGCGGTCGCGCGCTTGCGGATCGCCTGATGCTGTTGTGCGTACACGTTCCCGCGTACCGGCTGGCGGTCGCCCGGCGAGGCATCGCTAGCGCTGATGAGCTCATCGTTCTGGCCGACAAAGCCGATCGCGGGCGCGTGCTCGAGGTTGACGATCGCGCGCACGCTCTGGGCGCGCGTCGCGGACAGACGGTCTTGCAGGCATGCGCCGCGGCCGGCGGAGCTCGCGTGCTCGTTCACGATGCTCCGTACGCGCATACCGTGTGGGAAGATATGCTCGACGATCTCGACGCGCTTTCACCGCTAGTGGACGATGCGGCCGAAGGCACCGCCTACATCGAGATGCGCGGCTGCGACGGCACGGCAAGCGACTGGATCGCGCGCGCGCATACCGTCTTAGCGCGTTTTGATCTGCCGGTGCGAGCCGCGGCCGGTCCAAACAAATTTGCAGCGCGCGCGGCAACCTACGTGCGCGACGGCTGCATCTGCACGGCTGAAGAAGCAGAACCGCTGCTCGCGCCGCTGCCGCTCGAAGTGCTCGATGTGGAACCGGCCATCGTCGAACGGCTGCACTTGCTCGGCGTTGCCACCTTAGGCGAACTGGCGCGCTTGCCGCACGGTCCATTCGTCCGCCGTTTCGGCGCTCGGGCCGCGCGATGGCACGAATGCGCGCGGGGAATCGATCCCACGCCTTTTCTTCCGCGCCCCTACGCGCTGCAGATCGAAGCGGTTGCGTTCGGCGAGGGCAGCGCGGCTCAAGAAGAGCAAGTCTACTTTGCGCTGCGCGTTTTAGCCGAGCGCGTCTGCAGCGATCTGGGCCGCGCGGGCAAAGCCGCGGCGCTTTTGCGCACGACGTTCGAATGCGAGAACGGCGATCTGCGCGAGTTGGATGCCGGCTTCGCGCAGGCGACGGCCGATCCGCGCGTCGTGCTCGATATTCTGCGGGCCAAACTGGAAGGCCTGATGTTCGACGCGCCGGTAACGGGGCTGAAACTGCAGGCGCTGCGTTTGGAAGAGTGCGGCACCTTCACCACGCTTTTTTCAGGAACGCAGCCCGATCCGCAGATGCTTGCGGTTGCCTTCGAACGCTTGCAGGCGGTTGGAGATACCCAGGCGCATCAGGCGCACGTGCGTCCGGCCCATCTTTTGGAATCGCGCTTCACGATGGCTGATTTCATGTGTCATGGTGAGCCTAACAATGTCATCCTGAGCGAGCGTTTCGCCCTTGGCGAAACGCGCAGTCGAAGGGCGGCCGAGCGAGCGGAGCGAGACGAGGCCGGCACGCCAACCCAGCTCCGCATGCTGCCCGTACGCGAAATCGCGGTGAGAATGCGCGGCAATGCACCGGCGAGCGTAGACGCGCGCCCCGTCGTAAACTGCGCGGGTCCGTGGCGCGTAGACGACGGCTGGTTCGAGAGCGATCACGTCGCGCGCGACGAGTACGACGTACTGCTCGATGACGGCATGCTCTGGCTGGTCTATAAGCAAGGTGGAAAATGGTATCTGCGCGGCGCCTATGACTGACTGTCTGCGTTTTCAAAGCGTAGCGTGGGACTGGCTGCGCAGCGGCGAGATCACGTGTACGTCGCACATGCTTTCGCCGCTGGAAGAATTGGCCGGTTTCAATTACGGCTTCATCTATCTGCTGGAGATCGTCGGCGACCCCACGCCGGTTCGTCTTGTGGGGGCCAATTTTCTGACGAAAATTGGCTACTCCGAGCACCCGATACGCCGGATCAGGGAATTGCAGCCCGCTTATAAAGGAAGGCTGAAATTACGCGCCTGCTTCGTGGGCGACCCGCCGGCCGAGCGTTTCGCGCACCGGCGCTTCAAAAGCTTGCGGGTGAAGAACGAACTGTTTCTGGCCCATCCGATCATCGACGAGTATTTTCGCAGTTCGCGCGAGCAGATGCGCTCGCAGCTGCGCGAGATCCACGTCTGTTCCCAAGATTGCCCGCAGTTGCTGGCGCGGCTGGACCTCGCGATGTTGAGTGCGTGGCTCGCGCGTTAGCCGATGCGTGGCTACGCCGAATTGCACGCGCGCAGCAACTTCACGTTTCTCGAAGGGTCGTCGCATCCTGAAGAGTTAGTCGAAGCCGCCGCCGCGCTCGGCCTGGCGGCGCTGGCGCTCACCGACCGCGACGGACTCTACGGCGCGGTGCGCTTCAGCAAAGCCGCGGCCGAGCGTAAACTGCCGGGAATTATCGGGAGCGAACTGACTTTTGCGGACGGCGACCGCATCGTGGCGCTCGTCGAAAGCGAACTTGGGTATGCCAATCTCTGCGAACTGATTTCGCTCGGCCAACTGCGCGGCAGCAAAGGCGATCCGCGTCTGCAGCTCGAGGATTTCGATACCCGTACCGGCGGTTTGGTGATTCTTGCCGGCGGCGGTACCGCCGCCCGAAAAGCCGCCGCATTACGCGAGCGCTTCGGTCCGGCGCTCTTTTTAGAGATGCAGCATCACCTGCACGCCGCCGATGCACGCGCTTGCCGGGAGACGCTCGAGTTATCGCGCCGGCTCGAGATTCCGTGCGTCGCGACCAACGGCGTCTTTTACGCAACCAAGGACGGCGCGCGATTGGCCGACGTTCTGTTTTGCGTCAAAACGAAAACGACGCTCGCACAGGCGCGCGAAGACGCAGCGCTTCGCCCCAACGCCGAGTATTACGTGAAAGCGCCGCGGATGATGGCGCAGATATTCGAAGGCTACCCGCAGGCGCTCGACAACACGCTTGCGATTGCGGAACGTTGCGCTTTCCGGCTCGAGCGGTTGACCGGTCAGTTCCCGCTCTTTCCGGTTGCGCAAGGATACACGCGGCAAAGCTATTTGCGCGAACTCGTTTACCGGGGCGCCGCCGAACGCTATCGCACGCCGTTCGATTCCACTGTCGAGCGCCAGCTCGAATACGAACTCGGCATGATCGCCAAAGCCGATCTGGCGGGGTACTTTTTGATCGTCTGGGATATCGTGCGCGCCGCCGCCGAACTCGGCGTACTCTGCCAGGGTCGCGGCTCGGCGGCCAATTCTGCGGTCTGTTACTCACTGGGCATCACCGCGGTCGATCCTATCGGCATGAACCTGCTCTTCGAACGCTTTATGTCGGAAGGGCGGCAAGAGATTCCCGACATCGATGTTGACTTCGCGCATCAAGATCGTGAGAAAGTGATCCAATACGTTTACGAACGCTACGGTCGAACGCACGCGGCGATGGCAGCCGAAGTGGTGACCTATCATACGCGCTCGGCCATTCGCGATGTCGGGAAAGCGATTGGATTGACGCTCGCGCAAGTCGACGCGATCGCGCGAGAGTACGACGCGCGCGAATCACTCGCCGGCGCCACCGGTACGCCCACGCGCGCTCAGGCGGAGCGCGACAGACGAGGCGACGGGGGATATTTTCCCCAGCGCGGCACGTCGGAAAAACCGCCCCTGGGGCATGCGCACGATTACCATGGTTTTCAGGACCGCGACTATGGCGATAATCCGGACCCCCATCTGCGAGCGCCGGTCGAAGGCGAGCTCGGTGAACGGCTCTTCGCATTATGCCGCCGCATCGACGGCTTTCCGCGCCACATGGGGATCCATTCGGGCGGCATGGTCGTCACGCGCGATCCGCTTGTCCGGGTCGCGCCCGTGGAATGGGCAACGATGCGCGACCGCACGATCGTGCAATGGGACAAAGACGACTTGCAAGATTTAGGGCTGATCAAAATCGATTTGCTCGGACTGGGAATGCTCTCGTTGTTGCGGGAAGCGTTTGCGATTCACGAACGGGTGAGCGGCGAACGCCTCAAGCTGCATACGATTCCGCAAGACGATCCGGCAACGTATGCGATGATTCAAAAAGCCGATACGATCGGCGTCTTCCAAATCGAGTCGCGCGCGCAGCAATCGATGCTGCCGCGTATGAAGCCGGCCTGTTTTTACGACATCGTGATGCAGGTTGCGATCATCCGGCCCGGTCCCATCCAAGGACAGATGATCCATCCGTTTTTGCGGCGGCGCTCCGGCGCGGAAGCCGTAACGTATCCGCATCCCAAACTCAAACCGGTGCTCGAACGCACGCTGGGCGTACCGCTCTTTCAAGAACAAGGCATGCGCATGGCGGTTGAAGCCGCGGGCTTTTCGCCGGCCGAAGCGGATCGTCTGCGCCGCGCGATGGGGCATAAGCGCTCGCACGAGCGCATGCTCGAGCTCTACCCGAAACTGGTCGAAGGCATGGTCGAGAACGGCATCGATCGCGCCGCGGCCGAGCAGCTCTTCCACATGCTCGAGGGCTTTGCCGATTACGGTTTTCCCGAATCGCATGCCGCCAGCTTCGCGCTGCTCGCTTACGAATCGGCGTATCTCAAGTGCCACCATCCGGCCGTCTTCGCCGCGGCGATTCTGAACGTGCAGCCGATGGGTTTTTATTCCACCGAAGTTCTGATCAACGACGCGCGCCGCCACGCCGTTACCGTGAAACCCATTGCCGTCAATGCGAGCGAGTTTTGGAGTTTTGTGGATCCGGGCGGTGCGCTGCGTTTGGGGTTTCATGTGATTCGCGGCCTGGGCGAAGCGCAGCGCGAGCGTTTGCAGTCCGCGCTGGAACAAGGAGCGTTTGCGGACTTGCGCGATTTCGCGCAGCGCACGCAGCTCGAAAAAGAAGCGATCGAGAACCTCGCGGTCGCGGGCGCTTTCGATCCGTGGTTTGCCTCGCGCCGCGAGGCGATGTGGGCGTTACGCGGATTGGACGAGCGCGAGACGCGCGGCGAACTCGGCAGGCTGATGGACGTCGACGAACCGGCGGCGCGCTTCGCCGCGATCTCGGCGCGGCAAGAAACGGCTTTCGACCTCTGGTCCACCGGTATTTCCCCAAACATTCAGCCGATCGCGCACATGCGCGCGGAGCTCGAAAAGGAACGCGTCATCCCCGCCGCCCGCTTAGCGGAGATGCCCGGCAACCTCGTCTGCAAAGTCGGCGGCCTGGTGATCACGCGGCAGCGTCCCGGCACCGCGAAGGGCTTTGTGTTCTTAACGCTTGAGGACGAAACAGGTTTGGTGAACGTCATCGTCCGCCCCGACGTCTACGAACGCTACCGGCGCACGATCCGTCAATCGATGACCGTCATCGTCGAAGGCAAACTGCAGAAGGAGGGCGGCTGCATCGACGTGATCGCGCGCAAAGTCTGGAGCTTCGATGCGACCGACGTCACCGGCGGAGTCCGCTCGCGCAATTTTCAGTAGTTAGTCGTGTGCGACCGGGCACGACGAGTAGTGATGCTCGTAACAATACGCGACGAGCGGATGCGGGTTCGCGTCGGACGGCATGACATAGCCGGGCTCGGGACCGGGAAGCGGCATGCTGCGCCAGCCGAGCTTGATCGGATCCAGCGATTGCGGAAACCGGACCGGCCACGGAACGGTGCCCGTTTCGCTGGTTCCATCCGGGTAGAGCACCCAGTAGCGGACGTAGTAGTAATCCCACGTGTCCCTCTGCCACGATTGAAGCGGATAGAGAATGCCCTGTCCGATATTTGGCGAGCCGATGCTGCCCGAAAAATTGTACGTGTAACGTTTGATCGTTGCGGGGGCGGTGACCGGCTGCGCGGCGCTCACGACGGGGTTATTTTCTTCACGCAGCTTGGCGATCGTCTTGGTGAATTGCTGTTGCTGCAGCGCGAGCTGATCGCTGAAACTTTGCGTTTGCGGGCCATGATGCGCGCTGACCCGGGGCAGACTCATGACCGCGCGCGGCGTTATTCGCGCGAGCTCGCGATGCGGCGCCTGATCGATCCGGGGGCGGGCGATCGTCCGCGGTGCAGGCTGCGCTGAGGGCGGGCGGATGAGTGACGGGGAGCGAGGCTGCGGCCGCCGTTCGAGGCGAAGCGCACTCGACGTTATCGATATCGTTTCTACCGGCTGAAGCTGCTGGGCGCCGGAAATGAAACGCGCGCGCAAAAGCCACGCCAGCAACGGACCTGCGATCAGATGAAATGCAAGAGAGAAGAGGAAGGCCCAAAGTAAAAACCGCTGCGCACGTTCGCGCTGTGGTTTAAATTTCAGAGACGACCCGTAATGGCTTGAAATACTGCAGCCCCGCGGACTCCAAGATGCGCTTGCCTTGACCGTACAGGATGAAGTTCAAGAAACTCTGTGCATTTTGAGGGTGCGGGGCATGCGGCAAAATGGCTATTCCAAACGCGATGTCCTTGGCGAGATTCGTCCCGGCAGGCAGCTCGATCGTTCGTAAGCCCATCGGCGCCGTCTCGGTCGAGTAGAAGAACCCCGCGTCCAGCTCGCCGGTTTGGACGCGCACGGCAAGGTCTTCCTCAGGAAACTCGTGCGCCGCCCCGAGCAGCTTCCGGGCGAGATCGGCCCGGCGGAAGTGCTGCCCGAGCAACCCAATGACGCGCACCGTACGAGCGCCCTTCGGATCGACGGCGGGGTCCGTGCGTCCCACGCGCACTCCCGCCGCATTGAGCGCATCCAGAACGGAGACCGTGCCCCTGGCGGCGGCTGCAAAAAGTTGCGCGTGCGCTGACTTCGGAGAATACGCGACGACCATTGTGGCCGAGCCGAAGACGGTGTACGATCGAACGAGGCCTTTGAAGAGCGCCGGGTCCGCACTGATGAACAGATCGGGATGACGTAAACCGGCGCGAATCAGGTTTGCAAGCGCGCGGCTTCCCTTTGCTTCCCCTTGGAAGCGCACTCCGGTGTGCGAGTCGAAAGCTCGCGCGACGGGACCCTCCATCACCGCGACCAGTGAGGCGGCATAGGCCACCGAAACTGTGGAGGCCGAACTGGGTATCAACGTAACGGCCGCGGCAAGGAGCAGCGCTGCAAACTTCATCTCGAGCGACTTCCGTGGCGCGAAAAGACATTCCTCATAACGGTGACGAAGAGCAACGCAAGGGAGCACAACCAACTCGATGCATGCGCAGCCGATAGACGAGATCGATATGAACGACGGATCGCAAGGAAAGCGCGACGGCAGCATGACCCGTACGCTGGTTTGGGTCGGCGTTGCCGGGCTTTCGGCCGCCCTTGCATTCGCGCTCATACGCGCGGCAATTTCGCGGCGGCCCGCCGATCCCACGAGCCGGCGCATTCAACAGCTGATCGACGAGGCAAACCAACTTCTCAAAACGCTTGACGATCAGCGTTAGTCCCGGCTCCGAACTCGAACTCGCGTTCACCGACGTCCTCGCCAACGGCCAAGCGGTCGGGCGCGCAGGCGGCATCGTCGTTTTTTGTTTCGGCCCGCTTCCCGCGGAGCGCGCGCGCGTGCGCATCACAGCCGTCAAACCGAAATATGCCGTCGCACAACTGCTGTCGATTCTGGAAACGTCGCCCCAGCGGGTCGCGCCGTTCTGCCCGGTCTTTGGCGAGTGCGGCGGCTGTCAGCTGCAGCATCTGGCCTATCCGGCGCAACTGGCCTGGAAGCGTGAAGTGGTACGCAATGCGCTCGTTCGCATCGGCGGCTTCGCGGAGATTTCCGTGGCGGACACGATCGGCATGCGAAATCCGCGCGCGTACCGCAACAAGATGTCGCTGGTCGTAGACCGGTCGAGCAAGCGCGTCGGTTTCTACAAGCAGCGTTCGCACGACGTGGTGCAGATCGACGGCTGTCCGATCGTTCTGCCCAGACTCGATGCGCAAATACCGCGGTTGAACGCCGCCAAAGCGGATCCGGTAACCGCCGATGCGTTCGAGCGCGCGCGTCACGTCGTTGCACGAACCTCGCGGGCCACCGGTCAAGTCGTCGTGACGGTGACGACCGATCGGCCCGACGAAGCGCTGAAAGCGAAAGCGGCGCAGGTCGCCGGCAAACTGGACCGGATTGCGGGCCTCACGAACTCGTACGACCTTTCCGGTTCAAATGCCATCGTCGGGCGCAAACAGCGAACGCTGACCGGTTCTGCGACGATCGAAGAATCGATGGGCGGACTGCGCTACCGCGTCTCTTCGGGCTCGTTCTTTCAGGTGAACGTCGAGATACTCGAGCGTATTTTAGAGCGGCTCGATCCCCTGCTCGGCCGGCCGCTGCGCATCCTCGATCTCTACTGCGGTGCCGGAGCCTTTGCACTGTATTTTGCAAAGCGCGGCTCGACCGTTGTGGGAATTGAGGAAAACGCGCTCGCCGTGGCCGAGGCGCGCGAAAACGCGGCGCTCAACGGTCTTGCGTCGAGCGTGCGCTTTCACACGAGCACCGTAGAGCATGCACTCACCAACCCGGGCATGGCAAAGGACGTCGCCGGAACCGAGGCGGTCTTTTTGGATCCGCCGCGCAAGGGCTGCGAGGAGCGCGCGCTGACCGCAATCGCGGCCAGGCGCATTCCGGCGATTTGGTACTTGTCGTGCGATCCCGCCACGCTTGCCCGGGATTTGAAGTTTCTGGCCGCCAAAGGGTACCGCCCCGGCGAGGTTCAGCCGTTTGACATGTTTCCGCAAACCGGGCACGTCGAGACGCTGGCGCTGCTCGCCCTCTCCTAGAGGTAGGCGTGGCATCTGAAAAAATAGACGTCCGGTACGTTGCAAAACTCGCGCGAATCGCGCTGAGTGAAGACGAGGTTGAGCGCTTCGAAAAACAGTTGGGCGATCTGCTCGGACACGTCGACGTACTCTCCGAATTGGAAACGGCCGCTGTGCCGGCGACGGCGCAAGTGGTCGAATCCAAAAATGTGGAGCGTGCCGACGAAGCCGGGCCGTCTCTCGACCGCGAAACCATCTTGTCGATGGCGCCGCAGCGCCAAGGCGCGTTCTTCCGCGTTCCCAAGATCATCGCCGAACCGTGAACGATCTCGTCAAACGAGGCGCGGCCGATATTGCGCGCGAGGTTCGCGCGAAGCGCATTTCGGCCGCCGAAGTGACCGAGGCGGCGCTCGCGCGCGTCGATGAAGTTGACGGCCGGCTGGGATGCTATCTCACTCGTCTGCATGATTTGGCGCGGCAGTGCGCGCGCCGCGTTGACGAACGCGTCGCTGCCGGTGATACGTTGCCGCTGGCGGGCGTGCCGCTGGCCGTCAAAGACAACATGTGCTTGACGGGGACGCGTACGACCGCCGCTTCGAAGATCTTGGAGAACTGGATTGCACCGTACACGGCGACGGCCGTGCAGCGCATGCTCGACGCCGGCGCCGTTCCGATCGGCAAGGCGAATCTCGACGAATTCGCGATGGGCAGTTCGTGCGAAAACAGCGCGCTCGGCGTCACGCGCAATCCGTACGACCTCAAGCGCGTCCCGGGCGGCAGTTCGGGCGGCTCGGCCGCGGCCGTCGCAGCGTTCGAAGCGGCCGTCGGACTTGGAAGCGATACCGGCGGATCGATCCGCGAGCCGGCCGCATTCTGCAACGTCGTCGGTTTCAAGCCGACGTACGGACGCGTGTCCCGGTACGGCCTGATCGCGTTTGCGTCGAGTTTGGATCAGATCGGTCCGCTCGCGCGAACCGTTGAAGATGCGGCGCTAGCCTACGATGCGATGGCCGGACACGATCCCATGGACTCCACGAGCATCGATCGTGCCGTCGAACCGGCCGCAGCTTCGCTGCGCGAAGATCTCAAAGGCTTGCGCGTCGGCATCGTCAAGGAATTCGTGACCGCTAAACTTGGTCCGGAGATCGACGCACTGTACAAACGCGCGTATCAGGAACTCGCCGATCTTGGCGCGGAGCTGGTGGAAATCTCGCTGCCGACTGCGGATTACGGACTAGCCACCTATTATTTGATCGCGCCGGCCGAGTGCAGCAGCAATTTGGCCAGGTTTGACGGCGTCCGGTACGGTTTGCGCGTCGACGGCGCCGACGTCGGAGCGATGTACGAGCAGACGCGCGCGGGCGGATTTGGTCCCGAAGTGAAGCGCCGCATCCTGATCGGCACGTACGCGCTTTCGAGCGGATACTATGACGCATATTATGTGAAAGCGCAAAAGGCGCGAACGATGTTCGCGCAAGACTTTCGTAAGGCGTTCGAGCGCTGCGACCTGATTGCGGCCCCGGCCGCCAGCAGCCCCGCGTTCGAATTCGACTCGAAGAGCGATCCGTACAGCATGTACATGATGGATTACTATACGATTCCGATGTCGCTGGCCGGCCTGCCTGCGCTTTCGGTTCCATGCGGGTACGCGGGCGAGCCCGCGCTTCCGATGGGATTGCAGCTGGCTGCGCCGCTCTTCGAAGAAGCCAAACTCCTGGGCGCCGCCCACGCATATGAACGCGCGACCGGGTACGCCGCGAAAGCCGCACCGGCCGTATGACCGTGAAGGCGCAGTACGAAGCCGTGATCGGCATTGAGTGTCACGTCGAGCTCAAAACGCGCAGCAAGATGTTCTGCGCGTGCGCCAACGAGTTCGGCGGCGAGCCCAACACAAAAGTTTGTCCGGTGTGTTTGGCGCTGCCCGGCTCGCTGCCGGTTGCTAACGCCGAAGCGATCCGGCACATGATTCGCGCCGGCCTTGCGTTCGATGCGTCGATTCCAGCGTTTTCGAAGTTCGATCGCAAGAATTACTTCTATCCCGACATGCCCAAGGATTATCAGATTTCGCAATACGATATGCCGCTGACGCTCGGCGGCATCGTTCGCTACTGGCTGGAAGACGGCACGCTTAAAGAATGCAAGCTCACGCGCATTCATTTAGAAGAAGACACCGGCAAATCGATGCACGGCGGCGGCGGCGACGGGCGGATTGCGGGCAGTTCGTTCTCGCTGATCGATTTCAACCGCGCCGGCGTACCGCTGATGGAGTGCGTGAGCGAACCGGATCTGCGCAGCGCGCAAGAAGCAGTCGGCTATCTGGAGGCGCTCAAGCGCACGTTCGTGCAGCTGGGCGTGAGCGACGTAAAAATGGAAGAAGGCTCGCTGCGCTGCGATGCCAACGTTTCCATACGTCCGGTGGGCAGCACGGAATTGGGCACTAAGACCGAGATCAAGAATATGAATTCGTTCCGCTCGGTGCTGCGCGCAATCGAAAGCGAAATCGAACGGCAGATTACGCTGCTCGAATCGGGTGGACGCATCGTTCAGGAGACGCGCGGCTGGGACGAAGGTCAAGGCGAGACGCATTCGATGCGCAGCAAAGAGCAAGCCCACGATTACCGCTATTTTCCCGATCCCGATCTGGTGCCGATCGAAATCGACGCCGCCCTTATCGACGAACTGCGTAAAACGATTCCGGTGCTCCCGCCCGAGCGCTTTGCGAAGTACCGCGAGTACGGGATCGACCCCAAGCAGGCGACGCAGCTCGTCGACAACTCACCGCTCGCAGACTACTTCGACGCGTCTGTGGCGGCCGGCGCCAATCCGCAAACGAGCATGAATTTCGTACTAGGCGATCTTTCGCGGCTGGCAAATGAAAGCGGCACCGCGGTGAACGCGTCGGCGGTAACGCCCGTTGCGCTTGCCGAGCTCGTTGCGCTGGTGGAAAGCAAAACGATCAATTCAAAAATCGCCAAAGAACTGCTCGAGCGGATGTGGATAGGCGAAGGCTCGCCCAAAGCGATCGTCGAGAAAGAGGGGCTCGCTCAAACCAGCGACACGGGCGAAATCGAAAAGCTGATCCTCGAGGTCTTAGCCGCGAACGGAAAAGCCGCAGCCGACTATAAAGCCGGCAAAACAAACATTCTGGGCTTTCTCACCGGAGCGGTGATGAAGGCGTCGCGCGGGAAGGCCAATCCGGCACTCGTCAACGAGCTTCTGCGCAAGAAGCTGGAGTAACGACAAACGGGAAACGTAGCGCTCGCCGACGAGCGCACCCTGGAGACCCTCGACTTTGCGGCGCTGCGCGCGCGCGTTGCGAGCCGCTGCGTTACCGAACGCGGGCGCGGCCGTATCGAAGAGCTGCAGCCGTTTGCGGACTTCGAGCGTGCGGTAGCGGAGCAGGCCAAGACGGCCGCCGTACGCGATCTTGCGGCATCCGCCGATTTTCATGTTCTGCCCGCCGTCGAAACGGCCGATCTCACGACGCGCGCCGCGATCGGCACGGCGCTTTCCGCGACCGATTTGCGATCGCTCGCCGAAGCGATCGGCGCGGCGGCGGCAGCTTTCAATAAAACGCGCGAATACACCGGCGACGCGCTCGCGGCGGTAACCGCCCCGTACCGCCCGCTAAAAGATCTGCAAAAAACGCTCACCGATGCGATCGACGAGCGCGGCGCCGTGCTCGATCGAGCTTCGCCCGCGCTCGGCCGTCTCCGCAAGAGCTTGCACAGCGCGCAGCGCGAAGCTCGGGACCGTGTGACGGCGCTGCTGCGTTCGCCGAAATATGCGCGCGCGATACAGGATTCGGTCGTGACGATTCGCGACGGACGCTTTGTGGTTCCCGTCAAAACGGAGTTTAGCGCCGAAGTGCCGGGCATCGTGCACGACACGAGCTCGAGCGGACAGACGGTATTCGTAGAGCCGCTCGCCGCACTGGAAACGAACAATCGCGTTCGCACGCTGCAGATCGAGCAAGAGCGCGAAATCGCGCGAATTCTCGCGCAACTCTCGCGCGAGGCCGGCGCGCAAGCTCCGCAGATCGAAGCCAACATGGAGATGCTCGCCGAGCTCGACGGGCTGGCGGCCAAAGCAGACGTTGCGCAAGCGATGGACGCGCGCGTGCCCGAGCTCACGCAGGACTCCGGCATGAGCGTTCAATCGGGACGTCATCCGCTGCTCGGCGATCGCGCCGTACCCCAATCGCTTACGCTGGACGAAAACACGCGCGTGCTGGTGATCAGCGGTCCAAACATGGGCGGCAAGACGGTCGCGCTCAAGATGGTCGGGCTGTTCGTGCTGATGACGTACGCCGGTATGCAAGTACCGGCCGCCGATGGAACGCGCATCGGGCGCTTCGACTGCGTCTTCGCCGACATCGGCGACGAGCAATCGATCGCAGCCAACACTTCGACGTTTTCGGCGCACCTTGCGCGGATGCGCGACATTCTCGCGCGCGCCGGCCCGCGTTCGCTGGTGCTGGTTGACGAAATCGGCGGCGGCACCGAACCAGGGAGCGGTGCCGCGCTCGCGGTCGCGATGCTCGGACGCCTGCTTGCCGCAGGGGCGTGCGCGATCGTAACGACGCACAGCACTGAACTCAAACTCTTCGCGCACGAAGCCGGCAAAGTAACCAACGCAAGCGTGCGCTTCGATCCGCAGACGTTCGCGCCGACGTTTCATTTGGACGTCGGCACGCCCGGGCAATCGCTGGCCTTTGCGCTCGCCCGATCGATCGGCATCGATCGCGAACTGATCGAGAACGCCGAAGCCCTGCTGACGTCGCGCGATCGCGATTACGAGCGGGCGCTGAGCCAACTCGCCGATCTCAACGCGAACCTGCAGCGGGAGCGCGAAGCGCTCCAGCGCGATCGCGACCACGTCTGCACGCTGCAAGAAAATTTACGCTCGCGGGCTGAAACGCTCGAACGCGAGCGCCGCACCTTCGCGCAAAACGCGGATACGCGCCTGCGCGAAACGCTGCGCGACTTTGCGGCACATCTCGTATCGCACGCCGCGCAGCGGACGCCCGCCAAGGTGACGCGCGGTCAAGCGGAGCTTTTGCAGCGAACGCTCGACGATCTGCACCGCGACCTGGGAATGTCTCCGGATGAGTCCCCAGCAGGCGCCGCGCCGCCGCGCGCGTTCGCGCAAGGGGATCCGGTACGCGTCCTCTCGCTTTCACAAGACGGCTCGGTGGTAGCCGATAACGGCGAGAACGTGCTCGTCGCGGTCGGTCCGATGAAGATGATGGTGAGCAGGAGCGATCTCCGGCCTATCGCGGCGCCGGCGAGACGTTCGGGGCCCTCGCAGGGAGAAGCCACGCTCGAAGCTTCCGGCCGGACGACGGCGGAATTGGATGTGCGCGGCAAACGGTTTGTCGATGCGGAGCCGCTGGTCGATCGCTGGATCGACGAAGCGGTGCTGGCGGGAAATTCGCCGCTGCGGCTGATTCACGGAAAAGGCACCGGCATGCTCGGGCGCGGGCTGCAAGAGTATTTGCGCGCGCATCCGCAGGTGACGAACGTGCGTTACGGCGGCGAAGACGAGGGAGGCGGCGGCGTAACCATTTTTGAACTGCGCTGAGCAATGTCCAAAGCGATCGAAGAACTGCTCGACGGGTTCGACCACGTCGAGACGCGCCACGAGCTCGAGGAACGGCTAGCCGGCCCCGAACCGCTCACCGTTAAACTCGGACTCGACCCCACGGCCCCCGATCTGCATCTGGGACACGCTGTTGTCTTGCGCAAGCTTCAAGCCTTTGTCGACGCCGGCCAGAAGGTCGTCTTGGTGATCGGCTCGTTTACCGCGCGCATCGGCGATCCGTCGGGACGCAACGAATTGCGGCCGCCGCTGACGACGGCCGAGATAACCGCGAACATGAAAACGTATACGGAACAGGCGGGCAAAGTGCTCGACATGGATCGCGTCCGTCTCGAATACAACTCGACGTGGCTCGACCGGCTAACGTCAGCCGATTTGCTGCGGCTGCTCTCCCAGGTCACCGTCGCGCAGATGATCGAACGCGAGGATTTTCGCGAACGCTACAAAGCCGGAACGCCCATCGCGCTGCACGAGTTTCTGTATCCGATCGCACAGGCGTACGACAGCATCGCGCTGCACGCCGACGTCGAGCTCGGCGGGAACGATCAGCTTTTCAATTTGCTCATGGGACGCCAATATCAGCGCGCGGCCGGGCAGCGTGAACAAGTCTGCATGACCGTCCCGCTGCTCGAAGGTTTAGACGGCTCCAAGAAGATGTCGAAATCAGCCGGCAATTACGTCGGTTTGACCGAGCCCGCGGAACAGCAGTTCGGAAAACTCATGCGGATTCCGGACCAATCGATTCCGCGTTACGCGCGCCTCGCGGCGTTTCGTTCGCAAGAAGAGTGCGACCGGCTTTCCGCGGCGCTCGCCGGCGGTAAAGCGCACCCGATGCAAGAGAAGAAACAGATTGCCCAAGAGGTGGTGGCGCTCTATCACGGCGCGGCGGCGGCCAACGCTGCCCGGGAGTATTTCGAACGGACCGTTCAGCAGCGCGAGCTGCCGGCGGGAGACGTACCCGAGATGAAACTCGGCGATGCGCGCCGCGTGACCGACGTGCTCGTTGCCTCGGGGCTGGCTGAAAGCAAACGCGCGGCGGAGCGTCTGGTTGCGGGTAAGGGTGTCCGGATCGATGGTATACTCGTCGAGGACCCGAAGGCGCCGTGGCCGGCGGGCGGCCCGGTGACGCTCTCGGTCGGCGCGCGAAAATTTGTCAGGGTCCTGCCTAACTGATATGAAGAAATTTATCTGCAAGCGCTGCAAGCGCGAATACGCCTATCCGGAATCGGGCGGCCCGCCGATCAAGTGCGAGTGCGGCTGGTGGTACGAAAACGTGCGCGGAAGAATTCGTGAGGCATTTTGGGAGCGGATCGATCCCTATCGCGACCCGCCGCCTACGCTTTTCTCAAAAGGCTAACGAGCTGGGCGAGCTCGTCCGAACTGAAAACGTAAACGCTCTTACAGAATTCGCACGTCGCGTCGGTGCGCGGTCGCTCCCGCGACATCTTGAGCAGCTCGTCCGCGCCCAGTCCCGCCAGCGCGGTTTCAACGCGTTCGCGCGTGCACAGGCAGGCGAAGCCGACTTCGATGACGCGCTCGGATCGCACGGCCGTCTCGCCGGCAAACCGTTTTATCAACTCGTGCGCGGCCGCTCCGTTCGAAATCAGCGTGGTGATCGGCGGAAGCTCCAGCGCGCGCCGTTCGAGCATCGCGATCGCTTTCTCGTCGGCGTCCGGTAAGACTTGAGCGATCACGCCGCCGGCGGCTACTACCCCCGATGGGTCGGCCAGTACGCCGAGCGCAACCGCGCTGGGAATCTGTTCCGACTTCAAAAGATAGAACGCGAGATCTTCGGCGATCTCGCCGCTTTGGAGCGGAACCACACCCATGTAAGGCTGCCCCTCTTCATAAGCTTTGGTGACGTGCAGCGTTCCCGAACCGATCGCGCCGGCAACGTCGAACTTCCCGGCCGCATTGAGCGGAAGATCCGCGTGCGGCGATTTGACATAGGCGCGCGCTCCGATCCGGCCCGAAGCGGTCAGCCACGCCTCGGCGGCAACCCGCTGCAGAGGACCGTCGCCGGCCAGTTGCAGCGATATCCGCAGCGTATCTTTTAATCCGGCGCCCAAAAGCGCGGCGCCCGTGACAAGACGCCCTGCGGCGGCCGTCGCCGTGGGGCTCAAGCCGTGGCGGCGCTGGGTTTCGCGGACCAGCCCGGTGGTGACCGCAGCGGTTATGGCAAACCCGGCTTCGGGTGCTGAGGCGGTGACGATCGCATCGCGCATGATCCGGGCCGCACTTGCCCCGAGGTTCGCTTTCTTTCCTCCCCGAAAGCGCCGCCAATGCGAGTCCTGGTGATCCACGGGCCAAATCTGAATCTGCTAGGCGAGCGGGAACCCGGCGTCTACGGTACGCAGACGCTTGCGCAAATCGATGCGCGCATCGCGCAGCTCGCCAAAGATTTGCAGATCGACGTGCGCAGCGTGCAGCATAATTCGGAGGGCGCGATCGTTGACGAGCTGCATGGCGCGCGCGGCGCCTACGATTGCGTGATCGTCAATCCCGGCGCGTATACGCATTATGCGTTCGCGATCGCGGATGCGATTTCGGCGATCGGCATTCCGGTCATCGAGGTGCACGTGTCGAACATTTTCGCGCGCGAAGAGTTTCGCCGCAAAAGCGTCGTGGCGCCCGTCTGCGCGGGGACGATCGGTGGTTTCGGCGTTGATTCCTATCTGCTCGCGCTGCGCGCTGCGGCCCATAAAATATGAGTTTTTCGCTGAACGCGCGGAAGGAGGCCGCTGAGTCCCTCCGTATAACAATCCAGGCGGCAGGGCCCATCATCGCACTAATGCCGCATAAGGAGACTTGAGAACTTGACGAAAGCCGAAATCGTAGATTCCGTTGCCAGCGAGTCCGAACTCTCGAAACGCCAAGCGACGGAAATAGTCGACTTGATCATCGAAGAGATCACGTCGGCGCTGCAAAAGGGTGATGAAGTCGCTCTCACGCCGTTCGGAAGATTCAAGGTGCGTGCCCGGAAAGCGCGCGAGGGGCGCAACCCGAAGACGGGCGCCAAGATTAAGATTCCGGCGCGCAAAGTCCCGGCGTTCGTCGCCGGAAAGGCGCTGAAAGATGCCGTCGCCGGCGGGCGCGGCGGTTCGAAAAAGACGGCAGCGAAGAAAAAACGCAGGCGCTGAGCCCTCCGGATTCGCGGCCGGGCACGCTTCGCGGCAACCGCTAACGTGCTCGCCCTCGCGATCCGGCACAATCTTCGCCAACCCGCAGGGAGACGGTCCCCACTCCCACCAATCCTGAAATCGGCAGTCGGGCTGTAGCGAAGCTTGGTTATCGCGCCTGACTGGGGGTCAGGAGGCCCCGGGTTCAAATCCCGGCAGCCCGAAAGTTAAAAGCCTCGATTATTTCGAGGCTTTTTATCACCGTGCCATGCATATCGCGAAACCGGTCGCGGAGAAGCAGGAAGATTTGCAGGAGCGAATCGGAATGGACATGAGATCGGTGGTTCAACCTTCGGATTGACCTGAATGTTAGGACGGCGCGTCGTTGAACCAGCACATCGGTGGAACCACTCTTTACGCCGCCGCCGGTTGAAGCAACTCTCTTTACCGACGGCGGTTCGCGCGGCAATCCGGGACCGGCAGCGTCGGGCGCCGTGCTCGTCGGACTCGACGGGCAGATATTGCACGAGGTCGGGCACTTTCTGGGCGTCGCGACCAATAACGTCGCCGAGTGGACCGCCGTGCAGATTGGATTGGAAGCCGCCCTGGAGCACGGCCTGAGCAGCCTGTCGGTGCGCATGGACAGCGAACTCGTCGTGCGGCAGCTTTCCGGCGAGTACCGCGTCAAGCATCCGGACCTTCAGCCGCTCCATAGCCGCGTGAAGAGCCTGCTGCGAAAATTTTCGCACGTCGACATCGCGCACGTCCGTCGCAATGATAACAAGCTGGCGGACGCCGTCGTCAACCGCGTGCTCGACCAGGAGGCCTCGCAGCCCGGTCCGTAACTCGGCACATGCGCCGACCTTGGCTGCCTACCGCGCTCTTCGTTTTTGCGATTGTGTTTCTGCTGGCCGGATTTCTGATCAAGTGGCCTGATTTCCAGAACAAACCGCAAGTTGACAAAGTGCTCCAGGCGCCGACGGTCCTAGAGTTGCGGCTCACGATCGCCTATGCCAATCCGCCGATTTACCAAGAACAGTACGTCATCCGGAACAACAACGGCCTCTCGACCGCGCAGTACAAAATCTCAGGCTACTCGGGGAAAGTCGTCACCATCACGATGCCGCCGGCCAAGCGCTACGACATGACCTTTTTCTTTGACGACGTCGTCCAAGACGGAATTTGGCAGTTGACGAACCGGCCTCCGCGCGGGAACACGGACGTCCGCTACACACTGTACGTGCACGAGATGGTCAACCACAAGCAAGGCTCGCGCACGATAACGTTCACGGATCCTCACTACTGGGCAGTTACGGCCGGGCGCCAATTCGAGATCCACATGAGCCCTAACAGTCCGACGCCGGATTTACTGAAACTCAAGAGCACCGCCCTGGCGGACCCGCGTTTCGAGAAAATCGTGCGCGCGTTTCGTTCATTCGGCCCGGCTTCGTTTCGCCAGAAGATTCTCCAAGCGCAACGGCTGGTTAACACGTCGCATTGATCGCCCTTCGAGTCGCCATCGTTGCGGCCGTGCTTGCCGCTGTGGCCTTCCTGGCTTACGAGCACTTCGAGCAGCCTGCCAATCAGATGTTCGGCCGCACGGTGACGCGCGGGCCTTCGAACGAGCGCGTGATCGCCCTCACCTACGACGACGGCCCCAATCCGCCGTATACCGGCCGTATTCTCGACGTGCTCGAGCGCGAGCGCGTACATGCGACGTTTTTCGTGGTCGGGCGGGCAGTACAGGCGTATCCGCAAGTCGTGCGGCGCGAAGTTCGCGACGGCGACGCAATCGGCAACCATAGCTGGGACCACAGTCACCTGATCGTCTATCCGCCCTCCGCGGTGGCAACTTCGATCCAGCGTACCGACGCCGCGATTGCGGCGGCCGCGCGAATTCATACGCGGCTCTTTCGTCCCCCTTTCGGGGCGCGCGACTGGATCGTGATGCGGACGGCGCAACGCCTGGGCTACACGGTGGTCATGTGGTCGGAGCCGTTGCCGCGGGATTGGGAGTATCCGTCGGCCGCTCAGATCGCGCAGCGCGTCTTGCGCGTGGCCGGCGACGGTTCGATCGTCGTGCTGCACGACGGCAATCGGGGGCAGCTCTGCGCGCAGCGGAATCTGAATCCTCACGTCTGCGACCGCAGCGCCGACATTGCCGCGACGCGTCTGGTGATTGAGGAGCTGAAGAAGCGCGGCTACCGTTTCGTGACGATTCCTGAGTTAATCTCGGGAAGAGCTATGCATAAAGCCGCCCGCGCAACTCGATAAAGCCGGCCACATGCCGCCCCTGCGGATCGTGGTGAGTCCAATGCACGATCGGGATGCGCCCGGGATCGTGCACCATTTCGCCGCGCACCTGGACGCGGTCGCCGGGCTGCACGGGAACGCGCGGAGCGATACCGGTGTTGTCGATGATTTGCACCGGCCCGTCGGGTGTCCGGACGCCGAAGGTCTCGTGCTCGCATTTCGTGCGCGTCCCGAAAAAATACCGGGGCGGACTGGTTACCGTCCCGGAGAACGTGACTTCCATAGGCCCTCCGCGCTTCCATCACGACGAGCGCATGCTTAAACAACATGAGCCGGGCCGAAAACTGGTAAAATCCTCTCAGAAGAGATGCATACGATCGAAACGCCACGCCTCCGGCTGGTTCCCGTGACGTCCCGGAACGCGGGCACGCTGTGGGAACTGCTCCAGCAGCCGGATCTGCGTACGTATCAAGATCTGCCGGCGGCCGGGCGCAAAGCGTTCGGCCAAATGGTGGCGGCGCGTCCGACCCAGCTCCGCGCCGGATCGACCGGGCGCTTCGAATGGCTCGTGCAGTTCGCGAACTCCTCGGGATACTTGGGCTGGGTCTCGCTGCGCATCTCCGATCGAAAAGAAACCGCCGGCGAGATTGGCTACAGCATCTTGCGCGAACATCGGGGAAAAGGCGTGGCAACCGAAGCGGTGCGCGCGCTGCTCACGCAAGCTTTCGACACCGCCGGCGTCGCCCGCGTCCAAGCCTTCTGCGTTCCGGCAAATGAACCGTCGCGGCGCCTACTGCGGCGCTTGAAATTTCACGCCGATGGCGTGCTGCCGCACGGAGCCACGATCAGCGGACGCCCCGTTGACGTGCTGGTGCACAAATTGGACCGCGACGTGTGGCTTCAGTCAGGAAAAACGATCGAGACACCGGCTTCGGCATAGCCGGCGTAACGAATTCCCTTATCGAGATAGGCCAGGAGCGGATCGCGAACGACGGCGATGGCCAGCCGTTTGGAGAGTTCCTCGGCGGGCACCCATTCTGCCGATACGACGTGATCGCGGCCGTGCGCGGGAACGGCCGGCGTGCCGGCAGCCTCTACCGCAAACGTGACGTTGGTGATCTGCGTCTGGGCGTCGTAGGACTCGCTCACGTAACAGAGCTCTCGTATGCTGCCCAGCAACCCGGTCTCTTCCCGCAGTTCGCGCACCGCGGTTTCGGTCAGCAGCTCGCCGGCCATCTGCCGTCCTCCAGGCAAGTTCCACAGCGGCTCGGCATGATTGGGATACTTTGAGGCGACCAGTAAAACGTCGCTGCCGCGCCGCACGAGCGCGGTCGCTAAGTGGATACGCGTCATCTCGCGGCGGTCTCGAGCACCGCCAGCGTTTTCTCAGCGGTTCTGCGCCACGGCATTTCGCGTACACGCGCGTAGCCTCGCTCGCGCATTGCCTGCGCGAGCGTTTCGTCGCCGGTCACGCGCCGCAACGCGTGCGCTAACGCCTGGGCGTCGGCCGGCGGGACGTAGACCGGTGCGTCACCGCCCGCCTCCGGAATGCCCGCTGCCGACGACGCAATGACGGGGGCACCGTAGTTCATCGCCTCCAAGACCGGCAAGCCGAAGCCCTCATAGTGTGACGGATAGACTGAGACCGCACACGCGCGATAGAGCGCTGCAAGCGTGGGATCGTCAACGTGACCGAGCGCGTGAAGCCGGCAGCGCGCGCGTTCGAGCAGCGCGCGAGAACGCGCCGTCGATGTTCCGGCAACGACCAGCGGTATGTTCACGCCGGCGTCGTGCAAAAGCGTGAGGGCTTCGATCAGCGTGTCGAGCCCTTTTCGCGGATCGTTTTCGCCGACGAAAAGAGCGAACCGGCCAAACGCGCAGACGTCGAGCGGCACCGGTTGCACCGGCAGCGGCGCGCCTATGCCGAGCGGAATCGCCGCGATCCGCGAGGGCTCGAGCTGCAGTTCGCGTACGAGCTCCGTTCTTGAAAATTCCGAATCGGTGATGAGCGCGGCACATCGGCGCGCCGCGCGGCGGAACGATGCGCGATCGGCTTCGGTATATTCGGGCCGCACGAACGTGGAAGCGTCGTGCAGCGTCGCAACCGACGGAAGCGAAAATCCGTCCCAGCTCGGGCCGTTAAACGGAAACCACAGAACGTCGAGATTGCTGCGGCCGTGCAACCGGCGCGAACGGACCGGATAGTCGCCGCCCGCTTCGGCGCGGTAGCGGGCGCCGGCGGTCCACGTATGCCACTCCGGCACGATGAGCGTCACGCTGATGCGATCGGCAAAAGCGCTGCGCCATTGGCCTAAGAGCGCGCGCACGTACCTGCCGATTCCCCGATGATCGCCCGTCAGGTTCCAGGCATCCACACCCGCCGCAATCATTCTCCAAGGCGCGTTCGGTACAGGGCGGCGGGGCTCATTGGGCATACTCCAACTCCGTGCACGTCGCGGTCGATGCTCATAATCTGCTGACGGACCGGCGCGGCATCGGCGTCTATTTGCGCGCCATTCTGCGGCGCATGCTTGCCGGCGGCGAGTGCACGGTGACGCTGCTGGTGCGCCACCCGCTGCCCGGATTGAAAAAGCGCGCCCTGGCCGCCGAACTCGGCTCGGAGGATTTCGCAGTCGCTTCGCGCGTTCCGCGGGGGGCAACGGTCGCGTGGCATCCGTGGAACGGAACGTTTTTTCGCGGCTGCCGCCGCAACGTCGTGACGATGCACGACGTGGCTCCCTTTGTGTATCCCGCGACCGATCCGGAAAAGCGGAGATCGCAGCAGGCGCCCTTTGTCACCTCCGCCCGCACGGCCGACCGCATCATCGCCGACTCGCATTTTTCGAAGAGCGGTATCGAGAGTTACCTCGGTGTCGAGCCGGAACGAGTCGTCGTTGTGCCGCTGGCCGCGGACGAACGCTTCACGCCCGGAGAGCCGGGAGAACTTCCCCCAGCGCTGCGCGATCGACCGTACGTGCTGTACGTCGGAACCCTCGAGGAACGCAAGAACGTCGCAACGCTGATTGCGGCATGGCGCAACGCGTTGGCCCCGCAAGGCGTCGCGCTCGCCATCGTGAGCGGCGACGATCTTCCCGAGGGCGTGGTCGCGCTGCGCGATCTGAGCGCCGAACGCTTTCGCGACGTCTACCGCGGCGCGCTGTGTTTGGCATTTCCCACATTGTATGAGGGGTTCGGATTGCCGGCGCTCGAGGCGATGGCGTGCGGCGCGCCCGCCGCGGTTTCACGCGCCGCATCTCTGCCGGAAGTTTGCGGCGGAGCCGCGCTCTACGTGGACGACCCGCGCAGCATCGCTGCATGGGAGGCGGCGCTCCTGGAGATCGCCTCCTCGGAAGAACTGCGCGCGGACCTGTCGCGGCGTGGTTTGGAGCAAGCGGCGAAGTTTTCGTGGGACGCGACCGCGCGTGCGACGCTCGACGTGCTGGCGCAAACCGGAGCATGACCGCGATGCGTTCGGCGGCGCATTTGATCGTCGGATCTCGCGACGAGCCGTTTCTGAAGCCTTTGCTCGAATCGATCGTCGGAGCCGTCGACGCGTTGGTCGTCAACGATAATTCCAACGGTACTTCGCCGCACGAAGAAACGCTGCGCGCCAGCTGGTTTGGACGCTCCGGACGGCTTTTTGTTGACCGGACGCCGTTCACGGACTTTTCCACCGCCCGCAACCGGTGTTTGGATCTGCACGTCCGGGTCGGCGCCGGCCCCTGGGCCGCGTTTGTCGATGCCGACGAAGTGCACGGCGAAACGTTCCGCCGCGTCGCGCGCAATGTCGAAGCGGTGCCTGCGGAATTCGATTTTGTGGATGCGTACACGTGGCATTTCTTTCAGTCTTTCGATCTGTACACGTCGATCGAGCGGCGGATGGTATTTTTCCGCGTCAAGCCCGGTGTGCGTTGGGAAGGGCCGGTTCACGAACAGCTGCGCGGGCTTGCCGGCCGGCGGCTGGCGCTGCCGTACGTGTACGCGCATTACGGACATGTGCTTCCGCCGCGGCGGCATGCCGAAAAGGGACGGCAGTACGCGGGCCTGGGTCAGATCGGTGAAGTCGTTCCCGAAGAAGAACTCGACGCGATCGATCCGGCCGTCTACTTCCGCGCTATGTGGCCGAGCGTGCTGCGATTCACGGGGGCGCATCCCGCGGCCGCGCGATCGGCGGTCGCCGAACTCCGGCAAGAGTATGCGTCCCAACAAGCTCGCGCGGCGGAGCTTGCGCGGGCGGCGCAGCCGCCGTGGGTACGTGCCCGCAACGTCGCGCTCAAACTCAACTACGAGCAGCGCTGGCGTTCGCGCGCGCTCAACCCTTTGGCCCGGCGCTTACTGCGCTAAGCCCTGCGCGATCGCTTTGCAGAATGCGTCGACGTCTTCGGGGCGCGTGGCGTGATGAGTCATCCACCGCACCTCGGGCATCGCTTCGTTGAACACGTAAAAAAAGAAATGCTTTTGAATGCGTTCGATGGCGCTTCGATCGAGCGTTGCGAAAACTGCGTTGCAGCGGACGGGCCGCGTGATGCGCACGCCGGCTATGCCGGACACACCGCTTTCAAGCTTCTTGGCCATGGCGTTGGCGTGATCGGCATATGTGCGCCACCGCTCGTCCTGCAGCAGCGCGGAAAATTGCGCGGCGATGAAGCGCATCTTCGACGCGAGCTGCATTCCCTGTTTGCGCGCGTACGGCGCGGCCCTGCGGTGTAGGGCGCCGTCAAAGAAAATGACCGCCTCGCCTCCCATGAGCCCGTTCTTGGTGCCGCCGAAACTCAAGACGTCAACGCCGAGATCGCGGGAAGCTTCGCGCAATCCCAACCCGAGCGCCGCCGCCGCATTCGAAATGCGGGCGCCGTCCATGTGGACGTACCAGTTCTGCGCGTGGGAGAACTCGCAGAGCTCGCGCAGTTCGGCCGGTTCGTAGAGCGTGCCGAACTCCGTCGATTGCGAGATCGAGACGACGCGCGGCTGAACGTGATGCTCCTCGCGTGATGCCTGCGCGAAGGTCTTGAGATGTTCGAGCGTGAGTTTGCCGTCGTCGCATTCCACTGCCAGCAGCTTGCAGCCGGCGAATCGCTCGAATGCGCCGCATTCGTCGGTTTGCAGATGCGCGGTCGCGGGGCAAATGACGGCCTCGTATGGCTGCGTCAAGCAGCTCAGCGCGACGACGTTGGCGCCGGTGCCGTTGAACGTAAAATACACGTCGCTGCCAGGGCCGAAGATGTCCTGGAAAGCTGTCTTGGCGCGTTCCGTATACGGGTCGTGTCCGTAGCCGACGGCGTCGCCGTCGTTTGCTTCGACGATCGCTTGCAGGATCTCGGCGGCGATCGGCGCGTTGTTGTCGCTGGCGAACGTGCGCACGCGGTTAGGTGGTTTGGGCTTGCGGCGCTTGCAGCGCCAGCAGTTCGGCGCGAATCAAGTCGCGCAGCGTCGCGAGGTCGATCTCCGGGCCGGCCGGCCGAACCTCGCGCGAGAGGAGCTCGTATGCGGTTCCCGCGCGATGAGCGACCAACGCGAGTGCGTCGAATTCGTCCGTTAAGTAATGCGTGCGCTCTCGCTTGGGACCGCAGACGAGCACTCCGAGCAGCGCACCGCGCACGGTCATCGGCAGCAGCAGCGCCTCGCTCAGCCCGTGCTCGCAGAAGTCGACTTCAAAGGGCTCGTTCCACCGCCGCATCCGCACGATCGCCGGATCGTTTTCATCCAAGCGGACGGGAAGATGCTCTTCCGACGTGCGTGCGCGGTCGTATCCCCCGTCAGTCGCGATATAGATCGCGGCGTAGCGGCCCTCGATATTATCCCGCACCGATTCATAGGTGAGATCCAGCAGCGACCGTTTGTCGGTGACGACGTCCGCCTCGAGCGCCAGGCGCCGGAGCGCCGCCAGCGATTTTTCGCGTCTGGAAAAAAACAAGACGTTGAGTCTTTTTTCGACCGCACCATGAATCGAGCGGGCCGAGAGACCGACGCCAAGCGCGATAAATAACGGCACGGCTTTGCCGAGCCAGCCGCTCGCAGCGGCCGCCCCGAGCCCGCGCTCCACGATTTGCGCGGCGATCCATTCGCCCGCGATAAAAAGTCCGACAAGTGCGATCGAAACGAATCCGAAGGCTGCCGCTCGGCTGAAGACGATGCTGAGGTCGACTAGGCGGTGCCGCAAAATGGCGTAGGCTATCGCCAGCAGCGGTACGTCCTCGAATAAGGAGATCCAAGCAAACCAGGGTTTCGGGTTCGGATCGATCATCAACGAGAGGTTCGCGATCACCCAACTCGACTGCGACAGGACGAGCGCCCCCGCCACCCAGCGCATCTGCGCGCGGTGCTCGGCGTCGGCGCGCTGGAGGCCTTCGATCGCCGCCACGAGCGTGAGTACGGAGATGACGATCCAAACGAGATTCTGAAACCAATTCGGGCTCGCCGATCCGGCTATCTCGAAAAGCTGCGTCGGGGGATAGGTATCGGCGAGATAGATCCACAGCTGGACCAACGCCGCTGCCACAACGAGCGGCAGCGCGATGCGGCGGAAGATACTGCGGAACGCCGACGTAAACGGTGGAAAGTACGCGACGAAAAGCAGCAGCATGTAGGTGTTCATCCAGCTCGAGGCCGCGCCGAGCAGGTTGCCCGCGAACGATAAGCCGGTCGAGACGGCGACATCCGAAAACCAATAGAAGGCCATCTGCAGCGCATATCCCACCAGGAAGATCGCGAGCCAGGCCGCCACTTGCCGCGCGCCGCCGCGCCAGGCCACGAGTACCCCTGTGCACGCGAAAATGATTAGGATGAACAACGCGAGCGGCCCCTCTTCGAGGGGTTTGACGCTGGCATATTCCGCCGCGACAATGCGCATTTGCACGACTTTGCCGTCGCGCACCACCGGAAATGTTATCGCTTCTCCGGTGCGCCTGAACGTCGAATCAAACGCCGTGCGAGCCGACGTCCTGCTCCAGGCCGTGATATCCCCGGGGCGCAATCCGGCCCGGTCGACGGGCGAACCCGGATAGACTCGCGTGACGACCTGATCGCCGTTGTTGAGGGTGTGAAAATCGAAACCGAACATTCCGAAGCGATAGGGATTGGCGAGATCATAGCAGCCAAGCGCAATGGCGAGGACGGCAAGCAGAATGACGGCGACCTTCATAGCCGCCGTTACCTTTAGTGCAAGCCGGGGCCGGCGCCTTTACTCCGCGGCCATTGCTGCCGCGGCGGCGGCAGCTCGCCGCGACGGCCGCATGAAGATCACCAGCGGTGCGCAGAAAAAGAAAATGATCGCGGAGAGCCTGAAGAGATAATCGTAGGCATTCAAGGCGGACTGTTGCGCGACCAAACCCGTGAGGATCGGTATCGAGTAGCCGTGCGCGTTGGTGACGCCCGAGGCGAGTTCGCTCCACGCGACTGCAGTCTGCCGTGCCAACAGCGTCGTGAGAATCGCGATCCCGAAACTGCCGCCGAGCTGGCGGATCAGCGCCGAGACGCCGGTTGCGCCGGCAAGCTCTTCCTTAGGAACCGCCCCCAGCGTCACCGTTGTTAGCGGCACGAACATAAAGCCGAGCGCCAGCCCCTGCCAGACCCGCGGCCAAAAAACGTCCCAGTACCCGGCATCTTGCGTTAGGCCACCCATCCACCACGTCGAGATACCGAACAGCAGCATGCCGAAGATAACCATCGCGCGCGAGTCGAGAAAACGCATCAGCGCTCCGACCATCAGCATACTTACCGCCGTTGCGATCGCGCCGGGCAGCAGCGCCATTCCCGTTTGAAATGCCGTGAACCCTAGGATGGTTTGAAAGAAGAGCGGCAAGATCAAACTTGTTCCGAATAATCCAAACCCTAACACGATGCCAATGATGTTGCCGATCGTGAATGTCCGGAATCGAAAGACTCGGATATCCACGAGCGGATACTTGTCGCGTATCGTCTTGTAGATGAACCAGGCGAGGGCGACGATCGCGACGATCGACAACGTCCAGATCGTGCCCGAGTCAAACCAATCGTCGTGTTGCCCGCGTTCCAGCACGTACTGCAGCGATGCAAGCCCGGCCGTCAGCAACCCTAGTCCAATCCAATCGACGCCACCCTTCGGTTTTTCCAAGAAGTGCGGGTTCGGAATGAACATGAGCGTCATGAGAAACGCCGCGATGCCGATCGGTATGTTGATATAGAAGATGAGCGGCCACGTATAGTTGTCGATAATGTATCCGCCCAGCGTAGGGCCAACCGCCGGTCCGACCATCGCGCCCAGCCCGAAGATCGCCATGGCCGCGCCGCGCTTTGCCGGCGGATAGGTTTCGAACAGGATTGCTTGCGCGGTCGGCTGCAGCGCGCCGCCGCCGAAGCCCTGGATCACGCGATAAAAGACCAGCTGCCAAATGCTGTGCGCGGTCCCGCAGAGCAGCGACGCGATCGTGAAGATCGCCAGGCAGCCGGCATAGAAATTTTTGCGTCCGAGATACGCGGTCAGCCAGCCGTTGAGCGGCATGACGACGACGCTTGCCAGAATGTAGCCCGTCGCCACCCACGCGACTTCGTCGATCGACGCGCCCAAGTTGCCGGCGATGTCGTTGAGCGCGACGTTCACGATCGTGGCGTCGATGATTGCCATGATCAACCCGAGCATAACGGTGATCGTAATGAGCGCCACCGGTGCGTTTGCGCGCGCGCGGAACGGGTTAGACACTAGGGCGCCGGCCGCCGCGTGGCATATACTGATGGCATGAAGTTGCTGCTCGAGATCTTAATCGCGATAATCCTGCACCCGGTTGCATGGATACTGGTGCTGGTCGATCTCGCCGGCCGCGACGACCTGACGACTGCCCAGAAATTCATCTGGGGTGCCTTTTCGATTATCTGGGGCATCGGTCCAATTCTGTATATCCTGGTGGGTGGCGGCAAGCTCTGGTGACGTAGGGGGCCAAAAGCCCCGCTTCCCGGAACAGTTAGGCGTGCCGAAGTCGATCGTCAGGCGAGGCTTATTCGCCTTCGCGCTTCTCTTGGGAGCGCTCAGCGTAGGCCCGGCCTGGGCCGATACGGACGAGACGACAGCGGGGGGCAACCCAGCCGCGATCGGCATGCAGCCCCTGCGCGGCGCCATCCCCGCCGCGACCCCTTACCCGGGCGAGTCCAAGCTGACACGCCGCGAAGACGGCACGTTCGGAGCCGTTGCCCAATCCAGCGGCCGCACGCGCATTTTTCACCTGGTGGAGCGCGACGCTCCGTGGACGCTCCAGCCGGGACTGACCGTGATGGCCAAGACCTATAACGGCGTCGTCCCCGGCCCGACGCTGGTCGTGCATCAAGGCGATCGCGTCGTGATCGATTACCGCAACGAACAGAGCACTCCCGACACGCTGCATCTGCACGGCATTCACGAGATTCCGGTGAGCATGGACGGCGTCGCCGGCATATCGCAGCCACCGGTGATGCAAGGCCAATCCTATCGGTACATCTTCACCGCGGATACGCCCGGAACGTTCCTCTATCACTCACACGACGACGAAGAAATGGTCAACAGCGGACTTTACGGCGCGATAGTTGTCTTGCCGGCGCATGTCTCCGCATCGCAACGGTCGGATCGCGACGACGTCGAGGTGCTGTCGTCGTGGGCGATTCAAAGTTTAAGCGAAAACCATTTTACGATCAACGGAAAAGAGTATCCGTACACGGCGCCGATCGAGGTGCGTAAGGGCCAGCGCGTTCGCCTTCGCTGGATCAACATTTCCGGCGAAAGCATGCACACCATGCATACGCACGGGCATTATCAGCGGATCGTCGCGCGCGATGCGCAGCCGGTGACGTACCAAGATATCGAGGATACGGTTTTTTTGGGTCCCGGACAGCGCGTGGACGTCATCATCGAGGCCAATCAACTACCGGGAACGTGGCTCGTGCACTGTCACGTGATCGATCACACCGAGGACGGTTCGGGAATGCCCGATGGCTTGGTCACCGCGATTCATTACCAGGGCACGCCGTACACCGGAGCCGCAATGAACACCGCGATGCGCGCGATGCTTCCCTCATTCGGCCGCACAAAGGGCGGACTATCCTTCGGCATGACGGTGCTCCTGGGTGCGATCGCCGGACTGACGATATTTCTCGGATTGCCGGTCGCGCGGATGCGCAACGTGTCGCCGTCGGTGATGGCGGCGCTCAATGCATTGGCGATCGGAATCCTGGTCTACCTCGTGGTGGAAATCGCCGGAAGCGCCACCGCGCCACTGGCGCAAGCGGCGCGTTTCTGGCACGGCGGCGGTGCGCCGGTGGGAGTCATTTCGCTTGCGGCCGCCTATGTCGGCGGCTTATTTGCCGGTCTTGTCGGGTTGGGTTTTGTTGCCAACAAACTCAGCAGCCGTGCCGCATCCTCGATCGATCAGCCGCTCGTGCTGGCCGCCGTCATCGCAATCGGAATCGGCGCCCATAATTTTGCCGAAGGACTAGCCATCGGCGCTTCGGCCGCAAGCGGTGCGACCGCGATTGCGATCGGCCTGATCGTCGGCTTCGCGCTGCACAACGCGACCGAAGGCTTCGGGATTGCCGCGCCGCTTTCGGGACGCGTCATTCCATCATGGCCGCAGCTCGGGTTGGCCGGGCTCGTCGCCGGCGGCCCCACGTTCTTGGGTACGGTGGTCGGCTACACGTTTCAGTCACCGGTTCTCTCGGTGTTATTTTTGGCGACGGCGATCGGCGCGTTGGTTTTCGTGATCGGCGAAATTTGGGCCGTGCTGCGGCGTAACTTGGGGATTACGCCACTGGTGACGTCGATGCTGGCGTGCGGATTCTTGATCGCGCTGACGACGGAGTTAGTTCTCGACCTTAGCGGGTGACAAAGCGCCCTGCAGCCGTGCGACTTCGCGCTCGAGTGCCGTTAGGCGAACGCCGTCGAAAGCTGCGGCAACCCCGTGCGCGACTTGCAGGAGCGCGTCGCGCTCGTCGGGAGCGTAAAATTCACCGGTCCCCTTCGCGCCGCAGGCAAGAAAACCATCAACATGGCCGCGCGCGAATAATGGAAGCGCCAGCGACTCTGCAATAAGCGAGCCTCTGACGTGCTCGACGGGTTTATGATCGGTCCGCATCGCCACCAGAGCGGCATCGTTTTCGGGCATGCTTGCCGGAGCATCCAACTCTCCGCATGCTGAGCTCAGCACATATGTGCCGGTGGCTTGGTCGCGAACGTAGAGCGCGCTCCATTGCGCCTGAGTCCTAGCGCAGACCGTTTGCACCGTACGGTCGGCTATCGTTCGAAAATCCGTGATAAAAAGCACCTGCCGCGCGAAATCGCGCAGTGCCCTATCGTTTTCATGACGCTCGCGAAAAAGCCAGTCGTCGACAAAGTGTTCCGTAACGGCGTGCGCGCGCCGGATCGACATGAAGAGCAGCAGGGCGATGCCGACCTGCACCAAGGCATTTGTCGTCCGATTCTGACTCAGTATAAATCGCTCGGCTAGCCACTCCAGCAGCGCGAACAAGGGAACGAAAACAGTTGTAAGGACCGCATAAATGGCGGCGCGGTTCAACACAAACCCAAGATCGAAAAGCCGATGGCGCAGAATAACGTATACAAATCCGACGTCGGTAATAACCAGGGTCGCAAGCCACGGGCGCGCTACGGAAACTTGCAGCGGGGCCGCCGCCAGCACGACGTCGTAGGCAATTGGCCCGAGTGATCCGACGATGAAGAAGGCGAGCAATAGCCGCAAGCGCCGGCGTTGAGCCGGATCGGGTAAGAACAAGCCGCCCACGAGACCGAGCGCCGGCAGAACCGATAGGAAAATAATGAGCGCATAACGGTATTCGACTCGCGCTTGCCCTAAGCCGAAGTTGAGCCAATCGGCGGAGAAGACATTTGCAAACCAGAAGGCCGCCAAAACAAGCGCCAGGCTCGGCAGCGCATTTGCGCAAATCCGCCGTAATTTCGTGTTTTCTAGGTTAGAAGGGTATGTGCACGCGAAACGGATCAGTGCCGCGGCCGAAACAAACGTCCCCGTAACGGAGAGCCAAATGATCACGCCGCGCGCGAGAGCCGCGTTATTGTTGGTCATCGTCGCCGACTCGCAAACGAAGAAGAGAATGAGCGCTCGCGCCGGCGCGTTGCCCCAACTTCGGAGCGCAAGCAAAAAGGCAAGCGCGAGCTGAATGATTTCTAGGACGAAAAGAATCACTTCGGTCGGAGGCGACGGTCTGTAGCGCGCCTGCGCCGTCAGCGTTACCGATCGGCTCTCCCCGTGATGAAGTACTCGCGCCCTGATGCGTGTGCCGGGCGCCGGGTTGAGGAAGACGAGTGCATGGGGAACGAGCGCGCGCAGGCTGTCGCCCGCGACGATACCGGCTTGCGCGGCGGGACCGCCCGGATCGACGGCGGAAACGGTGACGGAGCGTGGATCGCTGCCGAATGAATGGTCGAACGGCACGCTGACGTGAACCGACGCGATTCCCCAATCGCCGTAAGCCTTCGTCGCAAAGAAGCTGCTGTACGTGCAGTAAGCCGCAGCTAAGAGAATAAGGGCTAACGCTATGAGGCGCGCCATGACCGTAGCATACGGCGGCCCTCCAGGTTCGCCTCCGTTACGTGCGGTAACATGTTGTCAACATCGTGAGCACCATAGCCAAGGCGCAATTCCCGGACGAGCAGAGCGGCGGTGACTTTCAGCGCCAGGGCGACGCCTTCCGCGAGCCTATCGCGGGGGAAACCGGGCGCTATCATCTCTACGTCTCGTGGGCGTGTCCGTGGGCCTCGCGCGCAATCATCGCGCGTACAATCAAAGGTCTGGAGGATGCCATCTCGATGAGCGCCGTCGATCCGATTCGCGACGAGCGCGGCTGGGCGTTTCGGGAAGGCCCGGGATACTCGCGCGACCCGATCAACGGCTTTGCGTTTTTGAGTGAAGCCTATGCGGTCAGCGATCCGTCATACCGGGGACGCGTGACGGTGCCTGCGCTCTGGGACAAACAGGCGCGGCGGATCGCCAACAACTCCGACGACGATATCATGCGCGCATTCGAAACGGAGTTCGAGGCGTTTGCAAAAGATCGCATCGACCTGTATCCGGCCGAACACCGCGACGAAATCGATGCGCTCAACGAGCTCATCTACGAAACAGTCAACAATGGCGTGTACCGCGCGGGCTTTGCGACATCGCAAGAAGCCTACGAAAAGGCGGCATACGGCGTCTTCGATACGCTCGACCGCCTCGAAGAGCGCTTAGCGCACCGCCGCTACCTGATTGCGAAACAGCCGGTGGAAACCGACTGGAAGCTGTTCGTGACGCTGATCCGGTTTGACGCGGTGTACTTCGGGCATTTCAAATGCAACGTCCGCCGCATCGTCGACTATCCCAACCTTTGGGGCTATTTACGGGACCTCTATGCCATTGACGGCATTGCAGAGACGGTGAATTTCGATCACATCAAGCGCCACTACTACATGACGCATGATGAGATCAATCCAACGCGCATCGTACCAATAGGGCCGGCCCTCGATTTTCTGACGCCCCACGGCCGGGAAAAACTTACTTAGCAGCCCCGAGCGTGGGAAACGTGACGTTTTGCAAGACGAGCGTGCTGGAAAAGGCGCGGTCCTTTGAGTTGGGCGCCGGCTGCCAGTTCGCGTCGATCTCGGATATCCACCAGACCGCTTGCGGTCCGTACGGTTTGAAAGAATAATCGATCGCGGCGCTCCAGCCGCCGGGGTTTTCCGCATATGTCAGCTTGCGCACCTGGAACGTCGCGCCATCGACCCAGAGCGCGCGCAGCGGATACTGATTGGGAGCGTTGAGCGGGCGCAAGAGCAAGTGATAGACGTCCGCGTCGTCGAGGCGCTCTTCGCCTGCGAGCGTGACGTCGTAATGCGCGGCGCGTACTTGCGCGATCACGGGAAGTTTGGAAGGGGCAAACGGATCGATCTGCATGCTCCCCGGATAGACCGACGAAATGTTGAAGCCAAGCGGAGAATACGCCGGCCCTTCGCAGTTGGGACCGCGGCTCGTTTTCGGCTGCGCCAGCCCTTGATCGATCTCAACGGTCGCGCACCAGTGATCGAACGTGCGCAGCACGACGTGCTCGCTTCCGCGAGTCACGGTACCGGCTGTATCGCGGTGCGTGATCGACGTGTCAAACGCAACGTAGGCGGGAAGCGCGCGAGCTTCCCATGCATCCTCGGCATAGAAAAAGATTTGCAGCGGGGTCAGAACGGCGGCGAGGATCGCGCCCGTCACGCGGCGCTAGGAAGCGTAGCGGCGGCTGATCTCCTGCGCGTGCTGATACGTCTGCGTCGCGCGCGAATGAAACATGGCCGCTCCCGACGATTCGGGCGGCATGCGCAGAACGATGTGCGTGCCTTGCGCGCTGGCCTCGACGGTAAGCGGGACGCGCGTTCCCAATAAGATCTTGCGCCGGTATTCGTTGTGATCGACGCCGATGGCGGGCGGCCCCTGCGCATACAAATGAATGGTCGGCCCGGCCATGTCGCTTTCCACGGAAACCGCCAGCGCCCAATGCCCGCGCTCGGTCTCGGCGGCAAGCAACTCACCGAGTACCAGCTCGAGCGCGAACAGATCCGCGTCAGGATCGTCGGCGAGTCCACGAACCTCATCAATGGCGCTGCGGCGCACTCGCGCGACCGAGAATGCGTCCGCTGAGTCGATCGACCAATTCATTCATTGATGTTCTTCCACTATTCGGGCCTTGCCACGCCGGGCAAGCGTGTGATAGACTCCCCTTTAACATGTCGCGACATCACCAACCCTTTGTGGTTGAAGAGATTTTCTTTTTCACAGCGTTGTTGCCAATCGCTTGGCTGTTTGCGCTGCTTTTCGGACATAAGATCTTCGACCGCCTTCACCGTGGCCGCCGCTCCGGCCGCGGTCTCCTGACCCAGCCGGCTGAGTAGACACCCCTCACCCTTGTAGGGACTTTGGGCGGGTGATATACTATTCGCCTGTGCCCTGGCCGCTAGGCATATAAGAAGAAAGAACGAGTCACCACGAGCGGGGTGGTCGGCGTCGTTCTTTTTCGTGTGCTCGGGGCGGGCGCGATCGGCTTCCTTCCTTATATACCACCGAAGAGAGAGAGATAATGGCGAAAGCGACGGCTCCCAAATCCCAGTCGAAGCCGCGGCGCAGCCGCCCCGAGACTGCCGAAGGGAGATCGCGGCGCACGGCCGGACAGGTCGACGGCGCTCCCGGAACCGTGCAACCCAGCACGTTCCCGATGCCGACGGGCGCCTTCACCGTCGAGCAACCCGAAGATTCTGGCCCCAAGCGCGAACGCATCAGCTTCGCCAAGATTCCGCACGTTCTGGAAGTGCCCAACCTCATCGAGCTGCAGATGGCCAGCTTCGAGTGGTTCAAGACCGAAGGTCTGGCCGAAGCGTTCGCTTCGATTTCGCCGATTAAAGATTTCACGGGCAACCTGGTTCTCGAGTTCGGCGAGCACAGTTTGGGCGAGCCGAAGTATTCGGTGGAAGAGTGTCGCGAGCGCGACATGACCTACAGCGCGCCGCTGCGCGTCCGCGTGCGTTTGATCACGGCCGAGTCAGGCGAAATCAAAGGCATTCCCGACCAAGAAATTTTCATGGGCGATTTCCCGCTCATGACCAATAAGGGAACGTTCATGATCAACGGCGCGGAGCGCGTGATCGTGAGCCAGCTCGTGCGTTCGCCCGGCGTCTACTACAACCAAGACGTCGATACCAACGCGCGCCCGACGTACAACGCGACGATTATCCCCAACCGGGGCGCCTGGATCGAGTTCGAAACCGACAACGGCACCAAGAACGACGAAACCGAAGGCACCATCGGCGTCCGCATCGACAAGAACCGCAAGATTTACGTCTCGACGTTCGTGCGCGCGCTTTCGCGTCCCGACCTCGGTTTCGATTGGGAGAGCGACGAAGCGATCATCAAACTGTTCGACGATTCGCCGCTCGTCCGCAACTCGATCGAAAAAGACAAAGACGTCAAGACGCGCGAAGATGCGCTCAAAGAAATTTACAAGAAGCTGCGCCCCGGCGAACCCGAGAACGCGGACAACGCCGAGAAGCTCCTCGAGTCGCTGTTCTTTGACGACAAGCGATACGACCTGGCCGGCGTGGGCCGTTACAAGCTCAACGGCAAGTTTCAGTATCGCATAGACAATCCCGATCCGGAGATGCGCGGCGAACAGCCGAGCGTCTACGTTGACGAATACAAAGACGCCGGCCTGAAGATGCCGCCGATCGAGAAGCGCAGTCTCACGCGTGAAGACATGATCGCGGTCATCCGCCGGCTCATCAAGGTCGCGACGGGGCAGATCGGCAAAGACGACATCGATCACTTGGGCAACCGCCGTATCCGTTCGGTCGGCGAACTGCTGCAGAACCAGTTCCGCGTCGGCCTGCTTCGCTTGGAGCGCGTCGTGCGCGAGCGCATGACGGTTCAGGACATCGAAACGGTCACGCCGCAGGCGTTGATCAACATTCGTCCGGTTGTCGCGGCGATTAAAGAATTTTTCGGGTCGTCGCAACTCTCGCAGTTCATGGACCAGACCAACTCGCTGGCCGAGCTCACGCACAAACGGCGCCTCTCCGCGCTTGGCCCGGGCGGCCTTTCGCGCGAGCGCGCCGGCTTCGAAGTGCGCGACGTCCATCACTCGCACTACGGCCGCATTTGCCCGATCGAAACGCCGGAAGGCCCGAACATCGGTCTGATCGGCTCGCTCGCGACGTACGGACGCGTCAACCGCTTCGGGTTCATCGAGACGCCGTACCGCGTCGCCCGCGAAGGCAACGTGACCGACGAAATCGTCTATTTGACGGCGGACCGCGAAGACGAATACATCATCGCGCAGGCGAACACGCCGCTCGACGAACGCGGCAACATCACGTCCGAATCGGTCGTCTGCCGTTACGCCGAAGAATATATTGAAGAGCCCGCATCGCGCGTTCAGCTCATGGACGTTTCGCCCAAGCAGATCGTCTCGGTGGCAACGGCTTTGATTCCGTTCCTGGAGCACGACGACGCCAACCGCGCCTTGATGGGCGCGAACATGCAGCGCCAGGCCGTGCCGCTGCTTCAGCCGCAAGCGCCGATCGTCGGCACCGGCATGGAGTATCGCGCCGCCAAGGATTCGGGGTCGCTTATCGTCGCCGAAGAGCCGGGCGAAGTGACCGCGGTCGACTCCAAGTCGGTCGTCATCAAGAACGGCGAAGGCATCGAGAAAACGTACGACCTGCTCAAGTTCACGCGCAGCAATGCCGGCACGTGCATCAACCAGCGGCCGATCGTGCTGCCGGGCGAACGCGTGACGGTCGGCCAGATTTTGGCCGACGGCCCTTCATCGGACGACGGCGAGCTCGCTCTGGGTCAGAACGTCTTGGTCGGCTTCATGCCGTGGGAAGGCTACAACTACGAGGACGCGATCCTGATCAGCGAACGCATGGTCAAGGACGATCGCTTCACCTCGATCCACATCGAAGAGTACGAGTGCGAAGCTCGCGATACGAAACTCGGTCCCGAAGAGATCACGCGCGACATTCCCAACGTGGGTGAAGACTCACTGAAAGATCTCGACGAGCGCGGCATCGTGCGCATCGGCGCGGAAGTTCGTCCCGAGGACATTCTCGTCGGCAAGGTTACACCCAAGGGCGAGACCGAGCTGACGGCGGAAGAGCGCCTGCTGCGCGCGATCTTCGGCGAGAAATCGCGCGAAGTGCGCGACACGTCGCTCAAAGTTCCGCACGGCGAAAAAGGCAAGATCATCGACGTCAAGGTGTTCTCGCGCGAAAACGGCGACGAGCTCTCCCCGGGCGTCAATCATCTGGTGCGCGTCTACGTCGCGCAGAAACGCAAGATTCTGCAAGGCGACAAGATGGCCGGACGTCACGGCAATAAAGGCGTCATCGCTAAAGTGCTGCCCGAAGAAGACATGCCGTATCTGGAAGACGGCACGCCGGTCGACATCGTACTCAACCCGCTAGGTGTGCCTTCGCGCATGAATCTCGGGCAGATCATGGAGACGCACTTGGGATGGGCGGCGCGCATGCTCGGCATGTATGTCTCCACTCCGGTGTTCGACGGCGCGCATGCCGAGGATATCACCGAATGGCTGCAAGACGCGGGCTTGCCCGAAGACGGCAAGACGTGGCTGCGCGACGGCCGCACGGGCGACCGTTTCAGCCGGCCGATCACCGTGGGCTACATTTATATGTTGAAGCTCGCGCACTTGGTCGACGACAAGATCCACGCGCGTTCGACGGGGCCGTACTCGATGATCACCCAGCAGCCGCTGGGCGGCAAAGCGCAATTCGGCGGCCAGCGTTTCGGTGAAATGGAAGTCTGGGCGCTCGAGGCTTACGGCGCGGCGTACACGCTGCAAGAGCTGCTGACCGTCAAATCGGACGACGTCGTGGGACGCGTAAAAACGTACGAAGCGATCGTCAAGGGCGAGAACGTCATGGAGCCGGGCGTCCCCGAGTCGTTCAAGGTCCTCATCAAGGAACTGCAGTCGCTCGCGCTCGACGTCAAAGTCCTGACCGAAAACCGCGAAGAGGTCGAGATCAAGATCGCGGACGACGACGTCGGCGAGCGCGCGCAAGAGATCGGCTTGCTCATGGGCGACGAGGATCCGCGCATGACGCAGACCGCCGCCGCTCAGCGCGAGGCCGAGGCTCAGCGCGCCACCGCGGTTCCCGGCGAAGCCGAACCCGAGCAAGAGGAAGAGGAAGAGGAAGAAATCGACGATTCCAAACCCATCGTCAGCGGTCCGGTAGGCGGCGCCATGGCGACCGCCGACGCCGACACCCAGGTGCCCGGCGCCCGCGCGATCGACGCGGCCGAGGATCTCGAGCCCGAAGCAGCCGAGCCCGTGGCCGAAGAGGAAGACGAGGAGCAGGGCTACGTCCTCGAAGAGGAAGAGGAGCCTGCCGAGGAGCCCTCGTCGCCGTTCCCGGTTGCCGAGGACGACGCCGAGCCGTTCAGGGAGCAGCAGCCCGAAGAAGAGTTCTAAGCGACAAGGGCCCCCAGGCGGGGGCCCTTGTCTATCCTGAGCGGGTCGAAGGGTTAAAAAGGGATTAAAGGCGGCTGAGGGAATCCGCCAGACAGGTAGGTTTCGGCCTACCTATATTAGCGGCGCTATTTGCAAATCTGAAAGGGAAGCTCATGAGCTCTTTTCATGGGAAGCAAAGTGCGCGGACGATTTTACATTTGTTCGCGGCACTTTTTATCACGAGTTTGTTGCTCGTACAAACATGCGCGCCGGCGTTCGCGGGAACCACGGGGATCCTGAGCGGAACCGCTACGGACTCCGCAACGCAGGCACCATTAGCCGGCGTCCAAGTCGTCGCAGTCGCGCCGACCGGACGTTACACGGCAACAACCAATGCCAGTGGATTCTATTCCATCACGGGTGTTTCGCCCGACACGTACTCGGTCTCGTTCAACCTCACGGGTTACGAGCCGGTATCGGTGCCCGGTCAAAACATCTTCGCTGATTTGACGACGACCGTCAGCACGACGCTGGTGAAGTCGCTGCGCACGATTGCGCACGTGACCTCGCGCAGCGCGGGCGGCGCGTTCCAGCCGAATCAGACGGTCAACACGTACAGCGTGACCCAGCATCAAGTACAAACGATTATGGGTACCGCGCTGAACCTGGCCGAATCAACCTTGATCACCTCGCTGCCGGGCGGCTCGGCCGACTCGAGCGGCTATCCGGTTATCCGCGGCGGCCGCGAAAACGAAGAGAACTTCGAATTCGAAGGCATTCCGTATACCGACGCATTCACCAACCAATTCACGAACTCGCTGAGCGTTCCGGGCCTGGGCCTGCAGAGCGCGCAGTTGACGCCGGGAATCGGGAACGCGTCACAGGATAACTACGGAACGGGCACGTTCAACCTGATCGCCAAGCGCGGAGCATATCCGGGGTTTGCGACGGGACAGTTTGCCCTTGGCGCGCCGGCCTTCCGGCACCAAGCCAACCTGGAATGGGGTTTCGCATCGCCCAACGGGCGGATCTCCGCCTATATGGCGCTGTCGGACAATAACCAGAACAGCGCGTTCAACACGCTCTCGGCCAACTGCGTAACCATCGGAACCTGTTTCTCGCGCCTCTATCAGTTTAAGCGTGAGTTCTTGGGCAACGTGGTCTACAAGTTCGGCAACAACAACAACCAGGCACTTCAGTTCTTTACGGACATCGCGCAGAACAACTTCTTCACCGGCTACGGCTTCGGCGGTAACAACGGTCAGTTGTTGTGCTACGCAACGTGCGATCCGTTCACGCTGCAGCAAATGGCTGCAAACTCGGGATTTGGAGCGCCGGGCTTAACCGGAGCATCCTGCCCGACGCCGCTGAATTGCAACGGCTTCACGGTAAATCCGTCCCTGCCCATCGCGACGTTCCAAAGTGAGCTTCAGCTCTATCCGGGACAAACCGCGCTGAATCAGACGCTGGGATCGACCGGTACGATGCCGTCAACCAACTACCAACCCAACGCAGCTTTCAAGCTCGGCTACATCTGGAATATCAACAGTTCGAGCGTGTTGGAAGCCATGGCATACCATCTGGATGCCGTAACGACGTTCGATCTTGCCTTATCCGGCGGATACGCATCGTTCAACACGGCCCGCAAGCAGCTGCAAGGCGGCAGAACGAGTGGTTACAAACTCGACTTCACCAAGCAGCTCGGCGACAAGAACCTGCTCAAACTAGGCGGAGAGTATAAATACCTGGTGCCGGTCTTTGATGCACCGTCGAACACCTTCGGGTTTTTCGACTTCGCATTCGAACACGGCGAACAGTATGACTTCCTGACGCAGGCACAGTGCGCCGCGCTCGGCCTTGGCACCCCCAATGCTTGCGGGTATGTCTACGCAAACGGCGTGACCGCTCCGTCCACGCTTCCGAAGGCGTATGAAAATACGTCGGTGGAACGCCACGACTACGCGGCCTACATCGACGACACATGGTCGCCCAACGACAAGCTGAAACTCGAAGGCGGCATCCGTTTCGACGGGGCCAGCTATGGCTATCCGAAGGCGCAAATCGACCCGTACACGTGCACCTCGGTCTTCCTGCCGACGTACTCGACTGACTCTACCGGAGCGCTGTTGACGACGCCGAGCACGAACCCGAACGCACAAACCACCTACCGGAACCCGATTACCGGCGTTGTTACGACGACGGCACTGGGCACCTGTCCGGTGGCGACATTCCCGCAGTTGACCAGCCAGTCGCGCCGTCCGCTCGTTCCGGAGCCGATCTTCGCGGCAACGTACCGTCTGGGCGCGAACGATTCGCTTCGCGCGTCGTGGGGACGTTCGGTCAACTTCGCAACATTGGGTCTGGTCGACTTTTCCGCCAATATCAACTACTTTGGCGGACCGAACGGCCAGTTCTTCAACATGGCGCCGCACTACAACAACATCTTCTCGCAGTCGGCGTTTCCGTTCGCTTGCGGAGCCCTGAACGACCAGATCTGCGCGAACTATGCCGAGCAGCTCTACTGGGATAACGCCCGTGAGTTCGCCGGCGGCGTTCCGCTCATGCCGGTCCGTCCGACGGTCTTCACCAACGCGGACTTCTCATGGGAACATCAATTCACGCGCGGACTCTTGAACGGCATTTCGTTCAAGGTGACGCCGTGGTACCGCAAGGCTCAAGATGAGACCGCTTTGGTGGCAACACCGAAGATCGTTGGCGGCGTTGTGCTGACCAATCCGATCACGGGCGCGATCATCTTCAATCCTTCGACGGCGAACAACCTCGGTAAGAACCAGGCGACCGGCGTCGAGATGCAGTTCACGAAAGAGCAAACCTACGGCCTATCGGGTCAGGTGAGCTTCACGTACCAGAACGAACTCTCGAGCGTCATCCCCGGATCGAGCAGCGAGGACTTCTTCCCGTCGATTCCCGCGCAGTCCGTATTGCTCGGAAACATCTACCGCGTCGGATTCCTCTCGCCGTTCGTTGCGTCGTTCGACTTCTCGTATCAGACGCATAACGGATGGAGAATCTCGCCGCAAACGCAATGGAACATCGGCTACCCGATCGGTCCTGGCTTCATCACGTCGGCATTTGTAAACGGTCAGCCGTTTAACTTGCCGTTCACGAATGCATGCCCGGGCTGCTCTACGACGGGCACGGGACAATTCGTCGATCCGATGAATCCGGGGACGTTCTTCTCCCCGAACGTTGCGGCCAACAAAGGCATTCCGATGGGGAACGCCAACGGCGGCAAACTTTCGCATCCGTCGTCGATCACCAACCTGACCATCGAATACAATGCTCCGAAGACGTGGACCGCCGGCGTGGAGGTCTTCAATCTCTTCGGTGCCCTGTACGGCGGACCGTCGTTAAACGGACGCTGGCAGCCGGTTGCTAACGGCATCGGCGGACCGCTCACCGGTCTCAACGCTACGGGATTCAATTTCCCGCAGTACGGAATGATCGGCAACACCGGTTCGTTGCGCTATGGGCAGAACGCCTATATCGATACGCCCAGCGGCATCCGGAGCTTCGTATTCTACTTCCAAGTCAAGATGTAAGGAGCCACCGTGACTCACTATAAACTCATCGCGGCGGTCGTCGTCGGGGCGCTCCTTGCAGGGTGCTCCGCCAACGGCGCCGCGAGCCCGCCGGCTTCGGTAGTCAGTAACCTCGGTGCTGACGTACTGCAGTTTGCGGTTGGTACGGCAAACATCGGGCAACTGTCCGGTGGCGTTCAGGTTCAAACGCTGGGCCTGAACACCGTGTCGACGTTCCGCCAGCCCAACGGCTTGTCGGCAACGCTAGTCAACACACCGACCATCACGGCTCCTGCGGGCTTTGTGCCCCCGCCGTGCGGCACGGGCTGCGTTGACAACGCATCAACTCACCAAATGAGTGGCGCACCGCAAAACGTGAACCCGGCCGTCGCTAACCCGGTTACGACGTTCGGACAAGCGGGCGGCGTCTTCTCCTACGGCATCGCGCCGGAGAATGAAGGCGCGACCGGCGCGGCGGTATTCACGCGGTACGTTCAGCCGTTCACGGGTTCGACGACGGCTTCCGCAACAAACCCGAACTACACTGGTGGACCACCGGCCTATCCGTTCTTTAAAGACGGAACGTTCGCGGCGGCATTCACCGGATACTCGCAAGGGTTTGATATGTTCAGCGCCACGCCGGTCGCGGGTGTCTATACACTCAGCGACGTCGTCGCAACGAGCAATGCGGGAACCACGACGTTCTCGGCAACCAGCACGCTCGCAAATCTGACGCCCTTGCCGGTGCTTACCACACCGACATTCGTGAAGGATGGTTTGGGAGGCGGCTCTGGAGTGGTGACCGTTCCGGTCGACGCGCGCGTCGTCGAAACGATGGTCTACTTCCAGAACGTGACGCAAGGTACGTTCTTCGCGGTCGGTCCGATCCGCGGCACCGGCCCGCAAGCGTACACGTTGCCCGACTTCCTGGGTCCCTGCGGCGGCGCCGCGGGAACGGGTTGCCAGAACAACGCAGCCACACGCACGTCCACGTTTGCAACCGGAAACTCGGTTCGCATTTACGCGGCGACGTATGACTATCCGATGTTCGAAGCATCACCGCCTGGCAATACGCAGCAGTCGCCCACCATCAACGGTGGAGCTGCAACGAGCAACCAAGCGGATATCACCACGTCGGCAACGGCCACGATAACCTACTAACCGCTTAGCAGGCGCTAAGTAAGGAAGGGCCCGGAGAAATCCGGGCCCTTTTGTTTTGGGTACAAGCAACGCAATGCAAGAAACTGTGCTGGTCATCGCAGAGCCGCTCGATCTGGAGGAGCGCCGCGTCGTTCTCCCGATTCGTGTGAGCGAGCGTCCGCGCGACTATTTTGCGTCGGCGTGCTTGCTTGCTTTTATGGGATTCTTCTGGGTGCTGGTCTTTAGTCTACGGTTTTTCGTTCAGAGTCATCATCTGCGCTAGCGCGTTTCGGCGCCGTTCTTGTCAGACGCGATTTCGCCTCGGCTATTGCGGACGCGTCGCGCCTCCGCGGTGAGCTGCTGGAGCTCTCTGACGTAAAAAGCGATCAGCCGGCGGTCAATATCGCGGCCGAGATTTTCGTGGATGATCCGCTGCAGGTCGCGCTCCATCTGTTCGAGCGGCGGCGCCGCCGGCAAACGGGAATATTCCGCAGCGAGATCCTTAATGCTGCGCCAAACCCGATCGGGAGCGCCGGGACCTTCCATTCAGCGTCCTTTGCCCAGGTTTGGTACAAATAAAACGTTTCGCCGCTAGGCGCGGCGGTTCGATTCCGCAATCCCGCCCATATACATTAAGATGGTGACCACGATGCCGATGGCGGCGACGAGCAGGACAATCGTTTCGTTCATGCCGCCCAAGTTAGCCGCCGGGCCCGGGCGTTACTGCGGCGGAAGGCTGATGCGGTACGCCGCGACCTTTCCGTCGGAATCGAAGCGCACGATGACCGGCGCCGTGCCGTGGCTGAAATTTGCGCGGTAGGTGTATTCGTTCTTCAGTCCGTCTTCGCTGACGTAGGTTACTCCCTTGTAATCGCCCAGCTTGTGGAGCTTGTCCGAGAGCAGGCCGACCTGCGCGCGCGTCACCTGCTTTTGGAGCGCACTGTCAAAGTTTTGCGTCACGGCGGCACTGTCGTTATTGTAGACCGCCTTCGTGACGCCGTCGGCTTGGTTTTGGGCGTTGGCAGCCGGCGAGCCGCAGCTCGCCAGCGCCGCACCGAGAATCAAGCATGCAATCGTGCGCGGTGCGCGCATTTACAGCTGACCCCACCCGTAGTTGACCATCGAGACCTGCCGGCTAGGACCGTACGTGGCGGCGGCAACTCGCGTGGCCGGCCGGCTTGCAAACCCCGTTTGCATGGCGGTCTGGCGCCGCTGCTGCACGATCACGGAGTGTTGATAGGCCACTTCACGCTTCAGATCGACGATCTCGGCCTGCGCGTTTGCGTAGGCGCTGCGCTCGCTGTTGTAAGCCGCCTGCATGTTGCTGTTCTCCGATTGCAGAGCAGCTTGCTGGCGGGCATCCTGGGCGTAACGCTCGTGAACCTTGCGGTTATGCTGGATGATTAAATAGGTCGCCAAGCCGGCGCCTAAAAGGATATTGCGCGTGCTTGCCGCGCCGTCGGCGAGTGCGGCGGAGGGGGCCGCGGCGGCCAGCATGGCGGCCATGGTCGTTCCGGCGATCGCTTTTTTCCACATATTCATTCTGTTATTGTTCCCTTCCAGACGCAGATCACGGGCAGGCGCCCGTCAGCTGAGCGCAAATTCCTCGGCCGTGGTTCACACCGAAGAGCGCATTTCACTCGACGACGGCACGCAAACGACGCTGGAACGGTGGGGTGACCGCGGACCGGCGATCCTGGCGATTCACGGTATGACCGGTTCACGGAAAGCCTGGGAGCAACTGGGCGCCCATTACGGGAGCGCAGCGCGCGTCTATGCCTACGATCAGCGCGGCCACGGTGACGGTCCGCCGGCCGGCCCGATGACGCTGCACCGCTGCCTACTCGATCTCTACAACGTCATGGCGGCGATTCCGCAAGGCGTTGATACGGTCGTCGGACATTCCTGGGGCGGCGCGATCGCCATACTCGGCGGCCGCCGTTTCGACTGCAACCGCGTCATCGCGATCGATCCGATGATCCGCCAGGGTAATGCAGGGTGGTACGATGCGTTTTTGCGCGAGCTGAAAAAACAGAAGATTGCGAACAAAGCCATAAAAAAATTGCGCGATGAAAACCCGCCGGCGATGTGGGATTTGCGCGCCGACCTCGAGCGGTACCCCAAACCGCTGCTGCTGGCCGTCGGCGAAGGACCGGAAAGCTTGTTTACGCTCGACGATATGAAGTTCGTGCGCGAACGCGGCGGTCCGAATGTCGCGCTGCGCGTTTTTGAAGGGCAAGGGCACAATTTGCATCGCACGGATTTCGAACGCTTCACACGCGAATTCGACACGTTCCTCGCGCGCACGCCCTAAACGTCACGGCGGAACGTCCAAGCCGGCGGTGCCCGGAGGGGCCGCGGGCGTCCAATCGGGAGAACACACGCGCATATAACTTGCCGCCGGCGTAGCTTGGCATGGCGGCGGAAGATCCCCGCCGGTCGGGCCGCTCGTCCCGGTATCGCGGCCGGTCTCCGTATCGAAGAGCGACCAGCTATAGCCGCCGTCAAAACTTTCGTAATAACGCGACGTCGTGGTTTGCGACCAAAAGTATTTCGGCCATTCCGCATTCGAGCACGCCGCATGGCTCGGGCAGTCTTCCCAGCGTCCGGTGACCTGCGCGGTTACTATTGCCGCCGTAACGCGATCCTGCGGCGTGCTGGAAGGTGCGGGTGTATAGCGCAGCACGATCGTGAACCCGCTCGGCGCGGTTTGCGTAGAAAGCTGGAGCTCGCGGATGCTCTGCGCCGACCCTAAACGCACGTACGTGATTTGATTGCCGCCCGCGAGCCATGGCTGCGTGGGATCGAAACGCACTTGCGCCGGATGAAGTTCGGCGGATCGATACAGATCGGAATACACGAGCGAGCCCGGATCTTGCAACGCGGTTACCGCATAGGTTCGTGCGAAGAATTCGTCGATGCCGGAGACCGGGGGGCCGTCGGCCACCGGAGCGCCGCCCGGGTTCGCATAGAGCATCCGTTGAATCCGGTGCTCCGTTTTATCGTAGGAGTAAGCCGTGAAGTGCGCGCGATTCTGCGCATCCCGGAAGAAGAAATCCACTTCATGTCCGTCGGCATTGGATGAGCCCGAGACATCGAGCGGCGGCGTAAAAATCGCCCAGGCGGAATCTTCCTCGGCTTCCAATCGATCCGCCAGCAATCCCATGGCCATTTGCGCCGAGCGGCGCTGCGCCAGTGCAGCGTTCCAGTGTAATGTCTGCGCAATCGCCGACAGCACGAAAAGTCCGATGACGGTGACCACAGCCACGGCGGCGACCGTTTCGAGCAGTGAAAAGCCGCGCTGCGAGCGGTTCACGTCTTTGAGGTGCCCGCCATTGCGCTGCCGAAGCCTTTTGCGTGCCGAAGCCGCCCGACAAACGAGGGACGCTCGTGCTCGCGGCCGCCATTCTCGGCTCGGGCATGGCGCTGCTCGACGGAACGGCGGTAAACGTCATTCTGCCGCTGGTTCAGCGCGATCTTCACGCGGGCGCGCAGTTCGTTCAGTGGGTCGTCGAAGGCTATGCGCTGTTTGCATCGGCGCTGATACTCGTCGGCGGCGCCCTCGGTGACGTTTACGGGCGGCGCAAGATGTTCGTCACCGGTACGGCACTCTTCGCCGCAGCCTCCATCGGGTGCGCGATGGCGCAAACGATCGAAGAGCTGGTCATTGCGCGCTGCATACAAGGCGTCGGCGCCGCTCTGCTTGTCCCGGAGAGTTTGGCGCTCATCAGTGCGCAGTTCGATCCAAGCGCTCGCGGCAAAGCCATCGGAAGCTGGGCCGCGTTTTCCGCCATCAGCGGAGCGATCGGGCCCGTTCTCGGCGGCGTCATCGCCCAGAATTTCTCGTGGCGCTGGGTGTTCTTACTGAACTTGCCGCTCGGCGCGCTCGTCATCTTCATTTCGTCGTGCTGGATAAAAGAAAGCCGCGACGAGTCGGCCGGTCCGCATATTGACTTTGCCGGCGCTGCGTTAGCGACCGCCGGACTTGGCGGGCTCGTCTATGCGCTGATCGGGCTACAAGGTGCCTACAACACGCTCTCGCTTTCCATCGGGATCGTGGCGCTCGCGGTTCTCGCCGCCTTCGTCGTGTATGAGGGCCGCGCGCGATCGCCGATGCTGCCGCTGCGTTTTTTTCGGTCGCGCGATTTCGCCTCCGCGAATGCGTATACGTTTTTGCTCTATGCCGGGCTGGGCGGAAGTCTATTCTTCGTACCGTTCGATCTGATCAACGTGCAGCACTACACACCTATTGAAGCCGGTGCTTCGATGCTGCCCATGACGACGATACTCTTCCTGTTCTCGCGTTTCAGCGGCGCGCTGCAGACGCGCTTCGGCGCGCGGGCCATGCTTTCGAGCGGTGCTTTCGTGGCGGCGATCGGGTTCGTTCTGTTCGCGATCGCGGGCGAGGGGAAGAGCTACTGGATGTCGTTCTTCCCGGCGTCGGTCGTTTTGGGGATCGGCGCGGCGATTTTCGTGGCTCCACTGACGGCTACGGTGATGAATTCACTCGAAACCGCTCACGCCGGCGTTGCCTCCGGCGTCAACAACGCGATTTCGCGCGCCGCCGGGCTCATTGCGGTGGCGGCACTCGGTTTGGTGCTCAGCGCCGTCTTTTACCGGACGTACGACGCGCAAATCGGCCGCGCTCCGATTGCGGCGCAGACGCGCAAGGCCTTGACGCGCGACCGCGCGCGGCTGCTGACCGGATACGTTCCCGCGACTATCGCGGCCGCGGACCGGCCGGTCGTGCGCGCCATCGTGGACCGTTCGTTTGTGGGCGGATTCGCGTGGGCGATGGCGGCCTCGGCCGCTCTGGCGCTGGCGGCGGCCGCGATTGCAAAATTTTCGTTCGGTCGTCTGCGGGCGGCTAGAGCTCCCTGACCCGGCGTGCAACTATGGAAGGAGCACGGCTGCTTTGCAGCCGGGCGAATTTTGACATGCGGGATACTCAGACGCAGGTTGTCGTCCTAGACGGCGATTGGGACATCGCCCGGCGTGACGAGCTCGAAAAGCTCCTAAAGCCGGCCTACGACGCTCCCGGCAACCTTATCATTGACATGTACCGGGTGAACTACGCCGACAGCACGATTCTGGCGGCCCTCATCGTCCTGCGCAACCGGCGTCGCGGCAAGGGCTTGGCGCTCCCCAGCCTGGTCATCGGTTCGCGCCAGGTTCGCCGGTTGCTGAGCATCGCCGGTCTGCTCGAGGCCTTCCCGCTCTTCGAAAGCCTCGAGGCGGCCAAGGCCCGAGACTCCTTGACCCTCTAGGGTCCCCGCCGTATAATAACCGTCTGTGCCCGCCCTTGGCGGCCAGCGGCAACGGTGGGACTCCTTACGTGACCCCGTGAGATGAGCGCCCTGCGTCAGCCCGGCCAACGCGCGACGGCTCCGGAGAATCCTTGAACCTCATAGACGTCAACAATTTCGACGCGATGCGCATCGGTTTAGCATCGCCCGAGCAGATTCGCGCGTGGTCTTTCGGCGAAGTCAAAAAGCCCGAGACCATTAACTACCGCACGCTCAAGCCCGAGCGCGACGGCCTGTTCTGCGAGAAGATCTTCGGTCCCACCAAAGACTGGGAATGCCACTGCGGCAAGTACAAGCGCATCCGTTTCAAGGGCATGATCTGCGATCGCTGTGGCGTCGAGATCACGCGCGCGAAAGTGCGCCGCGAACGCATGGGGCACATCGAATTGGCAACTCCGGTCAGCCACATCTGGTACTTCAAGGGCGTTCCCAGCCGCATCGGCATTCTGCTGGACATGTCGCCGCGCCAACTCGAAAAGGTGATCTACTTCGCCGCTTACGTCGTCATCGACGCGGGCAGCACGCCGCTGCAGAAGCGCGAGGTGCTCACGGAGCAAAAGTATCGCGAGTATCGTGAAAAATACGGGACGGCCTTCAAGGCCGGCATGGGAGCCGAGGCGATCCGCGAACTGCTGCGCGATTTGAATCTGCGCAAGCTTCAGGAAGAGCTGCGCAGTGAATTTCAAACGACGAGCGGACAGAAGCGGCTCAAGGCGATCAAGCGTCTCGAAGTCGTCGAAGCCTTCATCAACAGCGGCAACAAGCCGGAGTGGATGATCCTGTCGGCCGTTCCGGTGATCGCGCCCGAGCTGCGTCCGATGGTCCAGCTCGACGGCGGCCGATTTGCGACATCCGACTTGAACGATCTCTACCGCCGCGTGATCAACCGGAACAACCGTCTGAAGCGGCTCTTGGAACTTTCGGCGCCCGAGATCATCATCAAGAACGAAAAGCGCATGCTGCAGGAAGCGGTCGACGCGCTGATCGACAACGGCCGGCGCGGGCGTCCCGTCACCGGGCCCAACAACCGTCCGCTGAAATCGCTCTCCGACATCTTAAAAGGAAAGCAAGGCCGCTTCCGTCAGAATTTGCTCGGAAAACGCGTCGACTACTCGGGCCGCTCGGTCATCGTCGTCGGGCCGACGCTGAAGCTGCACCAGTGCGGCTTGCCCAAAGAAATGGCGCTCGAACTCTTCAAGCCCTTCGTTATGAAGAAGCTGGTCGACCGCGGCCAAGCGCACAACATCAAGAGCGCGAAGCGCATGGTGGAACGCGTCCGCCCGGAAGTGTGGGACGTCCTCGACGAGGTCATCCGCGAACATCCGGTTCTCTTAAACCGCGCGCCCACGCTTCACCGTTTGGGCATCCAAGCTTTCGAACCGGTGCTCGTTGAAGGCAAAGCCATTCATCTGCATCCGCTCGTCTGCACGCCGTACAACGCCGACTTCGATGGCGACCAGATGGCCGTGCATTTACCGCTCTCGGCGGGCGCCCAAGCCGAAGCGCGTATTTTGATGCTCTCCTCGAACAACATCTTGTTGCCCGCCTACGGCAATCCGGTTTCCATTCCCACGCAAGATATGGTGCTCGGGCTCTACTACCTCACGTTCCACCGCGACGAGTACGTCGGGCCGGCGAAAGCCGCGATCGCCGACGACTACGACGCCAAGGTGGAGCGAGAGGATAGCGTTTCGCGCAGCAACGGCAAGCGTAAAAAAGGTAAGGGCGAGGAAGACGCCGCTCCGCGCATGCACTCCTTCAGCAGCCCCGACGAAGCGATCATGGCGCACGAGACGCATCACGTCGCGCTGCAGGAGTGGATCAACGTCCGCTGGCGCGGTGAATTGATCCGCACGACGGTGGGACGCGTCATTTTCAACAACGCGTTTCCGGAGAACTGGAACCACCCGTACGCCAACAACATCTTCGATAAAAGCGCGCTCAAGAAGCTGATTACGGATTGCTACCGCAAGTACGGGAATGCCGAGACGGCAAAATTTCTGGATGCCATCAAGGACCTCGGCTTCCACTATGCCACGCAGTCTGGTACGACCGTCTCGATTACCGACATCATCTTGCCCGAAGCCAAGTACGAAATCCTGAACAAGGCGCAAGGCGAAGTCGACGAGCTCCACCGCCTATACGAACAAGGCTTCATTTCGCACGACGAGCAGTACAACAAGACGATCGACATTTGGTCGCAAGCCAGCGATGACGTCAGCGAGGCGATGCAGAGTTCGTTCAGCCCGCTCAACCCCGTTTTCATGATGGCGACTTCAGGCGCACGCGGTTCGATCGCGCAGGTTAAACAGCTGGGCGGCATGCGCGGATTGATGTCCGACCCGTCCGGCCGAATTCTCGAAATCCCGGTCAAGGCGTCGCTCAAAGAGGGCCTGACCGTCCTGGAATACTTCATCTCGACGCACGGCGCGCGTAAAGGCTTGGCGGATACCGCGCTGCGCACGGCGGACTCGGGTTACTTGACGCGCCGCCTGGTCGACGTGGCGCAGGACGTCATCATCCGCGAAGAAGACTGCGGAACGTCCAACGGTATCGTGGTTTCCGATATCGCCGCAGGCAAGGAAATCATCGAGCCGCTCGGCGACCGCATCATCGGGCGCCGCGCCGCTGAGGACATCAAAGAGGGCCGTACGGTCTTGGCCAAGCGCGACACCGAGATCGACGAAGAGAAGGTCAAGACGATTCTCGAAAACGGCATCAAGAGCGTCAAGATCCGCTCCGTGCTCACGTGTAAAGCGAAGTACGGCGTCTGCTCGATGTGCTACGGCCGCAACCTTGCGACCGGCAACAAAGTCGACATCGGCGAAGCGGTGGGAATCATCGCCGCGCAATCGATCGGCGAGCCGGGCACGCAGCTGACGCTGCGCACGTTCCATACGGGTGGCGTGGCCACCGAAGACATCATTACCGGTCTGCCTCGCGTCGAGGAAATTTTCGAAGCGCGCAAACCCAAGGGCCAAGGCACGATCGCCGAACACAACGGCAAAGTCAAATTCGGCGAGGAGAAGAACCGCCGCGTGGTCTTCGTCGTCGACGAGACCGGCGAGGAGCACGAGTACGACATCGGGCACGGCATGCATTTGCTGGTGCACGAGGGCGACGCGGTCTCCATCGGCGATCAGCTCAGCGAAGGATCGCTCAACCCGCATGATATTCTGCGGGTCAAAGGCGAGACTGCGCTGCAAAACTACCTCGTGGAAGAAGTTCAGAAGGTCTATCGCTCGCAGGGCGTTGACATCAACGACAAACACATCGAGGTAATCGTGCGGTCGATGCTGCGCAAGGTAAAAGTGCGCGACGGCGGAGACACGCAGATGCTTCCGGGTCAGCTCGTCGAGCTCGCAAACTTCATCGAACAGAACGAACGGCTGGGCTCGGGCGATCAAAAAGCGACGGCAGACCCGGTCTTGCTAGGCGTGACCAAAGCATCGCTCGCCACCGAATCGTTCTTGTCCGCGGCCTCTTTCCAGGAAACGACCCGCGTTCTGACCGACGCCGCGATCAAGGGCAAACACGATCCGCTGCTCGGTTTGAAAGAGAACGTCATCATCGGAAAACTGATTCCGGCCGGCACGGGAATGTCGCGGTACCGCAACATCAAGATCGAGCCGGAAGGTCAGGATCTCGATGACGACGGGCGTCCGCGCAATCAGTTCGAGGCCTCGGTCTACGATACGATGAGCGCCGACGACGCGGCCTTAGCCGAAGTGATGGCTGCCAGTGGCGACGGCATGCAGAAACTCGTGAGTGCCTACGACCGCACGCGCGAACCCGCGACGGTGCAGTACGAAGGCGAATACGAAGATCACACCGCTGTGCACGCGCCGCCGAAAAAGACGCAGTACGACAAGACCGGCTTCAAGGGGATCAGCCCCGAGGATCTCTAGGCCGCAATGAGAGGCCGCGCGGCCGTCTTCGTTCGTTACCGCAGCGGCGACGGCGCGGGGCACGTCGGCTGGGCGTTCGAGTACGAACCGCCTAAGCAGATCGACGCAGGTTCGGTTGAAAACCACTCGGGAGGCATCCATGCGGATGCCTCCCACATGGATTTTTGGAGCGAGCTGAGTTCCGACCCCGTCGCGTGCATGCGGAAGAATCAATATGACGACGTGAAGTACGTCGACGTGGATGATGCGGATCCCGTCAGCGCGTACGAGACGGTGCTCTGGATCGAGAAACATGCTTACACGGCGATCCTGCGCAACTGTTTGGACGACGCCTACGACGTGCTGCGCGCGTACGGCGTTGCCGATCTCGAACCGCCCTCGCACGACTGGTTTCCGAAGAATTGGTTCGCGCATTTCAACGGTACGCAGCGTCCCGTGGCTGAGTTTGACTGGAACGACGGGCGTACCGAACAGGCCGGCGGAAACGGCAATCTGCCCGATCCTGACTCGCTCGAACCAAAAGCTCCCGATTGGCGCAACCCGCTGAGCGCCGTCTTTTCGTTATTTCGGCTGGAGCTCTTCCGGGATTTCTTTCGGGGACTCGTGCACCGGCGGCGGCGGCGCGGCTGAATTGGCCCCCTGCGCGGCCTCGTGATACGCGCAGAGAAGATTCACAAGCGCCATCTGTTCGGGAGTTTTGCACGGCGATTCCAACAGGCGTGGGCTGCACACGATGACCGACGCGCACTGAGCGCGCGATATCGCTACGTTGAAACGATTCTTATCGAAGAGAAATGCTGCATCGCGCGGAAGCGTTTGCGAGCTCGACGTCGCCATGCTATAGATGACGACCGCGGCCTCTTGGCCCTGAAATTTGTCGACGGTGCCGACGCGCACCCTGGTGTGCCCGGCCGCGTCCAACAGCTCTTTGATGCGGATCCGCTGCAAGTTGTACGGCGCGACGATCAAGATGTCGTCTTGAGTGATCGGCCGCGCGGGAGCGTTTCGTATCGTTACGCTACCCTGCAGCAGGCGGCCGACCGCGCCGGCGATCCAGGCGGCTTCTTCATCGGATTTGCGGCCGTTGCCGTCATGTTCGAGCGGTTCGAAAATCGGACCGGCAGTCGCGAAACCCGGCGCATCGATTGCGTTGCGTTCCGTCGCAGGCGCATTGTGGAGCCGGCCTTCATAGATATTCTCCGAAATGAACCGGCTAAGCGCGGGCTGTAATCGATAGGTCGTCTCCAAGAAGACGCCGCGGTCGGGCGGGATGGTGCGGTCGCCCGCGAGCAAATGCTCCAGAATGGAGAGGTCCGTGCCGGGCGGATGCGTGCCCTTCGTTACTTGCGGAAGTTGGAGCGGATCACCGAGCAGCACGACATTTTTTCCGGCCAACGACGCGATCATGGCGTCGGCTAGCGAGACTTGCCCGGCTTCGTCGATGAAAATGTAGTCGAACTCGCGCATGAGGCTTTCGTCGGCAAACGCATATGTCGTACCGGCGGCAAGTAAGCAGAGTTCGGACGTGAGCGCGGTGATGTCGTCTTGACTCTCCATCATCGGCCAATCGCTCAGCGGTTCGTACTTCGATCCTTCGGTTGTCGCGCTGTCCTTATGGCACCCATGGAAGCGGAACGTCCGTTCTTTTGCAACTTCCTCGACCTTGCGGAGCAAATTGTGCACCGCTTTGTGGCTCTGCGCGACGACGCCGACGCGCTTGCCGGCTTGCAGTAAGTCGACGATCGCGTACGCTCCGGCGGTCGTCTTTCCCGAGCCGGGCGGGCCTTGCACGAAAAGCGCGCCGCGGTCGAGATTGCCAATGACGCTCGATACCGAGGCCGGGGTAACGTGCTCGGGCTGTACAGCACCGCCGCTTTTGAGCGCGGGCGCGCGGGCGAGCAGCATTTGCAGAGTCGCCGGGTGGTGGGTTTGCAACGTTCCGGCGACGTACGCTTGCGCGATCCGTTCCATCGCGGCGCGTTTCTTGTGTTGCGGAATGGGCGTTCCGGGAATGAGCGCGCGGAGCGCGCGCGGTTCAATCGATTTGGTGAGTTTGATCTTCAGTTCGCGTTTTGTGCCGTCGATCGAAATAATTTCTCCGGCGCCTTTGCGCGAATACGGATCGTAGCAGCCTTTAAACGGAAGCCGGTGCTCCTGCGGCGGAAACGTGTACGTATAGACGAGGTTGCGATCTTCGGGGCTGCGCTTGAACGGCTCGACGTCCTCGCGCAGCGTAAGGCCGCCGAGTGCCTCGTCATCATATTCTTGCAGATCTTGCGGGTTCGCGCAGCGGTCGAAATACTTCCACCATTCGGGTTTGTGTTCGCGCCTATGATATTGCAGCAGGTTGCCGAGCAGCCACCGGGCGCGCAACTCGTCGTTCCAGCCCCGCAGTTCGGCGGCGGAATCCGGCGGCGCGAGGCCGGCGAGAAATGTTTTCTCAAGGTCGGTTTGGCCGGTTTCTTCGGCCGCCTTCACTTCCGGCGCGCCGCGCCACTCGAGCGGCTTCGGCAGTTCGGAGTTGAGCTCGTCGCGCAGAATTCTTAGCCATTCCCGCAGGCGGAACGTCGAGCGGCAATCGTCTTCGTTATAAGCGCGGATGTCTTCCAGGATCGCCTCGTCGGGCTGATCGAGCCATGACTCGAACATGACGATCGACTCGTCGCCGCCTTTGACTTGAGTCTCCCGCCGCAGGCCGTAGAACGCTTCGACTTTTTTGATCGAGTAAGACGGTTGAGAGATGACCAGACCCTGCCGCACGACGGGGTAGAGATCGACGAAGACGCCTTGCCGCAAGAAGTCGTCGACCTCACGTTCCCGTGAGCCGTACCGGCCCATCAGCCGTTTGAGAACGGAAACTTCGTAGGAAGCGTAGTGGTAAACGTGCGCGTCTGGATATTCTTCGCGGCGCTGCACGACGAAATCGACGAACGATTCGAAGGCGGCGCGTTCGAGCGACGGGTCGGTTCCCCAAAAAGCGCGGTAGGTATCTTCGGCTGGCAGATAGAGGCCCCACAGGTATTCGAGGCCGCGGTCGGCCCGGTAGAGCGGGTCGCCTTCGATATCGAAGAAGATATCGCCCGGATCGGGTTTGGGAAGTTTGGCGAAGCCGCCGAGTTCGTCGCAAAGCCGGAACTTGTAGAAATGTTCGCCGGCGCCGTTCTTGCGGGAAGCGCGGTGAAGATGCTGCTGCTGCGCCTGATCTTTCAGCCGCTCGAACGTACCTGCGGTCATCTTTTGCGGCTTTTGGACCGCGGCGGCGAGTTGCGCAAGCGTGTGTATTCCGCCCATTTCGAGCTTGGCGATTTGATCGCGCCGGATGCCCGCGACCAAACTCAAGTGGTCGTCGTCGTCGCGTTGTTTTGCGCACTGCGCGTTCCACGGACAGATGACGCAATGGGCGCACTCGACGGGGTAGATGGCGGAGCTCGCTTCAACGCTCGCTAAGAATGACTGCTTCAAGTGCCGGTAGTACGCGGCATAATCGGAGAGTCTAAAAGGCGCGTCTTCGCCGCTGCCGAGCACGATGTGTCCGAATTCTGGAATCGTGCCCTGCACCCGCTGAACGTGTTCGCTGTAGTTGCAGAGCTGAACCAAAAAATACGGTTTGGGATGCAACGCGAGCTTCGTGTCGATGACTTCGTAGCTCCAGTCCCAATGTGCCGACTTCGTTTCGATGCGGCGCAAGAAATCCGCATGGCCCATAAAGGTGCCATCGAAAAATGTTGCTTGGTAAATGTAGCGGACCCCCTGCTCCATCGCGCGTACGGTCCGGGCCTCGGCTTCGCGCAAGGCGGCGATCGTGTGTTCGGCCGGGCGATCGAATATTTCGATCTCGCCCTGGAGCTCCGTCAGCCGCTGCAAGTAATGCCGCTCGTGATCTTCGCCTTTGCGCGCGATCAGCGCGGTCATCGGGTCGACTTGGGCCGGGCGCTCTTTCTGCCCGAGCGCGACCAGCCGGTCCAGCTCGGTGAGATGGCGGCATTCGAGAAAGTTGTTGAGGTCGGAAGCCGAGTAGACGGCGACGCCTTCAATGCGCTGCATGCACCGAGCTTACCGTGGCACTGTGCCATACGCCTGGCACACGGAGCTAAGGATGTGCGAAGAGAGGGTTAGATCGGATGCGGTTTGCGGTTGGCCAGCCGCAGGCGGCGCTGCAGCTCTTGGCTCGGCACGCGGACGCGGTCGGCTAGCCTCACGAGCCAGAGCAGCCGGATTGTCCACCATGTCATGTCGATCTCGTACCATGCCATGCCATGCCGGGCCGAGTACGGGAATGCGTGATGGTTGTTGTGCCAGCCCTCGCCGAACGACAGGATCGCGACCCACCACGAGTTCGTCGAACGATCCGTCGTTTTGTAGGTCCTGTAGCCGAACATGTGCGTCGCGCTGTTGACCAGCCACGTCGAATGATAGGCGAAGACCAGGCGTGCGAATATGGCCCACACGACGAACGGCCACCCGCCAAGCGCGAACATGAGACCGCCAAAGGCAAGCTGTATGGGAAAGTTCAGGCGGTAGAGCGCACGGTAAAAACGGTCGTTCCAGAGATCCGGGCAGTATTTTTGAAACTCCGGAATGCTGCGCGGCACGTCGGGGTTCGGCCTGAAGATCCACTCGATGTGGGCCCAGCCGAATCCGCGGCGCACGTCGTGGGGATCGCCGTTCTGATCGGCGTGCGCGTGGTGGCGGCGGTGCGTTGCCACCCACGAGATCGGATCGCCCTGCATCGCCAGCAGTCCCATGATCGCCGTTGCATACTCGACCGGTTTGACCAGCCGCACGCTGCGATGCGTGAGCGTGCGGTGATAACAAAGCGTAATTCCCAGCGCGCCGGTCGCGTATGCGACACAGGCCGCGGCGATAATCGCCGGCCACGAGAAGAACATCGGCACGAACACTGCCAGTGCGCAAAGGTGAATGAGCAACAGGCCTATGCCGTTTGGCCAGTTTGGACGTGCGTTAACCATCTGCAGAAGCTTTCCCATCCAGCGTTCGCTTAAAGCGCGCCGGGGATTAAACTAGACCGGCACGTATGGCGTGTACGGCGACTTGAGTGCGCGCCGTCAGGTTCATCTTCGCCAAGACGTGCGAAATATGATTCTTCACGGTCTTGTCGCTGAGTTTGAGCCGGCTGGATATTTCTTTGTTGGAAAGCCCTTCGGCGACCAAGCGAACGACTTCCAATTCGCGATCGGACAATGTCAAAAATGCACGAACGGCGGGGCTTGGAAGCGGTTTGAGTGCGGGCTGCGACGCTTCGGGCGCCATGCGGCGCAGCGTGTCGATGGCTTCGGCAATCGTCATTCCCCGCAGCGTGGCGGCGAGCGAAGAGGCGTCCCCGAGGACGGCTATCTGTTGCTCCAAGTCGAGCAGACGGCTGAGGGTTCCGGAAATGACGGGGTCGGAGCCGGAGAAGACATCTCCGGCAGCTTCCTGAGAAACAGCCATATCCGAAGAGGGTACCCGGTCAACTTGTCCTGGGCCTTACGGACTATAACAAGCTCCTTACAAAGTGCTTACAAGAATGCCCCTTCAGAGAGAGTCCGGCCGGGACGCTCCGTCGTAAGAGACCTCAATGGGAGCCGGTCTGAAGGCTGCCGGAGTCGAGATCCGGCGCGATGCTCTCCTTGACCGGCTTGAGAAGGTCCGGCCGAAGATCCTCGCGCTCCTGGCGCCGGCCGGCTTCGGAAAATCGACCCTGGCGCGTCAGCTGCTGGCCGGCAAGACAAATGCCGCCGTCTGCGATGCGTGCGACGTATCAGGAGATCTGGAACTGGCCCGCCGGCTTATCCCGGCATTGGCCGCCGAGAATCCGCGGCGCACGCAGACGCTCACGCAGCGCGAACTCATGATGGGCGACGCCGGCACCGCGGTTGCCGATCGCGTAAACCTTGCCCTGGAAGCGTGGAAAGAACCGATCGAAGACTCGACGTTCATTTTTGAGAACGCCGAATATTTGGCGCGCGACGCCGCGGCGCGTGAATTTTTCAGCCGCTTGCTCGCGCAGCGTCCGCCCGGGCGCGACGTTGTCATCTGTTCGCGCGAGAATCTCCGCGTGCACTTGACGAGGTTTGCGCCGCCTCACGAAATCTTGACGCTGCGGGCCGAAGACCTAGCGTTCGATCGATCGGAACTGAACGAGCTCTTCGGATCGTACAGCGATCGGCCCGGATTCGTTGCGCGGATCATGCAGCTTTCGCAAGGCTGGCCGATTGCCGTTTTTTTGCTCCGGCGGTTCGCGGGTGAAGGCCGGATCGACAGCTTGCTCGAGAGTTTGAACGACGTCGCGTTCGAAGAGCTGCATGACTATCTGGCCGATCAAGTTCTCGCATCGCTCGATCCCCTGCTGGTCGAAGCGCTTTTTGCGTGCGCCTGCATTCCGAACGCGCGAGTTGCGGATCTGCGGGCCGCGCTTCCCGAGGAACGCGCGGTGGCGGCCCTTGTGGATTTTGCAAAGGGGTCGCCATTCATCTCGCGTTCGGACGAGGCGTTCGTGTTACACCCGCTGCTGAGCTCGCTGTTGACGGAACGCCGGGCCGAAGAACGCTCCGATCTCTTGGCGCGCGTCGCCGGCTCACACACGCAGGCCCAACGTTATCAGCGCGCCGCCGAACTGCACTTGGCGCGCGACGATCAAGAGGCGGCGGCCGAAGTCCTGGCGCGCCACGAAGTCATTCGCGACCGCGCCCCGTCGATGGAGTACGCGCGCGTCTTGGCATCGCTCGATCACGCGCTGGTTCAACGGTACCCGCGGCTCTGGGCGGTGACGGCGATGCTGCGCATGTTCTGTATCGATTGCGAAGAGCTGCTCGACGAAGCCGAATCGCTTTGGCGCACGCTTTCGCCCGAGGTCAGCGCGCCCGAGCGCGGCTATGTCATGCTGTTCCGCATCATGCTCATGAGTTACATCGGCTTAATCGAGGATGCCGAAAAGATGCTCGCGGAGTTTCTTTCCGACCGCCGCAGCCCTGCGCGCAGCAAGGACTACGTCGAGGCGTACTTGGGATACGTTTTGGGCGTCATGCGTTCGCGGGTCGGCCGGCTCGAGCAAGCCGAACGCGATCTGACCATCGCGCTTCCCAAAATCGGCAGTACCGACATTGCCGGTTCCGGAGCGCTGTTGACGCTGGGCGCTGACATCGCGCGAGTGCGCGGGGAGTTCGCAGTAGCGCGGCAATTCGTCGACCGCGCGCTGGAAAGCGCACGCCGTTCAGGCCTGTGGAACTTCATTGCTTTCGACTTGGCCGAGGCATGTTTTGGGGCGTGGTTCGCCGGCGACGACGCGGCGTTCGTTCGCTACGGGATCGAACTCGACGAAGTGGTGCACCGCAACGGCATCCGGTGCTTGTCGTTTTTTGCGGCGGCTTCGCGCGGGCGCAACGGGCAGCCCGCGGACGCCGACCTATTGAAATTCGTCGCATGCGGACACATGATCGCTGCGGCCGCTTCGCACGACCGCAGAACGGCCATACGCCATGCGCGGGCCGCGGTTACCGCCGCGCAGCAGCTTCGCTCACCGTTCACGCTTTGCTTGGCGTCTTTGACGCTTGCGGTTTACGAGGACGTCAGCGCCGCAGAGCGTTTCGAAGACGCGATTGAAGCCGCGGCGCGATGCGAATCCCCGCCGCTGCACAATGCCGTGCGGGCCGTTGCGGAAGGCCGCGCCGACTACGGGATGCTCAATCCGTTCATGATGCGCCTTCAGCACGAACGAACTGGAGCGGCACCGTCGCTGGAAGTGCTTCTCACCGGCGGCGCGGTACGGACGGCCGGGGAAGAAGTGGCGCTCTCTGAACGCGAGTTTGCCCTGTTGGCGGCGTTGTCGATTCGCCGCGAGACTGTGCCGCGAGCCCGCCTAACCGATCTGCTTTGGCCCGAGTTGGACGAGCCCTCGGCTCGTAACGCGCTCAGCGTCTGCCTTCACCGCTTGCGGCAGCATCTCAACATCGATCAAAGCGTCGTCCGCAAGAAAGACGGTTACGCGCTGCACGACGATGTGCGCGTCGATCTTTGGGAGATCGACCGCACCGTGACCGCGCTGCGTTCGCGTACGGCTCTGGCCGACAGCGAGCGGGCACTGCTTTCGGGCGTCTACGAACAGTTACGGCGCAAGCGGCCGGAACGGATGCTGCAGTGGGATTGGTTCGAACCGACCGAACGGCATATTCGCGAACTTCGGCTCGAGGTAGCGCACCGGCTCGCCGGCGACGCCCTCAGTCACGGACAGGTACACCGCGCGCTCGAACTGGCCGAAGAAATGATCGGCTACGATCCCTGCGACGAGGCCGGTCGCGAACTCGCCATCACGGCGCATTTGCGCCGCGGAGATCGGGCAGCCGCGATGCGCCAATACCGGCAGTACCGCGAGACACTTCTGGCCGAACTGCAATGTGAGCCGTCCGACGAGATCAAAGAATTGGTCGGTCTTGCGCAACACACGGCGTGACGTAACGTGATCGCAATCATTCTGGCGGCGCTGGCCGCGACAGCATCTCCCGTTCCCTCTCCTGGCGCTTCGCCGGTGCACCAATATGACGTGCTCGTTTCGGCTGGACATGAAGGCCGCCCGGAGAGCTGCCCCCATTTCCCTAAACACAAATGTAACCTTGGCGCCGCCGGCGAGCGCCAGTGGACGCCGATCGCCGCCGACGAAATAACGCGCTCGCTGCGCGCGTCCGGGCTCAGCGTCGCCCGCGAGCCGGCCGATTTCGACGGGTTCTTCGAAGTGAAGGCCGCGGTGTTTATCCATTTCGACGGAAGCGATCATCCGTGTTCCACCGGAGCTTCGATTGGTTACCATGACCCGGGTTCGAGCGCCGCTGCAAAATTGTGGCGTGATATGTATTCGCAGTACTTCCCGTTCCGGTTCATGCGGGATAATTTTACGGTCAATTTGCGCGACTACTACGGGTTCCGTCAGGTGCACGCGGCCGATGGAGCGCTGGTTATCGAACTCGGTGAAATTTCGTGTCCCGCGCAACGGGATTGGCTTTCGGTACGGCTCAAACCGGTGTCCGATCTCGTCGCGGACTTCATCCGGCGGCTCATCGCCAAGAAGTGAATGCCATAATCCGCGGCTAAGAGCGCTCCTATGCGCCGATTGCTTCTTGCATGTGCCTTTTTCGCCGTGTGCCTGCCGCAGATCGCCGTCGCGGCCGAACAGAAAGAGACGCCCAAGCCTTCGCCGACTCCCGGACTCTTCGACCAAATGCGTTTTCGCAGCGTTGGTCCGGCCGTTTCCGGAGGACGCCTGGGCGCGGTAGCTGGGACCGACGCAGATGCTTCGCTGTATTACGTCGGAGCGGCCGGCGGCGGCGTTTGGCGCAGCACGAACGGCGGTCAGACATTTTCGCCCGTTTTCGATTCGCAACCCGTCGGTTCGATCGGAGCGGTGACGATCGATCCGCGCGATTCGAAGACCGTGTGGGTAGGCACGGGCGAAGGCGCGCCGCGCAATGACGTTTCGCAAGGCGACGGCGTGTACCGCAGCTCAGACGGCGGAAGAACGTGGAGCCACGTACTCGTTTTGAGCAACGCGCTGGTTGCGGCGATCCTCGTCGATCCGCGCGATTCGAACACGGTGCTGGTCGCAGTCCTGGGTGATCCCTTCGCGGATAGCGATGCGCGCGGAATGTACCGCACGTCCGACGGGGGGAAGACTTGGCAAAAGACGTTATACGTGGACGCGCGCACCGGCGCGTCGGATATTGCGGCGTCCGCCAAAGAGCCTGGCGTCGTGTATGGCGGGATGTGGCCGTACCGGCGAACCGGGTGGAGTTCGGAGAGCGGCGGAACGCAAGGCGGACTCTACAAATCTTCCGACTTTGGCGCGACTTGGCAGAAGCTGACCGGCAGGGGATTGCCCGACGGTGAAACGGGACGCATAGGCGTTGCGGTGGCGCCTTCCGATCCTCAACGCGTTTACGCGCTGATCGAATCCAAACAGGGGTTGCTTTGGCGCAGCGATGACGGCGGCGCAACCTGGAAACTGACAAGTTCGAATACGCTCATAAACGAAAGACCGTTCTACTACACGCACGTCTTCGTCGATCCAACGAATGAAGATCACCTTTGGGCGCTTTCGGTTCACCTTGCGGCAAGCAGCGACGGCGGCAAGACGTGGAGAATCGGTGCGCGCGGTGTTCACGGCGACAATCATGCGATGTGGATATCGAAAGACGCCAAACGCATCATCGAAGGTAATGACGGGGGCCCCTCGTTTTCCTATGATGACGGTGCGACCTGGCAGATGCCCCACAATTTGGCGATCGGACAACTCTACCACATCGGCTTCGACCGCCAGAACCCTTATCACGTCTGCGCTCCGTTGCAAGATAACGGGGTATGGTGCGCACCCAACGACGGATTGAGCGGCGGCATCAGCTCGAGTCAGTGGCAGAACATGGGCGGTGGCGACGGCGTGTGGGTCGTTCCCGATCCGTTGCGGCCCTGGATAGTGTGGCTGACCAGCGGCGGCGGCAATTTTGCCGGCGAACTCGACGTTATCAACACGCGGACCAACGAGACCCGCACCGTCTCGCCGTTTCTCCGCGATCAAAACGTCGTCGATCCGCGCGATCTGAAATACCGCTTTAACTGGGAAACCCCGATTGCGTTCGATCCGTTTGATCCGCAGACGGTCTACACGGCCGGTGACGCCGTATTTAAGACGCGTGATGCCGGCGGACACTGGCAGGCGATCAGCGGAGACCTTACCCGCAATACGCGCAGCCACGAGGTCGTTAGCGGTGGTATCACCCTTGACGGCACGGGCGCCGAGACATCGGAGACTATCCTTTATATAGAGCCTTCCCGCGTGAAGCGAGGGCAGCTGTGGATTGGAACCGACGACGGCTACATTCAACTCACGCAAGACGGGGGGAAAACGTGGCGCAACGTGACGCCGCCGGGCGTACGCCCCTTTGGCCGGTTTGCCAGTCTCTCGGCCTCAGTGCATAACGCCGGCGTTTTGTACGCTGCCTACGATCTTCACATGACGGGCGATCGCGCGCCGCACGTTTTTATGACCGCGGACTTCGGGCGGCACTGGCGCGATATTGCGGCAAACCTGCCGCCCGGCCAGGAAGTGCGCAGCATACGTGCCGACCCGCAGAATGCCCGGCTTGTCTACGCTGGACTCGAAAATAGCCTTTGGGCTACGTTCGACGGCGGCGCGCATTGGCGCAACATCAATTTCAATCTGCCGCCAACGTCGGTGCGCGATATTGCCGTGCAGCCGGATCGCAACGACTTGCTACTGGCCACGCATGGCCGCAGCGTATGGATATTGGACGATCTCTCGCCGCTGCAAAACCTTCAGGCCGCGCAAAGCGCGGGTTCAGGCGTCTATCTTTTTCCATCGCGTCCAGCCATCCAATGGAACGAGCACAACTATTTTGGGACGCGTACCGACGGCGCCGGTCCGCCATACGGAACGATCATTACCTATTACCTGAAACGGCCGGCGGCGTTTGCGCCGACTGCGGAGATTGTGGACCCGTCCGGGCGAGTGGTGCGTCATTTTGGTTCAAAAGATCTCACCAATCAAGCCGGCTTGAATCGCTTCACCTGGGATACGAGTGAAGATGCGCCGCCCATCTGGAAATTCACGCCAACTTGGAACCAAGGCGGCGCCTTCAGTCAAGAGAGCGTGACCGTCTTGCCGGGCAGATACACCCTCGTCTTGCACGCAGGCGTCACGGTTCGCAGACCCATTATCGTGCGGCAGGACCCGCGCACGCAGTTTACCGCCGCGCAGCTACGCCAAAACTACGTTGCGATGAGTCAGGTCTTTGGCGACTTCGGACGCGTAAACGTTGCGCTGAATGTGCTCTCGACTGTCTTAAATGAAGCGCCGCTTCGTACGGCGGCGCTCAACCAGGCGCAAAACGGGACGCTCGCGTTACGCGTGGCTGCCGCAGCGTCGCAAGCCAGACTCCTGTTGCTTTCGATTACGCAAAACCCCGTGAACGATCAGGACGATGATTTTTTCACGGACGTTTTACGCGAACGCCTGCAAACCCAAATGGGCACGTTTGGAGGGTCGGCCGGTCCGCCAACCGCCGTGCAATTGACCGAAAATGCGGCCTTGCACGCGTTGACCGAGCAGCGGCTTCGCGCAGTAGCCGGTTTCGAAGCGGGCGCACTGCGTGAGATCGACGCTGCACTGCGTGCCGCGAAACTGCCGCCCCTCACGACGCTCACCCAGCAGCCCAAGATCTACGATGAGGCTGTGGGCGGGCGCCGCGGGGACGACTCGCTTTAGGCGACGGCCGCCGGTTGGGGCACGAGCCCCAGAGCGACGAGGCGCAGCTGAACGCCGTTGCGGGTGCGGCCGAAGAGTAGCATGAGGTCGTCGATGGAATTGCCGGCCACAAAGAGCCGCCGGAGCTCCTCGTCGTCGCTACGCTTCCACGGCTTGCCTGCGTTTGGATAGGTTTCGCGCAGGCGCGCGTAAGGGTTTTGCCGGGGCTCGAATCTCGCGGCCGCGCGCGAGGTTAGCTCAAGAGCTTCGCTCCGAAGCTCGTCGGCCGTGCGTCGGCCTTCGGGAAGTTCGCGCCATATCCGGTTGAGCATGCGTCGAGCCAATGCGTCCGCGCCGTTGTTAACAATGTCGTTGCCCATAATTCACCCTTTCTGTGTGATGACAGCGAGCATACACTGCAAGAGTGACAGCTGTATGGCACAGTGCGCGAGCCGTACTGCAATTGCTGTATGGTTCAAACGTCCCGGGACGGATTAATATCTTTACAGAGCCTCTTCCGGGTGTGGCCGTCGTCGCGGAGGGGCTCCAAAATTTTCGTCGTAGGTCGCGGGGTGACGCGGCTGGCCGACGCTGCACGACCCGCCGGACCGGCAACGTTTTCGCCGATCGTTCGTTCACGAGTGTCGCAGCGCATCGACGCCGCCGCTGCCGGTAGAATCATCTTGATCGTCGCCCCTGCAGGATACGGAAAATCGCTGGCGCTCTCGCACTGGCTACATTCCCGGCAGCGACCCTTTCTGCGCTTCGACGTGCAAACCGAACACAATACGTTGCTTGGATTCGCGCGCGGCATTGCCGAGGCGTTCTCGGAATTCCCCGCATTGCGCAAGACGGTCGCGACGGCATTTCAAAACAGCGCGTCGGCCGCGGCGCCTGGAATTGAAATGGCGCGATGGATGGCGGCGCACCTTGAGGGATTTGACGGCATCATCGCGATCGACGATTTTCACCGCGCCAGCGAAGATATAGAAGTTTCGCGGTTTGTCGCTTCGCTGATCGCGCGGACCAAGCCGCACATCCAGTGGGTACTGGCCACCCGTTCAACATTAGATCTGCCGGTCGCGAGTTGGCTGGCCTATGGCGAAGCGCATTTTGTTATCGGCGACCGCGACTTGACGTTTCTTGACGACGAGACGCTGGAGCTCTCCGAAAGCGGAGGGCAAGTCTTGTCCGCGCGAGCTCTTCGGGGCGTGATGGATGCGACGTCGGGTTGGCCGGTCGCATTGGGACTCGCCCTGCGAAGCGCGAGCGTATTAAACGGCGGCGCCGATCTGTCACACTCGACGCGCGAGGTGCTCTTTCAGTATTTGGCGGAGCAAGTCTATGCCGAGCTTTCGACGGAAGAGCGCGACCTGCTGCACTTCGCCGCTTATTTGCCATCGATCGACATTAGCGTAATCGAAGTGGCCGGCTACCACACCAGCGCGCGTGTCTTGGAAGCCGTGCGCCGGAGAGCGACGTTTCTTTCGCTAGAGTCTCCCGGCAAGTACACATGCCACGACCTTTTCCGCGAATTCTTGCGCGGACAGCTCGAACTGACCGATCCCGCCGAGGCAAAGCGCCTACAAGAAAGGGCGGCTTCAGCTTTGGAGCGCAGCGGCGATGTCGTGGCCGCGCTACGTTTATACGCGCAGCTGCGCGCGGCCGATGTGGTTCTGCGTCTTTTGCGCGAGAATGGCTTCAGCCTCATGGATCACTCTCACGGTGATGTGGTAGAAAGCGCGTTGCGAGCCGTGCCGCCGGACTCGCGTTCCTCCGATGCCATCATCCTTGGCCTGCGCGCTCAGCGTGCCGCCGATTCTGGACACTTTGAACGCGCCGAAATATTGTTCAAAAGTGCGCTGGGCGCTACGAAAGATTGTGACACCGTCGCAACATTGGTCCTAAGGCTAGCTGTTATGTTGATCAATGAAGGCCGGTCCGTTGCGAGTTTGCTTGAGTCGTCTATGGATGCTCCCTCTGAAAGCCTGCGAGCCGAGATACTAAGTCTGCTTTCCGCGGATTATTCGAATCGAGGCGAAGCGGAGAAAGCAAGATGGGCCATTCTTGAAGCCGAGCGCCTGTGTCTCGCGCTCGATGACCAAGCAGTTATTGCTAAAGTTAATCTGCGAACATCCGTGGCCGGGATGAACATTGGTTGCCCGCCGGCGCAGGTAAGGCGCGCAGCGTTGACCGCGGCCGACATGGCTAATCGAGCCGGATTGCTGATGCTCGCCGGACGGGCTTACACTGCTCTGGCAACAATTACTTTGTGCCTCGATAATGATTTGGCAGAGCATGTCCACTACGCCGAGGCTGCCATGAAGCAGGCTGCTCAAAGTGGCGATGGAGAGTGTCTTGAAACTGCGCTGCTTCAGTTGGCATGCGCGGAGACTCAGTTGGGTGATGACCGACGTCTTCAGCGGTTCCTAACAGAACTTGAAAAGACAACAAATACGCCTAGGCACGAAGGCATGTTGGAATGCCTGAGAGCCGTAGCGTTCATTTGGGACGGAGACTTCCAAAAAGCTGAGCACCTGATGTCATTGTTCCGAAGCCGTGGTTATAGCCGCTATTATGCTTTCGACAAGGTCGTCGACATGGCTTGGCACGCGCTGTGCTGTATTGCGATCGGCGACGGTGCTAATGGATTAGCAATTTCTCGTGAAGCTGTGGCAGCCCTTAGAAAAACGCCAATTCCGCATCTTTATGCGAAGACGCAGTGCGAGACTGCGATGGTTGTCTGCCAGATGGCACAAGTTATGGGCCGCAGACTACTTGGGCTTCGTAGTCGTAGATCAGAGCCACCAAGAACCGAAACTCACATTGCGGTTGCGCTCAGAAGGGCATTAACGATTTTAAGTGACGAGAATGCCCCGGAAAACTTTCAACGCGCGATTTCAGCGGTCGAACAGGAGCTCGCGCCATACAACTTGACTGGCGTTTCGAAAACCATCAGTGCTTGCATTGGGGCGTCTGCGGTCGCTATCCGCGCACAAAACCGGAAAGAATCGCTGCTAACGGCCGCTGAGCTAGAAATGATAAAATTTGTCGGGCAAGGATTAACTACTAAGGAGATCGCAGCGCGCAAAGGGCGCAGTATTCACACCGTTAGGACTCTTATCCAACGTGCCATCACAAAACTGGACTGCGCGGGGCGGCAAGAGGCGGTTCAGATTTTGCGCCATCGCGGGAGTATATGATGGGCCCACGACGGGGCGCCTGATAGGCTCCGCAGGAGCGAAAGCCGCCCGCTCATAAGCGTGGGATGGATGATTAGGCCTGTTTCGGCCGACGGGCGTGTGGACACCGGCGGTGTTTTTGAGCCGATTGTCCGACAGCGAATTATAGATCGCGTTTCCGCTGCTGCATTTCAACCGATTGTTTTGATCGTCGCCCCGGCTGGCTACGGAAAGTCCGTGGCCGTACGGCAATACCTTGAAAGCGTCGACGCTGTCAAGGTGCGTTATGATGTGCGGTCGGAACACAGTAATCTACTGGGCTTCATGCGCGGTTTTTCTGACGCGCTTTCTGAGGTAGCTCCTGACGCGCGCAAGACTCTGTCCGGCGCCTATGAGAAGAACCGCTCGTCGGTGTCTCCTGGTTCTGACTTGGCGATGTGGATGTACGCCCACATCAAAACGTACACCGGCATTATTGCCATCGATGATTTTCATATCACTGAAAACGACCCTGAGGTCGCGCGCTTCTTGGTTTCGCTCATGGATAAAACAAGGGGCAGAACCCGCTGGATCCTTGCCTCGCGATCGACAACGAATCTCCCCGTAGGATCTTGGCTGGCGTATGGCCACATGGATCTGACCGTGGACGAACAGGACCTGCGCTTTACGGCGGAAGAAGCCCGGCTGGCGGCAAAATCCACGCGCGTTTCGGTGCGAGATGAAGAGCTTAACGAGATACTTTCCATGACGGATGGTTGGCCGACTGCTTTGAGTTTTGCCCTGCGAAGCTCAACCCGGTCGGTGGACCTCCGGAATATTACGGCCACAACGCGCGAGTTGATTTATCAGTATCTTGCGGAGCAAGTTTATCGGACACTCAATTCCGATGAGCGCAATCTTCTGCACTTGTCATCATATCTAGGTGAGATTAACGCTGATATCCTTAGGCGTGCCGGCTATGATAAAGCTCGCGGAGCGATAGAATCGCTTCGACAGCGCGTGGCATTTATTTACCCTGATCGCCCGGGAACGTATAAGTGTCATGACCTCTTTAGAGACTTCTTGCAACATCAGCTGGAGCTCGAGGGGGATCAGGCCGTGGAGAGTACGCGGTTACGCGCGGCGAGAGCTCTCGAGGCGGCAGGTCGCCCGGCAGCGGCTCTTGCGCTTTACGGGCAAGCGTTAGCAACCGACGATGTTTTACGAATCCTTAGCAGCCATGGCTTCCAACTCGCAGACGAAGGCCATGCCGACGCGGTAGGTACAGCCCTAGAAAGCTTGCCCGCCGATATTCGAGCGACGGATCCGCTTGTTCTCGGGCTGCGTGCACTAGCGGAGGGAGATCTCGGGCGGCTTGATCGAGCTGAGTCTTTGCTGCAGCGCGCCCTTTCAAAAGAATGCGGAAAAACACTTAGCGTTGAGCTGTCGCTCCGGCTTGCATTGATCCTTATTAATCAAATGCGCGACGTTGCCGAGTTGCTAGAACCGTTCAATCATGACAGTGATCTCCCAACCAGTCTTCGGGGCGAGATCGCAAGCCTTTTAGCCATTACCTATGCCTATGCGGGTAGATCGAGCGAGGCCATGGCCGCGCTCGCGCAGGCGAAACAAGCGCTGACGCATCTTGAAAGTAATTACGATCGTGCGAAAATATTGCAACGCATCGGGGTCGCCGGTCTGCGGCTCGGCCTTCCGTTTGAGGAAACGAGGGATGCGCAAACACGTGCGGCGTCCTTGGCGTCCGAAGAAGGCATGTTCGGTTTGGCTGGTCGCGCATTTGTAGCTCTTGCCAGCATTGCTCTTTCTTACGAAGACGACCCGGCGAAAGAAGTGTGGTATTCGCAGCAAGCCGCAAACGCAGCCATGAAAGCTGGCGACCTAGTGAACCTCCAAACTGCTTTGCTGCACCTTCTGAATGTCGAAGGAAGACGTGGAAATGTCGAGCGCATCAGGGCTTTAGAGCAGCAGATCGCCCCCATTTCAACGTCCGACTCGCGGCGCATGTCATACATAATTCCCATACGCGCTTATGTCGCCGCTTGGGAGGGCCGATTTGATGAAGCTCATCGCCTAATGGCGACAGTCGCGGGAAGCGATCGATTTTTTTCGTATGATCGCGCTGTAAACTCATCTTCGGATGCATTGTTCCTGTTGGCGCTGGGCCAGCGTGATTCGGCTATTGCAATGATAAAAACCGTTTTTTCGGAGATCGATAAAACTGACTCGAATCTACTATACGCCAGGCGACAGGTGGAGATCGCGAGGCTCCTGGTTGCTTTAGTAGAGATTTTAGCAGGCCGGAGGACTTATGCGCATCGGGCTCTGGGAAAAACCCCCGAACACGACGATGCTGTGACAAAATCACTAAGGGAAGCAGTGTTTGCGGTGTCCAAAGCGGTGCAAGAACCAGCCCTCGAGCCCGAAATTGACGAGTCTATAGAGCAGCTTCATTCGATCGGATGCGGCGGAATAGGGCTCCTGGTGAGAAGCGCGTATGACGCCTGCAAACCGGCGCGCACGGACGTTAATGAGATTGGGTTAACGCCAGCCGAAACCGACGTACTCCAGGGGCTAGCTAGAGGCCATCGGCCTAAAGACATAGCCCGAGATTCTGGCCGTAGCGTTTACACGGTTCAGGCCCACATACAGAACATTATACGGAAGCTTGGATGTAGCGGCCGGGCCGAGGCCCTCAAAATCGCGCGGGTGAAGGGCCTAATTGCCTAACTCGCGTGACCGACGGAAACGATCTAGTGAATTTTAACTAGAGACGGGGCCGCCCTGAGGCCGTTATCCTCAAACTGCACTCGTTGTTGCTTGAGGAGGTACTTTAATGGACTTGATTGTTGCCTTAGCTATCATCGTCGGAATCGACATTCCGCCGACCGTAGGATAAATCTCACGAAAGAAATTCCAAATCCGCTAACGCCACGGGCTAGCAGCCAGCGCACAATTTCGCTTGGAGCAAACCTTTCGCGGCTAACAAAAGCCGTGATTGAGCAGCTTCACGATCCGACTTTAGTCGGCGATTCCGGCTTGGAAAGATCGATTGAAGTGCTGCTCGACCGGCTCTGTATGTCGGTGAACCTCTCGAAACCAGTCGGCCTGAGCAATTGGGCGGCGCGAGAGGGCGATCGGCTTGGGACCACCCGCGCCGGCGAACTTGCGTCCGCTGCCGTACATGTAGTGGCCGGCGAAGCCGCGCGCTTCGAGCTCGACCACGGACGCATGCTGGCATTCATGGAAGTGCTGCGTTCCGAAATCATGTCGGCATTGGCCTCGAATAAAAACGGCGCGCGCGAAGAGCCGCCTGAATACTCCGAAAGCACGCGTGCTCTGCTGGCGATGTTGGGCGAACGGGACGCGGCGACGTGCTGCCATTCCCGCGCCACGGGCGAATGGGCTCGCCGGTTGTGCGCCGCGATGGCAATTCCGCCCGAGAGAGCCGAGTTGATAAAGCTCTGCGCGGTCTTGCATGACATCGGAAAGATTTCGACGCCCGAGGCCATTCTTTTTAAGCGCGGTCCCTTTACGGAAGACGAGTGGGCAATCATGCGCGACCATTCGGCAACTGGACAGCGAGTGTTGGACCAGATACCGACCTTGGCAAAATGCGCCCTGATCGTAAGGGCACATCACGAGCGCTGGGACGGCACGGGTTACCCCGACGGCTTGGCCGGTGAAAATATTCCGTTTGAAGCGCGCGTCGTCGCCGTAGCCGACGCCTTCCACGCGATGATCAGCGAACGTCCGTACCGCAAGGCCATTCCTCCGCGTCAGGCGCTGGAAATATTAGAAGCGGGCCGCGGCACGCAGTGGGACGCTGCCGTGGTAGACGCGATGCTAGGCCTGTTCAGGAAGTCGCGCGAGCGCCAAGAGGTCCACGCTTCGAGCGCCTAGCCAAAGCCATCCGGGTTGTGGGCAGGGCGCACCGCGGGGTGCGCCCTTTGCTTTGTGCCAGCCAGTTGGCACTCCGAAGCCCCATACTCGCATCATGGAGTACCTGATCGGCGCGGGAGCCATTTTAGAGACCGGCGAGGCGGCCAAAGTCACGGCGGCAATGCTTCATGCCCGCGTCGACGCCATGCTGGCTCGATCGGTCAAGGCCGCGGCTGTGGACTTTGACGGAGTCTCTCCGGAGGGGTTGCGCCGGCTACTGGTCCTGATTCCCGGCTGCAATGCGGGCCTGTTCCGTTCGCGCGTGACCCATCCGCTTATCGAGCGGGGCACGTGCTCTCTAGCCGACGTGCTCTCCATGCTTGCCGCGGCGGCCCCAGCGCCCGAGGTTCATCTCTTCGCGCACTGGTTGCCCGACGGGGCAACGTGCGCCGCCTTGGCCAAGCGCGGGATCGAACTGGTCGTTCATCCCTTGGAGAGCATTGAATCCGCGGCGGTCGTCGCCGGCCAGCGGCATACCCGCTGGAAGGCGGCCCGGGCAGCGTAGTTCAGCCCCCTCTAAGGGTGAGCACCCACCATCAGTCATACATGCCCGATATGCAACCGACTCGCATCGCGGTGGTCGACGACGACCGCTTCGTCCGCGAAATGCTCGAACTCGGCCTCTCCCGCGAAGGCTTCATTGTGAAAACCGCCGCCGACGGCGTCGCAGCACTGCAGCTCGTGCGCGAGTGGGCGCCCGAAGCGATCGTTCTGGACGTCATGATGCCGAAGATTGACGGCCTAGCGCTGCTGCCGAAGCTCCGGGAAATCACGCAGTGTCCGATCCTGATGCTGACCGCTAAAGGCGAAACCGCCGACAAAGTCGCGACGCTCGGCGCCGGCGCCGACGATTATTTGGTCAAGCCGTTTATCTTCGAAGAACTCATCGCACGCCTGCAAGCGAAACTGCGGCGGCCTCAACTGATCGAAGAACAAGTCCTACGCTGGCACGATGTAGCGATTAACCCCGATACGCGCGAGGCGTGGCACGGCCGTGATCCGCTCGATCTCACGCAGAGGGAATTCGATTTGCTTTCAGTGTTCATGCGCGAGCCGCGGCGCGTCTTCAGCAAAGATCACTTGCTCGAACTCGTCTGGGGACACGATTTTGAAGGCGGTCCGAATATCGTTGAAACCTACATTTCTTACTTGCGCGCGAAAATCGACCGGCCGGATCAAGGTTCATTCTTTCGTACGGTGCGCGGCGTCGGCTACGGCCTGGCGCAATAAGCGATGCGCAGCTCCCTGGCCTCCCGTCTGGCGGGTCTTTACACGCTGCTGCTCGGGATCACGGTATTTCTGGTCATCGTCGCCTCCTCGATCGCACTGATTTATGAACTCAATGGCTTTAGCCGCGACATCATCATCGCCAAGCACGACGAAGCGCGCTACTTAGTCGATCAATACCATATGCAGGGTGTTAGTCTTACGAAGGCGGCGCCGGACGTCGCGCGCGATCTGAGCGGCATTGGTTTACAAATTGCCGTTTTCGATAAGAAGGGAAAATACTTGGCCGGCGACCGCACGTTGCGGCCGCCCGTGCTCGCTCGCATTCTCAGCGGACGTGCCGAAATCGCGCGTCCGCCCGGCGAGTCGCGAGCGGGAGGTTTTGGACCGTTTCCGCTTCCGCTCCCGAGCGGTCGTCCGCAGATAACGATTCGTCGCGGGCTCGGTTTTGACGCTTCTCCGGGACGCCCCGATTTTCGGTATTTGATTGAGGTCGATGGCGGATTCGTAGCGTTCATGCCATCGCCTTGGATCATCTTTGCGAACTTAGGGCCGTACTGGCTGATCATCGTTTCCATCGGCATCGTTGCGATCTTGCTCTCGTGGTTTATCGGCCGCGTCTTTTCCCGTCACGCGCTCGCGCCGCTGACCGAAGTCACGGGCTCGCTGCAGGCGCTTGCGCTGGGCGATTACACGCAGCGCAGATTTATCGCAGCCGGCGGTGACGAGATCGCGCAGTTGACCGAAGCCTACAACGATGCGGCTGCCAGCGTCGCGAGCGCGATGGACGAACGAAAAAATACCGAAGCCCGCATGCGCCAATTTGTAGCCGACGCGGGTCACGAGCTGCGCACGCCGCTGACCGTTATCGCGGGCTACATCGACGTTCTGCGCCGCGGGGCGATCGAAGAACCGAAGGTCGCCAAGCAGATCTTGGCTACGATGTCGCTTGAAAAAGAACACATGCGCGGTTTGATCGATCGCTTGATGCGATTGGCGCGCATGGATGCGGAGGCGCCGCCCGAACCGATGCCGATCGACGTGCGGGAATTCTTGCGCGACCAGTCCGATGCAGCGCGCAGGCTCGACGAACAGCGCCATATCGACTACAGCGTCGAGGGCGTCAAAGAGATTTTCGCCGATCGGGCCGAGCTGGGCGAAGCGTTTTGGAATATTCTTGAAAACGCCCTGAAATATGCGCCCGGAGCTCCGGTGCACTTGCGTGCAGCCGCCGAAGGTGAAGAAGTCGTGCTGACCGTCACCGACCAAGGGCCCGGAATGACCGAAGGCGAGCGGCTGCATGCCTTCGAGCGGTTCTATCGCGGAGACGCGCGCGGCGAGATGCCGGGCACCGGTTTAGGCCTGGCGATTGCCAAACGGGCGGTCGATCGAGCCGGAGGGACGATTCGCATCGATAGCGCGCCGGGGCATGGAACGACCGTGACTATCCGCCTTCCTCAGGTATTTCCCAAGGGTGAAGTGGTAAAAGAATCTTGATGCGACGCCTCATAGCCTTTCTGTTGACCTTCACGCTCATCGCGACGTTGACGCCTGCCGCTCGCGCGCAGTCCGACACGGGCGAAATTTGGATTACGGTGCAAGATGCCGGTTCGAAGGCGCCGGTCATTTTGGCGCGCGTCTTGCTCGACGGTCCGGTGGTCACCACCGAATACACGGGCAACGACGGCAAAGTCCACTTCATCGACGTGCCCGATGGAATCTATCGCGCGCGCGTTTTCGCGCGCGGCTTTCAGGCTGTGACGTCGCAGAACTTCGAAGTGACCAACGGGCGTTCGGTTACGGTCGCGGTCGAATTGGCTCAGTCAACGGCCTCGCCCCTGCGCACGATTGCATCGGTCGTGTCCAAATCGACGGCAACAGTTTCGACGACAGCCGTCACGGCCACTAGCGCCCAGCGTAAACTCTCCGATACACTGGCTGACGCCCTCGGCACGCTTTCGGGCGTAAACTTGACGACCTCGAGCAACGACAGCGATGCGACGCAAACCATATCGCTTGAGGGCCAGGATGCCAGTCAAACCGCACTTTCGGTCAACGGTATCCCGCTAAACGCGCCCGGCTCGGCCGGGAATGTCCGCGCGATCAATTCAGATCTGTTCACTGGGGCGAACGTTTCGTTCGGTCCGCAAACTGGTGGATTTGGCGGCGGCGGCGTCGGCTTCTCCACACTGCAGCCGACGCTCTCATGGCAGAGCGAGTTTTCGCTCTCGGCGGGCAGCAACGGCAAAAACAATTATCTGGCGTCGGAGAGCGGCTCTATCGGGAAGCTCGGATTTGCGTTCACGCATACGTTCCGCGCCACACCAAGTCTCCTTGACGGAATGACGTTCCTCGACGCGAGCGGCTTGACATATAGCCACAACGGCGACCGCAACAGCACCGGAACGCTGCTCAACCTGCGCTATCAGTTAACTGAGGCGCAGACGCTCAGCGCGCTGTATATGCACTCGGTCAACTCAGCCAACATGGTCTGCACGCAGTTTACAGGGCCCGTGCCCTGCGGATACGGCCCGGATAATACGTTGAACACGAATTTCGATCTCTATTCGTTGACGGACAACGCGCTTATCGGAGACACGCAAGTTGCGGCGTCATTTTACGGGACCCGCTCCACCTCGCTCAACGATATGCTGAACCGCTTCGTGGGCGGCGTCGCGGAGCCCACCGGCACGCAGTCGGCGAATTATTCCAATGGTTTTACGCTTAACGCCACACTGCCGGCGCGCGACAGGCATACGATTTCGATTACCGCCAACACCAGCAACAGCCGGAGCGCTTTTACGCCTTTGGTTGCTGCAGCAGCTCCGTATACGTTCAACGGCCAGAGCAATAGCTATTCGTCGGTCACGGTCAACGACTCCATTCGCGCGAATCCGAAACTGCGGTTCAACGATTCGATTGGGATAAGCCGTTCGAGCACCGGACCCGGCACCTTACTTTTGGGCCTCAGTACGAACTGGGCGCCGACCACGAGCGATACCTACGCGTTCAGTTATAACATCGGCGGCAGCGGAGCGCGTCTGGGGCGTGAAGGTGTCCTTTCAGACCCCGCCCAGTTGCGCTTTGACTGCAACGGCGCCGTCGCATTCGGCAGCGCGCCCGGGGATAATGCAACCGCAAACTCATCGACGTCGGCGCGATTGAGCTACAGCCACAAGATGAACGGCGGTCTCATCAGCGCGCAAATTTATCGCCAGACGCAGAACGGCGTCGTGCTGCCGGTCGATGTGAACGGCACGGCTCTGGTGGGCAGCGGCATTTTTCCGCCGAACTATTTCGCTATCGCGCAAAACACGTACGTCAACGAGTGCGGCGTCCCCGTCGTGAGCGCCTTCGGTCCGCAAAACACATATTTCTCAACGCCCATTTCGGGCGTGCAGCGCGTCTATGAAGGCTTCCAACTCAACGGCTATTTCACGCTGGGAAGCCTCGTTATAGAACCGTTTTACGATACGCAGGTCGCGATGGCTAACAGCAGCGATCCTCGCTTCGTCAATCCGTTCGCGATCACGGTCTCGGGGGCTCAGCTCCCGAACGTGCCGCTCCATCGCGCTGGGCTGACACTGGACTACAAACCGCCGCGCTCCGCCTTCGAATGGCTGGCGAGGGCCAATTACACCGGCAGCAACAATTCGCAGAATTTGCCGGCCTATACGACGGTGGACGCCGGAATTAATTATCACGCATCGCGCGGCGACCTCACGTTTGCCGCGAGCAACATCACCAACGCCTACGGCGGTATCTTTGCAACCTCGCAGGGCGCCGTGCCGTATGTCACGCAAGCCGGAACGATCATCTCGACAGTGGCGCGGCCGAACCCGCCCAGGCAGTACTCGGTCACCTACACCGTGCGCTTCGGTCAAAACGTGCCGCAAAATTCGGCGTCATCGAGTCTAGCGTCGGCCATCGGCGGAGGAGAAGGCGGAGGCCCCGGCGGTCCGGGCGGCCGCGGCGGAGCGGGCGGCGCGTTCTTCCGCCAGCTGACGCAACTTCCGCAAAGTCCGCCCTCGAATCCGTTTGCGGTCAATTCGGCGACAGCACTGTGCACTGCAGATTCGCAAAAGATCGTGCAGCCGGTTTTGACTGCGCTCAAAACGTACACGTCGCAAATCGAAGCAGCCAAGACTTCGGCAGGGTATCCGGCGACTGCGCCGCCGCCGCCGGTCATCCCGGGCGTCTCGGTACAGTATCACCCGCTGGGCACGACGTACGCGCTTTCGATCTCGACAACCAAGACGGCGCTGTTGCGACCGGTATTCACCTGCTCGACGTTCCACATCGCCGATCAGCAGACGGCGGACCAGCGCAAGCTCTACACCGAGCCAAACGCCGGCATATTTGCCGCGCCGACGCTGACGTTCATGCCTTCGGTCGGGCTCTATCTCGCGCGCACGCCACCGGCGCCGGGCGCGGAAACGTTCCGCACGTATAAGTTGCCGGCAACGCCACCGAAGATCGCGTTTGTTTACAACCCGAAGAGCCCGACATGCACGACCGCGCAGATGCGTTCGACGGCGCAAGCGGCGGTTGCGGAACTGCAAGCGCATTTTGCCAAGGGAGCAGCCGCTCCGGATTGGACGATCACGGCGAACACGGCTAAATCCGGGACGTGGTACGCGCTCGTGCCTGAAGATATTACCTGGGTTCCCGCGCTGATCAATTGCGGACGTGTTGCATCGGCGGCGCGCGACGATCTCACGAAACTCGGTTGGGACGGAGCGAATCCGCCGAGCTTGAGCTACTCGCCGGCGCTCGGATTATATCTGGTTACCGGCGGTTTCCAACGTCAGGGCGGCCCGAACGCCCCGAACAGTTCACCCGGACCCAATGGTCAGCGGCGCACGGGCGGCGGCGAAGGCGGCGGCGGTTTCGGCGGCGGATTCCTTGGCCCGATCTTTGGCGGTCAGCGCCGTGCGGGAGCCAGTCCGTCTCCGTCGCCCGCGCCGGCCGCATCGGCATCACCCGCACCGGCACCCACGGCGAGCCCGCGCTAACGCTCGGTTGAAGTGCCTGCGAGGCGGGCGCGATCGACCATCTCTTTCATACGCGGATGGTCGCCGGGAATCGTCGTGACCCATTTTTCGAATTTGGGGACCGGCTGACAGACCCGAAAGAGAAAGTACCAGACGTTCATCTCGCCCATGAACTTGAATCTGCGTTTGATATCCGCGCTGAGCGCGGCATACGTTGGAAACGACTGGAGATACTTTTCGAAACCGCCGTGCGCCTTGTCAAGATCGAGCAGCGTCTGTGCGTTATGCAAAGTCGCGCGAATTTTTCGAGCGCTGTGCAAAATGCCCGGCGCGTGCAGCAGACGATCGACGTCACCCTCCGTATACGCCGCTACTTTCGCGGCATCGAACCAGTCGAACGCTTCGCGAAACGATTCCCAGCGCTGCGCAATCGAGGCCCAACTGAGGCCGGCTTGGAAGACGGCGCGCGTCATAACTTCTAAATAATCATTCAAGGCCGGGGATTCGACCTGTCCGGGGATGGTCGAATGCGCCACTACGGTGCGTGCGCCGGCGCGTCAAAAGCGAGCGCGGTCATCATCGCAACGCCAGCCGGCAAGGCCGCTTCGTCGATATCAAACGTGCTCGAATGGTGAGGGTTCGCCGTTTCGCCATTACCGCGCGCGCCGAGCGTGTAAAAACATGCCGGCACCCGTTGGGCGAAAAACGAGAAATCTTCGGCACCCATCAACTTATCCGCGGCAAAAACACGCCCGTCGCCAAAAATGTTGCGGGCCAGAGTTTCGGCATACTGCGACTGATCGGGATCGTTGGCTGTAACGGGATAGCGCTTGAGGTACTGGTAGTCGTAAGACGCGCCGGCCGCGTCGCAGGACGCTTTGAGAATCCGTTCGATTCTCCCCGGCATTGAATCGCGCAGCGCCTCGGAAAACGCGCGTACCGTGCCAAGCATGCGGACGGTGCGCGGGATGACGTTGTGTATCGTTCCGCCGTGGATGGAACCGATCGTTACGACCGCAGGTTCGAGCGGATCGACATTGCGGCTGACGATCTGCTGCAGCGACGTGACGAATTCGGCTGCCGTGAGAATCGGATCGATCGTGTCGTGCGGAGCTGCGCCGTGGCCACCTTTTCCGAGCACTTCGATTTCGATCGAGTCGCTCGACGCATAAAACGGGCCGCCGCGAAAACCCAGCGTACCCGTCTCGTATTTCGAACTCAAATGCAGTCCGTAGGCACGCTCAATTCCAAAGCGATCGATGATGCCTTCCTCAACCATGGCTTGCGCGCCGCCCTGACCTTCCTCCGCCGGCTGAAAGACCAGGCAAACGGTTCCCGTCAGCTCTTCGCGGCGCGCCGCGATGAGCTCGGCGGCGCCAAGCAAAATGGCGACGTGACCGTCGTGGCCGCACGCGTGCATGACGCCGTCGTTGCGCGACTTGTACGCCTGCGCATTTTCCTCGAGTATGGGCAGCGCATCCATGTCCGCGCGCAGCATGATCGTGCGCCCGCCTTTGGGTCCGCGCAAGACTCCGACCACGCCGGTCCGCGCTATGCCGCTATGCACGTCGTAGCCGAGACTCCGCAGGCGCTCGGCGATAATTCGGGCCGTGCGCTCTTCCTGGAAACCGAGCTCCGGGTGCATATGCAGGTCCCGGCGGGTGCCAACGACCTGGTCGACAAGCTTCGCGGGAACCTCGATGGTAGCGGTCATGAAGAAGCTGTTCGCCCTCGGGGTGCGGCTGACCCAGGGGTCTTCCTTTTCGGCAAATCGCATGATAGGATTTGCCGGCAAGCGAACCCATCAACCAACCCACCCGAGTAAGGAGTCCCGTTCAGTGTACGTCGATGAAATGTTGAACTGTGTCGACTGTGGACGTCAATTTGCGTTTACGGCCGGAGAACAGCAGTTCTACGCCACCAAAGGTTTTCAAAATAAGCCCAACCGCTGTCCGGATTGCCGCCAGGCGCGCAAGCAAATGCGTTCGCAAAGCGGCGGCGGGATGAGCGGCGGCGGTGGCCAGCGCAACCGCGAAATGTTCCAAGCCACGTGCAGCCAGTGCGGCGGCGTTGCCGAAGTGCCGTTCCAGCCGCGCGGCGAAAAGCCGGTATATTGCCGCGACTGCTTCGCGTCGCGTCCGAATTACCGCTAAATTTCGGCGGTTTGAAGACTAGCCCGCCGGTACGCCGGCGGGTTTTTTCTTTGCGGGAAATGCGAGCGCGATCAGTACGCACAACGCAACGTTAACAACGAGCGCAAGGAACCCTGGATTGACGTTCCACACCGTGACGACCATATGGACGGCTGCCCAGTGCGTCAGCGAGTATCCGATAATCTCTCCGGCAAGAAGGCCGGCGCCGACCGCCCACGGCCCGACACGACGCCAGACCAGCCCGAAGATGACGCCTGGCGCCAATTGTGTTATTCCAACGTAGTAAAACAGCAGTAGATCGACAAGTGACGCGGTGTATCGGAGCCAGATCACCAGAGCGAGAGCGGCAATGATCAAAACGAGTACGCGCGTCGCCCAAGTGCGCTCGCGGTCGCCGGTCGCAATGTTGAATCCGTCCCCCAATACGTTTTTGGAAAAAACGCTGGCGGCGCCGAGCAGTAACGTGGAAGCGGGAAGGAGTGCCGCAAGGCAGCCGGCGGCCGCAACTATGCCAAGAACTGGTGCGGAGTAGAAACGCTGTACGACGAGCATGAACGATTGATCGCTTGCGTGGCCCTTTAATCCCGGATGAACCATGAGTGCGGTAAAGCCGGCGAAGAAGACAAAGAGCAGAACGAGCTGATAGAGGGGCATGAAAATCATGTTACGGCGAAGTGTCTCCGCGCTCCGCGCCGAATAGATTGCCGGCGCATTGGCAGGACCCATGAAAAAACCGATCCCCGTAAGCAAAATCGTCGTTATAAACCAGGGAATTGTGTACGAAGCGTTTGCGTGGCCTGGCGGGGGCAGTATCGTCCAGTGTGGATGGGTCTGCAATAAGCGGTCGATCATTCCGAGCGGCGAGCCAAAAAAATGCGCTGGTAACGCGATTCCCGCAAACAGCACGGCTCCGAGCACTAGCACGTCCTTGATGACGCTGGCCCAGGCGGTGCCGCGAAGCCCTGCGGTGAAAACGAAGAGTGCCATAACAACGAAGGCAATGCTGACAGCGACGGTGCCGTTGTAGCCGCCATATCCTGCGATGCCGAGAAGAATTTGCATACCGGAAAGTTGCAGCGTCACGTATGGTACTACCAAAAAGAATTGAAGCGCGGCAACGAGGATCCCCAGCACTTTGCTGTCGTACCGATCGATGAAGAGGTCGGCAAGGGTGAGCAGGCCTCGTTCTTTCCCGATTCGCCAAATCGGTGGTAGCAAAAAGAAACCTATACAATACGCCAGCGTACCGTAAGCCAAGATATAAAAAGCGGCGGCGCCCTTGTCGTAAGCCCAACCTGCGGCTCCCAAGAATGTGAAGCTCGTATAGATCTCGCCCGCCAGCAAAATCCAAAGCAGCAGCGCGCCGAACGAACGGCCGCCGACGATGTATTCTTGCGGATCCATTTTCAGACGACGCACGCTGGTCAGCGCGAAAAGGATCGTACCGAGGATAACTGCCCCAACGATGGTCAGGGCGATCGTTTGGGAGCTCAAGTACTGCGCCCGTATCGATTAGCAGCCAGCAAAAAGAGCGGCGTGACCGCTACCCAAAACACCATCCACGCCAGCAAGAACGGAAAGCCGAGAATGCGCGGCTCCTCGCGGTTGACGAAGGGAATCGCCAGCGTCAGCATGACGGGCGGAATTGCCGCAAGGGCGATTTGCGTAAAGCGCGCGGCGGGTGTCATCTCGGAGTTACTAGTAGTATAAGCGGCTTGTGAAAACCTATGACGCGATCATCGTGGGCGCCGGGCATAATGGCCTGGTCACTGCGTGTTACCTGGCGCGCGCCAAACGCAAGGTCCTGGTCCTCGAACGCCGCTATATCGTAGGCGGTGCGTGCGTTACGGAAGAGCGCACGTTCCCTGGATACAAAGTTTCGACTGCCGCCTACGTCAACAGCCTTTTTCGCCCCGAGATCATTCGCGATCTCCGGCTGCGTGATTACGGGTTTGAGCTGCTCGAGCGAAGCCCGGCTTCGTTTTCGCCCTTTCTGGACGGCCGCTACTTGATGCTCGGCTCCGATAAGCAGAGCGAACTGGGCGAAATCGCAAAGTTCAGCCGTAAAGACGCCCAACGTTACCCCGAGTATGAAAAGATGCTCGAACGCGTCGCGGCCGTCATCGAACCGACGCTCGGACAAAAACCGCCCAATGTTGTAAGACCGTCCGTTGCTGATCTCATAGGAATGGCGAAGCTCGGACGCGGCATGCAAAAACTCGGCCCGCAAATGGGTGAGGCAGTGGAAATCCTCACCGGTGCGGCGCGACCGATTCTGGACCGCTGGTTCGAATCGGAAGAACTGAAGGCGACGCTCGCCACGGACGCGATCATCGGTGCGTTCGCGCCGCCGTCGATGCCGGGCACCGCTTACGTCCTGTTTCATCATGTCATGGGCGAGACGAACGGCAAACGCGGCGTGTGGGCATACGTGCGGGGCGGCATGGGCGGCCTCACGCAAGCGTTGGCGAAAGCGGCGGCGGACCTGGGCGTCGAGATCAGAACCGAGGCTGAAGTCGCCCGGATTCTCGTTACGAATGGCGCCGTCCGCGGCGTCGCGCTTTCCAACGGCGACGAGTTTTCGGCCGCAGCGGTCGCGAGCAACGCCGATTGCAACGTCACGTTTAATAAGCTGCTCGGACGCGAACATGTACCAGCGGATTTTATCGAGGCCATCGACCGGATCAGTTACGACAGCGCGTCGGCGAAGGTCAACGTTGCGCTCGAGCACCTGCCGGACTTCACGGCCCTCCCAGGAACGCAGAGCGGTCCGCAACACCGTGGGACCGTGCACTTGTGCCCGGATCAAGATTTCATCGAGCGCGCCTACGATGATGCCAAGTACGGCGAGCCGTCGCGCGAGCCGGTCGTGGAGTGCACGATACCGTCGGCGGTCGACGACACGGTTGCGCCGCCCGGGAAACATCTCATGTCGATGTTCGTGCAATATACACCCTACGCACCGAAGAGCGCGCCTTGGAACTCCACCACAAGGGACGCCTTCGCCGATAGGTGTTTCGATGTCGTCGAGCGGTACGCGCCCGGATTCAAGAATAGCGTTATCGACCGCCAAGTGCTTACGCCGCCGGATATCGAAAATGTCTTTGGCTTAACCGGCGGAAACATTTTTCAAGGTGCAATGACGCTCGATCATCTCTTTATGTTCCGGCCCGCGCCGGGCTACGCCGGGTACAGGATGCCGGTTAAAGGGTTATTTCTGTGCGGGTCTGCAGCTCATCCCGGCGGCGGAGTGATGGGCGCCGCGGGTTTGAATGCCGCCAAGGAGATGCTGAAAGGATGAACTCCAAATCGTTTCTCGTGCCCGACCCGATTTACGACTACATCCTGAAAACCACGCTGCGTGAAATACCGGTTCAGCGCGAGCTGCGCGAACGCACCGCGACGATGCCGCAAGCGCGTATGCAAACCGGACCCGATCAATTGCAGTTCATGCAGATACTGGTCCGGGCGATTCAGGCGCGCCGTTGCATCGAAGTGGGCGTCTACACGGGCGCAAGCGCGCTAGCGGTCGCCTTGGCTATTCCGGATGACGGAACCATCGTGGCCTGCGACGTCAGCGAAGAATATACGGCAATTGCGCGAGAGTTTTGGCAGCGCGCCGGAGTCGAGCATAAAATCGATCTGCATCTGGCGCCCGGCGACGAAACGTTGAAGGGCCTGCTGCTGCAGCAAGGCGGTTACGATTTTGCCTACATCGATGCCGATAAGACCAATTACGACGCGTATTACGAACTCGTGCTGCGCCTGCTGCGCCCGGGCGGACTGATCGCGATCGATAACGTGCTGTGGGGCGGTGACGTCGCCGATCCGGCGGAAACCGATGCGGACACCGTGGCGCTGCGAAAACTCAACGAGAAGATCGGCCGGGACGAACGCGTTGACGCGAGCCTCTTGACGATCGGCGACGGGCTCTCAATCGTCCGCAAGCGGTGATATGAGCGCCAAGTTTACGAGCGGAAGCCTCGATAAAGCCCGGCTGGATACGCTCGTCGACGCGGTATACGCGATTGCGCTGACGCTGCTGGTATTGGATTTGAAGTTGCCCGACGGGCTGAGAACCTTTGAGGTTCCGGCGCATCTGCGCGAGATGCTGCCGAAGATCGCTGTCTATGCCATCGCGTTCTCCACCGTAGCATTGCTCTGGGTTTGCCATCATTACTACTCCACGCTCGTGACCGGCACCGACTTCACGCACGTCATGCTCAATCTTTCTCCGCTCCTGCTCGTTGCGCTGGTTCCATTTACCGCTGCCGCGATGGGCACGTATCATAACTCGTCGTGGGCGGTTGCCGCGTTTACGCTCAATGTCGCGGTGATCTGTTTTTTGTATGTTCTCAACTGGGCGCACTGCAGAAGGCGGCTGGTTCCGGCGCAGGTTGATCGCCGGTTGCTCGATACGATGTCCGCGAATGCATGGTATTCGCTCGCGGGCGAAATCTTGGCGACCGCCTTGGCCTTCGTCGTGCCGGTTCTCGGCATCGCCGTGGCGGCCGTCATGGTACCCGCGGGGTTTGCCGCGATGGCGCGGCTGGAGCCACGCATTATGGAAGCCGTGAAGGAGCGTTAGGCGCCGTACCAGCGAAGCCGCGGCCACAGCTCTTTCAGCGGCGCGATAGGCTGCGTGCACAGAAAGATCGGCGTGGGCCCGTCGATCGCCCACCGCAACGGATCGACGAACGTACCGGCCAAAACAACGCGCCGGAAAAGAACGCGCAGCAGATCGGCTTGCGACGCGCCGATAGCCAGCACCGAGCTTCCGTCGTAACCGCCGGTGCCCCAAAGATAGTATTGATTCTGCGCGCTGATCGGCTGCGGAAGTCCGTACTGCGGGCCATAGAATTCGATAGCCGCCGCGCCCGCATACGTGTCGGAGAATATCGCGGTACGCCTTCGCCGCTCCGGCGGAAGCTGGTTGTACACGTCTGCGACGCGGCGCGCGAGCCCCTGCCATCCGAATTCGTCGGCGAAGAGAGGCTGTACCAGGCGCGCCGGTTCCTGGTTGCGCCCCGTGACGCCCAGAAGTCTTGAATAACCGATCAAACCTTGCGCCGAAAGTACCGGGATGGTAAACGGGGCGAGCAGCACCGCCGAGACGAGCACCATGGTGGCCGCGATCGCGCGCCAACCCGGGCGCGCACTCCAAGCGCGTTCTAGCGCGACCCATCCTGCGCAGATCAGCGGTGTATAAATCCCCGCGATATAGTAACCTTTTCCGTTGAGCAACACGGCCGCGGCCAGCAGCAGCGCAAACGCAATCGCGATGAATTGATACGAACGAAATCGCGGAGCGAACCAAAGCGCGGCCGCTCCCGCCAGCCATACCGGAATGGCGACCGGATTAAAAAACAGCAGCTGCTCCAAGAAGAAGGCGCCCGAGTTGACGAGAGGCTGCCGGAATTCGAACTGCATGCCGGAATGAAAAGCGTGCCGTCCCAACACGTCGCCGCGCAGAACCGCGACCATCGGAAAACCGTGCACAGCCTGCCACCACATGTTGGGCGCAAGAAGGACGACCGTCCCAAGGGCTGCCATCGCAAACGCACGCGTGCGCAGTACTGCTCGCTCCGGAGTGAGCAGCAGTCCGGCGAGCACAGCCGCGGCGAGCAGAAACATCGAGTACTTTCCGTAAAGCCCAAACGTCACCGTGGCAGCAATGGCTATCCACCAGCGCGCATCGCGCGAGCGCACCAAACGCATGGTGGCGTAGACGGCCAGCGCCCACGTCATCGGCTCGTAGGACGTCGTCGTGAGCGTGGCGCCGAGAAAAAGATATGCCGGTGTCAGTGCAACGGTCAGTCCGGCAAGGCGCTGCGACCAGGCTCGTCCGCCGAGTTCGGCGGCGATCGCGCAGGCAAGATACGCGGTGACCCCCGCCGCGATCGCTACCGTTAAGCGCAGCGCGACGAGTTCGTAGTGCGCGGGCGCGGCCAGCCACGAGACAAGCGCCGTAAGCGGAGGCATGTCCACATAGCCTAACGCCAAACGTTTCGCGCAGGCGATAAAGTAGAGTTCGTCGCGATAGTAACCGTAACGCCAGGAAACCGCGAGATGGATCGCGGCCGTCAGGATTCCGAGCGCCGAAGCGAATCGTTTATCCAACTGAAGTCATGCGGCGTCCAGACGAGGCGGAATTGCCGAGGCGACAAAACTGAGCAGCAGCGAAAAAAGTCCCGCGTAAAAAATCGTTCCGGCCGCGAAGAGGGGGTCCCACCACGTGCCGCCCATGAATGCAACCGTGAAAACACACAAAACGGCAGCATAGATCGCCGGAACCGCAAAGGCAAAAAATCCGAACCAGCCGCGCGAGGTGAAATATGCCGGAGCGCGGGCGAGAATTATATCTCCCGCTAACCCTGCCGCGACGCTGGCCAGGAAAACGGAGACTGCGTCGAGCCATCCCAGCGAATGAGTAATCGCTATCAGCCCGTTGCCGAGGACGAACAGTATGGTGAGCGCTCCGGGCTGCAACCGGAGGTTGCGCACCAGGTAAAAGGCCGCGCCCATCATGAGCAAGCTTTGAAGAACGACGGCGATGAGCGAGCCGCCCTGCTGATAGAAATGAATGGTCATCAACGTCAACGCGTTTGCGTCAAGTTCGTGCGGCACAACGACCCCGAGCGCTCGCGCGGCATCGACGCGAAAGAAGACTTGTGTACCCCAATGCATCAGTTCGAGGATAGCCGCCGAGGAGATGATCGCGGGCAATTGCTGCACGAGGGTGATTGGGCGCGGTGTGTTGGAGACCGCGGAACGGATGGGCCCCGAGATGATGAGCAACACGCCGGCGCCGATGACTTGGTGCGTCGGACTCAAGAGCGCGTCGAACCCCGCTTCGAAACCAAAGAACACGTGATTGATCATGTCGGCGATTCCGCCGAGCAAGAACACGAGCACGCCCAGCGCCGACCATGAATATGCCGGTCCGAGCTCTACGGCCAGGCTTTCGTTGCGGCGGCGCGCGGCCGCGTAGCGTGCGCCGACCAAATACAGCAAGAGAAGAAGGCCGGAATAGAGCAGCGCGTGCGCCCACGTAAAAAACGTGTCGACGTCGTGACGAATGTGCCATCCGGCATCGGTGTATAGGCCGGCGATAGTCCAGTATCCGGCCAGGGCCATCGCCCAGTCGAACCGCCTCAAGAGTCCAGGGTTCGCAAGGCTATCATTCGAACCTGCGCAGCTCGATGCGCGCACAATCAATCGCGTTTGCGGCCGCGCTCGCCGTGTTGGCGGCGTGCGGATCGCATCCTGAAGCCGGCGCACAAAACGCCGTCACCATAGGCGTCGTCGCGCCCTGGCCCGCCACCGTATACGTGCGCCAAAACGATCCGCCGCGCATCCTTGCCGCACAGTTCTCCTCGTCGGTGATTCAGATCGGCCAATGGTGGTCGGGGAAAGTTGCGACCACCAGCAACGTTGCGGTTGTAGAATTGCGGTCGCCGTCGTTCTCATTTATATTGCACCGGACGGCCTTCGGCCAGTTTTCCTTCCGGACCAGGGCGTTGGCCGTGCCTTCAATCTACCGCCGCGGATTCACCGCAGCTCTTATCGCTCGCGGCGCGGGCGGCGGGTTAACCGATGCGCGCAGCGCCGAGCTCGTTTTTCGATAGCCGGAAGAGCAGCGTAGCGATCGCCGCGACGGCGAGATTGACCAGCAGCGCGTAAAACGCGATGTATCCGGGCACTGTGGCGCCGGCGTGCAGCGGAAAGATCGTCGTCGCAAACCTGGTTGACTGTGCCATCCAGGTCGCGGTGACAAGTCCGGCGGCCCAGCCGGCAAGCAACGCGTTCCGGTGAAACCACGTCGTGTACAGCCCGATGATGACGGCGGGGAAAATCTGGACGATCCACGAGCCGCCCAGCAACTGAAATTCGATCGCGTACAGTGGCTTTATGGTGAGCGCGATCGCGAGTCCGCCCGCGAGCACCAGCAGCGCGATGATGCGCGCAGTGCGCGTTTCCACGGCCGGGCGCGCCAAGCGCTTTTGAAACGTCTGCAGGATGTTGCTGGCAAACAAATTCGCGGCGCCTATTGCCATGATCGCCGCGGGAACGAGCGCGCCGATAACGATCGCAGCGAACGCGACTCCGGCAAACCAATTCGGGAAGAAGCGCGCGAAGAGGTCGGGGATAGCAAAATTTGGATCGCTCACGTGAATGTGCGCCGCGAGCGCGCAGTAGCCGAGCAGCGCGATCAACGTCAGCAAGATGCTGTAGAGCGGCAGCAGCGCGCAGTTGCGCCGGATAACGTCGGCGCTGCGCGCGCTGAGCACGCTTGTGATCGAGTGCGGATAGATGAAGAGCGCGAGCGCCGAACCGAGCGCGAGGGACGAGTAGGCAAAATACAGCGGCGGCGTCAGGATGGTCGAACCGGGCTTGGCTTTTGCCGCGAGCGCGGTCTGTGCCGCGCTGAAGACGTGCGCCCAGCCGCCCAGATGCTGCGGGATGATGATGATAGCCGCAATGACCGTAACGTAGATCAGCGTGTCTTTGACGAACGCGATCATCGCCGGCGCGCGCAAGCCGCTGGTAAACGTATAGGCGGCAAGTAGGACAAAAGCGACGACGAGCATCGTTACCGCCGACCCGTGAGTCGGAGCGATACCGGAGCGTTCCAGAACGACCTGTACGCCGATGAGCTGCAGCGCGATGTACGGCATCGTGGCGACGACGCCGGTAAGGGCAACGGCGAGTTCGAGCGGCCGGCTCCCGAAACGATCGTGGACGAAATCCGCGGTCGTCACGTAGCCGCGCGCTTTAGCGACGGTCCAAAAACGAGCCATGACCAGAAACGCCAACGGATACGCGATGGTCGTGTACGGCACCGCGAAAAAAGCGATTGCGCCGGATCCAAAAGCGAAGGCCGGCACGGCGATGAACGTGTATGCCGTATACAGGTCGCCGCCCAAAAGAAACCACGTAACGATCGTCCCGAAGCGCCGTCCACCGAGCGCCCACTCTTCGAGCGACCTGAGATCTCTTCGACCCCAGCGTGCCGCTAAGAAGCCGAGCACGGCGACGCCAAAGACGAGCGCCACGAAGATCGCCGAGCCGCTAGTCACGTTCGCGATCCCGCGTTGCGGTGTAGACGATCCAAACGATGAATGCGGAAAGCACGATCCAAAGAATCTGATACCAGTAGAAGAACGGAAAACCGAAGAGCGCCGGGGATGAACGCGCGTAGAGCGGCGGGATCAGCGTCGCCGCGAACGGTACGAGAAGCAGCCAGTACCACCGACGGTGTTTCATGCTATTTTAGCGACACGGTCCGTTCGGCCCAGATATCCGTGAGCGAAAACTTCCCCAGCCATTGCGAAATGGCCATCCCGCCGATGCAGACCGCTGTTCCGGCAATTTGATGCAATTCGATCCGGCTGTGGAGAATGGCGATCGAAAGCAAACCCGCAAGGACCGGAACGCTGAACTGAAAGAGCGATGCGCGTCCCGCGCCCAGTACCGAGATGCCCCAACTCCAGACCGGGAATGTCAGGACGATCGGAAAGATCACCGAGTAGGCAAAAATCCACCAGTCGGCGGCGGGAAGCGCCGCGTAATTTTGATGCATCATGCGCGGAAGCGCTCCCGGCAAGATGATCAAGGTGCCTATCGCCATCGTAACGGCGACGAGACCGAGCGGTGTGTAGCGGCCGAGTAACTTTGCGCTCAATACGTTGAATATAGCAAAAATCGCCGCGGCGCAAAACGTCAGCGCGTCGCCCGGCCGGAACGTCAGGTGGCCCGCGAAGGCGCCCTCGAAAACCACCACGCCGAACAGCGCCACCGCCGCGCCGATCCAGCGCCCGGTATGGACGCGCTCCTGTCCGGAGAAAGCGACAATCGCAAGCGTCAGCAGCGGCGAAAGGCTCGCCAGCAGCGATGACGCGAACGCGCTCGTGTTCGCCAATCCGAAAACCCAAAAATATTGATAGAGGCCATACCCGCACGCGCCGCATGCGATGAGCAGCGGCAGGTCGCGCGCGCGAAAGCGTACGGCTTGATGCATGCCGCGCGCGAGCAAGAACGCCAGCGGCGTCATGGCGAGAAACCGCAGACCTGTGAACGCAAGCGGATCGATTGACGCGAAGGCGTATTTCACGAGCACGGTGTTCATCGCCCAAGAAAAGGCAACGAACATCAGTCCGGGATAGAGCAGCGGCCGGCGAACGCTCACGCATCGACCTCTACCGTGTCAGGTTGAAACCTCCTCGGTTGGAATATGCCGCCGATCGCCACGCGCTTGCATCGCTGCACGCGCCGGTTTGCGCGTTTTCATACGCCGCGCGCACAACGGTGTCGTCCGATGTTCCGGGCGAACCCGGTGCGCAGGGATTGGCCGTAGCCGGAGGCCTTCCCGAGTCTTCACCGGGCGGCAATTCGTGCGTGGAGACGGCATCGGTCGTGCGATCGCGCGCGCCAGCGATTGCGACGTATGGCGGCGCGTTCAGTGTGCGAAGTGTGACGTCGTCTTCGCGCGCCGCAAGAAAGCTTCCATCGCCGGCTTGCACGGCGACGGAGATCGTTGCGATGATGCGCCGCTCCGCGACGTACGTGTTGCGTTGTTCGTTGTTCGCGCACGCCCAATCCGCGTCGCAAGGCGCGGGTGAAGATTCCGGATCGGCGAACTGCGCCGAAACTTGCGCGGAGCCGGTGAAACCGCACGGGTTTCGCTCGTCGACGCATGCCGGCGCGAACGTAAACGACGGCAGCGGATCGGGAAACGAGCCGCTGCGCGCAAATGGCGCGATTTCCGAAATCAACGCTTGAGCGGCGCGCTGATATTCGCGGTTCACGTAGGCTTGCGCGGCGCGGCGCACGGCGAGGCGGCCGGAGACGAGACCCGCGCTCAGTATGGTATTTGCGGCCAGCGCTATTAGCGCGACGCAGACCAAGGCGTTCGCCAGCATTTCAAAACGTGCCGGTGGGCTGTGGAACCAAACCGGGCCGTTCCACCTGCGAACCAGGCAGCGGCGCTTTGGCTCGCAATGCGCCGGTTACCGTAATCGCCCCGGAATCGCCGGCTCTTTCAGGCGGATAGGTGACCGTAATTGCTATCGCGGCGCCGTCTGCGGTTTGTGAAGAAAGCTCGCTCGAGATCGTGACCGGAACCGCGACCGATCCCGGAACCGGCATCGATGCGGCCGCGGATCCGCTCGGCGCGTCTCCCGGAGTGCCGTACTTCCACGCGTTTTCAGCGCCGCGCAGGGTTTGCGCAGCGAGAAGTGCCGCGGCGGCACGGTTTCGCCCTGGAGCCAAACCCAATCTGGCGGATGCGAAAACCGCCATGAGCAGCGCGCCGGCGCAGATTGCAACGATCGCGACGATGGCAATCGCCTCGAGCAGAGCAAATCCGCGCTGCGGCTTCACGGCGGGTTAAGTGCCCGCTTCTACCTCCGGAGAGCGCAGCGGCGGCGCAAAACAAAAGGCGATCAGCAACCCCGCGAAGCCGGCGATGAACGGCGAACCGGCGATAAGATTTGGCGGCCAGCCGAGCCCGCCCGGCAGCGCCAGCCTTGCGACGATGAGATAGCACGCAAAAAGTATGGCGGGCGTCCCGAATCCCAACGCGTAAAATCCGAGCCCGCTGCGCGCGCGCTCACCGAGAATCGCAATTGCGATGTCGGCCAGCAGACCGGTAAGGACGGCTGCGATGATTTCATAGTAGAGATCGCTTTGGAAGGCCATCGCGATCGCGAATATGCCGAACAGGAACGTTATCGCGCCAAACGGCAAACGCCAGCGCCGGATAAGCATCAGCGCGATTCCTGAAACGGCGATAGCTTCGATGATGTTTGCGTCTTCACTGTACGCCAGACCCAAAAATGTCGTGGCCGCGACGGGCCTGCCCGTCGCGGTGAAGACGAGATCTCCCCGCGGCGTCCACGACGGGTGCGAAGCGTCCAGGCCCGCGAGTTGTGAAACGTTGACCGAGCGACCCGAGCGAAGGTCGGTGACGAAGATTTGCGCGTCGCCTCCGGCGTCGCGAATATACGCAATGCGCGTTGCGTCCGCCGACCACGCGGGCATCGCTCCGTTGCGAATCACGTCGCGGGCGCTTGCACCGGCGGGCGCGGTGACGGCAATCATGCCGTCGGCGGTCACGAACGCGATGGCGTTCGTTGACGACCACGCCGGGTCCGCGGCGCCGGCTGTCGCGGGCAGCCAGGTTACCGGGCCGCCGGCGGATGAAACGGCGGCGATCTGCTGGCGCAATCCGTTGCGTGTTTGGTAGGCGATCGACTTTGCATCCGGCGACCACACCGGCAGCCGCATCTCGGTAACGCCCGAAAGGATCGTCTTGAGTCCGGATCCATCTGCGCCAATGGTTTGCAGCAGATAGTTACCCGATGTGCCCGCCGGTAATGAAATGAACGCCAGCCGCTTTCCATCCGGCGACCAGGCCGGCTGCGTGTCATGCCGCCCGCTGTGCGTTATCCTGCGCGCGTCAGATCCGTTGATGTTCGCAACGAAAATATCCGACGCCGGATTTTTTCCCGCACTGACGCGAAAAGCGATCCGCTTTCCATCGGGCGACACCGAGGCGCCCCAGATATCGCTCCCGGCGAGTGTAAGCAGGCGCGTTTCCCCCGTGCCGTCTCCGCGCACGGAATAGAGCGCGCCGCCGGTTTGCGGTTCGTGACGTCCAATGACCAGCGACATTTCGTTATCGCCGATCGGCTGCGCGTACTGCGTGAAAAATCCGATCAGCGTGAGCAGCGCAGCTGCGCTCAGAATGACGGGACCGGTGATTCGCCATCCTTGGCTTTGCGAACCGTAACGCGCGGTAATCGAAATCAGCGGCCCCGAAAAAACGAGCGCTCCGGCAAGCGCCAGCCAAACGTGAGAAGGGCTGATGAGCGCATTGATGTCGGTTTCGATTCCATAAAGGGAGTGCCACGCGAAATCGAAGGCCCCGCCGGTGGCGAACAAGATCACGCCGATCAATGAGGTCCAGTAGCCAAAGGGCAGCGCGTAACGCCACCTGTATCCCCGTGCGACGTTGCGGACTGCAAGGGCGCCGAGCACGATTCCGTTGAGCGCCATCGTTCCGTAAAGAATTGCGTGCCACGGCGTGAGGAAACTTTGATCGACCAGGCCGTGGCCGTGCGCCCACCCGTCCTGAATGACGCCGGCCATGAGGACCAGCGCCAAGACGCCCATGATCCAATCGAACGTTAGTGACGGCGCCGGCCTACCCGGAGGCGGAGAAACGGAAGCTCGCATGCAGCGCCTGACCTTGCACGCTTGCTTTCAGGTGCCCTGGCGGGGGGCCGCTTGGGTGGCGCAGAACGCGCCCGGCAACGCAAACGGCCTATTCTTTTTAAGGAAGGTAGATTATGCATAGCGTCCGTGCGGAGCGCTCGGCGGGTTGGTCGGGGCTCGCGTTTTTAGTGGTGCTCGTGCTGTCGATCTTTGTACCCGGCGGGGCCGCGCCCGATCTCTCGGCCGCTCCGGCAACCATTGGTACGTACTTCACGGCGCACCACCAAGGGCTGTTGATAAGCGCCTGGTTGGGTCTGCCGAGCGTGGCATTCTTTCTCTGGTTTGCGGTCGGCGTGCGGGCGCATCTCGCGCACGCGCCGGGCGCTGCCGACGGGTTGCCGCTCTATGCGCTCTCCGGCGCGATAGTGACGGCCGCAGCGGCGCTGATGAGCGCGGTCGTGCTCTGCGTGCTCGTACAGACCTCGATTCCGCCCGATGATCTGCCCGCGTGGTGGGGCCTCTACAATCTGCTCGGCTACGGAATCGCCATAGGGTCGCTGATCTTCGTCTTCGCGGCGGCACATTCGATGAAACGCCACGGTTCGGCCTCGGCCCTCATGGCGCTTTTCGGCTACGTCGCGGCCTTGGGGGGCGTGATAAGCACGTTCTCGATATTTTTTCCCTCCGGGCCGATGTCGTTCTCGGGGTGGGTCACCCTGCTGCTGGGCCTGGGCCTGTTCGCCATCTGGGTCATCGCGGCGTCGTTTTGGCTGATCCGCAACGCCGGAGGAAAAACCGCGGTTTCCTAAAGCGGGACTCTCGCGTTGGGGCCCCCAAAAGTTGCTTGCAACTTTGGGGAGGTACGAGGTATACTCCCAAAGTTCGGTCCACCGGCGGTGCGGCCGGCATTTTAGTGCGCCCCGCTCACAGTTAGGAAGAAATTGCCCACCATTAGCCAGTTGGTCCGTAAGGGCCGCAAAAAGGCCGAGAAAAAAGTGAAGACTCCGGCGTTCCGCGTCATTCAGACCGGACCGAAACCGGGCCATCCCGATCTGCCTTTGCGCGCCTTCGAAGTGGCCGGAAATCCGCAGCGCCGCGGCGTCTGCACCCAAGTGAAAACGGTCACTCCGAAAAAACCGAATTCGGCGCTGCGTAAAGTTGCGCGCGTCCGCTTGACTAATGGCGAAGAAGTTACGGCATATATCCCGGGCATCGGCCACAACTTGCAGGAGCACTCGGTCGTGCTCGTGCGCGGCGGCCGCGTGAAAGATCTGCCGGGCGTGCGCTATCACATCATTCGCGGCACGCTCGACACCTCGGGCGCGGCCAACCGTCAGCAAGGCCGCTCGAAATACGGCGCCAAGCGCTCAGCGAAGAAGTAAAGCGCTCATGCCACGTAAAGGTCCGGCGCCCAAGCGCCAAATTCTCCCCGACCCGCGTCACAATTCGAAAGTGCTCGCGCGCTTCATTAATAAGATCATGTTGCGCGGCAAGAAATCTTTGGCTGAGCGCATCGCATACGGCGCGCTCGACATCGTCGCGGAAAAAACCGGGCGCGACCCAATGGACATCTTTTCCCAGGCATTGAGCAACGCGATGCCGCTGGTGGAAGTGCGTCCGCGCCGCGTCGGCGGCGCCACCTATCAAGTTCCCATGGAAGTGCGTCCGGACCGGCGGCAGGCCATGGCGATGCGCTGGCTCATCGGATTCGCGCGCACGCGCGCGGGGCATTCTATGGAAGAGAAACTCGCGGGCGAACTGATGGACGCCGCCAACAACCAAGGCGCGACCATTAAAAAGCGCGAGGACACGCACAAGATGGCCGAGGCCAATAAAGCCTTCGCGCATTACCGCTGGTAATCACGATGGCTCTCAACCGCGAATATCCGCTCGAGCGGACACGCAACATCGGTATTGCCGCTCACATCGACGCCGGCAAGACGACGTGCACCGAACGTATTCTCTTTTACACCGGCCGCACGCATAAGATCGGCGAAGTCCACGATGGCGCTGCCACGATGGACTGGATGGTGCAAGAACAGGAGCGCGGCATCACGATTACGTCGGCCGCCACCGCATGCACGTGGCGCGATACGCGCATCAACATTATCGATACGCCGGGCCACGTGGATTTCACCGTAGAAGTCGAACGTTCGCTGCGCGTGCTCGACGGTCTGGTCGCGCTCTTCGACTCCGTAGCCGCCGTGCAGCCGCAGTCCGAAACCGTGTGGCGTCAGGCCAACAAGTATCGCGTGCCGCGCATTATCTTCGTCAACAAGATGGACCGCGTCGGCGCGGACTTCTTTAACGCGGTCGACAAAATCAAAGAGCGCTTAGGCGCGAACGCGACGCCGATCCAAGTTCCCATCGGCGCCGAAGACAAATTTCAAGGCATCGTAGACCTGTTCACGATGAAGAAGATCATTTATACCGACGATGCCGGGTCGACCATCGAAGAATCAGAGGTCGAGGGCGACTTGCGCGAGCTGGCGTTGAAATGGCGGCTCAACCTCGTCGAGAACATCGCGAGCGAAGACGAAGAACTGCTCGAGATGTTCGTCGCCGGTCAAGAGCTTCCGATCGATCGTATGAAGGCGGCCCTGCGCAAAGCGACGATCGACGGCAGCGTACTGCCGATGCTCTGCGGATCCGCATTTAAAAATAAAGGCGTGCAGCCGCTGCTCGACGCGATCGTGGATTATCTGCCGTCGCCGCTCGAAGCCAAAGCAATTGTCGGCAAGGATCCGAAAACGAACGAAGAGATGCGGCGCAAGCCCGACGATTCGGAACCGTTCTGCGCGCTGGCCTTCAAGATCGCCACAGATCCCTATGGCAACCTAACGTACTTCCGCGTCTATAGCGGGACGCTGAACAAAGGCACGTATCTGTACAATTCCCGTTCGGGACGCAAAGAGCGGATCGGACGCATCTTGCGCATGCACGCCAATCACCGCGAAGACATCGATTCGATCGGCGCCGGCGATATCGCGGCGGCAGTCGGATTAACCGACACGCGGACCGGCGACACGCTCTGCGACGAAAAGCAGGCGATCACGCTCGAGTCGATCACGTTCCCGGAACCGGTGATTTCGCAGGCCATCGAGCCGAAGACCAAGGGCGACCAAGACAAGCTCGGCACCGCGCTCACGCGTCTGGCGCAAGAAGACCCTACCTTTAAGATGCGCACCGACGAAGAGACGCAGCAGACGATCATCTCGGGTATGGGCGAGCTCCATTTAGAGATCATCCTCGACCGGCTGCGCCGCGAGTTCAAAGTCGAAGCGAACGTCGGCAAACCGCAGGTCGCCTACAAAGAAGCGATCACGAAGACGGTTGAAAAGGAAGGCAAGTTCATCCGGCAGTCGGGCGGCAAAGGCCAATTCGGAGACATTTGGCTGCGCGTCGAGCCGCAAGAGCCCGGCACGGGATTTGTCTTTGAATGGAAGATCGTCGGCGGCAAGGTTCCAAAGGAGTATGCTAAGGCGGTTCAGGAAGGCATCCAGGAGGCGTCGCTGAGCGGCGTCCTTGCGGGATATCCGGTCATGGATTTTAAGGCGGTCGCCTTCGACGGTAAGTACCATGATGTAGACTCGTCCGAGATTGCGTTCAAGATCGCGGCGTCGATGGGATTCAAGGAAGCCAACCGCGCTGCCGGGCCAATCTTGCTCGAGCCGATCATGAAGGTCGAAGTGACCACGCCCAAAGACTACATGGGCGCGATTACCGGGGATCTCAATCGCCGGCGCGGCATTATCCAGGTCACCGAAGAAGCCCCGGGCGGCGCGCAAGTGATCACCGCCCACGTACCGCTCTCGGAGATGTTCGGCTACGCGACCGACATGCGGTCGGCAACGCAGGGCCGGGCGACCTACACGATGGAGTTCGCGCACTACGAGAAGGCTCCAAAGTTTATCGAAGAGGAGATCGTGGCCAAAGCGGCCGGTAAAAAAAGCACCGCCGCCTAAGTGACGAGCAGTTTAAAACACTAGAGTTCTATGAGGAAGACGACTTAAAAAATGGCGAAGGCAAAATTCGAACGGAATAAACCCCACGTCAACATCGGCACGACGGGGCACGTCGACCACGGTAAGACAACGCTTACCGCGGCAATTATCAATTGCCTCGCCACCGAGAACGCGAACATCATGAAGCGCACCGTCGACGACATTGATAATGCGCCCGAAGAGAAAGAGCGCGGCATTACGATTGCAATCTCGCACCAAGAGTACGAGACCAAGAAACGCCATTACGCTCACGTCGACTGCCCCGGCCACGCCGACTATATCAAAAACATGATCACCGGCGCAGCGCAGATGGACGGCGCAATTCTCGTGGTCTCGGCCACCGACGGCCCGATGCCGCAAACGCGCGAGCACATTCTGCTGATGCGCCAAGTCGGCGTTCCGAACATCGTCGTCTTCCTTAACAAGTGCGATATGGTTGACGACGAAGAGCTCCTCGAGCTGGTCGAACTCGAAATTCGCGAGCTGCTCAGCAAATACGAGTTCCCTGGCGACACCACGCCGATCATCCGCGGCTCCGCGCTCAAGGCGCTGAACTCGTCGGGTAAGCGCGGCGACGCCGATGCGGATCCCATCTTTAAATTGATGGATACGGTTGACGACTACATTCCCGACCCGGTCCGCGAAACCGACAAACCGTTCCTAATGCCGGTTGAAGACGTCTTCACGATCACCGGTCGCGGAACCGTTGGCACCGGACGCGTCGAGCGCGGCCAAGTTAAAGTCGGTGAGGAAATCGAAATCGTCGGTCTGCAAGAAGCGACGCGCAAGACCGTCGTCACCGGTATCGAGATGTTCCGCAAGCTGTTGGACATCGGCATCGCCGGCGACAATATCGGCGTGCTGCTTCGCGGCATCGATCGCAACGACATCGAGCGGGGCCAAGTGCTGGCCAAACCCGGTTCGATCAAACCGCACAAGAAGTTCAAAGCCGAAGTCTACGTCCTCTCAAAAGAAGAGGGCGGACGCCACACGCCGTTCTTCGCCAACTACCGCCCGCAGTTTTACTTCCGCACGACCGACGTGACGGGAACCATCAAACTGCCCGAGGGCGTCGAGATGGTGATGCCCGGCGACAACATCGCGATGGACGTCGAGCTGATCACGCCGATCGCTTGCGAGGAAGGGTTGCGCTTTGCAATCCGTGAGGGCGGCCGCACCGTCGGCGCCGGCGTCGTTATCGCGGTCTCGGAATAATGGCCAAGCAAAAGATCCGCATCCGCCTGAAGGCATACGATCACCGTGTGCTCGATCAGTCGGCGGAACGGATCGTGGATACGGCTAAACGCACGGGCGCTTTCGTGAGCGGTCCGGTGCCGCTGCCGACCGAAATCAACCGCTTCTGCGTGAACCGCTCGCCGCACGTCGATAAGAAGTCGCGCGAACATTTCGAAATGCGCACGCACAAACGCCTGATCGACATCCTTCAGGCCTCGCCGAAGACGATGGATGCACTCATGCATCTCGACTTACCGGCCGGCGTCGACATCGAACTCAAAGCCTAGTTGCCCTTTACGCCCTAGTGTCGTTGCCGAAGACCTTGTGTGCGCAGGCCAATAGCACATGGCGGTCTTCGTCGCCTAACTAGGGCGAAAAAATCAACTAGGCGGACAACACACCCCCAAAAGGCGAGCCCTTCACGGACAAGCAGGCGGGCCCGGCGAAACCGTAGGCCATGCCGATTCCGCTGCACGAGGTTCGCGAGCGCACATTTTCCGGAACCCGCCGGCGCATTTTCCAGCTCTTCGTCGACATGGGGACGTCCAACGACATCATCTGGCCGTTCGCGGCGCAGCCGTTTATGCGTTCGCCGGGGCCGATGGTCGTCGGCCGCACGGAGGAATGGCATAACGGATTCCACGCCATTCTCGAAGAGGTCGTGCCCGAGGAAAAAATCGTGTGGCGGATTCAGAACGATGGTTTTGACGGCACGCATGGATTTTATCTCAGTGGCGACGCGAAGAAGACGACGGTGCAGCACCGCACCGATGCGACGCTGAGCGATACCGAAGGCCGGCTGTTGTGGCGGCGTTTGGAAGATCAGCAAGAGCGTTCCATCGAAGCGCTCTTCGATAAAATCGCCCGCGTTCTCAAACGGTAGAACTCCGATGGTAGGGTCGCCGAGCGCGCTAGACTTCTTAGGAATCGATGCGCTGCTCGACGACGAAGAGCGCATGGTGCGCGATACCGTGCGCGCGTTCGTGCGCGATCGCGTCTTGCCGAACATCTCGCAGTGGTTTGAAAGTCACACGTTCCCGCGCGAACTTTCTCGAGAACTCGGAACGCTCGGCGTTCTCGGCATGCACTTGCAAGGGTACGGCTGTCCGGGCGCGAGTGCGGTGTCCTACGGTTTGGCGTGTTTGGAACTCGAAGCGGGTGATTCCGGAATTCGCAGCTTCGCATCGGTGCAAGGTTCGCTGGCGATGTTCGCCATCAGCCGTTGGGGCAGCGACGCTCAAAAAGATACATGGCTTCCGCGCATGGCCACAGGCGAACTCATCGGGTGTTTCGGGTTAACCGAACCGGATTTCGGCAGCGATCCGTCGGGAATGCGCACCTCCGCGCGGCGCGACGGTGCGGACTGGATCATCGACGGGACCAAGGCCTGGATCACCAACGGCGGCATAGCTGACGTCGCCGTCGTTTGGGCGCAAACCGATGAAGGCATTCGCGGTTTTCTCGTTCCATCAACAACCAAAGGTTTTACCGCGCACGCCATCGAGCGCAAAATGTCATTACGCGCTTCGGTGACTTCGGAGCTTGTTTTCGAAAACTGCCGTATCCCGGGCGAGTCGGCGTTTCCTGAAGTCCGAGGCTTACGCGGCCCGCTGGCGTGTTTGAACGAAGCCCGCTACGGCGTGCTTTGGGGGGCGATGGGCGCCGCGCGCAGCTGTTACGAAACTGCGCTCGAATACGCCAAGACGCGCCGCCAGTTTGGCCGGCCGGTCGCGGGTTTTCAACTAACGCAGCAAAAACTCGTCAAGATGTTGCTTGAATTGAACAAGGGAACGCTACTGGCGCTGCACATTGGGCGGATGAAAGACGACGGCAACGCGCACCCGGCCCACATCAGTTTTGGAAAGCTTAACAACGTGCGCGAAGCGCTCGAGATCGCGCGTGAGGCGCGCAGCGTTTTGGGAGCCAACGGCGTGACGCTCGAGTATCCGGTGATCCGTCACATGAACAATTTGGAGTCGGTATTCACGTACGAGGGAACTAATGAGATTCACACGCTGATTCTTGGAGAAGCAATCACGGGCTCGAACGCTTTCACCTAAACGCCCGCGAAGCACTCGCTCGCTCGCCGCGACGTGCCCAAATTCGGGCACAAGTACACCATCATGAAAAGTTTGATGAGTGCCTTCCTCACGACGGCTCTCGCGGCGACCGCGATCGCGCCCGCTCTGGCCGGACCACACGAACATGGCGGCCAAGGACCGGCACGAGGAGCAGCCGCAGCTGCGCAACCGCAAGCTCAAGCGCAACCGCAGGCTCGCGGCGATGGCGGCGGCGGAAAGCACGGCGGGCAAATGATTCCCCCAGCGGCCGCCGCGCCCGCGCAGCGCCCGATGCGCGTCGAGAACCGCCCGCCGCGCGTGGAAAATCGTCCCGCTCGAATCGAAAACGCTCCGCAGCGGTTTGAAAACAGGCCGGCTCGCGTGGAGAATGTACCGCAACGTTTCGAGAACCGCCCGCAGCGGTTTGAAAACAGGCCGGCGCGCGTGGAGAATGCACCGCAACGTTTCGAGAACCGCCCGCAGCGCTTTGTGGAACGTCCGGCGCAATTCGTGCAACGCGTGCGCTCAGACGATCGTGAAAACCAAGCTCCGTTTGCCGACGTTGTCCGGCCCCGTGGCGTCGGCTTTCGCGCCGCCGGGGAACGGGCCGAGCAGTTCGTTGCCGGGCGCATTGTGCGTACGGACGCTGATGACGTTTTCGTCGAAAACCCCGTAGGGCAGACGATCGAAGTCCGCGGCTGGCACGGCCGCCACAAACACTGGGGCAATCAGATGATGACGATTCCGGTTGTCTTCCAGAACGGCGCCTTCTATGCGGTTGCGCCGGACGTGATGCCGGCAGCGTACACGACCTACGTTTATCCGCAAGTCGTGAACTACGGATATTCACCCGATTACGGATACGTGACCGATAACGGTTACGCTCCGGTCTACTCATACGGACAAAACTCCGCGAATGACGCCCTGGCGAGCACGCTAGCGGGTGTCGTGAGTGGGTTGCTCAGCGGTTCGAACGGGGGCTCGCTCACGCACTCGCTGCTCACGAACTACCTGACCAGCTATGCGCTGAGCTCGCTTGGCGGAAACTCGACCGGGTTCGCGCCGGTCTATGCGCCCAACTACGCAGCGCCGGCTGCGTTTGCGCCGGTCGCGTCGCCGCTGACCTATACCTATCCGATGACGTGCGTCTATAACGACCCCTACGGCGGAGGTTCTTACTACGATCCGTCGTGCGCACCGGCGTCGACGACGACGTATTACACCTCGGCCTCCGCCTACGCCCCGGCGCAGGTGCAGGGCGTGGTGGTGGGAACCAGCGGCTCGACCCTGATGGTCCTGGGCTCCAACGGGCTGAAGCCGGTGCTGGTTAACGACGCTCCCGCGCTGTCGAATGGCCTCGCTTTTAGCGGGCAGCCGGCCGCCGGGCGCCTCGTCACGGCTTACGGCTTCTACGACGGCGATACGTTCGTAGCGACCGCTCTTCAATAGAAGAGAGACAGGCAGCCGCGCTCGTTCCGCTTGACGAGCGCGGCACCACCTGTTACTATCCCGAGGTTGCCCACGCCGGCGGCTGCTTTTCGCGCGCCGGGCGGGACTATAATCAATACGCCTGGGTCCGTGGAGACTAATTGCCAATGAAGAACATCCTTGGCCGCAAGGTTGGGATGACAAGCGTGTTCACCGACGACGGCCGCTACGTGCCGGTTACGGTGATTGCGGCCGGTCCTTGCACCGTCGTAGAGCGCCGGTCAAAAGAGACGCACGGCTATGAAGCCGTTGCGCTAGCGTTCGGCGATGTGAAGAAGTCTCGCGTGAACCGCGCGATGAGCGGACATTATAAGAAGGCGGGCGTGGAGCCCCACCGCTGGATGCGTGAGTTCCGCCAAGACATCGACGGCGTTGAAGCCGGACAAACGATCACGGTTTCGGAGTTCGAAGCCGGCGACCGCGTCGACGTCGCGGGCGTCTCCAAAGGTCACGGCTTTTCGGGTGGCATCAAACGGCATAACTTTCGCGGCGGCGGCGCGAGCCACGGCTCGATGATTCATCGTCAGCCTGCCTCCAACGGCGACACCAACGCCGGACGTACGGTCAAAGGCAGCCGGCGGCCCGGACATTACGGCGTCGATCGGACGACGCACCAAAATTTAGAGATCGTGCGCGCGGACGCGGAGCGGAATTTGCTGCTCGTGCGCGGTCCGGTGCCGGGAGCGAAAAACGCGCTGGTCGTCGTTACGCGGACGGCCAAACAGAAGGCGGCCGGCTAATGCCGAACGTGATCGATCTCAAAGGCAAGGTCGTGCGCGAAGAACCCGTGCCCGAGATCCTCGGACGGGACTATAGCGACAAACAGCACGCAATCTTCCGCGCGGTTTTCCGCGAGCTCGCCAATCCGCGCGCCGGAACGGGTTCGACCAAGAAACGTGACGAGGTTGCCGGCGGCGGCCGTAAACCTTGGCGTCAAAAAGGCACGGGACGCGCCCGCCAAGGTTCGATTCGTTCGCCCCAGTGGCGGCACGGCGGCGTCGTTTTCGGACCGCAGCCGCGCAGCTATGTCAGTGGCCTCAACAAAAAGGAGCGCCGGGCCGCGTTCGTGGCGGCACTTGCCGATCGTTTTCGCAACGATGCCGTATCGGTGCTGGACACGCAAGATTTTGCGCTGACCAAGACGGCCGAATTTGCGCAGTTGCTTTTCGGCGGCGCCAAAGAGGCCAAAAAAGCGGCGAGCACGCTTGTAGTGCACGGGCGCGACGAGCGTTCGGCCGACGCCATGCTGCGCGTCGGGCGAAACTTGAGAAAAGTCTCGTTCACGAACACCGGCGCCCTCGACGTGAAAGACGTACTCCGGTTTAACCGGCTGATTTTTACCGCCGAAGCCTACGCCGAATTGCTCAACACGCTGGGGACAAAATAATGGAAGCGCGCGACGTTATCATCGCTCCGCGGATCTCTGAAAAGTCTATGGCGGAGGCCCTCGGTCATCAGTACAGCTTCACCGTTCATCCGGAAGCGACCAAAACGCAGATCCGCCACGCTATTGAAGAAATCTTCAAAGTGAACGTGATTAAAGTCAATACCGTTAACGTCGGCGGAAAGCGCCGCAATTTCGCGCGCCGCGGCCTGCGTACTCAAGGGCGCACCAAAGATTACAAAAAAGCTATCGTTACGCTGAAGGCCGGTCAAAAGATCGAGCTGGGCGGCGTCAACTACTTCGAGCAATAAACGATGCCGGTAAAAAAATATAAAGCCACCAGCGCCGGAAAGCGCTTCATGACGACGATGGATTTCTCGGACCTCTCGAAGGTTCCACCCGAGAAGTCGCTGACCGAAGTGCGCAAGAAACATTCAGGCCGCAACTTCAACGGTCACATCACCGTGCGCCATAAGGGCGGCGGCACGCGCAAAATGTACCGGATCATCGATTTCAAACGCACCAAGGACGCCATTCCCGGAAAAGTCGCGACGCTCGAGTACGATCCGAACCGGTCGGCGCGAATCGCGCTGATCAATTACCGCGACGGCGAGAAACGCTACATCTTGGCGCCGGCCGGCCTGAAAATCGGCGACACGATCGAATCGGGTCCGGCGGCCGACATCAAAAACGGCAACTGTCTTCCGCTCAAAAATATTCCGGTCGGTACGGTCATTCACAACATCGAGCTTCGTCCGGGGCAGGGCGCGAAGCTGGTGCGCAGCGCCGGCGGCGCGGCTCAACTGATGGCGAAGGAAACCGAGTACGCTCAAGTGCGCATGCCGTCGGGCGAAGTGCGCCAGATACTGGTCGTGTGCCGCGCGACGATCGGACAACTCGGAAACGTGGAGCACGAGAACGAGATCATCGGAAAAGCGGGGCGGCAGCGCCACCGCGGCGTGCGCCCGACCGTGCGCGGAATCGCGATGAACCCGGTCGACCATCCGCACGGCGGAGGCGAAGCGCGTTCCACGTCGGGGCGGCCGCCGACGACGCCCTGGGGACAGATGACGATGGGCAAAAAGACGCGGCGTAATAAGCGTACTTCCAAAATGATCGTGAGAAAGCGCGGAGCGAAGTAATGGGACGCAGTCTAAAAAAAGGTCCGTTTGTTGCGGATCACTTGCTGAAGAAGATCGAGGGCATGAACGAGCGCCGCGAAAAGCGCGTCGTGCGTACGTGGAGCCGCTCGTCGACGATCGTGCCGGCTATGGTCGGGCACACGATCGGCGTGCACAACGGCAAAGTGCACATCCCGGTCTTCGTCACCGAAAACATGGTGGGCCACAAGCTCGGTGAGTTCGCCCCGACGCGGCTCTTCCGCGCGCATAGCGGCGAGAAGTCCGCGGTGAAAGCGGCTGCAGCCGCCGCCGGCGGCGCGCCTGGCGCTCCCGCTGCCGCAGCACCGGCGGCCGGTTCATGACAAAATCAGCCGAGCGCACCGAAGCGGTCGCGCATTTGAAGTTCGCGCGCATGGGACCGCGCAAGCTGCGCCGCGTCGCCGACGCGATCCGGGGCAAGAACGTGAAAGACGCTCTGGTCCTCTTGCAGTTTGCCGGCGTGTTTGCCGCCGAGCCGATCGAGAAGCTGGTTCGCAGCGCGGTCGCCAATGCCGAGAATAATCACGACATGAACGCCGACGAGTTGTTCATTTCCAAAATCATGGTGGACGGCGGGCCGGGCGGCGGGTTCACCAAGCGTCTCGATCCGCGCGCTCAAGGGCGCGCCAACTTCAAGCGCAAGCGTCTGTCGCACGTGACGGTGGCTGTGGCGGAAAGACCCGCGGCCAAACAAGCTCGCGCACACAAGACGCAAACCGAAGCGGCCGCCAAAGCACCGGCGCGCAAAGCGCCCGCGCGTAAATCGCCGGCACGCAAGAAAAAAACTGCCAAAGCGGGAGCGCGAGCATAATATGGGACAGAAGATTCACCCCGTCGGCTTGCGCTTAGGAATTACCCGCACGTGGGATAGCCGCTGGTTTGAGAAAAAACATTACCGCGCTTGGCTGCACGAAGACGTCAAGATTCGCAAGTATTTCGCGCGCTGGACCCGTCCGGCCGCGATCAGCAAGATCGAAATCGAACGGCGCTCGAATCAAACGCGCGTGATCGTGAATACCGCCAAGCCCGGTATCATCATCGGCAAGCGCGGCGTAGGCATCGAAGAAATCCGTAAGGGCCTCGAGACGCTCACCGGCAAGACCGTGCAAGTCAACGTCATGGAGATCAAGCATCCGGAGCTGGATGCGCGGCTCGTCGGTCAGAACATCGTCGATCAGCTCGAGAAACGCATCGCTTTCCGCCGCGCGATGAAACAGGCAATCATGCGCAGCATGCGCGCCGGCGCGCGCGGCATCAAGGTGCAGGTTTCAGGGCGCCTGGGCGGCGCGGAAATCGCGCGCACCGAGCGCAACCACGACGGAAAGGTGCCGCTGCACACGCTGCGCGCGGACATCGACTACGCGCACGTGGAAGCGTTCACGACGTTCGGCCGCATTGGCGTCAAAGTATGGATCTACCGCGGCGAAGTTTTGCCCGAGCACACGCGCGGACCCGAAGCACAGGGGCGAGGCCCGCAATTCCGCGAACGGCGCGAACGCGGCGGACGCGCCCGGCGCCCCGCGGTGCGCACCGAAGCAACCGAACCGGTCGGCGACTTTCCGATCGCTGACAGCGCGGAAGCCGGACAGATCGTTCCGCAAGAGCCCGTTACGGCGCAAGAGCCCGTCGCGGAACAGCAGCCCGAAGTTGTAGCGGAAGCGCCCGCGACTGAAGAAGCCGCCAAACCCGAAGAGCCGGCGCAGTCCGAAGGTCCGGTGGAATAATGCTGACACCGAAACGCGTCAAATGGCGCAAAGTCCACCGTGGACGCATGAAGGGCCGCGCTATGCGCGGCAACTCGCTGACGTTTGGTGAGACCGGTTTGCAGGCGTTGGAGCCATGCTGGCTCACCAACCGCCAGATCGAAGCCGCGCGTATCGCGATGACGCGCCATATCAAACGCGGCGGCAAAGTCTGGATCAAGATTTTCCCCGATAAGTCGGTGACGAAGAAGCCGGCTGAAGTCCGCATGGGCGCGGGCAAAGGCAACCCGGAGTTCTGGGTTGCGGTGGTGCGCCCGGGACGCGTGCTCTTCGAATTGTCCGGCGTCGAGCCCGACGTGGCGAAGCGTGCGTTGCAGCTGGCGGCTTCGAAGCTGCCGATCAAAACGAAGCTGATCACTCGCGAGGAGGCGCAGGCATGAAGGGCAACGAGCTCAAGGACCTGCGTGGTCTTACGATTGCCGAGTTGCAAACCAAGGCTCGGGAAACGAAGGAAGAGCTGTTCAATCTGCGGTTCGCGCTGCGTACCGGACACCTTTCGGATTTCAGCAAGGTGCGCGCGATGCGTCGCGCCTACGCGCAAATTCACACGGTCATTTCGGAAAAGCGTCTGCGGGAGGTCAAGAATGCCGGTTGATCAGCGTCATAAGCGGCGTTTGAAGCAAGGGCGCGTCGTCTCCGATAAAATGGACAAGACGATCGTCGTGCTTTCAGAAACGCGCGTCGCGCATCCGGTCTACGGAAAGATCGTGCGCAAATCCGTGAAGTTCAAAGCTCACGACGAGAAAAACGAAGCGAAGACCGGCGACACGGTGCGCATCGCTGAAGCGCGCCCCTTGTCACGCGACAAGCGCTGGCGTTTGGTCGAGATTATCGAGAGAGCAAAGTGATCCAGCAAGAAACGCGGCTGAAAGTGGCTGACAATTCCGGAGCGCGCGAGCTCCTCTGCATTCACGTGCAGGGCGGCAGCCGTCACCCGTACGCTCGCGTTGGCGACGTCATCGTCGGCACCGTGAAGAGCGCCATTCCCGGCGCCGCCGTGAAGAAGGGTCAGGTCGTTCAAGCCGTGGTCGTGCGCACGTCCGCGCCGATCCGCCGGCCCGACGGCTCGGTCGTGAAATGCGACGACAATGCGTGCGTGGTTCTCAAGGGCGAAAAAGACCTCGATCCGCGCGGCACGCGCGTCTTCGGGCCGGTGATGCGCGAGCTGCGCGATCGCGGGTTCCTGAAGATCGCTTCGCTCGCGCCGGAGGTGCTGTGATGCCGAATATCGTGAAAGGCGACACGGTGCTGATTCGCCGCGGAAAAGAACGCGGCAAGCGCGGCGTCGTGAAGGCGATCTTCCCGCGCGCCGGCATGGCGACCGTGGAAGGGCTCAACGTCGTCAAACGGCACACCAAACCGGGAGCGCCGAAGCAGCAGAACATGGGCGGCTCGGCGCAATCGGGCGGCATTCTCGAAAAAGAGGCGCCGCTGCCGATCAGCGCCCTGCAGTACGTGTGCGAGAAGTGCAAGAATCCGACGCGGCTGCGCCATCACGAAACGCCTGAGGGCACGCACCGGATTTGCGCCAAGTGCGGCGAGCCGGCGCGCGTGCCGGTAAAGGGGACGTAAGATGACCGCACGGTTGAGAGAAAAATACGAAAAAGACGTCCGCAAGCAGCTGACGGAACGGTTCGGATACAAGAATCCTCACCAAGTTCCGAAGCTCGAAAAGGTCGTCATCAACATGAGCGTCAGCGAAGCGATCGCCAACCCGAAGGCACTCGACGCCGCCGCTTCGGAGATGCAAGCCATCAGCGGCCAGAAGCCGGTGATCGCCAAGGCCAAGAAATCGATCGCGGCATTCAAACTCCGCGAAGGCGTGAACATCGCCGCCAAGGTCACGTTGCGCGGCGACCGGATGTACGTGTTTCTCGACAAGCTCTTCAACGTGGTGCTGCCGCGTATTCGCGATTTTCGCGGACTGTCGCGCAAATCGTTCGACGGTCGCGGCAACTACAATATGGGCTTGCGCGAGCAAATCGTTTTTCCTGAGATCAACTACGACAAGGTCGACAAGATGCGCGGCATGGACATCGTCATCGTCACGAGCGCCAAAAACGACGAAGAGGCGACTGAATTCCTCACCGCGATGGGTCTGCCGCTCCAGCGAACCGCTGGGGCGCAAGGGTAATAAGGAAGCAGAATTGGCTAAAACTGCCTTAATCGAGAAATCGAAACGCAAACCGAAATTTAAAGTGCGCGCGCATAACCGGTGCGAACTGTGCGGCCGTCCGCGCGGTTTTTACCGTAAGTTCGGCTTGTGCCGCATTTGCTTCCGGGAAAACGCCCATAAGGGCAACATTCCCGGCATCGTCAAGGCTTCGTGGTAGCGCCATGTCAGTGATCACCGATCCTATCGCCGACATGCTGACCCGGATTCGCAACGCGAATACGGCCAACCACGATGCCGTCGACATTCCGGCGTCGCGTACGAAGGTCGCCGTTGCGGCGATCCTCAAGGACGAGGGCTTTATCAACGATTACGAGCGTCTCAACGAAGGTCCGCAAGGCACGCTTCGTCTCAAACTCAAGTACGGGCCGAATAAAGAGAAAATCATCACCGGGCTGCGGCGCATTTCGCGCCCCGGTTTGCGCGTCTACACGAATAAGACGGAGATTCCGCGCGTGCTGGGCGGCCTAGGACTGGTGATCATGTCGACGTCGCGGGGCATCATGTCCGGCCGTCGCGCCAAAAAGGAAGGCTGCGGGGGCGAAGTCCTCGCTTACGTGTGGTAATCGAATGTCACGCATAGGAAAACTCGCCATCCCCGTGCCGAACGGCGTTACCGTAAACGTCGCGGACGACGTCGTGCACGTCAAGGGGCCCAAGGGCGAGCTGAAACAGGAGACCGCCCATCACGTTGCGGTGCGCGTTGAAGACGGCAAGATCGTCGTCGAACGCACGGGCAACGAAAAAGTGCATCGCGCGGCTCACGGTTTGACGCGCACGCTCGTGAACAACATGGTCGAAGGCGTAAGCAAAGGCTTCCGCAAGAGTTTGGAGATCCAAGGTGTCGGCTACCGCGCTGCCAAGTCGGGCGAAAAGATAAATCTGACGCTCGGCTTGTCTCACCCGGTCTCGTACGATCCGCCCAAAGGCGTGACGCTGACTGTCGAAGGCACGACGAAGATTCACGTTGAGGGCATCGACAAACAGAAGGTCGGACAAGTCGCCGCCGAGATCCGCAACCTGCGTCCGCCCGAACCCTACAAAGGCAAAGGCATTCGCTACGAAGGCGAATACGTTCGCAAGAAGCTCGGCAAAGCCGGTAAGGCTGCGAAGTCGTAATGGCCGTTTCATCCCGCGAGCAAGGACGCCGCGTTCGTCACACTCGGCTTCGCCAAAAAGTTTCCGGGAGCGCGGAGCGCCCGCGTCTCTTGGTCCGGCGTACGCTGCATCATATCTACGCTACCGTGGTCGACGATACGCAGGGCCGTACGCTGGCCGCCGCTTCGACGCGCGAGAAAGATGTGCGCGCCGACTTGAAATCGACGACCAATCTCGCGGCTGCCGAAAAGATCGGCCAGGCGATCGCGAGCAAGGCGAAGCAAGCCGGCATCACGCGCGTCGTTTTCGATCGCAGCGGATTGAAGTACCATGGGCGCGTCAAAGCTTTGGCTGACGCCGCGCGCCAAGCCGGATTGGAGTTTTAATGCAGTATCGCAGCGGAGGCCGCGATCGCGACAATAGTGGGTTCGACGAAACCGTCGTGCGCATTAACCGCGTAGCTAAAGTCGTCAAGGGCGGTAAGCGTTTCAGCTTCAGCGCTCTGGTCGTCGTCGGCGACCGTAAGGGCAAGGTTGGCTTCGCCATCGGCAAAGCCGGCGAGGTGCCCGAGGCGATTCGCAAAGCCGTCGAAGGCGCCAAGAAAAATCTGATCACCGTACCGATGGTCGAGCGGACGATTCCGCACCAGGTCAACCAAAGGATCGGCGCTGCCAGCGTGCTCCTGAAACCGGCTTCGCCCGGTACGGGCGTCATCGCAGGCGGTCCGATGCGCGCAGTGCTGGAGTTAGCCGGCATTCACGACATCGTCACTAAATCACTGGGAAGCAATAATCCGATCAACGTCGTCTACGCGACGATTGAAGGTTTGCGCTCCCTCAAGACGTTCGAACAGGTTCGCGCACTGCGCGGCAAACCGTCGAACGGCTCGTCCGCTGCATAGAGAACGTCATGGCTGAACGCAAGAAGACACCGGCAAGGAAAACGACCGCTAAAGCGGGCGCCGCAAAAAAGAGCGCGCCCGTAAAAAAAAGCGCGCCCGCAAAAACAACGACAGCCAAGGCGCCGCGGACTTCGCACGGCCCGGCGATCGTCACCGGCCGCGCCGGAGGCATGACGCTCGGATCCGTGCGTCCCGCCAAAGGCAGCCGCCCAAAACGCACGCGCGTCGGCCGCGGACACGGTTCGGGCATGGTGAAAACCGGCGGCGAAGGCGGCAAGGGGCAAACGGTTCGCTCGGGCGGCGGCAAAGGCCCGGCGTTTGAAGGCGGCCAGACCCCCTGGCAGCGCAGACTTCCGCATCGCCGCGGCTATTCGCAAAAGGCGCGCGATATCGGGCATTTTCGCCAGCGTTTCACCGTCGTGAATGTCGGCGACTTAAGCGATTGGGATCCGGCCGTCGAAATTTCGCCGCAAACGCTGAAGGTGGCCAAGAAAATTAAGGCCATTGGCGACGGCGTGAAAATCCTCGGCGCCAACAAAGCCGGCAAGTCGCTGCCGGGCGGCTTACGTTTCCGCGACGTGATGTTTTCGGGCTCCGCCAAAGAAGCGCTCGAAGCTGCCGGGGCGACGATAGAGAAACTCGTTGCTGAATAACCTGCGCGCGGCGCTCCTGGTTCCGGATATCCGGAAGCGGGTGCTGTTCGTGCTCGGCGCTTTCGCGCTCTTCGTTTTCATGATTCACGTTCAGATTCCGGACGTGAACCAGGCGGCTTGGAACAACCTGATGCAACAGGGCGCGTTTTATAACTTGCTCGGCTTTCTGTCGGGCGGTGCATTGCAGAAACTTTCCGTTATCGCGATGGGCATCACGCCTTATATCAACGCGTCGATCATCATGCAGTTGATGACGGTCGTGCTGCCGCAGCTCGAGGAACTTGCCAAGAAAGGCGGCGAGGAAGGCCGCAAGAAAATCGGCCGCTACACGCGCTGGCTGACGATCGTGCTGGGAACTGCTCAGGCGTTCTTCATGGCCAACCTGATGCATAAGAGCGGTGTCTTCATCGACAACAGCATCTGGTTCGAATTGTACGCGGTCGTTGCGATGGTCGCCGGAACGCTTTTCCTGATGTGGCTCGGCGAACAGATCACCGACAAAGGCATCGGCAACGGCGTCTCGCTGATCATCTTCATCGGTATCGTGCTGCGCTATCCGCAGTACGTAGCTCAGACTTTTACGTCCACCTCCAAGGGCGGGGAGAGCCTGGTTAATCTGTTGATCTACCTCGCGATCGCGATCCTCGTGATTGTCTCGATCGTGTTCCTGTACCAGGGCCAGCGGCGTATACCCGTGCAGCAAGCGCGCCGCGTCGTGGGCCGCAAAATGTTCGCTGGGCGCTCAACCTACATCCCGCTGCGCTTGAACAACGCCGGAGTCATCTCGATCATTTTTGCCATCTCGCTGTTGTTGCTGCCTCAGCAAGCGCTGGGGTGGTTCGCACCGCGCGGTGCGGCGGCGCCGCATACCTTCTTGGGCGGCGTCGCTAACTGGATTCAGCTGTATTTCAACGTGAACGGCCCACTCTACAACTTGGTCTATTTCATATTGGTCGTCGTTTTCACGTTCTTTTACAGCGCGGTCGTGCTCAACACCAAAGATATCGCGGATAACCTGAAAAAGAGCGGCTCGTTCATTCCGGGCATTCGGCCCGGTCAGCCTACCGTTGATTACATCAACCGCATCCTGATCAGGATTACGACGGCAGCCGCCATCTATCTGGGATTGCTCGCCGTGTTGCCGGGCATGCTGCAGCGCGGGCTATCGGTCACGACGTTCTACTTGGGCTCGACGTCGCTGCTGATCGTCGTCGGCGTAGCTCTCGATACGATCACGCAGATTGAAGCGCGCCTGGCGATGCGCGATTACCGCGGCTTCATCAAGAGATAATGCGGCTCATATTCTTGGGACCGCCCGGCGCGGGCAAGGGAACGCAGTCGAAGCTGCTCACGAAGCGGTTCGGCGCGCGCCATATTTCGACCGGCGACATCCTGCGCGACCATCGTGTCGCGGGTAGCGAACTCGGAATACTCGCTGAGGATTACATGCACCGCGGCGAGCTGGTGCCCGACGACTTGATACTCAAAATGATTGAGGGCGAGCTGGAAAAATCGCCGCGCGGCTTCATCATGGACGGTTTTCCGCGTACGGTTGCGCAGGCCGAAGCTTTCGACGCGCTCATGGACGGCCGGGGCGTTCCGCTTGACGCCGTCGTGCTCTTCGACGTCGATCGCGACACGCTCGTCACGCGGCTTACAGCACGCTGGACGAACCCGAAGACCGGCAGAAGTTACAACGCGATCACCAATCCGCCGCCGGGACCCGGCATGCGCGACGCCGATGGTACGGAGCTGATTCAGCGTGAGGACGACAAGGCTGAAACTGTGACCAAACGTCTCGACGTCTACCGCGAGCAGACCGAACCGTTGGTTGCCTATTATCATAAGCGCGGAAAGCTCGTTAAGGTCGACGGACTGGCGCCGGTAGAAGATGTCACGCGGCAGATCGTCTCGTTGCTCAGCCCGGAGCTGCAGGCCTCATGATCACGTTGCGTTCGAGCCGCGAGATCGAAGCGATGCGCCGCAGCGGAAAGATCACCGCCAAAGTTCTAACGGACCTGATGCAAGCCGCAAGAGCCGGTATGACGACCGCCGACCTCGACGCGCTGGCGGAAAAGGGCATCCGCGATCTCGGCGGCGAGCCGACCTTCAAAGGCTATCGCGGCTATCCGGCTTCGGTCTGCACGTCGGTCAACGACCGCGTGGTGCACGGTATCCCGGGCGCCGAAACGCTGCGCGAGGGCGACCTCCTCTCGATCGATCTCGGCACGACGCTCGATGGTTACGTGAGCGACAGCGCGGTGACGGTCGCGATCGGTGAGGTTTCCGCCGAAGCGCGGCGGCTGCTCGACGTCACCCAGGAATGCTTGATGCTCGGTATCGAGCAGATGCGCATCGGCAATCACGTGGGAGATATCGGGCACGCAGTGCAGCAGCACGCGGAGGCCAGCGGTTACGGCGTGGTCCGCGTCCTGGTGGGCCATGGCGTCGGCACAAGCATGCACGAAGACCCGCAGGTCCCCAATTACGGCAAGCGCGGGAGCGGCGCGAAAATGCGCCCGGGACTGGTCCTGGCGGTCGAGCCGATGATCACTCAGGGGACTCATGAAGTAAAAATTCTCGAAGACGGCTGGACAGTCGTGACGGCCGATGGTAAACTCGCAGCGCACTTCGAGCACACCATCGCGCTGACCCAAGAAGGTCCGAGGATCCTCACGCTGCGGGAATTCGGAGAGCATGCAGAGGCGGCAAAGTATCGACCCCGCGAGGAAGCCGCCGCGTAAAAAGGCGCCCTCGGGGAGCCTCAAATTAGCTAGCACATCTAGGCGCCTTGCGGTTCGGGCCCCACGACGGAGTGGGGGTGCGGAGGCGGGGCCGGAGCATATTGAATGAAAGTCAGACCATCGGTAAAACGGATTTGCGAAAAATGCAAAGTCATTCGGCGCGAGGGCAAAGTCCGCGTGATCTGTGAAGTGAATCCGAAACACAAACAGGTGCAGGGATAGATGGCACGTATTGCGGGCATCGATCTGCCGCGTGAGAAGCGCATCGAAATTGCGCTGACGTACATCTTCGGCATCGGGCCCAAGACTGCGCAACGCCTGCTTTCGCAGGCGGGTGTCGACCCGAACACGCGCGTGAAAGATTTAAACGAAGAGGGCGAAAAGAAGCTGCGCGACGCCATCAGCAGCCTTGAGATAAAAGTTGAAGGTGACCTGCGCCGCGACGTGCAGGGTCATATCAAGCGGCTGATCGACATTGGATGTTATCGCGGCATCCGCCACCGGCGCGGCTTGCCCGTGCGCGGGCAGCGCACAAAGACCAACGCGCGCACGCGCAAGGGTCCCAAGAAAACCGTCGGCAACCGCAAGAAGCCGGCGCCCGCGACGGGCGGCGGACCGCCGAAGAAATAAGCGCAGGGTCCCCGAAATGGGGACCCTTGTGATTTACGTGGGGACGTGCGGTTTCTCGTACAAAGATTGGATCGGGCCATTCTATCCCGGAACGATTCGTTCGCAAGAAATGCTGTCGTACTACGCAAGCTGCTTTCCCGCCGTCGAGATCGACGCTTCGTATTACGGCGTACCTACGCCTAAAACGGTCGAGCGAATGGAGCGCTCTACCCCGCCGGAGTTCCGGTTTTGTTTTAAGGCGCCCGCCACGGTCACGCATCCGCCCGACGCGAGCGCGCGCATACACCCCGACGCGGCCCTGTTCGTCGAGAGCATAACCCTTATAAAGGAAAGCGGAAAACTTGGCTGCGCGCTGCTGCAGTTCCCCAACGGCTTCCGAAAAACGGCGGCCGCGGAAAATTACTTGCGCCTGGCGGTCGCCGCGCTCCAACCGTTACCTCTAGTCGCCGAGTTTCGCAACCGGGAATGGCAGAACGCCCGAACCCACCGGCTGCTTTGCGATCTCGGTGTCGGCTGGTGCAACGTCGACATGCCGCGCTATGACACGCTGCTGGAGCCGGGCTCGGATGTTACGTCGGGCGTGGGTTACGCGCGCTTCCATGGACGCAATGCGGCCAACTGGTGGACCGGCACGAACGTGACGCGCTATGAGTATGACTATTCCCCCGAAGAACTCGAGCCGTGGGCCAGCCGCGTTGCCGAAATTCAAGACGCGTCCGAGACGACATACGCATTCTTCAATAATCACGCGCGCGGAAACGCGGCGCGCAATGCGGAGCTTTTTATCGAATTGCTGCGGGCCCGTTACGGTTCGGGTGCCGGCGTGGTAGCGCGCCGGGAGGGAGCTCCGGCGCAGCCAACGCTGTTCGAATGAACGCCGTGATCACGGCCGGTGCGCGAGTCGATGGCGAATTTGCACGCCGCATCGGGACGCCGGTGAAAGCCCTCGCGCGCATCGGCGGCCGGACGCTGCTGGCGGCCGGCATCGATGCGGCCCGGGACGCCGGCGTTACGCGAATTGCCGTCATCGGGGGAAGCGACGTGCGCGAGGCGTGCGGCCACAGCGTCGATGCCGTCATTGAAGAGTCGCAGAGCGGCGCCGCCAACCTGCAGAGAGCCCTGAACGCCTGGAGCAGCGGCGAGCCGCTGCTGTACATGACCAGCGACATGCCGTTCATTTACGGCGCAGTCTTGCGCCGGTTCATCGAAGCCGTTCCTCCGGATGCACTGGCTGTGCCGATCACGGCTTGCCGCGATTTCGAACGCCGCTTTCCGGGAGCCCCGCCATTTGGGATCGAGATTGGCGGCGAGCGCATCGTGAACGGCGGCGTCTTTTGGATTCCGGCCGGTGCAGCGCCTGCGGTAGAAAAACTCGCAATGCGGTTTTTTGATGCGCGCAAGAGCGTCGCGCGGATGGCGCTGCTGCTTGGACCCGCGCTGGCTCTGCAATTCGCGCTGCGGCGGTTGAGCATTCTCGCCTTGGAAAGGCAAGCGCGGCACCGGCTGGGCATTCCCGCCATGGCGATCCGCGGAGCTTCACCCGAACTCGCCTACGACATCGACACGCTTGATGAATACGTTTACGCAGAAGCACGCGCCTAACCCGGCGCTCCTGGGGGCGTTCTGGTTTGGCATCCAGATGGTATGGGGCGCTCTGCTCGGGATATCGCTGCAGTCGCGCAGCTTTGAGTTTTATCCGCACGACGCAATTCGCGCTTACAACGCCCTTGCAATCGCCGGAGCGTGCGTAGCAGCGGCTACACAAATTACCGCCGGCATATATTCGGACCGGCGCAGGAAGAACGGCAGCCGCAGGCTGGAGTTTTATGCGTGCGGAGCGGTGATCGGCGCAGCAGCGGTGTTGTGGTTTTATCTGGCCCCGGATTTCCGTCAGCTCGCCGCGGCATTGCTGGTCCTGCAGCTCGGGCTCAACATCGCCATCGGTCCTTACCAAGCCGCAATTCCCGATTTCATCGAAGATCTCAAACTCGGCGGTGCATCCGCGTGGATGGCGGCGCTGCAGAGCTTAGGGAATGTGGCGGGCGCGCTGGCGGCTTCGTTCTTAAAAAATGCCGCGGCGGTGGGCGCCGCGATCGCCGCAGTTTTGCTAGCGGGCTTTGCGGTGACTGCGACACACGTACGTACACTCGAACCGCTCGTGAGGACGGCGACACCGCTGCGTGTTACAGGCGTGTTTATCGATCTGTTTATTTCGCGTGCATTGATGTACGTCGGCTTTTACACATTGCTCGGCTATCTGTATTTCTATGTAGAACGGCTTCTGCCCGGCGACCCAAAAGCGAGCGTCGGCGAATTGCTCGTCACGTTTTTAACCGCTGCGGCAATCGGAGCCGCTCTCGCAGGGCGCGCAGCCCGGTTCGATCGGCGCGCGGTAGCAGCTGCCGGCGGCTGCATGTTCATACTTGCCCTGATTGCATTCTTGTTTTCGAAGAACGGCCCCGAATTGTTTGGCGCGGCAATGCTCGCGGGAATCGCGTGGGGCGTATTTCTCACGGCGGATTGGATTCTAGGCTGCGCGCTTTTACCGCGCGGTTCTCTGGCAACGGCGATGGGAGTATGGAACCTCGCGTTGCTCGTTCCGCAAATGCTCGCGCCCGCGATCGTCGGAGCGGTCTTGGGTGCCCTCAATGCGCTGCAAAGTCCCGATGCGGCAAGGATCGCCTTCGTTGTCGCTTGCCTCGAAGTAGCGGCTGGCGTGGCCTGGCTCAGGCGCTTGCCTGCTCCTGGGGCAGAAAATGCATGAAGGGCGGGCAAGTGGGAATAACGGCAAGACAGAGGCATGGGGAACCCCAGCGCGCCCCTGCACGTTAGGCAAGGTGGAGACCGAACCTTCGCCCGTACCCAAGGCAACGCAGCCGACCGGTCTCTTTAACTACACAATGAGAGGGAGACAAATCTTGAATCGACTGAGCACCGGAGCCCTTACCGCGATTTTGATCGCGGGCCTGGGCCTTACCGCGGTAGCCGCTCCGTCGGGCCAGGCATCGCAGGGAAACATTGGACACCAAGCGATTGCCCAAGCCACGCCTATGGCGTCGCCGGCTCCGCCACCGCCGATGCAATTCGGCTCACCGCCATCAGGGCAAATTCCAATTCTCTTCAACGACCATCACGTCTACTCGAGACCCGACGTGTTGAAACAGGGGCGCGTCCTCGCCGCATTAGTGCGTGGGGGCACGATCCTGATCCCGTTGCGCTCGATGTTCGAACAGATGGGCGCGACCGTGTCATATGACGCGGGCAGCAAAACCGTCGACGTGACCAAACCGGGATCCGACGTCAAAGTGACCGTCGGCGTTCCGCAGGTCGTCATCAACGGCGAAACGCGTCCGCTCGATGTCCCGCCGATGATCTACCAGGGCCAAGTTTTGGTTCCGGTTCGCGTCATCTCCGAAGGCATGGGAGCGTACGTGCAATGGGTGCCTGACAAGCGTCTCGTCGTCGTGCGCTATCTGCCCGCGACGCCGCCTCCGCCTCCGGCCGCAACTCCGGTGCCGACACCGGCGCCTGTGGTTGCAACGCCGGTTCCCGTCGTGGCTCCTTATCAGGATCACTTCGTGGCGGGAGACTACATCCTCAGTCCCAAGGTGTATAACGAGTTCAGCCCGGGCAACACCGGCAACAGCTCGTATGCATTGCGTGGAGCGTTCGAATTCAATCTGTTCAACCTGCCGTGGATGCTCGAGGGCACCTTCGAGAAGTGGCAGTATCCGCATAACGTCGCCGCAAACTTCGGCCCGTCGTGCATCGTCGGTCTGCCCGGAAGCTCGGCCGGAACGCAGGGTTGCGTAACGACCATCGGCGGCAACGGACAAACCTACGTGCCGGCATTCACGGCCCAAGAGTGGAACGCGGATGGACGGCTTGGACTCAAGATCGCCGACCCGCGCATCTACATCGGCTTGGGTTACATGACCCACACCGGCAACTACGGTTACCCCTCGCTGAACGGTATCGGGTTCGGGCTCGAGAAACTGCCCGACCTCGACCAAGTGTTCTCGCTCTACGGTAGCGCCTATTACTACCCGAGCGTGAAGGGCAACTATACGGTCCCGAGCGGACCGCAGGCCGGGACGACGCTTCCGCTGGCGTACAGCATCCTCCGGTACCAGGTCGGTGCGACCCTCGGCCTAGGCAAGAGCTTCCCGCTCTTCCTGGACCTCGGATTCATCGGCGACCGTGGGAAGAACAAGACCAACGCACCTTCGGACTACACCCACACGGGTGGGTACGTCGGGCTCGGAATCAAGTTCTAGCCTAAGCGTCCCGAAAAGGCAATGCGGCCCCGGTCCTTGACCGGGGCCGCCTCTTTTGGATAGAATCTTGGCTTGGCGCCATCGCCGCGCGCCCTCGAAGGAGATCCGCCCCTAGCGGGTCCAGGCGACGACACTGCGCTCGCTGCACAGACAGGATAAACGGAGTCTCTTTTGGCCGCAAAAAAACAAACAAAAGCGCGAAAGAAGCGCGAGTTCAAGAACGTCCAGTCGGGCGTTGCGCACATCCACGCTTCCTTTAACAACACGATCGTCACCATGTCTGATGGACTGGGCAACGTGCTGGCGTGGGCTTCCGCGGGCAATTTGGGATTCAAAGGGTCAAAGAAATCCACGCCGTTCGCCGCCCAGATGGCGGCCGAAGCCGTCGCGCGTAAAGCGATGGAGCACGGCATGAAATCGACCGAAGTTCTCGTGAGAGGACCCGGAGCCGGACGCGAGGCCGCGATCCGCTCACTGCAAGCCGCCGGCCTGGAGATTACGCTGATAAAAGACGTTACCCCGATTCCGCACAACGGCTGCCGCCCGCCCAAACGGCGGAGAGTCTAATATGTCGCGCTATATCGGACCCGTATGCCGCCTCTGCCGCCGCGAAACCGCGGCCAGTAAAACCGGCGAAAAGATCAAACTCTTTCTCAAGGGCGACCGCTGCCTTTCTAAAAAATGCGCGGTCGAGCGCCGCGGCACGGCCCCCGGACAGAAAACGCAAGGCAAAGCCTCGCGTCAAAAGGTTTCCGAGTACGGCCGCCAGCTGCGCGAGAAGCAGAAGATGCGCAGATATTACGGCGTACACGAAACGCAATTTGAGAATTATTTCCGTGAAGCCGCGCGCATTCCGGGACAAACCGGCCGCACGTTCTTGCAGCTGCTCGAGCGTCGCTTGGACAACGTCGTCTACCGCTTGAACTTGGCGTCGAGCCGCGCACAAGCGCGCCAGCTCGTTACGCACCGGCACTTCCGCGTCAACGGACGGATGGTCAACATTGCGTCTTACGTCGTGAAAGTCGGCGACGTCATCACGATTTCCGACCGCAGCAAGAAATCGCCCATTTTTGAATCGAATTTCGAAGTAGCCAAGAACCGGCGCGCGCCCGAGTGGCTGGAGTGGAGCGATTCGGATCAGACAGCCAAAGTCATTGCGCTTCCGGCGCGCGAGCAGATCGATACGCCGGTCGACGAGCAATTGATTGTAGAGTATTACAGCAGATAAACCACCATCCGCCCATTTTGGGCGGCACCACTCTATACGTACGATCGTAGCGGCGATGAGCCGCTGCGGATAACGCAAGAGCAAAAGGAACAAGAACACATAATGACCGTTTTGGAAACCCCTCAAGGCGCAAGCATCGACGTCCGCGAGCGCAGGGACAACTACGCGAAGTTCGTGGTCGAGCCGCTCGAGCGTGGCTTCGGCATCACGTTGGGCAATGCGCTGCGGCGCATCTTGCTGAGCTCGATTCCTGGCGCCGCCGTCACCTACATGAAGATCGACGGCGTGTTACACGAATTCTCGACCATCCCGGGTATCGTCGAAGACACCATCGCCATGATGCTGAACCTCAAAGGCTTGCCGGTGAAGATGAACACCGACGAACCCAAGGTGCTGACGCTGAATGCAACCGGGTCCAAGGAAGTTACCGCCGCCGACATCACGCCCGACGCCGACGTCGAAATTCTCGACCCGGGGTATCACATCGCGACGTTATCCTCAAAGTCGGCGAAGTTGTCGATGGAGATCGGCGTCGAAAAGGGTCGCGGTTATGTCACCGCCGACCGTCAGCGCAACGTCGAGCACATGATCGGACTCATTCCGCTCGATTCGATCTTTTCGCCGATTCGTAAAGTCAATTTCAGCGTGGACGACACGCGGGTCGGGCAGAACGTTGACTACGACCGCCTGACGATCGAAATCGATACCAACGGCTCCGTGACGCCCGACGAAGCTCTCTCGCAAGCGGCGACGATCATGCAGGACCACTTGGATCTGTTCGTCAGCTTCAGCAACGAAGAGCGGGCGCTGCCGTCAGCCCCCGCGAGCGAATGGGACATTCCGGTGGAATCGCTCAACCTTTCGGTCCGTTCGTTCAACTGTCTCAAACGCGCCGGAATTTCGAAGGTCTCGGAGCTGCTCGACATGACCGAAGACGAAATCATCAAAATGCGCAACTTCGGAAAGAAGTCGCTCGATGAAATCAAGGCGGTCCTCGAATCCAAAGGGCTGTCCCTGCGGGAGCAATAGGAAACGATCATGCCGCACCAGATTGCGTATAAACGACTCTCCCGGACCGACGGGCACCGCCGCGCGCTGCTAAGAAATTTGGCGACGTCATTTTTCAAGCACGGAAAAATTGAAACGACGACGACCAAAGCCAAACAAGTCAGCCGCGTCGTCGAGCGGCTGATCGCCACGGCGGGCCGCGGCGACGTGCACTCGCGCCGGCAGATCGCCGAATACCTGACCGAACCTGCCGTTGTGAAGAAGCTGGTCGAACAGATCGCACCGGCGCTCAAAGAGCGCCCCGGGGGCTACACGCGCATCACGAAGACGCGCGTGCGCCCCGGCGACGCCGCGGAGCTCTCGATCCTCGAGTTGATCTCCCCAACACGATAAACACCACCGGCCTCCTCCGGCGCTTGGTTGCCGGTGAAGATGTGCGCGAAGCCGATGCCGCCGCGATCGCGGGTGCGATCATGGACGGCGAGACAACGCCGGCGCAAACCGCGGCGTTCTTGACGGCACTGGCAGCCAAAGGCGAGACGGCTTCCGAACTGACCGGCACGGCGCGCGCGATGCGCGAACGCAGCCTAAAAGTCGAGCACGGCCTGCCGCTGGTCGCCGATGTCGTTGGAAGCGGCGGCGACGGCGCGAACACCATCAACATCTCAACACTCGCGGCGCTGGTCGTGGCCGCCGGCGGCGTTCCCGTTGCAAAACACGGGAACCGCGCGGCGTCGGGACAATGCGGCAGCGCCGATTTACTGGAAGCCGGCGGGATGAAATTGGACGTCCGCCCAGAGCGCGCGGCGGGCAGTCTCAAAGAACTCGGATTTACGTTCATGTTTGCCCCGGCTTACCACCCGGCGATGAAGAACGTCGGGCCGGTTAGACGCGAGCTTGGGATCCGGACAATATTCAATCTGGTCGGACCGCTGACCAATCCCGCGCAAGCGACGCACCTGCTGGTTGGCGTAGCGCGCGCGGATCACGTTCAGATCGTCGGTGAGGTGCTGCAAGCGCTGGGCGTGCGTGCGGCCGCCGTGGTTCACGCGAGCAGCGGTATCGATGAAATCGGCGGCGAAGGGCCGACCTCCGTGTACGAGTTCGGCGATGGTGCGGTCAAACGCTGGACCTTGAATCCTCAAGAGTTCGGCGTAAGCGCGAGCGCGGCCGAGATTCGCGGAGGGCCGGTGGCCGAATGCCGCACCGCGTTCGAGGCCATTCTCGCCGGCGAGCGATCGCCTCGCTCCGACGTCGTGGCGCTCAATGCGGCTCTTGCGTTTCGGCTCTGCGGCAAAACTGCCGATATAAAAGATGGCATGGAGCTCGCCCGGATCCAACTTTATGAAGGCCGCGCTGCGTCGCTTTTCGCGCGCGCCGCGGAATACTCGCATGGGTGACATTCTCGGACGAATTTACGATGCCAAGCGCCGGTACGCCGAGCGCGATCAAGCGGCGGAGCCGTACGACCTCGTTCGGCAAAGAGGACTGGCGCGAATGAATGCGCGCCGGCCTTTCCTTGAAGCTATTCGCGCTTCGCGCGGACCCGCCATCGTCGGCGAGATAAAGCGCGCATCGCCTTCGGCCGGACTCATCGCGCGCAACTTCGATGCAGCCGCCGTCGCGCGCGCGTACGAGAACGCGGGAGTGGATTGCATCAGCGTCCTAACCGAGGCCGACCATTTTCTCGGCGAACTCGCTTACCTGGAAATCGCGCGTACACATTCGTCGCGTCCGTTGCTCCGCAAAGATTTTCTCGCCACGCCTTACGAAGTCGCGCAGTCTGCCGCTTACGGCGCCGATGCGGTTCTGCTCATCGTCGCCGGACTCGAGGACGACACGCTCACGGCATGCATGCGCGAAGCAGCGGAGTACCGGCTCGACGTGCTGGTTGAGGTTCACGATAGCGCCGAACTCAAACGCGCGCTGGCGCTGGGGGCCGCTCTGGTCGGAATCAATAATCGCAATTTGCGTACGTTCGAAACCGACCTGGCCGTAAGCGAGTATCTGCTGCCTGACGTTCCGCAGGGCGTTACGGTCATTAGCGAGAGCGGGATGCGTCACCCCAACGATATTTCCCGGCTGCACGCAGCCGGAGCGCGCGGCTTTCTCATCGGTGAGGCGCTTATGCGCGCGGACGATCCAGCCGCTTTGGTTGACAGCTTGAAGACCGCGGTGGAAGCGCGCGCGGTTTCCCCTTGAGAACGCGCATAAAGTTTTGCGGATGCACCGATCTGCAGGACGTTATGCTGGCCGTGGAAACCGGGGCCGATGCCATCGGCATGATCTTCGCTCCATCAGTTCGCCGAATTACGGAAGGTTCGGCCAAACATATCGCCGAGGAACTTCCGCCTTTCATCACGCCGGTCGGCGTCTTCGTGAATCCCTCGCGCGACGACATTTCGCGCGCCCGGGCAATTTTTCCCGATCTCGTGATTCAGCTGCACGGCAACGAGTCCCCGAGCTTTGTCTCCTCGATCGACGGACGTGTGATCAAGACGATCCATGTGGATACGCAATCACCCGATTCCGCAGCGCTCGAACGCAGCGTCAACGAACACCCGCGCGCTATCGTGCTGTTCGACAGCGCGGCGGCAGGCCTATCGGGCGGCACGGGCGTCCCCTTTCCGTGGAAGGCGGTCGTGCCTGCTGCTAGGTCGCGCCAGGTCATCGTGGCCGGAGGTTTGACGCCGGAGACGGTTGCGCAGTGTGTCCAAATTGTTCGTCCTTACGGCGTTGACGTGCGAAGCGGTATCGAAACCTCGGGCCGCAAAGATCGCAACAAGATGCGCGCATTTGTCAAAGCCGTCAAAGACGCCGATGCAGCCTGACGCGTTAGGCTACTTTGGCGAGTTCGGCGGGCGGTTCGTACCCGAAGTGCTGGTCGCGGCGCTTTCGGAGCTCGAGAGGGAAATAGAGTCCGCTTTTGCCGACCCGGCTTTTTGGCGCGAGTACGAATCGGTGCTGGCGGAGTTCGTCGGGCGCCCCTCGCCGGTTTATGAGGCGCAGCGGTACGCGGCGGCGGAATCCGAAGCGACGTTCGTCGTGAAACGCGAAGATCTCAACCATACCGGCGCGCACAAGATTAACAACACCGTCGGGCAAGCGCTGCTCGCGCGGCGCATGGGAAAGAAGCGTCTGATCGCGGAGACCGGCGCCGGACAGCACGGCGTTGCCACCGCGACCGTCGGCGCGAAGTTCGGAATACCAGTCGATATTTACATGGGCGCCGTCGACGTCGAAAGACAAGCGCTCAACGTCTACATCATGCAATTGCTCGGCGCCACCGTGCATCCCGTTAGCGGCGGTACGAAAACGCTGAAGGATGCCACGAGCGAGGCGTTCAGAGAGTGGGCGGCGCGAGTGCATGACACGTTTTACGTTATCGGCAGCGTGGTCGGCGCGCATCCGTATCCCTACATGGTCCGCGAATTTCAAAAAATTATCGGCGTCGAAGCACGCCAGCAATGCCTGGAGCGTTACGGCCGATTGCCGTCGGACGTCGTCGCCTGCGTTGGCGGCGGAAGCAACGCGGCCGGCATCTTCGCCGGTTTTCTGAACGATCCGCACGTAAGACTGTGGGGCGTCGAATCCGCCGGCGAAGGTATTCAAACGGCGCGCACCGCCGCGTCGCTGAATGCGGGTACCGTCGGCGTGTTGCACGGAAGCCGCTCGTACGTGCTCCAAACGGCAGAGGGCCAAGTCAAGGAAACGCATTCCATCAGCGCGGGTCTCGACTATCCCGGCGTAGGACCCGAGCACGCGTTCCTCAAGGAAAGCGGGCGCGCGACGTACGTGTCGGTCACCGACGATGAAGCGCTGCATGCGTTTTATGAATTCGCGAAAACGGAAGGTATCATTCCGGCGCTGGAGTCGGCGCATGCGCTGGCATACGCGCGAACGCTTGCCGCAAAACGCGGACGCGAAGATCTCATTCTCGTAAATCTGAGCGGCCGCGGCGACAAAGACATCGCGCAGATTCGCGGGCTCGCGCGCCCCGTACCGTAGATGGCGCTCGAATCAATCTTCAAGCCGGGACGCCTGGCCTTCATTCCGTACCTCATGGCAGGCGATCCCGATCTGGAGACGACGCGTGCGATCCTTGCGACCCTTGCTCGCCATGGAGCCGATGCGATCGAACTCGGGATTCCTTACGGCGACCCACTCGCAGATGGCCCGGCAATCGCGGCGGCCGGTGCGCGCGCCCTTGCCAACGGAATCACGTTGCAGAAAGTGCTCGCGCTTGTAAGCGAGATGCGCGCCTCGCTGCCACCGCTCATTTTGTTCACGTACTACAATCTGGTGTACCAGTTCGGGTTGCAGCAGTTCGCGCGCGCCGCCGCCGGTGCCGGCGCGGCGGGCGTCATCGTCCCCGACGTATCGCTTGAAGAGATCGAACCGCTGCGGCTGGCGCTGGGCGCCCACACGATCGACGTACCGCTGCTGGTTGCGCCCTCCACTCCGCCCGACCGCGCCGCGCGCATCGCCGGACAATCCGGGGGTTTCGTCTACGTCGTTTCGCGTTTGGGCGTGACCGGTGCGGGCACAGCGCCCGACACCAAACTTTTGCGCGCGCAGATCGCAGCGTTGCGAGCCGCGACAAAAAAACCGCTGGCCGTTGGTTTCGGGATGAGCACGCGCGCGCAAGTGGACGCCGTTCGGGGAGTCGCGGACGGCGTGATTGTCGGGAGCGCGCTTATCGACGCGTATACCGGCGCGCGCGGCGAAGACGCGGCTCGCCGCGTGAGTGCGTTCGTCGATGCTTTAGCGGTGTCTGACTAGAGACCAAATTGCTCCGAGGCGCGCCTCGCGACGTACCTCCCGATAGCGAGTGATGCGGTGGCGGCCGGCGACGGTGCGTTACGAACGTGCATGACGGCGCCCGAGCCTTCGAAGACAAAGTCATCAACGAGCGTTCCATCTGAGTTCATGGCTTGAGCGCGTACGCCGGATGGACCAGCTCGAACGTTTTCCTTGCGAAGCTTTGGAATGTATCTGCGCAGCCAGTCGACATAGGCGCTGCGAGAGAGATCGCGGTATAATTCGCCCGCAGCGACTCCGGGATATTTTAGCGCCAGGCGAATGAATCCGGGATAGGCGAGGGTTTCCAACATTTCGGCGCCGTTTACCGTGCCGAACGTGTAGCCTTCGCGCGCGAACGCGAGTACCGCGTTGGGGCCCAGCCAGACCTCGCCGTTCATTCGCGGTGTAAAGTGCGCTCCCAAGAATGGAAAGGCCGGATCAGGCACGGGATAGATGTTTCCTTTAACGAGGTGCCGGCTCTCCGGTGTAAGCACGAGATAGTCACCGCGAAACGGCACGATCTTAGGATCGCGGCTGCCGCCGGTCATGTGTGCGAGCCGGTCCGCGCATAAGCCCGCGCAACCAATCAACGTGCGAGATGTGACGGCACCGTTGCCGGTTTTTATTTCCAGTCGCCCGCCGGTTTGCAAAATCGCGGTGACCGCGTGGTTCGGCAGTATTTCACCTTGCATCGCGCGGATGTCTTCTGCGAGAGCGGACGCGACGCTTCCGTAATCGACGATCGCTGTGGCGGGCGAAAAAATCGCCTGGATTCCGGCACAATGCGGCTCGCGTTTGCGGATGCCGGCGCCATCGATCATCTCGAGGCCTTCGACGGCATTGGCGACTCCGCGATCCCACAGCACATTGAGCCGGGGCAGCTCGTCCCCGGTCAACGCGACAATAAGTTTTCCGACGGGCCGGACTTCGATGTCCTTGCTGCGGCAGTACGACCGCAGCTCGTGGCGCCCTTCGATGCAGAGCCGCGCCTTGAGCGATCCCGGCGCGTAATAAATTCCGGAGTGAATGACGCCGCTATTATGTCCCGTCTGGTGTTTTCCGAGTGTGTCCTCTTTGTCGAGCACGGCCACTCGCATTCGGGGGTGCTGCCGCAAGAGCTCGCGGGCGGTTGCCAGCCCGACGATGCCCCCGCCGATAACCGTGACGTCGTACACGTCCGCGACCTTCGCGCGGGGTGACGGGGAGCCCGCCCGGAGTCGTAACCGGTCCGCCGCCCTTTGGGTTATCATGAAGGCATGAGCATGACCGCCGAGCGCATCGCGCCCTTCAAAAACGAGCCCATTAAAACATACGCCGATCCCGCCGACTCCGCAAAAATGAAAGCGGCCCTTGCGGAGGTGCGCAAAGAATTCGGGAAAGAGTATCCGCTGGTCATCGACGGCGAACGCTTCACAACGCAGAAGAAGATTGCGTCGCGCAATCCGGCCGATCCGCCGCAGATCATCGGGCAGGTGGCCTCCGCGTCGCTCGAAGACGCCAACCGCGCGGTCGAAGTCGCCCACCGCAGTTTTCAACCGTGGAAGAGCGCGTCAGCGGATGAACGCGCAGCGGTGCTTTTTAAAGCAGCCGAACTCGTGCGCGCGCGCCGCGAACGTTACAATGCTTTGCTCGTGTTCGAGGTCGGCAAGAGTTGGATCGAAGCCGACGCCGATACCGCCGAGGCGATCGATTTTCTGGAGTTTTACGCGCGCGAAGCCCTGCGCTATGCTGAGCCTCAGCCGCTCACGCCAATCGCAGGCGAAGAGAACCAACTGATCTACGTTCCGCTGGGAGTCGGTATCGTGATTCCGCCGTGGAACTTTGCCTTCGCAATCATGGCGGGCATGGCGGCTGCGGCGGTCGTCACCGGCAATACCGTCGTTCTCAAGCCTTCGAGCGACAGTGCGGTCATCGCGGCATGGTTTGTCGATCTGATGCACGAGGTCGGATTGCCCAACGGCGTTCTGAATTTCGTGCCCGGAAGCGGCAGCGTCATCGGCGATGCGCTGGTCGCTCATCCGCTCACGCGTTTCGTCGCGTTCACCGGAAGCAAGGAAGTCGGCCTGCACGTGAACGAGCTGGCTGCTAAACCGCAGCCGGGACAGCGCTGGATCAAGCGTGTCGTCGCCGAGATGGGCGGTAAGGATTCGATTGTGGTCGCGGCCGATGCGGATGTGGATTCCGCGGTCGAAGGCGTTGCTGCGTCGGCGTTCGGATTTCAGGGACAGAAGTGTTCGGCCTGCTCGCGAGCCATCGTCGACGCCTCTATCTATGATGAATTCGTCGACAAGCTCAAAGCGCGTGTGGCGCAAATCACGGTCGGCGATCCGGCCGACAAAGACAATTACATGGGGCCGGTCATCAACGAACGTGCGCTGCAATCGATCGAAAAATATATCGAGACCGGTTCGAAGGAAGGCCGGTTGGTTCATGGCGGCAAGCGCGTCGGTGACAAGGGCTATTTTCTAGAGCCGACCGTCATTGCCGACGCGGCGCCCGACGCAACGATCTCGCAGGAAGAGATCTTCGGTCCGGTGCTGGCCGTCATAAAGGCGAAGGATTTCGACGACGCGCTTGCGATCGCGAACAACACCGAGTTCGGATTGACCGGCGCGGTCTATACGAAGGATGAGCAAAAGATCGAGCGCGCCAAGAACGAGTTCTTCGTCGGCAACCTTTACTTCAACCGGAAATGCACGGGCGCAATGGTCGGCGGCCATCCCTTCGGCGGATTCAACATGTCGGGAACCGACAGCAAAGCCGGCGGAAGCGATTACTTGCTGCTCTTCCTTCAGGCGAAGACCGTCTCGCGCAAAATCCAGAGGTAGGCTTTAGCGGCGACCGATCCGGCCTTAGGTAACTGGTAAAGACGTTTCGACGGTGATATAATTTGCGGACAATGGTCGACGAGAAGGCGGCTTCCGGGTCGCTCGATGACCTCAGAGCCTTCGTCAACACGGTCGATCTCGAGCGCGAAGACGGCCTTTCCGGACCCGACGCACTACCGGACTGGCTGAGCGCCTCCGGATTGCTGCCGGGCGCGAGTGGCGAGCAGCTGGCCGAGCTGCGCCGTTTTCGCGAGGGCATCAGGCGGGTGCTCGAGGCCAATGCCGGCGACGGCGACCCTCAAGCAGCCTGGCGGGCGCTGGAACCCTTTGGTCGGCAATGTTGTCTAAAGGTAGAGATATGGGACTCCGGTCCCGTTCTTCGTGCTGAAGGCACTGGCCAGGGCGCCGTGATTGGCTCCCTTCTCGCCGGTGCCCTTGAAGCGGTAGCGACCGGGACGTGGTCCCGGCTCAAAGCCTGCCGCAAACCGAGCTGCCGCCGGGTCTTTTACGACCGGTCGAAAAACGGGTCGGGCGCCTGGTGCAGCATGGCCGTCTGCGGCAACCGCATGAAAGCCAGCCGGCGGCGGCAAAAAAGCCGCATTTCCGAGCCTTGACTGTGGTACTTAGCCGCGGTATGATGCTCGTCGTGACTCTGACGCATAGCGCCCAGGGTGGCTCCTTGAAAACTGAACAGTGCAGTAGCGCATAAGTCTGTGGGTCTCGTCCCAAAGCAGATTGCGCCGTAAGGCGTTTTTTTATTTTGGGTCCGAGAATTTTAATCAGTGCAAAGAAGAGTACCGTTCCACCGGTTCTTCGGAGTGCTGATCGTACAGTATTATGGCTAGCCTTCGATCGCCAAGCTGGAAACGGCAAGACGATCGGCGGCGGATCGATTTCGCAATCGATCCATTAATTAGTCAGCGAAAATAGAGAGCCAACAAAAGGCTCCATAAAATGTTTATGGAGAGTTTGATCCTGGCTCAGGACTAACGCTGGCGGCGTGCCTAACACATGCAAGTCGAGCGGGGTAGCAATACCCAGCGGCAGACGGGTGAGTAACGCGTGGTCA
>JAAXCX010000005.1 GCA_013036105.1 Vulcanimicrobiota bacterium
GTAGAAGACCCGGTGCGCGACAAACCTATTGAGAATCTTTCGCAACGTCGAAAGGGAGGCGAGAGTCTCCGTCCGGTTGCCCCGCGTGTAGATGATCTTCACGGGACGCGCAACCTTGCACAGGGTCACGGGGCAACCCTCTCAAAAGTGCGGGAGTGCTCTCCATACCGGACATGGCTATCCTCGGCGTGCTCGCGCTTCTCGTTTTTGGCGAGAAGAAGCTGCCCGGCGTCATGCGTCAAGCCGGGAAGATGATGCGCGACGTTCAGAATACCTCGCAGTCATTTTTGCGAGAAATGGATCGCGCGGCCGACGTGAGCGACCCCATCCCCCCGATCGACGTGCCGGTAGCCGAGCTGCCGTTCGAGCCGGCCTTACCGGCCGAGCCCGGGGAGACGCGCGAACCTGAAAAAGAGGGCGGAAACTAGACGTTAAAGTTGCGGCGGATCTCGCCGATGCGCTCTTGCAGCAGCTGCTTGGCTTGAGACTGCAAGCGGCTTTTTTGATCGTCGGGCAGGCGCTGGAATACCAGATAGCCCGCGGCGGCGGCTAAACCGCCCAGCACGCCTACGAGCAAAGCCTTACCGGCTTCGTTCGATACGTCGTTGCCGGGGCGGTCGCCGGCGGGCCATTGCTGTTCCGCCGGGGGCGTGCGATAAGTCTCTGTCATGAAATTCTCCTCTGTCAGCTCTTACCCGCGAAGTTAGGCTTCTGTTTCCTCGCGGCAGGTAACGTGGCGCGGATACTGCGATGCGATTTGGGCGATCGCGAGGCGGGCCGTGTCCACGACGGCCTGCACGCGCTCGTCCTCCCGGCAGCTGCTCGGCCAGCGCAGCGAAAGCGTTCCCGAACTCTGTGTGGCGTCGAGCGGCACTTTGACGTGCGCTTCCAAACCGAGACGCGCCGCCTGCAAGATTCCCGAAACGGCCGCGCACACCAGCGAAAACTCGTCCGAGCTGGTCTCGGGTAATTCGACATGCCCTTCGGCAAAAACAGAGGACAGCCGGTGCCGGCTGTCCTTGCGAAACGTGACGTTCATCACCGCGGAGCGTTTAAGGCAACTCGATTTTCGTGATCTGAATCTCTGCAAACGGTTGGCGGTGCCCGTTGAGCGTGCGGACGCGCTTCTTGGACTTATATCTGAAGACCAAAATCTTGCGGTCTTTATCCTGACGAAGCACCTTGCCGGTGACCGAAGCGCCCTTCACGAGCGGCGACCCAAGCGTGACTTTTTCCCCGCCCTTGCTCGCCAGGATCACCTGGTCGAAGGTCACGTTTTTGCCGACTTCGCTCTCGAGCAGATCGCAGCGGATGACGTCGCCCTCGGCGACTTTATACTGCTTGCCGCCCGTCTCGATAATCGCGTACATAACTTTGGAACATTAGCATCCGCCCGGAGCGCTGTCAACGCGCCGGCTCCGGGCCGGCCGCCCAAGCCGCTTGACGGGGCCCGGATCAAGTGCTATGTTTTGCAGAGAAGTCTATAAAATAGATTCATCTAGAACGGAGATCGTATGGAATCCCTCAGCCCGGCCCAGGTCCGGGAGCACATCGAAATGGTCGACCGAATTCTGACCCGCTCCGAGCGCTCGCTGCGAGTCGGAGGCGAGTTCTTTCTCGTCTGGGGCCTTGCCGGCACGAGCGTGACGCTGGTCTTCCAATTGATCGTGAACGGCCGTTTGCCGGCCCCGGCACTCTGGGTGCTGCCGGCTCTGTTCGCGGCCGCGATCGCGTTCAGCATGTTTCGCGGGAGGCAGCTTGCCAAATGCTCCGACGGGCTGCCGCTCATCCAGCGCGAGTTCTTTGCCGTGCTGGGGATTTCGCTGGGCGTGGCGTTTTTCTCCGATGCGCTCGGATTCCATATCTTCACGATGTGGGCCAGCTCGGCAATTTGGAATGTTGCCGCGGCTATCGTGCTGCTCTTTATAGCCGTGCACGGTAACCGGCGCGCGCTTGTCTGCGGCATCATCGTGCTCGCATCGATTGCGGCCGCGAACTTCTTGCCCGCGATTACGGGATACGTGCTGGCGTCGGGAATGCTCTTTGGTTACGCCGGTTTTGGGCTCGTCAGCCTGATCTCGCGCGACTGACGTGGACGAACTCTTGCTCTCCAAGATCCGCTTAGGCGTGATCGCGCAACTCCTGAACGCGGAGTGGATCGCATTTAGTGAGTTGCAGCAGGCGACGCAAACGACCAACGGCAATCTAGGCGCGCATCTTGGCAAGCTCGTGGAAGCCGGTTACGTGAGCGAAGAAAAAACATTCGTGAATCGCAGACCGCAGACGCGTTACCGCTTAAGTAAAACGGGCCGTGCCGCGTTCGTGCAGCACGTTCGCGACATGCAGCGCCTGCTCGAAAAAGAGAGCGCGTCATGACCTCACCGTGGTGGTACAGCGGACGCACGTGGGTCTTCGCCGCAATCTTCTTTGCCGGGTTCTTCATCGGCGGATTTGTATCGGGCGCGTTGCACCACGCATATGTTCCGGCCTACCGGGAATGGGGACGCGACCTCGGCACGAGCGGTCCGATGTGGATGCTCGCGGGCGCGGTGCTCTGCACTGCTCTGTGCTTCGCGTTGCGCTTGTGGGGCTCAAGTTACTTGCACGCCCGGATCGTTTGGAATCCGCAGGCGCGCACCGATTCGCTGATCGTCTCCGGACCGTTCTGTTACGTTCGCAATCCGCTCTATTTAGGAAACTTCTTTTTGGCAATCGGCATCGGGCTGATGGCGCCGGTGGCCGGCTTTGCGGTCATCGTTATCGGCAATGTGCTCTTTGTGCTTGCGCTTGCAAAGCACGAAGAAGTTATGCTCGAGGCGCGCTACGGCGAACGCTTCCGCACGTACGCCGCGCAGGTGCCGTCGCTTGTGCCGCGTCTGTTTCCCGTCGCGGCGCAAGGCGATGCCCATCCGTCGCTCGCAGGCGGCCTGCTCTCAGAAGTTCTGATGGCGGCGCTCTTGCTGGGCGTCATTCTCGCTTTTGTCGACCGGCAGCACGGAGAGATCGATTTCTTCGTCCTCTACGGCGCCGGTCTCATCGCGCAACGGCTCATCGTTCGCGCGCAACAACAATCCACTTAGGAAAGAGAGTTCATCGTGTTTGCATCAGTGGTCTTAGCGGCCGCAACGCTACTCGCTCCGGCGATGCCGGCGAATTGCACGAAGCCGGTGGCATTCAGCGGAACGCTGTGCGCGCCGGTGACGCCCGGCAAACATCCCGCCATCGTTTTGCTGGGTGGCTCGGAAGGCGGCGACTCGATGTCGCGCGTCGCGCCCGAGTTTGCCAAACAAGGGTACGTAGCGGCATCGGTCGCGTATTTTGGCGTGCCGGGATTGCCGAGTATACTCGAACTCGTTCCGGTCGAAACGGTCGGCGGCGCACTGGCAGAGCTTGCGAAACGGCCCGACGTCGATCCGAACCGCATCGCGATCTTCGGAATCTCGAAAGGCGGGGAGCTCGCGCTGCTGGCAGCTTCGACGTATCCGCAGATTCACGCGGTGATAGCCGACGTTCCCAGTCCGTTCGGTTGGGAGAGCATTCCCAACGGTCCGGTAAGCGCGCCGCACTCGTCGTGGACGATTGGCGGGAAACCCGTTGCGTTCGTCTCGTACGCGGCGGCGATGGGACAATCGATTGCCCAGAGCTTCAGCCAGAACAAACCCATGGATCTGAGACCGGGCTATGACGCCTCGATGACCGATAAAACAGCGGTAGCGGCCGCGATGTTTCCTCTGGAAAATATTCGCGGTCCGGTATTGTGCCTGGGAGCGCAAGACGATCAGATCTGGAATTCTCCGGCGCAGTGTTCGATGACAATGGCGTATTTGCAGACGCGTCATCATGCCTACGCCGACGCTTCCCAAGTCTATCCCGGCGCCGGTCACATTTTCTTGTTTGCAACGCCGCAGCAGCCCCTCGTTCAGGCCGCGGAAAACGGCACGCAGATCCTGCTCGGCGGCACGGCGCAGGCGAACGTCGCAGCGGGTCAGCAGGCGTGGGCGACGATCTTTTCCTTCCTCGGTTCAGCTCTGCAGGCGCGAACTTCACCCTAAGGCAAAATAGCGCGCGATGCGCGCATCTCGGGTAGGAACGATCGTGTGGAGCGCCGTCCTTGTTGTGACGGCGCTTCGCGCAATCTTTGATGCGACGCTGCCGATGACCGGCGACGAAGCGTACTACTGGGAATGGAGCCGCCGCCTTGCGGCCGGATACGTCGACCATCCGCCGGCAGTCGCGGTGGCGATTGCGATTTTCGCGTGGCTTGGGCAGACGCCGTTTGCGGTGCGGCTGCCGTTCGTTCTTTGCGGTTTAGGCACGGCGATTTTCGCGGCCGGCGCGGCAAATGTTTTGACCGGCGATCGCCGGGCCGGATGGATTGCGGCGCTTGCGGTATCGCTCGCGCCGATGATGATTATCGCTTTTGGTATCGTTAGTCCCGACGGGCCCTTTGCGCTGTTCTGGGCCCTCGCCCTTTATTGCGCCGCACGCGCGTTCCGCGGTCGATCGTGGACCTGGTTTGTGTTCCTGGGCGTTGCGCTCGGCCTGGCGCTCCTGTCGCGCTTCTTTGCGGTCGCTCTTGTGGCCGGTATTATCGCAGCAGCTTGCGCGAAGCCGTACCGGAGCATGCTGCCGCGTGTCTTGCTCAGCGCGCTCATCGCTTGTGTCGTATGGTCGCCGTTTCTTTTTTGGAACGCGTCCCACCATTGGATATCGTTCACGTTTGCGCTCGTGCAGCGGCACGAACCGCAATATTCTTTCGGCCGGCCGTTTCTAACCTACATGTATGGCGCGCTCGCATTTTCACCCGGCCTTTGGATTGCGGCGACAATTGTCGCGCTGCGGCCGCGAGAACCGTTGATCGCGTGGACGGCATTGCCGTTGTGCGCCGTGTTCTTGCTGTTGGCGTTTCGCGAGTCCGTGGAGGTGTATTGGTTTATCGGACCGTTCATCTCGCTCTGCGTTGGACTCGGCAGTCTGTTCGCCGGGTGGGAGACGCAACGGCAGTTGCGGCGGGGCTCATGGACCTTCGCGCCGGCGGTCATACTCTGCGCGCTCGTCATCTTTGCGTTAATTGCTCCGGGCGCCGTCTACGCCGGGGTCAGGCGCGCCGGTCTTCGTTTGAACAACGGCGGCCCATTCGAGGTGTTTACCTATCCATCGCTTGCGAAGGACGTGCGGAGGTTGGCGCGTTCCCGCAACGCCGGCGTGATGACCGACGGATACGGGTTCTCATCGCTGCTGGATTTTTACGGCGGCCTGCGCCCAATTTTGATCGGCTACGACGCGCAAGGACAAGAAGGGCGACATTGGTTCACCGACGCCGACCATCCACGTCTGCTGCTGTTCGTCGATAAAGTGCCGCTTGCGAAACGCGCCGACTTCACGGAGCAAATGCTGCTCGCGTGCAAGCGCGTCAGGCCGGGGCCCGTGCTCACCTATCCGCTCGCGGCGGACGACCGCAGCGTCCCCCCGCGCCAATATTTCACGACGTGGTGCGTTGCGAAGCCGGGTTCGATTGCGGCGCTTCGCTGGAACGATACGGTGAAGGTTACACGGTAACGTAGACGTCGTCGCCGTCAATGCGAACGGGGTATTTGGGCAGTGGCATGACCGCCGGAAGCGTGAGCGCTTCGCCGGTGCGCACATCGAACGTTGCGCCGTGGCGCGGACATTCGATGCGCGCACCGTCGAGTTGGCCCTGATCCAGCGCGCCGCCGTCATGCGTGCAGATATCTTCGACGGCGTAAATCTCGCCGCCGACATTGCAGAGCAGCACTTCGACGCCGTCGACGACGACGCGATGCGCCTCTCCCTGCGCGATCTCGCTTTTCTTAGCGGCCAGTTGTTCGGCCATGGCCGCGCTTAGTCGCGACCGTTCTTGCGGAAGTGAATGATGAACGTATTGCCCTCTGAATCTTCGGCGAAGGCCATCTTGCAGACGGGCGTGTCTTCGGTTTCGGGCTCGATCTTCACGCCGGCCTTGCGATAGCCGTCTACGGCCGATTCGAAGTTGTCGACGGCGAACATCACGCCGTTACCCGCCGTCCACGCCCCGTCGCTCATCTTCCATATACTAAACGTGGAGTTGTCGGGCATGACGAACTCGGCGCCCTGACCGCCGAACTCGCTGGTCAGCGGTAAACCCATGACGTCGCGGTAAAATTTGGTGGCGCGGTCCACGTCTTTAACGAGGTACGCGGTCGTATCTATTCCTACAATCGGCATATTTTATTGCTCCTCCAAAGCGCGAACCGTGCCGTTCGGCAACGAAAAAGACCGCCCTTGCAGGCGGCCAATTTTGTTGGAGGACGCGACGATCAGCCGACTGAGCCTTCCATCTCCATTTTGACGAGGCGGTTCAGTTCGACAGCGTACTCCATCGGCAATTCCTTGACGAAGAAGTCGAAGAAGCCGTTAACGATCATCGCGGTCGCGTCGGCTTCGTTCAAGCCGCGGCTCATCGCGTAGAAAAGCTGCTCTTCGCCGATTTTGCTGACGCTGGCTTCGTGCTCGACGGTCGAACGCTGTTCGTGGATCTTCATCGTGGGCTTAGTGTCGCTGGCCGACTCTGCGTCCATAATGAGCGCGTCGCACTTGACGCGCGTTTTGGCGCCGACCGCGCCCGGGAAGATCTCGACCAGTCCGCGGTACGTCGTTTTTCCGCCGTGCGCGCTGACCGATTTGTTGGTGACCATCGACGTCGTGTTGGGCGCGGCGTGAATGACCTTCGCCCCGGCGTCTTGGTGCTGGCCTTCGCCGGCAAAGGCCATCGAGAGCACTTCGCCGCGCGCGCCTTCGCCCATCAGGTAGATGGCCGGATACTTCATCGTCAAGCGCGAGCCGATATTGCCGTCAACCCATTCGACCGTCGCGTTCTTGTGAGCGTATGCGCGCTTGGTGACGAGGTTGAAAATGTTACGATACCAGTTTTGGATCGTCGTATAGCGGATCGACGCATCCTCGAGTGCGATGAGTTCGACGACCGCGCTGTGCAGCGAGCTGGTCGAAAATTTCGGCGCCGTGCATCCCTCGATGTAGTGCACTTTCGAGCCCTTGTCGGCGATGATCAGCGTGCGCTCGAACTGGCCCATGTTCTCCGCGTTGATGCGGAAGTAGGCCTGGAGCGGCTGCTTGACTTCAACGCCCGGCGGAACGTAGATGAACGAACCGCCCGACCACACGGCCGAGTTGAGCGCGGCGAACTTGTTGTCGGCGACCGGAATGATCGTCGCCAGATATTTTTGCACGATCTCCGGATACTGCTTGACGGCGGTATCCATGTCGCAAAACAGCACGCCGAGCTCTTCCAGCTCTTTGTTTACGTTGTGGTAGACGACTTCGGATTCGTACTGAGCGGAGACGCCGGCCAAAAACTTGCGCTCGGCTTCGGGAATGCCGAGGCGGTCGAACGTCTTCTTGATGTCGTCGGGAACGTCGTCCCACGAGCGTTCAGATTTGTCGGTCGAACGCACGAAGTAGTGGATGTTGCCGAAGTCGATCTCAGAGAGCAGCTTGGTATCGCCCCACGTGGGCATCGGCTTGCTCAGGAAAACGTCCAGCGCTTTGAGGCGGAAGTCGAGCATCCACGCCGGCTCGCCCTTCATCTCACTGATGCGCTCGACGATCTCGCGCGTCAGGCCCTTCCCGGACTTAAAGACGTACTTATCCTCGGAATCGTGGAACCCGTGACGGTATTCCTCGATGAGGGGCTGGGCAGGCTTCAGTTGGGTGGCCATGTCTTATAAAGGTATGTCAGCGTCTAGCGATAGTCAAGATAATGAAGGCCTATCTTCACTATCCTCAGAGACCTCCACAGACCGGCCATGGTTGCGGTTCCAGAATGGGCAAGCGGGCGGGCGGCCGACCGGTGAACGACGTCGCGGTCGGCGGTGCGCTCGAATAGCTTTACAGCGGGGGCGATAGGGGCTATTCTTTTTTCGAGCTCTTTTTAAGGAAGAGCTCGCGGTCATGGGAGGCGCGCCCTTACGCGCCATCGCGGCGAGCCGCACGCGCACCGAAAAAGCGCCGGCAAGAGCTCGCCGATAGGTCGGGGACGTGGCTGCACTGCAGGCGCCAGCCGGCAAGTCCGGAGGTGGGATTCCCACAAGTCGAGGAGAGCGCAAGAATTGAAAGCACTCGGTACGCACATTGTGTGCGAACTCTCGGGGTGTGACCCGACGGCCCTTTCGGACGTAGACGGCGTCCAGGCAATGATGGTCGCCGCCGCGCGAGCGGCAAACGCGACCATAATCGAGAGCTCCTTTCACCGCTTCGAGCCGCAAGGCGTGTCGGGGACGGTTATTCTTGCTGAATCGCATCTCTCGATTCACACCTGGCCTGAAAAGAAATATGCCGCCATGGATTTTTACACGTGCGGCGATCACACGGAACCGTGGCTCGCGTGTTTACACGCAGCCAAAGTACTCTCCGCAAAGCGAATGCTGACCACCGAATTCAAACGGGGCATCGAAGCAAAGAACGGAACCTTCACGCACGTCGTAACGGCAACCGAAGCAAAAGATCGACCGCGAACCGCCTAACCCGCGGTTTTTATTTCGTAAGCGATGCCGAAGACCGAACGTTGGCAGTGGTATGTCGAGCAGTTCTCTCCCACTGAAGAGCACCACCACGCCGTAGACCGCGTCTATTATCAAGGGCATTCGCAATTCCAAGAGATCGGCATCGTCGGAACACGCGTCTTCGGGAAGATGCTCATTCTTGACGGCGACACGCAAAGCTCTCAAGCGGATGAAAAGATCTATCATGAGGCGCTGGTTCATCCGGCGATGGCCGGCGCCGGCGATCGCGCCGATGTCCTGATCCTCGGCGGCGGCGAGGGCGCGACGCTCCGCGAAGTTTTACGTCATCCGGATGTACGCCGTGCGACGATGGTCGACATCGACGGAGACGTCGTCGAACTTTCAAAAACGTACTTGGCCGAGTGGTCGCAGGAAAGCTTCAACGATCCCAAAGCTCGCGTCATCATCGGTGACGCGCTCAAGTTTTTAGCCGAAGACGACGATCGCTACGGGGTCATCATATCGGACCTGACCGAACCCCTCGAGGATTCTCCGAGTAATCCACTCTTTTGCGACGAGGTTTTTCGCAATATCAAAAACCGGCTCGCACCGGGCGGAATCTACGTCTTGCAAGCGAGCACGGCCGGATTCCACAATCTGTCGTTGCACGCGAAGATGGCGCGCACGCTGCGAAATTACTACGAGCACGTCGTCTCGTATTACACACACGTCCCGGCCTTTGACAACGACTGGGCATTCATCGCATGCAGCGATGGGGTGAACCTCGCCCACCTCGACGAGCCGGAAATCGCGCCGTACTGCCGCGAACTGCGCGGCGAGAATTTCTTCTACGACGCGGAGACGCACCGCAGGATATTCGCGCTGCCGCTCTATCTGCGGCGCGCGCTCGCCGAATCCGGAGAGACGTTTTGAGCTCCATGGATCAAGAATCGGTGCGGCGCCAATGGGATAAGGAGCGCTCGCACTTCGTCGAGCTGCTCGACTTAAAATTGGACAGCGTCGGCAAGGGAACGGCGATCATGCGCATGCCGTACCGGTCGCAGATATCCAACGGAACGGGCGCCGTCCACGGCGGAGCGATCGTGAGCCTATGCGATACGGTTTTTTACGTGGCGCTCGCATCGCTCTACGGGCGCGACCAAGATACGACCACGGCTTCACTGCAGTGCAATTTTCTGGCGCCGGCGGTGGGTCCGGAGGATCTGGTGGCGGAAGCCACCGTGCTGCGAGCCGGGCGGCGGATCTGCTACGGCGAAGTCACGGTGCGCTGCGGCGACAAAGTGGTGGCGCACTCCACACTCAACTACTTAAACACGTACCCCAGCGAGAAACCGCCAAAAAAATGAAGCAAACCGCACTTTACGACGAGCACGTGAAACTGCGCGCCCGGCTGATTCCATTCGGCGGCTTCGACATGCCCGTCCAGTACCAAAGCATTTTGCAGGAACACGAAGCGGTGCGCAAAGCGGCCGGCCTTTTCGACCTTTCGCACATGGGGCAGTTCATTTTGGAAGGCGACGGCGTGGCCGAATGGGCTGACGGGATGACGGTCAACGCCGTTCCGACAATGAAACCATGGCAAGCGCGCTACAATATTTTTACCAACGAACGCGGCGGCGCGCACGACGACGTGATTTTCTACCGCCTGCCAGACCGCTGGCTGCTGGTCGTCAATGCCGGCAATGCCGACAAGATGTGGAAGATTCTCAACGACAACGTGGGCGGCTCGGGCGTGAAGATGACGTCGCTGCACGGACGCAACGCGCTGATCGCGATTCAGGGACCGCGCTCCGTCGCCATGCTGCAGCCCCATTGCGACGCCGATTTGAACGGGCTCAAATATTATTTTTGTACCGAAGGCAAAGTTTACGGGAAGAAAGCGGTTATCGCGCGGACCGGATACACGGGAGAAGACGGCTTTGAACTTTTCGTCGATGGGGCAGACGCGCCCGAGATCTGGTCGAAACTTTTGGCCGATAATGCCGGCGGTGGCCTGATTCCGGCGGGTTTGGGAGCGCGCGACGTTTTGCGTTTGGAAGCGGGGATGCCGCTCTACGGACACGAGCTCACCGAAGAGATCACGCCGCTGCAAGCCGGCTTGGGTTGGGTTATCAAGATGAATAAGCCGGAGTTTCTCGGGAAAGCCGCCTTGGAAGATCAGCAGAGCCTCGACGACTACCCGCGCATCGTGGGGATCGTCATGGACGGCCGCGCGCTCGCGCGCGAAGGCTATCACGTTTTTCTGGGCGAGAAGCGCGTGGGCGAGATCCGCAGCGGATCCGTAGGTCCGTCGGTCGGCAACAAGAGCATCGGAACGGCGCTGGTCGACAAGGAAGCCGCAACTCCCGGCACGGACGTAGTGGTTCACATTCGCGGGACCGCCTACGGCGCCAAAGTCGTAGAGCTTCCATTTTACAAGAGGAGTTACAAGATTGGCGCAGCCTGAAGGCCTGCTCTACAGCAAAGAGCACGAATGGGTGAAGATCGAGGGCGATAACGCGACGGTCGGGATCACCAACTACGCTCAAGATTCGCTGGGCGACATCGTCTATGTCGAACTGCCCAAAGCCGGCAAACAGATCGCCCAATTCGCGGCGGTCGGCGTTGTGGAATCGGTGAAAGCCGTATCGGATCTGTTCACGCCCGTCGGCGGCGAAGTAACCGAGATCAATACTGGGCTCGAAAACGATCCGGCGCTGGTCAACCGCGAGCCGTTCGAAGGCGGGTGGCTCTTTAAAGTGAAGCTCGCGGGCGACGCGCAAACGTCGGGGCTGATGTCGGCCGCCGACTACGAGAATTTTACCAAAGAAAGCTAACCCTTGTACACGCCCCATACCGAGCGCGACGTCGCGCAGATGCTGAAAACCGTCGGCGTCGATTCGCTCGACGCGCTGCTGCGCGTTCCCGATGCGGTGAAGCTGCGCGAAAAGCTCGAGGTCGTTCCAGCGCTCCCGGAAACCGGAATCGTGAGCCGCTTCGAAGAGCTTGCGCGCATGAATCCGGGCGCTTCGCTCGTTTCGTTCCTGGGCGCGGGCAGCTACCGGCACTACGCTCCGCCGGCGATTAGCGCGCTTGCGATGAGGGGCGAATTTCTCACCGCATATACGCCCTATCAGGCCGAAGTGTCGCAAGGCTATCTGCAAGCGATTTACGAGTGGCAGACCTACATCTGTTTGCTGACCGGAATGGACATCGCCAACGCGTCGGTCTATGACGGCGCGACCGCGCTGGCCGAAGCTGCGATTATGGCACTCAATGAAAACGGGCGCCAGAAAATCCTCGTGTCGCGCGCGATTCATCCAAACTACCGCGCGGTTCTGAAAACGTACTGCGACGGCTTGGACGTGGCGATCGAAGAGCTGCCGGTCGCGGAGGACGGCACGACCGGCCTCGGCGAGCTGGCGCGTTTGGCCGCGACCAAAGAGTACGCGTGCGTCGCACTGCAGTCGCCGAATTTTTTCGGCGTCATCGATACGCCCGGTTCGGCCGAACAAGCCGCGTTAAAAGAGAGCGGCACCGTCTTGGTGGCGGTGATCGCTGAAGCGATGTCGCTCGGCGCGCTGCAGCCGCCCTCGCAATGGGGCGCCGGCATCGTCGCCGGCGAGGCGCAGAGCTTTGGCGTGCCGGTGGCGTACGGCGGTCCGTACGTCGGCTTTATCGCGGCGACGAAAGAGCATCTGCGCCGTATTCCGGGACGCCTCGCCGGTAAAACGGTCGATTCAAACGGCAAAGAAGGCTACGTTCTGACGCTGCAAGCGCGCGAGCAACACATTCGCAGAGAACGAGCGACTTCCAACATTTGCACGAATCAAGCGCATTGCGCGCTGATTGCCACGATGTATTTGGCGCTCGTTGGAAAGACCGGTCTGCGCGACGCCGCGGCATTAAACGTGCAGCGCACGCGCGAACTGGCGGCAGCGGTCGACGCAATTGACGGCTGTTCGCTGAAGTTTTCCGCGCCGCATTTCAACGAAATCGTCGTCTGCGTGCATCAGCCCGCGCGACACGCGCTGGCCAAGCTCGAGCATCGCGGCATTTTGGGCGGCGTCGATCTCGGGCGTTACTACCCCGAGTACGACAATTGCATCCTGATGGCGGCTACGGAAATGACGACGACGCGAGAGATTCAAGCGCTGACCAAGGCTCTGCACGAGGTGGTACATGTCCACGCCCGTGTCTGACCATACCGCCTCGCCGCTCATCTTCGAATCCGGTCAAGACGGCCGGGCCAACCGTTATTTCGAACGCGGAAAGAATCTGAGCGAATTCTTACCGCGCGAAACGTTGCGCGCGGATCTACCGATTCCGGACAATAGCGAAATGGACGTGGTGCGGCATTTCACGCGCCTATCGCAGCGCACGTTCGGCATCGACGTTGGATTTTATCCGCTCGGCTCGTGCACGATGAAATATAATCCGCGGGTCAACGATGCGATGGCGAACCTGCCCGGCCTGCGTGACCTGCATCCGTACACTCCCGACGATCAGGCGCAAGGTGCGCTGCGAATCATGTGGGAGCTCGAGCGCAGCCTGTGCTCGCTCTTCGGCATGGCGGCATTTTCACTCAATCCGTCGGCGGGCGCGCATGCCGAGCTGGCGGCGCTGCTGATCGCCAAGGCGTATTTCAAGAGCCGCGACGAGAGCAAGCGCGACAAAGTGATCGTTCCGGACACGGCGCACGGCACGAATCCGGCTTCAGCGGCAATGTGCGGTTTCAAAGTTATCTCGCTGAAGAGCGACAAGCGCGGGCGCGTAAGCGTCGACGAAGTCAAGAAAGTGCTCGGCGACGATACTGCCGTCGTCATGATGACCAACCCCAACACGCTCGGCCTCTTCGAAGATCACGTTCACGAGATCACGCGCGCGGTTCACGAAGCCGGCGGCCTCTGCTATTACGACGGCGCGAACGCCAACGCGCTGATGGGCAATGCGCGGCCGGGCGATATGGGCTTCGATCTCATGCATCTCAACCTGCACAAGACCTTTACGATTCCGCACGGCGGCGGCGGCGCCGGATCGGGTCCGCTGGGCGTGGCGAAGCATTTGGTTGATTTCTTGCCGACGCCATACGTCCGGAAAAAAAACGACTCGTTCGTTCTCGACTTCGATATGCCGAAAAGCATCGGTCCGATGCGGTCGTTCTGGTCGAACTTCGCGCACATCGTACGCGCGCTGGCTTACGTGTACGCCAACGGCGCCGAGGGCCTGACGAAAGTCTCGCAACTCGCCGTTCTCAATGCGAACTACCTGCGCGTGAAAATTCGCGAGTTCTTGGAGACGCCGTATGACGAGATTTGCCGGCACGAGTTTGTGGCGTCGGCGCAAGCGTTGAAGAAAGAGACCGGCGTGCGGGCGCTCGACATCGCCAAGGCGCTGCTCGACCGCGGTTACATGGCGCCGACGATGTATTTCCCGCTGATCGTTCCCGAATGCCTGATGATCGAGCCGACCGAAACCGAATCGAAGGAAACGCTCGATGCATTCGTGGACGCGCTTGGGGACATCGTCGAAACGGCGAAGCGCGAACCGGAGAAAATTTTGGCGGCGCCGGTTACGACGGTCGTCGGACGTCTCGACGAGACGCGCGCCGCCCGCGAACCCGATCTACGGTGGTACCCGAGCTAGACCCAGAACCGCTGCCCACTGCGCCCTAAGCGGGACGAGCCACCGGCCGAGAAGCAGCACCGTTCCCACCGCGATCGCTCCGATAAGTACGGGCGAGCGATGGGGCTGATCGAGTGCGTCCCATATGGCTATAAACGCAAATGCGATGAATATAACGTGCATAAAAATCGCCACGGGATGCATGCCGGAGGGGTAATCGTCATATCGAGTGAGCTGAAGTGGACCGGCGCACATTGCCGCGAGGAGTACGGTAACGACGATCAAGAGGTCGCCGTATGTCGGGATCATCCTGGGCAGATCTGCGACAACGAACGCTCGCGATGGCTGGCTGAGGCCGGCGAGGTTGTGATAGCGCAGAAGCTCGTCCCAGTTCTTGCCGTAGATATCAATCCGGCGCTCCACAACGTAGCTCATCGCATGGGTCAAGCGGTCTTGAACGCGTCTCGAAGCAATGCCGGTCATGCGAATTTTCTTTTCGTACAAGCGATTGCGGTCGAGGAAGTGGCCGGCGAATTTCCACGATTCCTCATATTGCGCGCGGGCCAGGGCGGCGCTCTCCCCCACTCCAAGGACATGCAGGCTTAGGCTCGCATTTTCAGATTGAAAAATGGCCGTACGGTTTGCGAACACGATGATGAGGACCGCTGCGGCGACAATGCAGGCGGCCGCCAAAGCCGCGCGGATAGTTCTGACCGCTTGAGCAGTTAGCGTTCTTCGCACGTGTCAGCCTTTGCCTTAAGGTGACGTGCCGCCCTGTACTTGTTGTTTAGCCGGCAGGGCGTGATATGCTAACTGGGAGATGAATCTTCAAATCGATCTCCTGCCGCCGCCGACGGGGGTGCACCGAATGTACGCGATTGCGTTTGACCTTGATACGGATTTGCTAAAGACGTCCTACCCGGCGCCGTCTTGGGACAACGCGTATTTTGATGTGCGAGCCGTGCTTGAAGAACGTGGCTTTAACTGGCGGCAAGGTTCGGTCTATTTCGGCGACGAGCGCGTGACGCCGGTAACGTGCGTGCTGGCCATTCAGGAGCTCTCCAAGCGCTTCGAATGGTTCTCGTCGTGCGTGCGCGATATCCGAATGCTGCGGATTGAAGAGAACAACGATCTCTCTCCCGCGATTGAGGCAAGCTAGAACCTAACCGGGCACCGCGCTATTCGTGGAAGGTCAGCGCGGCACAAGTCTCATCGAAGTGCTCATTTCGGTTGCGATCCTGGCGATGCTTTGGGCGATTGCGTCGATGAGTTTCGGCAATCGCACATTTGAAACGAAGTCCGCGGCCACTATTTTTGACGCGCAACTCGCGCACGCGCGCACGATTGCATCCACGACCGGAGGAACGGCAACGCTGAGCTTTGCGATCGGACCGGGCGGAAGCGGAACGGTCGTGTCCATCTCGCCGGCGGACGCTCCGCCCGAAACGCTGCGCTCCGACGTCTCCGAGCCGGCCTTGGGGAAGCCGCCCTTCACGATTACCGTCGACGCGTATGGCCGCGCGGTGGCCCCCCAGCCCTGCCCCTCAGGTGGCGGCTACGCCCTCACGTTTTCCGCCGGCGCCGCCTCAGAGAGCCGCTTGCTGCCCTGCCCAGCCATGGCCGTTGGGTCGCCCGAACCGGTCGGAACGGTCCCTCCGTAGCAGGCTCTTCTTGGGCCCGTCGGCTATAATCGAAGGAATAGGAGGCGACCCAGCGGGGGCGCCTTTCCGGTCCTCTAGGGGTTCTTTAGGGGCTTACGATGCGAATCAAATTCGAGGTTTCGGCGGGCGGTCTCGTGCTCCGGCGGCGCGAGTCGGCCTATGATGCTTTGCTCATCGGGCGAGGCACGCCGCGGATTTGGACGCTGCCCAAGGGCCACGTTGAAGTGCGGGAATCCCACGAGCAAGCCGCCCTGCGCGAGGTCCGCGAGGAGACCGGCTGCTGGGCCGAGATCGTCACCAAACTGAACGACATCTCGTACTGGTTTTACCTGAACCATCTCAAGCACAAAAAGTCCGTCACGTTTTACCTGATGCGCTATCTTTCCGGGGATACCGCAAATCACGATCACGAAGTGGACGAAGCGCGCTGGTTCGAGGTCGGGGCCGCGAAGCGAGCGCTCAAGTACGTCAACGAGAAGCGGCTGATCGACATGGCGCAAGATTACCTGATGGCCCATCCCACCGAGTTTGGCGATATTCCGGTTGTCGCGAGGGTTGCCGAGCAGCGTACCTCGTAAAGTAGCTCCGTGACCGATTCGGGCGCTCCGGCCGTCCTACAGCCTGACCAAAATGAACACGCGCTGCGCGTTAGCGTGGCGAATTTCGACGGTCCGCTCGATTTGCTGCTGCACCTGGTCAAAGAGAAGCAGCTCGATATCGCGACCGTTCCGCTCGCGTTAGTTGCGGAGCAATTTCTCGAGTACGTTTCGATGATGCAGGCCATCGACGTCGAGGTTGCCGCCGAGTATTTGGTCGTCGCCGCCACTCTTGTGTTCTTGAAATCGCGCGCGTTGCTGCCGCCGATTCCGGCGGAGTTTCTGGAAGAAGGCGAGTCGCCCGAAGAAGTTGAGGAGCGGCTGCGTCAACGCCTCATCGCGTATTCGAAATACCGTGAAGTCGGCGAAGATCTGCGCCAGCGCCAGTTCGAGGCGTCGTCCTATTTCTTTCGCGACTTCGGCGATCCGCACGGCGAGTTGCGCCAGCGCTACCGCGTCGATCCCAACCGCCTCACGCACGCGTTCCTTACGATGCTGCAGAGCGCGCGTCCGGAAAAGCGAACGATCGCGCGCGAACGCTTGACGCTGGTGGCTTCCATGGATTACATCATGCGGCGCGTGCGCGAGCAGCGCGAGGTGCTGTTCTCGACGATCTGCAAAGAACTGGGCATGACGCGCGAATCGATCGTGGTGACGTTCCTGGCAATCCTTGAACTGATCCGGCGTAAGCGCCTGGGCTTCGATCAAAACGCGCCTTTCGACGACATCCGGCTCTTTTTGGTGGCCAAGACGTGAACGGGGAGCTCAATCAGCTGCGGCGCCCGATCGAAGCGCTGCTCTTCGTCGCCGGTGAAGCGCTGCCGATCAAAGAGATCGCGAAGCTGACGCGCGCGTCGGAAACGGACGTCGCCACGGCGTTGCAGCAGATCGAAGCGGAGTACGCGGAGCGCGGCATCGTGTTGCGCGAAGTGGCCGGCGGTTACCGTTTTGCAACCGCACCTTCGGCCCGGGAAGTCGTCGAAGCGTATCTGCTGCCGCCGCGCACGAATCTCTCGACGCCGGCGCTTGAAACGCTGGCGATTGTAGCTTACCTTCAGCCGGTTACAAAAAGCGAGATCGAAGCGATTCGCGGCGTCGCTTCCGACAGCGTCGTCTCGACGCTGCTCGACCGTATGTTCATCGCCGAGGCGGGGCGTAAAGACGTCGTCGGCCGTCCGCTGCTCTACAAGACGACGCCGGAATTTTTGGAGTCGTTCGGATTGCGTTCACTCGACGATCTTCCGCCCATGGAGTTGGAGCAAGGCCAGCCGCTCGAACTGGGTCTGCTGACCGCCAACCTGACCGCAAGCGCTCCCGCGGAGTAACGGCGTGCGAATCGGCGTGCACGTGCGCGTCTCGGCGGGCTATCCGGCGGCCATTGAATACGCCAAGCGCGTCAAGGCCACGGCGATGCAAATTTTTTCGAGCAATCCGCGCAGCTATCGCACGGGCCCGGTCAACCGGCCGGCGCTTGAGAAATTTCGGGAACTGCGAAAAGAAGCGGGCATCGAGCCCTGCGCGATCCATACGCCCTACCTCATCAATCTTGCGGCGGAGAACGAAAAGGTCTCGACCGGTTCGCTCGCGCTGCTGCGCTACGATCTGGAGGCGGCCGAAGCCGGCGGCGTCAGCTACGTTAATACGCATCTCGGTTCGTATGGCAAGCGTGACCGCAACGAGGGTTTTGCTTCCGCGTGCCGGCTGATGAGCGCCGCGCTCGAAGGGATTACGCCGGGCGTCACGCTGGTCATGGAAAACTCGGCGGGCGCCGGCTCACTGTGCGGCGGAACGCTCGAAGAGCTCGGGCGATTCATCAAAGCGATCGACCATCCGCAATTGGGCGTCTGTCTCGACACTGCTCACGCATGGGCCGCGGGTTACGAAATCAACTCGCAGCGCGGCGTTGACGATTTTCTCTACCAAGCTGCTGAACAGATTGGCCTCGACCGCATCCCGATGTTTCACTTTAACGACACGGAGGTGCCGCTGGGCGGAAATCGGGACCGCCACCATCACATCGGCGAAGGCAACATCGGCTTTGATGGCTTTCGCGCACTCGCCGCGCGCCCGGAATTGCGCGATAAGACTGCGATCCTGGAAACGCCGGGTGAAGAGGCCGACGACGCGCGCAACGTTGAAACGATTCGCGCCATATTCAAAGGCGCCGGCCACGACATATGATCGCGCACTTTGACATTGACGCGTTTTACGCGAGCGTCGAAATCCGCGACAATCCCGATCTGCGCGGCAAGCCCGTTGCGGTGGCGGGCTCGAGTCGCCGCGCGGTCGTGCTTACAGCGTCATATGAGGCGCGGCCGTTTGGCGTGAAATCGGCCGTGCCGCTTTGGCGTGCGCTCGAAGCTTGCCCCGAGCTCGTTGTCGTGCGGCCCAACATGCAGAAATACCGCGACGTCTCGCACCAGATTTTCGCCATCTTCGAAAAGCGGGGGCATCCGGTGCAGGGCCTGTCGATGGACGAAGCATTCATTGACTTCGGCGATTGCACGGCTGAGGCCGGGCGGGATTTGGCGCAAACAATCCGCGCGGAGATCTTCGACGAATGCGGATTAACCGTGAGCGCAGGCGTCGCGAGCGGAATGATGGTCGCCAAAATTCTTTCCGACTCGTGCAAACCCAACGGATTGGAGTCGCTGGCGCCGGGGCGCGAAGCGGAGTTTCTCGCGCCGCTGCCCGTGGGGCGGTTATGGGGCGTGGGTCCCAAGACGCAAACGCGCCTCCAAGAACGCAGCATCACGACGATCGGCGACGTGGCCGCGCTTTCCGACGAACGCGTACGCGCAATCTTCGGTTCCTGGGGAATGGAGTTGCGTGACTTGGCACGTGGCATCGATCGGCGTAAAGTCGAGCCCGAGCGCGAAACGAAGTCGATTTCAACCGAGGAAACCTTCGAATATGACGTGCGCGACGAAAAACAACTGCGCGAGCTCTTGCGGGAACAGGCGCTGGAGTTAGCGCAAAAGCTCGAAAAAGAAGGGCTATCGGCCTGCACGATCGGCATCAAGATAAAACGCGCTGATTTTCAAATCATCGTGCGGCAGACCAATCTCGCCGAACCAACCATGGATGCGAAGCAGATCTTTGACTCGGCAGTCCACTGTTTACGGCGCGCGGAACTCGGCCGTTCCCCGGTGCGTCTGCTCGGAACGCGAGTCGCGTCGCTCGTTGCGGGCGAACCGAAACAGCAAACGCTATTTGCAGGTAGCCTGCAGTAGGAGGCTCGACATGATTGTGGCTACGACGGAAAATATCGCCGGTTATCGGGTCAAGGAAACAAAGGGCCAAGTCTTCGGAGTCGTCGTTCGAAGCCGCGGCTTAGGCGGGAACATCGTCGCCGCGCTCCGTTCGATCATGGGCGGTGAAATTACGGAATACACGCAACTCGTCGAGGAGACGCGCCGTCACGCGATCGATCGCATGGTGCAAAACGCTCAGGCAATGGGTGCCGACGCTGTCGCCATGATGCGCTTCGATTCGTCGGAGATGGGCAACACGATGACCGAAGTGGTGGCCTACGGAACGGCCGTCACTCTGATGCCGGCGCAGTAATGCTTCGCATAATTCTTATTCTCGCGGGGCTCTGCGCACTGGCATTTGGTCTCTTTACGCTGCGGTTTTCATTTATCGCGGCGCTGCCACCGTTGATCGCTGGCGGAGCGTTGCTGCTCGGGACGCTGTTCGAAGGCCGTTACCGCCCGCGCGTTCGCGCCGGAACCGATGGATGGGAGCCGACCGGTGAGAAGTTCATCGATCCCGGCACGGGCAAACTCGTCGACGTTGTTTACAATCCGAAGACGGGCGAACGTGAGTACAAGGAAGTTCCATAGCGGGCGCGACATCGGCTCGCGCCCCTATACGATCTTAGGGCGGCAGCCGCATCCGTTGCTTTTTGTCACGCTTTCAGGGTCACATCTGTACGGCTTTCCGTCGGCGGACTCTGATTTTGATCTTCGCGGCGTTCATGTAGTGCCGGCCGAGAGTGTGCTGGGTCTGTCCCAGTTCCCGGAAACTATCGAAGCAGAAACGGAAGAGGACGGCTTCGAGGATGAGCTGGTTACCCACGACGCGAGAAAATATTTCAGTTTATTGCTCAAAAACAACGGCTACGTGCTTGAGCAAATATTTTCGCCGCTAGTCATTTTTGACAGCGGTCATCTTGAAGAGCTGCGCGCGATAGCGCGAACGTGTATAACCTCGAACCACTCACTGCACTACAAGGGGTTTGGGTACAAGGAGTGGGCCCAGTTTGTTAAGCGGCCTACGAAACACGTCAAGCGCATACTTTATGTATTCCGCGTATTGATGACCGGCATCCATCTGATGAACACCGGCGAGGTAGAAGCCAATATACTAAAGCTCAACGAAACGTTTCGTCTGCCCTATATCCCTGAGCTTATTCAGCAAAAAATAGAAGGATATGAGCATGATGAATTGGCGGCCGGCCATGGGCTGGATTTTTACACCAAAGAATATGTGAAGCTGGAAAATATGTTAGAAGAAGCTGCCGGCAGCAGCCATCTTCCAAAGGAACCGCGTGGCCGGGAAGAGTTAAACCAGTTGCTTATAAGGATGCGCCTCAAAAACACTTGGCCGTAACGTAAGCCGCCCCGTCCTTCGACTCCTAAATATGGTCCGTCGACCACACTCCGTCGGCGGCGCCGGTCGTCTTAGCCCGCTCTAAAAACTTCTTGCCGCGCGCGCTGAGCGGCGCGATCATGAGGATCGCGTCTTTGCGTTTGCGCACCGAGCCGCGCGGCAATAGCCCGCGCACGTTGTCCGGCGGTAGCCAGCCTGTAATTTTCCGCAAATCGCCCGCGGCGGCGCGCAAGAGCGGCGCGACGAGCTTGCGATCGTTATCGCCGGCAAATCCGAACTCGTCGAGCACGTATGCATCGTGGGCCGGTTCGCGCTGGCCGAACACGTAGGCCGCGATTCCGCGCCCGCGGCGCACGACTAAATGCACGGCTTGGCCGCTCGTATGTTCCGACCCGTGCTGGATGCGCGTTTGCAGCCACTTCCAAAACGCAGGCCCGCGCTCGAATCCCCAGTCGCGCAGCGATTGCGTGGCGTCGAAGCAGCGCCTGATCGCCGGCCAATCTTTTTGCGTCATGGGTGCGACGTCTATGCGCGTCTGCGAAAGCGAATCCGCGCGAAACGAAATCAGGCGCGACGAAATCTCGACAAACCCGAGCGCCCGGTAAAACTGCGGATGGATATCGGAGAAGAGGTAGGCGAAATCGAAGCGCTGCGATCTTGCGTTATCGAGCGCCATCGCCAGCATGGCGCTGGCATAACCGCGCCCGCGCTGCTCCGGCGGCGTGAAGACGGCGCCGATGCCGATTGACGTAAGCTTATTCGAACGCAACCATGCGATTCGTTCGTAGCGTTTAAACGACGCGACGATGGCTTTTCCCGAGCGCAAGCCAAGCGTTTTATAGCTTCGCTTGCCGTAATCCGAGCGAGCGAGTTGGAGCGTTTGCGAAACGTACGCATCGAACGTCCGCCCGTTCGCCCAAAGCGGCGCGGTCAATGGCAATATGCGTTTTGCGTACTCGTCGGCCGGAATGGAGCTGAGCGTCTCGCTCATCGAGCGGAACGAGCCGCGCCGCTGGATCGCCACTTGTCCGACAGGTCGACAGCCCCCGGAATACGTGCGGCCTGCAGCTCGGCCAAGAATTCAGGTGCCGCAATTCCCCGCGTCGCTTTTTCATGCGCGGTCACGAGCGCGGAACATTTTGCACGGCGCAAGGCATAGACGAACGCGCGCCGCTCCTCACGGTTGTACCGCTCGCGCGTTTTGCTGCGGAACATATAGTAGGTAAACTTTGCGGTGCGCGCGGCCCGCGCTTCTCCGACGTTTTCTTTGGCAATCATGCCTTGACTCGGGCTGTATAAAAACGCGTCGGGCACGTAGTACCGCGGAAATGCGCCCGCCCGCACGTTCGGCAAAATAACGTGATCGAACTCGCGCCCAGCGGCAGCGTCGATGCTCAAGATGCGTACGGCTTTTCCCGCTTCAATCGTTTCGCACGATTCGAACTCGCTATACATGCGTTCCTCGGCGTAGACCAAAAACTCCGCAAGAGATGCGTCAGGGTGATCTAACGCAAATGCCTCGATGCGATCGTACAGCCGCTGCAGCGTCAGCTGCTGATAACCGGCGCGCGCCGATCCGGGCGCGCCCTTTCGCGCGAGGCCTTGGCTCCAGACCAGTCGCGCAAGTTCTGGAAGCGGCAGCGCGCGCAACGCGTTCAGCCATTCTTTGCGAAGTTCGCGCAGCCGCATCAAGCGGTCTCGCGCCAAATCGGGCAGCGCTCCGTCGCGATCGCCGCGCAGCACGTTCCATCCCAGGCGAACGTCGCGCATCGGATCCCAGCGCGGCGCATGAGGTCCTGTTTCCGGCAGCGGTTCTTCGGTGAAGAGCAGCGTCTGCGTATCTTCGGGTTCGGCGCACAGCGCCGCCAGCGTCGAGTCTGCGAAGGCGACGGCCGGTCCGGAAAGCACGCGCAGCAGATATTCGTGACGGAACGGGTCGTGCACGAACCAAAGAATCGCGAGCGCGTCGACCGCTTCGGGCTCGGCGAATACGTTGAGGTCACCCGCTATTTGTGCGGGAATGTTTCGATCGAGCAAGGCGTCACAGTAGGCGCGCGCATTTGCAACCGACCGGAACAACAATGCGATCTCTCTCGGCTGCGCGCCGTTTGCCAGCAGGCCGGCGACGTGCTCTGAGACGAACTGCGTTTCGGCTTTCTTGGTGGTCGCCCGAAAAAGTGTCAGCCCGACCTGCGGATCGGTACTGACCGGCGGAGACCCGTGCGCGCCTAACAAATGCCGGCAAGCGACGTCAACGGCGAACGGACTGCGATGTTGTTCGGTTAAATCCACGCGCTCGCCGGGCAGCGCGAGCACGCGGTCGGGACGCGCGCCGCGGAAAGTCGAGGTGGCCGAAGCTTCGTCGATCGCGAAACAGACTGCATCGGCGTTTTCCCCGTAAACGGCTTGCAGCAGCTGCAGCTGCGCGATCGTCAGCCCCTGCGCGTCGTCGACAAAGGCGGCGGGATGGCGTTCGCGCACTTCGGCGCCCAGGTCGGGTGCATCGCGTATTGCTTTCACGGCTTCCGCGATTGCATCGCGTGGACTCAGGCATCCGCGCTTCACCGGATGATCCAAATACGAGCGGTAGAGTTTCGCCAAAATCTTCGCGAGGTCGATTTCGCGGCGATACTGACGCTGAAGCTCGGCACTGTCGACGTTGAGCGAGTCCTGATGCGTATCCTTGGTGTAGTACAGCAGATCCGGATGCGCGAAATTCGGAGGCTGTGCGTAGAACGCCGTGGCGCCGCGCAACGCGCTTTCCAGAAATTGCTCAGGCGAAACCAGCGCATCGCGGAACTTGCAGAACAGATGGAAGGCGGCATCCAAGAATCGCTGCGGAGCGCGCAATCCCGGCACTTCCGGATCGACCGTCGCTTCCATGAACTCAGTCCATTCGAGCGAAAGCAGCGGCTGCGCCGATTCTTCGAACAAAATCGCCGCTTGCACGTCGTCGATCAGCTCCGGGCGCGGTCCGTCGCCGGCTTTGCGCACGAGGATCTCTAAGGCCAGCTCGTCGAGCGCGCGAACTGCGATTCGTTGACTGCCGCAGAGTCTGCGCAAGACGTCGAGCGAAGCTCCCGACGGCGCCGTCATCAATGCGGGACTTGTTTGCGCCGCTTCGCTCGCGCGGCGTACGAGTTCGGCCGTTTTTCCGGTTCCCGCCGCGCCGGTAATGAAACGGCTCACCGTCCGAACCGCTGGTCCGGCGGATACGGGCGATCCGCGCACGCGATCGAGTACGCGCAGTACGTACACGCCGATGGATCGGTTGTGACCGCAAACGCAGTCGTCGTACCGGCCGTCAGCTCCGCGCAGATTTCGATCATGCGCTCGCGCGCCCGTTCGAGTTCGCCAAGAGGAATGACGCCCGTCGCACTTGGCGAGCGCCCGATCTCCGACGGCACCGGAACGACTTCGAGCACGATTGGCTGGACGTCCAGCAGCGCGTCCTTTAATGGAAGCAGTGCGAGTTTCCAGACCTTGTCGCCTTCGGCGGTGCGCGCCCAGTAATAGAACGGCAGTTGGAAATCCTTGAACTGGCGGATCTTGTCGCGATATTCCGCCGCGCTAGTCGCGATCGTGCCCGTCTTATAGTCGATCACCGCGACGGCTCCGGTTTTATCGTCGCGATCCAGCCGGTCGATGTATCCGATGAACTCGTAGCCTTCCATCTCGAGCTCCGCCGAGAGCTCGCAGCCGACGACGGTGAAAGAAGCGCGCTTGGCTTCAGCCAGCAGCCATTCGACGTATTTTTTTGCGGTGCGCTGCGCGCGGCGGCGCTGCAGTTCGTACTCGACGGGCGTTTCGAAATTGTTGCGGTGACGATCGAAGGCGGAATTGACCAAGCCTTCAAGTTTGAGCGAAAGTTCGGCCGGGTCCGCGTCACCCGGACGCGGGAATTCGCCGTGCAAGGCTTCGAGTGCGGTGTGAAACGCGGTGCCGTAAAAAGAAGCGGAAGAACCTTTGTCTTCGACTGCGCCGCACATGTACCGGTAGAACCATTTTCGCGGACATTCAACATACGCATTGAGCTGCGACGCCGAAAACCGCGGACGGGTAGCGCGCATTCCAACGCGGGGCTCCGGAACGGCCGGCTCGCAAAGTCTCAGCTCGCCGCGTTCCACCGCTGCAGGCGGCTGCACGTCCGTTTCGAGCTGAAAACGGCGCTCGATTTCTTGGCGCGCGGCCTCGCCGTCCTTAACTTTCTCGAGTTCGCGCAACGCCGCCGCGAACGGAGCGAGCGAGCGCTCTTGCGTGATACGATCGAGCAGGCCGCCCTCGCTCGCCGAGAGCGCGGCATATGCGGCGCCGAGCTCTTGAGGGACGCCGGAGAACGGCGATTGCAGCATGCGCACCGCGTGGCGCTCTTCGGGCCTTCGCGTCCACGCCAACGCCGCCGCTAGAAAAGCACGCTGCTCCGCCGACTGCACGATGCTCTCTTTGGAGCGCACGAAGGCGGCCCTGCTAGCGGCGTATAACCGCGGGTCATGCGGCGAATCATCATCGGCGTCAGCGGAGCCAGCGGAAGCGCGTTCGCGTATCGCGCGCTCGAGGTTTTGCGCGACGCTCCCGGCGTCGAGACGCATTTGGTCGTGAGCCGGCAAGCTGCGCGCACAATTGAACTGGAGACCAAGAAGACCGTTAAGGATTTTGAGGCGCTGGCGGACGTCTCATACGATCACGACGATCTCGCTGCTGCTATTTCCAGCGGGTCGTTCATTACCGAAGGCATGCTCGTCATTCCCTGTTCGATCGGAAGTGCCGGTGCGATCGCTCATTCGCTGAACGCGAATCTGCTCGTACGCGCCGCCGACGTCTGTTTAAAGGAAAGACGAAAGTTAGTGCTGATCGTCCGTGAAACCCCGCTGCATCTGGGGCATTTGCGCACGCTGACGCAACTGGCGGAGATGGGCGCGGTGATTATGCCGCCCATGCCGGCGCTGTACGCTAACCCGAAGTCGGTGGAAGACATCGTCGCGCACACCGTCGGCAAAGCGCTCGACCAATTCGGCGTCGAGCACAAGCTCTTCGAGCGCTGGTCCTAGCGCGCGAACGTTTCGGCGAGCGCGATATCGCTCAGCCGGTCCACGTTTATCCCGATCTCCGCATACGGCGAGACGACCGCGCGGACGGGCGCTCCGATCACGTAAGAAGCGCGCGCCTCTGCTTGCGCGACGGTCAAGCGCTTGAGTGCGTAGCGCCATAGAATCCGCCAGCCGAAAAGCGACGCGAGTTTGAGCGGGTTCTTACGCGCCTCTCCCAATCGTTCGATAACGCGTTCGAGCGCGGGCCACACGCGTGGCTTCATGGTGATGAAGCCCGTGCCGCAGTAGTCTCCGTCGCGCAGGTGCGCCCACGTGTGCGGCGCCTCGGGAAATGCAGCCAGATGCGTGGCTTTTTCAAGGCAGCCATAAGTTAGATCGGCGTTCGCCGCTTCCGCGCGCGCGATGTAGTCGTCGACCGCTCGCGGCGTGAGCACGGGCAAATCCGAGGCGCTGATCAAAAGATCGGCGTCGGGATCGCTGCCGGCAAGGCCGCTGCGCAAGCTGTCGCGGATGCGCACGCCGTCGGCGCGTACATCGTCAGCTAACGCGAGCGCAGCCGATTGGTGGACTGACGGTGGGGCGACGACCACGATACGTCCGACGCCGGCCGAATCCCGCAGCGCGCGCAGCGTGCGTTCCACGAGCGTTGCGCCGTTGATTTCCACAAACGCTTTGTTCGGGGCGCCGGGCGTATGAGCGGCTAGTTCGTCGTGCGGGCCGCCCGCGAGAACTATCGCGTCCATGCCGCGCCGCTCCGGAAGGCGCATGCGAAGATCTCAAACTCCGGTACGGTGACGATGCGCTCGGCGAGTTTGTCGCGCTCGGCAGCGGTGCGAGTCAGCGCGTAGACCGCCGAGCCCGAGCCGCTCAGCATCGGCTTGCGCGCGCCGGCTTCGCGCAGCATCTCGATCGCTTGTGCGACTTCGGCTGTGGAAGTAACGACGTCGAAAAAATCGTTTTGCTGCAGCTCGATCACGCGATCGAAGTCGCCGCGCTGCAGCGCTTCGCCCAAACTCAAGCTTACCGAAGCGTTGCGCGGCCGGGAGCCGCGTTCGTTTTCATCGAGTGCCGAGTACGCATCGCGAGTCGAAATGGAAACCGGCGGCTTCACGACTACGGCGTGCCAATCGGGCGCCTTGCCGAGCGCCGTAACGCGCTCGCCCGTGCCTTCGACCAGCGCGGCGGTCTCCACTAAGAAGAAGGGCACGTCCGACCCTAACTCCATCGCGGCCTGCACGTAATCGATCTGCGGAACACTATCGAAGACTCCGCGCTGCGCGGCGAGCAGAATAGCCGCGGCGTCACTTGACCCGCCGCCCAAGCCGGCTTGCACGGGAATATTTTTTCGCAGTCCGATCTTCGCGCCCGATCGCAAATCGAGCGAGCGATAGGCACGCTCCACGAGATTATCGCTTTGCAGGGCCGGATCGTCGCAAAGAAATTGCAAGGCCTCGCCGCCCGGAGATATCTCCAGCTCGTCGCATAGGTCGACCGGCACCATCACGCTCCGGACACCATGGAGTCCGCCCGCGACGCGGCCAAGTACTTCGAGCGAAAGATTTAATTTCGCCGGGGCCTGCAACGTAACGCCTGCCTTCATTTCTTTGGCGAAGCTCTTGTTCTCGAATTAGCGCATCCCCTGGTCCGGGGTTGCGGCGGGACATCGCATAGCAAGGTCGTAGTCCATCGCCAATGCGGGCGAGCTACGACGCACAGCACAACGAATTTTGCGCCTACGTCTTGCCGGAAGCCCAGACGCCCTACGGCCTTTTGCTCGGGAATTTTAAGACCTACGCGCAATCGACGGCGAAGGGCGGAGTCCGGGGACTGTGGGATGCCGACACCGATCAGATCATCTTCGGCACCCATCAGGTCGCGTACCGTCTGCGCGAACTCAAGCAGACGATTTTCCCGCATCAAATCACACGCGAGTTTACGTTTCTTCCGTACGCGCAAATCTCCGAATTCACTCTGGCTGACCGCTTGCACGTAACCGAGGCCTTTTACGTTCCGCACGGACCGCAGCACGAATGTGCGGTCAGTTTCGTCGTGGACATCACGCTCTACAACCCGGGCGGGACTCCGCTCGAAGTGGCCGCCTTCCCGTGGGCGCTTTTGGTCGGTCAACGTTTTTATGGCGAGCCCGAACACGAAGTGCATGCGTTGGTCGAAGGCGATTACATCTGCTCGAAAAATCAGCAGACGGGCGCCGAACGCTGGTGGGGAGCGTCGCTTTCGCCGCACGCGTCGGTTGTCGGCTTGCGGGAACAGGTCATGCTGCATAGCATGCGCGTCGGCTCGTTGAAGCCCGACGAACACTTAGAAGAAGTGACGCCGCAGCTGGCCGAGTGCGTGAGCCGGCGCATCTTCGGAGCATTTGAATACCGCATTACCGTGCCGCCGGGTTCGCGCGAAGCGCTGCGGCTAGCGGTCGTCTTCCACAAAGACGGCCGGGAGAAATCGCGCCCCGTGCTCGAACAGCTGCTGCACGACCCAAAGGCACTGCACGAAACCCAGCGCTATTTCGCCATCAAACTCCGCGACGCGCGGTTCATCTGTCCGTCGCCGGCGATTAGCCGCGCCGTGGTTTGGGCCCGCGCCAACATGCTGCGCGTCATTAAGGCCTACCCGAACGGGTGGGGCTCAACGAACTCTCCGCCCTCGGATATTCTCGTTTCGCGCGATACGTCGTGGTTCGTGCACGGCTTCGATTATTTCTTACCGCAGTTTAGCCGTGACGCGATCGAAGTCTTCAACAAATTCGCCGACGAGAGCGGCGAGATGATCGAATACGTGCGCGGCGTCAGCGGTTTCAAAACCTCATACGATCTCAACATCAACGACGACACGCCGCTGCACTTGATCGCGATGCTGCATCATTACAACGCGACACTCGACGACCAATGGGTGCGGCAGTGGTTTCCGCTGATCTGCAAGATCGCCGACTACATGCTGACCCAACGCGACAAGAACGGCCTGATTTTTTGCCGTGCCGGCGGCGTGGATATGTTCGGCATCAGTTCGTGGCGCAACATCATTCCGTATTACACGCTCGACGGAGCGGTCACCGAAATCAACGCCGAGGCCGTGTTCGCGCTCGATGCCGCTGCGATGCTCTCGGCGGTCGTCGGCGACAACGAACGCTGGAGCAAATATTCGCAAGAGTCGCAAGCCCTGCGCCAAGCGGTGATGCAGTATCTCTACAACGACGACACCGCCGCATTTGTATTAAACTACGATCAGCAGCAGAACTATCAAGACAACTTTACCGCCGACGAAATCTTTCCGGTGCTCTTTAACGTCGCCGATGCGGGCCAGCGCCGCAAAATTTTGGACCGCTTGTGCGAAGCGGATTTTCAAACGCCGGTCGGCATCCGCACGATCTCGACCGCCGACGCCTGGTATTTCCCGTCACACGGTTTTGGATTGCTCGGCGGCGTGTGGCCCGACCTGACGCTCTGGTTCGCGGTTGCGCTGGCACACAATGGTTCGCCCGATGCGGCGGTCCGGTGGCTTGAGGCGATTTACGACACGATGGAAGCGGGCGCCGTGCGCAACACCGTTCCCGGCGAATTCTGCGAATGGTTCGACGGCGGTTCGCTGACCAACCGCGGCATGTACCTGTCGCCTTGGACGAGCGCGAAATATATTTGGGCAATCGCGGAAACAATCGGCGGGCTCAACGGCTATCGCACGAGCGGACGGCCGCACCTGGTGCCGCAGCGCGTCAAGGATTGGCAATGGTCGGCGGCGGCGCGCGTGCAGTGGGGCGGAAAGAGCTGCACGTACGTGATCGATTTCAACCGCAATCATATTTATGCCGACATGCACGAGCTCTCCGCGGAAGAACCGTTTGTCTGTCTCTACGCCGGCCGCGACGTGAGCCTTGAGGTAACGACGTCGCCCGTTGAAGTAGCGGCGATCGCCTTTGAAGACGATCAAGGCGCGGTGCGCGTTTTTCTCTGCAACCTCCTCGATCAGGCGCGTCACGTCTCGGTGGAGTTCCGCGGCTTCACCGAACGCGTAGCGCTCGAAGCCGGCGAACTGCACGAGCTTCACCTGCTAGGCAAACCTGCCGACCGCAAAACGCGCGCTGCCGCACGCGACGTCGCGCCGCAAGCACTGCAGCATGTATAATCGTCCGATGGATTCGTCGAAGCGCTTCGCGACTATCGTTATGGCGCTGGGTATCGTCGTGCTCGTCTCGGCGATCGCCATCGGCGAACGTGCGGGCGATCGTGCCATCGGCCAGGTCACCGAAAAGCGCTTGGAAAGCATCGCGCCCATTACGGTGGCGCCGGCCGCTCCGGATGCCACCGTAGCGCCGTACGGCCCAGATTGGAAGCGCACCGACGTTATGGCCGCCGCGCCCGACCCCGGCTTCCCGGACCCGCGCGTGCCGCCCGCGGCGCCTCCGACGCCATCGCCGGTTCCGCGCTTCACGCCCCCGCCGTTTGTCGCTCCGACAAGCGCGCCCACCCCGAGGGCGACGCCGAATCTCAGCCTGCCGATTTGGCGCCGCAACGAGCCATTGCCGACGGTCACACCCTCGGCCGAGCCGTCGCCCACTCCGACCGGTTCGCCGCAACCGGAGCAAACCACACAGCCTTAGAATATATACCAAGGAGCTTTTATGGCCGAAACCGGCACCACAACCGTTAAACGCGGACTAGCCCAAATGCTGAAAGGCGGCGTCATCATGGACGTCGTCACGCCCGAACACGCCGTTATCGCCCAAGAAGCCGGCGCGGTGGCAGTGATGGCGCTCGAACGGATCCCGGCCGATATTCGCGCTGCGGGCGGCGTCGCGCGCATGAGCAACCTTGAACTGGTGCAATCGATCATGGATGCCGTCACGATTCCGGTCATGGCCAAATGCCGTATCGGCCACTTCGCCGAAGCGCAGGCGCTGCAAGAGCTCGGCATCGATTTCATCGATGAATCCGAGGTGCTTACCCCGGCCGACGAACAATACCACGTTGACAAGACTCCGTTCACAACGCCGTTTGTCTGCGGCGCGCGCAACTTGGGTGAAGCGCTGCGCCGGATCAACGAAGGCGCCGCGATGATCCGCAGCAAGGGCGAAGCCGGCAGCGGCAACATCGTCGAGGCCGTGCGTCACATGCGCGCGATTACCGAAGCGATCGAAGTGCTTGTGCATGCAAAGGATTTAAAAGCATACGCGCGCGAGATGCGCGTGCCGCTGAAACTCGTGAAAGAAGTGGCTGAGGCCGGAAAACTTCCCGTCGTGCTGTTCTGTGCGGGCGGCATCTCCACGCCGGCCGATGCGTCGCTCATGATGCAGCTCGGCGCCGAAGGGAACTTCGTCGGCAGCGGTATCTTCAAGTCCAACAATCCGCGCGCGTTTGCCAAAGCCATCGTCGATGCGACGACGCATTTTTCCGATCCGAAAGTGATCGTCGAAACGAGTTTGTCATTGGGCAAAGATAGCCGCGCGATGGAAGGGCTCGACTTGCGCAAAATCCCCGAGTCGGAGCTGCTCGCTCCCCGTGGGAACTAACGCCGGAATTGTAGGCGTCCTCGCGCTGCAAGGCGACGTTGCCGAACATCTGCAGGCACTCGAGGAATCCGGCGTTCAAGCGCTGACGGTAAAATCCGAAGAAGATCTCGGCCGCGTTGATGGATTGATTATTCCCGGCGGCGAGTCAACAACGGTCATGAAACTTCTGCACCGGTTCGAACTTGCCGAACCGGTGATCGCGCGAACGCGCGAAGGCATGCCGCTCTGGGGCACGTGCATGGGCATGATCGTCGTGGCTCGCGACGTCACCGGCACCCCGCAGCCGACGCTTGGGTTGATGGACATCTCCGTGCGCCGCAACGCCTTCGGGCGGCAGAACGAATCCGCCGAAGTCTCGCTTCCCATTCCGGCTCTGGGGAGTAAAAATTTTCCGGCGGTGTTCATTCGCGCGCCGTGGGTCGAGCGCGCCGGACCTGCGGTTGAAGTGCTCGCCGAACGCGATGGCCGCGCGGTCATGGTGCGACAAGAAAACATGCTGGGCACGTCGTTCCATCCCGAACTTAGCGGGGACCGCCGCGTGCACGAGTATTTCATGCGGATGGTGCGCGACGCTCTTGTAGGGAAGCGCCGCAAAATCGCTTAAGTCTTACCGGGCATGGAGACGCAGGCCCCATCGCAGATTCCTGCGATCGAGGAACTCATTACGGATATCGTCGCGCGGCTGACGCTGACCGCGCACGTTTTTCTCTCCGATGAGGAAGGTAAGCAGCCTGACCTGGCCTCGGCGGAGATTGCGATCGACGTGGCCGGCGCCGCGTTCGAACGGGCCAAAGAACGCTTAAAGCCCGGAGAACGGTTGGCCATCACGCAGTTGCTGACCGAGACGCGAATGACGTTTGTGAGAAAGCGCGGCCTGTGACCGACGTACTCGTGCTGAACTTCACCTATGAAGCGCTGAACATTACCAGCTTTCAGCGCGCGGTGAAGCTACTGTTCGCGGGCAAGGCCGAGCTGCTGCATGGCCGCGAGCGAATCATTGCATCCACGTCTTTCGAAATGCGCATGCCTTCGGTGATCCGCATGCTGTACTACATCCGGCGCCCCATGCAAAAAGTCGCGCTGACGAAGAAGAACATCCTCATCCGCGACGATCACTCGTGCCAATACTGCGGATTGCGCGGCGACCGGCTGATGACCGTGGATCATGTGATCCCGCGAAGTAAAGGTGGTCCTTCGACGTGGGAAAATTTGGTCTGCGCCTGCATGCGCTGCAACAACCGCAAGAACAACCGCTCGCCCCACGACGCCAACATGTCGCTCAAGCGAAAGCCGCGGCAGCCCAAGTACATTCCGTGGATTCAAATCAAACGGAACACACTGCCGGACGAGTGGGGCAAGTTTCTCTTCCTGTATAACGTTTCGATCGACGAGCGCGTCGAAGCCTAGCTCCGTGCGTCGCCTGCTCGCCGCCGCGCTCTTTGCAGCGGTGGCGCTTAGCGTGCCCGGCTGCGTGCATGCGCGATGGCCGGCAAAGACGCTCGCAGACGGCGTGCCGATAAATTCGACGCCGGTCGTCGCAACGGTGACGCAGCTGCGCGCGATGGCGCGCCCGTCCGGCGTCGACGCTTTTAACGCGACTCGAGTGCCGCAAGAACGGCAACTCTATCGGGTTCGCGCCGTCCTCTTACGCTTTTCGCTGGCAAGCGACGGTGACGTTCATCTCGCCGTTGCCGATCCGCACGATTCCGCCGCCACGATGATCGCGGAGATTCCGGACCCGGCTCGCATGACCGGCGCGCCCACGCAGTATCGCAATGAAGTCGCGCAAGCGCGCCGGAGCTTCATCGCTCGGTACGGGAAGCCGGTCTTCGGTGTTTGGAGGCCGGTGGGAAGCCAAATAGAAATCACCGGACCGGTTTTTTTCGATTTGCTCGACGGCCAAGCCGGCGGTCAAGCTGCCGGAGCGCCTAATGCCGTTGAGATTCACCCGGTGCTTCGGATCGTTCCCTTGGTCAAATCGAGCCAAGCGCCCGTAGCTATCTTGGATCGGAGATCGCTCGCTTTTTGGCGAGCCAACGGTCGAATTCGACAATAAGTCGTATGGCGATAACGACGCCGATAAAGCCATAGGTAAAAGGATCGACTGCGCGCTCGCCCCAGTAACGCCTCGCGAGGCTCTGGCCTATGATCAGGACGATGGCACTGACAAACCCTGCAAATCCCGCGCGACCCGACTCCGAGCTGAGATCGAACCAGAGGCTCCGCCAACTGAAACGGCTCGGCACGCTTCTCCGGGCGTCCCAGAAAAAGACCACCAGCCCCAACGTGACCGCGATAATGCCGGTCGTAGTGGCGCTCATGGCATTATTTTATCCGCGCGGCAAGGGAAAATCCCCGCCGGGCATGCATTGTAAGAGTGAAATGATGCTTTCAAGTGTTGCGCTACGCATGGCCGCCTGGCTCATTTCGCATCATAGCGCCACGGCAAAGGGACAATCGCAGATCTAGCTCTGCCTTCTCGTTTCTCTTTTCGCTCTCCGATGAGGGAGTATAGCCGTGGACCAATCTAAGACTCCGTACTTTCAAGCTTTGCTCGACTATGTCGATGCGGGCGTCATTCCGTTCCATACGCCGGGCCATAAGCAAGGCATCGGCATGGATTTGGCGTTCCGCGAATTTATCGGCGACAATTTTTGCGCGATCGATCTCACGCCGATGCCGGGCATCGACGACTTGCTGCAGCCGACGGAGTCGCTGCTCGAGGCGCAACAGCTGGCGGCCGAGGCGTACGGCGCCGACCACACCTATTTCCTGATCAATGGCTCGACCAGCGGCAATCAGTGCATGATGATGGCGGCCCTGAATCCGGGCGACAAGCTCGCGGTGCCGCGCAACGCGCACAAGTCCATGCTGGGCGGCTTGGTCATGAGCGGCGTCGAGCCGATCTATATGCAGCCGGTCATTGACGAAGCGCTGCACATGGACCACTGCGTCACGCCGGAAATCGTTGCGCAGACGCTTGAAAAGCATCCCGAGGTCAAAGCCGTGTACGTGGTCACGCCGACCTATTACGGCGTGGCCGCCGACATCAAAGGCATCGTCAAGGTCGCGCGCGCCGCCGGCAAATTGGTGCTCGTGGACGAGGCTTGGGGCCCGCACTTTCACTTTCATCCGCAGCTGCCGGTGTCGGCGACGGCCGCAAAGGCCGATCTCGTGATCAACTCGACGCACAAAATGCTTTCCGCGTTTTCGCAGTGCGCGATGCTGCACGAAATCGGGCCGCGCATCCGCATCGACCGGCTCGAGGGCGTGCTCAAGATGTTTCTTTCGACCTCTCCCAATCTGCCCATGGTCGCTTCGCTGGACGTGGCCCGCAAGCAGATGGCGATGGACGGCTTGGAACTGCTTTCGCGCACCATCGAGCTGGCGCAAGAGACGCGCAAACGTCTGAATGCCATCCCAGGCGTGTACTGCTTCGGTGAGGAGCTCAAAGGGCGTCCCGGCGTCTTCGATCTCGACCCGACGAAGGTCACGATCACTGTTAAAGACCTCGGCTACACCGGCTACGAGGCCTCCGCAATTCTGCGCCGCCGCTACAACGTGCAAGTCGAGCTGGCCGATCTCTTCAACGTCGTCGCGCTCTTTACGATCGGTACGTCGCAAGAGGCGGCGGAGCGTCTCGTCCAAGGCGTCGCGGAGCTGGCCCGCGAGGATCGCCCGGTTGACATTTTCTCGCCGTCGGGCATTTTAGAGCGGCGGTTGAAGACCGGCAGCTACAAGTTGCCTGCGATTCCGCCGATGCGCATGCTGCCGCGCGATGCGTTTCTCGCGCCGACCGAAGCGGTGCGGTTCAAGCAGAGCAAAGGCCGCATCTGCGCGGAAACGATCTCCCCGTACCCGCCGGGGATCCCGGTAATCGCGCCCGGCGAAGAACTGACCGATGAGATCATCGATTACTTGTCGCTGGAGATCAAGGCCGGAGTCCGCATGCAAGGTCCGTTCGATCGCGAGCTGAAGCGCGTCCGCGTCGTCAAGGAATAGCTCGGGCACTTGTAAAAAATACACCAAACGGAATTCTTAGTGAGGATTGGTGTTGGCCATTAAAGCCGAATCCATAGCTCCTAACTGGGAGCTGACGCAACTCCTCGACATTTTCCCGCTCCCCATACGGCAATCGCTTGTTCGCCTGCCCAACCTCGAGGATATGATCGAGGTTGTACTCGATCTCGGGCGCCCGCCCGAAGCGCGCTTCGAAAACGACTTCGTCTATCTTTCGGAGACGCCGGTCTCGGCCGAAGATATCGCGCAGGTCAGCTCGCGCCTCTCGGCATTCGGAGCCGACAATCGCGCGGGGATCGAACAGACGCTGCACCGCATCAGCGCGATCCGGAACCGGACGGGAAAGATTGTCGGGTTGACGTGCCGCGTCGGGCGCGCAGTTTATGGAACGATCGATATCATTCTGGATATTTTGCGCAGCGGTAAGTCCATTTGCTTGCTGGGGCGGCCTGGCGTCGGCAAAACGACGATGCTGCGTGAGTGCGCGCGCATGCTCTCGGAAGATCGCAAGCGCGTCGTCATCGTGGATACGTCCAATGAAATCGCCGGCGACAGCGACATTCCGCATCCCGGGATCGGAACCGCGCGCCGCATGCAAGTGACCGATCCGGCGCTGCAGCACGGCGTTATGATCGAAGCGGTCGAAAACCACATGCCGCAGGTTATCGTCATCGATGAAATCGGCACGGCGGCCGAAGCTGAAGCCGCGCGCACCATCGCCGAGCGCGGCGTCGTGCTGATCGGAACTGCGCACGGCCAGACGCTGGAAAATCTGCTGATGAACCCGACGCTGGCCGACTTGATGGGCGGCATCGGCGCGGTCACGCTTTCAGATGAGGAAGCGCGCCGCCGCGGGACTCGCAAAACCGTGCTCGAGCGCAAGGCGCCGCCGACCTTCGATGTGGTGGTGGAGATTCACGACCGCGACCGCCTGGCGATCCACAAGAACGTGGGCGAGGTCGTCGACGCCCTGCTGCGCGGCTATCAGCCCCAGCCGGAGATCCGCCAGCGCACCTCGGCGGGAGTTTCTATCGTCCAAGAAGCCGACACGGAGTCCATGCCGCACATCGCGATGGCGCCCAGCTACGATGTCCCCGAAGAAGACCGCGAAAAGCCGCTGATGATTTTTCCGTACGGGGTTTCGCGCAACAAGATCGAGCGCGCCGTCCACAATCTGCGCGTCAACGCTTCGATCGCGCGCAAGTGGGACGATGCCGACGTCGTGCTGACGCTGAAGGCGTTGGAGCGAAAAGAGCAGCCGCGCCTCAAGCAGATCGCGTCGGAAAATATTCCGATCTACGCGATTAAGACCAACACGACGACGCAGATTCAGGGCTGCCTCAAAGACGTCTTCAATCTGCCCTCGCTCGACAACGAGGAGATCGCCTTGCGCGAAGCCGAGGAAGCCGTCTATCAAGTCCTTCTCGACAGTCAGGCCATCGAGCTTTCGCCGCAGACATCGTATCTGCGCCGGATGCAGCACCAGGTGGCTGAGAAGTACCGCCTGCAGTCGCGCAGCACGGGCCTGGAGCCCAACCGAAGGGTGCGGATATTTAAAGCCTAAAGTACTTCGCATGCAAAAAATCGTTTGTCTTGCGAGTATTTTGGTGTTGCTCGGAGCGGCGCCCAAGCCGCCGAAAGTCTCGCTCGGCACGTTCATGCGGTCCATCCTGCCGATGGCCGCCCAAAATTTCGCTCCGGTACGGGGCGCCAAGTACAGATGGGATACGTCTTATGTCGCGTACACGGCCGCCCCCAAGGCGACGATTTGCGGCGCGTGCAAGATTTACGATGAATACGCGCGCGGGAAGTACCCAGAGAACTGGTATGTGGACGACCGCTGGACGTCAACCTGGACCATGGCAAAAAATGAGGCATACGTCAGAGCGCAATTGGCGCCGGTGCTCTCCGGATACGCTCTGCATCGCACCGTCTCGTACTCCTATCCTACGCTGACGTACCGTAATCCGAGCAACCACTGGGTCACGGTTGATTTCTACAAGGGCTTTTTTAACGTGCGTGTGGGGCGCGATCTTGCCAAGGCCGTCCACGTATTGAATCCGCCCAGCAAGGTGCAGCTTCAACAGCTGAGCAGCGGTGCATCGAACCTGATAAGATTGGCTCTTCCCGATGCCGTCAACAACTTTGCCGCGCTGCGCGCGCCCGGCAAGACGAAAGGCATTTTTGGCGAGGATAGTTATCAGCTCAACGCATCGTTCGGCTCGATGTTTAAGAGCTGCGACATTTCGAACGTTACCAACGGGTTTGGCTTCAAGGACTTCCAACCCAAGTGGGTGTTGAACTGCCGAACCGTTTCGATGGCCGGAACAAAGGCCACGTTGGAAGAGCCTGTGCGCGCGGCGATCTACGCGGCCATACCGGGCGGCTACACGGCCATAACCGACGCTTCGGCGCTTTTTCTGGATGATTACCGCTGGGACAACACCGATTCGATGGTCTCGGTGAGTGTGGGCTCGAACGAGAGCAAGGGCGTGGTCAGTTTCAATATTTCCATCTTTCACTTCTTGCCCAAGCCGTCGTAGCCGCTGTTTATTTCATTCGAAGGTATTGAAGGCAGCGGCAAGACGACGCTGCTTTCCGCCGTTGAAGCCGAACTGCGCAAGGACGGCCGCGATCTGCTCGTGACGCGCGAGCCGGGCGGCACGCCTGCGGGCGACGCCATCCGCCGCGTCTTTATCGAACCGCATTTCGAACTGAGCGCGATGGCCGAGACGCTGCTCGTGAATGCGTCGCGCGCGCAGCTCGTAACCGACGTCATCCGGCCTGCGCTCAAAGCGGGCACACTGGTGCTGTGCGATCGCTACATGCATTCGTCGCTCGCCTATCAAGGGTACGGCCGCGAGCAGCCGCTCGAAGCGGTGCGCGCTATCTGCGACGCAGCGACAGGCGGACTGATGCCAGATCTGACGCTGCTCATCGACGTGTCGTACGAAACGTCGCGCGAGCGCTTGCACGCGCGCGGCAACGTTGACGATCGTATGGAAAAAATGGAAGAAGCGTTTCACCGTCGCGCGCGCGCCGGGTTTTTGGAGCTTGCGAACAGCGATCCGCGTATCATTGTGATCGACGGCGAGCAAGACGAGGCGCAGGTTTTCGAAGCAGCCATGGAAGCGATCCGCCGTGCACTTTGATGTGGTCGGCGCGGAAGGCCCCAAACGCTTTTTCGGGCGCCTCACTAAAGAGACGATTGCGCACGCCTATCTTTTTACCGGCCCGCCCGGCGTGGGGAAGAAAACATTTGCACGGCGGCTGGCGCAGTCGCTGTTATGCGAGGCGCCCAAGGAACACGTGCTCGGATACGACGGAACATGCACGTCGTGCAAACTCATCGGCAAGGAAGAGACGCGCCATCCCGATCTTCTAGAGAGTATCGGAGCGCTGAAAATCGGCGAGGCCGATGAACCGATGGCCTTTCACGAGGCCGACGCGATCACGTCGCGCGACCTGGTCCGGCAGCTTTCGCTGCAGTCTTATTCGGGCGGCTTTCGCATCTTTGTATTGGGCGACATTGACTTTGCCTCGCCGGCCGCGGCTAACGCGCTGCTGAAATTCTTTGAAGAGCCGCCGCCGCGCGTCGTGCTGCTGCTGACGACGCCCACCCCTTCGCGACTGCTCGCGACGATTCGCTCACGGCTGGTCGAAGTGCGCTTTCCGTCGCTGCGGCAATCCGAAGTGATCGAAATTCTGCGCGCGAAAGGCTTCGATCAAAAGAAGGCGCAGCTCGGCGCGGCGCTGTCGCAGGGTTCGGCAACGCGCGCGCTGGCGGCGCTTTCCGACGACGAGGAACAACTGCGCGATCAAGTTGCGGACTGGTTTTTCGAAGTCGTCAAAGGCGAGACACCGGAAGTGGGCTGGGCGTCGCGGGAAACGCTCGATGAAGGATTGGAGATCGTCAAGACTTTGATGCGCGACTGGATCGCGCTGCGTTCCGAAGGCGTCGCCGCCGGTGACGCGCTCGCGGTTGACTACGCGCCGAAACTCAAAAAGCTTCCAAAAATTGAGGCGGCGGCAGCCATCGGCGCCCTGACCAAAATCGGCGAAGCGCAGAGGCTCGCGCGCACGAACGTCTCGCCGGCGCTTGTGAGCGAATTTGTCCGGATGTCGCTACCAGTAGGGGCGGAACGCTAGATCGCCATATTGCTTCGCGACGACTAGCGCGATGTAGCCGAGTGCGATGGCGGTGAGCAGAGCGCCGGCGATTTCGTTGCCGATATCGCTAAACGGCAGCCATTGAACGGCGTACACATTGAGTGCGACCCATACGATCAGGCAAATAATGACCAGGATGGCGGTCGCCAGCGGTTGGCGCCGCGCGGCCTGTAAGGACGCCGAAAGCGATGCGCCTCCCGGAGTTCCGCCGATGGCAGCGGCTGGAATCGCGTAGATAAAAGCCCACAAGGCGAGCGCACCGAGGGCCAACGCGACATAGCTGCTCCCGCTCATCGAGCCGATGTAGCGCGCGACCCAGGTCAGGAATAAAAACCCGATGACGGCGATCAAAATATTTCCGGCCTTGCGGCGGCTATCGTTCCAGGCCGAAGGCAAGCTTGCGCGCCCGTGCCGCCATGCATCGTCCGCAAAGATCAGCGAGACACCGAACGCGAAGCCGTACATGATTTTTACGAGCAGCGCGACAAGGCCGATGCCCGCGCCCCCGCTTGCCGCAAAAAACCACACGCCGGCGTAGTTAAGAGCGATCGCGATGAGAGCGGCGACCAGCGGCGGAAAGAGAACGCCGAGGTTGCGCGCGTAGAGCGGCAACGCTTGGACGTACATGGCGAGGTCGACCTTGGTCGTCACGCGCGCGAGCCTTGTAATGCCGACTGGCAGCCGCAGGAGCCGTTGACGTCGATCTTCTCGACGATGCGGGAGATGGCGCCTTTCACGCGCGCGTTGTTGCGGTTGAAGACTTCGATGACCTCATGATGGGAGACCGGCGGTCCGTCCAACCCCTCCAGGCCGACATCGTAATCGGTAATCAGCGAAATGTTGACGTAGCACATCTCGAGTTCGCGCGCGAGATAGCACTCTGGATACTGCGTCATATTGATCACTTCCCAGCCGGCCGAAGCGAACCACTTCGACTCGGAGCGGGTTGAAAAGCGCGGTCCCTGCACAACGACGATCGTCCCGTGATCGTGCGTGTCGATGTCCAGCGACTTCAGCGCCTCGATCGCGATCGGCCGCAGTTGTGGACAGTACGGGTCGGCGAAGCTGACGTGCGTGGTGATCGGTCCGTCATAGAACGTGTCGATGCGGCCGGTGGTGCGATCGACCACTTGATCGGCGACTACCATGGAACCCGGCGCGACCTTCTTGGCCAGCGAGCCGCAGGCAGTCGGGCCGATAATCCGTTTGACGCCGAGCGCCTTCATCGCCCACATGTTCGCGCGATAGTTGATCATGTGCGGCGGAATGCGGTGGGCCTTGCCGTGACGCGGCAGAAAGGCGACTTTCTTGCCTGCGATTTCGCCTAGCGCGAAAGCATCGCTCGGCGAGCCGTAGGGCGTCTCGACCTCGACCTCGCGCGCGTTTTCGATCAGTGAATAAAAACCGGAGCCCCCGAAGACCCCGATATCGGCGCGATCTTTTGTTTGCATGGCGGGCGCTGTTCTTTAGGAAACGCTCGAGCCCCTCGAAGGAGCCCCGAGAGCTCAGGGAATCGGGATCTCTTTCACTACCTGCATGGTGCGCGAGTCAATCTTCGCTAGTTTTTGCGCCCAGGTTTCCACGACCCAGATCACGCCGTGCGGTGTGGTCGTGATACCGGTCGGCCCGGCGTCCGGCGTTGGCAGCCGGGTTGCGCCAATTTTACCGTCATTCGTTAGATGCATAACGAGATTCTGGTACGGCACGGTCCACCAAATCGTGTCTTGCCGATCGATGGTCGCGTGCATGTCGCCCGCATGTGGCCACGCGAGCTTCGGAGTCCATCGCGTTGCGACGCCAGGTATCGCGGTGCCGTCGTACTGGACAGCCTTTCCAGCGCGCACACATGCGGCGCTCAAATCGGTGAGCACACACGGCACCCCACGCGCGTCAACCACATGCAACTGGTGCCAGCACGGACATTTTGGCTTAATGTTTGATATCGACTGAACGACCTTGCCGTCAAGGTTGACCCGCATAATGTTCTCGTTGAATAGCCATGCGCCGTCCGAAAGCGCACCTACGTCCCAAATAAACGATGAGCTCGCGTACCGGCGCAGGGGGGCTCCCGTCAGAAATGAGCCATACCAATTGCCGGTTCCAAACCACATGCCGCCTTCCGGCGCAGGTGATATGGAAGCGACGCCAAGCGGTTCGGTGGGCAAGCCGTTCTCGCCGCCCACAACATTGTACACATCGCTAACGTTCTGCACTTCGCGGATTGAGCCGTCGGGATAGGCAGCGCCGAAAGCGCGGGAATTGGCCTCCGTAAAAAAGGCCACTCCATGGGCGCCGACGGTAACAGAGCGCGGCATGCGCGGCCCCCAAGGACCGTCACCGACCGGGTAGATCGAAAGCTCGTCACCAACGAAGTGTCCAATCGCGTTTCCGAATATTTCCGTAAACCAAATGGAGCCATCTTCGGAAGCTGCGATGTCTGACGGCTGTGCGCGCACATCCAGATGGAATGTGTGAAAACCTGAGCTTTCATCGTACTGTACGATCGTGGATGCAGGACGATTTAGAAACCAGAGCTTGCCCGTTTTGTCGGACACAATGACAGAGGGCTCGTTGAAGGGAGCTCGCCCGGCGACGGCGTTTTTTATCTCGGAGCTCGTGACGTTGCGAAGAACGTAACCGCCAAATGTGGTCCGTGCGCTTGGCACACCGATGCTTGCGATCACCGAGCCATTAGCGGTCATAAGGCGCAAGATGTAACGGCCACGCGCAACAATATCCGTGTACCAAGCATCGTTCTCTAACTGTACTGAAAACCGAGAACGGATCGGTGCGTCAAGGGGATCTAACTCCGCACGCGCGACGCGTAACGGGAGCGTACCGGCCGCCGAATACCACATTTCTTCCGTGAAGTTCGGGCCGTCCTTACCATTTAATAGACGCAGCGTTACGTGTCGCGTTTTCCCCGGGAGTGCGACGGCCCGCCAGTGGATGTGGCAATTGGGCGTCGTTCCAACAATACGGTAATAGCCCGGAGTGACGTTCACTTCCCATTGCCCGGCGGCCATCGCTTGAACTCGCTGCGGCGCAGGAGCCATCTCGAGCGCCGGTCTGCCGGAGCCGTTCGTGCACGGCAATAACGAGATGAAGAGATGAGAAACTACCGTAGCCAGCACCGGGAACATCGACACCCCCTAAACCGCTATCGGTTAAAATCGCTCGGTTTCAGATCCTCGATAAATTTCTTGAACTTCTCGATATCGGCTTCGCCGGTTTTTTCGCTGGAGATCGATTCTTCGAGCACGATTTTGTCGGCAACGTAAATGGGCGCGCTCATGCGCAGCGCCAGCGCGATGCCGTCGGACGGGCGCGTATCTACTTCTTGCAGTTCGCCGTTTTTGCGCACGACGAGTTTGGCGAAGAATGTGGACTCACGGATGTCGTGGATGACGACTTGTTCGAGCCGCGCTTCGAGCGTTTCGAAGATCGTGCGGATGAGATCGTGGGTGAGCGGGCGCGGAACTTGCGCGCCTTCGAGCGCCAGCGCGATCGCGGTCGCTTCGAACGGGCCGATGAGAATTGGAAGGAAGCGTTGTCCGTCGACGTCTTTGAGGATGACGACCGGATCGTGCGTGAGCAGATCGATCCCGAGCTTATCGACCTTCATCTGGCGCATGCCTATCCAAACGTACGCGCTCGGAAGCGCTCTGCCTGCCAGGTCGCCGAAGCAGCCCAGCCGAACGGAGCGCGGTTCCATGGCGCTATCCTGCGGTATCGTCGGTTTGCCCAACGTCGGCAAGTCCACAATCTTTAACGCGCTCACGCGGTCCGCGCAGGCGTTGGCCGCCAACTACCCGTTTGCCACGATCGAACCCAACGTCGGCGAGGTGCCGGTGCCCGACGAGCGGCTCGACGCGCTAGCCGAGATCGAAAAGTCCGAACGTATCGTTCCGGCGACCGTCCGCTTTGTGGACATCGCCGGATTGGTGCGCGGCGCGAGTTCGGGGCAGGGCCTGGGCAACGCTTTTTTGAGCCACATTCGCGAGACCGACGCGATCGCGATGGTCGTCCGGTGCTTTCACGACGAAAATGTCATCCACGTCGAGGGCGGACCCGATCCGGCCCGCGATATCGAGATCGTCGGCCTCGAGCTGGCGCTCGCGGACCTGGCTTCCCTGCAAAAGCGAGTCGACAAACTCGCTCGCGAGGCCCGCGCCAACCCGAAGATGCGGCCCAAAGTCGCGGCTACCGAGAACCTGATCGCGGCGCTGGAGCAAGGGCGCCCGGCGCGGTCGTTTCCGGCCGGATCCGACGAAGCGGACGTGGCCGGCGAATCGTTTCTGCTGACCGCTAAGCCTCTGTTGTATGTGGCCAACGTCGATGAGGAGCAACTCACCGCGCCAGGGCCGCTGGTGCAAGCCGTGGAGGCCATTGCGAAGGGCGAGGGCAGCCGCGTCGTCGTCCTGAGCGGCAAGGTCGAGGCCGAACTGGCTGGCTTGACCGACGCGGAAGCTGTCGAATTCCGGCACGAGCTCGGCATCGAGCGCAGCGGCCTGGACCGACTGGCGGCCAGCGCCTACGACGCGCTCGGGCTTATGACGTTCCTGACCGCCGGCCCCAAGGAGAGCCGGGCGTGGCCCATCGAGCGCGGGACCAGGGCGCCGCAAGCCGCCGGCACCATTCACACCGACATCGAGCGCGGCTTCATTCGGGCAGAAATCGTAGACTACGCCGATTACGTGCGCTATAAAACGATGGACGCGCTGCGGGCAGCGGGCAAGGTGCGCAGCGAGGGTAAGGATTATGTCATGCGAGAAGGCGATGTCGTGAACTTTCGGTTTAACGTGTGAACCCTACAGTAACCACCACCGCGCGCGATGTTTCGGTCTTTGGCGACGGCATCGCGTATTTCAACGAAGCGGCCGAGCTGCTCCAACTCGAGCGCTCGATGCGCGCGATTCTCACCCATCCGTCGCGTCAAATTATTTTCTCGATCCCGTTCCAGCGCGACTCGGGCGAGTTCGAGGTCTACACCGGTTATCGCGTGCAGTACAATTTCGCGCGCGGTCCCGTCAAAGGCGGCATTCGCTACCATCCGGGAGTGACGCTCGACGAAGTCACGGCGCTCGCGTTTTGGATGACCTGGAAATGCGCGGTTGTGGATTTGCCGTTCGGCGGCGCAAAGGGCGGCGTGACGTGCGATCCGTCAAAACTTTCCGATAGCGAACTCGAGCGCATCACGCGCCGCTACGCGGCGGAGCTGGTGGAAGTGGTCGGACCGGACAAAGATGTTCCTGCGCCCGATGTCGGGACGAACTCCAAGACGATGGCGTGGTTCATGGACACATACTCGATGCACATGCGCCAAACGGTGCCGGGCGTCGTAACCGGCAAACCGCTGGCGATTGGCGGATCGAAGGGGCGCGTCGAAGCGACCGGACGCGGCGTTACGATCGTTGCGATGGACGAGATGGAGAACATGAAGATCAAGCCGTCGCAAACGAAAGTCATCATTCAGGGGTTTGGCAACGTCGGCATGTGGGCCGCGCGGTTGTTTGCGCAGCGCGGATGTAAGATCGTTGGCATTTCCGACGTCACCGGCGCCTACTACAATCCGAAGGGTATCGATCTCGAAAAGGCGATTGAGCTAGCGGAGCAAGATCACAATCTGGCGGCGTTTCGCGGCGGGGATAAAATCAGCAACGCGGAGCTGCTGGTAAGCGAGTGCGACGTGCTTGTGCCCGCGGCGCTGGAGCGCGTGCTAACGTCGGAGAATGCGCCGAACGTGAAAGCGAAGCTCGTTGTTGAAGGCGCGAATGGCCCCACGACACCGGACGCCGACCATATTTTGAACGAGCGCGGCATAACGGTCATTCCGGACATCATGGCCAACGCCGGCGGCGTTACGGTTTCATACTTCGAGTGGGTTCAAGACAAGATGGGCTACTTCTGGAAGCTCAACGAAGTGAACGACCGGCTCGAAGATACGCTCATTACCAACTTCCACGAATTGCGCAGTATCGCCAACCGGCATAAAATTCCGTACCGCACCGCCGCGTATATGGTGGCGATCGATCGGGTCGTTCAGTCGCTAAAGCTTCGCGGGGTTTACGCGTAGAAGCCTTATTGTGCTCGCGCCTGCTCGTAAACAAGGCTGCCGACGAAACCCTGCCAGCCCTCGCCCTCAAGTAACCGCTTCACGGGGTCTATCGGACTCAACGCGGAGGCAGCGTCTCGCGACAATTGAGGATCATAACTGACTCTTACTTGGCCATTAACCATTATCCTAAATGGTAACAGGAATGGCAAAAGCGTTTTTTGGCTTGCGAATGAAGTTACTGGCCCTTTGGAAAAGGTTCCGGTGATTTGAAAATATTCTTCCTCGTTTGGGGATTGAGTTTGATAAGCTTTCGCTAAGAGGTCCAGCACAGTGGTTCGATTTCGGTAGATGGCCATGAACCTATCATGGAGTTCACTGGGTTGATTGGCGTCTCGAAAGATACGTAACTGTCGCTGGTATGCCGCTTCAGCCGTAGCATCCAGCCACTTCTGAGTTACAATTTGCGAAAATCCGGCGGCCGCATTCTGTTGAGGATGTTTTAGGGCGGCGACCAATTCCGAGATGGAAACGCGCGGATTTGTCCCTTGACACGTGGCGCGGCAGAGCAGATAGTACCGGCTCACGTGATTTCCCTCGGACGTAAAGCTGTAGTGATTCGTGCTGAGAACCACTTGGGTGAATCTCTGCTTGCTCAAGCCGACTTGAATGATAGTTAGAGCAACGAGCGCTGCGATCAATATTTTCATTTCTTGATATGTATCGTTAGTGCTACGCGGGCCTCGACAGGCTCGGCCGTGATTCGACATCGCGTTCGCCCCAAGGGCGATCGCGGCTCACCATGACAATCTAGTCGGGCCGCGGCTCTAAAGGGAGGCCGGCCGATTGCCAAGCTGCGTAGCCGCCCTCCAGCGCTTCGGCGTTGTAGCCTCTTTCGCGTAACGTTTGCGCAACGCGCGAACATGAATTGCCGCTCCCGCAATAGAGCACGACGTGCTCGTCTTTGGTGAATGGCAAATCGACCATCGCTTCGAGCGCCTCGCCGTCTGCACGCATTGAGCCTGGGATTTGCTGCTCGTCGGGCTTCTTGCGAATGTCGATGAGCTTCAGCTCGCCGGGTCGCGCTTTCTTGACGTCGTCGATGCTAGCCATCGGCTAGGGGAGCGGATACGGCCACGCCGGATTGATAGCGCGGATGACAAACGGGTTGTATGAATCCGTCTGCGCGATTGCTCCGACTTGCGCATTCGACAGCGGAGCGATTCCGAGGTTGTATTTCGTATCGAGCGCGCCGATGAAAACGTTCGCAATTACCGCGTAACCCGTGTTCGACGGATGCAAACCGTCATAGCTCAGGATGCCGCCGCCGAATTGTAACGTCAGCGTCACGCCGGGAGCGAGCGTGAGGCCCGTCGCGGCCAGTGCCCTAAACTGCGTCGTAATTGGTGCAAGTGCAACGCCGGTCGCGGTGGCGGTCGAATCGATTGCCGAGTTATAGGCGGCGTTCAGTCCGATGACTTGCGCGGAAAACGCTGAGTCCAAATAGGTCGGACCGTCGCCGCTGCCGGGTCCGCCCGGATCGAGGTTCGGGGTAATGCTCGGCGAGGAAGAACCGAGTTCCGCCAGCACGCCGAAGAAACCCGACTCCGTCAAGAAACCGGTCGCGCCCGTGTACTTGCCGATAATGTACGCCTGCACGGCTCCGGCAACGGGGGCCGGTACGCCGAGCTTCTGCAAGTCGGCCGAGATTTTTGCGGCCGGAAAGAATTGAGGAACCGGAAGTTCCCCGGTACCCGGGTTGCCGAGAATATCAGGCAGATCGCCGACGACGACTTGCGATCCGCTCGCCTGCAGCGTCGTGATGATCTGCGTGAGGTCAGTTGCCAGTTGTGTGGGCGAATCGGTGACCGGCGAATTCCCGTGCGAGAAGATGAACTTCAGCAGGTCGTTTGCGCCAAGCCAAACCGTCGTGACTTTCGGTTTGAGCGAAACGGCGGCGTTGAGCATGGTCGGGTTGGGCAGCGTCGCTGCGAATTGGCCCAGCACCGGATAGAAGAGTTTGCTTTCGTCTTGGATGAGCGATTGCAGACCGCCCGAACTCGCGTCGCCCGGAAGGGTAACGTATGATGGGCAGCTCGTCCCCACCGGTCCCGGCGGCGCGCCGGTAATCGGCGCATTCATCGCGACGGCTTCATGCATGGTCGCGCCAGGAACGCCGAGGTTAGCAATCGGCGACGACGGAGCCATGCGCGTGAGCGGCCACGTTGCCTGTGAGTAGGCCTGTTGGTTGAATGCATCGCATCCGAGGTGCGTCGGCGCGAAACCCGCGTTTAAAGTGGAAACGACGAGTTGGCTTCCCAAGCCCGGCTTCACGATCAGCGGAAGCACGCCCGTGCTGGCGGCACTCTTTCCAGTGTATTGCTGATAGAGAAGCGACCAGAAGCCATTTTCTTGCGTCGGCGGCACGGCTGCGCCGGGAAGCGCGGAGATACCCGGCGCGGTTGCCGTTGGATCGCCGAGCTGTCCTTCGGATTGCTCGCCGAACGTCAGGCTGTCGCCGACGCCGACCAAATTCTGTTGCGTCAATCCTCCGCCCGCCGGTAACACGGGGGCAACGGGCACGCTGCCGTTACTGCCGACGCCGCCGCTGCAAGCCGCCAGAGCGATGAGTGTGAGCGCCGCCGCAGCGCGTTGGATAGTTGTTTGCATGTTGCTCATCCCCGTAATTAAAACTGAATGACGCTGGGCGAACCGATACCGATTTGGATCTGCAACTGCGTCGCCTTCAGGCCTCCGACCGTCGGAACCGTATTGGCCGAACACGGTAGCTGCAGGCAGTTGAGTTGCTTGATACCGTACGGCGTGTAGTTGGTCGGGCCGCCGCTATTGAGCACCAACTGTACGAACGCCGTTGGCCCCAAGCGCTGGGCAATCCCGGCAAAGTAAGCGGCCACATGCTGCGCGTACGGATCGGCGGGCAGATAGTCGCGCGAACTCTGCGGCTCCAGGAAGATTTTGGTGGTGGGCGTCGGGTTGTATTCGAGATAGAGAATCTGATAGAGCTGCGCGTGGTTCTGCTGGTTGAGTCCGGCCGTATGCACCAGCCACGATGGCGCCACGGTGAACGTGCCGAACATCTTCGGCGTCTTCAAGAACGGAATCGTTACGGCCAGCGAGTAGACTTGCGTCGTGCGCGTGCTGATGCCGAAGTGCGGCACGCCGTTGAAATCGACGAACGGAACCACGTCGCCGTTACCGCCCGATGCGTTGACTTGCGACCAGCGCGAGACGTAGGTCGGCGTAACGACGATCGGAATCTCCCGGCCGCGGAATTTTCCGACGTTGATCAGATTCTCCCAAAGTCCGAGAAAAAACTTATCTTTGGTCGTGACGTCAACCGGCGCACTGATGCCGGTGCATGTGCTCGACGTCGCGCCGCTGAGATCGACGCAGCTCGGATTGACGCCCGGAATCGGCGGAAAGCCGCTAGGCAAGAAAAACGGAACTTGTCCGCTATTGAAACCGACCGGATAGTGCTGCAGTTCGTAATAGTTGGCGATAACGCTCATCTTCGGGCTGAAGCCGTAGCCTGCGACGACGTCGGTGCCGCCTTGCATCCACTTGTTTCCAAAGCTGCCGACATTGCCGTACGGATGCGCGAACGAGAAATCCACCGTGTACGTGAAGCCGGTCGGCAGACCGATTTCCGTTTTGCCTCCAACTGGAACCTGACCGACGGGCGGGACTTGCGCGACCGTGCCCGGGGGTAATCTGTGAGCATTCATCGCGTTCTTGATCGCGGTGTTCGCGCCGCGGACCACCGTGCCGTAGGGTCCGGTTACGTCGGCCAGCGCCGGCGCGGCGACAAGAGTAACCGAAATCACGCAGAGTGCGCCTGCACGAAAAAAAGAACGAAGCATCAAATCGATCTCCAGCTCCAGCGGTGTGGATTTTTGGGGTTAGGCGGGAACTGGGGGTTCGCCTTCAGGCAGACCGAGCTCCGGCAAGTCGGCTGGGAACCTGCGCAAGCCCTTGCGCCGCAAAACCCACGACTTCACGATAACATAGAGCACAGGCGTAATTGCTAAGTTTAGGATCGTCGAAACGACCATGCCGCCGAAGACCGCCGTTCCGAGCGAATGGCGGGCCGCGCTGCCGGCGCCGCTTGCAAAAACCAGCGGCGTTACGGCGATGATGAACGCAAGCGACGTCATCAAGATGGGCCGCAGCCGGGTCTGCGCGGCGCGGGATGCCGCGGTGATGAGATCTGCGCCTTGCGCCAATTGCTGATTTGCAAACTCCACGATAAGAATGGCGCTCTTACTCGCCAGCCCGATCAGCATGACGAAGCCGACCTGCGCGTAGGCGTCGCTTGCGATGTGGCGCACATCGAGGAAGACGAGAGCGCCGAGAATGGCGACCGGCACGGCGAGTAGCACGATGAACGGATCGACGAAGCTTTCATACTGAGCGGCAAGCACCAGGAACACGAAGACGATGCCGACTCCGAAAATCAGCGCCGAAAGCACCCCGCCTTCGATTTCCTCGCGCGAAATGCCCGACCACTCATAACTCACCCCGGGCGGATCGATCTGCGCGGCGAGTTTTTCCATTGCCGCGATCGCTTGTCCGGAGCCTTTGCCCGCGGCTGCCGATCCGTTGATTTCGATCGAGCGGTAGAGATTGTAGTGGTTGATAATAGGCGATGAAAGGCCGAGCTTCGTCTGCGCGATGCCGCCGAGCGGAACCATGCCACCGTCTTTCGAGCGCACGTACAGATATTGCAGTGACTGCATGCTGTTGCGGAACGGTTCTTCGGCCTGAACCATGACGCGGTACGAGCGGTTGAGATAGTCGAAGTCGTTGACGTAAAATGATCCGAGATCGGTCTGCATCGTGTTGAAGACGTCGGTCAGCGAGACGCCGATCGACTTGGCCTTCTCGCGGTCGACGTGGATTTGCATCTGCGGCGAATTGATGCGGAATGTCGTAAAGACATTGAGCAGATCCGGATCTTTATTCCCGAGCCCCATGTAACCGAACGCCGTGCCCATGAGCGCGGGCAGCCCGACGTTGCCGCGATCTTCCAATTCGAATTGAAAACCGCCGAAATTTCCAACGCCTTGAATCGCCGGCAGATTGAATGCGAACACTTGCGCATCGGGGATGCCGAAGAATTGCATTTGAATGCGCTGCAGCAGCGCCGGCAGCGAATGCTGACCTCCGCGGCGCTGCGACCACGGCGCCAGTCGCGCGAAGAGAATGCCACGATTGGGGCCACTTCCGGTGAAACTGAAACCCGAGACGTCGAAGACGTGCACGATCTCCGGCTGTTTGCTGAGGATGGCCTCAACGCGTTTTGCCACGCTCAGTTCGTGCGCGAGCGACGAACCTTCCGGAGCTTGAATCGTTACGACGAAAAATCCCTGATCTTCGTCGGGAATAAACGCCGTCGGCGCGGTACGGAAGAGGAAGAACGTCGCGAGCAGCGCGCCGAGGAAGAGCGCCGCCACCAGATAGCGCGCGCGCATCATTTTCGGCAGCGTGTCGCGGTACCAACCGCGGAAGGCGTCCAAGCCACGGTTGAAAATCACGAAGAGCGGAAAGTGTGAGTGGTAGTCGCGCCGGAGCATGCGCGCGGACATGACCGGCGTCAGCGTGAGCGACGCAAAGAGCGAGATGGTAATTGACGCAGCGATTGTCATCGCGAACTGGCGGTAGAGTTGTCCGGTCGTTCCCGGAAAAAATGCGACCGGCACGAAAACCGCCAGCAGCACAAGCGACGACGCTACGACCGCACCTTGAACCTCGCGCATGGCCGCGGCGGCGCCTTCGTTTCCGGTCATGCCTTTCTCTTGAATAAAGCGCGCGATGTTTTCGATGACGACGATCGCGTCGTCAACCACCAATCCGGTCGCGAGCGTCAAGCCGAAAAGCGTGATGGTATTGATGGTGAAGCCGAAGAGCTTCATCACGAAGAACGTGCCGATCAGCGAGATCGGAAGCGTGACGGCCGGAATGACCGTTGAGCGCGGATCTTGCAAGAAAAGATAGATGACCGCGATGACCAGGAAGATCGAAAGCAGCAGCGTCCAGATGACTTCGCGGATCGATTCGTTCACGAACTCCGAACTATCGAAGGCCATCTCCCAGGTCACACCGGGCGGAAACGTCTTCTGTAACTCGTCCATTTGCGCGCGCACGCCTTGGGAGACTTGCAGTGCGTTGGCCGTCGGAAGTTGCAGCACGCCCATGCCGACGACGTTTTTGTTTCCGTCGAATGAGATGACGCTCGAGTAATCTTCGGCGCCGATCTCGATGCGGGCCACGTCGCCCAGGCGCGTAAAGCCGCCGTTCGGATCGGCGCGAATGATAATATTGCGGAACTGATCGGGAGTGCTTAGGCGTCCCTCGGCGTGCACGCTGATGGTAAACGGCTGGTTGGAGGCCTCGGGAGCGCTGCCGATACTGCCGGCGGCGACTTCAACATTTTGTTCTTGCAACGAGCCGATGACGTCGGAGATGGCGAGCCCGCGCGCTTGCAGCTGCAGCGGATTGACCCACACGCGCATCGCATAGCGCCGCTGTCCGAAGATGATGACGTTGCTCACGCCCGTCACGCGTTTGAGCGCGTTGACGACGTTGAGCTCCGCGAAGTTGCTTAAGAAGAGCTGGTTGTATTGTTTGTTGGTCGAGCGCAACGCCAGCGCCATCGCGAACGTGCCAGAATTTTTCGAGACGGTGACGCCGGTCTGCTTGACTTCGTTCGGCAGTCGTCCGAGCGCCGATTGCACCGCATTCTGCACGTCGCTCGCCGCTGTGTCGAGATTCGTGCCGAGATTAAAGGTAGCCGTGATTGAGCTGGTGCCGTTGTCGGAACTCGTCGAGGTGACGTAGCGCAGGCCCTCGACGCCGTTAACGGCTTGTTCGAGCGGCGTGGTGACGGCCGACTCGACCGCCTGCGCGTTGGCGCCCGTGTAGTTGGCGCTGATCGTTACGACCGGCGGCGCGATCTGCGGGTATTGGGCGATCGGCAAAGTCGGGATGACGATAAGTCCCGCGATGACGATGACCAGTGAACAGACGGCCGCGAGTATCGGCCGCCGCAAAAAGAACGGTGTCACTCTTATGCGCTAGGCAAAAGCCTGCTCGGCGTGATACGAGCTGCGCGAGAGCGGGCTCGAAACGACTTGGTGAAAGCCTTTGGTGCGCGCGACCTCGCCGAGCTGCGCGAATTTCTGCGGATGGACGAAGGTTTCGACCGGCAGATGTTTTTTCGTGGGCTGCAAGTACTGGCCCATCGTGAAGATGTCCACGCCAGCGGAGCGGGCGTCGTCCATGACTTGTTCGATCTCTTCGTCGGTTTCGCCCAGACCGAGCATGATTGAGGTCTTCGTGTAACGGTCGGGCGCGCGTTGCTTGGCGTGCCGCATGATGCTCAGCGATTGGTCGTACTTGGCGCGCTTGTCGCGGACGCGCGGCGTGAGCCGGCGCACCGTTTCGAGGTTGTGCGCGAAGACGTCGGGCTTGGCGTCGAGCACAATGTCGAGCGCGTTTAAGTCGCCGCGATAGTCGCCGCTCAGGATTTCTACACGCGATCCGGGCACGCGCTCGTGGATCTCCCGCACCGTGTTTGCGAAGATGAGCGCGCCTCCGTCGGCCAGATCGTCGCGATCAACCGCGGTCAGCACCAAATATTTCCAGCCGAGATCGCGCACCGCTTCGGCTACGCGCACCGGCTCCATCCAATCAACAACGCCCTTCGGGTTGCCGGTCTTTACGCTGCAGAAACGGCAGCCGCGCGTACACGTATCGCCCAGAATCATGATCGTCGCCGTGCCGGCGCCCCAGCATTCCGCCAGGTTCGGGCACATCGCTTCTTGGCAGACGGTATTTAAGCGCAGCCCCGTTACTTCGCGCTTCACGCGCTCGTAGTCGTCGCCGTGCGGCAGTTTCACTTTCAGCCATTCGGGCTTCGGCACGCGCCGCTCGCGGGTCAGGTCGACGTGTATCATGCGACCGCCTCCGACGAGGCCCGCGTGAAGCCAAAAGCTTTTTCGAAAGCGTCGAGCAACGCGTCGCGTGCCTCGGCGATCGAAACGGCGCGGCCTGCTTCCTTCGAGAGGCTCGTCAGTCCGCGATCGGTTAAACCGCACGGATTGATGAGCGAGTCGTAGCTCAAATCGTTGGAGACATTGAGCGCGATGCCGTGCATGGACGTCATCTTTCTTACAGACAAGCCGATCGCGCAGAGCTGATCGTTGCCAACCCACACGCCGGCGTGATCCGCGTGCTGCTCGCCACGCACGCCGAACTTCGCGCACGCTTGGATAACGGCGCTCTCAAGGGCACGCACAAGCGGAACGACTTCGCGAAAGCGCGCCAAGCGCCGGATAGGGTAGACGACGAGTTGCCCAGGACCGTGATAGGTGACGTCGCCGCCGCGTTCGATCTCGACGAGGTCCACGCCCCGCTGCGCCAGCGCTTCCTTAGAAAGAAGGACGTTGCCGGACTTAGCGTTGCGGCCAAGCGTGACAACGGGCGGATGCTCGACGAAAATCCACGTCTCGGGGTCTTGGCCTTTGCCGACCCGTTCGTGTAACTCGTGCTGCATCTGCCAGATCTCGCGATAAGGCCGCAGCCCGAGATCGAGCACCCTGGCGTTCATTCAGCCCTTAGAATCTTATTTTGCAGCCGCCGGTTGCGGGGCTTTAGGCTTGGGGTTCACGATGTGGATCGCTTTGCCGTGGGCGGCTTCGGCCGCTTCCATGATGCCCTCGGTCAGCGTGGGGTGCGGATGAATGGAGAGGCCGATGTCTTCGAGCGTCGCGCCCATCTCGAGCGCGATCACGCCTTCGCCGATCAGGGATTCCGCTTGCGGCGCCACGATGTGCATGCCGAGCAGCATGTCGGTTTTTGCGTCGCCGACGAGTTTGATCAATCCGTCGGTATCGTTCATCGTCCGCGCGCGGCCGCTGGCTTTCTGCGGAAACTTACCGATGCGTACCTCGTGGCCGGCGGCTTTGGCCTCTTCTTCCGAAAGTCCGACAGTTGCCACTTCCGGATCGGTGTAGACGCAATTGGGAATCGCGACCGGATCGAAGGCGGCAGACTTATCACCGGCGATCACTTCGGCCGCGATGACGCCTTCTTTCATGGCCTTGTGCGCGAGCAGCGGCATTCCGGCGATGTCGCCGATCGCGAAAATATTTTTGACTTTCGTGCGGCGCTGCTGGTCGACATCGACGAATCCGCGCTCGTTGGCTTCCAGGCCCGCGGCCTGCAGGTTCAAGTTATCGCTGACGGGACGCCGGCCGACCGCCACGAGCACGCATTCGAAGTCGCGCGTTTCGTCTTTGCCGTTGGTACCCTCGCCGTTGAACGTCGCTTTGACAGTCTTGCCGTCTTTCTTGACGGCGCCGACTTTGGTGTTCAGCATGATCTCGACGCCCTGTTTTTTGAGGATGCGTCCGAGTTCTTTGCCGATCTCCAGATCGGTGCCGGTCAATATCTGCGGCATCATCTCGACGACGAGCACCTTCGCGCCAAGGCGCGTGTAAACGGTTGCGAATTCCAAGCCGATGACGCCGCCGCCGATGATCAAAATCGTTTTCGGGACAGATTTGAGTTGCACGGCGTCATCGGAGTTGATGATCGTCTCGCCGTCGCGCGGCCATGCCTTCACGTCGACCGGGGCCGAGCCGGTGGCGATCACGGCGTACTCCGCCTTAATCGTGTCGGTGCCGCCCTCTTTGGTCTTGACGGTTATTTCCGTCGCGCTTTTAAAGGAAGCTTCGCCGTAAATGAACTGCACGTTGTTGAATTTGAAGAGCTGCTTTACGCCGCCGACGTTTGCGTTGACAACCTCGGTCTTGAACTTGGCGACGCCTTCGCGATCGACTTCCGCCTTGGGCACTTTGAGCCCGAGCGCGTCCGCATGATCGATCTGCCACACGATCTCGCCGACGTGCAATAGTGCTTTTGTCGGAATGCATCCCCAATTCAAGCAAACGCCGCCCGCCTCGTCGCGGTCCACGCAAATGACTTTCTTCCCGAGTTGCCCTAACCTGATCGCGGCGTGGTAGCCGCCCGGGCCCGCGCCGATCACGACGGCGTCGACTTGATGCTCTGCCATGAAATTCGGCTTCGACGGGCCCGTGCGCGCCTCCGCCGAAGCACCGGGCGTGAAGCCGGTTCAGCGACGATTGCTTTCTTGGTACGCGAAAAACGGCCGGAGCCACTTGCCATGGCGCAAAACGCGCGACCCTTACCGCGTTCTGGTCAGCGAGTTCATGCTGCAGCAGACGCAAGTCGATCGCGTCCTGCCGAAATATCGAGCGTTTCTCAAACGCTTCCCGAATATGCGAACTTTGGCCGCGGCGTCGCTGGCCGACGTGATCCGCGAATGGCAAGGGCTGGGTTACAATTCCCGTGCGTTGCGATTGAAACGGATCGCGGAAGAAATTGTCACGCGATTCCAGGGCGCCGTGCCGCGTGACGTCGAGTCTTTGCGCCGGCTGAACGGTATCGGTCCCTACACGGCCGCTGCATTGAGAACGTTTGCGTTTGAATACGATGACGCTGCCGTGGATACGAACGTGCGCCGCGTCGTGCAGCGCTTAACGCTCGGTACGGAAGAACCGCAAGCGTTCGTCCCCCGCGGCCGGGGACACGATTGGAATTCGGCGCTGATGGATTTCGGCGCCACGGTTTGCACCGCGCGCGCGCCGAAGTGCGCGATCTGTCCGCTGAAATCGCTTTGCCCTTCCTTTCCGGTCGAGCCGGCCGAGCTCAAACGCTCGCCGCCTAAAGCGAAGACCTTGCCGTTCGAACAGACGGCCCGGTTCGCGCGCGGACGAATCATCGACCGTTTGCGGAACCTGCCTCCCGGCAGGCGCGTCTCGTTGCTCGCCTTGCACCGTGAGCTGGCGCTGCCGGGCCGCTCGGCTCAGGACGTCACGATGCTCGTCGAAGCGCTCGCGCGCGACGGACTCGTTACCGTCCGCAAAAGGCAGGTCGCCCTTACCGACTAGCGTACATTCGTCCCGATGCGCTTAGCAATAATCGCTGCGATTTCTATCGCGGCTTTGTTCCCGGCGGCGGCCTCCGCTCGTACCATCGACTTTAGCGACGTTCGCAATATCGTTTCGCTCAGCAGTCCGCAAATTTCACCGGACGGAAAGCGAATTGTCTTCGTGCGTTCACGTCCGGACTTCGCGAAAGATCGCTCGCAAAGCGATCTGATGCTGATGGACGTGAAGACCAAGAAAGTCCGGCAGATCACGTTCAATCGCCGCGGATTAGCTTCACCGCGCTGGTCGCCCGACGGATCGAGCATTGCGTTCTTGATGTCGACGATGGTTGAGGGCGTGACCGATCCGCAAGAAGAGATATTCGTTCTCCCGCTCGACGGCGGAGATCCGCGGCCGGTTACCAAAGCCGAGCAAGGCGTTGACGGATTTGCCTGGAGCCCCAACGGCTCGCAGTTCGCCTTCATCACGCAGGATCCGAATCCGTACAAGAAACAAGTCGAAGCGCATAACGACGCATTTGAAGTAGGCGCGAACGATTATCTGCACACCGAAGCATCCATCCCGTCGCATCTTTGGACGATCGGAAGCAACGGCGGCACGTCTAAACGCCTGACGAGCGGCTCGTGGAGCTTGGGCACCGTCGATCCCGGCGCCACGTCGGATATCTCGTGGTCGCCCGATGGTAAGAAGATTGCGATCATTCATTTTCCGACGCCGCTGATCGGCGATTCCTTGGGTGCGGTCATCGATATTGTTGATGCGCGGACGGGAAAGCGAAGCCCGTTAACCGGCAACAAAGGTTTGGAAGGCTCGCCTGATTTTGCGCCGGCCGGAAATCTGATCGCGTATTCGCGCAACGCCAACGGCGACGACACCAAAGGAAATGCCATCTACGTCACGCATATCGGCGGCGGACCCGGCAAAGATATTCGCGCGCACATCGATCGCACAATTAACGGTACGGCTTGGGATCCGAGCGGCAAAGCGCTGTGGCTCTTCGGACCTGACAGATCGAATGTCGCTGCATGGTACGTCACCTTAGGCGGATCGACGCAGCGCGTCAACCTGGGAAATGTCGCGATCTCGCAAACCGGTCCGGTCGCGCGCAAGACGGGCGCGCTTGCGTTCACCGGTACGACGACCAATCATCCGGCTGAGCTCTATTATCTCGCGTCCCCGAAATCGACGCCGGTACGGCTAACGAATTACAACGGATTCATAACCAAGCTGCAGCTGGGCCGCGTCGTCGAGATGAATTGGAAGAACGACGGCTTCTCGGAAGACGGCGTACTGACGCTTCCGCCCAGTTACGATTCGAAGAAATCCTACCCGCTGGTGCTTATCGTCCATGGCGGACCGCAATCGGCGTCGACGTTGGTCTGGAACAGCCAGAATCAGATTTTTGCTGCGCACGGCTATCTGATCTTTAATCCCAACTACCGCGGCAGCACAAACTTAGGCGATCGTTACGAACACGCAATTTGGCATGATGCCGGCGCAGGTCCCGGACGCGACGTGATGGCGGGAATCGCGGCCGTCGAGAAAGCTTATAAGGTAGACACGAGCCGTATGGCGGTCACGGGCTGGTCGTACGGCGGTTACATGACCTCGTGGATGACCGGCCACTACAATATTTGGAAAGCGGCTGTCGCCGGCGCGGCGCTCAATGACTGGTTCGACGACTACAACGAAGCGTTTTACGTTTACACCGACGTCCCGTGGTTCGGGGGTTCGCCTTGGAATCCGAAGTATACGGCCATGTGGCGCGAGCAGTCGCCGATCACGTACGCGCAATCGATTAAGGCGCCGACGCTGATTATGGGCGACATCGGCGATAACAACGTGACGATCACCAATTCGTTCAAGATGTACCACGCGCTCAAAGACAATGGCGTGCCGGTGCAGTTCGTAGCGTATCCGGTGCACGGGCATTTTCCGAGCGATCCCGTTCGCTCCGAAGACGTCACAAAACGTTGGCTTGCCTGGGTCGACCGGTATTTGAGGTAATGATGAAGCATTTCGCTTTGATTTTGGCGCTCATCGTTGCGACGGCGGCTTCGGCCTCGGCGCGCACGATGGTTTTGGATGACATGAAGTCGCTCTCGGGACTTTCCGAGCCGGCGCTCTCGCCTGACGGCAGCGTCATCGCGTTCATTCTCTCGGTTCCCGACTATAAAACAGATCGCAGCATGCGCACGCTGATGCTCTACAACTTAGGCGACAACAGCACGCGGCCGCTGACCGCGGGGCGGCGCGGTGTCGCTTCGCCGGCATGGTCGCCTGATGGAAAGCGCTTGGCGTTTCTTTCGATCACGGGCGAAGGAGACAAAGCTGCCGAGCAGGTCTTCGTTCTGGATATGCGCGGCGGCGACGCATCGCAGTTGACGCACGCGGCAAACGGCGTCGAGCAGTTCACGTGGCGTCCGGATGGCGGCGCGATCGCCTACGTTACGCCCGACGATCCGGTCAACAAAAAAGACATCGAGAAACATCTCGACGCGTTTGTCGTGGGTGACCAAGCCTATCAAGACAAAGCGGCGCCGGCGCCAAATCATATTTGGCTGATCAACGCCGACGGTTCCGGTGATAAGCGCTTGACGCAGGGCACCTGGAGTTTGCCCACAGCCACGCCGCCGGGTCCGCCTGCATCACCCTTGTCGTGGTCGCCCGACGGCAAATCGCTGATCTTCACGCGCATGCCGAACGCTTACGATACGGACGGCTATCTCGCGACTGTTGACGTGCTCGACGTACAGTCGGGCACAATTCGCACGCTCACGTCGCACGGCAAATACGAAGGGTACGGCAGCTTCTCGCCCGATGGAAGTAAGATCGCGTATTTCTATCCGTTTCAAGGCGATCCGTCGGCACAAAATGACATTCTCGTAACCTCGTCAAGTGGCGGTAACGGGAGTGACGTTACGGCCGGCGACATCGATACGAACGTGGCGCGCGCGATCTGGATGCCGGATTCGAAATCTTTATTGATTGCGGGACACAGGGGAACGGATGCAGCGCTTTGGGTGAAGCCGCTCGACGGCGCCGCGCAGCGCCTGCAGCTGGGGCCCGTTCAGCCCGTGCAACCGTTCTGGCTCGATGGCAGCGTTAGTAACACCGGCGCTATCGCGTTTACCGGGAGCGAAGCAAACCATCCGAACGAGCTCTATTACATGAGTTCCGCCAGTGGGACGCCGAGGCGCTTAACGTCTTATAACGACGCGGTCGCGAAACTCGATCTCGGCAAAGTTCAACCGGTTACGTGGTCGTTCGAGGGATTTTCCGAGAACGGTACGCTGACGTATCCGCCCGGATACGACGCCAGCAAAGCCTATCCGCTGGTGCTCGTGGTTCATGGGGGTCCGAATTCGGCTTCGATTCTTTCGTTCAGCACGCTCAACCAGCTGTTAGCCGCGCGCGGCTTCCTGGTCTTCAATCCGAATTATCGCGGCAGCGATAACCAAGGCGAGCAATACTGGCACGCTATTTTCAACGACGCGGGCGCGGGGCCGGGGCGCGACGTGATGGCGGGAATCGCAGCGGTCGAACAGACGGCGCACGTCGATACGTCCCGCATCGGAGTCTCGGGGTGGTCGTACGGCGGCTACATGACCTCGTGGCTCGAGGGGCATTACAACATTTGGAAGGCGGCGGTCGCGGGTGCAGCCGTCAATAATTGGGTTGACGAGTACACGCTTTCCGATAACGGCGTTACCGTCGGCATTTCAGAGATTTCGGGCTCTCCGTTCGTTGGAAACAACATGGCGCTCTACCGTGCTCAGTCGCCGATCACGTACGCGTGGAATATTACGGCGCCGACGCTTATCTTAAGCGATACCGGCGACGTGCGCGTTCCCATCACGCAATCGTACGAAATGTTCCGCGCGCTAACCGATCACGGCGTAACGACGCGCTTCTTTGCCTATCCGATCGCAGGGCATTCACCCGGCGATCCGGTCCGCGCGATGGACGTCAACCGGCGCTGGATCGACTGGCTCGTTCAATATTTAAAACCGTAGGTAGCGTCATGGTGAGCGCGCGCGAGAGTGCGGCTGCTGAGAATTGCTAGCCCCACCCCTATTGCGCTACACCAAGAGCGTGTTCGACATCATCCCCTGATCTTCGTGGACCAGTTTGTGGCAATGGAAGACGTCTTTGCCGCGCCACTGTTTATAGCGCACGCGCATGACGACTTTACCGTTGGGCGGAACCCAGACGCTGTCGCAAATGATCGGTGGATTATAGTTGACGGTGCCACTCGAGCCGGTGACCTGATGCACTTCGAAAGAATTGGTGTGGAGATGGAACGGATGGCCTTCAGACATGTTGTTCGTGATCGTCCATGTCTCGGCGTTTCCAACCGGTAGAACGAACTCCGCCGGGACACTTGTCTCGTCGTAGACGTTGCCGTTTACGGTGAGTGCGGTTCCGAAAAGAATCGACGGCGACGGAAAGGTGTTGCTGAAGAGAACCGAGCGAGTTCCGGTGATATCGCTGTCGGCAATCAACGGATATTCACGTGTCGGCGTCGGCAACGACGTGGGAATCGCCATCGAAACCGGCGTTCCGGATACGACGAACTGCGTAAGGGGAAAGGCCGGCCACGGATGCGGATCGGTCGTATCGGCGACTGCGCTAAGATTGTAGTTTCCCGGCGCCGCCGGAGCCCGTAGAAGCAACTCGATGCGCCCGCCCATCGTCAACAGCATGTGGGCGCCGGCGAGATCGACTAACTGAGGCGCCAGCAGGTTCACGCCGTCGTAGCCGATCACGTAGACTTCAAAGCCCGGAAGTGAAAGTGGCAGGTTTAGCGTGTTCGAGCCGTTGAGAATTCGCAGCCGGACCACCTCGCCCGGCTGCACCTGCACCACCGGTGGCGGCGAAGGGTTCGGAACGCCGCAGTTCGAGGCGCCGCAAACGGGCGGCACGGTGAAGTCGATGAGATTCACGAGCTGTCCGTTGACTATCGCAAAAAGATAATCGGAGCGCGGTTTGTATCCGCCGCTTGCCGGCGGCTTATAGGCTGCGTACTCGAGATCGTAGATGCCCGGGGTCGTCGTGCTCGCGTTGACGTTGATCGTTTGAAACGCCAGCCGTAAATCGCGCGCGGCGGCAATCTCCGGAACGTTGTCGATCGCGCCTTTGACCAGAATCAAGCCGGCCATTCCGCCGGAAACCTCGACGTCGGTCGATCCGTGGTGGTGCGGATGGTACCAGTAGAGTCCCGCCGGCTGATCCGCGGGAATCGAAAAATTGTACGTATAGGTGCTGCCCGGCTGGATGGCTACCATCATCGCCGCGCGATCACTGGTACCGATCGGGTCGAAAATGTGCGGCACGACTTGAACACCGTGCAGATGCAAGTTGGCGGTGTTGAAAAGATGCGGGTTGTTCATCGGGTCGATGCCCGGCCCCGGCGTTGCTGCCGCGTTTGGCGGAAATCCGTTGACGACGTTGATTGTGAGCTGCTGGCCCGGCACGACGGTCATGGTCGGCCCCGGAATAATGCCGTCGAACGTACGCGTTCGCAGCGTCTTTCCGCCGAAAGTGTGGTCGGAATACTGCGTCGTCAGCGTAAACGCCGACGAAATGTTCGGAGCGAGCGATCCGCCCGAGGTGATGACGTTGCATCCTTCGACGGCCAACACGCCGGCGGTGGCGGCGGCCGCGGCTCCGCCAATGAGAAGTTCGCGCCGTGATATATCAGGCATGGCGTGAGGATACGTCGCCTGCAGCGGCAAACCCCGCCCGCTAATGCCGAAGATCCCGTTCCCCAAAAGCAAGGTAAGCAGGGTCATCGCGGAGCGCGAGCTGGCGATCCTGGAAAAAACCTATCCGCACGCCGTTACGGCGCTGCATTACTCCAACCCGTTCGAGCTGCTCATGGCGGTCATTCTTTCGGCGCAGTGCACCGACGCACGCGTGAATTTGGCAACGCCGGCGCTGTTTGCAAAATATCCAACTCCTGAAAAACTCGCAAAAGCCAAACAGAGCGATGTTGAACGGCTTATCCGGTCGTGCGGATTCTTCCGAATGAAATCCAAGAACATCATCAGCGCCTCGCGCGCGTTGGCCGAACAGCACGGCGGCGTGGTTCCATCGCAACGCGAAGAGCTCGAAGCGCTGGCCGGCGTCGGAAGGAAAACGGCGAGCGTCGTTATGTCGGTTGCGTTCGAGCAAGCCGCGATCGCGGTTGATACGCACGTGTTTCGCGTCGCACACCGCTTGGGACTAACGCTCGGAAAGAACCCGCGCGACGTCGAGCAAGATCTTCAGAAGATCGTTCCGCGCGAGCAATGGCGCCACGCCCATCATTGGCTGATCATGCACGGCCGCGCGATCTGTAAAGCGCCGATCCCGCGCTGCGGGGAGTGTCCGGTCAACCAGATTTGCCCGACGCCCAAGATACTGGCTAGAAGCTTAACGGCCCGGGCCCTTGCAAGTGCGGCGGGGGCTCCAAAGCCTCGTCCGCGGCGATCAGTTGCAGCAAAGAAGAAGCGGTAAGCGCTTCACCATACCCCGCTTCGGTTGAAATTTTCGACAGGTTGATCAGTGACGGCGTCTGGGCGCCCGGATCGAATTGCCACTCTCCGTCCAAACCCAGACCGGAGACACGCACGAGCTGATGGACTTCATCGAGATCCAACGTGACGCGCTTGTCTGCAAAGCGCAAGCGCAAGCGCAGCGGATGCAAAATCTTCACGAATTTCATGCCGCTGCGTCCGAGGATTGCATTGAGCCGTTTCGCACCGGCGGCAAGCCGCTCGCCGAAGGCGTCCAGAGCCTGTTCGGCGTCCTCAAATGGAACCGGCCCCTCGTCGATACCGTCGGCGGCGCGCGCAATCTCGCGGCGGGCGCGAATGCGCGTTGCCGCTTCCACGATCGGATTCTGCTGCGTGAACTTCTCTTCAAAGGGGTTGGGCATTGGAGGTGCCTCAAGTATTCGCGGGGCCTTTCGGTGAACTCCGCTTCCATGCTGCGCCGTTTCCTGGCTGCGCTTCCCGTTCTCGCGCTGCTCTCCGGCGCGCCCGCCCGTGCGCAATCGACGGCGCTGACGCTCGATCAGGTCTTTGGCGTTCCCGTGCCATGGGGCGCGCAGCCGTCGCGCATCACCTGGGCGCCCGATGGCAACTCGTTTTTATATGTGCTTGCGACTCAGGATCCGTTTCAAGCCGTTCCGCTGCACCTCTACGATGTGCGCGCAAGAAATGATCGCATTCTCATCGATCCGCGCTCCTACGGAAAAGGCGCCGGAACGCCCGGCTCGCTGGTGTGGTCGCCGGATGCGCGTTCTCTGGCATTTACCATTGGTGGAACGCTGTACGTGCGGAACATCACGACCGGGCAGGATCGCGCAATCGACCGGCGCGCGTCAGATCCGCAATGGTCGCCGCAAGGCGATGCGATCGCGTACGTGAAGGCAGCGGATCTCTACGTGGCATCGCTCGCGTCCAAAGTTTCGATCCGGCGGCTCACCGCGGGCGGCAGCGAGGATCGAATTCTCAACGGCGGTTTGGATTGGGTCTATCCGGAGGAACTCGGCACAGCGCATGGCTTTGCGTGGGCGCCCGACGGTAAGTCGATCGCCTATATGCGCATGGACGAGCGTCCCGCCACGGATTTCCCGATCGTCGACTTCATGCCGGTCGATAACGTGACCGGCGACGAAAAATACCCCCTCTCGGGTGAAAGCAATCCGAAGGTAACGCTCCGGCTTATCACGCTCCCGGGCGGCAAAGATTCACTCGTTTATGACGCCGGCGCGCAAGACCAATACCTACCGGTTTTCGGCTGGCAGCCGCATCCGCAAGGCTTGATCTTCGAAGTACTGAACCGCGCGCAAACGTCATTGCGCGTCATCGCGACGTCCGGCGTGGGGCCGCATGTTATCTACCAACAGAGCGATCCGAAATGGCTCGACGTCGTGCCGCTGCCGGCGTGGCTTTCGGACGGAAGATCGCTCTGGATGCTCGACCGCGATGGAACCAACGGGCTGTACGTGCTGGATGCACTGCGCAATTTCCACCGGTTGACCGGCGCATATCGCTCGGATGCGCTGCTGGGCGTGAACGCGTCTGCCGCAACGGCGTATGTGGCCGCGGCATACCCGACACGGCGCGATCGCGCGCTGCTTGCGATTTCGCTTAACGCCGGAGTCACCAACCTCACGCCCGCGACCGGCTCGCATAACGTTTCGCTCGCACCGGGCGGCGCTTTCTTCGTTGACACGCATTCAACGTTGACCGATCCGCCGCAAACGGACCTCGTCGCAATTGGCGGTTCTGCAGTAGTCTTAGCTCCGCGAAACGAGCCGCTGCGTTCGCAACTGTTGCCGGTTGAGATGCTTTCGGTGCCGTCTCCGTACGGGCCGCTCGATGCGACTATGATCAAGCCGCCGGGATTTGATGCGGGCCATAAGTACCCGGTGATCGTTTACGTCTACGGTGGGCCGGCTGCGCCGACGACCGCGAACACATTTGGCGAACAGCGCGCGCTCTATCATCAACTGCTCGCACGGAACGGGTTTATCGTATTCAGTATCGATGGACCGGCCTCGCAGATCGACAGCGACGCCAACGTGCGCCTGCTCTATCACAATTTCGGTCCGGGTTCGCTGATGGGCCAGGAGATCGGCGCGCGTTACCTGCAGTCGCTCCCTTACGTTGACCCTGCGCGCATCGGTATTTGGGGTTGGAGTTTCGGCGGGTATGAAACGGCGTATGCGATGACGCACAGCACGCTGTTCAAAGCCGGAGCCGCGGTCGCGCCCGTGACCGACTGGCATTATTACGACACGATCTACACCGAACGGTACATGGGCAAGCCGCAAGACGATCTTGCTGCGTACAATGCGAGCTCCGTTCTCCCGGCGGCTGCAAACCTCCATGGTGACCTGCTTATCAGTCACGGAACATCCGACGACAACGTGCATATGGCAAACACGATCTCGCTCTTGCAATCGTTCATAGACGCTGACCAAACGAACGTAGACTTCATGGTCTACCCGCGCCGCACGCACAGCATCGCGGGAATAGCACAGCGGCGTCATCTCTACGGGCACATGCTCCACTGGTGGCTGAAACATCTGTGAGCGACGTTCCCGAATTCAAAGTCGTCGTCGATACACCGGGCTGGCACAAGATCAAGCCGCGTATTCCCGACACGCCGCAGCGGCGGCAACTGGAGCAGCAGCGTCGTGTGCGGGAATTCGTCTTCGGGGCGAAAGACGGTATCCTCACGACGATGGGCGTGGTCACCGGAGTGGGCGTCGCTTCGGGGGGCCGGGTCTCCGTACTCGTAAGCGGCCTGGTCGCGCTGATTGCGGGCGCGCTCTCGATGGCGGTCGGCGAGTACCAGGGAAGCAAATCAGAACGCGAAGTCGTGCGCAAATCCATCGAGATGGAGAAGCGCGAGATGGAAGAAAATCCGAAAGACGAGTTCGCCGAACTGGTTGCTTACTACAAGCTCAAAGGCTTCAGCGCCGACGAAGCGCACCTCATCGTGTCGCGTCTTGCCAAGAATCCTGAAATTTACTTGTACGAAATGATGCGCGACGAATTCGGGATCGATCCGCGCATCGCGGAATCATCCGATGTCGTGCCCGCTCTGGCAATGGGCAGTTCGTATGCGGGGGGCTCGCTGATTCCGATATTGCCATACTTTTTTGCGGCCCTGGCGGGACGGCAGGCCGTTTTCACAAGCTTCGCCATCGCCCTGGTTGGGCTATTTGGCATCGGCGTCTACGCCGGCAGTTTGAGCGCGCGCAACAAGTGGCTGCGCGGCCTGGAGATCGCGTTTTACGGGTCGGTCGTTTTCGCGCTGTCGTTTGTGGCCGGACATTTCATTCCGCTGCTGTTTCACGAAAAGGCGGCCGGGTTCTAAAAAAAAGCGCAGCTCGCGCTGCGCTTAGTTATTGAATAAAGACGGGTGGATCTACGGTTTCTTTGTGGGTCTCGGGGTCGGTTTGCCGGGCTTCATGCGGTTGCGGCGCCACGGCTTTTTGGTCGGGGTCGGTTTGGGGGTCGGTTTGGCTTTCATGCGGCTCGTCTTGGTGCGCTTAGACGCTTTCTTGGGTGCCGCTTTGGTTGCCGACTTGGCGGTCGATTTAACAGTTGACTTGGCGCCGACTTGGACCTTGGCCTTGGCTTTGGTCGTGGTCTTGGGGGCTTTCGACTGGTTCGCGGCCATGGCCGTGCCGGTCATAAGGAAAGCCGCCGCCGTCAATGATGCGAGTAGCTTTTTCAAAATGCGTTCCTCCTTTCCGCAAAAGTAGCACCGCGCTCCCAATAAGGAAGCCGGTCGGAGCGGTAACGTTTCGCCCCTCCGGAAAGTGCCCCTCTCCGGGGAAACTAGCCCTTCCAGCGCCCCACCAGAGCCCGGGAAATGACCAGGCGCTGGATTTGCTGGGTGCCTTCGTAAATCTGGGTGATCTTCGCGTCGCGCATCATGCGTTCGACCGGATAATCTACCGAGTAACCGTAACCGCCCAAGACCTGGACGGCGTCGGTCGTCACCCGCATCGCGACGTCGCCGCACTTCAATTTACACATCGCCGCCCAGAGCGTGACGTCGTCGGACTCTTCGTCGCATTTGCGCGCGGCTTCGTAGAGCAGCAGGCGCGACGCTTCGACCTCGGTTTTCATATCCGCGAGCATGAACCCGACACCTTGCTGCTGGCCGATGGGTTTGCCGAACGCCATGCGCTCTTGCGCGTACTTGGTGGCGTACTCGAGCGCGCCTTGCGCAATGCCGAGCGCTTGCGCAGCGATTCCGGGGCGCGATTTGTCGAGCACCTTCATCGCTATTTTGAAACCGTCGCCTTCGGGACCGATGAGGTTGGCGGCGGGAACTTCGCAGTTGTCGAAAATCAATTCGACCGTCGGCGATCCGCGAATGCCCATTTTTTTCTCGATTTTGCCGACTTGAAATCCTGGAAATGTCTTCTCGACGAGAAAGGCGCTAATACCGTTAGCGCCCTTCTTCGGATCGGTGACCGCAAAGACGCAAACCGCGTCGGCCACGCTGCCGTTGGTGATCCAAATCTTCTGACCGTTTAAGATGTACTTGTCGCCGCGTTTCTCCGCGCGCGTGCGCATGGAGCCGGCCGCATCGGAGCCGCTGCCGGCTTCGGTCAGCGCGTAAGCGGCGATCCATTCGCCCGACGCGAGTTTCGGCAGATACTTGCTTTTCTGTTCGCCGGTGCCGGCGATCAGGACCGGCAGCATGGCCAGTTCCTGGACCGCGACGATGAGCGAGCTCGACGCGCACGCTTTGGCGACTTCTTCGACGACTCGAACGTAGGTGAGGAAGCTGCCGCCTAGCCCGCCGTATTCGACCGGGATCGGAATGCCGAGCATGTCGTTTTCCGCGAACAGTTTGCGGATGTCTTGCGGGAACTCGCCGGCGGTGTCGATGTCCGCCGCGCGCGGTGCGACTTTTTCGGCAACGAGCTCGCGCACGGCCGCGAGTATTTGTGCATCTTCGTCGGGCATGCGCCGCTTGTTCGGCGGCCGCCAGGGTTTCCCCACGCGAAAAGCCTATCACGCCAAACGGATGGATAAAGTTATCGCCACGTGCGCCGAGGCCGTCAAAGATATTCCCAGCGGCGCTTCGATCGCGGTCGGCGGGTTTGGCCTCAACGGCATTCCGTTTAACCTGATCCAGGCGCTGCTGGAGCAGGGCGCCGGCGATCTCGTAACCGTTTCCAATAATTGCGGCGTGGACGGTTGGGGGCTCGGGGTGCTGCTCGACGCAAAACGCATCAAACGGACAACGGGTTCGTACGTCGGTGAGAACCGCGAGTTCGAGCGTCAGTATCTGCAAGGCGAATTGGAAGTCGAGCTCGTTCCGCAAGGAACGCTGGCCGAGCGTTTGCGCGCCGGCGGTTGCGGGATTCCGGCATTTTACACGCCGGCCGGCGTCGGAACGCAAGTCGCCGATGGCGGGCTGCCCTGGCGGCACAACGCTGACGGAAGCATCGCCAAGGAGTCGCCAAAGAAAGAAACGCGCTCGTTCGACGGTGTGGATTACGTCCTCGAACGCGGCATCGTCTGCGATTTTGCGCTGGTCCGCGCGAGTGTCGGAGACCGCACGGGGAATCTCATTTTTCACAAATCGACGCGAAACTTCAATCCGCTTTGCGCGATGGCCGGTAAAATTACCATCGCCGAGGTTGAAGAGCTGGTCGAGCCCGGCGAGATCGATCCGCAAGACGTTCATCTGCAGGGCATTTTCGTGCAACGCGTCGTGAGCGTGGGCAGCGAAGGCAAACGCATCGAGCGCGTGACCACCCGAAAGAAAGCGCCATAATGCCTTTGACGCGCACGCAACTTGCAGCCCGCGTCGCGCAGGAACTGCGCGACGGCGAGTACATCAATCTAGGCATAGGCTTGCCGACACTGATTCCCAACTACGTTCCCCCGGGCGTAACCGTCGTGCTGCAGAGTGAGAACGGTATTCTCGGCATGGGTCCTTATCCGTACGAGGGTCAGGAGGACGCTGATTTAATCAACGCCAGCAAAGAAACCGTCACCGTTCTCCCGGGTGCTTCATTTTTCGATTCGGCGCTTTCGTTCGGCATGATCCGCGGCGGCCACATCGATCTGGCGGTGCTCGGAGCCATGCAGGTATCCGAAAAGGGTGACCTTGCGAATTGGATGATTCCCGGCAAGATGGTCAAGGGAATGGGCGGCGCAATGGACTTGGTGCACGGCGCCAAGTACTTGATCGTCATGATGGAGCACGTCGCAAAAGGCGGCGCGCACAAAATCGTCAAGGAGTGTTCGCTGCCGCTCACTGGGAAAGCCGTCGTCGACCGCATCATCACCGACATGGCCGTCATCGACGTGGAGTCTAAGGGATTGATTCTTCGCGAGCTCGCGCCCGGTGTTACGGTCGATGACGTAAGAAACGCGACGGGCCCCGAAGTGCACGTGCACGCGGAGCCCACCGTGATGAAAATTCCCGCAGGCGTCGATTAGCTCTTCGTACAGACCCTCTCGCCGGCACTCGCCAAGACCGCGGGCAGCGCCGCGAAAATATTTTTGATCGAAGTCACCGTTTCGTGCACGTTTCATGGATGCTTTCGGTTTTTCCATGGGACACCGTGGAATAGACCTCGCTAAACATGTTGGAGGACGGCACGTTTTCTACCATCGTGTCGGTCTTGGCCGGATACACCTCGCGATAGTTGATCGTACGGCCGGTCGCCCTGCCTTCCATTGTTTCGTACCCGCCGCGCGAGTCGGCGTATTCCGCGATGTAAACGCTACGCGCAGGCACGTAGGTGATGACGTACTCACTGTCGGCATAACTTGCGTGCGATTCGACGCGAATCGCTCTGCCGTCGAGTTCCGACGATATGGACATGGGGTAGTGTTCGTTACCGGCCGTGCAGTTGTAAGTGCCCACGTATCCTGCTAGGTAATGGTCTTGTGCTCTTACCGTTGCAACGGCGGCAATCGACGCCGCGCATGCTGCCGCCAAAACGAATCTCCAACGCTTCATACAACGCTCCATTTCTCCCGTGAAGTAACGGGCTCTAGGCGGCTTCGGCTTGGGCAAAAGTCGCGCCGCGCCCTTGTATTCTTGCCGCTGCGAAGACGATCAGCAGCAGCGCCTCGCAGAGCGCGCACGCAATGCCCGCAATCGCGGCGGGAACGAACGAGTGTGTAAGCACGGCGGCGGTTACTGCTGCGGCGATCGCCGGAACCGCGAAAATATACGTCAAGAGCGCGCGCAGCATCGCCAAGGGTCCGCGCTGATCCAGTCCCGACGGCAACAACGCATAGAGCGCCAGGCCTATGCTGCGCAAGTAAACCGCGATCGCGATCGCGATCGGTATGGCGGCTAGAGCCACAGGATACATCCCGAGCATTGCAGCGAACGCGATCGTGCCCGCCGCGATGCAAACCGACAATCGCCACGACGTTGCCAGCACCCACGCCAGCAGGCGCACCCAAATCGGGTCCGGCCCCATCCACCAAAGCGGTTTGCGAAGGTCGGCGGCGAGACCGAAAGACGAAGCGACCGTGATGAGGATGATCACCATGTTTGAGATGCTGCCCGCCATGACGAGCGTCGTTTCAAGCGGATTGCGCGACTGCTTGGCGGCGGTTCCGAGGATCGTACCCGCAGCAATGCAGCCGGCGAGCCCGATAACGAACATCCGTTTCGCTCCCGGCGCGCGAACGAACGCGATCCATTCTTTCCACGCGATGGTCCACGCGCCTGACGCATTCTCGAAGAACTTGAACCTCGCCGGCGCGCCCATGCGGTAAGCGCGTTCCGAGGTAAGAACGCCCGGGAGGCGGCGGCGGCGCTGACGGTAGGCGAGCACGCGCAGCGACGACGAGTAGAGCTCCGGATAGAGATCGCGTCCGGTCGCGAACGACAGCGCTAGCATTCCGGCGGCCGCGGCGTAAAACGAACCAATCGCCGTTCCATTACCGTGGAAGAGCGCGTTGATGGCAAGACCGGCGCCGGATCTCTGCACATCGGAGGCCCAGACGGACAAGCCGGGATTCAGTAAACTTCCCAGTAGAACGGCGAGCGGCAACAATCCGGCTGCGACGATGGCGGCGGCGACCGTTTGCGCAACTCTGGCACCGGCGGTAGCGCGCAATTTCAACATCGGCACTGCGGTGGCCGTAGTGAAGAGCGTGGCGGCGATGATACTCACGCCCACAACACCGGTAATACTCACGTGCCTGCTGCCCGAGGGAAGAACGAGCGCATAGAATAGCACGGCGAGCGCGGTGCGCAAGACAACCGACGCGCACCGGCGCAGCTGCAGCCACGTCACGACCGCGGTTTCGGACAAGTGCGATCCGCATAAAAAACGAGCGTCCGCTGCCGAAGAGAAGACGCCGACGAAGCCTGACGCGGCGCCATACATGATAATGCCGAGCAGCGCGATGAACGCAAACATAATCGCCGATGCAAACGGTTCGGGCACCGTCATCGCAAGCATCGGAGGACGCGTATGCGCGCGCAAAAATCCCATCAGCACGAACCAGCCCGCGATGACGAGATAGACGATGGCGCGTCCGGGCTGGCGGAAAACCGTTTGCAACCGGTGCAAGAATTGATGGGAGTCGAGGTAGGCCAGCGTGAGGAAGTCGCTCACTGCGTCAGTTCCAGGAACAGATCCTCGGCCGTGCCGTGGCTTGCCGAACGCGCCTGCAATTCTTCGAACGTGCCGGATGCCACGATGCGCCCATTTTTGAGAATGACCACGCGATCGCATATGGTTTGCGCCTGCTCGAGCATATGCGTACTCATGACGATGGCCGTTCCGCGATCGCGCAGATCTTTTATGATGGCGCGCAGTTCGCGCTGGCCCAGCGGATCGAGTCCAACCATCGGTTCGTCGAATAAAATGACGGGCGTGTCCGCGAGCACCGTCGCCGCCACGAGCGTTTTTTGCCGCATGCCTTTGGATAACGCGGTGCCCAGCGTGTCGCGCTGCGGAGTCATTCCGAACCGCTCGAGCAGATCGTTCGCGCGCGTCTCCCAGCCCGCGGGGAGGCGGCAGCTCTTGGCAACGAAGACCAGATGCTCCCAAACCGTGAGCATCGGGTAGACGTCGGGCGTTTCCGAAATCAACGCGATGTTTTGTCCGCGCTTGGATCCGAGCTCGCGTCCATCCCAAGAGAACGTGCCGGCGTCGGGACGAAGCAGTCCGGCCGCGCAGAGAAACGTGGTGCTCTTACCTGCGCCGTTTGGTCCGAGCAGCCCGACGATCTCGCCGCCGCTCACGTTGAACGAGACGTTGTCGACCGCGACCGTGCGGCCGTAGGCCTTACGCAGATCCGCGATCGCCAATTGCGGCATCAGGTCGCGATTTTCGTTTCGTCGCGAAATTGCTTATTGTACAGACGTGAATATGGGCCGTTGCGCGCGAGGAGCACCGCGTGCGTCCCGCTTTCGACGATGCGCCCGTTTTCGACGACGAATATCACGTCGGCGCTTTTGATGGTCGAAAGGCGATGGGCGATGACCAAACTCGTGCGCCCGCGCATCAGAGGAACGAGCGCATCTTGAATTGCGGCCTCGCTGTGTGAATCGAGCGAACTGGTCGCTTCATCGAGAATCAAAATACGCGGGTTCTTTAACAAAACGCGCGCGATCGCCAAGCGCTGGCGCTCGCCGCCGGAAAGTTTGTGGCCGCGCTCGCCGACGACGGTCTGATCGCCTTCGGGCAGCGACCTGACGAAATCGTCGATGTTCGCTGCGCGCGCCGCCGCGCGCAGCTCGTCATCGGTCGCGTCGGGCTTGGCGTAGCGCAGATTGCTCGCGATCGTGTCGTGAAAGAGATACGTTTCTTGGGTCACGATGCCGATGTCGCGCCGCAGCGATTCCAGCGTCAGCGTCCGCACGTCGTGCCCGTCAACCAGCACACGGCCGCTTTGCGGGTCGTAGAAGCGGGGAACGAGTTGAGTGATCGTCGTCTTGCCGGCGCCCGACGGTCCGACGAACGCTGCGACCTGACCGGGTTCCACGGTAAAACTTACGCCGTTGAGCGCCGTGCGATCGTTTCCGTACGAAAACGTGACGTCCTCAAAGCGGATTTCTCCATGCGCGCTATCCAGCGCTACGGCGCCTTCGGGCTCATACTGCTCGGGCGTCAGGTCGAGATATCCGAAGATGCGCTCGAAGACCGCTAGCGCGCTGACGATCTGCACTTGAATGCCGGCCAATGTCGCGGCCGGCCCGTAGAGCCGGAATTGAATGTATTGAACGAACGCCACTACGACGCCGACGTCCAGTGCTCGCGTGAGTGCCAGCCAACCGCCGCCGAACCAAACAATCGCGGGCCCCACGGTGACCATGGCGCCGATCGCCGAAATGAACCAGCGGCCGACCATGGCCAGCTTGATCTCGAGCTGCATCAGGTCGGTTCCGGCGCGATAAAAACGGCTGCGTTCGAATGCCTCGCGCGTGAAAGATTTGATGAGGGTAATGCCCGAGATCGAGAGCGTTTCTTGCGTGATCGATTCGATCTGGTCGCGTTTCTCGCGCGTCTGCCGGCGGACGTTGTACATCCGGCGTCCAACGGGAGCCAGGGGAAGGATCATGAGCGGAACGATTGCGAGCGAAATGAGCGCAAGCCGCCAGTTCCAGAAAAACATCCAGATGACGGTGGTCGCGATCGTCACGACATTGGTCACGATCGACGTCAGCGTCCCCGTGACGACGTTGTCGATGTTGTCCACGTCGCTCGAGACGCGGTTCATGATCTCTCCGGTCTTCGTGCCGGTGAAGAACGAAAGCGGCATTTTGTGCAAATGCGAGACGAGACTGGTGCGCATGTCCCGCATGATGCCTTCGCCGACGATTGAATTCAAATAGCCTTGCACGACGCCGAACGCGATCGACACGAGTGCCGATCCGATGATGACGGCGACGTCGACTCCCAGTTCGCGCAGGCTGCGGTGCGGAATGGCGCTGTCGATGATGCGCGCGATCATAAATGCCGGAACGAGTCCGAGCAGCGCGGCGACGACTATGCAGAAGAGAACGGTGGCTTCCTGCCGCCAATAGGGCAAGAAAAATGCGCCTATGCGCTTCCAGTCCACGCGCAGGTGCATCTTCGGCTTCTCGCCGTACATGTTGCCCCACATGAGGTGTCCGCCGAACATGAGTTATTTCTTTCCGTTGCGGATCGAGGCGAGTTCTTTGAAGAGTTTCTTCTCTTTGTCGGAAAGGTTCGCCGGCAGCTGTCCGATGAGCCGGACGTACTGATCGCCCGCGCCGCCGTCGCGCACTTTGGGCATGCCCTTTCCGCTCAGGCGTAAGAGCCTGTGGCTTTGCGTGCCGGGCGGAATCGTCATCGCGACTTGCCCTGCCATCGTCGGGACCTTCACTTCACCACCCAGTGCCAGATCGTAAACGCTGACCGGCATATCTACATAGAGGTCGTCGCCTTTGCGCTTATATGTCGGATCATCGGCCAACTTCACGATCAGGTACAGCTCGCCGTTGGGGCCTCCGCCGATTCCGGCTCCGCCCTGTCCGGCCAAGCGTATGCGCTGACCCTCGCGGATGCCGCGCGGAATCGTCACTTCGAACTTTTTCGTTGTGAGCAGGCGGCCCGTGCCGTGGCATTGCGGACAGAGCGTCCCGTGTTCGGTGCCGGTTCCGCGGCAGCGCGGACAGACGTCTTCCAGCTGCAGCGAGATCGATTTTTTCCCGCCGTCGTAGATGTCGCGCAACGACAGTTCGATCGTCGTTTCGAGATCCTGGCCGCGCTGCGCGAACCCGGCGCTTTGCGCGGTGGTGCGCCGGCCGACGCCCGAGAAAAACATGTCGAAGAAATCCGAGAACCCGCTAGGGCCTGCGCCTTGGGCGCCGCCGAAATCGCTGAAATCGTACTGAAAGGCGTCGCTTTGCGCGTTGCGGTAGCGGCGCTGCTGTTCGGCTTGGCCGGCAGCCTCTTTCCAGTTGCTGCCGAGCACGTCGTACTTGCGGCGCTTATCGGAGTCGCCTAAGACTTCATAGGCCTCTTGGAGATCCTTAAATTTTTCTTCGGCTTCTTTTTGATTGTTGGGATTGGCGTCGGGATGCCATTTTTTCGCGAGCTTGCGATAAGCCGATTTGATATCTTTTTCAGCCGCGTTCTTGGGAACGCCAAGGATCTGATAATAATCCTTATAGTTCATTCAGCTTTGGAAACGACGACTTTGGCGGGGCGCAAGAGTTCGTCGCCTATAGTGTAACCTTTTTGCGCCTCTTCGAGCACGATGCCATCGCCGTCGCTCGAAGGCTGCGTCGCGATCGCTTCGGCAAACGCGGGATCGAACGGCGTGCCTTTGACGCTTAGCGGTTTCACGCCCTGCGATGCGAGCAGCGCTTCAAAGCCCTTGAGCGTTTGCGAAACGCCTTCGCGCAGCGGCCCGCTTTCGGCGCCTTCGTAGGAAAGCGCGCGCTCCAAGTTATCGATCACCGGCAACAAGCTCTTGAGCAGATCGCGGCGCTTGTGCTCGGTGATATCGCGGTTGTGCCGTTCGCTGCGTTTCTTGTAATTTTCGAAGTCTGCCATCGCGAGCAGCAGTTTGTTGTAATTCTCGTCCGCGCGCGCCACCGCGGCGGCCAGCTGCGCCTCGAGATCGGGCGCTTCGGTCGCGGGTGCTTCGAGCTCGTCCGAGACGGGCACGTCGGCTTGCGTAGTTATTAAATCGTCATTCATATAGCAGATTATTCAGAATCTAAAGTAGATAGCGAGCCCCGTCGTCGACCCGAAGGACTAAACATACGCTGTCCTTCGGGGCGACGATGGGCGAGCTAACTTATTTAGATTCCTTGAACTCCGCGTCGATGACGTCTTCGGAAGGCTTCGGAGCCTCGGCTTCGCCTTCGGCTTGCCCGTTTGACGAGCCGTTTCCGGATGGTTGCTGCCCTTCGGGCGCAGCCTTCTGGTAAAGCAGCTCCGCCATTTTGTAGCTGGCCGCTTGCAGCTTGTCGATCGCCGGTTTTATTTCGGCGGCCGTACCGTTCTCGCTGACCTTTTTGAGATCGGCGAGCGCGGCCTCGACTTCACCGCGAGGGCCCGCTTCGAGCTTTTCGCCGACTTCTTTGAGCGATTTCTCGGTCGAGTAGATCAGGCTGGATGCTTGGTTGCGAATCTCCGCTTCCTCGCGCTTTGCCTGGTCGCTAGCCGACGAGATTTCGGCGTCTTTGACCATCCGTTCGACTTCCTCTTTAGAGAGGTTGGTCGAAGACGTGATCGTGATCTGCTGCTCTTTGCCCGTTCCCAGATCTTTTGCGCCGACGTTCACGATGCCGTTGGCATCGATGTTGAAGGTGACTTCGATCTGCGGAACGCCGCGCGGAGCCGGTGGAATGCCTTCCAAACGGAAGCGTCCCATCGTGCGGTTGTCGGCGGCCATCGGACGTTCGCCCTGCAGCACGTGGATGTCCACAGAGGTTTGACCGTCGTCGGCCGTCGTGAAGATTTGCGATTTCTTCGTCGGAATCGTGGTATTGCGCTCGATGAGCTTCGTCATCACACCGCCGAGGGTTTCAAGGCCCAGCGAAAGCGGCGTCACGTCGAGCAAGACGACGTTGCTGACTTCACCCGCAAGCACGCCGGCTTGAATTGCCGCACCGACCGCGACGACTTCGTCGGGGTTGACGGTGAGGTTCGGATCCTTACCGGTGAGTTTACGAACGAGTTCCTGAATGACCGGCATGCGCGTCGCGCCGCCGACCATAATCACTTCGTTGATCTGCGAGACGTCGAGTTTCGCATCGGCGATCGCGTTCTTGAATGGCTGCACGCAGCGATCGGTGAGATCGCTCGTGAGCTCTTCGAATTTGGCGCGCGTCAGAGTAAAGTCCAGGTGCTTGGGACCATTTTGATCGGCCGTGATAAACGGCAGATTGATGGTCGTCTGCACGACGGAGCTCAGCTCCACCTTCGCTTTTTCGGCCGCTTCGGTCAGACGTTGCATTGCCTGCTTGTCGCCCGAAAGATCGAGGCCCTGTTCCTTGCGGAACTCGCCGACCAGCCAGTCGACGATGCGCTGATCGTAATCGTCGCCGCCCAAATGCGTGTCGCCGTTGGTGGCTTTGACTTCGAAAACGCCTTCACCGACATCCAGGACGGAAACGTCAAACGTTCCGCCGCCGAGATCCCAGACGAGGATCGTTTCGTTGCCTTTTTTCTCCAAGCCGTAGGCCAGCGCGGCAGCCGTCGGCTCGTTGATGATGCGCAGCACTTCGAGGCCGGCGATCTTGCCGGCATCTTTGGTCGCTTGCCGCTGCGCGTCGTTAAAATATGCCGGCACGGTGATGACGGCTTTGGTCACGCGCTCGCCGAGATAATTACTTGCGTCGTTGACGAGCTTTTGCAGAATCATCGCCGAAATTTCTTGCGGCGTGTAATCCTTGCCGTCGATTTTGACGGCATGATCCGTACCCATGTACCGCTTGATCGAAGAGATCGTGCGGTCCGGGTTCGTAATCGCTTGCCGTTTGGCGAGCTGTCCGACGAGACGCTCACCGGTTTTTGTGAATGCGACGACGGAAGGCGTGGTACGCGATCCTTCGGCATTCGGGATAACTGTGGGCTGCGAGCCCTCCATAACGGCGACGACCGAGTTGGTCGTGCCGAGGTCGATACCGACCACTTTTGCCATACTAAAACTACCTTTCCGAGCCCCGGACCAGCTTTTGCGGGCGCTAAAGAACGCTCACTGAGCCTTGCCGCTTACGGACTACAAGGACAACAGGGATACCGATTATAGTACGCCATCGGCTCCGTCCTGTTCCATTAAGTTAAACAATTTCACGCGAGCCTGGGTTGCAGGACGATCCTGTATAAAAAGGGACCGCTCGCGCGGTCCCTTGGCCTCTCCCTTTGCGGTTCGTTAAGGCTGTTGCTGGTCGGGCTGTTGGTCGCCGCCCTGTTGGCCGAGGTCGGGCTTGGCGCCCAGCATGACCTGGGCCAGCCGCTTGGAGCCTTGAGACCAGATCTCGACGCTGACGCGATCACCCGGGTGCAGCTTGCCGATGGCCGTTGAAAGGGTGGCGCCGTCGTTGTAGTCCTTGCCGTTGAGCTTCAGGATGACGTCACCGGGCTGGATGCCCGCCTGGTCGGCGGGCGAGCCGCTGACGACCTGGATGACGGCTACGCCGCCTTGCCCGCGATAGTTGGTTTGATTGCGGAAGCCGGAGCTCACCGACTGCAGCTCGACGCCCATAAAGGCTGCGGCCGGCGGCTGCGTGATGCCCGGATGCGCGATCATCTGATCGACGACGCGCTTGACCGTGTTCGACGGAATCGCGAAGCCGATGCCTTGCGCGCGTCCGCCCAGCGTTGACTGATTGACGCCGATAACGTTGCCGTTCATATCGATGAGCGGGCCGCCGGAGTTGCCGAAGTTGATCGGCGCCGACGTTTGAAGCAGACCTTTGAACGTGATCGACTGTCCGCTCTCAGTTTGAATCGGCTCGCTGCGGTCGAAGGCGGAAACGACGCCGACGGTGACACTCTGTTGCAGTTCGTATGGCTCGCCGATGGCAATCGCCCATTGACCCTGCTCGAGTTTATCGGAATCGGCCAGCGCAAGCGAGGCGGGCAGATGATGCCCGTCGGTCACTTTGAGAAGCGCGAGATCGGCGCCGACGTTAGCCGCGACCAGTTTGGCCGGTGCTTTCTCGCCGTTGGGAAAGACGATCGTGATCGACGTGGTCTGCGCTCCCTGAATCGGGCGCACGACGTGCGCGTTGGTGACGATGTAGCCTTGCGATCCGTAGACGAATCCCGAGCCCGAGTCTTTCGCGCTGAAGGGCTGGATGACGCCCGGCCCTTGCTGTCCGAAAAACTGCTGCATGATCGGGTCGACCGGAATGTACTGACGCCCATTAACGGAGACGTCGATGGCCACCACCGACGGCTTGGCGCGCTTCACCGCGCTGATGATCCGCTCTTGATCGCTGCCCCCGCTATTCGAAAGCGGAGCGGCCGCGGCGGCCGGCGGATCGTGCGGCGGTCCGGTGACCGCGACGAAGTGCGTGCTGGCGTAGAGCATCATCAGGAAAGAACCGATGACTGCGCCGGTGAGCCCGATAATGGCGGCCGGCAAAATGCGTTGTCTCAACATATATCCTTCAATGTTGTCCGTGCAGGAGAGTTTTGCCTAACCTACCTCGCATGGCCCTAAAGGTTGCTGAAAGCGAGATTAGAGACTAGGCCGGAGCGCCCGCGGGCGCATCACTCATTATAACGCCATCGAGCATGCGCAGGATGCGCCTCGAGCGCTTGGCGACGCCTTCGTCGTGGGTGACTACGATGATGGTGCGGCCGGTCGCGCTCAGGCGGTCGAAGAGCGCCAAAATCTCCGAACTGGTTTTCGAGTCGAGGTTGCCGGTCGGTTCGTCGGCCAGCAGCACGGCCGGGTCGTTGACCAGCGCCCGCGCGATAGCGACGCGCTGCTGCTCGCCGCCCGAGAGCTCGGTCGGTTTGTGCCGCGCGCGTTCGCCGATGCCGACCTCGGTGAGGCGTTCCAGGGCCCGGCGCTCGCGCTCTTTGGCGGGCATGCCCGCGTAGAAGAGCGGCAGCGTCACGTTGCGCAGCGCGTCCGTGCGTGCCAGCAAGTTGAAACCTTGGAAGACGAATCCGAGCTTTTTCAGGCGGATCTCGGCCAGCTGGTTGTCGTCGAGCTGCGAGACGTCGATGCCGTCGAGTTTATAGGTTCCGGTCGTTGCGCGATCCAGGCAGCCAAGCACGTTCATGAGCGTCGATTTTCCCGAACCCGATGGGCCCATGATCGAAACATACTCGCCGCGCTTGATCGAAAAGGTCAGTCCGCGCAGAGCCTGCACTTGCAGCTCGCCGCTGGCGTACGTCTTGGTAAGGCCGGCGATGTCGATGACGTTGTCGGCTCTATTCATAGCGCAGCGCCTGGATCGGATCGAGCTTGGCCGCGCGGTACGCGGGATACGTTCCGAAGACGAGCGTGACGATTGTCGCGAATCCGACGGCGATAACGATCGCTTCGAGCCACGGAATGCTGCCGGTTACGCCGGATATTCGCGCGATGAATCCGCGATCGACGATTGCGCCTAGACCGACCCCGATCAGCATGCCGGTAATGCATCCGAATGCCGAAAGCAGCAGCGACTCGATGAAGAATTGCAGCAGCACCTGCGAGCGCCGCGCGCCGATCGCTTTGCGTATTCCAATCTCCCGCGTGCGTTCAGTGACGGAGACCAGCATGATGTTCATGATTCCGATTCCCGCGACAAGCAGCGAAATAGCACCAACAGCACCGACAATCAGCCCTACGATGTTAAAGAAGCTGCCAATGATGCTCGCGATAAAACCAAAATCAAACGCCTGGTACTGAGAGCCGTGGGTTGAGGCGAGGAGTTTGACAGTCTGCGCTTCGACCGACTTGAGATCCGCGCTGGTCGCGGCCAAGACGGACAAGAACGGAAACGTGCCGCCGCGCTGGTAATTCTTGTAAAAGGTTGTGTATGGAATGGCCACATCGGTGCTGATGTCCAATCCTAGCGCCGCGGTATCAATTTTCGTCTTTCCAAGCACACCGACTATCACGTACCGCTTGCTGCCGACATAGACCGAGCGGCCGATGATGTCGGACGCCGACGGCGCTTCCGGAAACAGGCGGCTGAAGGCGTTGTCCGATATCACGCACACGGAACTTGCGCCGGCCACGTCATCGGCGTTGATCGTCCGGCCCGCGACAAGTGGCGCGGTACTAAATCGTTTGTCGGACTCTCCACCGAAACGCAATCGTATTCGATGATGTCCGACGTCGACGATCGTCTGACTCCTTGAATACGGAATGACGCTAACCACGCCGGGAATTGTTTCCTGCACGAGCGCCAGATCGCTTACGCGAAATGCAGCGCGTGCGGCATTACCCTGCGTTATCTTCGGAAACACGATAAACGTGCTCGCATTCGTGCCTTTGAATATGCCGCTGACCGCGCCGGCCATGCCGTTAGCCGCAACTTGCACCGAAACGATCGTAGCGACGCCCGCGACTAGCCCGATCAGAGTGAGAATCGATCGGGTCCGGTTGGCCATCAGCACTTGAGCTGCCTCAATGAAATAGGCGAGCATTAGCCGCGCAGCGCCTCGACAGGATCGAGTCTTCCAGCGCGCGCTGCAGGATAGGAGCCAAAGCCGACTCCAACCGAAATCGAAAATCCGGCCGCGACGGCGATGACAATTCCCCAAGGAACAGGTGCGGCACCCACACTTTTTATGATTGCCGGCCGCATCAGTAGAACTGCCAGCACGCCTAGGATCGAGCCGATGATGCCTCCGCCGAGCGAAAGCAGTGTCGCCTCGACGAGGAACTGCGTCGCTATTTCATGTGCGCTAGCACCGATCGCCTTGCGAATGCCAATCTCGCGCGTTCGCTCACTTACCGAGACGAGCATGATATTCATAATCCCAATCCCAGCAACAAAAAGCGATACGCCACCGATAAATGTTAGACCCACGCCGATGAACGACAAAACGTTCACAAAAATACCGCTGACCGCGAGCTGGTCCTGAACCCTGTACTGAGCGCGAGGGTGTATACGGTCCAGCGCTGCCGTGGCCGCGGTGATTACCGTAACAGGGTTTTGCGACCGGCTATAACCCCAAAATTGTACGAAATCAATCGGGCCGGGTGCTAAGCGGTGCATTGTCGTGTATGGCAAATAAATTGTCTCGCCGACGAAACCGCTAAAGAGACTGGCCTTCAGCGAAAAAACCCCGACGATTGTTAGCCGTTGCGAGCCGACGTTTATCGACCGTCCAACTGCGCCGCCACCGGGAAAGAGTTTTGCGGCAGCCTCGTGAGATAACATGCCCACACTGCTTCCACTGAGGACGTCATCCGAATCGATGAGGCGTCCCGAATCGGCGTTGAAGCCGTTAGCCTCGTTCAGTTCCCCGCCGGTCGAGTTGACCTGAACGAAGTCGCTGTGTCCGTTAACGGTGACTCGGTATGTTCTCGGCTGGCTTCCCTGACTGCTATAAACCGGAATAGCTCTTCGGATCTGATCACTGGCGTAGGCTTGCATTAGCGCGGCGTCGCGGTAATACAAGGTAGCTAAGGCCGGGTTGTCTTGCGATGGGTCGGCAACCGCGATGAAACCTGGGTCGCCGCCGCGCGCAATCTCTTCCTTCATTCCGCCCGAAGCGGCTTGGCTCAATCCGAGGACCGCGATCACCGACGCGATACCGATGATCATGCCGAGCGCCGAAAGTGCCGAGCGCGAGCGGTGGCGCCAGATGCTTTCGAACGCTTCCGGGATGTAGGCCAGAAAGCGCGACATCAGCTCGCCGGCGTCGCTTTACCCGCGGGCATTGTCGTAACGTTTTGTCCGTCGTGAAGAACCGGGTCCTTCGCCGAAACGATCGAGTCGCCCGGAAGCACTCCGGACTTCACTACCGTCTGCGTATCGTTTTTCGGACCGGTGCGCACGTACGTTTTGGCGAGTTTGCCTTTGCGCACGACGTAAACGTAAGAACCTTTGCCGTCGGTGTTGAGCGCTGCGCTTGGAACGACAACGGCGTTGCGTACGTCGGTCGTCAGAATGTCCACGTCGACGCTCATGCCGTCGCGCAAGAAACTCGGTGAGCCGTCGAGGCGGATCGTCGTCACCACCTGTTTGGCCGTGCTCGACGGGTCGGTGGACTTGGTCGCGACGGGAGCGATCGAGGCAACGTAACCCGTGAGCGTGCGCCCGGGAAAATCTTCGCCGGTGATCTTCACGCGCTGCCCGGTCTTGACGTTGATGATGTCCTGTTCGTCCACTGCCGCCTTCACGATGAATCCGCCCCCCGCGGCGATCGTGAAGAGCGCTTGCCCCGCGACGACCGGATCGCCGGGCCGCAGGGATGTCAGCGGATCGGCCGGTTGCGACGCAACCGTTTGGATGGTCCCGTCCACCGGCGCGGTGATCCGCGTGAAGCCGAGCTGCTGCTGGTTGGATTGATTGACGATCGCCGCTTTTTGCGCGGCCGCTTGCGCGTATTGCACGCTATTTTGACCGTAGCCCGTAACCGCTCCAAGCTGCATTTGCCGCAGAGCCTGATCGTACTGCACCTGCGCCTGATCGAGCTTGGCCTTGTCGACATCAACTTGGTTGCGCGGGATGGCTTTGTTGTTATAGAGGTTGACGTCGGCTTTGTAAATGCGCTGCGCTTCATCGAGGTTGGTTTTCGCGGTTTGCACGGCGGCTTCGTAGGAAACCTTGGCGTTTTGCTCGTTGACCTGCGCCGTGCTGATGTTTGCCGCCGCGGAATTATAATCGGCCTGCGAACCGGCGGCCGTCGCTTGAAGCGTCGGATTGACGACCGTGGCGAGCAACTGTCCGGCGCTAACGTTATCGCCGGCCTTGACGTAAATCTGCTCGAGATTACCGGCGATCAGCGCAGGGATTGTCGCGACGCGCGGACGCTGGACCGTTCCGGTCTCGGGAAGGTTGGTGCTGAATGTCGTCCGTTTTACGCTGGTGACGGAAACGGTGGCCGTGGAGCGCTGACCGCGCCCTGCCAGGACCGCTACTACGACGAGCAAAACCAGCGCTGCGACGATGATGACGAGATTGCGTGTGCGTTTGCTCATCGATGATTCTCCGTTGGCTTAGAGTCCGGCGACCGCGCCCGGCGCGTCATAAATGCCGAGGGCGACGCGCAGTTTAATGACCGCTTCGACGTATGCGACGCGCGCGTTGTACAAGTCGATCTGTGAAGAGAGCGCCGCTTCTTGCGCCTGCAGCACGTCGCTGATCGCGATGAGCCCGTTTTGATACTGCAGCTGTGCGACGCGCGCGGATTCGACCGCGGCGCGCACTTCGCCGCCGGCGTATTGCAGCTGCGCTTTGGCGGTTTGTGCGGCTCGATACGCTTGGCGCACTTCGAGCGCAACCTGCCCGTTCGTTGTAGCAAGCGCGTTTTGCGCCGCGGCTACTTGCGCGTCGTCGCTCTCGCGTTCGGACTGGCGCGCGCCGTAGTCCCACAGCGGTAGCGTGAACGTGCTGACGGCTTGCAGTTGCCAGAATCCGGGCGATCCGCGCGGGAGTATAGGCGCTTGTCCGGGCGGGAACTGCGAGTTGATTTGCTGCTGAAGAAGCACGGCATTGGTCGGCGAGAACTGGTTACCGAAGAACGCCGACATCTGCACCTGCGGAAAAAGCTCGCGATCGAAACCTTTGCGCGTGAGCTGCGCTGCCGCTAAAGTCGATTGTGCGCTAACGACGTCCGGACGGTTGGATTGTGCGATTGCGATCAAACGATCGAGCGGCTCCGCCGGAAGCGGCGGCTGTGCGATCTGCGCCGGTATATCAAAAGCGGTGTCCAGCGGAGCGCCGATCATCTGCGCCAGCGTTTCGCGCGCGTCGGCGGACTGCGAACGGTCGGCGATGAGGGTGGATCGGCTCTTCTCTTCCGATGCTTGCGCGCGCAGCACGTCAACGCCCGCGGCGACGCCCGCGTGCTCCTTAGCTTGGGCGACCGTGAGCAGCACGTGCTGATACTGCACGTCGGAAGCGGCGAGGCGCGCCGTTTCGTCCTTGGTGGCGATGTCGTAAAAATCGGCCGCTACGCTGTTGGCGAGCTGATCGCGAATCTGCCGCAGATCCGCTTGCGCGCCCGCTTCTTGCGCCTTAGCCGCGAACGCCTGCAGCGATGAGAGAAAGCCGGTATCGAACGTATAGTTCGTGCCGATCTGCGCGGTGTTCTGACTGAACGTGCGCTGCTGCGACAGTCCGGCGATTGCGAAGTTGCCCTGCAGATTGTTGGATTTCTGCGCGAAGTTTTGCAGCTGTCCCGTAAGGTTCGGCAGTGAGTCCGAATGGAGTTTGACGTATTGCTGATGCAGTTGCGCGACGGTCGCCTGCTGTTTGATGACCTGTGGGCTGTGCGAGATCGCGTAGCGCACCGCCGCGGCCAAATTCAAACCTGCGGCGCCGGCTGATGCCGGCGCCGCAAGTGAGAGAACGATCGACGCTGCCGCTACCGCGGCGCCGCGGACAGCCATTGTTGCCTTACGCGAATCCCGCGTTGTGCGCCGCGCCGAATGCTCCGGCTGCCAACAGCGCGCCGAGGAGTGTGATAAGAACAGCAAACGTCCACGCGACAGCTGGACTCGTTCGCGCGGTCACGCGAAGCATTGTGGCATTCAGAAACAAACCCCAGAGCGAGAAGATGCTGATTCCCGTCAGAAAGGAAACCATGGCCGGTGACGCGCTGTGCGGAGCGAGGTACGCCAAGCTCGGCATCGTTCTGGCGATGTCCATGGAACTGTTGAACGCATCGGGGCCGCGCACCATCGTGATGACGCCGACGATGAGGGAACCGAGGGCAAACGTCGGAACCGCGATGTTCATCGAGCCGGCCCACAGACGTTTGAAGTCGGCTTGCCCTTTTCCGACCGCGTTTCCGATCAGCGTGAAGAGCGTGTTGAAGAGCACGACGACGAAAAGAATAACCGCGATGAAGAAGTAAGGGAGGACCGACGGCTGTCCGGCGCGCGCAACGATTTCCGCTTTCTTCTCCGGTGTTAAATTCGCGAAGAAAGAGCTTGTGGCCATCATCTGCTGTGTTTGAATCTTGCCGGCGTGAAGCGCCGCGGGTGCTTGCAGAAACGTTCCGATCGCGAGCAGTACGATCGCGATGAGGCAAGCCCAACCCCAGGTCGGAGCAACCCGCAGCGTCTCAAATGCGTCGGAGGGCGCCGCAATCGTATTCATAACGGTAGTTAAACCGTTTGCTTTAGCAGCCGGAGCTGTGCTTTCCATGAATCTTCCTTCCCGTTCGAAACGGAACGTCGCCGTCCGGCAATACGCCGTCGGCTCCCGGATTGTTTCACGGACGCGCCGAGCGCCGCCTTTTAGGGATGCGGGGACGCGGTAATCTGCCCTTCCACCGCCCGTCTCACGCGGTCGAGCTGCAGTTGGTGCAATTCTAACAGTTTCAACTGCAGGATGATGCGCGCGCGGCGCAAGGCGCGGCGGGAGTAGATTTCGATTCCCGCGGCCGGCGGTGTGAGGTTCGGGTGCCGGGAGTGGCTCGCGTGGCGATGGGCCGGCGCGGCCGCGAGCAGGCAGAGCGAGGTCAGCGCCAGCACGGCGCGGTATCGGTCGAGCATGATGTCCTCCGCCGCTCCAATCACGCTCTACGGCTTGAATGTAAAGATGCGGTGAACGTAAACGCGCTAATGGTCCCGGAGCCCCCGGCCGGCCCCTACCTCCGAGTCATTCCGCTAGGCGGCTGCGGCGAGATCGGCCGCAACATGACCGTGATCGAGACCAATGAAGACCTGGTCGTCGTCGACTGCGGGCTGATGTTTCCCGACGAAGAGATGTACGGCGTCGATATCGTGATCAACGATTTCACGTACCTGCGCGAGCGCCGCGACAAGTTCCGGGCGCTGCTCGTAACACACGGGCATGAAGATCACATCGGCGGCATTCCCTATCTTTTGCGCGAGTTCAACGTTCCCGTGGTCGGGACGGCGCTGACGATCGCGCTGATCAAAGCGAAATCACGCGATCATAAAATGATTGGGGAAGCCCAGCTGGTGACCGTGAAACCGGGCGACCGCGTGCGTTACGGATCCATCGAAACCGAATTCGTGCACATCAACCATTCGGTTTCGGGTGCGTGCGCGCTGGCGTTGCGCACCGAGACGGGCACGGTCTTTCACACCGGCGATTTCAAGTTCGATCAAACGCCTATCGACGGAAGGCCGGCGGATTTTGCCTCGATCGCGCGCATCGGCGACGAAGGCGTGCTCTGCATGCTTTCCGACAGCACCAACGCCGAGCGTCCCGGTCACACGCTTTCGGAACGAATCGTCGGGGAAGCGTTCACTAACGTCTTCTCGCACGCTAAGGGACGGATCATCGTCGCGTCATTTGCTTCGAACGTTCCGCGCATCCAGCAAGTGATCGATCACGCGATTACGTTCGACCGCAAGATTGCGTTTCTCGGACGATCGCTGACCAACGTGGTGCACTTCGCATCGGAGCTCGGCTATCTCAAAGTTCCGGCCGACCGCACCATGCGCGTGGAAGAGATCGAAGAGCTTCCGCCCGAGAAGGTCGTCGTGATGACGACCGGTTCGCAGGGCGAGCCCATGAGCGGACTGACGCGCATGTCGGTGCGTGACAATCCTCGGCTGAAGATCGTGCCGGGAGATACGGTCGTGATCAGCGCGACGCCGATTCCGGGCAACGAAAAAGGCGTCTACAAAACCATCGACAACCTGTACCGCCTCGGCGCCATCGTGGTGCACGGCACCGACGGACGCTCGCACGTTTCCGGACACGGATCGCAAGAAGAGCTGCTGCTGATGCTCAATCTGGTGCGGCCAGAGTTTTTCGTTCCGGTGCACGGCGAGTACCGGATGCTCGTGCAGCACGGCAAGCTCGCGCAGCGCACCGGCGTGGACGCGCGCAGCGTCTTCGTGGTGGAGAACGGCGACGTACTCGAGTTTACCAAAGACTACGGCGACAAAATCGGCAAGACGTACGGGGGCCACGTGTTTGTCGACGGCTCGGGCGTCGGCGACGTCGGCGAAGCGGTCTTGCGCGATCGCCGGCTGCTTGCGGCCGACGGTTTCATGATGGTCGTCGTCGCGATCGACAGTGAGGAAGGACGGGTCATTACCGGCCCCGACATCATCTCGCGCGGCGTCTTTTACATGCCCGACGCCGGCGGCGTGATGGAAGAGCTGCGCACCGAGCTGACGGAGCTGATTCAGAAGGTTTCGCTCGAAGGAATTCGCGACGTGAATACGGTCAAAGAGCATATCCGCGAGGGGTTGGCCAAGGCCATCATGACTCGCTATAAGCGGCGCCCTGTTATCGTTCCGGTCGTTATGGAGGTATGACTCGCTTTGAAAACGCGCAAACAATTTATCGCGGTAGCCGCCGCCGGTGCCGGCGCGCTGCTGGCAACGCCCGCGGGCGCGCAGACGCCGCCGATGCCCGCCCCTACGGCCACGCCCGCGCCTAAGAGGGTGTCCGACGCTGCGACCGCGCTGGCGGCTCGCATGCGTGCGTTCGATCCGAAACTCACCGACGACGAGCTTGCCACGATCGCCGAGGGCATTGACGGAAATCTCCAAATCGGGCGCGGACTCAATCCCAAGGGCACGGCGATTCCCAATTCGGTCGAGCCGGCAACTTCATTCAAGGTATTCACGCCATGACCGAAGAGCAATTGGCCTTTTCCGACGCTACGACGCTGGGCTCACTGATCGCGGCCAAGAAAGTCTCGTCGCTCGAACTGACCAAAATGTATCTCGCGCGTTTGGAAAAATACGGGAACACGTACGGGGCCGTCGTGACGATTATGCACGACCGCGCGCTGCGCGAAGCGCGCAGCGCCGACGCCGAGCTGGCCGCCGGGAAATCGCGCGGCCCGCTGCACGGAGTTCCGTACGGCGTCAAAGACTTGCTCGCCGCCGTCGGCGCGCCGACGACGTGGGGCGCCGCGCCGTACCGCAACCAAGTTTTCAACTACGACGGAACGGTCGTGCAGAAATTGCGCGCGGCCGGCGGGGTACTGCTCGCAAAACTTGCGATGGTGGAGCTGGCCGGCGGATTTGGTTACGACGACGCCGACGCATCGTTCACCGGTCCCGGCAGAACGCCGTGGAATCGCGATTACTGGAGCGGCGGATCGTCAAGCGGACCGGGCGCGGCGGTCGCGGCGGGTTTGGTCGGCTTTGCGATCGGATCCGAAACCAACGGCTCTATAATGGCGCCGGCCGCATACTGCGGCGTCACCGGATTGCGTCCGACGTACGGACGCGTGAGCCGTCACGGCGCGATGGCGCTGATGTGGACTTCCGACAAGCTCGGGCCGATGTGCCGCTCGGCGCGCGATTCCGAACTCGTTCTGCGCGCGATCGCCGGTCACGACCCCGCCGATCCCACGTCGCTCAACGCGCCCTTTCCGAAAGTCCGCGGACGCAAGCCGAAGATCGGCGTACTCGCGCGTGCGACCGAACGCATCATGCCCGCGGTCGCGAACAACTTCATGGCTTCGCTTGAGGTACTGCGCGAATTCGCAGATGTCACAACCAACGTCGCGCTGCCGCGCGGAAATTACGGTTCCACGTTTGAGGCGATCTTCAACGGTGAATGTGCTTCGGCGTTTCGCGATCTGATTGAAAGCGGGAAAGCTCGCGAGTTGCAATCTACCGACGATCGCTTAGGCGGCTATCAGGTCTATAATGCGCTGGCCGTGGATTACGTGGACGGCATGCGCCGGCGCACGATGCTGAACGAATTGGTCGGCAAAGCCTTTGCGGGGTACGATGCAATCGTGCATCCGACGCGATCGACCGTTTCCTATCCGGTCGGCATCAAGTTCGACAAGGCTTATCCGGCGAAATATAACGGCGTGACCGGTTTGGGAAGTCCGGGGAACTTAGCGGGACTGCCCGAGATTAGCGTTCCTAACGGTTTCGGCGATCATAATTTGCCGACGGGACTTGCGATGATGGGTCGCGCCTGGGGCGAGATGCAGATCACGCAGATCGCCAAGGCGTACCAAACCCGCACGAAGTTCCATACGATGCATCCGAAGCTCGTCGTAGTGTAACTCAAATAGACTATGCTGGGCTCGCTTTGTGCATGGTTAATCGCTCGCCCAGCATAGTCCATTCTCGTAATGGATGTTAGCTTAGCAGCTGCGACCGAGCAGATCGCGCCCGGGCGCGGGTATTTCGCGGACGTTTGGCGGAGGCTGCTCAAATCGCCGGGTGCGCTGATTGGCCTGGGCTTGATTGGCGTGCTGATATTCACGGCGGCGTTCGCGCCGCTGATCGCGCATACGGATCCGCTGGCCCAGAATTTGGCGCAGCAGTCCCTGCATCCGAGCTGGGCACACCCGTTCGGCACCGACAAACTTGGGCGAGATTTGTTTTCGCGCATCGTCTACGGTTCGCGTATTTCAATTCGCATCGGATTTCTGGCGGTCGGGATCGCCATTACGATCGGCACCTTTTTCGGCGTTGCCGGCGGTTATCTGGGGAAGACCACCGACAGCGCGATCATGGCCGTGATGGATCTGATGCTCGCGTTCCCGTCAATTATTTTAGCGATTGGCATAACGACGATACTGGGCCCGAGCATTAACCATTTGATGATTGCCGTCGGCATCGTCTACATTCCGCAATACGCGCGGCTGGCTCGTTCATCGGTGCTCGGTGTTAAGGAACTCGAATACGTTGAAGCGGCCAAAGCGCTGGGAGCGCGCGTTCCGCGCATTCTGTGGCGTCACGTTCTGCCGAACATTCTTGCGCCGCTTATCGTGCAGGCGATGCTGGGCATCGGAACGGCTGAGTTAGAAGCGGCCGGCCTTTCCTATCTCGGATTGGGCGCGCGTCCGCCGACGCCCGAGTGGGGCGCCATGCTGAATGATGCGCGCGACTACTGGCTCTCGGCGCCGTGGGCACTGATCTTTCCGGGTGTTGCAATCACGCTGATGGTGCTTGGTTTCAATCTTTTGGGCGACGGTTTGCGGGACGCGCTCGACCCGACGCAGCGGTAATCCGTGGCAGTCGTTCTCGGGTTGCTCGCGGCGGTTTTTTACGGCTCGGCGGATTTTTGCGGCGGCCTGGCGACGCGGCGCAGTCCGATGTTTGCGGTAACCGTCATCTCGCAGGCTGTCGGTCTGGCGATGATTCTCATCGCGCTGCCTTTCTTTCCGTCGCATCCCACATGGTGGGCGTTGGAGACAGGTTTCATCGCGGGAATGTGCGGTGGTCTCGGACTACTGCTGCTCTACCACGCGCTTTCGATCGGCAAGATGGGCGTCGTCTCGCCGATTACCGCAGTGTTGGCCGCGCTTACGCCCGTTATCGTCGGCGCCGTGCGCGGCGAACATTTGGGAAATCTGAAATTGGCCGGCATCGGCGTTGCGCTCCTTGCCGTTATTCTGATTTCACTTTCGACCGAAGCGGACGGCAGGTTCGAGTTTTCAACAGCCGGAGTGAAAGAGGCGTTGGCGTCGGGAGTCGTGCTCGGCGGATTTTATACATTTCTCGCGCTCGGTGGACAACAGAGCGGGCTCTACCCGATCGTCGCCGCGCGTATCGGCTCGATCGCTCTGTTGCTTGTGATCGCCGTCGTCATGCGGCGGAGCATCGTCGTCGCTGCGCCTGCTGCGCTGGGCGTTATCGCGCTCGCGGGTGCGCTGGATATGATGGCTAACGCGTTTTATGTGCTCGCGGCTTACGCAGGTTATCTCTCGATTGCCGCCGTCCTCACGTCGCTGTATCCGGCAAGCACAGTTTTTCTCGCGCGCATCGTGTTGGGCGAGCGGCTTGGCGCGCTGCAGAAGGCCGGCGTCGTCTTCGCGCTCGCCGGCGTGGCGCTGATCGCGAGTTAGAGGCTCGACCATACGTCCAGCTTGCGCTTCACGCGATCGATGACCGCGTCGGTGAAATCCGTCGTGGAAGCGTGGCCGCCCAGATCGCTGGTTGCAATGCCCTCGTGCACGGCTTCGAGCGTCGACTCGTAAATCGCGCGCGAGGCGTTCTGTGCGCGTTTGTCTTCCATATAAGAGAGCAGCGCGCCGCCGGCGAGGATCATCGCCATCGGGTTGGCGACGTTCTTGCCGAACAGGCGGGGCGCGGTGCCGTGCGGGGCTTCGGTCATAACGACCGTCGGTTTTAGGCCCTCGTCGAATGCAAGCAGCACGGATTCGGCGCCGGCGATGGAACCGAAGAGCTGCATGACCAAATCTGAGAGACAATCGCCATCGCGATTGAGCGACGGAATGACCAGCGGAATTTCACCGTCGGTGCTCAGCAGAAGCGCGTACGTGGCGTCGATCAGTTGGGGATCGTACGGAACCTCGGGATGCCGCGCAGCCGCTGCGTCGAGTTCTTCCTTGAACATCCCCTCATAGACGGGGCTGACGGTGAATTTAGGACCGCCGAAGACTTTGGCGTGCATGCGCGCTGCGTGTACGAACGAGTACTCGGCAACTACCTGGCAAACGCCGCGATCGATCGATTCGGTGCGGTAAGCGATCTCGCTGGACCCTTCGCCTTCGCGCCATTCTTTTGCGCCGTAAGCGTCGCCGACCGCCATGCGCACCACCGAAATCGGCGCGTGTACGCCCGCAACCGGACGAATGCGCGGCAAACGCCGCCCCGTGCGTACGATGACTTTTCCGCCGATGGCTTTGCGCAGAATTGCATTGGGCGAACCGACGTCGCCTTTATCTTCCGGCGTAATCGTGGCCGCTTTCAAACCAAAATGCGCCCGCTTCATCGCCTCGGCGGCTTCTTGCACCACGGCGTTGCTTGTCGCGCGCCGGTTTTCCAGCGAAAGATCGAACCGCTCCATACCCAGTTCGACGTCGATGACCGAGCGGTCGAGAACGCGCAGCGCTTCGGCCAGCAGCTCTTGCCCGGTCTGGTCGCCTTCGAGAATCACGATGGATGTCGGGCTCAAATGAACTCCTATTAGAATGAAGAAGTAAGCGGTCCATGGCACGCGTGCGCCGCAGGGCGGCGAAATCGCGATTGAATTACGAGATCGCGGGCATGGCAGCGATTGGCATCGCCGTTCTGCTAGCGGTCGCGCTGACGTTGGCTCCCGCGCACGCCGGGGCTGCCGGCGCCGTAACCGCGCGAGCGCTCCACTGGACCTTTGGATCAGCTGCCGGACTTTTCCCCGTTTTGATCGCGCTCTTCGGCGCGATCGTCTTCTTGGAGATCAATCTTCCGCGAATCATGGCGACGTTCGGCGTCGCCGCGCTGGGATATTTCATTCTGATCGACACGTCGCTCGCAAAGCGCGGCGGCTTCGCCGGCACGGAGATGTGGCGCGGGCTCTACGCGCTGCTGGGTCTTACCGGTTCGCGCGTCGTCATCGGCTTGCTCGCTTTATTGCTGGCGGTCTGGATCAGCGATGTCTCAGTGAAGAAGATCATCGGCTGGCTGGTGTTGGTATTTTCCAAAATTCGTATGCCGAAAGTCCGTCTGGCGCTCCCGGAGGGCCACGAAACGCTGCGGGATGCATTCGCTTTGCCCGCGACGGAGCCGAATCGCAAGAAAGAACGCGCATCCGAAACCGCCACCGCACTGGTTGCGGTCGAGCCGCTGATGCCGACGGTCGCGCCGCCGCTCCCAGTTGATTACGAAGATGAAGAAGTTCTCGAAGATGATGCGGCCGAGGACGAGGATCCCGATGAGGAAGAAGCCGACGGCGACCCCGACATCGACGAAGAGGAAGACGACGAAAAGCTCGATGATGAGGAAGACGATGAAGAGATAGAAGACGAGGAAGAAGAATCCGAAGATGTTGAGGGTGAGTACGAAGGCCCCGCGGTAGCCGGCGGCCCGCGCAACTATAAACTCCCCGATCTCTCGCTCTTCGATCCGCCGCAAGCGCAAGTTGTGGACGACTCGACGCGCTCGGCTGTGCTCGAAGATACACTCGCGTCGTTCGGCGTCGGCGCAAAGGTCGTTCATATCGAGCGCGGCCCTTCGGTTACGCGATATGAACTAAAGCCCGACCGCGGCGTAAAGATTTCAAAGATCGCCAACCTCGCCGACGACCTCGCGCTGGCGCTGGCTGCAACCAGCGTGCGCATCGAAGCGCCGATTCCCGGAAAGTCGGCAGTCGGCATCGAGGTTCCGAACAAAACGGTTTCGATCGTTTCGATTCGCGAGATTCTCGAGGCGCTGCCGCAACGCGGACAAGTTCCGCCGCTCTGGATGGCGCTGGGCAAAGACGTTCCGGGGCGCGCGGTCTTCGGCGACCTTTCGCGGATGCCGCACATGCTGATCGCCGGCGCGACCGGTTCGGGCAAATCGGTCTGTTTGAATTCCGTGATCGCATCGCTTCTGGTGAGCGCGACGCCCGACCAAGTGCAGATCTTGATGATCGATCCGAAGCGCGTCGAGCTCGTGATGTACAATGGCATTCCGCATCTCATCAAAGATGTCATCACCGATCCGCGTCTGGCCGCGGGCGCGCTTTTCGAAATGACCAAGGAAATGGATGCGCGTTACGAGCGCTTTGCCAAAGCCGGCGTGCGTAAAATTGAAGAATACAATGCCAAATACCCCGACGAGAATCTGCCCTACGTCGTCATCGTGATCGACGAGCTTGCCGACCTGATGCTGATTGCGCCGGCTCGCGTCGAGACGACGATTATGCGGCTCGCGCAACTGGCGCGCGCGACGGGCATTCATCTGATTGTGGCGACGCAGCGTCCGTCGGTCGACGTCATCACCGGACTCATCAAAGCGAACATCCCGTCACGCATCGCCTTCGCGGTGACGTCGCAAGTGGACTCGCGCACGATTCTGGATATGGTCGGCGCGGAACGGCTGCTCGGCCGCGGCGACATGCTCTATCTGCCGATCGATTCACCGAAACCGATCCGGGCGCAAGGCGCCTTCATTTCCGGCGGCGAGTTACAGCGGCTCATCCACTTTTGGACGAAGCAGGCTCGGCCGGAGAATCTGCTCGACGTTGACATTCAGCCGATCGCCGACGAAGAGAAGAAAGACGTCGACCCGCTCTGTTACGACGCCGCGAAGTTTATCATCGAGAGCAACTACGCTTCGACCGCGGCGCTGCAATCGCAATTCTCTATCGGTCATCCGCGCGCTGTGCGAGTCATGAAGCAACTCGAAGAACTGAAGGTCGTGGGTCCGCACGAAGGCACGAAACCACGCCGCATTCTCTTCGGGCTCGACGATCTCGAGCGCGTCTCGGATCGTTTCGGGCGCGAACGGGGACAACAAGATCTCTTTGCCGCCGGATCTTGATACAGCATAAACACGCAGCCGGCCATGTCGTTCTGTCGTGTATTCTGCTTGCCGCGTTCTTTTGGCTCGGATTTTACGTTACCAAACACGGCGAACCGCATGCGTTAAACGCTTTCGCGCTGCAATTGCGCGGACACGGTACGGCGATTGCGTGGAGGTTCACCGAGATGGGCTGGGGCTACGTGCTCGGCCCTCTGTATGTCGCGCTCATCGTCCTTGCGATTTTCCGGCCCGAGTGGCGGCGGCCGGCGCTCTTCGCCGTCGCGATTGCGCTCATTTGCTGGGGCGCCGCAACGGGGTTCCAGCATTTCTTCAACCGTCCGCGCCGCTTGGATTGGCTGGTGCGCCACGAGACCGCGGGTTCATATCCCAGTTCGCACGCGGCGATCTCCACCGGGTTTTACTTCTTGTGCGGGCTGCTCGCGCTGCGTTCGAACATGAAGGCCTGGCTGCGCTACACGCTATTTGCGCTACTGACTTTTGTCACACTTGCGATCATCTGGTCGCGCATCGAGTTGGCCGCGCACAACATCACCGACGTCATCGGCGGTGTGATGCTTGCTTTGGTGATCATCTCGCTTGGTGCGGCCGCCGCTGAATTTGCGGGAAGGCCGGTCGTAAGCTAACCAGGGGGGATGCCGCCGACTCCGAAGCATCGGCTCATGGCGGCGCACATGAGCGATCCGGCTCTCAAACCCATCGAACGCAAGGTCGAAGAGGGCATCCCGCTTTCATTAGAAGACGGGCTGACGCTCTTTCGGACGCGCGATCTGCATTCGCTCGGGCGTATGGCGCGCGCCCAAAAAGAGCGCAAGAGCGGAAAAAACGTTTACTATATCCTGAACCGGTACGTAAATTCGACGAACGTCTGCTACGCGGGCTGCAAGTTCTGCTCGTTTGCGGTGGGTGAATTCAAGGAAACGGATCGCGTCGTACGCATGGCCGCCGATCAGGTCATGACCAAGGCGCTGGAGACCGGTACCAACTTCAACCAAATCCACATCGTCGGCGGCCACGACCCGCGCCAACTCTCGCTGGATTACTGGCTGCCGCTGATGCGCCGCTTCAAAGAACGCGTCCCGCACGTTCAACTTTCGCTGTTCACCGCCGCGGAACTCGACTATATGGCCAAACGACACCGGATGAAGTATCCCGAATTGATCGCGACGCTGAAATCGGCCGGCCTGGATAACGTCAACGGCGGCGGCGCGGAGATTTTTGCGCCCGAAACGCGCGCCAAAATTTGCCCGAACAAAGTCGGCACCGACAACTGGCTCGAGATTCACGAGGAACTGCACCGGCAAGGTGTCGCTTCAAATGCAACGATGCTCTATGGACACATCGAATCGCTTGAGGATCGCGTCGACCATTTGATCCGGTTGCGCGAATCGCAGCGCCGCTCGCCGGGCTACAACGCATTCATTCCGCTGGCGTTCCATCCCGACGGCAACGAACTCAACGACTGCGGCTGGACCACCGGCCTAGACGACCTGCGTATCTTTGCGGTTTCGCGCCTAATGCTCGATAATTTCGACCACATCAAAGCGTATTGGATGATCCAGGGTTTGAAGATCTGCCAAGTCGCGCTGCATTTCGGCGCCGACGACATGGACGGCACGCACGGCAGCACCGACGAAGAGATGATCTACCATAGCGCGGGCACCCAGTCTGGGCAGTATGTCGACGACCGTGAATTCCGCCGTTTAATTGAAGAAGCAGGCTACGTGCCGATCCGTCGCAACAGTACGTACGATGAGTTCCCGCACGACTGGACCCCTCCGCCGGCCGACCGCGAAGAAGTGTATGCTTAACTGCGGACGCATCAAATACACGAACGACCTGCCGATTTACGCCGCCTTCGACGAAGGCGTGATCGAGTATCCGGGGACGCTGCACGCTGACGTTCCGGCGGCGCTGAACCGCATGATGCTCGACGGCACACTCGACGTCGGCCCCGTCAGCGCGTTTGCTTACGCTAAAGATTTCGAACGGTTCGTTCTGCTGCCCGACCTCTGCATCGGTGCGCGCGATGAAGTCATTTCCGTCGTCCTCGTCTCGAGCGTTCCGCCGGCACTTCTTGATGGAGCTGAAATTGCCGTCAGTTCCGAATCGGCGACCGGACGAAATCTGCTGCGCGTACTACTTGAACGCCGCTACGGCGTGCACGCTCGCTTCATCGAAAGCGCCGACGCTGCGGCGGCCGCCAACGAAGGCCGCGCAGCCCTGCTGATCGGCGACGTCGCGATCGACGCGCAGTTATCGCTGCCGGTCGAACAGGTCTACGATCTCGGAACGTTGTGGCACGATTGGACGGGCGAGCAGACAGTTTTCGCCGTCTGGGTGGCGCGGCGCGAAGTCTACGCGCAGGATGCACAAGGCGTGCGCGCCTGCATGCACGCCCTGACCGACTCTTACACGTGGGCCCGCGGAAATATGGAAACGGTCATCGCTCGCGCGCAAACGATTATCGCGCGTCCGCCGGGATTTTACGAAAACTACTACGCCAAACTGAACTTCACATTTCATTCGGCCGCGCAGCGCGGACTTGCCGCCTATTGCCGCGAGCTGCTGACAATTGGTGCAATAGAAACGATGCCACGCGTTCTTCCGGAGGCGATCGGTGTCGGTAACTAGCCTGCTCGACCGCGCGGCGTCGGGCGGAAGACTTTCCTTTGAAGAAGGCGTACGGCTCTACCGCGAGGCCGACATTCACGACCTGGGCGCCGCAGCGCACGCGCGCCGCATGCAACTATATCCGGAAGACGTCGTCACCTACGTGATCGACACCACCATCAACTATACCAACGTCTGCAACGTCCACTGCACGTTCTGCGCATTCTTCCGTCCCGAAAAACACGGCGAAGGCTACACGATGTCGCACGACGACGTGCTCGCGCGAGTGAAATTTGCCGCCGACCAGGGCGCGACGCAGATCATGATCCAGGGCGGCGTCAATCCCGAGCTGCGGCTGTCGTGGTTTGAAGAACTCTTCGCGCGGGTGCGCGCCGAATATCCGAAGGTCGATATTCATTCGCTCTCGGTCTCTGAAGTCGTCGGCCTTTCCACTGTCGAGCAGTTGCCGGTGCCCGAGATTTTGGTTCGCCTGAAAGAATCAGGCATGAAGTCGCTGCCGGGCGCAGGTGCCGAGATTTTGGTCGAACGCGTGCGCAAGCGCATCAGCGCGCGCAAGGTCAAGCCGGAGGAATGGATCGGCGTCATGCGCGAGGCGCAAAAACTCGGCATGCCGACGACGGCCACCATGATGTTCGGCTCGATCGAGACCGACGAGGAACGCGTCGAGCACATGGACGTCATACGCAACCTCCAAGACGAAATGGGCGGCTTCACCGCCTTCATTCCATGGTATTACGTGCCGTGGAAGACGCCGCTGCGCGGGAAAGAAGCGACCGGATTAGGGTACCTGCGCGTGCTTGCGGTTTCGCGCTTGTATCTCGACAACGTTCCGCATCTGCAAGCGTCCTGGCTCACGCCAGGCTTGAAGATCGGACAGGTTGCGCTGTACTACGGCTGCGACGACATGGGCGGCACGATTCTCGAAGAGCAGGTCGTGCACGACGCCGGCTCCACCAACGCGGCCACGCGCAAAGATATCGAAGAGGTCATCATCAAGGCCGGATTCACACCGGTCATCCGCGACACATACTGGAATTTGCGGCCTGAAATGGCCCTCGCGACGGTTGGCTAGGCGAGCTCTCGCGGCGGCGGCGCTCGTCCTCGCCTGCGTTGTCCCAGCGCGCTCAGCGGACGTTCCCATCTTCACGCCACCGAGCGGTTGGAACAGCATTTCCGGCGACAGCATGACGGGCGGCATGCTGAATATATGGCCGGGGCCGCTTCCGTTCAGCCCGGATCAATTCAAGATGCTCGGAATGTGGGTCGGCGACGGGCCGATGCAAATGCTGGCGCTGACGCGTGGACGCGCCCTCGCCTCACCCCAAATGATCGCCGGCTTATTTCCTTCGCGCGACGTGAGCCAAGGTCAAGTGCAATACCACGTTGCGACGCAGTCTTACCGTTTCTGCGGTTTGCCGGGAACGCTCGTCAACGTGCGCTTTGGCGGGCTCATGGGATTTACAATGGCCTACGATATCGCCGTGACGCAAGCCGGCGGCGTTTCGTACATGCTTTCGTATTTCCACATGGCGGACGCCGGCGATCCGGCAGCTGAGCGCGCGTTACGTAGTCTCTGCCCTACGCGCTAGCGTTTCGGCAAGACCGTTACGAAATAATGAACGGTGCGGCAGCTGACGCAGACCATTTTGTTTTTTGGTAAGGTCAGAAGAAGGTTGCCGCTGACCTGTCCCGCCTTGATCGCCAGATAGGCTTCGCCATGGGGTGACGGCACACCGTAATCCATGCCGCGCCAAAGATCGCGTTTTGCAATGGAGCGAATGCCCAGCCTGCGCAGCGGTCCGCCGCCCAACATAAAGCCCTTCTTCGCATCATAGAGTGGAAAAACGATCGTGTCGCCGACGTGCACCGTGTTGCGAACCTCGGGTTTTGCGACTACGACATGCGACATTGCGGCCGCGCCTATCGCCGCGTTGGTCAATCCCTAGTGCTGCCAGTAATGAAATCACTCTCATGCGTTACTCCGTTTCATGCGGGCCTCGACAAGCTCGGCCGTGGTTCGACTGGGCGTTCGCCATGCGAACGCCGCTCACCATGACACATCAAAGCGCCGCGCTACTCTCGCCGTGCTACCCCCGCTGCTAAAACCGCTTAAAACATCGCTCACCACTACAACGCTCAAAATGTCGACTCAATCGTGGCGGCGCCGAGTACTTCTTCGCCGTCCAGATCGAATAGCGCAACCAGCTGGCCCGGCGAGACCGCTTTTTGCGGCGATTCGAACTCCAGGCGCAGTGTGGAGCTGTCGATCGTTGCGGCAGCCGGCTCCAGCTTCGCGCGGTAGCGCGTCATCGCAAGCACACGGACCGGCGAACCGTTGAATCGCTCGGGCCGAATGAGGTTGACTTCGTCCGCAGTGAGACCACTGACGGCCAGCTCATCCTCGCGTCCGATGACGACGGTATTCGTCGCTGCGTCGATGCGCGTCACGTAACGCGCGCCGTCACCGCTCGCGGGCAAACCTTGGCGCTGCCCGATCGTATAGCCGGAAATTCCGGCGTGACGGCCGACGATCTCGCCGGCAATGGTTACAACGTCGCCGGCTTGCGCCGATTCGGGACGGAGCTCCGCAACGATGTCACGATAGTCGGCGCCTTCCACGAAGCAAATGTCTTGCGACTCGATCTTATCGTGCACCCGCATGCCGAGGCGTTTCGCATGCGCGCGCGTCGTTTGCTTGTCGAGCTCGCCGAGTGGAAGCAGCAATCCCGAAAGTTGCGCCGGCGTGAGCTGCGCGAGCGCGTAGGCTTGATCTTTGGCATGCGTTCCGCGGAAAAGATGCGGCCCGTCCGCGCGAATATCGATACGCGCGTAGTGTCCGGTTGCGACATATTGCGCGCCAAGTGAGCCGGCGTACTTTCGCAGCGTTCCGAGCTTGACGAAATTGTTACACGAGACGCACGGATTCGGCGTTCGGCCGGCGGCGTATTCCTGCGCGAACCGATCGATCACGCTGCGCCGGAACGTTTCCTCGAAATCCAGCACGTAGTGCGGAATGCCGAGGGTGGCTGCGCTGCGCCGGGCGTCGTCAAAGTCGTCCACGCCGCAGCAGCTGCGGGCATGCGGAGCACGCGTCTGCGAATACATCTTCATCGTCACACCAATGACGTCATAGCCCGCTTCCACCAGCAAGCCGGCCGCCACCGCCGAGTCGACTCCGCCGCTCATTGCGGCGATTACACGCGTTTTCTCCATCATCTAAAGACACAGGATAACAGGATAAGGACGCTAACAGAAGCTCCATATGGGGCTGGGCGAACGCTTTCGAGCAGCGCGCGAAGAACGGGGCCTCACCCTCTCCGAGGTCGGCGAGCAGCTGCGCATCCGCTCGGTCTATCTTTCCGCAATCGAGGAAGAAAACTGGAAGGCGATCGGCGCGCCGGTCTATATCCGGGGCTTCCTGCGCACCTATGCCCGCTTCTTGGGGCTCGATCCGGAAGAAGCCGTCGGCGAGTTCAACACCGCCAGCGGCGTCGCGCCGTCGTCGGCGCCCGCGATCGAGAGTCGCGTCAGTCCCGGACAGCGGAGCATGAAGCCGTTGCTGTGGATCGCCGGAATCGTCGCGATCGCGCTGATCGGTTTCGTGATTTACGTCTACGTCTCGCCGCCCCGCGCCGTGACGACGGCCCAGCAGAGCGCCGCGCCTGCCGTCTCTCCCTCGGCGGCTGCCGCCGCCGTTACCGCGCATCCGTCGCCGCGCCCCCAGCCGCTGCTCTCGCGGACGCTGGCGCTCAACGTAATCTCAGCATCTTGGCTCAGGGTAACCATTGACGGAAAGGTGAGCATGGAGGGAATATTTCCGCGCGGTACGAGCAAGATATTTCACGGCAAGACCGCGGTCGTGCGCGCCGGCAATGCCGGCGGCATCCAGCTGACCGTGAACGGTAAGGCGGCTCCGAAGCTGGGCGGAGTGGGCGACGTCGCTGAAAAGAGTTTTACTTTATAATTTATGCCAACCGATGCATCGTTCGATATCGTCTCGCGGGTCGATCAACAAGAGCTCGATAACGCGCTGAACCAAACGCGCAAAGAGATTGCCGGGCGTTTTGATTTCAAGAACAGCAAAACGACCGTAGAATACGACGGGAAAAAAGTCATCACGATCGTCTCCGACGACGAGTTGAAGATGAAGAACGTCGTCGACATGCTTCAGTCCAAAGCGGTCAAGCGCGGCATCGATCTGAAGAGCTTGGAACTGGGCACAGTGGAGCCCGCGGCCGGCGACACCGTGCGGCGGACGGTGACACTCAAGACCGGCATTCCAAAAGAGAAGATCAAGCCGCTGATGGACGCCATCAAAGATATGAAACTCAAAGTGAACGCGCAATATCAGGACGATCAGATTCGCGTTTCGGGAAAAAATAGGGACGACTTGCAGAAAGTCATCGCGCGGCTGCGCACGCTCAGTTTCGAGCTGCCGCTGCAATTCGTCAATTACCGGTAGTGTCCAAACGCGTCTCGTTTGTCAGTTTGGGGTGCGCGAAAAACCTCGTCGACACCGAAGTCATGATCGCGAAGCTCGGCGAGGCCGGCTGGGAGCTCTGCGCGGATTCCGCGCAGGCCGATACGATCGTCGTAAATACGTGCGCGTTCATCGATCCGGCCAAAGCCGAGTCAACCGACGCCATCATGGAACAGGCGCAACGCAAGAAACCCGATCAACAGCTGATCGTCGCGGGGTGTCTGGCGCAGCGCTATGGCGAGCAACTGCAAGCGCTCGTCCCCGAGATCGACGGCGTCGTAGGGACCGGCGCCTACGCGAGCATCATCGAGGTGCTCACGGAGGCCGCCGCCGGCGCGCGGCCGGCGCGTCTGGGCTTCGAGCCGGAACCCGAACACGATTTCTTGCCGCGCCTGGTCACCACGCCGCGAGCCACGGCTTACCTGAAGATCGCCGAAGGCTGCGATCACCCGTGCACGTTCTGCATCATCCCGCAGCTGCGCGGCCGTTTCCGCAGCCGCAGCGAGGAGTCGCTACTAAAGGAAGCGCGAGCGCTCGCCGAAGCGGGGACGCGCGAACTGGTGCTCATCGCGCAAGACTCGTCGATGTGGGGACGCGATCGCGGGTGGCGCCGCGGCGGGTTGGCGCATTTGCTGCGCGGCTTGCACGACATTGAGGGCCTGGAGTGGATCCGGCTGCTCTATCTCTATCCGGCGACGATCGACCGCGAGCTGATCGCGGCCATCGCCGACCTGCCGAAAGTTTGCAAGTACATGGACATGCCGCTGCAGCATGCGCATCCGGAGATCTTGCGCGCTATGCTGCGTCCCGGAAACGGCGAGCGGTACTTGGAGATTCTCGAGGATTTTCGCACCCGCGTTCCGGGAATCACCATGCGCTCGACGTTCATCGTCGGATTTCCGGGCGAGCGCGAAGAACACGTCGCGTACATGGAAGAGTGGATCGGTCGCGCGCAGCTCGATCGCGTCGGATTTTTTCAGTACAGCAGCGAGCAAGGAACCCCGGGCGCGACACTTCCGGATCACGTGCCGGCGCGCGAGCAGCGGCGCCGCTTGGTTCGTTTGCGCGAGGCTCAGCGGACCGCATCGTTGGCGTCGCGATCGCGACGCCTTGGCAGCACGGTTCGAGTCCTCGTTGAAAACCGCACGCGCCGCGGGTGGACCGGCCGTTCGATGGGCGAGGCGCCCGGCGTGGACGGCGCCATACATTTTACGGGCGACGCGGCTCCAGGCGAGTTTGTGCATGTCACGCTCGAACGCACGACCGCGTTCGATTTCCATGGCCGGTTAGCGCATGGGTAAACACATACATCCCGACGATTTTTCCGAACCGCAGGTGCGCACGCGCGCGCCGGTATTCAAACGCATCGCGGTCGTCGCGGCCATTGTCGTCGCAGGCCTTGTCGCCGTGCTCGCCGGCATGTCGGTCGCGCAGCGCAAACCGGTTTGGCAGATCGTCGCAACGGTGCTGACGCCCTCGCCGCAGCAAGTCTTCGGAAAAAATAACATTCTGGTTCTTATCGAAGGCCTCGACTACGACTATACGTCCAACGATGAGGAGTATTCGTCGCAAGCGCGCAGCGACGTCATATGGGCGGTCAACGTCGATTTCATCACGCACCGTATTTACCAGTTGGCGATTCCGCGCGACATGGTCGCGACGTACCCCGGAGGACGCCAGCAAAAAATCAACCAGGCTCAATCCGACGGCGGCGTCCGGGAAGCGCAGTCGGTTATCTCGCAATTTCTTGGCATTCCAGGCTTCGACCGGTACATGGTTTTCCGTGCCGAGTCAACCGAAGATTTCGTCAACTCGCTCGGCGGCATCGACGTTAAAGTCGTGAACTCCGATTGCCTGATGCATCCGAATAGCTGCACCAACGGCCCGCTGGATTACGACGACAGCTGGGGCCATCTCCACATTCACCTCAAGCCCGGCTTTCAGCATCTCAACGGTGTCCAAGCGGTGGGATACATGCGTTTCCGCCACGACTGGTGCGGCGATCCGTGCCGGATTATGCGCCAGCAAATCGTTCTGCACGCGCTGCTGCACCGGCTGACCGCCGACAAAGTCAACACGCTGCTCCATATGAACGACCTGCTGGGCGCCATCAACCGCGACGTGCAGACCAATCTTTCGCGCCAAGAGGAAGTCAGTATTGCCACCGCTTTTGCCGATATGGCCCCCCATGCGCTGATAACGAAGCAAGTGCCGTACGTTGCCGACGTCACACTGCCCGACGGCGGCGCCGCGATCACGCCGGATGAAACGCAGCTCGCGCAGCTGGTCCGTACGATGCTGATCGCTCCTCCGCAGCCGACGACGCCTCCCGACGCCGGAGCTTTGGCCGCCGTAGCAGCCAGCTCGGTGCGCGTGGATATCGAAAATGGCACCGGCGTACCCGGTCTGGCGAAACGGGTCGCTGCGTTGCTGCGTTCGGAAGGCTTCAAGATTGCACAAGTCGGCAATGCCTCTTCCGGAAACGTCGCGACCACCGAAGTGCACGAGCACTCCCGCGTGGCAATGGCGGGACTGAAAGTGCGAAGCGGCCTGGGATCGCGTGCAAGCCGCGTGCCGGTGATTTCCGAAGCGGTCTCCTCTCAGACGCCTTCTCCAAGCGACGTTACGGTGATTATCGGTGACGATCTCGTCAACGCGATGAGTTCTCCGCCCGCATCGCAATGAAACATTGGCGCGCAATCGCGATCGCGCTGGTGTGCGCGGCGCTGGCCGCCGTTGCGTTCCGTCTTTTCGAGCATACCGCGCATCTCCAGCCCGCGCTGGTGACGCCGAACATGGACGCGCAGCAGGCGCTCTCGCCATCCCTGGCCGGGCACGTAAAGCGGTTGCTGCGCGAACAGGAACTCTACGGCAGCCGGGCAGGCCGGCCGAAACTTATCGCGCTGACTTTTGACGACGGACCATATCCGGTGTTTACGCCGCTGCTTCTCGATGCGCTCGACAAGTTGAAGATCCCGGCGACGTTCTTCCTGATCGGTCACGACGCACAACATTGGCCTGAACTCACTGCGCGCATCGAACAGAGCGGCGACGAAATCGGCAATCACACGCAGACCCATCCCGACCTCGACCTTTTGCCCGACGCGCGGGTGCGCAGCGAAATCGTGGACGGACGCACGTCGCTGGACGGGCTCGTGAAAGATCCCGCGATCGACCGGTTTTTCCGGCCGCCGCATGGCCGCTACACCGTGGCGGTGGTAAAGATCGCCCAATCGCTCGGCTACACGACCGTCCTGTGGAACGACGATCCCGGGGACTGGCGAACGAGCATCAGCACGCCGCAGGAGCTGGACCGGCACATCCGCCGGTTTGCGACGGCGCCCGACATCGTTCTGCTCCACAGTGGAAAAATGGCGACCATCGAGATGTTGCCGAGTCTGGCGGCCGCCTTCCGCGCGGCAGGCTACCGCTTCGTGACCTTGGGGACCCTCATGCGGGCGGTCCCCTTCGATGACGTGAACCATCCGGCCAAGCATCCCGTTTAGAGCCTGAATGCCCCGGCAAATCATCGATACGGAATCGAGCCGACCGCGCTACGTTCGGCGGATGGTCTGGACGATCGTGAGCGTCGTCCTCGTCGTTGGCCTGCTGGCAATCGCCTTCGCCCTGCATTTTCCAGGAAAGTGATCCGCCCGGCGGGTATCCTGGGAAGCCACCCCTCTAGGAGAACTATGCTGCGCCGTTCCTTCCCCGGACTGATCTTTGCCCTGGCTTGTGTTGCCTCGTTCGCCGCGTGTAGCGGTGCAAACGGCACTTACGGCGGCGTGCCCTCGAGCGGCGGCGTCAGCGGAATCGGGCCGAATTTCGTGACCAATACGCTCTACGTGACCAACACAACGCAGAACGTAGTGGAACTCTACACGCCCAGCCCGGTCGCGGCAGCGACTCCGCAATATGCCATCGGCGGATCGAATACGCAGCTGAACGGCCCGCTCTACGATGCTTTCGACAGCTCGAGCCGCCTCTACGTCACCAATTATAATCCGGGCACCCAGGTCGGTGCGCTCAACATTTACCAGACGTTTGCGACAGGTAACGTGCTGCCGCTGGCAACAGTGGGCGGCGCCGGGACGCTCATCGATCAGCCGCACGGCGTCACGATCCTGAGCGACGGCACGGTCGTCATTGCCAACACGTCGCCCAACGGTTCGTTTCCCAATGCCGTGCTCATATTCACGCCGCTGAATGCGAGTTCGGTTCCCCTTCTTTCCGTCGTTATCGCTGGAAACCTGACGCAGCTCAGCGCGCCGACAGGAGTCGCATCGGACTCGACCAAGAAAATTTTCGTCGCCAATCGCGGCTCCGGGACAATCACCGCCTACGTCGTCCCGACGCCGACGCCGGTTCCGTCGACCACCCCTTCACCGGTCCCGACCACGACGCCGACCACGAATCCGTCGGCCACGCCTTCGCCGACCCCCGCTCCGTTCAACAATAACGTTGCGCCGAACATCGTTATCGGTGGTGCGCTCACGGGTTTGATCGCGCCGACCGGCATCACCCTCGACGCGAGTAACGTGATCTACGTCGCCGATCCCGACAACGGCGTTCCCAGCATTCGCATCTTCGCAGCCGGCGCCAACGGTAACGTCGCCCCCGCGCGCGTTATCACCGGGCCGCTGACGCAGCTTTCAAATCCGGTTGACGTCAAAGTGGATTCCGCCGGAAACATCTACGTTACCGACGCCGGCGCGAACAAACTCTTGATCTACGGGCCAGGCGCGAATGGTAACGTCGCGCCCACGGTCGCGATTACGCTGCCGGCCGGCAGCGTGACGGGGCTCGCACTATCGCCCTAGAGCATCGTGCGCCGGCCGCCGATCGTGAAGCCAAGCTCAACGCACTGCTTGCGCTCATTAACGAACGTGCCGGACACATTCTCGACCGGCGGCGCATTCTCGAATCACTGAGTGAAGATATCCGCGCCGCTTTCGGCGCGGACCGCGCGGTCATTTACGGCCGCGGTGAAACCGCGCAAGACGCAATTTTGCTTGCATCCGCGCAGACCGAGCGCGCGTGGACCGATCTGCCTCCCACGGCCAAGATCGCGCAGACGTGGCTCGACGAAGCTTTTAGCGGCTCGGTCGTCACGAGGGCGCGCACGACCAGCGACCCGCGAGACGGGTTGTTGCGCTCGCTCGGCGCGGGGTCGGCGATCATCGCGCCGCTGGTCATCGAGGGACGGGTCGAACACGCCATTTCGCTGCATTTCAACCAGCCCAACGCGTTCGACGAAATCGATGCGCTGCTGGTCCGATCGGTGGCCTCGCACGTGGCGCTGGCACTGGCCAACGTGCAGGTCTACGACCTCGAGCGCTTGCGCCGGACGCGCGCCGAATCGCTCGAACGAGTTGTCCGGATGCTGCGCGACACGCGGACGACCGAGGAAGTCGTGCTCGTTTTTGCGGTGACGGTTTCGCATGAAGTCAAAGTTGCGTGCGCTATCTATGAAATCGATCGCACCATGGCCACGCGGCGCGCCGTTCGCACGTTGGAACCGGCGCGGCGCGGCATGCCCGCTCGCGTTGACGCATCGCATCTGTTGCCCAAGCTCGAGCGCGGCGAACTCACGCTTTCTTCGAAGCTTCCCGAGACCGAGCGCAAACGGCTCTTCGGCACGAACAGCGGCGCGATCGTTCCGCTGCGCAGCGACGGCAACGTGTGGGGTTTCGTGCTCTACATGGATTCGCCCGGAGCATTTGATTGGGAAGACGTCGAGCGCCGAGTCTACTTGCGTACGCTCGCTTCGCATCTGGAGCTCGCGCTCTCAGCGGCCATCGGATTCGAACGCATTCAGCAACTGGCGCGCGCGCTTTCTGAAAGCAACGAATTCAAAGACGATCTGCTCGCCATGCTGGCGCACGACTTCAAGGGTCCGCTGACCGTGATCGCCGGGTACTGCGAACTGCTGCTCGAAAGTTCTCCGCCGGCGCTTCACGAGGAGCTCGAAACGATCTATTCGCAGACGCAGCGTTTGGTGCGGCTCTCCGATGACGCCGTCGCGCTGGCGCAAACGCAGGCCGGCGGATTTTCGCTTGACCGTTCCGTATTGGATCTGCGCGAAGTCGTCGGCGAGAGCGTAAAGGCGCGTAACCGCGCCGCCGACCGCATCCGGTTCGAGGCGCCGCCCCAGCCGGTTCCGGTTTCGCTCGATCCGGGCCGCTTCAATCACGTACTCGATAATCTGCTGATGAATGCGCTAAAATATTCGGACGGGGAAGTTCTCGTGCGCGTGAGCCGCGGCGAAGAGAATGCGTCGATCGCGGTCACGGATCGCGGCATCGGCATCCCCAGCGAAGAACTCGCGCAGGTCTTCACGCGGTTCGGCAGGGCCAGCAACGCCCGCCGGAAAGGGGTATCGGGTTCGGGGGTGGGGCTTTACGTCAGCCGCAAGATCGTCGAGGTCCATGGGGGCAGCATCTCGGTTGCTTCGGCCGAGGGCCGCGGAAGCACGTTTACCATCTCGCTTCCGCTCTCCGACTCGCCGTAAAGCAACCCTCTTACTCGCCGGACGGTACTAAGAACGGTATGTCGATTCTCAAGGCTATTTTCGACGGCAACGAACGCGAGATCGGGCGCATGCGCCGCACGGTCGAACGCGTCAACGCGCTCGAACCTGCAATCTCGGCGCTCAGCGACGACGAACTGCGCGCCAAAACCCCGTATTTCCGAGAGCGGCTGGCCGCGGGCGAGACGCTCGACGACATGCTGCCCGAGGTCTTCGCCGTGGCGCGTGAGGCCGGAAAGCGCGCCGCCGGCATGCGTCATTTCGACGTACAGATTATCGGCGGCCAAGTGCTCTACGAGGGGCGCATCGCCGAGATGAAAACCGGCGAAGGCAAGACTCTGGTCGCGACCCTGCCCGTCTACGCGCGCGCGCTCGAAGGACGCGGCGTTCACGTCGTTACCGTCAACGATTATCTCGCTCGGCGCGACGCCGAATGGATGGGTCCGATCTACGAAGCGCTCGGACTGACCGTCGGCATCATTCAGCACGACCTCGACAGCGCGCAGCGCCGCGCTGCTTATAACTGCGACGTCACCTACGTCACCAACAACGAAGTGGGCTTCGACTACCTGCGCGATAACATGGCGTGGCAGGTGGAAGACATGGTGCAGCGCGACCTGTACTTCGCACTCGTCGACGAAGTCGACTCGATTCTCATCGATGAAGCGCGCACGCCGCTCATCATCAGCGGCCAGGGCACCGAGCCGACCGAACTCTACGAAAAATTTGCGCAGATTATCCCGCGCTTGAAAAAAGGCGAAGATTTCACCGTCGACGAGAAAGCGCACGCGGTTCCAATTACCGAAGCCGGCGTCGCCAAAGTCGAGAAAATGCTCGGCGTCTCGAATCTGTACGAGCAGCGCAACATCGAGTTGACCCATCAGCTCAATGCCGCGCTCAAGGCGTGGAATCTGTTCCACCGCGATCAGCAGTACATCGTCAAAGAGGGCGATGTCGTCATCGTCGACGAGTTCACCGGACGCTTGATGTACGGCCGCCGGTATTCCGACGGCATTCACCAAGCGATCGAAGCCAAGGAAGGCATCAAGGTTCGCAGCGAGGACCAGACGCTCGCAACGATCACCTTCCAGAACTACTTCCGTTTGTACGAGCGGCTAGCCGGCATGACCGGTACGGCCAAAACCGAGGAGCGCGAGTTCCGCGACATTTACGGTCTCGACGTCGTCGTGGTGCCTACGAACCAGCCGATGATCCGCAAAGACACGTCGGATATCGTTTTCAAAACCGAAAACGCGAAGTTCAAGACCGTCGTTGATGAAATCATTACCGAGCACGGACGGGGGCGGCCGGTTCTGGTCGGTACGCGCTCGATCGAGAAATCCGAAATGCTGGCCGCGATGCTGCGCAGGCGCGGCGTCGAGTGCAACGTGCTCAACGCGAAGTATCACGAACAGGAAGCCGAGATCATCAAGGACGCCGGCCAAGGCGGCCAGGTGACGATCGCGACCAACATGGCCGGACGCGGCACCGACATCAAATTGGGCGAGGGCATCGCCAACAAAGGCGGACTGCACATCATCGGTACCGAGCGGCACGAGTCGCGGCGCATTGACAATCAGCTGCGCGGCCGTTCGGGACGGCAGGGCGATCCGGGATCGACGCGCTTTTACGTCTCGCTCGAGGACGAAGTCATGCGGCTCTTCGGCGGCGAGCGCATGACGAACATCATGGAGAAGGTCGGCTTCAGCGACGAGGCGCCGATCGAGTCGGGCATGGTCACGAAGTCTTTGGAGCGTGCGCAAAGCAAGGTCGAAGCGCACAACTACGAGATCCGTAAGCACGTTCTCGAGTACGACGACGTGATGAACAAGCAGCGCGAAGTCATTTACGGCGACCGGCGCGCAATTTTGCGGGGCACGTTCGACTCGCGTGAGTTCATGCTGCAGACGCTCACCGCCAAAGTTGACGGCGTCGTGCAAGGCAACGCACCCGAGAACGCGCATCCGAGCGACTGGGATCTCGAAGAGATGCTCAACGAGCTCGAACTGATCTTCCCGATCAAACAATCGGTTTCGGTGGAAGACATCGAGAAGAAAGACCGCGAAGAAATTCGCCGGATTCTCCAAGAGAAAGCCGTCGAAGCGTACGAAGCCAAAGAGGCCGAGGTTACGCCCGAGATTTTGCGCATGGTCGAGCAGCGTTACTTGTTGCTGCCGATCATCGATCGCATGTGGGTGGACCACCTTTACGTGATGGATCACCTCAAGAGCGGCATCGGACTCCGCGGCTTTGGCCAGATCGATCCGCGCGTCGAGTACGAAAAAGAGGCGTACGAAATATTTGAGGATCTGAAGAGCAACATCGCCGACGAAGCGATCAAGGGCGTTTTCCGCGTCGTGATCGAGCAAGGTCCACCAGGGCCTGATACTGACTCAGGTTTCGGCGGCAGTCCGATCTCGCCGATCGGGCCGGTGCCCACCATTCCATCGGGCGAGATGCTCCCGCAGCCGTCACGCCCGCGCGAAGTGAAGACAAATCGCGACGACGACGAGCCGGCGAAACCTATGCAGCGCGATCAGCGGAAGGTCGGACGTAACGAATTGTGCCCGTGCGGCAGCGGAAAGAAGTACAAGAAGTGTCACGGGGCGGCCGCCTAATTCGCCTGAACGAACCCGCGTGAGTCCAGAGTGGGTCACCGCGATTGCTTCGTTTGCAACCTTTGTCGTGATTGCTGCAACGGCCATTGCCGCACTCGTTCAGTTGCGGCACATGCGCAACAGCAATCAGATTGAAGTTCTCACCGAATTTCGCCGTGCGATGGATTCTCCGGAGTTTCGCAGCGCATTTCACTTCATACGGTACGAGCTGCCGGGGCTTATGACTGATCCCCAATCCCGCCGAAGACTATTGGTTTTGGATTCTCCCGAATCGCAAAAAGTAAATCTGGTGGCAAACTACTTGGATTACGCATGCACGTTTGTGAAGCACGGCGTCGTGAATCGGGACCTTGCTTGCGACCTTTGGTACGCGCCGGTCGTGCGCAGCTGGGACGCTTTAGCTCCGCTTATTGCAACCCGCCGCGCCAATCTCGGCTACCGGCTATGGGAAGATTTCGAGTACTTAACGTTGCTGTGCAAACGATTCCGTGAAAAATATCCCGCCGGAACGTATCCGCAGGGCGAAGAAGCCCTGCCGCTTCCCGAGCCTTGGCCTGAGGCCGCTCCTGAAACCTAAAGTGGAAAAAATTCGAATCTCGCAGACGAGCGCAGCTGGGACGCTGTGGTTTGCGGGGTGGTTGTTTACGATCGGGTTTCTGCACCTGACGCTCTTGAGCGGACTGCTTGCGCTCGTCCTGTGGCCTTATGACTTAGGCCTGTACTTCAGCGCGCAGAAGGCGCCGTAGGCCGCAACTACGCGGGCTTGATGTACAGTTGCCGTTTGGCGTAGTCGAAAAACAACTGGTACTGCGATAGAACGTCGCGCCCCAGGATGCCGTCGTAGTCGCTCAGATTAAACGTCGACGAACTGGGAACGAAAACCGACGCGTCGCCGAAATGAATACCGCCGAACTCGAGATCGGTCAAACGCCTGAGCTGAGCCGGCACCACCCCGCCGACGACGCTGAGACTCATGCCTTGCTCGACGACCGGGGCCGACGATCGCAGTTTCTGCACGTAGGTCTGATAGGCGACCGTGCCCGTCGCGCCGGTGTCCACCAAGAAGAACCCCGGAACGCCTTCGAACGAAGCCTGCACTCGCGGCACGCCGTCGTCGAGCTGCAGGGGCAGCGAAAACATCCCAAGTGCATGTGGATCGAAACCGGACGGATAGAGCGTGATGGTTGACTTTTGGAAGTCGATACCGAGCACGGCCGACGCGATGAAGTCGCATCCCAAGATACCGACGATGCGCGAGCCTTCGGCATAATGGGAAATCGGAACGACGGAAAACGCGACGTCGTGCAAGTGCAGCGGGCCGACGAAAAGATCGGGCACGCGCGTGCGCGATATGTTCACGTCGCCGCCGATCGTCTGATTCGTTACGCCATAGGTTGAGAGCCCAAGTTGGTGAGCGACGCCCGGATCGATCGCCAGTCCGGATGCGCCCGAATCGAGCAGAAAATCCAGGCCACGCCCGTTGATCGTCACGCGTACGACGATGCCGCTACTCGAAAAGGCCGCGGGTATGACAACCGGCTGATCGATCGTGTAGAGGGCGCGCGACACGGGCATCGTTACCGGCGGACTATCCGCGGGGGCGCGTTCGAACGAGATCGTCTCGGTGACCGTATCGTTTTGCGGGCGTCCGTCGTAGCTGTGGATGCGGAAGGGACGCATGCTTCCGAAGACCGGCCGGTAATCGCTGAACTCGGTGACGTGCTGGTGCATGTCGGCGTCGAACGTTATAAACCGGTCGACTAAAAACGTCTTTGCATCGTAGTAACGCAACTGATCGCTTCCGTCGGGCGGATTCGCTTCGACGACGTACTCTTGCGGCTGCGTCGCGGTCAGGCCCAGAACCGTAACGCGGTTAGCCGGATCCTCGGGGTGTAATAGCGCTTTGTTATTCGGATCGACGAAGCGGCGGAAATCGCTGCGCATTAAGACCAGACCGTTTTCGTCTTGATTCCATCCTTGGCCGTTGTACAATCCCGATGCGGTCGTGTATTGACCGTTCTGTACGATCGCGATGGAATTCGCGCCATCGATCCGGGTCGTGCGGATACGATCCATTCCGCCGCCTCGAATGCGGTCGATGATGACATAACGCCCAGTCGTGAGCGTTCCGCGCGCCGTTCTGCCTCTGGCCACGATCTCCGGTGCGCTCAGATTCGTGGGCAAGTACCCGACCAAGAGGAGAACGGCTGCTCCGAGCAGTGCTCCCATGCCGCATGGTTAAGTGTGGCGCACCAAATCCCCGCCCAAAGTGACGGCGCTCGCATCGACGCTGACGTCGACACCTTGACCGCTACCGCGCAGCGTCGTGGTGATCTGTCCGCCCGAGCCGTTGTCGTCGGAGATGACCAGCGAGCCGTCCGCGTTTCGTGACACCGTTTCGCCCCGGCCCAGCTGCATGGATTGGCCCGCGGCCAAGCTCAGCGACTTCCCGTTGCGAAGTACCTGCGCGTGGCCTTGGTTGTCGAGCGAGACTTGCGTGCGGCCGAAGCCCGTCGTGACGGCGGCTTGCCGGTTCCACGTGACGCCGTTGGCGCCCGGCGGCGTTACCGACGTGCCGATTTGAAATCCGCCGCGGAACGAATCGGAGTCGAGCAGGTCCGGCTGGTCGTTCATGCTGTCGAAGCGCGACTGCTGCGTGCCCGCGGCGGTCGTGCCGTCGAATGCGAGGTGCGGATCTCCGGTGGACGACCCTTGGGCGCTGCTGAAGAACGGCTGCGCGGTATTTCCTTGGCCGCCGATCGCCGACAGTAATTGCTGCAGCAGGTTCATGATCTGCGAAAGGAGCGCGTTGACGCCGCCGCCCGCCCCGGCCGCCGAAGGCGAATCCGAAAAAGGCGGGCGCCGAATGAGATCGGCGTGTTTGGGTCGAGCCTGATCCGGGGGCGGTGCATCCAATCCCATAATGCCTCCGGCGTCCGCGGGATTTTGGATGGCGCCGAAGAGCGAAGCGTTGCTCTGCTGAATTTGCATACAGTCCTCCGTTTGCGTCTCTCATTCACGCCGCAGCGGCGTTTTGGAAAGGGCCGCGCCGCAAACCGCAGAAGGCGCGGGGCATGAGCGACTCTCAGCTCACCGCCATCGGCCGGCTCTCCGAGCGTCTCGTGACGCTCAAGGAGCGTCTTTGACTATTCCGGCAAGACGCGGCTGATCAGCGAGCTCGACGCCCGCACCCGCAACGAAGACTTCTGGAACGATCCCGACTCCGCGCAGCGAGTGATGAAGCAGCTCTCCGACGTGCGAGCCGACGTTGATGCGATGGATGCGGTTTCGCGCGCGCTCAGCGAGGCCCGGGAGCTGCTTACGCTCTTCCCCGACGACGGTTCCGCGGACAGCGAGATAAACGCGAACCTCGCGCTTGCCGAGAGGCATTTAGATGATGCCGAGATGGCCGCGAACTTCGACGGCGAGTTCGATGCGCACAACGCTATCGTTAGCATCTACGCCGGAGCGGGCGGCGTCGACGCTGCCGACTGGACGGCGATGCTCGCGCGCATGTATTCGCGCTGGGCCGAAACCAAGGGTTTCCTGACGCACGTTGTGGACGAATCACCGGCCGAAGAAGCCGGGCTAAAATCCATTACGTTTTTCGTGCGCGGACGCAACGCGTACGGAACGCTCGAAAGCGAACGCGGCGTGCACCGGCTGGTGCGCATCTCGCCGTTCGACGCCGCCCACCGCCGGCATACGTCGTTTGCGGCGGTCGACATCATTCCGGAGATCGAAACCGGCGAAAACGTCCAGGTCGAGATCAATCCCGAAGATTTGCGGTTCGAAACGTTTAAATCCGGGGGCGCGGGCGGGCAGTACGTCAACAAGACGGAGTCGGCCGTGCGCATCATTCACGAGCCGAGCGGTTTGATCGCGGCTTCGCAGCAGGAACGTTCGCAAGCGCAGAACCGCGACGTCGCGATGAATATTCTGCGTGCCAAACTCGTACAGCGCGAATTGGAAACGCGCGATAAGAAACTGGCCGAACTGCGGGGCGAGCGCAGTGCCAACGAATGGGGATCGCAGATCCGCTCCTACGTTCTCAACCCGTATCAGCTCGTCAAAGACCACCGTACGAACGTTGAAACGGGAAACACATCCGCCGTGCTGGACGGCGAGATCGACACGTTCATTTGGCCGTATCTGCAACAGCGCCGCGCGATTTAGCGCCTTCCAATAGCCTACGCGACGGCGTGCTCTGGGCCGCTGTCGCGGCTTATGCCGTCGTCTACTTTGCGCTCGGGTATGTCAAATATGCCGCGCATCGCAATTTCGTGGACCTCGGCATCTTCGCGCAGATGACGGCCAGCGCGTTCGGGTGCTTTTGCAACCCTATAGAAGGCAGCCACTGGGCGTTTCACTTTTCGCCGATCCTCTATGCGGTTGGCGCTGTCGTGCAAGTGTGGCACTCGGCGCTCGCGCTGGTGGCCGTTCAAGCGATTGCGGGCGCATTAACCGCGCCGCCGGTTTATGGAATCGTGCGCCGGTATGCGGATCGCAAAACGGCGCTGCTCGCCGCGCTCGTCGTGGTGCTCTATCCGCCGCTGGCAGGCGTTGTGTTCAACGACTTTCACGAAAACGGACTCGCGCCGGCCGCGATCGCATGGCTGCTGTGGGCTTTTGACGGCGGATTCGTTGCCGCAACGCTCGTATTTGCCGCGGTTGTCTTAGCGATCAAAGAAGACCAAGCCATCTTTCTCACGGCAGCCGGCGCCATCGGCGCGTTTGCCTACCGCCGAGATCCGAAGCGCCGCGCTCTGGCCGTTACGGTAGCCATCGTATCCTTTGCGATCTTCATTCTTTTCTTCGCGGTCATTCAGCCCCATGCGAACGCCAATCCGCATTGGGCTCCGGCGCGCTTTTACGGCTGGAGCGAAGCTCCCGGCGGCGCGGCGGCGATCGTCGTCAGTGAGGCGTTCCAACGCGTCGGCTATCTGCTGCTTGCGTTTTTGCCGCTCCTGTTCATCCCGTTTCGCAGTCGCATGATCGTTCTGGCGATTCTGCCGCTGGTCGAAGTGCTGGCTTCGAGCATGTCGACGACGTTCACCATGGGCTCTCACTACGCGGGCGCGTGGATCGGTTACGTGTTTGTTGCCTTTGCACTCGGTACCGCGGCGATCGCGCGAGCGGATATGCGGCGCGCTCACCGCCTGCTCTACTGGTGCATCGGCCTCTGCGTGCTGGAGTTTGCGATCGCCGATCCGCTGCATCCCGGCTACTTCTTGCATCCGCCCGCAGCGCGCGATGCACAGCTCGATCGTTTTCTTCATGCTCTTCCGGCGAATATTGACGTGGCGACGCAGGAAGAAGCTTACACGCACTTAGCCGCAACCGATCCGCGAGCGACGCTGCTGCCGGAAACCTCCAAGCTCATGGCCGGCCGCGACGTTCGTGGATGCTACATTTTGATCGACGCCGATTTTCCTGATTCGGTCCGCTTGATTGAATTCGGGGCGGTCGTCAAGAAACTCGTTGCGGCCGGAGAGTACGTCGTCGCAACCCGCTCCGGAGGCATCGTGCTCTACAAAGCCCGGGTTTGCTCCAGTTCTTCGAGCGCGTTGCCGGCAGCATTCGCCCAGTCTCCGCTAATTTCGACGAGTTTGTAAGGCGCCGCCCAGGGCGACCAGCGTCCGGTTTGCAAGGCGAAGCGCTTCGCGGCGAAAGCTGCAACGACGGGCGTTCCGGTCATGCCCGCTACGTGAACGGCGCCCGAGTCCGGCGCGACGACGGCGTTCGCGGCCGCGATCGCTTCTTTCCAAGGGCCGAGCTCGCGAAAATACTCGACGGAAATTCCCGCCGAAGCGGCAACCTCTTGTGCGTATCCCCGTTCGCTTTCCGCGGCGACAAACCGCATCGCGTGACGTTGCTGCAAGGTTCGCGCGAGTTCCGCAACGGCTTTGCGCTCAGCTCCGAGGCGTTGCCACTTATCCGTTACCTGCATGACGATGCGCTCGTCGCGTCGCGGTTCCGCGTCCACGACGAATCCGCGCAGCATGCCGGCGTCGCGCGGAATTGGTGATGTGCCCGTCATAGCGGTGCCGAGTTGGAAGAGCACCTGACTTTCATGCGGCGCCTGCGGATCCAGTCCGGCCGTCCGAAATACGGTTCGCGTGAGCAGCGAACGCACCCATAAGGATTTCAGCGGCTTGCCCCAACCGTTTTGGAAACCGATTCGGTTGGGCGCGGCCGAGTCGCGCGCCAACCGGTAGCCCGATGCATCTTCGGTGGCGACCAATGCATAGTCGTAGCCGTTTTGCGCGAGGCGATCTCCCAATCCGGGCGCCTCGACAAAAACGCGGTCGACCGCGCTCTTTGAAAACGCGGCGGCATTTTTCGGCGAGAGCACGACGTCTATGCGCGCCACCCGCTTCCGCAGGGCGGCCAGCAACGGAACCAGCGCGAGCGCGTCGCCGATCGCGTCCAGACGGACGATGAGGACCGATGGGGAAGAATTCACGACAAGGCAATGATTGCGAAGGAGAATCTGGTAACCCTGGATGCGCCCGACGGTTTTAGCGTCGCATGCAGCCTGGGGCGCGTGACCGGGAGCGCCAGCCGCCCGCACAGTATGCTGCGCGCGACCTTCCGCAGCATCGGCGCGTTTATCGGGCTCGCGCCGATCGAATATCTGACCGATGCCGAACGCGCGCGTGAAGAAGCGCTCGAAGCGTTGCGCGTAAGCGCTTCGGCCTTGGGCGCCGACGCGGTCATCAAAGTTCAGTTCGATGCAGTGGAAGATGAAAGCGGCATCACTGCGGTGGTCGCGAGTGGGGAAGCGGTGCGCCTACAATGAGCTTGCAGGAACGCGCGCGCCGCGAGCGCTTTCTGGAAAGAGCCGCTGCGACGGCAGCAGCGTGCCGCAAGTGCCAGATCGGCTTTGAGCGGCGCCACAATGTCTACGGCGAAGGCGATCCATGCGCGCGCCTGATGGTGATCGGCGAAGGCCCTGGGGAAACAGAGGATCTGCTTGGGCGTCCATTTGTCGGACGCGCCGGCGAGCTGCTCGACAAAATGCTCGCCGCAATCGACCTTCCGCGCGAAGACGTCTACATTTGCAACACGGTCAAGTGCCGCCCGACGGTTCTCGACGGCGAAAAACTGCGCAACCGCGCGCCCGTACCGGCAGAGATGGCGAACTGTCGTCCGTATTTGGACGAGCAGATCGAAGTCATCGCGCCGCAAGTCATTCTTGCGCTGGGAGCTCCGGCGGCAAAATCGTTTTTAGGCCCGCAGTTCAGCATCACCCGGTCGCGCGGCATCTGGTACGAAGGGCCTAACGCTATCCCGTTGATTGCCACGTTTCACCCCGCCTACATTTTAAGGCAGGGCGGAATGGCCATGACCGAGACCAAGCGCCAGGTCTGGTCAGACCTGAAGCAAGTGCGCGAGAAACTCGATTCGCTTCGACAGGCTCAGGATGACAAGCAACCGGAGCAGGCGGACTTGTTCGAATCGCCGCCCGTGATATAATCGGTCGCCGTGGTACGGAACGCTCAAGAGATTTGGTTTGCGGAAAAAGTCCGCCGCGCCGGCTTTGCCGATGCCGGCGCTTTTGCCGCGCACTTTCAGCTCAAGCCTTACCGCCTCGAGCAGATTTATCGTGCCGCCGCCAAAGAGTTGGCGGAGAACATCGCGGCGGTAACGCCTCTCCCTAAAGAACTGCGCACGCAACTCGAAGCGAGCGGGTTCCGCTTCGACAGCGTCGCGCCGGTTGTGATGCAGCGTTCGAACGACGGGCAGACCAGCAAAGGTTTATTTCGATTGACAGACGGCGCCGAGATCGAAGCGGTCCTTATGGAGCACTTCGGCAACCGCAATACCGTCTGCATCAGTTCGCAGGCCGGTTGCGCCTTCGCGTGCGCGTTCTGTTCCACTGGCCAAGCGGGCTTTACGCGAAATCTGACTGCGGACGAAATCTTCGATCAGGCGCGCTATTTCGCGCGCGAGCTCGCGGCCAAGGGCAAGCGCATCACCAACATCGTTTTTATGGGTATGGGCGAGCCGTTTCACAACTATGACGCCGTGATGAAAGCGGTCGCGCTGCTGCACGATCCGCACGGTCTGGGTTTAGGTCACCGGCACATCACGATCTCCACGGTTGGCCTGGTCGATAAGATCGACCGCTTCGCCGGCGAGCACGTGCAAGTCAATCTGGCGATTTCACTGCACGCGCCCAATGATGCCGTCCGCAGCGCGATGATGCCGGTCAACCGGAAGTTTTCACTTGAAGAAGTCATGGCTGCGTGCGAACGCTACATCGCAAAAACCAACCGCAAAATTTTCTTCGAATACGTTATGCTGCGCGACGTCAACGACTCCGAAGAGAACGCGCGCGAACTCGCGGCGCTCATGCGCGGCCACCTCTATCACGTGAACCTGATTCCGTATAACACGACGCCGGGCGCGTCGTACGCCGGGACCGATCAGGAGAAGATCTGGCGCTTCGCGGGAATTCTTGAAGCGGCAGGCGTCCCTGTCACCGTGCGCCAGAATATGGGACGCGACATCGCCGCAGCTTGCGGCCAGCTTCGATCCGAATCACAGCCGAAGGCCGGTGAATCTGTAAGCGCACCGCATAAAGGACGCTCCGTCTCGGTAACCTAAACTCAGGATCTCTATGGAGAGGGAGCCCGCAGCGGGGCAAGTTTCGATGGAAGATATCGCGGCGCTGGCCAAGCGCCGCGGCTTCATTTTTCAGTCGAGTGAAATCTATGGCGGCATCGGCGGCTTTTACGATTATGGCCCGCTGGGCGCAATCCTCAAGCGCAATGTCAAAGATGCCTGGTGGCGCGATATGGTGGAGTCGCGCGATGACATTGTGCCCTTCGATTCGTCAATCGTGATGCACCCGAAGACGTGGGAAGCTTCGGGCCACGTCGAGGCATTCAACGACCGCTTGGTGGACTGCAAAGTGTGCAAGCACCGCTTTCGAGCGGATCACTTGAAATCGCGCGAGCAATGTCCCGATTGCGGCAGCAAAAACTCGTTCACGGAAGAGCGCGCTTTTAACCTTATGCTCCGTACGTTCGTGGGTCCGATGGAAGACTCGGCGTCGATGACGTATCTGCGGCCCGAAACGGCTCAGGGCATGTTCGTGAACTTCAAGAACATTTACCAGAGCGCGCGCAAACGCCCGCCGTTTGGCGTCGCACAGATCGGTAAGGCCTTTCGTAACGAAATCACGCCGGGGAACTTTACCTACCGGCTTCGCGAGTTCGAGCAAGCCGAACTCGAGTATTTCGTTCCCGACGACGGACAGGATCTCAAGCGGTTCGAAGAATGGGTGCAACTGCGCAAAGCGTGGTATTCGAAATACGGCATCAAATCGGAACGGCTGCGTTTTGCCGAGTTAACCGCCGGTGAGCGGCCGCATTATGCCAGGGCGGGTATCGACGTCGAGTATCTTTTCCCGTGGGGTTGGGGTGAACTCGAATCGATCGCGCACCGCGGCACCTACGATCTCGACGCGCACATGCGCCTATCCGGTAAAGACCTGCGATTTTACGACGAAGCGAGCAAGACGCATTATACGCCGTTGCTGATCGAAAGTTCGGCGGGAATGGATCGCACGACGCTGGTGATGCTCGTCGATGCGTATGAACGTGAAACGGCCACCGATCCGGCCGGCAAACAAACCGAGCGCACCGTGCTGCACTTTCATCCACAGATCGCTCCAGTACAAGCGGCGGTGTTTTCGCTCGCGCGCAATAAACCCGAACTGGTCGAACTCGCGCGGTCGATCGAAACGGGGTTGCGGCCGAAGTTTCGCACGCAATACGACGAGGGGAATATCGGCCAACTCTACCGGCGCCAAGATGAGGTCGGGACGCCGTTGTGCATAACGGTGGATTACGACAGTTTGGCCGGCCGCGATGTGACCGTGCGCGAGCGGGATTCCATGCGGCAAGAGCGTGTCGGCGTCGACGCGGTCGAATCTTACCTGCGGGAGCGTTTGACGGGAGCCTAGGGTATGCGGGCCTGCCCGAGCGCCGGGGCGAACGCCCCGTACTCACGATCCGGTTGGAAAGGGGCTCTGATGATTCGCAAGTCCACTGCGTTTTTAGCGCTAGCCGGTCTACTCGCCGGCTGCAACGCTGCCGGCACCGGCACGACGCCTCCAGTTGTAACGGTTCAGCACCTCTACGTCGGCAACGATAACACGCCGGGCACGGTGCAGGCCTACACGCTTCCGATTACGTCGGCTTCGACGCCCGCTTTTTCGTTCGCATCGAATAATGTCGTTTCGATCGGACTCGATGCAAACAACGACGCCCTCGTCGGCGATAACGCCGGTCATCTACAATTTTTCACTGCTCCGCTGAGCGCGTCGAGCACTCCTTCAGTAACATTCACTAACGGAGGAGCGTCCAACAACGGACAGATCGTGTTCAATGCCGGCGGACAAGTGTTCGTCGCGAATGTTTCAACGGCCGTGAATATGTTCACGCCCCCGTTCACCGCTGCGACTACTCCCTCTACGGTCGTTAGCGGTGGGCTGGTCTCCGCAATCGGCGATGTACTCGACAACGCCGGCAGTCTTTATGTCGCCAATGCGGGCACCGGCGGAGGAACCGGTAGTGACCTTGAGGTCTTTACACCGCCATATACAGGCGCGCCGGCCGTCACGACGCCGAACGTAGGGGGCTTGACCGCATACCGGAAAATGGCGGGCAGCGGCAGCACGCTCTACGTCTGCGCCCTTGCCGGAACGACGACGGGCCGCATCGACGCGTACGGCCTGCCCCTGTCGAATACGAGCGCGCCGGCATTTGCGATAACCACCGGAATAAATGTCCCAGAGGCAATCGCGTTCGATCAGAACGGCAACATGTATGTCGGAAACTTCGGAAACTCGACGATCACCGTCTATGCGCCGCCGTTCAGCGCCGCGAGCGCTCCCACGGTGACGCTGACAATTCCCGGTTCATTCGCGATCTTCGGAATAGCCATCGGAAGATAACCGTAAATGGCCACGACCGCTACCGCTGAAAAACCAATCTGGTTTTTCGAAGAAGGCAACGGCGACATGCGCGAGCTCCTGGGCGGGAAAGGCGCTGGACTCGCCGAGATGACGCGCGCCGGGCTGCCCGTGCCGCCCGGATTTACTATCACCACGCAAACCTGTCTACAGTATTACGAACTGGGACGGCGCAATCCGCCGGGGCTCGACGACGGGATCGGCGCGGCGATGACCGAGCTCGAGCGGCGTACCGGCAAAGGCTTCGGCGATCCGGCAAATCCGCTGCTGGTGTCGGTGCGCAGCGGCGCGCGCGCGTCGATGCCGGGCATGATGGATACGATTCTCAATCTGGGCCTCAACGACCAAACGGCGGAAGGGCTAGCGAAGCTTTCCGGCAGCGACCGTTTTGCTTGGGATGCCTACCGCCGTTTTGTCATGATGTTTTCGAGCGTCGTCTTGGGTATCGAAAAAGATCTCTTCGAAGAGCAGATTACGGCGCGCAAGAAAAAACTCGGAGTTTCCACCGACCCCGAAATCGACGCGGAGAATTGGCGCGAGCTGGTCGCCGACTTCAAACAGACGGTTCGCGATCACGCCAAGCGTGAGTTTCCGCAGGACGTGCACGAGCAGCTGAAACTGGCGATCAACTCAGTCTTCGATTCTTGGTTTTCCAAGCGCGCAACGGACTACCGCCGCTACAATAAAATTCCCGACAATTGGGGCACCGCGGTCAACGTCTGCTCGATGGTGTTCGGAAATCTGGGCGACGACTCGGGCACCGGCGTGGCGTTCACGCGCGACCCGAACACCGGCGCGAAGCAGCTCTACGGCGAGTATCTGCGAAATGCGCAAGGAGAAGATGTGGTCGCCGGAATTCGCACGCCCGAGAAAATCGCCGATCTGGAACGGGCGCAACCGGAAGTCTATCATCAGTTTCTCGATATCGCGGGCAAACTCGAGCGCCATTACCGCGATATGCAAGATCTCGAGTTTACGATCGAACGCGGGAAGCTTTACATGCTGCAGACGCGCAATGCCAAGCGGACGGCTGAAGCTGCGGTCAGGATCGCGCTCGACATGGTCGCCGAAAAGCTCATCACCAAGAACGAGGCGTTGAGCCGCGTCAGTGCGTCTTCACTCGATCAACTCTTTCACGCGCGCATCGATCCGAAAGAAAAGTACGAAATCGCCTGCACGGGTCTGAACGCCTCGCCCGGCGCCGCCGCCGGGCAGGTAGCCCTCGATGCGGATATCGCCGAAAAGTGGGGCAGCGAGGGAAAAGCCGTCGTGCTCGTGCGCGTCGAGACCAATCCCAACGACGTGCACGGCATGTTTGCCTCGCGCGGCGTGCTGACCGCAAAAGGCGGTGCGACCTCGCATGCGGCCGTCGTCGCGCGCGGTATGGGAAAGCCGTGCGTCGCCGGATGCGAAGGCTTGCAGATCGATATGCGCAACCGCACGGCGACGCTGGGTGGAAAGCCGATCGCTGAGGGCGACTGGATCACGATCGACGGAACCACCGGCGATGTCATCGCAAGCGGTTTAAAGTTGATCGATCCGCCGTCAACATTGCCGGAGTGGCTTGCGACGTTTTTATCGTGGGCCGACGAAGCGCGCACGATGGAAGTCTGGGCCAACGCCGACACGCCGCAAGATGCCGTGAAGGCGCGCGAACTCGGCGCAATGGGGATTGGCCTCTGCCGTACCGAGCACATGTTCATGCAGCAAGAGCGGCTGCCGATCGTTCAGGAGATGATTCTTTCGGACACGCATGAAGCGCGCGCCGAAGCGCTCGCCAAACTCTTGCCGTTCCAGCGCGAAGATTTCCACGGCATTTTGGAAGCGATGCAAGGCCTTCCGGTAACGATTCGGTTGCTGGATCCTCCGCTGCACGAGTTCTTGCCGTCGCAAGAAACACTGCTGGTGGAAACCACTGAACTGCGTCTGCGCGAAGGCGAAGAGTCGCCGTCCTATCGCGAGAAAATGCGCATCCTTAAACGCGTGCAGCAGATGCACGAGCAGAATCCGATGCTGGGATTGCGGGTGTGCCGCCTGGGCATTCTGTATCCGGAGATCTACGCGATGCAGGTACGCGCGATCTTCGAAGCGGCGTGCGATTTAAAAAAGCATGGCGTCGACGTGCGGCCGGAAGTCATGATTCCGGGCGTCGGCACGAAAGAAGAGATGAAGTTTACGGGTGACGCGGCACGCAAGGTGGCTGAAGAAGTCATCGCCGAGCGCGGCGTGAAGGTTGAGTACCACGTCGGTACCATGATCGAGTTGCCGCGCGCGTGCACCGTTGCAGACGAACTGGCGGATCACGCGCAGTTCTTTTCTTTTGGCACGAACGATTTGACGCAGACGACCTACGGCTACAGCCGCGACGACGCCGAGGCGACGTTCATTCCGCGCTATCTCGAACTCAAGATTCTCGCGGATGATCCGTTCCAAGTGCTCGACCGGCAGGGCGTGGGCTCGCTGATGCAAGACGCGGTGCGCCGCGGACGCGAGAAGCATAAGGAACTGAAGATCGGCATCTGCGGCGAGCACGGCGGCGATCCGTCGAGCGTCGCTTTCTGTCATGGTTTGGGTTTGAACTACGTTTCGTGCTCGCCGTACCGTGTGCCGATCGCGCGCCTCGCGGCGGCGCAAGCCGCGCTCGGGTCGCTGAAGTAAACAATGAAAGCATTTAGCGTTGTCTTCGCGGCCATCGGGATTCCGCTGGCCTTGATATTGCTGTTTGCTCCGGTGACGTGGGGTTATGGCGGTATCACCGTGCGATGGGTCACCGGAAAAACGGCCGACCCCGGCTTTGGTCAGGTGCGGAATATCGATCCCGCCGGGCCCTCAGCGCGCGCGGGGCTTCACGTTGGCGATAAGTTTCTTTTAGACTACGGCAACCGCGTGACGTGGAATTCGGGCCGCGCCGGCGACTCGGTGCCGATCCGGGTTTTGCGCAACGGCACGTACCGAACGGTGCGTGTGGTTTGGGGTCCGTTTACGTCAATGCTCGCGGAGGTCGAGCAATGGCGAAAAACTGGTTACGCGATCACGGCGCTACTCGCGTTTGTGCTGGCGCTCTTGGTGGGATTTCGTGCGCGAGAGTCGCGCCTAGGCTCGATTGCAACGTTCGTTTTGCTGGCGCTTGGATGGCGCGCGATCGCGGGCGCGACGACCCTGGCAGCCACAACGACCGGGCTGAGCGAAGGCGCGCAGTATGCCGTTTGGTTCACCGACGGCGTCATTCTGTCGGCGATGCTGTTCCTTTTAGGAACATTTCCACCCAATGCCGGCATCGTGCGGCGCGTGCTGCGGTACGCAGCGATTCCCGCCGGTGTGATTGCATGGCTTGCGCCGACCGCTCCTTACGCTGCGTTTTATCTGCCGTTTGCCTTTGCGCAGCAATTCAGAACGCAGGTCGCAAACAATGGTATTCTCCTGGCAAGTTTGCTGCAGCTGTTATTGGTCGCCGCCTGCGTCGACGCCCTTGTGCGCGCGCCGGTTCTGTACCGCGCAGCAACGCGATGGTTGGCGGGATCGTGGCTGCTCGCTGCCTTGCTTATGGCGGCCTACGGCGTTGCCTACGATCTGCTTGTCGGCACCTTTGGTTTCCATTCCGTGGACCCGTTGCCGTTTGTAGCCTCTCTTCTGTTCGCTTTTGGTATCTCGTATCCAATTCTGCGTCACCGCTTGACCGATTTGAACATCTTCGTGACGCGAGCGACCGTGTACGGAGTCGTGCTGCTGGTTATTGTGGCGTTGTTCGTGCTGGCCGAATGGCTCGTCGGACGCCTCTTCGAACATGCGCCGCAATTTGTCGCGCTGCTCATCGTGCTGGCTCTGGGCATTTCGGTGCGCTGGATCCACGCTTTCGTCGAAAGCCGCCTGACGGCAATCGTTTTTCACAAGCGAATCGCCGGCTTGAACGACATCAAGCGGGTCGCGCGCGAGGCCGATATCGCGACGGATTCGCATTCGCTGATGCAAGTCGCTTCTACGACGATGCATCGGGGATTGGATATTCCGGCAGTGGCGATTTATCTGCGTGACGGAAACGAATACGTGATGCTGCGCGCTGCCGGCGAGGTTCCGTGGCCCGAAGCTTTTGACATGAATAGCGCTCTACTGCTGCGGTTGCGCCGCTGGAAAGAGCCGTTTGAAACGTTGGACGCCGGCGGCGACCATCACACGTTGGTTCTGCCGATGAACGCTCGAGGAGAACTGGTCGGTTTTGTCTGCTGCGGCCCAAAGGCGGATCGCACGGCATATCTCGCCGACGAAATCGACGGGCTGCAGTATCTCGCTACGGAGGTTGGCGTAGCCTGCGCGTGGTTGTCGCAAAGAGGTTTGCACGGTGTCGACCTCGCTTTGTCGCCCGGCTAATCGCTCGGCCGACACCAGGCTTGGCCGGACTTAAGGCGCGATTAGAGTTAGCCGCCTGCGTTCTCAGAAAGGAACCGCGATATTTTCGCGCGGCGTTTCCTGTGCGGAGGTCATTTCTTCACCAACAACCGCAAAGGAGCTTCGCATGATCTCGAACTGGAAGGCCGCGCTCGGCGCGGCGGTTCTCTCCCTCGCAACGTTCGGCGCGGGCGCCGCTTGGACCGCAAGCGCGCAAGCTCGCCCGGCAATTCCGCTCGTCAGGGGTGACGAGCGCGGCGATCGTAATCTCCGCGTGGATCGCCAACGCCTCGAAACAATCATCGATCAGTTGCAGCGCGATCCGCGCGATTACGGCGGACACCGCGAACAAGCCGTCGATCTGCTCGCGCAGGCGCGCGCGCAAATTGACGCAGGTTTAGCGTTCGAGGAGCGCGGCGGCGACTAACGCTCGTATGGTGCCGTCCTCGCTTATGGCCTGTTTAATCGCTCGGACGGCACCATACTTCGCTTGAACTATTTTCCTCGATCTTTCAGATCGGCAATCGCGTCCCAGGCGGCATTGCGGACGCCGGGCTCGCTGTCGCGAGTTTCGACCGTCTGCAGCGCCGGGATTGCGCTCTTCTGGTTGAGCCGCCCAAGCGCGCGTACCGCTGACGATCTCGCGCGGAAGTACGGATCGTGTTGCGCGATTGCGATGAGATAGTTTTCCACTAGCGCCGGCTCTTTTTTTGCGATCGTCGCGAGCGCCGAGATTGCGTCGAGCCGCGAGCTTTCGTTCTGTCCATACGCTGCGCGGGTCTTCATGAGCGGGACAGCGCGCAAGTCGCCGAGATTTGCCATTCCCAGAAGCGCGCCGCTGGCTACCGGGTCGCGGAACGCGTGGCGGTTGAGCCCGGCGACGAGGAGCGCATAGGTGCCCGGGGCTTTTGTCGCGCCCATGCCGCGAAGCGCGGCACCGGCGATGAGGACGTTCGGCGATGCTGCGAGCGTTTTGAGATCGCTTTCAAGCGCAGCGTTCGAGGGGTGGTCGAGATTTTCGACTTCGTTGGCCGCCGCAATCACGACACGCGGGTCCTTGTCGTGCAGCGCGAGCCGAACGGTTTCGGCATCGTCGAGCGAGCCCGCGGCGTCGAGCGCGTCGACCCGGACGCCGTAGAACGGATCGGCGGTCACGACTTGGCGCACGAATCCGGCCGCGGCGGGTTTGTCTTTGACGGCAGCCTTACCGAGGTTGGCCACTGCCCACAGCCGGTCGCCGACGTAGGGAGCGTGGATGGCCTGATAGCCGAGATCGGCGACGGACTTATCGTAGTTAAGCCCGCGCAGAACGTTGTTGTTGTAATCGAAAAGCACCATGACCGGTTGCGAGATGACGTTTGGAATGACGACAACTTGGTGGTTGGCGTTTGCCGTCATGTGCGCGATGTTCGCCGCGCCGCCCGGCAGCGTGTTGCTCGTTGCGCCGGCGATCCAGACGCCGATATCGATCGGCATGCGGAACGGCTTCCCGTCGTGATTTTTCTGGGTGACGTCGAGCGTCAGCGTCTGCGCCTTCGGATCGTAGTTTTGCGTAACGTAGAAATAGGGATAGGCCGGCCGGTAAAACCACTCGTTTTCGAACCAGCCGAGATTGTCGCCCAGCGATTTTTGAATCGCCACGAAGAATTGGTGCGTATCCGCGTTTTTGTGCTGGTAGGCGAGCAAATAATCGCGAAGTGCATGGAAGAAGCGTGCATCGCCGTACATCCAGCGCAGCATGTGCAGCACTTGGCCCGGGCGCGGATAGCCGCTGGAATCAAACGAGTCCATCGCATTGGCGTAGGTGTACTCGACGATGGGACGCCAGTAACGCTTGGTTTCGCCGAAGTAGGCCTGCTGCGCGTGGTAGCGCTGGTATTGGAATTCGGCTTCGCCGAAGCGATGTTCGTACCACAGCTCTTGGAAGTACGTTGCATAGCCTTCATTGATCCAAACGTTGGCCCAGTCGGCCATCGTGACGTCATCGCCCCACCACTGGTGGGCCAGTTCGTGCGCGACCAAACTGTTACAGGTCCGCTCAAGTTCGTACTGCGGCGGATGGATCGCGAGTTCAGTTTGCGTGGTGGCTGATGCGTTTTCCATGCCGCCCGCCGTGAAACGCTCGACCGTTGTTTGATCGTATTTTTCCCAAGGATACGGGACGCCGATGATGTTTTGGAAATAGGCAACGATTTGGTTCGTGTTTCCGAAGCACAGCGGTCCCCATTGCGCGTCGGCTTGCGAGGTGAAGAAGTCGACCGGCGTCTTTTGCATTAGCGTGTGGAACTTCGTAAACGGTCCGGCGCTGAACGCAATAAGGTAGGTCGAAATCGGCGCGGGCTCGACCCAGTCCCACGTGCTGCCCGACGCGTTTGAAGTGGTTGATTTCAAATGACCGTTTGCCGTAACGCGCCACCCGTTTTGCACGGTGACGATTTGCTCGACCGGTGTTTTCTGGTTCGGTTCATCCCAGGTCGGCAGCCAGAGGCGGTTGTCTTCGGATTCACCCTGCGACCAAATTTCCGGCTGGTAATTGGGATAGTATTTATCCGGGCGGATGAAGTAGATGCCGCGCGCCGGTGTGACGGTGTATTTCGTTTCGATCGCCAGCGTGTCGGAACTTTTCGCGGGTTTCGCCAGATTCACGTAGAGATGATCGGCAGTTGCGGTATAGCGGGCGGCGACGCCGTTTACCGTGACACTGGAGAAATGCAGGCCGACGCTGTTGAATGGAACGGATGTTAGCCCGTTGGCTTTGGGCGAGATCGTGTTGGTAACGTCGCCGTAGACGATGCCCTTGGCGAAATTGAAATTGAGCTTGATCAGGATGTTGTGAAAGCGATACGGCGCAACCGCCGTCTTATGGTAATAGGCTTGGCCGCGCCCATAGGGGCGCGGATGAACTTTCGGCGGCGGCGCCGCAATCGCGGCGATAAAAACGATTCCTAACAGCGCGGCTAAGGCCGCGCGCCCTGCATTCTTCATGCCCGGGAGGTTGTGCTAGGGCTTCGGGCTTTCCCTCGTCGAGTCGCTCAGGCAGGCGACGGTCGTTTCGATGACACGTTTGGTCTCGTCGGGATCGCGGACCTGAATGCAAACCGAGCCTGTCTCGCGCGCCGGGTAATCGTTGCCACCCGGAAACAGCGCATCGCCCACGTAGATCATTTCCGCTATCGGTATTTCGAGGATGTCGCGCAGTTTCCGGATTCCGTAAGCCTTGTCGATCCCGGGCTTGGTGACGTCGATCGAGGTCGTGCCGCCCATGTGAACGGAGAAATTCGGCAACATCGGGTCGAGCAGCGCTTTGATCGCTTTGCGTTTTGCAAAATCCGGATCCCACTTTTCTTTTGCGTCCAGCGGCGCTTGCTGACCGAGCGCGGAGTACGTAATCTGGCTCCCGCGATCTTCGATGGTTTCGCCCCACACTTGCTGGGATGCAAAGCCGGAGGCGGCGACCGCTTTCTTCAGCGCGTCGATGATCGTCGTTTTTTCGGCTTCGCTGAAGTCCTCAGCGTAGAGCAGCTGCCAGCCGCCGTCCTTATATTGATAGAACCTCGTGCCGCATGTGGGCAGCAGCGACAGTTTATCCAGAGGCGCATTCTTTGGGAGATTAGCGACGAGTTGCGTCTCAAATTGCGGGAAGCCGCCGCCGGAAATAATAGCGACCTGAACGACGTTTAACAGAGCTCCCAGCAGGGCGCTCATTTCGGCGTCGATCGCCGACTTGCTCGGCGCCAAGGTTCCATCGAGGTCGAACACGATCAGTTTTTTCATGGAGTTATAAACATGGCCCGCAAGGCCAGTGGAATGGGTTGAGTAAAGCCAAAATTACCAGGACGACCATCAGGAAACCGATAGACGATATCGTCCAAATTATTATCATACCCAATCGCGTAGTCTTGTCGGTTGTCATGTGCCCGTCGCGTCCCGGCAAATGCGGCGAGCCTCGGCAACATCGACGCGAGCGCGTTCGACGAAGAGTTTGCGCCAATAGGCTTTACCCGAAAGTTTTGCGATCAGATCCGACGCCTCCCGGGCGTCCACGACGGCGCCCGAACTGGTGCTTACCCATATCGTAGGCGCTTTCGGATCGGCTTGCAGCGGCAAGCGATGGAGCAACTGCGACTGCTCGTCGGCCCATACCGCGTCGCCGTAGGCTTTCCTTAAAGCTTTCTCGCAACGCTCGAACGCCTTTAGGTCGCTTTCGGCGTTGAACTCCGCCGCCAGCGCGTAAAGACGAACGCGCTCGCGAAGTGCGCGCGCCGGAATCGAATCGCGGTCGCGCAACTCGTTGAGTACGCGGAAGTCGTCCCAGCGCAAAAATTCGTCGATCGGATCGAGCAGGCGCGGGTCCGGCCACAGTTCGCGCAGCGCATCCTGCAGTATCCGCTCGAACATGCGCGTCGTGTGATGGAAGTACACCGAGGCGAACATCATGTACCGCGCCAGCAAGAACGATTCGAGCGCCACCACGCCGCGCCGGTCGATACCGAGCACCGCGCGCCCTTCGACCTGAAAGATGCGCAGCGAACCCAAGAGCTGGTCGGCGTCGTACCTGCCGCCGGCAACGCCGGTGAAGTATGCGTCGCGCTGCAGATAGTCCATGCGGTCGGCGTCGAGGTTCGGTCCGCTCACGAGCTCGGCGAGCACGGGGAACTGCGACTGACCTTGCCCCAGAATAAGGTCGGCGACGTGCTGCGAATCGACGTCGATGTCGGCGAGGTGCGCTTGGATTTCGGGACGCGCCAAAATCGCGAGCGTGCGGTCCTCGTGACGAACGCCGGCGACGGCTTCGCACGCGTGGCTGAATGGCCCATGCCCGACGTCGTGCAGAATGAGCGCGGCGCGCACGAGACGGCGTTGATATGCGACGTCGTCCTCACCGGTAAAGAATTGGCGGCCGTGATGCAGCAGTTCGTCGAAGGCGCGCGTTCCGACGGCGAGCGCACCCAGGGCGTGACTGAAGCGCGAATGTTCCGCGGACGGGAACGCCAGGTACGCCAAGCCGAGCTGGCGCAGACGCCGCAGGCGCTGCAGCGCGGGTGTGTCCAACAGCCGAGCCTCGGCGGGCTCCAGTTCGATGAAATGGTGGACGGGATCGTAGATGCGCTTCATGTGAATACGTTTTGCCAGTTCTGCGGAAGCGGCGGAGACTCCGGCGGGGCGGCGAAGATGCGCTGATGCCTGTGGACGACGGCACGATCCGTGAGATAAAAGCGCGCATCGACATCGCAAGTTACATCGGATCGCACGTTCAGCTGCGCAAGCGCGGAAACGATCTCGTTGGGTTATGTCCATTTCACGCCGAGAAGACTCCGTCGTTTCACGTGCACCCCGACAAAGGCTTTTTCAAATGCTTCGGCTGCGGGGCCGGCGGCGACGTGATTACGTTTGCGCAGCTGCACGAAAATTTGACGTTTCCCGACGCGAAGCGGATGCTGGCGCAGCGCGCCGGCGTCGAGCTTGAACCGCAGAATCCGCAGGCCGCTCGCGCCCGCAACGAGCGCGAAGCGATTTACGAAGCCAACCGGATTGCCGTGGCGTTTTTCGAACGCATGCTGCACGAGCCGGCCGGCGCGAACGCTCGCGCTTACTGCGCAAACCGCGGTCTCTCGGAGGCAACCATTGAAAAATTCCACCTCGGCTATGCGCCCGATGAGTGGGAGGGGCTAGCGCGCGAACTCGCCCGCAACAACGTCGAAGCGGCGATCGCCGAAAAAGCCGGTTTGCTCAAACGGGGCGAGCGCGGCTTCTACGATTTTTATCGCGACCGGCTTATCGTGCCGACGTATTCCACGACCGGCGAAGCGATTGCGTTCGGCGGACGTCTGCTGCACGACGGCGAGCCGAAGTACATCAATACGACGACAACCCCCGTCTATGAAAAAGGCCGTCACCTGTTCGCGCTCAACGTCGCTCGGCGCGCAGCTTCGCACGACCGGACGCTGATCGTGGTCGAAGGCTATCTGGACTGCATCGCACTGCATCAGGCCGGATTCGAAAACGCCGTCGCCGCGCTCGGCACGTCGTTCACGCAAGATCAGGCCAAAGAGCTGCGCAAATATGCCGACGGAATCTTTTTGTGCTTCGACGCCGATACGGCAGGCAACGCGGCCGCCGCCAAAGCGATCGAAACCGCCGCTCAAGTTATCGAACATGCCGGCTCGGGCGTGCGCATCGTCGAGTTGCCGGAGGGAAGCGATCCGGACGGCTTCGTTCGCGAGCACGGTTCGGAAGCGTTCGCGCAGCTGCTCAAGAGCGCCAAGCCGGCAATCGAGTTCCGGTTGGAGGGCGAAGTCGCGCGGCTGCAGACCGGGTTCCATTCTCCGGCGGCGATCGCGCGCGAAGCCGAAGCGCTGATCCGCCGGCTCACTCCGGCGCCCGAATGGGACAGGTGGCGCGTCTGGATCGCGCAACGGCTGCACCTGAACGTGGACGACCTGCGCAACAGCCGCTTTCTTGCCAACAGCGCGAACTTCGGGCCGCGCCAACTCCCGGTCACCGGACACCGCTCGCGCACCGTGGTCCCGTCGTCCTTCGAACGCGACGTTCTCGCCATCATCGTCGAAGAGCCCGCGCTGCTGCGGGACTTCCGGGATCGGATTCCGCAGGCGCGCTTCCGCAACGAGGTCTACCGGCGGATTTACGAGCGCCTGGCCAGCAATGCCGAGGGACTGGATGGCACGACCGACGTGTTCACGCTCTTCGGGGACGACAGTGAAACCCTCGAGCTCCTTTCGGGGTTGAGTCAGCGGGACCGGAGCTCCACTCTGCCTTATACAGACTCCGACGAGCGGCGAGCCCATTTGGAGCGGGTGGTCGAACGGCTTCAGCTCGACGACGAGCGCGAACGCTATCGCGAACTTTCCCTAAAGATAGATGAACTTGCGACGGCCGGGCAAAACATTAGTTCGGAATTGCGCGGCGAATACGATTCGCTCGTTGCGAAGCTAAAGAAATAACCGGGGTCCCGCCCGCGAAGTTTGGGCGGGGGTGCGCAGGGACATTTTTGGCGCAGCGTGCCAAAAGTGTACCGCAGCACCGAACCGGATGCGAAGTATCCGGTCATTAAATTGAAAGGAGGTGAAAATAAAATAATGCCACGCAAAAAAACAGCATCGGCAAACGGCACGGCCGTTATCGAAGCGCCGGCGACATCGGTGGAAGAACTCAAAAAGCGTATCCTGGAGCGCGGAAAAAAACGCGGCTCGGTAACGCTCGATGAGATCAATCTGGAAGTCGGCCGCCTGGCTGAAACGCGCGACGAGCTCAACGAAGCCGAGATCTTTGAAGAATTGATGACGGATCTCAACGCGGCCGGCATCGAAGTTCTCGAAGAAACCGAGGAAGAAAAGGCCGAAGCCGACGAGGAGGCCGACGCCGCAGAAGCGGTTGCCGCCGGGCTCGCACTGGACGATCCCGTCCGGATGTACCTCAAAGAGATCGGGCGCGTTCCGCTGCTCTCGATGCAAGATGAGAAAGATCTCGCCATGAAAATCGAGGCGGGCGAGCGCGAACTCGAACGCAACGGCTCGGTCGATTCCCGCATCGTGACCATCGGCGAGGAAGCCAAGCGCCAATTGACGGAGGCCAACCTCCGCTTGGTCGTATCGATTGCAAAAAAATACGTCGGCCGCGGCATGCTCTTCTTGGATTTGATTCAGGAAGGCAACCTGGGCTTGATCCGCGCGGTCGAAAAATTCGACTACCGCAAGGGCTATAAGTTTTCGACGTACGCCACGTGGTGGATACGTCAGGCGATTACGCGCGCGCTGGCCGATCAGGCGCGCACGATTCGCATTCCCGTGCACATGGTCGAGACGATCAACCGGCTCATCAAAATTTCACGCCAGCTCTTGCAAGAGCTCGGACGCGACCCGTCGGTCGAAGAGATCGCCACCGAAATGGGCCTAACGCCCGAAAAAGTGCGCGAGGTCATCAAGATCAGCCAAGAACCGATCTCGCTCGAGACGCCGATCGGCGAAGAAGAAGATTCGCATCTAGGCGACTTTATCGAAGATCAGGAAGCGGTCGCGCCGGCCGAAGCCGCGTCGGTGATGCTGCTCAAAGAGAAGATGCAGGACGTGCTGCAAAACTTGACCGACCGCGAGCGCAAAGTGCTCGTGCTGCGTTTCGGTTTAGAAGACGGCCATCAGCGGACGCTCGAAGAAGTCGGCCAAGAGTTCGGCGTGACGCGGGAACGCATCCGTCAAATCGAAGCCAAAGCCTTGCGCAAATTGCGCCACCCCTCGCGCGGCAAAGCCCTCAAAGACTACTGGTCTAACGAATAAGCTCGGCGGGGTGACACTCCGTTCGAGAAAGCCGCTTCTAGTCCGAGCTGTTTGGCTCTAGAGTCCGGGCGATCGGGCTCGATCCGCGATGTTATAAAGAACTTCGAATCGCTCTTGGCTGGACGCGCGGACAATTTCGCGGATCGAGCCCGATCGCCCGGACTCGAGCGCTACATCTCGCCTTTGGCGTTCGCCGTCGAAGGATGAACCAGCGGATTCGTTGCCGCGAACGCGCCCTTCGGATTTGGGGTTAACCAGATTTCCGTATCCCATTGAGCCGGAAATTGGAAGATCTTCACGACTTGCGAAGCGTCTTTGACTTTGCCCATCTTTACGAGCGTTGAGGCTTGCGGATTGTTGATGTCGCCGCCGGCGGCCAGCCAATCTTTGCGCCGCGCAGCCAGGCCGTAGGTCATCGTTCCGTCAGGATTCTTCACAATCCAATGCACGTGCGCGGCCCCGAACTTGAACCAGCGCCCGGGACTCAGTCCCCAGATGTTCGGCGTTACCGCGGGCATCGTGAGCGTGCGCGAAAAATCTGCGCCCAGCAAGCGTCCCTTGACGTCGTACCAGAGTTGGCTCGGATGACGCGGGTCGACGCTGTTCCATTTGAGGTTCGCATAGCTGATCGCGCCGGTCTTGTCCTCATTGTTGTAGCGGAAGTAGCCGCCTTTGATGGCAGCCGCCGGATTAGGAAAGCGAGCGTTGAGATCTTTGGTCGCGTTCTGAACGAAGACCAGCTCACTGGGAAGCGGCGTGTCGGGAAGCGGGGCCGGCGTTTGAGCCATCACGGCCGAGGCGGCGAAAAACGATAAAGCCAGCGCGAAAAGCGCACGTTTCATGAGCTATACTCCGTTAGGTTTTGTTAAGTCGGTTGAGCGGTCGGTAGAACGCTTGGCGACGGCTTCGGCGTGGGCTCAACGAATCCCGGAGGCGTCGCGACCGGAGCTATCTTGATGGCCGCACGGGGTGCGTCGGCCGCCCCCGCAAGGGCCGGCGGAGCGACGACCGCTAGCGAGCCTGCGGTGAGGCGCAGGTCGGCCGCGGTCCGCGCCCTGATGACGGTGCCGGGCTTCAGGTCGACTTCCATGCCTTTGCGCAGCATGTGATACAAAAAGTGATAGGGGATGAAGATGTCCCCGACCGTGTCGGTGACGGTGCGGGTCGAATTTTGCCCGGCGGTCAGGTGGGGGTCGATATGTCCGGTCGGCGTCAGCAGCGGCATGGACTGTCCACCGGCCAGCGTGAACGGCTCGAAATAGATATCGACCGAACCGTCGACGTTGGCCAGCTGCGCCCCTGACGAGTGCACGATCCGGATCTGCACGGGCGTGCCGGCTGCGGCGGCGGTGACGCCGCCGATCACGAGCGGATCGCGCAAATGGGCGCGCACGAACGTGCCTTCCTGACTATGCGAACTGATGTGGCCGTCCAGCACGAAAAACAGGCTCGAGTTGTTCGGCAAGTCGTTTTTGCTGGCCGAGGGTTCGGGCAGCGGACTGGCCGACGAGACCGATCTCGGAACGACAATAGCGCGAGCCGTTTGGGGGCTCGCGCTCATTGAAACTGCCGCGGCTGCGGCAGCGAGCGCCGCTAAGGCGGCGCGTCCGATTTTAGCTGGCTTTCTTTTGGGCTTCTGCGGCTGCTGCGGCTGCTGCACGTTTTCCCTCTTCGATGAGCTGCTTGACCTTTTGGCCGCCCTTCTGACCGATCTGTTCGTAGAAGTTGGGGCCGTAGCGGTCACGCGTGGCTTCGCCGCCCTTCTTGCCGCCCTTCTTGCCGATTTGCTCGTAGAAGGCGTGGCCGTGAGCGTTCTTCGTAGCCTGGCCGCCTTTGCGGCCGATCTGCTCGTAGAACTCGGGGCCGTACTTTTTCTTGACGGTTTCGCCGCCTTTTTGACCGGCTTCGCGGACGGTCATACCGCCGGCTTTCTTCAGGGGGCCGTTGGGGTTACTCATAGGGATGATTTACCTCGGTTCTTTGCGCCGCCCAAGAAGGACGGCAATCTCATGCTCCATATACTAGAACGCACATTCGGCCCGGAAAGTTGGGGTCTCACGTGTTCCTGCGATTGATTTTTTGCCTCACGCTAGCAAGCGCTCCCATAGTCGTGTCGGCCGCCGTTCCGGCATGCCCTTCGGCTGATCCAGGTGTCTTCGTTCAAATAACGCGCCTAGACGCCGCGCGTGACTTGGGCAACGGAGCGCTCGCCGGCTTTTTGAGCTCTTGCGATCGGCAGACGGCCATCCGTGCTGCGCTCGCGATCGGCCGTACAAAGAAAAACGCGGGCGTCCCGCTTCTCGCTAACCGCTACGCCGGCAGTACCGACATCGGGCTACGTGCAATGAGCGTTTACGGGCTCGGACTGATCGGCGGCATTCCGGCGGCGCAACCCGTTTTGGGCGCGCTGCTGCGCGACCGCGCGGGCGCGGTGCAAGTCGCAGCGCTCGACGCAACCGACCGGATAGAGACGGCGCACATGTTTTCAGTGACGCAAGAGCGGCAAGCCGGGCGGCGTATACGCGAATTGCTCGGCGTCGGTGACGTCATCGTGCGCGGACGCGCTGCGACGGCGCTCGAGGCATTTCACGGCTCGTCGTTTGCGCAAGACGTCGTCGGTTCGCTCGCACGTGCGTACGCGCGCGAGCCGGATTCCTACGTGCGCTGGCACGTCGTCTGGACGCTTTTCCGCGCCTACGCGAAACGCGCCCCGGTCGAAACGCTGCAGGCTGCGCTGCACGATCGCGCGGAGCTCGTACGCATCGAAGCCGTGCGCGCTTTTGGGCGCCGTGGCGACAAGTCGGCCCTCGCGCTGCTGCAACCGCTGACGGACGATCCGTCGTGGCGCGTCCAAGAGCAGACGCTCGAAGCGATCAACGCGCTGCAAGGCAAACCCGCGACCGCGCATTTGAAAGCGATTCCCGCCGGCGTCCATACGCCCGCCCCCGAACCGGACAAGTTTGCGTCGCTGCCGGCCTTACCGCGAACGACGGCTTCGGCCAAGCCGCAAAAACCATCGCCGGACGCGATCTCCACCACGACGAAACTTGACCCGGCGACCATTGCGTTGATGACAGGCCCGGCGAAGGGCCCGCATCCGCGCGTGCGTTTGGTGACGACGCAAGGCAATATCTATCTGGAGCTTTTTCCGGAATGGGCGCCTTTAACAGTCGAAAACTTTCTGAATCTCACCAACGCGGGCTACTACGATAACAATGTGTGGTTTCGCATCGTGCCCGACTTTGTGGTTCAAACCGGCGACCCAAGCAATACCGGCAACGGCGACGCCGGTTATACGATTCCCGCCGAAGAGAACCCGATCGAGCAGAGCAGCTACGTCATTTCGATGGGCATGAACTACACAGATCCGCCCAACGCGCACGCGATTCGCGACTCGGCCGGAACGCAATTTTACATCACGCTTTCACCGCAGCTGCATCTCAACCGCGACTTCACCGTTTTCGGAAGAGTCATCGGCGGCATGGACGTTTTAGGCCGGCTGATCGAGTCGGATAAAATCATTCGCGCCGAACGCATTCCGGACTCGCCGTGAAGGCTGCCGCCGGCGCACTCGTAGCACTCGCGTTAAGCGCGTGCGGTACTCCGCAACAGCTGCCGTTGCAGATTCCGCAATGTGATGCGGTGAAAACCGCAACCGGGATTACGCTGACCGCGCTGGTGATCAGCAAAGCTGCGAAGCCCATTTCCGGCCTCGCGGTGTCGGTGGATTTCTACCACGATTTTCGTTCGGCTACCGTGCAGGGCTCGACGCCGATCAGCCCCGAGCTCGACCCGGGTCAACAGCGTAACGTCGTTTTTAAAATAACTGCGCCACCTGCGCAAGCGCAAGGGCGCGCGCTGCGCTGCCTCGCGACGCATATCTCATATCTTGACGGCACGTCGGAAAGTATAGCACCTGCGCGATGATGCGAACGCTGCTTGCGGCGCTGCTAACATTGTCCACGACTGGTAGCGGCCTGGGCCACGACAATCTTAGGCGCAATATCGGCTCAGCTAAGATGCTGTTTTGTGCTTCGGGTTCCGAAGGGGGACAACCTAATTCGCCAATCCGCGGGCAGGATATGGAATTTGCAGTAGCCGTGTTCGAGATAAACAATCCGGCCGGTTTGTCCGGCCAGAGCATTTCTGACTTTGTTCTAGCCGACGACTCGGGAACAAAACGGCCTAAGAGAGTTGACGTTGTTGTGTTCAAGAAGCTGCCGCGTCGCCATGAAAGCTTGGGAGGCTACTACCTTGATCCGGCTGGCCCCGCTTTGCCGTGGAACGGCACGCTGCCCAAAGGCACAATCCGCTTGCACGTAAGCGCTGCGTTCGGAGAGCAGTACCCGGCTAAAAATTCCGCTCGTTGCAGAGTGAGGGTCGGGCCGTACCTGATCGTAGGTCCTTTGAATATGAGGTGGGCCACTCTATGACGTGCGGCAATGCTAGAAGATTCTCTTCGTGTCGAGCAGGATCGTCACCGGACCCTCATTGACGAGCTCGACGTCCATCGTCGCGCCAAACTCCCCGTACTCGACACGCAACCCTTGACGTTTCAATAAAACTCCCACACTTTCGTAGAGCGGTTTCGCTTGCTCTTCGCGGGCGGCCGCAACAAATGACGGCCGGCGTCCTTTTCGCGCGTCGCCGTGTAGGGTGAACTGCGAGATCAACAACACGGCACCGCTCGCTTCGGCGATGCTGCGGTTCATCAGGCCTTCGTCGTCGCGAAATATCCGCAAGTTCGAGATTTTCTCGGCAATTAGCTGTGCATCGGGTTCATCGTCGTCAACGCCGACGCTCAGAAGAACGACGAGACCTTGATCGATCGTACCGATGGGTTCGCCGGCGACACGGACCTGCGCGCGTGAAACGCGCTGAACGACGGCTCGCACCTCAGCGCGCGAAGATGCTCGAAAGTGCGAAGAGCAAGTTTTCTTTGCGCTCCGCAACGCGGCGGTAGAAATACGCGGCCCAGTGCGTGCCGAACGGCACGTAGACACGCAGCCGGCAGCCTTCGCTGACTAAGTCGCGCTGCAGTTGCGGCCGCACGCCGTAAATCATCTGAAATTCAAAACGGTCGCGTGGGATGTTCTTGGATCTTACAAACTCTTTCACCGCTGCGATGAGCCGCCGGTCATGCGTGGCGATTCCCGGATAATTTCCGCGGGTCAACAGTTCGCGCGCGCAATGCATGTACTGCTCTCGAATCTTCGGCATCTCCTTATACGCGATGAACGCCGGTTCGTTATAGGCGCCCTTGCAAAGGCGGACGCGAGCGCCTAACTCGATCATGCGCTCGATGTCGCCGGGCGTACGCTTGAGATAGGCCTGAAGGACCGACCCGACGTTGCCGTACGCATTAAATGCGCGTTTGAAAACGCGCAGTGTCGATTCGGTGACCGCCGAACCTTCCATGTCGATCCGCACGAACGGATCGGGATTGCTTTTTGCGCGCTCTAAGATAGCGGCCAGGTTTTCGAAAGCGAAATCTTCATCAATTAGCAACCCGAGCGCGGTAAGTTTGACCGAGACGTTGCAATCGACGCTGCTGCGTTGAATCGCGTCGAATATCTCCATGTAGGTTTCACGCGTCTTCGCGGCGGCGGCGCGTTCGAGGACGTCTTCGCCCAGAAAATCGAGCGATGCGCTCATACCGGCGCCGTTGAGCTCCCGCACCGCGGCGATCGCTTCGTCAACCGCCTTGCCCGCAACGAACCGCTTGGCCAAAAAAAAGAACCGTTTCTGGAAGGTCGAGTCGGGTGCGAAGAAGCGGTCGAGCGTGGCCATCGCAGCTGCTATACGACGCGGCGGCGCAAGGCCCATTGAAGCGCAATGGCGATTGCTGCGAGCACCACGAAGCCGTAACTCAGCGCCAGCGCGGGAGCGACGCCTTGCGAGGAGAGCGTGACGTAGAGCTGCACCGGCAGTGCCGTCGGATGATACGCGACGATTGACGTCGCACCGTACTCGCCAATCGCGCGCATCCAAGCAAGCACGATGCCGGCGATAACGTTCGGGGCCGCGAGCGGCAGCGCGACGCGGAAGAAAACGCGAAAGGCGCCGGCGCCGAGCGTCCGGGCTGACTCTTCGTAGATCGGATCGAGCGTGGCGAATGCGGCGGTCGAAACGATCGCGACAAACGATCCGGCGACGAAAAACTCGGCCAGCGCTACGCCGGGCAGCGAATCCACGAACGTTATTCCATGCGCTGCAAGCGCTTGGCCAAACAGTGTTTGGGTGCCGACCGTTTGCAGCAGCATGATGCCGGATGCAACGGGCGGGAATGCGAGCGGCAGCGCCAACACGGCAAGTCCGATCGCGCGCACTGCTCCGCTCGCATGCGCGAGTGCGTAACCGGCCGGTACGCCAAGCAGCGTAGCGAGCGCGACCGCCGCGGTCGAAGCAACCAGCGAAACGAGGAGCGCGTCGCGCGCCTGCGGTGCGGAAAAGGCGGTGATGACGTCGCGGGGCCCGACCGCGGCAAGCATCGCAACCACGGGGCCGAGCATAAGCACGATGAGCAGCGCCGCAGCTACATGGAAGATTGAAAATTTCCAGAACCCCATTGCCATTTGAACTTCCTCAAGATTCTGGTCGTCGCCCTCTCCCTGGGCTTAGACGTATTTGCCGTCAGCGTCGGAGTCGGCATGCGTGGCGCCGCGCGCGCGGTAAAAATTCGTATCGGCATCGCATTCGCAAGCGCCGAAGTCATCATGAACTTGGCCGGCGTCGGCCTGGGAAAAGTGGCGGGCGAACTGCTGGGAAGTGTCGCCGGGTACATCGGTTTCGCGGCGCTCATCGGTTTGGGCGGTTACATGATCATCGAAGCCGTACGCGAGTCGGAACGCAAGCGTCCGCTCGACATGTCGCGCGGATGGGGTTTAGTCGTGGCGTCGCTTTCCATCAGCTTGGATTCGCTCGGCATCGGATTTTCGATCTTGTACATCGGCGTGCCGCTCGTGCTTTCGCTCGGCGTCATTTTCGTTGTATCGATCTGCTCGACGGCGCTCGGCTTGACGCTTGGGCGTGTCGTCGGACGCCGTGCCGAGGAAAGCGCCGAATTGTGGGCCGGCATCGTGCTCGCGCTCACCGGCATCGCGTTCATCCTCGCGAAAGCCTTTCTTCCGGCGTGAACGCCGGCGACGGGCTACTCGACCTCGCGCGCGAAGGCGGACGCACGTCGCTCTTTGTCGTCGGCACCGGAAAGAATGCGGGAAAGACGGTGGCGATGCGCGCGGTTGCAACTGCGGCTGCGCGGCGCGGCTTAACGATCGGACTTACATCAGCCGGACGCGACGGCGAAATGTTCGACGCGGTCGATTCGGCTGCCAAGCCGCGGTTATTTCTCGAACCCGGTACGCTGATTGCCACCGCGCGCGCGTTGCTTTCCGCGCGTCACGATTACGAGTTGCTTGAAGAGACGCCGTGGCAGACCGCCGCGGGGCCGGTCGTGTTCGCACGCGTCCGCGGCGCGGCGTTTTTCGAACTTGCAGGGCCGCCGAAAGCCTCGGAACTGCGCCGCTGCGTCGAACGCTTGCGCGAATTCGGCTGCGATCAAACGATTGTGGACGGCGCGATCGACCGCGTTGCGGCGCTTGCGGGCGGCGACGATTCGGTGATCGTTTCCGTGGGTCCCGACGCCGGTACGACCATTGAAGAAGCCGCGCTCAACGCCCGCGCGTTGGTGCAGCGACTCTGTTTGCCGGAGTACGACCCGGCGCAGCCCTACGAAAGAATCGAGGGCGCGTTGACCGCGGAGCAAGCGCAATCGTTGATGAAAAACGGCGCGCAGCGCCAAGTCGTCGTGAGCGATCCCACGCGCGTCGTGATCGCCGGAAAAGCGTTTCTGCAGTTAGCCGAACGCGTTGCGCTGCGCTGCGAGCGGCCGCTGCACGTGGTCGCGGTTACTGTCGCGCCGATCGGGCGGGAGCGGGATTTCGAACCGGATGCGTTTCGCGATGCGGTCGCGCGTGAGACGGGCCTGCCCGTCTTTGACGTGTACGCAGGTGCGGTATCGGTCGAAGGAAAGAAAGCGTCATGGATCCGCTGATCGTGACGGTCGCGCCCGTCGGCGCGGAGTTAACGCCCGAGCAAACGCCGCACTTGGCGGTAAAGCCGGAGCAGTTAGGCGACGTCGCCGCAAAGTGCCGGGAAGCCGGCGCTTCGATGATCCACGTGCACTGCCGCAACGACGACGGCAGCAACACGCACGACGTCGGGCGATTCAAAGAAGCTTACGACGAAATTCGCGCGCGCAGCGATCTGATCGTGCAGTTTTCCACCGGCGGCGCGATCGGCATGACGCCGCAAGAACGCGCGGGCGTGCTCGACTTGCATCCGGAGATGGCGACGCTCACGTGCGGGTCGGTGAACTTCGGTGACGACATCTTCGAAAACAGTTTTCCGATCATGCGCGCCATTTTGAAGAAGATGAACGAATTAGGCGTGCGCCCCGAACTTGAAATCTTCGACAAGGGTCATCTTTCGAACGCGCGCAAGCTCGAGCGGGAACGCTTGCTCAAATTTCCGCAGCACGTGGATTTCGTGTTGGGCGTTCCGGGCGGTTTGGAAGCCAGCGTTTCGATTCTCTGCGACCTCGTGGACTCGTTGCCGCCGGGCTGTACGTGGTCGGTTGCCGCCATAGGCCGCGCGCAGTTGCCCATGTCGATGGCCGCAATCGCGATGGGCGGTCACGTGCGCGTCGGACTCGAGGACAACATCTACTATTCCAGGGGAAAGCTCGCCACCAATGACGACCTGGTGGCGCGCGTGGTTCGCATCGCCGGAGAACTCGGGCGCCCGGTTGCAACGCCGGCTAAAGCGCGCGAAATCCTCGGCCTGCGGCCGCTACAGGAGCAGGCCCGCGGAGCTTTAATGTAGCGAGTCTTGTTTACGTACGTCGTGCGGCGGACGTTCCAGGCGATACCGCTGCTGTTGCTGATCTCGCTGCTCCTGTTTCTGATCGTCCACAGCGCGCCGGGCGGCGGACTCGGGCCGTATCTGCAAAATCCGCACATCACCCCCGCCGACATCGCGCGCCTCAAGCACAATCTCGGCCTCGACCAGCCTTTATGGCTGCAATACGTCACGTGGCTGGGGCAAATTCTGCACGGAAATTTCGGCTACTCGACCAGCAATTCCGAGGACGTATTCACGGCGATCGTTGAGCGCTTGCCCTCGACGCTGCTGCTGATGGGCACCGCGGTGACGATCGCCTTCATCATCGGCGTTTCGGCCGGACTCTTCGCGGCGGTGCGGCCCTACTCGATTTGGGACTACCTCATCACGACGTTCGCGTTTTTCGGACAGTCGATGCCGGTCTTCTGGCTGGCGCTCATGTTGCAGTTGGCTTTTGCCGTGCACGGCATTCCGCTGCCGTTTGGGTACGTGCTGCAGCTGCCGTCGGCCGGTATTTCGAGTTCGGATACGTTCGATCTCGGCGATCGCATCTCGCATTTGATCTTGCCCGCAACCGCGCTTGCGTTTTTGAACATCGCGCTCTTCAGCCGCTTCATGCGCAGTTCGATGCTGGAAGTGATCCGCACCGATTACATGCGCACGGCTTCGGCCAAAGGCTTGGGCTTCCGCACGGTGCTCTTCAAACACGGTTTGAAGAACGCGCTGATTCCGCTGGTGACGGTGACGGCGCTGACGCTGCCGGCGCTCTTCGGCGGCGCGATCGTCACCGAAACGATCTTCGCGTGGCCGGGCGAAGGGCGGCTGTTCATCACGGCGCTCGGACAAGAAGATATCGCCGTGCTGATGGGTTATTTGATCGTCAACGCGTTCTTGGTCGTGTTCTTTAATTTGCTCGCTGACGTTTTATACGCGTGGCTCGACCCGCGGGTGAAGTACGACTGATGGCACTTTCCGCACCGATCAATCAGCCCGTGATAGCCGACGATACCGTGGTCTACAGCAAGGTCACGGTTTGGAGCCGTTTCCGCAAGCACAAGCTCGCGATGGCGGGCGCCGTCGTCTTGCTGATCATGGTCTTGGTCGCCATCTTCGCATGGAAGATCGCGCCGTTCGATCCCAATGCGATCGACGAAGTGCACTGGCAAGGCAACCCGGTTGCACCGTGCTTCCAAAATGCCGCGCAATGCGGCGGCCACATTCTGGGCTTGGACGAGAACGGCCGCGACGAACTCTCGCGGCTCATGTTCGGCGCGCAAATTTCGCTGACGGTCGCGGTCTGCGCGGTACTGATGGAGTTGATCATCGGAACGCTGCTGGGCGCGATCGCCGGTTATTACGGCGGCATCGTGGACTATCTGCTGATGCGCGTGACCGACGTCTTTTTATCTATTCCGTTATTGCCGCTGCTTTTGGTTTTGACCGGCATCGTCGCGGCGAGCTCGACCAAAGCCGCGCTCAGCTTTCAAGTCATCGTGTTCATCATCGGGGCATTGTCATGGCCGAGCGTTGCCCGTTTAGTCAGGGCGTCGTTTCTCTCACTCCGGGAACGCGAATACGCCGAGGCGGCGCGGGCGGTCGGCAACGGCGACCTGCGCATCATGCTGCGGCATCTACTCCCCAACGCCATGGCGCCGATTATCGTCCAGGCGACCCTGGACATCGCCAACGTCATTATCGTGGAGTCGGTGCTCTCGTTCTTGGGCTTTGGCATTCAGCCGCCGACCGCTTCCTGGGGAAACATGCTCAGCAACGCCGAGGCCAACCTCCAAGACATGTGGTGGGCGGCGGTCTTCCCCGGCCTTTGTATTCTTTTTACCGTCATGGCCATCAACTACATCGGCGACGGCCTTCGTGACGCCCTTGACCCCAACGCCATTAAGTAGATAGACTTGCCGGGGCTCCCCGTGCGCGAGTGGCGAAACTGGTAAACGCACTAGCTTGAGGTGCTAGCGCCCGCAAGGGCCTGGAGGTTCGAGTCCTCTCTCGCGCATGAAACCCTCAGGAGCCCGGCGCCGTACCTTAGAGGTAGTGCGGCTTAGAAGGCAGCGAAGGATCTATCTATTATGTGGTTGACCCGGTTCGCGATCAGTCGTCCCATCATCACCGCGGTGGTTTTTGCAGCCCTCGCGATTTTCGGCATCATTTCATTCTTGCAACTGGGGAGAAGCTCCAATCCCCCGGGCACGGAGTTTCCGGTCATCGTCGTGAGCTCGTTCTACCCGGGCGCCTCACCGCAAGACATGGAACGGATGATCGTCAAGCCGATCGAAGATCAGATGGCCGGCATCGACAATCTCGACCACATCACCGCCACGGCTCAGGAAAGCCAAGCGTCGGTCGCGGTCTTTTTTAAACTCGGCACCAATATCGATCTCGCCGCGGTGGACGTGCAGCGCCGCACCGATACGGCGCGCATCTACATGCCCAACGACGTCGACCCGCCCAGCGTGATCAAAGCCGGCAGTTCGCAGCCCCCGCTACTCGACATCGCCGTCAGCTCGAGTACGCTCTCGCAAGCCGCGATTGCCGACGTCATCACCAGCCAAGTCCAACCGCTCATCGAACAGATTCCCAACGTCCAGTCGGTTGATGTTTACGGGTCGGCCAACCGCGAATTTCACGTCGAGCCCAATCCGGGCAAATTGCTTGCGACCAACGCAACGCTCACCGATATCTTTGGCGCGATTTCTTCAGACAACCTGAACGTCCCGGGTGGCCTGATGACGCAACCGACGCAAGAAGCTACGGTTGCGGTTCATTCCTACATCAATAACACGGGCGACATACTTTCTATTCCCCTGCCGGTGGCGGGCGCGAACGCGACGGGCATGCACATCGCAGATGTTGCGAACGTCTATGACAGCCATCTCGAGATGCGCACGATCTCGCACTTCAACGGCAAGCCGCGCGTGTACATTTCGATCAATCCGACGCTCGACGCCGACCAGATCAAAGCGACTAAGATCGCACGCACGCAGATGGCGGCGATCGAGGCACGTTTTCCGCACCTGCATTTCACCGAAGAAGATGCGCCGGGAGATTTCACCGCTAAGGAACTTTGGGGCGTCGGCCAGTCGCTCATTGAAGGCATTTTCCTGACGGCGATCGTCATGATGCTTTTCCTGCACGCGTGGCGTAACGCCATCGTCGTGCTCGTCGCGATTCCGAGTTCGATTCTCTCGACGTTCATCTTAATGAAATTCTTCGGTTTCCACATTGACGACTTGTCGATGATGGGGCTTTCGCTCATCATCGGTATTCTCGTCGACGACTCGATCGTTGTCTTAGAAAATATTGCGCGACATCGAGACTTGGGCCAGAAGCCCGTCGACGCCGCGATCAACGGCCGGACGGAAATCGGCGGCGCCGCGATTGCCATCACGATGGTCGACGTCGTGGTCTTCTTGCCGATCGCGTTCTTGCCCGGCATCACCGGCCAGTACCTCAAGGAATATGGCGCGGTCGTTGTAACCGCGACGCTGTTCTCGCTCTTCGTATCGTTCACGCTCACGCCGCTACTGGCGGCAAAGTGGAGCATGCTCAACCGCTCCGAAGGCGATCCGAAGTGGATCCGCGCGCTCGACAACCGGTTCCTGGATCTCATCTTGCTGGTGGTTGCGGTCGGAATGTTCTTGCTCGGCAACATGACGGGCTGGTTCTTGCTCAACGTCTTCGCCGTGTTCATCGTGGCCCTGCTCGTGTTGAACTTCGTCGTTCACCGCTACGAAAAGTTTACGGAACTCTACCAGGCTAAACTGCTTCCGTTTGCACTTGCGCACGGCACGTTCGTCGTATTCGTCTGCGCGGTGCTGTTCCTCAACACCGTCCTTCTTGTCGGCGGCGGCGGTATGACCATCGTCATGATGGACGTCTTCATCGTCGTCGTCACCGCCGCGTTCTACGCGCTCGCTTTCGTGCTCCGCATGTTCGGCTACAATAAAATTGAAGCAACGAATCCCCTTGCTGCAGCCTTGCGGGGCGTGAGTTCGCTCGGAACCTATCTGCCGCTCACCGTCGCGACGCTGGTCGGACCGATTGCCCTGGGGCTGCTCATGGCGTTGCTGGGCGGCATTAACTTCGACTTTTTCCCCGCTCAGCAAACCGGCGTTATCAACATGACGGTCAGCTATGCGACGGGTACGCCCATTGCCACGACCTCGAAGTTCGTCGGGCAGCTGGAAAACGCCATCATGAAAATGCCGGGCGTAAAATCCGTCAGTTCAACCGTGGGACGCAAGCCGTCCGGATTCGGCGCGACCACCGGCGGTAATTTCGCGCAAGTGACGGCGCAAATGGACGATAAGCACATAAAAGATACGAACAAAGCCGTCACTCAGATCCGCAAGCTCGGCTATTTGGTTCCCGGCAGCGAGTTTGAGGTGGCCGCAGAAGGCGGCGGCGGCGGCGGATCTGCGGTTTCTTACGCCATTACGGGACCTGAAGATCAGATTGGACCGGCGGCCGAAAAAATTGCCAAGTTCCTGCGCACCGTTCCGGGCACGGTCAACGTGCAGACGTCGGCCGAGATCGCAGCTCCTCGCCTCAACGTCGACATCGACCAATCCAAGGCGGCGCTCTTGGGAGTCGCGCCTGCGGCGGCTGCCAACATCGCGCGCATCGCGGTCGGCGGCGCCGTCGCGACCAAAGTTCGCACGCCAAACGGTCTGGTAGACGTGCGCGTGCAATTTCCGCAAGCGGATCGCAACGCCGTGTCGTCACTTCAAAACGTACGCGTGCGCGCGGGCAATGGAACGCTCGTGCCGCTAGGCGCGCTCGCGACGTTCACGTGGACGAAGGCTCCGACGCGCATCGAGCGGCTGAACCGGCAGCGTGTCGTCAACGTCTTCAGCGATTTATTACCCGGCTACTCGACAGGCCAAGTGATCACGCCGCTGCAGAAAAAAATGCGCGAACCCGGATTCTTGCCGTCCGGCATTACTCCGGCCGCCCAGGGAAATGCGCAGTGGGTAGGCGAGACCATCGTCAACCTCGGCATTGCGCTGATCACGTCGTTCGTGCTCGTGTACATTCTCATGGTGATTCTCTACAGCTCGTTCGTCGAGCCGCTGATCGTTATGTTCTCGGTGCCGCTTGCGATCATCGGCGCGCTCATCTTCCTGGCCGTGATGGGCAAACTCCAGCCGGAACAAGGTCAGTCCCTGAACATCATCTCGATGCTGGGCATTATCATGCTCTTCGGACTTGTCTCCAAGAACGGCATATTGCTCGTCGACTATTCGAATACGCTCGTCAAGCGCGGCATGCGCGTGCGCGACGCAGTTTTGCGCGCCTCGGCCACGCGATTCCGGCCGATTCTCATGACGACCGCGGCCATGATTTTCGGAATGCTTCCGCTCTCGCTCGGCTACGCCGAGGGCGGCGAGTGGCGCACGGCGATGGGCACCGTCATTATCGGCGGACTGCTGAGCTCGCTCGCGTTGACGATCTTCATCGTTCCGATGGTCTACAACACGTGGATGGGATATTTCGAACGGCGCGCGGACGCAAAAGCGGTGCGGCAAGAGCTGCAGCCTCAGGGCGGCGGCGTCGCCGCAGGGGTCCCCGCGTCGTAAGCTAGCGAGCGCTTGCCGTTATCAGGCGGGCACTCTGGGTAAGCAAGCTTCTGAGATATTCTCTCGGAGGTTATAAACAATGATCATCGCAAAACGGCTCGCCGCGACGGCGTTAGCCGCAACACTGCTTGCGAACGCGCTCGCGGCTACGGCAGGCGCGCAATCCGCAGTCAATGTCGTCGTAAACGGAGCGACCGTCTCTTTCGACCAGCCCCCCATCGAGCGCGCCGGAAGAGTCTTCGTACCGTTGCGCGGAGTTTTTGAGCGCCTCGGCGCGAGCGTCGTGTTCGCCAACAACGATATTAATGCGCAAGGAAACGGACGAAGCGTGCATCTGCACATCGGATCCACTACCGCAACGGTCAACGGCCAGACGCTCGCTATGGACGTCGCGCCGTTCCTCGTGGGCGCGCGCACGCTGGTTCCGCTGCGCTTCGTCGCGCAGGCCCTCGGAGCGGCGGTCAATTGGAATCAATCCAATAATACCGTGTACATCAACGGTAACGGCTCTAACGCGCCGCCGGTCTATGCGACGCCGATCCCCGGTCAGGGCAATCCAGCGACCAACGTTCTCAACCGTCTGAGTCCGGCCGCCAACTCGCAGGTAGGCGGTACGTTTACGCTCTCGGGCCACACGCGTCCGGGATCGACCGTCCACGTCGTCGCGCAATCAACGTCGGCCGCGCTCGGCGGCATCTTCCAAGTTCCGCGCGGCAATTATGCGATCGACACAACAGCTGACGGAAACGGAAACTTCAGCGTTCCGATTTCGCTGAACGTTGTTTCGGGCGGTTCCGTGCGCATCCAACTCACCTCAACGTCGCCAAACGGAGTCACGATAACACGAACCATCGCGTACTCTACGTAGGCTGCCTCGCGAGAGCGCCGGGAAACCGGCGCTCTCTTCGTTAAAGGGCGCGCATGCGGATTTTGATCACCGGCGCGGCCGCCGGCTTGGCCCAGCGCATCGCGCCGGCGTTAGCGCAAGACGGGCACGACGTCGCGTTCACGTTTCGTCCGGGCGGCACGCCACCCGATGCGACGCTCGAACTCATCCGCAGTGCGGGGCGCGAGGGCGCGGCCTTTCCGGTGGAGTTTCTGGGAGATGAAGATGCCGTGGCCGCGGCGCTGAGCGAAGCGGTTCGCGACCCGGTCGACGCGCTGGTGCACGCCGTTGGGCCGATGGTCGTGAAACGGTTCGAGCGTTCTTCGCAGACGGATTACCGCGACATGATCGACGGCAACCTGCGCAGCGCGGTCATCGCGGCGCGCACGGTACTGCCCGGAATGCGGGAGCGCAATTTCGGGCGCCTGATATTTTTCGGCATGAACGGATCGAGCGTCACGCGGCCGGCGCGCGGCCTCGCGCTGCACCTGGCGGCAAAAGCGGGCGTCGTGGCGTTCGCGCGCACGCTCTCGCTCGAAGAAGCCAAGCACGCGATCACCGTTAACGTGATCGAACCGGGCGACATCCGCCAGAAGTCCATCACGCGCGAAAAAGCGCTGGAGATGCAGGCGCAAAACCCGCGCGGCCGGCCCGGTACGGCCGACGACGTCGCGGCCGCCGTGCGCTTCTTTCTGGACCCAAAGAACGATTTTATCAACGGTGCCGTGCTCGCGGTGAGCGGCGGGTTGATCGAACCGTACGAGCGAACCGCACCCCCTTCATGAGTTTCGACGACGCGAACGAGCGACGCGCCTTTGCGCTGCCCGGCTCAACGCTGCACTACGGTCCCGACAAGACGGTCGACGTGCAGCACATCGATCTCAACCTCGCTCCCGACGTGGAGCGCCGCCGGTTAGAAGGCGTCTGCACGACGACGGTGCGCGCGCTCGACGAGCCGGTGGCGATGCTGACGCTCGACGCCGTTGACCTCAACGTTTCTTCGGTTGAGTCGGACGGACGCAAACTCAAGTTCACGGCGCGCGGCGATCGCCTGGACGTGCACTTCGATCCGCCGCTCGCGCCTGAAAGCACGGCGACGTTTGCGATCGCTTACAGTGTCGAAAACCCGCGGCACGGGTTGTTCTTCGTCGAACCTTCGGCGGAGTATCCGAAAAAAATCCGCCATGCGTGGACGCAGTGCCAGGACGAAAACGCCCGCTACTGGTTTCCGTGTTTGGATTATCCCCACGAGAAGCAGAGCACGTCGGCAACGATCGCCGTTCCGAAGGGTCAGTTCGCGCTAGGAAACGGCGCGCTCGTCGAACGCCGCGACGAAGGCGCGAAGACGGTCTTCCGCTACAGCCAAGAGATTCCGCACTCGACGTACCTTGTGACGATGGTGGCCGGGCCTTTCGTCGAGGTCGCGCAAAGCGGCGCGAGCGTTCCCATGGCCTATTACGTGCTTCCGGGCCGCGAAGCCGATGGCGAACGCGCTTTCGGGAAGACGCCGCAAATGGTGGAGATTTTCGAACGGCGTCTCGACTCTCCGTATCCGTACGCGCGCTATTCTCAGATCGCAGTCTCCGATTTTATTTTCGGGGGCATGGAAAACACATCGGCGACAACGCAGACCGATCGCACGCTGCACGATGAGCGCGCACATATAGATTTTTCGAGCGACCCGCTGGTGGCGCACGAACTCGCGCATCAATGGTTCGGCGATCTGCTGACGTGCCGCGACTGGTCGCAAGCGTGGCTGAACGAAAGCTTCGCGACATTTTTCGAAGGCGTCTTTCGCGAAGCCGACCTCGGCTACGACGAATACATCTACGACGTTTTCGAATGGGTCAAGCGATATCTGGACGAGGATCGTCAGCGGTACCGCCGGCCGATCGTCTGCAACGATTACCGCGACCCGATCGAGTTGTTCGACCGGCACTTGTACGAAAAGGGCGGCGCCGTTCTCCACATGCTCCGCGGCGAGCTCGGGGAAGCGCGCTTCTGGCGCGCGATCCGGCGATACGTGCGTGACAACGCGCAACGCTCGGTCGAGACCATCGATCTCATCCGCGCGATCGAGCAAGCCACCGGGCGCAACATGCGCGGCTTTTTCGACCGCTGGATTTTCGGCGGCGGGCATCCGCAGCTGCGCATTGGCGCGGCGTACGACGCGCAGCGGCGCACGCTGACGATGACGATCGATCAGACGCAGCCGGTCGACGCCCAAAACCCGGCGTTTGCTTTCGGCGTTGAGGTAGAAGTTGACGAACGGCGCGTGCGCGTGCACGTCGAGCGCGAACACGAAACGGTCACCATTCCGCTCGATGCGGAACCGAAGCTCGTGCGGTTCGATCCGGGCGCCTTTATCTTAGCCGAGGTTACGTACGCGCTCGGCGTGAGCTTTGCAGCCGCGGCGCTGGCCGGCGATCCGTCGGTCGTCGCGCGCATCCGGGCCGGACGCGAACTGGTCAAAGACGGAAGCGCGCAGGCGCGGGCGGCCGTGGCAGCCGCGCTCAAAGGCGACGCGTTCTGGGGCGTGGGCGCTGAACTGGCAAGCGCGCTCGGCAAATCGCGCGCGGCTTGGGCGCGTGACCTGCTGCTCGCAACGATCGCGCACCCGCATCCGAAAGTGCGGCGCGCGGTCGCCGATGCGCTCGGCGGATTCCGGGAGCCGGCAGTCGCGGAAGCGCTGATCGCGCCCGCGACGGGCGACGAGTCGTATTTCGTCCAGCGCTCGGCGCTGCAGGCACTTGGGAAAACGCGCAGCGAGAAGGCGTTCAAGATTTTGCGCGACGCCGCGCGCACGACGTCGTGGAACGGCGTCATCGAATCGGGGGCGGCGCTGGGGCTGGGAGAGCTCGGTGACCCGCGTGCGACGCCGCTGCTGCTGGAGCTCACCAAACCGGGCGGGGATGTTGCCACGCGCGGAGCGGCGCTGCTCGCGTTGGCCCGGCAAGGCGAGCTGCTGGAATCCGAACGCGCAGCCGCAGTCGATGCGATCGCAGGCGCGATCGGAGATGCAAATTTCTTCATTTCGCGCAGCGGTGTCGTCGCGGCCGAACATTTGGCGGACAAACATTTTCTCCAACCGTTGGAATGGCTGGCGCAAACGGGTTTCGACGGACGGCTGCGGCGCGACGCCGCCGATGCTGCCGCGCGCATTCGCGAAGCCCAAAAAACGCCCGCGGCCGTTACCGGGCTGCGCACCGATCTCGACGCACTGCGTGAAGAACACCGCAAAATTCAAGAGAAGCTCGACGCGATCTCCCGCGCTTAAGCGCGCCGTTTTCATCGCGCTGGCGATGCTGGCCGGCTGCGCGCATTCGCCGGTGAAGCCGCCGCGCGCAATCGTTGCCGCGCACCGTCCCGCGGCGCCGGCATGGGGAGAAGCCGCGAAACGCGATGTGCGTGCCGTCATCGCGCGGGCGCTCGCTCCGGCAGTTGCGCGTTCCTACGATTGGAGTTGCGCAGTTGTTGCGCAGGATGGCACGCTGCTTTACTCCGACCGCAGCGCGAACGCCGTCGTACCGGCTTCAACGCTGAAGCTGGTGGTGGCCGCGGCCGTGCTCGCGCACTTCGATCCCGGCTACCGTTTTCACACGCGCTTCGCGAGCGTGCAGGCGCAGCGCGGCGACACTATCCCCGGCGATTTTTGGCTCGTCGGTTCCGGCGACCCGTCGCTGCGCTCCGACGATTTGCGGCGCGGCGTTGCGAAGCTTCACTCGGCGGGCATTCGCGCGGTCGCCGGCGGCGTTGCCGTCGACGCAAGCGCGCTCGCAGGGCCCGAGCTCAATCCGTTTTGGAATCCGGGCGACGTGAACGAAGATTTTATGGCGCCGACCAGCGGGGTTTCGATTGACGAAGACACCGTTGAGTTTCGCATCGCCGGTACGACGGCCGGCCTTCCGGCGAGCGTACGCGTCAAACCGGCGAGCGGCGCGGTGAGCTATTTTGGATCGGTAACGACCGGTTATGCCGATGACGTGATCGTCGCCGCGATGGGAGCGCCCGGGGTCTTTCGCGTCTCGGGAACGATTCCGCCCGGCGTGAAAGAGATTTTTTACGTGCCGGTTCACGACATTCCGCGCTACGCCGGGATCGTGTTGTCCGGGTTTTTGCGCGGCGCCGGAATCACCGTCGCCGCTCAGCCGCGGATCGGACGCGTGCCGCGCGATGCGCAGACGCTTTGGGATCATCCGTCGCCTGCGTTGACACAACTCGTGCGTCACATGATGATCTTTTCCGACAATCACTTCGCAGAGCAATTCTTGCGCGCGCTCGGGGCAACGCGCGGGCATGCCGACGACGCGCACGGTCTCGCGGCCGAGCGCAGCGGTCTGAAAAGCGAGCGCATTCCCGCGCCGGGTCTGCACCTCGTCGACGGCAGCGGGCTGGCCGACTCCAACAGGATCGCGGCTATTACGCTCGTGCGGCTGCTGGCGTACAGCGACGCCGGCGCGTCTGGAAACGTGCTCTATCCCTTGCTCGCGCGCGGCGGCCTGGACGGTACGCTGAAGCGGTACCATTTCGCGCAAGCGCGCGGCCGCGTGCGCGCTAAGAGCGGTCACTTGGCATCGGTCTCGGCGTTGGCGGGATACGTCGAAACCCGGCATCACGGGAGAGTGGCGTTTGCGTTCTTGTTCAACGGCGTCCGCGACGAGGCCGACCCGGCGGTCACCGCCGCGATCGATCGCATCGCGCAGCGCTGAGCGGGGCCTTGCGGGGCCGGGACGAAACGGAAAGGTTCGATGGTTCCGATTAGCTTCGCCCTGATTATGCGGGTTGAGATGCCGAAGAGCCCGGGCGCGTTCAGCCAGCTTGCGGCTGCGATCGGGGACGCCGGCGGAGTCATCTCGGCCGTCGACATGCGCGCGCCCGGAAAATCGACCGTCGTGCGCGACGTAACCGTCAACGTCAGCTCCGAATCGATCGGCAAAGCCGTTCGCGAAGCCGTCGAAGCGATCGACGGCGTCAACGTCGTCTTCGTTTCCGATAGTACGTTTCTGGCGCATCTGGGCGGCAAGATTACGGTCGAGCCGAAGATTCCAATCAAGACGCGTCAAGATCTCTCGACCGTGTATACGCCGGGCGTCGCTCGTGTCTCCATGGCTATCGCCGCCGATCCGAGCAAGGCGTTCAATCTTTCCATCAAGCGCAATTCGGTCGCCGTCGTCACCGACGGCACCGCGGTATTGGGATTGGGCGATATCGGCCCGTTCGGTGCGCTTCCCGTGATGGAAGGCAAGGCGATGCTGTTCAAGCAGTTCGCGGGCATTGACGCTTTTCCGATTTGCCTCGACACCAAAGACGTGGACGAGATCGTCGAGACCGTCGTGCATATCGCGCCGGTGTTCGGCGGCATAAATCTGGAAGATATATCGGCGCCGCGCTGTTTCGAGATCGAGGAGCGGTTGATCGAAGCGCTCGATATTCCGGTGATGCACGACGATCAGCACGGCACAGCAGTCGTGATTTTGGCGGCGCTCATCAACGCATCGCGCGTCGTCGGCAAAGAGATGAGCGACCTGCAAATCGTCGTGGCGGGGAGCGGCGCCGCCGGCACCGCGACGATTAAGATGCTGCTCGAAGCGGGCGTGCGCGACGTCATTCCCGTCGACCGGCCGGGCGCGCTCAATCGCACCGACCGTTACGAAAACTCGCATTGGCGTTGGCTGGCGGAGAACACCAACCGAGAGAATCGCCGCGGTTCCTTGGCCGAAGTGCTCAAAGGCTCGGACGTTTTCATCGGCGTGTCGGCGCCGGGCATCCTCAAACCGGAAGACATCCGCGGAATGGCGCGCGATCCGATCGTGCTCGCGATGGCCAACCCGACGCCGGAAATCATGCCCGACGTTGCGGAACCCTACGTGGGCGTCATCGCGACCGGCCGTTCGGATTTCCCCAACCAAGTCAATAATCTGCTGGCCTTTCCCGGTATTTTCAGGGGCGCGCTCGATTCACGCGCGCGCCGCATCACCGACAAAATGAAACTTGCGGCGGCGCATGCCATCGCCTCGATCGTCGGCGATGAGTGCAGCTCCGAGTACATCTTGCCGAGCGTCTTTGATTCCCGCGTCGTCGAAACGGTCGCGAAAGCGGTTGCGTCGGCGGCCGTCGAGGAAGGAGTGGCGCGCCGCGGAGTCTTGAGCGAGGGCGAACCGGCTCAGTGGCACTAGCGCGCATTCTCGTCATCGAAGATGACGAAGAAGTCTCCAAGCTTGAGCAAGCCGTGCTCGAACGGGCCGGCTACGAAGTGCGCGTGACCGGCAGCGGCGTTCAAGGGTTGGAACTCGCCGATTCCTATAAACCCGACGCGGTCATTCTGGATATCGGCCTACCGGATATTTCCGGGCTCGACGTTTGCACGACGCTATCGAATACGACCAGCGCGTTCATATTGATGGTTAGCGGACACTCGCGCGAGCAAGACGTGCTGCTCGGACTCGGACTGGGCGCCGACGATTACATCACCAAACCGTTTTCGGGCAACGAACTCGTGGCGCGCGTCGCCAGTTTCTTGCGGCGCCGCGAGAAATATTTGCAGAAGAAAGACGAGACGGGCGTCCTGCAGATCGGAAACGCGCACCTCGTACGCGATTTTCACACGCTCAATTACGACGACCGGACGATCACGCTGACCGCGCTCGAATTCCGGCTGCTCTGGTTTTTAGCCGAAGGCGAAGGCCGCTTATTGACGCGCGCGCAGATTCTCGAACAGGTGTGGAACGATACGTCCGGAGTGCCGACTCGCGTTGTTGACGTGCACATCGCGGCGCTGCGCAAGAAAATGTCGGAAGTAGAAGCGCCGGTCGAAATCGCGAGCGTACGCGGCATCGGCTATCGTCTCGATACCCGGTGACGCTCGGCGGCAGGTAAGCCTCTCCAAACGTCCGTAAACCAAGACAGGTGCCCCTGTTTTTTTTCGCCCTCGCGGTGACCTTGTATTCCGCTCCCGCCGGCAATCGCATTGCCGGAGCTCCTAACCCGAACAATCCGTATAACGTGATCTTGCCGAACGGCCGAACGGTCGCGCCGGTTGGACGCAACGTCGTTGTCGGCATGAACGCATTGGGCCTCGCACTCACGCCCGATGGAAAGTATGCGATCGTCAGCAACGATGACGAGCGCGAAAGCACCGCGATGAGCCGCTACACGCAAGTGCACGGCGGCTATTCGCTGACGGTCGTCAATACGGCGACGATGTCGGTCACCGACAACTACACTTCGAAAGATATGAAGCTGTTCTTGGGCGTGGCGGCGGTAAACGATCCGGCGCATCCGGGGCGGATCTTAGTTATCGCAGCGGGCGGCGGAACCGACACGATCTCTTTCTTCAATTTGGATCCGGCAGGCAAGCTGCAGGCCGACGCGCCCGCGCTGCAAACGATGCCGCCGATTCCAATGCCGAGCAAACCGCTTTATGCGAACGCAAATCGCGCTTTTCCGGGCTCGATCGCGGTTTCGCCCGATCACCGCGTCGCCTACGTCGTGAACAATCTTGGAAACGCCGTGACCGATGTTGATTTGGCGACTCGCCGGCGTCTGCACGACGGGCCGCCTTACGCGGTCGGATATTTTCCGTACGGCGCGGCAGTCGCGGGCAGGCGACTGTACGTGACCAATCCGGGGCTCTCGATCTACGAGAACCTGCCGGGTCCGGTGCGCTATCCGCAATTTGCAAGCGTTTCTTCGGCTCCGCAATTCGCGCAGTCGCTCACCGTGCTTCCGCTTTCAGCGACTGGCACGATCTCGGGTCCGGCGGTCGGTACGCTCAGTTTGGACGGAACCCCTGACGGCGTGCAAAATGTCGGCGGTGCGCAGCCGACCGCGATCGCGATTTCAAAAAACGGACGCTATGCCTATGTATGCATGAGCGGCGTCGATCGCGTGGCGGTAGTGGATCTCCTGGGCGCGCCGCACGTTGTCGGCGGCCTCGAGCTGCGGCTCTTCGATCGGGCGCCGTACGGTATGCAGCCCGACGCCGTCGTCGCGAGCGCCGACGGCAAGCGCGTGTACGTTGCGCTTGCCGGTCTCAACGCCGTGGCGGTTCTCGATGCCAAGGTTCCCTCTCATCTGCGTCGCTTGGGGCTCATTCCGGCGGGCTGGTATCCGGCTGCGCTTGCGCTTTCTGGCGACGGCCGCTATCTTTACGTTGCCAATGCACGCGGGTTTGGGCAAGAGCCGAATTTCGAAGGCGCGGTCCCGACGCACACCGCCAATGGGCGCATATTGCAGGTGTTTCAAGACAGCAACGTGGTTTGGGCCACGCTCCAAAAGATCGACCTGCGCAAACTCCCGCTGACCGCGCTGACGCTTTCCACGCTGCAGTACGCACGCGTGCCACGTAATCCGCCGCCAAACACGATGGTTCCCCCGCTACGCTCGCTCCAACGCAGCACGTTTATAAAACACGTCGTTTTCATATTGGAAGAGAACAAAACTTACGACGCAATGCTCGGCGATCTCACCGACGCGCAGGGACAGCCCTACGGCAAGGGCGATCCATCGCTCGTGTCGTTCGGGCAGGACGTAACGCCGAATCTTCACCAGCTCTCGCGCGATTTCGCGCTGGCGGTCAACTTTTACGCCGACGGCGATGAGTCCGATGCGGGCCACCAGTTTGCGACCGGGGGTATTGCGAGCTCGTATTCGGAAAAGACGCTGCTGGTAAAAAATGGCCGATACCCGTTCGTCTACAAGAACGAAGACGTGGAGGATTACCCGCGCGCGGGCTACATTTTTAATAATGCGGCGCGCGGCGGCGTTACCTATCGCGATTTCGGAGATCTGATTCGTTTGTCGGGTTACGACCAAGGCGGTTCTCCCGACCCTAGAACTGACGACCCGAACTTCCGCGACATGAACGATCAGAGCGCGCCGACGAGCGGCTTAGGCGGACTCTATTCGCTCAACACGTTGGCGCCGGCGGCATTGAAGGATCATATCGACATGAACTATCCGGGCTGGAATTTGCGCGTTCGCGACGTGCGGCGCGCCAACGAATATATTGCCGATTTTCGCAATCAGCCGATGCCGGATTTCACGTATATTTGGTTGCCCGACGATCACGCGGGCGCCGGTCCGGACATTCCGCCGATTCCGGAAGAGGTTGCCGACGGCGATCGCGCGCTCGGCGCAATCGTTGACTTCATCAGCCATCAGCCCGAATGGGACTCGACGGCCATTTTTATTACCCCTGACGATGCGCAGAGCTCCCGCGATCACGTCAACGAGCACCGGACGTATGCGATCCTCGTTTCGCCGTATGCGCGCCGTCATTACACGAGCTCCGTTCATCTTTCAACGGTAAGTATTTTAAAAACCGAAGAAGAGCTGCTCGGCCTGCCGGCGCTTTCCCTCGGCGATTTGCTGGCGACCGACATGGCCGATTTCTTCACCGCATCGGCGGCCGACGCCGCGCCGTACAATGCGATTCCGGTTCCCACGCAGACCGCCAGCGTCGAAGGACAGCGGATCGCCGCGTTGTTGACCTATACCGACCAAAGCGGACCCGACGCCGACGCGCAGCGATCGGCGCGCCTGATCGATCTTTCGCGCCAAGCCGACAAACTCGCGGCTCAGCGCGGAGCGGTTGGCGGGGTTGCGTATGAGGCCGGCCAGCACGCGCTTTATGCGGCGGCGCTGCGCGCGGTCGGCGAGGAGCACCAATGAGCCGGCATGCGGTAGACTACGGCCCGCGCTTGATCGTTAGCCCGGCAGCCGCTTTGCGTCGCGCGTTGATCGTGATGCCCTCAAAGGCGATCGAAAATGCGCGGCCGCTTCAAGGCGAACCGAACGCGGTGCATACGCGAGCGCTGGCGGAACTCGCGGTTCTCGCAAAAACGCTGCGTTTTTTTGGATGCGACGTGGTCGAGCTGCAAAACTCTTCGGACGATCCGTTGGCGAGCGCGGTGGTCGACGTCGCGGTCGTATTTGAATCAGGGGCGGCGATCATGCGGCCGTCATCGCCTATGCGCCGCGCCGAAGCCGCTTGGATTGAAGCGGAGTTCGAAAAGCGCGACGTGCCGATCGCGGCACACCTTTCGGCGCCGGGACTGTTGGACGGAAGCGACGTCGTGCTCGCCGGAAAGAGCGCGTTCATCGGCGTCAGCCGCCGAAGCAACACGCTGGGCCGCGACGGATTCGCACGGATAGCGCAAGCGCACGGATTTACGCCGGTGTATGTGCCGTTGGCCGCCGGTGTGCCCTCGCTGCGAGCCGTTTGCGGCGTGCTTTCCGATGAGGAACTTGTTATCGCCACGGAGCGCGTGGACCGCTCGCTTTTTTCCGGGTTCGATACGATCGCGGTCGAACGCGGCGACGAGTTCGGCGCCGGAGTCTTGAACGTCGGATACCGCCACGTGATCGCTGACGTGCGTTTTCCGAGCGTTATCGATGCGCTGCGAGCGGCCGGCACGCGCGTCGACGCGATCGATCTCTATGATTTCGGACGCATCGGTCTGACGCCGTCAATGCTTGCAATCGATTTGAAACGTGGCTAAAAAACAACAGCGCATCGCCATTTTTTCCGACATTCACGGAAACCTCATGGGGCTCGAGGCGTGCTTGGCCGATCTGCAGGCGCAGGGCGGCGCCGACGTTCACGTAGCGGCCGGCGATCTGTGCATGGACGGTCCCAAGCCCAAGAAAGTGCTGCAGCGCCTTCACGAGCTCGGCGCGCAATGTTTACGCGGAAACACCGACCGCTACATCGGGGCGCAGTCCGAAGAAGAGATGGACGGGGCCGATGCCGCCGACCGCAAACAGCTCGAGTGGCAGCGCAAAGAGATCGGCGAGAAATTGGTTTCGTGGCTGCGCGCGCTTCCGTTCTCGCTGCGCTTTGGAAGCGAAGAGAATCAACTGCTGGTCGTGCATGCGAATCCGACGAGCGATAACGAGCATCTCTGGCCGGGAGCCGAAGACGACGTGCTGGAGCGTTTGATCGGAGCCGAACCCGCCGGAACGATCGCGTTCGGCCATCTGCACATTCCGTACGTGCGCATGTGGCGCGGCAAAATGCTCGTGAACGTTTCGTCGGCGGGTCTGCCCAAAGACGGTGACCCGCGCGCGGGTTATGCGATCTTAACCGAACGGTCCAGCGGGTGGGAAGTGAGGCACCGCCGCGCGGCCTTTGACGTCAAGAAAGTCGCGACGCAGCTCGCCGACTCCGGAATTCCCGGCTCATCGGATTTGATCGCGACGCTGCGCCGCCACCGGTACAAACGATTAAAATCGCTGATTCCGTAGCGCTCGAGATCACGAACATCGTCAAACGCTACGGTGATTTCACCGCGGTGGACGGCGTTTCGCTCCAAGTAAAGGCCGGCGATTTCTTCGGTTTTCTCGGCCCGAACGGCGCGGGCAAGACGACGACGATTAATGCGATCGTCGGACTGGCGCGGCTCAACGGCGGATCGATACGGGTCTTCGGTTACGACAATCTCACGCAGTGGCGCGACGCGCGACGCTTCATCGGATTAGCCCCGCAAGAGTATAACTTCGACCGCTATCTTTCGATTCGAGACATTCTGATCTATCAGGCGGGCTATTTCGGAATCCGCGCGCGCGACGTATCGGAGCGCGCGGACATGCTGCTCGAGCGTTTCGGCTTGGCTTCGAAGGCAAAGCTTGATTACTTAAAGTTGTCCGGGGGCCAAAAGCGCCGGCTGACGCTCGCACGCGCGCTCATCAATTCTCCGCAGCTGCTCATTCTGGACGAACCGACGGCCGGCGTCGACGTGGAGTTGCGGCTGGAATTGTGGGAACTGCTGCAGCAGCTCAACCGCGAAGGCATGACGATTTTCCTGACGACGCACTATCTGGAGGAAGCCGAGCGGCTCTGCCGCGACGTGGGGATCATCCGCGCGGGGAAACTCGTCGCGCAAGAGCCCATGCAAGAACTGCTGACGCGCAAGGGCAAGGGCCTGCAAGAAGTCTTTTTGGAACTCACGCGTTCGGGAACGGCGGAGCTTTCGTGAACTCGGTCGGCATGTTTACGCTGATGAAGCGCGAGATGGTGCGCAGCCTGAAGATCATCAATCAGGTGATCTGGCCGCCGATGATCACGACCGCGCTCTACGTGTTCGTGTTCGGCGTGGCGCTGGGCAGCCGCGTGCACGCGCCGCACGGGATGTCGTACTCGGTCTTTTTGATTCCGGGCCTCATCATGCTGCAGGTCATCGACTCGTCGTACGGCGAGTGCAGCAGTTCGGTCTTTCAGGCGCGCTTCATGAACTGGATCCAAGAGATGCTGATCGCGCCGATGTCGGCGTATGAGATCGTCTTCGGATATATCTTGGGCAGCATCACCCGCGCGATGCTGATTGCGTGCCTCATTATGGGCCTGGGCTTCGCGCTTGTCCACACGCTGCCGCGGGATTGGCTGCTGTACTTTGCCGTGATTGTCGACGTAGCGCTGCTCTTCTCAGCGCTTGGCGTGATCTTTGGACTGATGGCTGAGAAGTTCGATCACCTGGCCGTGCTGACGACGTTTGCGATTACGCCGCTCGTCTTTGTGGGCAGCGCATTCACGCCGGCGCAATTCCTTCCGCCGAGCATTCTGCGCTTCGAATATTTCAACCCGATGTTTTACGCGATCGACGCCTTCCGGTACAGCTACACGAGTGCGAGCTATCTGCCGCTGTGGCTTTCGATGGCAGTCATAACGGGGCTCGCGGCGCTCTGTCTTGGCATCGCCCTCGCGATGGCCGTCACCGGATACAAACTGCGCGTCTAAAGTACGGCGTACAGGACGGCGCGCGCGGTATTGGGAAGCGCGCTCCATGGAAGTAAAACCGACGTACCTCGGCACGATGATCGCACTCGGCACGGCCGCATTCGGCTTGATTGCCGCGCTCGCTTGGAATAAATTCATCACGGATCTCATCGGGATGTTTCTCAAAGCGGGCGCGGGCATTTGGGCGGAGCTTGCTTACGCGGTCATCATCACGATTATTGCGATCCTGGTCATTCAGGCGCTGGGACGTCTTGCGGAGCGGACCCCGTAAGATCTGCCCGGCTGGGTATAAACAGCGCGTATGATCATACTTGCGCTGGTTACCGTGCTGCTCTCGCCGTGGAAGGGACCGTCGCTGCCGACGACGCCGACGGGTGCTTATGAAACATCGTGGGCGATGACTGTTCACGGAGCGCCGCGCGCGCGGGTGGGATTGCGGGTAGACGGCATGCCGCCGGGATGGGTCGCCTCATTTTGCACCCCGCGTTTATGCGCGCCGTTTCACACCATCGCCACGCTCGACGGAAAAGGCATCGCGCACTACCAATTCAGCGTGATCCGGACGGATCCGAAGGCGCCCGATTTCAAACGGATAATCATCCGCGGGAACGGTCGCGAAATCTACCGGATGAATACCGATAGCATTAGCGACCCCTAGTCAGAAAAACGGATTGTGATCTTTCTCCCAAGCAACTTTGCTCGGCGGGCCGTGACCCGGCATGAGCACGGTGTCTTCGGGAAGCGTGAAAATTTTCGATCGAATGCTGTTGAGGATATCTTCGTAGGTCGAAGCATTGCCGTACGCGCCGCCGACGCTGCCCGCGAAGAGCGTGTCGCCCGTGAAGAGCGTGGACTTGAAAAGATAGGAAGACGAGCCGTCGGTGTGGCCGGGCGTGTGCAGCAGCCGGATTCGCGCATCGCCGAAGGGCACTTCCTCGCCGTCTTTGACGAGCAGCGCTGAGTTCGCGAGCGATCCGATCGCTTCCACGTCCGCCTTATGCATCACGATTTTCGCCTTCGGAAAGTTGGCGGCGACGTCGGCCGTCGCATCGCAGTGGTCGGCGTGCTTGTGCGTGACGAAGATGTACTCCAAGTGGTAAGCGCCGTCGCGCAAAATGCGCAGCAGATTGCCCGGGATGCCGGCCGGATCGACGAGCGCGGCTCGTTTTCCGCCGTCGAGAAAAAAGACGTACCCGTTGCTTGGATGCGGGTGCTGCGGAT
>JAAXCX010000006.1 GCA_013036105.1 Vulcanimicrobiota bacterium
TCCCCGTGAGGTTTACGTGAGGAGCCATGGTTGCACTTCCGCGTTCGTTCGCGCGTAATCCTCGGGAGAATCTATCCACCACAACCGCTCTTTCGGCTCTTCCATTTGATAGCCGTAGACTTCTTGGCCGGAACGTATGAGCTCGGGAAGGATGTCGCGGCCGAAGTCGCTGGGGCTTTGCGGAATTGCATCCAAAATTGCCGGCTCGCACACCATGATGCCCGCGTTCACCCACGCGCTGAAGATGTGATCTTCGCGGGGCTTCTCGACGAACCGCTCGATTCGGCCGGCCGGCGTCATCGAAACAATGCCGCCGGCCGTCGCATTTTCGCGGTGGTACACCGCGAGCGTAGCAATCCCGTTCTTCGCGCGGTGAAATGCCGTCAGCGCGCCCATGTCGCAGGTCGTGAGATTGTCACCGTAGAGCACGATGAATGTAGACGATAGGAACGAGCGGAGCGGAAGCAGCGCGCCCGCCGTTCCACGCAAAACTTCCTCATTCGAGTAGGTGATCTTCACGCCAAAGCCGCTCCCGTCGCCGAAATGCCGGACGATCGCATCGCTGCCATGATGCGTATTGATGGCGATTTCGCGGATTCCGGAACGCTCCAGCAAACTGACGTTGTGCTCCAGAACGGGCTTACCGGCCACCGCGAGCATCGGTTTGGGAACATCTGCCGTGAGCGGGCGAAGCCGCCGGCCTTCTCCAGCCGCCAGGATAACAGCGCGCATGATGGCAAGTTTCTTATCGGATGGCAAAAAGCATGTCGGAGTTCACCCGCGGTTATCTGGCCGAAGCCGTCGCGACGCTGCAGCAAATCGATCCCGATGCGATTGAGGCGGTCGTTGCCATCATCGAAGATGTGCGCGCGAACGGCGGACGGGTATTCTTTTTAGGGGTAGGCGGAAGCGCTGCAAACGCCTCGCATGCGGTAAACGATTTCCGGAAAATAGCCGAGGTTGAGGCTTACGCTCCCACCGACAACATCGCCGAATTGACCGCCCGCACGAACGACGACGGCTGGGAGACCGTTTTTGTGGAATGGCTTCGCGTCAGCCGGCTCTCTTCCAAAGATTTGGTCTTCGTTCTTTCGGTGAGCGGCGGAGACCAAGAAAGAGGTTTGAGTCTCAACATCATCGCCGCGCTGGATTTCGCGCGCAAAGCCGGCAGCCGTATCGCCGGGATCATCGGCGACAGTAGCGGCTACACTGCGCGCGTTGCCGACGCCTGCGTCATCATCCCATCGGTGAACAGGGAACACGTAACTCCGCACTCCGAAGGCTTCCAGGCAGTAGTTTGGCATCTGATGGTTTCGCATCCGCGCTTGAAACGGGCGCCGACGAAATGGGAGACCGCCACGTGAGCGCCGTGAAGCCGCTCGAAGATCTGCACGTAAAAATTTTCGCGGACGGCGCCGATCAAAAAACGATGGTCGATTTATGCGCGAATCCGCTGATCCGCGGATTCACGACCAATCCGACGATGATGCGCATGGCAGGCGTCGCCGACTATGAAGCGTTCGCCCGCAGCGTTCTCCTTGGAATCGGGAACCGGCCCATCTCCTTTGAGGTATTCAGCGACGACGCGGCCGAGATGGAGCGGCAGGCTCGTACGATCGCATCGTGGGGAGAGAACGTGTACGTGAAGATCCCGGTAACCGATACGGCCGGCAACTCCACCGGCACATTGGTGCGCAAGCTCGCCGGCGACGGTATGAAGCTCAACGTTACGGCCTTGATGACTCTCGCTCAAGTCGAACAGGCACGGGACGCGCTCGGCACAGCGGCTCCGGCTTACATTTCTCTCTTTGCAGGGCGCATCGCAGACACCGGGGTCGATCCGGTCCCGATCGTTTCACAAGCCGTGTCGATGCTGGCAGACCATAAGAACATCGAACTTATTTGGGCCAGCCCCCGCGAGCTGCTGAATCTTTTTCATGCGGAGTCCGCCGGGTGCCACGTGATCACGATGACGCAAGAGCTCATAAAGAAGCTCGCGGTCGTGGGCAAAGACCTCGACGCTTACTCGCTGGAAACCGTCAAAATGTTCTACGAAGACGGAGCGCGAGCGAAGTTAGCCCTGTGAACGTACCGCGCGTGGCCTTTGCCGTTTTTGCAGTCTGCTGGCTAACTACCGGCGCGACTTCCGCAAAACCATTAGCGCCTCCGGCCCCGGCCTCGTGGTGTCCCGGAACGCTGCTCGAGATTCGCACGGCAATTCTGGATGCGGAACGCTATCCGGCAAATAGCAAAGACAATGCTTTTAAACGGTACAGCTACCTCAACGGCCCGAGCTTCATGAAGCAGCAAACCCCCGTACAATTCCAGTCGCGAGAGATTGGGGCTGTCATCGGAGACCACTGCGGGCAGCAGGCGGAGGCGCGCTTGAATCTTTATGACGTCTGGGCTCAGGTCTTGATCGATCAAGCGAACGCGGTTTTTCTTCCTGAAAACCCGGGTTGTACACCGCGGACGAACGCGTTAATTCGCGCCACCATCGCCAATGACGCCTCAGCGCTCGCCGACCTTGTCGTGGAGCTAACGCCCCGGGATGCCGATATTGCCCATATCTATCAACTCTTGCGCGACTGGGCCACGCAGCACGGCGCGCGCCTGCCGCCCGTGATCAATCGCAACGGCCTCCAGCGTCTCGCCGCGTCGTACTCACGCGATTACGAGCAGCGCTTCTTCTCCATACACTGCTGATCGTCAATCGATGTGCGGCGGCCACACCAACGGCCGGACATCGATTGCTCGCATTTCGCACGAACCGCCGTCCGCCGCGCCTGAAAGCCATGAGCCTTCTTCTAAAATGTCAATCCGCAGTTCGTGTTCGCCGGGATCGTCGGGCGCCTTTACCCGTACCAACGCGTCATGCTGATGCGCCGGCAACACTCTTGCCGGAAATGGCGTGCGAACGGGGGACTCGTTTTGTTTTTGTGAGCCGGGCGCCCACCGGTAACTTACGGCAAGCGCTCCCCACCGGATGAACTCGCTCTGCGGAAGCAGCGCGCGATGCGAATTGTTGACGATCCGCACCGTCACCCAATAGGTTTGCCCTGCGGTCATGGCCTCCGGAGCATCCAAAATGCGCACGTGAATCCCCGGCGGCGTCGCTTTTTCCGCGATCGGCTCCATGAGGGCCGGAGCATGAGTCTCTTGTATCGGGCGCGTTTCGAAGTAATAGTCTTCGTACCGGTAAAAACGGTGTTGATCGAAGCCCGTCTCCGCTTCGTCGTAGGCCTCGTCATACGACCGGAGTTTGGCCTCGCGTGATTCGCGATCGTGCCAGGCAAAGTTCATTGCATCAGAATAGAGGCCGGCGAGATACGCCGGCTCGCCCGCAAAGGCCATCTGTTGATGAAGGTTCTGCGGCAGCACCGCGATCGATTCGATGTTGCGATAAAGTTGGGCACTGAAATGACCGATGTACGGAGCCGTAGCGAGATAGAGCTCGTCGCTCACCAAGTACCGCGAGGGCACCCAGTAATGCGTCACGCTGCGCATATTCATCAATGTGTCAAACACGGGGCGCGTCCAGCGCGAGCTTAACTTGTCATCGTCGTCGGCCGCGAATATCCAGTCGCCGCTGCACCGGTAGAACGCTTGCCTTTGCATCTCGATGAATAAGGGATCGTGCGCGAAGGAGTAGACGTTTTTCGTAAATTTTTTCGCAACGTCGAACGTATCGTCCGTAGAGGTGTCGTCTACCAGGACGATGAGCTCATCCGCAAGCTCCTGGAATTTTTGCAGCAACTGCTCGAAGGTTCCGGGCGGATTTCTCGTCGAGCCGTTACGCGTTGCGGTAAAGATCGAAAGATTCATGTTTGCTTCTTGTCTTGGCCGTTCGGAACGGTTTCATGGCTTCCCTATCGAAGCATCGCATCGTATGCGGCGCTCAATCGATCTAGAAAATGTCACTCTCCGTTACGACGCTTTACTCGATCGCTATAGCGACGATAGCCGCGCCGTCGGCTGGCGCGATGCGCAGAGCCAAGCAAGCAAGTTTTATGAAATCGCGCAGGTTTTCGCGCACGAGAAACGCTCTTTCACCGTTTATGACGTCGGCTGTGGGCTCGGTAATTTGTATGACTTCCTCAAGGACACGAACAGGTTTGCGCGCTATCACGGCTGCGACATCAATCCGCGCATGATCGAGCGAGCGCGCCGCAGGCATGGGAAGCTCGCGGTGGATTGCCGCGATATCTTGCTCGCTCCACCGAGAAAACGCTACGATTACGTTCTTGCATCGGGTACGTTCAATCTGAGAATGAACAACTCCGAGCCTGCTTGGCAAAAGTACGTCGAACGCATGCTGCGCGCGCTTTACGGGATTTCACGGCATGGCATAGCGGTGGGTTTTTTGTCAACGTTTGCCCGGCATGAGGAGCGAGATGAGTTTCACGAAAACCCGTCGCGAATTCTCGACTTTGTCCAGCGGGCTCTGTCGCCGCTGGCGGAGATCCGCCATTCCGCCTCGCCGGGTCATTTCGCGGTATTCGCGTACCGCTCGTTGCCGCTCAAGAGAATTTCCAGACTTCGCGGCCCCTCATTGAAGAGCAAGTCGATGATTGAGAGACGCGGAATAAAGTCGCCGTAGAGTTGGCGGTAAACCGGGTGCTGATACTCTTGGAAAAAAATCTCTACGCCGGCCTTTTCAAATACCTTCGGGTCGGCGTATTCGCGCCCATGGGAACCAAAAAGAAGTGAGGTCGCCCCAAGTTTCCGGCACATATCCACGACGTACGCTGATTTTCTTCCCGCAAAATCATAGTCGCTGGCGACGACCAGTCTTGCGTCGATCCCCAGCCAGCGAAGAATCAAGCGCAACAGATCCGAAGTCAACTCGCCCAAAAACGCACGGCGCTTGGCTAGAACGGCGGCGAGTTCTCCGGCATAGTCCTGGAAGTATGCCGCTCTCCGGTAAGACTGCGCGATCGAGGCGATGTGCTTTCGCTGCCAGCCGTTCTCGCAAACGCGCAAATCGCAAATGCGGCCCGTTGCCCAACCGCCGCGTTTGACGGGAACGGTAAGCCACAAAGGGCCCGCAGCGGTCTTTATGCGATTGCGGTTGATGAAATCATATCTGCTGTATGGCACGGTGTCGACAATACAGAAGACGTCGCTTACCGCAATCTTGTGAAACATGCCTAACCACGGGAGATAGGCCGGCTGGTGAGCGGAAAGGATCATCGCCTCATCCCCCTTCGCATTCCATTCGCAAAAAGCGTTTTTGAAGGTTCGCAGTGCGGCGGGTGAAGAAAAGCATGACGTTCGCATCCGGAGAGCTTTCATGGATATTTTGACGCCCGCCAACAACACAAGCCTCGGCTCAGGCTGGTTTCCGCTGGAAACTTACCGCGCCGAGAGTTTCCGCTGGGTCACCAACGACGCCGAAGTATCCGTCGCTGCCCTAAGGAACGTCAAACACTATCTCAATATCCATCTCGAGCCCGGGCCCGGCTTGAACCTGAAGCCGTTCGAGCTTCTCATCAAGGAAAATGACCAAACCTTAGCGCGCACGACGGTGAAGGGGCGCCAGATGGTATCGCTCGAGCTGGCGGCGACGGAGCCGACGGTCCGCAAGTTGATATTGCACGTCGAGGGCGGAGGCAAAGCCGCTCCCAACGATAGCCGCCTACTCAACTTCCGCGTTTTTAAATTGACGTTCGTGCCGGCGCCGGTCGACGTGCTGCCGCCGGAACTCGGTGCAAAACTCGGATCCGGCTGGTATCCGCTCGAAACGTTCAACGGCGAGACCTTTCGTTGGGCGGGCGAAGACGCGAAACTTGCCATCAGCGATCCGGGCGGTGCAACACGTATGCTGCTTGAGGTCGAGCCCGGACCAGGAGTGAATTCCAAACCGTTTGTTTTGCGCGTCTTGAATGATGCGGGCGTTCAGATCACTGAGGCGCAAATAAAAACCCGCCAAGTCGTCGAGATTCCGCTGGACGGTCCCACCACATTGACGTTACACGCGGAGGGCGGCGGGAAGCTCATCGGCTCCGACAAGCGGATCATGAATTTTCGGGTCTTTCAAAACTCTTCCGATCTCAAGGCGCCGCCCAAACAGCCCGCGATCGCCTAACTCCGCAGATAAGGCTGCCTCCGCATGGCTGATGGGAAACTCGCCTACGCCCGGCAGCACATTGAAGAAGACGACGTCACAGCGGTAACGGCGGCCCTTCGTTCCGACTGGCTTACGAGCGGCCCCGCCGTAACGGCATTCGAAGAGCGCGTGGCCCAGTATTGCGGCGCGCGTCACGGCGCGGCCGTTTCGAGCGCGACGGCCGGCCTTCATGCGGCCTGCCATGCACTTGGGATCGGGGCGGGCGATCTGGTGTGGACTTCTCCCATCAGTTTCGTGGCGTCGGCCAATTGCGCGCTGTATTGCGGTGCGAAGGTCGACTTCGTGGATATCGATCCGCGCTCATACACTATCTCGGCAAGCGAGCTTCAACGCAAGTTGGAAGCTGCCGCCGGCCAAAAAAAGCTCCCTAAGGCGTTGATCGTCGTGCATTTCGGCGGCCACCCTTGCGACCTGCGCGAACTCGCATCGGTGGCGCAGCCGTACGGGATCGCGATCATTGAAGATGCCTCCCACGCGCTCGGCGCGGCGTATCGTGGCGAGAAGATTGGTTCGTGTCGTTATTCGGATGCGGTGGTGTTCAGCTTTCACGCCATCAAGAGCATCACCACTGGAGAAGGCGGGATGGTCGTAACCAATCAGGAGCCTATCGCGCAGAGCGTCCGACGTTTTCGCAGTCACGGCATAACGCCCGATACTTCCGAGGCGGAACCGTGGCGTTACGAGCAACGCGAGCTCGGCTACAATTACCGCATGACCGATGTACAGGCGGCGCTCGGAGCAAGCCAACTCAAAAAGCTCGACGCGTTCATTGCGCGCCGGACCGAACTCGCCGCACGTTACGACCAAGGACTACGGGGCCTTCCGCTCCAGCTTCCTCACCGCGACGCGGCGAGCTCCTCGGCATGGCACCTGTATCCAATCCAAATCGTTCACCGCGAGCGTGCCGAGCCCAGACGTACGCTCTTTGTCGAGCTCCGGAAGCACGGAATACGGACGCAAGTGCATTACATTCCGATTCACACGCAACCGTTCTATCGCGCTCTGGGATTCCGCGACGGCCAGTTTCCCGTTGCCGAACGGTATTATGAGGGCGCCTTGAGCCTGCCGCTGTTTGTCGATCTGACCGAAAGCGACCAGAACAGGGTCATTGAGATCGTTGGTTCAATCCTGTCGAGACGATAGGCCGGGGAACCTGGGCGCCAGGCCGGCTTGCTTACCACATTAAGGTCCGTTAACCGGGCGTAAGGCTTCGCTTAGTGGCGGCTTTTTGGGGTTCGCGGGCCAGGGCGATGTGGATACATTAAGAAGAGAAAGGATGCCGATTGGGCGGTCTTTTCTTAGATCGCCCAGGGCATAGCCGTGATGGGAGTCACCTTGATGTATCGTTTTACGCACAGTGTGCGGATAGTAGCGTTCGTGAGCGTAGCTTTTGCGCTGGCCGCCTGCGGCGGACACAGCGGCGGCGGCGGCGCGGGCACGAGCGGTGGCCTTCTTCCGGCAGCCGGCTCTCTCAGTTCCAGTGTGACGACGATGGCCGCATCAAAACCGTGTTTTTATCCGAACCCTTGCACGCTTGCTGAATGGACACTACCGGGCCTTACGGCATACTCGCCTTCTTCCAATCCAAATTCAATCGTCGCCGGCCCCGACGGTGCGCTGTGGTTCACCGAGTGGATCGGCAACAAAATAGGCCGCATTACGACAGCCGGAGCCATCACGGAGTTCTCGAATGGAATTTCGCCAAACTCGGATCCCAGCATCATCAAAGTTGGTCCCGACGGCAACCTCTGGTTCTCGGAATCGATCGCTGATGGCTCGCGAAGCGCGGTTGCGAAGATCACAACGTCCGGTGGCGTAACGGAATATAGCGCCGGCATCAATCCTGCTGAAGATCCGTACGGCATTACCAAAGGCCCCGACGGCAACATCTGGTTTGTGGGAGCCTTTGACGGCGAAGGCATCTATAAGCTCGCGCCACTGGACACAACGCCTACGGCAAAGGTTATGGCTCACGCGACACCGGGTTCGCAGTCGAACAACATGATTGTGGGTCCCGGTCCCCTCGCCACCGATAGTTATCTTTGGTTCGCCGAAACGGGCGGCGGGCGCATCGGACGCTACGACATCACCAGCGGGGACCTCCGGGAGTTCCCCGTCCCGACGTCTACCAGCCAGCCTTACGACATCGTCGTCGGACCCGACGGCAACATATGGTTCTCCGAATACGCCGGCGGCGCCATCGGGCGCATCACGCCGGACGGCGGCAGCGTCGTGGAGTTCAAGACCGGGTTTCCCGCCGGCTCCGGACCTAACGGTATCACCGTCGGATCGGACGGCAACATTTGGTTCGTCGACGCCAACCTCGGCGCTCTCGGCAGCCTCAATCCGCTCAATCCGACAGCGGGAGGGCACGAATATGTCATTCCGCCGACAACGGCCAATGGCGGCCTTGGATGCGTTCCGAGTTCAACCGTCACGTGTCCCGCCGGCCCATTTCCCATCTTCATCACAACGGGCTCGGATGGAAACCTGTGGTTTACCGAGTACAACAACGTCATTGGCAGAGTGAATCCGCTTACCGTAACGGCCACGTGGGCGGCCGTCGGCGCAACGGCTACGCCGCCGCCCACAACTTGTGAAAGCGACAAGGACGACCAGCACCAGAAGCCTGGTAAAGACAATCAAGACCACGAGGTGAACAAGCCGTGGAAAGATTGTCTGGCGAAAAAGTTACACCACCACTAGCCGAAAGGCGACCAGCGAAAGCGGGCTCGGAAGAGCCCGCTTTTTATTTACCCGGAACTGAAGCGCTCGAGAATCGTTTGCTGGGCTGCCGGATTCGCAAACACAAGCTGCGGTTTCGGCACCGGAACCGGCCGCCACATTTCGATGTGCTGGTAGGGAACGGAACCGAGGTTGAGCGGCGTCAATAAACCGTTATCGTTGACATAATCCACCAGCATCATGATAAGCGTGTTGCCCAGCCCGTACTTTCCGTACGCTCGCGCGATCAGACGTTTTTGGTTGACCGTCGTAAGCTCATATTGACCTGGAACACAGTAGTCGAGCGCAATTGTCGCATCGAGGTTGTCGCTTATCCGTGCGATAACGAGCTGGCCGTGGTGCGCGAGCCATTGAAAATATTCGATTTCCACATTGAATCCGGACTGCTGCTCGCCTTTGCTTTTCCAGTACTCTTCGTAGTCGTACTCGACTTCCGTATCCCATCTTATGATATCGTCCGCGGACGCGTCCGTGAGAACGCGGCACGTAAACTGTTCTTGCGTTTTTCGATAATTCCAATACTTGTCTCTTCGAAGACTGTCGTAATAAGCGTCCCGGCCGTTCTCGATCGGAACGATGTAGTCCGTTCGGCCAGCTGCGTCGTAAAAAATTCCGATTTCTTGGAGTCGACCGATCACCCGGTCGGGGAAAAAATTCGATTGGTCCGGGATCGAAGGCTCCAAGTCAACAATGATTCTGCCGTTCACCGTCACCGAAAACGGCAAAACCCAATCGTCTCCTTCGGCAACGAGTGATGCTGCTGCCAAATATTGCTCGGTACTTCTCGTCGCGCAGTTTTCGCAGATTCGTTTGAGGTTGAAATGCTCGCGGACATAGAGCGTGGGATCGCCCTGGCGAAGATCCTCGCCAAACATCCCCCAGAGCTTTTCGAGGCGCTGCTTGTTGTACGTTTCATGGATCTCGACCATAGCGATCGATCAGCCCTCAGAGTTTCGCGCAGATGACATCGTCGAAAAAAACGCCCCAGGGTGAATCGGATGATGTGATGAGCTCACCAGGACCCGTGTTTTCCACCCAAACGTAAAGCCACACTGTAGCCCGCTCGATTCGCCGGTCCCGCGGAGAACTCGGGATCGTTACGGCTCCCCCCGTCTCTATATAATCGCCGGTAATGTGAGAAATGGAAGGCGTGGGCACATCCTGGTTACTGCCGTCGTCGTAGTACACTCTAAGAAAAATATAAGCGCCCCGCAAAAGGTTAGTGGGAGAAGCGGCCTCCTCGACCGTCTTTATGGAGGCGCCGACGCGCCACAACTCACCTTCCGAAACGCGCACCGGAGTCTGGTTTTCTATGGCGGCATATGGCGCTGGCCCCGGCGGGATCGGCTGACCGGGATTCATACCGACGTAAAGCGCGTTCTCGCCGCTGCGCTGCAAGCCGGTTCGCACTGCCAACGATACGTAAAACTGCGGCGCACAGACGACCGTTTGCCACCCTAAAGCCGGGTCTCGCGAACCTTCGCTCCACCCGCCGGGGATCGATTGGGGCGGCGCGACCCGGAGCTCCTCGAAATCGCCGTTTGCAATAGTCGTGGAAACGCCCGCATCCTGATGCGTCGCCGGTTTCGGGGAGGCCTTCGCACGAATAGCAGTGCACGCCAGCACTGCGGGGCATCGCATCAGAAAGAATTGATACTCCGACATGGCCTCATAGAACGCGTCCTCTCCGGCCTTGTCTGTCAAGCGGCCCACGAAATTTCGCGTCATATCTAGCCACGCGGCGTAGTTTCGCGAAAAAATTTCCCGCTCGAGGCCGGTATTGACGTTGAGCAGATCGATGTGCTGAAAGCCGGCGCCGCGCACGAAGGCGCTGAGTTCGATTCCCATGACGTCCGGGGATTCGTCGCCGACCGGCGGCCGGACGATCGTGGCCCATTCACTGGCGCTTGTCGGCCCTTCCCGTACGACGAGCGGGGCCGGTTCAGGCCAAATTGCCGCATTCACCAGGGTGACGCGGTCGGCATATGGAGCGAGATTGAAGCTGCACAAGTCGAAGTTTTTCTTATCCGGCTCGATCGCGATAACGCGTGCATTCTTGTAGGTCGTTAGGTAGTAAAGCGACGTGTATCCCGCATACGCGCCGCAGTCGACGATGACTTCCGGGTTTCCGAAATCTAGGCCGGCGCAAGCGTATTCTTTTTTTACGAGGACGTCGCTGACGAACTCCAAGTCATCGGTATTGGTCCGGTAGTAGATAGGATTGCCGTCTAGCGAAAGGCCCAGTTCCCGGATCAGTTTCTGCACTTCCCACGAAGCGTTCATCGCGGGGAGAGCGGAACCTGGTGGCGTTTGCCCTTCACGCCGAACGTGAGGACGAGCCGGAATGAGCTCGCTTAAACCGGCGCGGGGATCTTCTCAATCTCTTGCAGCTTCGCGAAAATCCGGTCTTCCGTAAACGGCAGCGCGGTGAAGCGCACGCCGGTCGCCGCTTTGAGCGCATTGCCGATTGCCGGTGCGACCGGATTGATCGTATTCTCGGCGATTGATTTTGCCCCTAAAGGTCCGATCGCGTCGTAGGTGTCGGCGAAGAAGATTTCGGTCACCGGCGCATCGGCAAAGGCCGGAATGCGGTAATTCCGCAGCTGAGCGTTGATCACGGCGCCCTTGTCGTTGTAAACCATCTTCTCCTGAAGCGCATAGCCGACGCCTTGCACGACGCCGCCGATACACTGGCCGCGCAGCTGATTCGGATTCATGACCGTTCCGGTGTCGACCGCTTCGGCGCTGAACAGAATCTGAATCTCGCCCGTGATGCGGTGCACCGCCAGCCGCACGCCATAGGCCATGAATGCAACGGTTCGGGGCGATCCATACGCTTTGCGGAACGCGGCCACGCGTTCGCCTTCCTTTTCGGCGGATGCGTACAACTCGGTGAGCGGCGTCCGGTGCCTGCCGTGCACGACAAACGTATCTTCGATCCGGCAATCTTCCGGTTTGCTTTTCGTCTTCTTGGCGGCGTACGAAACGATCTTCTCACGAAGCGCGCGCGCCGCGTTTTCGACCGCTTTGGTCGGCACCATCATGCCGACGCTGGCAAACGTCCCGCTATCGTACGGCGTCTTGTCCGTGTCGGAGTTGATGAACGAGACGCGCGATGTCGGGCAGTTCATGATCTGCGCAACGACCTGCTGCTGCGCCGTCACTAATCCGTTGCCGATCTCCACCGATCCGACGGTGAAGTGGTAACTGCCGTCTTCGAGCAGCGAGACTTCCGAACCGGATCGCTGCTCGGTTGGCGGCACGCAGTCCAACATGGAAATTGCCATCCCGCTGCCTTCGAGCCAATCGTCGCCTTCGGGCTTGCGCAGGCCGCGTCCACTGCGCAGCGCCTTTTCGATCGCATCGATGCATTGGTCGAGCCCGTAACTTCCCATCGTCAGGTCGGAAGACTCTTCCCAGATCGCTTCCATTTTGTCGGTCGCCCCCACGACGTTCTTACGGCGAAGTTCGATCGGATCGATCTTCAGCAAATCGGCCAACTCGTCGAGCGCCGACTCCATGGCGAACGTCGGCTGCGTCGTCCCATAGCCGCGGAAACCGCCGCCGCATTGCAAGTTGGTGTAGACAGCGTAGCCGTCGCCCTTTTTATTCGGGCACTTGTAGATTGCCCACGGTCCGGACATACCATTGGCGAGCGTCTCGCCGCCGTGGTTCCCGTACGCGCCCGTGTTGGAGACAATGCGGTATTGTATCGCCGTCAGCGTTCCGTCTTTCTTGGCGCCGAGTTTCACGTGGATTTTCATCGGATGGCGCGTCGTTGCGCCGATGAACTGCTCTTCGCGCGTGAATTCCCACTTTACCGGGCGCCCCGTTTTCATCGTGGCAAAAAGCGTGAGATCCTCGCTCATCATGTCTTGCTTGCCGCCGAAACCGCCGCCGACGCGTTCGGTGAAGACGTGCAGATCGGCCGGCATGATTCCAAAGAGGTAGCAGAGCCTGCCCTTCACGATGAACGGACCTTGCGAGCTGGTGCGCACGTGCAAACGTCCGTCGTCGCTGCGCCACGCCAGGGACTGCATCGTTTCCAGATGGACGTGCTGCTGGCGCGGCGCATCATAATCGCCTTCGTAGATCGCGTCCGCCTCCGCGAAACCTGCGGCAACGTTGCCCACCTCGCCGTGCAGTTCGAGAAAAATATTTCTCTCGGGATGCAAGATGTGCGAGTCGATGCCGCGCTCGTGCAGCACCGGCGCGCCCGGAATCATCGCTTCCTCCGGATCGAACACCGGAGTGAGCTCTTCGTAGGTGACCTCGACGTTTCGGCAACCTTCCTCGGCCGCGCCTTCGGTTTCAGCGACGACCGCAACGATACGCTGTCCAACAAAACGGGCGACGTTGTCGAGTAAATACGTATCGTCGGGATCGACGCGGTTATCTTCGTGAATTGCCGTCGTGTATGGACGGCGGGGAACGTCCTCCCACGTGTAGACCGCCACGACGCCGGGTACCGCCATTGCTTTGCTCTTATCGATCGAAACGATCTTCGCGAACGCGTGCGGCGACCGCAGCACTTTGAGGTGCAGCGTGCCGTCGGGCAGCGGAAGGTCGGTGGTATAGCGCGCGTGCCCCGTGACGATATCCCGCGCGAACGGATTGCGCACGCTGGCTCCGCTCGACCTTCCGGCGCGGTCGGTTTCGATGTTGGTCTTGCCTTCGAACGCATCGCGGATCGCGCCGTAACCCGTGCAGCGGCAGAGATTGCCTTTGAGCGAGTGCGGCAGATCGTTCTTCTGATCGCGGGTGAGCGCCGCGCCGGTCATAATCATGCCGGCCGTGCAGTAGCCGCACTGGAACGCTTGCGAATCGAGGAACGCCTGCTGCATCGGATGCAGTTTGCCGTCGCGCTCGAGCCCCTCGAGCGTCGTGACTTCGCGGCCATCGGCGCGAAACGCGGGAAAGAGACAGCTGTGCACGGGTGTGTTGTCGACCCAGACCGTGCATGCGCCGCAATCGCCGGCATCGCAGCCCTTCTTCACGCTGTACCACCCGAGGTCGCGCAAAAACATGCGCAGACATTCGCCCGGCGGCGGCGAGGCCGAAAACTCCTTACCATTGACCTTGAGTTTCATGCCTCCAGCTCCTTGCGAATCTCTTCACCGAAACGGTACGTCAAATGCTTACGGTGCGGCGGCGAGCCGTGAACGTCGTCGAACCATAGCGAATCGGGAACGGCCGCGTCGATCGCATCGCGCACCTCGAACTCCGAGGGGCTGCCTTTGAATCGCATCTGCACGGGGCGCGCAGTCGCCGCCGTCACCGTAAGAATCAAATCGCCCGCGGGGGCGCGCGTCCCAATCAGCAGCACCGCCGAGCGGCCGAGATGCGTCAGGGAAGAGCGCCGGAAGGCAAAGTTCTTCGAGAGCGCTTCCGCGGGCAGCCGGACGCTGCGCAGCAATTCGCCCGGCGCCAGCACGTTTTGGTGATTTCCCGTCACGAAATTGGTGGCGAGCACTTCGCGCGGTGCGCCGTCGCGCGGCCATAACGTCAAAACGCCCTCGAGCGCAACAACAAGCGAGACCATCGGACTCGCGGGCAGCGACATGCAGACGTTACCGCCCACGGTCGCCTCGTTCCAAATCTTGAACGACGATAAGAACGAGCGGCAGCATTCGCCGATCAGCGGACCCGCGCGCCACTCCTTGGGCGGTCTGAAATCGTAAAGTTCGGCGATGCGGCAGGTCGCCGCAATCTCGAGTCCGTCTTTCCCGGCCGTCAGCGAAGGCCACCCCAACGTGTGCAGATCGATCAGCGTGTCAACGTGGACTTGCTGTTCGGAGAAGAGCCACGTTCCGCCGGCAAGCCATGCGTAGCCGTCGCGCCACTGGCGTATTTCGTCCGCGGATTTCGGACGCTTGAGATCTTTGACGGTGTTGAGATTCATGCGAGGGTTGCTTCCTTATAAGAGCCGTTACAGAACGCGCCAAAAAATCGCGACTTCGATCGCGTAGCCAAGTAAGACGGAGGCGGGGCCGGCGAACCTGATCCAACGCGGCAGGCCGTCCGGATACAGCCACCAGCCAAACGCTTTAATGGCGACCAGCGGCATCAGCGGCCACGTAACCAGCCCGACGCTGATCGCATTGCCGATAATCGTGGCCAGCGCGGGATTGAGCACCGCCAAAAGACGCGGCGTCAAAAACTTCAGTTCTAGGGCCACGACCGGAAAGAGCATCAGCGTCACGAGCATCGCCGTTTTCCAATTGGGCGGCGATTGTCCGGTCACAGGATCCGGCGGCACCCAGCCCGGGAACGACGTGTCTACGTGCTGCACGACCACGTGATCGACGAGGTCTTCCGATTCTTTGAGCAACGCGGCGCGCTGCGGCGAGTTCAGCCACGCATTGAGTTTCTCGACCGTATCGAAGCGCAGCAGCGTCGTCCACACCGTTCCGCCCGGATCGGGCGGCTGAGTGTACGAGCCGCGGAAGCCCGGAAACGTGCCTTCCAATTTGTCCATGCGGTTGGCCCAATCGCGGTACTCGGCTTCCTTGCCGGCTTTGAGCTCGGTGACGATCACTTCGGTCGCGCTATTCTGCACGTAGAACTCGGTCGCGGCTCCGCCGGTCAGCTGCGTCACGCGGCCGCCTTCGACGAGCGGCGCAACCTCCGCAATCAAGCTCCGGTAGGTCTCCGACGTTCGCCAGCGCCGCAATGCGTCAACGGACTCGAAACGCAGCGCGCCGACCCACTCTTCCTGATCGGGCGGCGCGGGCGGCCAGAATTCGCAACTCAACGCACCGCCGAACGAAAGCAACGCTTTCTGCAGACGCGGCGGCCACTGCGCGAAATCACTCTCGGCGCCCGCGCGCGGGCGCGCGCAAACCAGCAAGTTATTGGTCACTGAACGATCACACGTTTGCTCGCGGAAACGCTCGCACGGGCGATCAACAGTAATGCGATTACTGCACCGGTCGAACGACCGATGCGCAAAAGGTGCGCCGCCAAGAACGATCCCTCCCTGCGCCCTAGTTTGGCGCTGGCCTGAATCAGCCTTTAGAGCCCGCCAACCCGGACGGCGCCGAGTGCCGGCGCGGTCTTCGTGGGCCGGACAAAGCGGTATTTTATGACTGAGACGCGTGTTGAATTGGCGCTGCTGACGAGCAAATCGGAGCCGGCGGTGGTGTTTGTCGTTTCCACGCCGACGCCCGACGTCTGGGCGAACGGCCTGAAGCTCGCGATAAGCCCGAACGACGTCATGCGCTCGTGCGCGGATGGGTTATCTAAATACATCGGCGGCGCGCCCTGCAGCGCCGATCCGCTCGAATAGACTTTCACCAATCCGCCGGTGCGTTGGCCGGCCACGATTGTTTCGGCGCCGCCGAGTCCCCCGGCCAACCAGCCGGTGCCCAACGAAACGCCGCCGCGGTACGCCGCGCCGAACGGAGCAAACGCCGCTGTTTCCTGGACGCGTGGAACGCCGGGCTTGCTGCCGACCGGCGTCATCAGCGAGAAAACAAAGACTTTCACCTGTGCCGGAGTTCCAGCGCCGGGAGCAGTGACGATGCTGTTGCGGCCGGTCATGAAATCGACAAAACCCGCCGCGACTATAACCCCGGAGCGATCGTTTGCGTACGGCACAAAAGCCGAAAACAATTGCGGAGCGGCGCCGGATTTGGGCGCGTGATAGATGTTGACGCGATCCGGAACGCCGGCCCCTGACCCCGCGATGATGTTGTCGGCGGCTCCGCCATCGATCTCGGCTGCCGCCACGCTAACGCCGTTGCGATCGCGCGAATCGAACGCCGTAAAGCGCGTCAAGACCGTTTCAAATGAAGGTTTGCCCGCAGTGGCTGCACCGGAATACACCGCGATGTCGGGACTATGCCCTTTGCCCGCGCCCGCGATCAGATCGAGCACGCCGTCACCGTTGACATCGCCCATTGCAACGCTCGGCAGGCTCGCCGATCCCGGAAACGGCGTCACCGTGCGAATGAGGCGGTCGCCGTTGCCGTCGTAGATTTTTATCATCGCCGCATGACCGGCCGTTCCGGGAATTGCGATCGCGTACGACGAGACCGCCGGAATCACATTGATGAGCGCCATCAGACCGTTGTCTTCGTGGTTCAGGCGATGGCAGTGCATGACGTAAAGACCGGTGTACCCGATGAAGTGCGTGCGCATCGAGAGCAAGCCGGGCGCGATGACGCTCTCTTCGGGTCCTAAGAGCGGAGCAGGAACGTTGGCGTTGTCCTCGCCCCACATTTCGACTCCGGTGCGCAAGCCGATGGTCGGATCGGAGAAGCTGGTGACTTGAAAATCGTTGACATGCACGTGGATCGGATGTTCGTCGTTATTGTGATTGACGAAATCCCACTCTTCGACCGAGCCTAAACGGGGCTGGATGAGCGGAATGTTCGGGAACGCATTCCCACCGAACGCATAGACGAACGCCTTTGGATCCGACATGCTGGCGTGGTTGTTGAGAAATCCCCCGTTGATCAGCAGTTCGCGCTTGACGTCGGGCTTCACGCGCGAAAGATCTTCAAACGACGTGTAGGCGTGCAACTTTTGTCCGGCGGCAAACGCCGTCGTTTGACCGGCGCCGGGCGCCGGTATCGCACGCACCAGAACTTGCGTAGGAAAAACGAAGAATCCATCGGCGTAACTGATCGCCGATTGCTGGACCGTCAGCGTGCCGAGCTGCGCCGGCGGATTGGCGGTGCCGTTGTTGGTGTACAGGATGCCGGGCGCCGTCCGCGGCGTCTTCGATCGCCCGAGGGCAGGCATATCGAGCTGCAGGCCGCCTTTTTCCGGCATGGTAACCGCAATGGCGAAGCGCGATGCGGGCGGAATCGAAAGACGCGTGCCGCCGTAGGTTACGGGATAATGCACCGCCGTCGTCGGGTTTCCGTCCACACCGACGACCGCGATCTTCGGGTGCCGTCCTGTCGCCGTTTCGGTCAGTTCCACGGGCATGTAGGCGATGTCGCTAATATTTGCGAGCACCCAAATTTCGGTTTGTCCCGGCTTGATCTGCAAGACCGGTTGGAAAACGCCGTTCACGGTGAACTGAATGTCGCGATCGCGGTCGGGAAGATTGGGATTTGCGCGGATCGCCGTCCCGCCTTTGGCGTTCGGCGTAAACTGCTGCAGGTTGCTTGGAATGAACTGAAAGAGCCCGCGATAGTTATGAATCGAGAGCGGCCCGGCGTACCAGACCGTGAAATAGCGCGTGCCCTTTTTCGATTGCAAGAAATTCACCGGCGCGAGCAGCGGGCGGTACGTTCCGTTGGCCAGCGCATTTCCGCGCGGCGCCGCCAGCGTGCTGACAAACTGCGGCCAATTCGGATCGTTCATCTGCGATAGGCCATCCATCCGGTCGAAGACGACGTTGTACTGCAAAGCCATCGTGCGGATCGGAATGTGACGCGCGGTGACGACCGGCAGGTTGCCGTCCGTGCGCCCGATTTCGAGCAAGCCCGCCAGTCCGAAATAGGTTTGCGGCGTCGTTATCGTGTGCAAGTGGCTGTGATACCAGTACATGCCCTGCGGCATGTCGTTCGGAATATGGTACGTGTACGTGTTGGCCATGCCCGCGGGAATGTGCAGCAGCACGTTGTCGGAGTTGCCCATTGGGCTAGTGTGAATGCCGTGCACGTGCAAATTCATCGGTGCTTGCGTTAACATTTGCGGATACGCCGGTACGGACTGACCCTTGGCCGTATACGCGGGATTGTAAAAGTCGCGAATCGTCAGTCCGGTCAGCGCGTTGTTGAGGTGAACGATCAGCGTCTGGCCCGGATACACGCGCAGCGTCGGCGCGGGGTAAAGATTGTCGCCCGACAGATGTCCGTTGGAAGCCGTGCCGCGATTCACCGTATAGGCGAAGAGCATCATATTTTTGAGCGGCCGCGCGACCGTGTTCAAACGCGCTTGGCTCTGATGCGCGGTCAGCGTGACTTCAAGAACGCCGTTCTGACTCGCGAGCGCGACTTGCTCGCTATATGCGGACCTCGCCGTTCCAGCCGAGAGGCTAGCGCCGGCGAATGCCGCCAGGACGATCGCGGCGCCGGCCGCGCGGAAGAAATAAAAGCAACGTGCGGTCATAAGCAGTCCCCCAAGCGCCGGGTTGGGCGCTTGGCTGCTGCCGGCCTTTTTGGAGCCGAGCGGCGCGGGATTATAAATCTGTTTGCGCGATATAGTCGAAAATGAAACTGTTTTTGGCGCCGGCGCTCGCCGTTGCGCTAGCCACGGCGCCTGTTTCCGCAGCCGGAACTTTGGCGCCCGCTTCGGTTACATTCGGAGCCGCGCAGCTGCCCAACGGCATCACGCTACACTATGCGGAGGCGGGGCGCGGCGTGCCGGTGATATTCATTCCGGGATCGCTCGCGGACTATTCCTACTGGAAAGATCAGGTCCAAGCATTCTCCGCCCACTATCGCGCGATCGCCTACAGCCGGCGGTACGACTATCCCAACGAGAACCCCGCGCGCGCGGGCTACTCCGCGATCGCGGACGCTGACGATCTCGCACTCTTCATTAAAAAGCTCCGCCTCGAGCGCGTAAACGTCATCGGCCACTCATACGGCGCATACACGGCGCTTTTTCTTGTTTTGCGCCATCCGGGACTGGTAAAGAGCGCAATTTTGGCCGAGCCTCCCGCAGTCACGCTGCTGAATAGCGCGTCCGGCCAGCTGCGCACCTTAGCGGCGGCCCAATATGCCGACATACAAGGGCGGCTCGTTACTCCGATGCGCGCAGCTTTTCTTGCAAACGATACTGATAAAGGCATCGGCGTTTTCATGGGCTACGTTTTTAACAACCCGTCCGCGTGGCGCGCCATGCCCGCCGAAGACCGGGCGGCGGAGCTGCGCAATGCCCAAGAGTGGCGCGTCATGATGACGACCGGCACGCTTTTCCCCGCAGTCGATCCGCGCGCGATTCGTAAGATTCAGACGCCGGTGATGCTGATGGGTGGAACGGCATCCTATCCGTTCTTGATCACGATCACGGAAATCTTATCGTCGCTCATTCCCCACAGCGCGCTGCTTTGGGTTCCGGGTGCCGGCCACCAAATGTGGTATGAGGATCCGGCGCTCCTCAGAGAGGCCGCCCAACGATTCATTCGCAACCGGCGATAATCAATTCGGCAAAGAGAGTAACGAACGCTATTTGGCGAAATATTCTTCATGGGCCAAAGCTTTGAAGAGCGGGCCAAAAAGCGCCGAGCGACAATGACTGCTCGCGTAGCTCGCTCGCCACAAGAGATAGCCGCCCTGGAACGAGCGCGCGAAAATGCTCTGCTGCCATTCGAACGCGCGCAAGCCATTTGGAGCATTGTCCGAGACCTGACGGTCGCGCGAGGAAATGATGGATCTGAACTCCGACTTGATCGATCTCTTGCGCGCCTTGAACGCCGAGGGCGCTAAATATCTCATCGTCGGCGGCTACGCCTTCGCGGTGCACGGAAAACTCCGCGCTACAAAAGACGCGGACATTTTCGTCGGAACCGATTCAGAAAACGCGCAAAAAGTTTGGAAGGCTTTAAGAGCTTTCGGCGCTCCATTGGACGAACTGCAAGTCCAGGATTTAACGGTTCCGCAAACGTTTTTTATCATGGGACGCGCGCCCAATCAGATAGACATTATCACGACGATCGACGGTGTGACCTTCGATCGCGCCTGGGAAAATCGGCTATCATCGACCTACGGCGGGATTCCCGTGAGTTACATCGGCAAGGCGGACCTGATTGCGAACAAGGAATCGGCCGGGCGTCCACAAGATCGCGTCGACGTCGAATATCTTCGGAACTCTTAGCCGTATGGAAAATCAAACGCGGAAGAGCGTCGACAAGAATAAGGTTTGGTTCAGCAACAATGAGACCTACGATAACTATGTTCGGAATATGCATTACCGGCTCAGATCGGAGATTGAATCTCACCTGACCGGTGCCGGAAATCTACTCGACATCGGAAACGGCGGCGTCTTTAACTATGATACAAAGCTAGCCGAAACGATTACGGCGCTCGACCTTTCGCCCGATATCTTTGCCGGCTCGGTTTATCCGCCACACGTCAGCTTTCTCACTGGCTCTGCATTAGATATGCCCATCGATGGCGCGCGTTTCGATACAGTCGTGATGGTCATGCTCTTGCACCATCTCGTAGGAACGACAGTTTCACAGTCTAGAGCGAACGTGCGTAAGTGCATCGCTGAATGCCGCCGAGTGCTGAAACCCGGCGGCCGATTAGTCATCGGCGAATCGTGCGTTCCGCGGTGGTTTTATCGCTTCGAAGTGGGCGTCTTTCCGTTAGCGACTCTGGTGCTCGAAAAAATCATTCGCCACCCGCTCACGTTGCAGTACACCGCCCGGTGTCTCACCTCGCTGATTGAGGAACAATTCTCGCATTGCGAAGCAATACTGGTGCCCAAAGCCAAATACGATCTTGAATTTGGGGTGCTGGTCCCAACGTGGATCACGCCCGTCCGGCAGTACGTATTTAGCGCGACTTGAAGCCGGCCGTTAACTCGGCGGGCGTCCTGCCGATGATAATCTCGGAGGACTTTCATGCGGAAATTCGCGCTCTCATGAGCTTCATGGGCCGTGCATTTGGCGCGCGCGACAGACGCGCCGGCAACGCGGCGCAGCTCGATAAGGTGCTGGCGGATCTGGGCGAGCCAGAAAACGACGAGCCTGTACGCCCGCCATCGATCGCGCGGGAGACGCCGCCGCCCCCCGCGCCGGCCCCGGCGCCCCCCGCGGACCATCGCGAGCGGCTTGAAAAGCTCCTCGACGACGCTCGCCGGATCGCGCAGATGCTTGAGAACGAATCGGCAGAAGCTGCGCTTGCCGAGAATCTCAAACTCGACGAAAAACTCGCAGCCGTAGCGAAACTTGCTGAAGCGGAGGCGGAAGCGAGAGCGCAGGCGAGCACCCTGACCAAACAGAGCGAGAGCGCCGCGATACACACCGCTCAGATCGATACAGACGTACGCGCTGCGCAACAAACCGTGACCGCTGCCGAAGAATCGGTCAAAGACCTCGAGGCGCGCCTCGCGGAGGCTCACCACGCCGTTATTCAGGCAAAGTCTCAGCTGGACGAAAGCGAAGGGCGTGCTCGCGCCTCCGCCCTCGAGCGAGAAACGCACGCGGCGAAAGTTCACGCAGCCGAGGCCAGCCTCACAAAGTGCCGTGAAGCGCGCGAGGCAGCCGAGGCGGAAGTTCGGGAAGCCAAAGCAATCGCACGCAGCATCATGCAAACAGCCGCTACGCTAAAACAGCTGCGTCCGATCGGTTCGAACGGCGCCGTTACCGCGCCGTAACCGCTACGGTCGCCTCTGCGCTGCGCGTGCCATCTGTGACCACAACGCGCAACCGGTGCGCACCCGGCGTAAGTTTTAACACCAGCTGCGTCGCACGCTGTTCGTCCGCGCGCCCGAGATACGAATCTCCGCCGTCGATCGAATCCAGCACCGAGGCAAGCGCCGTGCCGCGCGACGCCGACATACGCCAGCGCAGCGTTACCGGCTTATTCGCTTTGACCACCGCACCCGCAGCGGGCGAGATAATGCTCACGCTCGGCGCGCGCGGCGAGAGCCGCTTGCTGTCCAGTACTTTGCCGCCGCCAACGACCTCAACAACCGCCGCGCCCGGCACTTGCGGGATGCGTTCCATAAAGAACACCATCTGCGGATGCGCCGGTGTGGGGTGAAAACGGCTCGGCGGGTCGTGCGGCCGCTCGAATCCCGGGCGCAGCGCAAACGCGCGTAGTTGCTTCCCGGTCGCATCCAGCACGATGATGTGCATCGGCGCAAACGGGTCGTCGCGGGTTTCATCCGTGACGCTATCCAGCGTATAAAACGGCGTAAATCGCGCATCGTACGTCACGCCGTTGCGCCCCGCGTATCCGCGAACTATCAGCACGGGCGGGTCGCTCTTGCCTTGCAGCGCTACCGCCAAATGGCGGAACGTGCATTGCTCGGTGTATTGGTGAAGATAGTCGTTCGCCGGCTGCATGATGCCCTCGCCGTCAAAGACCTCGCGCCCTTCGTCCGTGTAGCCGCCGTGAATAAACCGCAATCCTTGCGCAAAGTCGCCGTCCGCATTGTGGTAGCCTTTGCTGCATTCGCTCGTCATCCACGGCACATCCGCGGGCGCCGGCGCGTTCCGCACTTGGAACGGCAGCGTATGCGCAAGCTCGTGTGCCACAACCGTATAGTGATTGTTGTTCCGCAGAAAGATCACTTTGGTTCCAATGGTAAAAGCCGCCGCGTGGCGGCCGCCCGGCCCGTATGCCCGCTCGAAATCTTCATCGCTCATCACAATGAGTTCGCGCCCTTGATGCTCCAAGATCGCGCGCAACGAGAACCGGTTGCCCAATTTGCTCTCGATACGGTCCGACAGCTCCATGTACGGCCCCATGTGGCTGTTCACTTCGTCCGGGAATACTTCACCCGACAGATCCAACGGCGGAATCGGGTCCACAACCGAACGGAATTCCGACGTGCGCATGTCGCCGCCCGGCCGCACCGGGTACAAGTCCGGCATAAAGTGCGAAGTCTCTCTTGCAAGCTGCAGCGTCCGGTCCTCCAGCAAATCGTCCTCATACTCGCTGGGCACGCCCAAACTCAGCGGCACAAAGTGCAGCCGCATACCGCTTGTTTTCACAATCGTGCCGCGCAAGCGTGCTTCCATGCCCGCAATATCGGTCCAGTCTTTGTTGCGAAGATGCTGCGCGTGCATCACTAGGACGTACGAACCCGTGTTTTTCGAAGAAAACCCCTCTTTGGCCGGCCAGCCGTACGCTGCTTCCAGTTTAACCGGATACTCCACGAAGGGCGCGTTGGGGCGCACCGTACCGCGCAGCGGAATCTTGGTCAGCGTTTGCGTCGCCTCGCTCCACACGATGCTCGCGCCCACGCCGAACGTGAAATCCAGCCGCACCGGATCGATGTTGCCTTTTTGATCCGCGCGGCAGTTCGACTTAATCTTCATCACCACGTGGCCGTTGTTCGGGTTGGGCGGGTCGCCGCGGTCGTTCACAATTACGCGCGCGCGTCCGGGCATCCATTCGTACTGATAGACGCCGGTCAGCACCGTCGGCCGCTGCGCAACCAGCGGATACGGCGCCGTGTACTCAATCGGAAACTCCGGTTTTTGCCGCTGCAGGATGTCGGGTTTGTCAAAAACCTTGTCGTCCTGCCACCAACCTTGCGTCGGCTGCATGTACGCGTCCACCAATTCCACGCGGCACGGTACGAGATCGTCATGGCCGTAAATTGCCGGCGTTGCCTCGACGTCCGATGGCTCCGGTCCGGGTGTTTTTTCCGCCGGCGGCCGGCTCGTGGTGCGCGGCCGGGGTGCCGTCGCAACCTCTTGCGCTATGCGTGCCAGTTCCGCTTCAAGTTTGTACGAAATAAGGGCAGGGCCCGCGTGTTCCCCGCGAATGCGCACCTGCGCAACGCCGTTTTCCACGGGAACGCGCGTGGTTTCTCCGCCGTCTTCCAGTCGCGCCGATCCGCTCACACTGAAGTTCATGTACGCGCTGTCGCCCGCCGGCAACCCATCCACGCGTACGGCAAGCGTTTGCACCGATCCGGTTTCACCCGGTGGCGGCGCTTGCGCGTGTAATTCAACGACGTCCGCGGCGATCGCATTGCTTCGTTTTCCGCCGCTTTGCAACGCAATCGAATGCCGCCCAAGTCCGATGTCGTCGTGCAGCAATGCTTTGACGTTCATGTCCGAAGCGGCAACCGTATTCGCCGCAAGCGAGTTGCCGTCAACCAGCACGCGCGCCGTTGCAGCGTCGATGCGCTGCGCGCCAAGGTTCACTAAACCGTGACTCGAGCCGCCACGTTCATATGCCGTCGCCGCGCGCACGATGGCGGGCCCGCTGCGCGGAATGTCGGCGACGGCGGCTGTTCCCGGCACAACTCCGTCGCGCGCAATCACGCACTTCGCATCGCCCAGCAACACCGCCACGGCGTCTTTTGCAACTTTGAAGACCAGCCGCCCATCTGCACCGGCCACGACGTTCATGCTCGTGCGACGCCCGCTCTTATCTTCAAACGTCACGACGGCGCGTTGGGTGAACGTCGCAACGATCGTCGAGCCCGGCCCGGCAACATCTGGCAGATACGCGGTTGCAGGCGCCGTCTGCGCGGCGCCGGCAGCGGCGCACGCAAATAAGAAAAATGGCCCCAAAGCTAAGCGCAGGTGGTTACGCATCGGCAGCCTCCAGGAATCCAAGGGTTTACCACCGCGTCATGGTGAGCCTGTCGGGGCCGCCGCGTACGCAGAGCCAAACCACAACCGAGGCGACGCACTACGAAAAAAGCCCGTAGTTACGGGCCAAATGTGGTAGCGCCAACGGGAATCGAATTCCGTGGATTCTTACCGCAAGTTCCATGGATTGCGTGGGGAGGATCGAATAATCAGCCCTTTCGGTTACATGGGAGCGATTCTGCCCGTCGGCGGCAGCGCGGATCGCGTACGCGTCCATCCTACGATCACCAAGGTACTGCTCGATTTCCGCAACGTGCCGAAGGGAACGTTTCCGTTCCACTGCCACATGTTATTTCATGCGGACCACGGCATGATAGGAATCATTCGCGTCGAGTAGCGCACGCCGTCGAGCCGGAAGTAAGGAGATCACGCAGCGTTAGTCGTTACTTTCCGTGAGGATGCGCTGGTGGCCGGGAACGACGGCTTCGATTGCCGGCAGGTTCGCCCGCCGCATGTTCTTGGGATATGTGCCATTGCTGTGTTTCTTAGTCCAATCCAGTCCGCAGACGTACAAGTACTCGAAATTTTCCCAAACGGCATTCCCGACCTTATGCCGCGCGAGTACGGTCATCGGCACCATCAGTTCCCAAGCCTGAACAATTCGAAACGAGTAGACGTCAAGAAACGCATCGATCGGAATAAGACGATTTTTCACTAGGCTGCCAACCCAATCGTATGAGTTTCCCAATTGCAGCCACGCGACGTTTCGATCGAACGTATTGTCGTAAACGCTCTTAACGTATACCGGATCCGCTATCATTTCAGGCAGCTGACGCTGCGTATCCGTCAGCCACTTGTTGAAATTCGCGTCTTCCACGCGCGCCAGCACGCTCAAGAGCCCTTCGAGCTGATTGGAGGCGCGCATGTGGCGCAGTTGCATGAGCGCAGCTATCGCCGTCGTGGCAATGACAACGAACGTGCCTAGGGCGGCGACGGTGTTAAGCGTTTCAAGCATAGGGGTGGTAGCGCCAACGGGAATCGAACCCGTCTTTCCGCCTTGAAAGGGCGATGTCCTAACCGATAGACGATGGCGCCGTATAGCCGGGGTTTCGCGCTCCGGGGGCTTGGGCCCGGCAGGATTCGAACCTGCGCGCAACCAGTTATGAGCCGGCCGCTCTACCGCTGAGCTACGGGCCCCCGCTTCCAACGCCCGGTCTTCTCATTCCGTTCGACCCCTCACTGCCGGACGACAGTCGGGGCAACGTCGGACGCCAAGACGTTGAACTGATAACACGTGCGCCCGGCTCCGTGCGGCCAGTGTTGCCCGTGCCACGATTGTTCGCCATCATTTTCAGCCGCTAAGCTAAAACGTGCGCAGAGCGCGTAATTCTTTGCGCCAATTTTCCTGAATTCATATGGGAGGCGGGTGACCGGATCTTTTGCCTCCAGATCGCTCGGCAAGCGGTTGGGGAGCCCGCCGGCACCATCCGCGAACCGGTCGTGCATTCGCGAAGCGACGTTATCGAGATCGCTTACGCGCTGTTGGTCGAGCGCGACGAGCCGGGCGTGGCTCGGAGGCCCGATCACCAGAAAGGCGAGGGCCAGACCCAGCGCCACAACGACGCACGCCGCGACGCCGAAGAGGCGGTCGAGTTTCACGACTGCGTATTCGGCGGATCGATCGTTTTCAAATAGTAGAGAAAGACGCCGCCGCCGAGTACTAACAGTACGAGCGAATCGAGCAGGAATCGGATCGTCAGCTCGCCGCGAAGCAGCGCGCTGATAAACCAGAAGCCGTCGCCGAGCACCACAATCGCGGCGATAACGAGCGCGAGGTACGTGAGCCACCGGCGGACGCCCGAGTCATACAGATCCGGGCGCGCCGCAAGTTGTCGGCGGATCAACGTGTGAACGAAGACGAAAACCGGAAAAGAAATAACGACGACGGCGACCTGCCACGAAATCGTATTCCGCAGAGATTGCGCGTAATACGGCGCCTCTTGCGTCGCATCGGGGAACGCGCGGGCGATCAAAATGTAAAAGATTTGGCCGAGCGCGACCGTCCAAAATCCAAGCGTGATGAAATTCAGCAGATAATAAAACGCATCTCGCGCATTCTCGACCTGCCCCGATCGCGACGGCACGGGCATCCCCAGCGTCTCGGCATAGTACGATGAAAGCGCGGCATAGACGCGCCGCTCCGGCCAGCCCCGGTCGCCAAGAAGTGACACGATAAACTCATCGTTGACGCCGTGCTGCTTAGCGGCCCGGACGAACTCCAAAAGCCCGGGATTGCCGGCAGGGCCTGCACTCATGGGCCGAAGATTTCGCCGTATGCGGCCCAGCGCCCGCTTGGTCGCAAGCAAGCATGCGAAGTTACGGCCGCGGATGCCGATTACTTATATACGATGTTTCATGCTATTGTGCTTGGCTTAGCCATGCAGAGCGCTTCGATATCCATACCCGCAGAGAAGCGTATGCTCGCCGACCTGAACTCCACTCGCGCCCGCGCTGGGCTGCCGATGCTCAAACTGGACAACCGCCTGACGGACGTCGCGACGGCCCACGGCATCGACATGGCGCAGCACAACTATTTCGCGCACGAGTCGCAGGGCGGACAATCGCCATTCGACCGTATGAAGGCCGACCGCATTTCCTTCGGCTGGGCCGGCGAGAATCTGGCCATGAGCCCCGACGAACCGACGGCCTACCAGGCGCTTCTGCAGAGCCCGGAGCATTTGGCGAACATCATGCAGCGCCACTTCTCGAAAGTGGGCATCGCCGCGGTGCAGGGTCCGGACGGCGAGATGCTGTTCGTGCAGGACTTCACCAACTAACAACCGTTCTTTTCCGGTCATGAAACGATCGGGATCCCTCATCATCGCCGCGCTTGCTTGCTGCATGATCGCGGCGATTCCGCGTCATGCCGTGCCGCGTCACCCAACGACCCCGCCTCCGATCGACGGCATCCGCTGCGAAGGCATGGAAGGCGCCGTCGTTCACATTCATCAGTACCTCGCGCTGTACGACGGATATCAGCGCGTGACGGTGCCCGCGCTCATCGGCATCCACAACGATTGTCTGTACTGGCTGCACACGCACACGGCCGACGGATTGATCCACGACGAAGTTCCGATCCACAAATTTTTTAAGCTGGGCAATTTTTTCGACGTCTGGAAGCAGCCGTTGAATTGGTACCAAGCCGGCCCTTTGCACGCGCGGCCGGGCACAAAGCTCAAAATTACCGTTGACGGAAAGCCGTTCAAAGGAAACCCGCGCAACATCGAGCTCGACAACCACACCGAGATCATCATCAAAAGCGGGCCGCCTTACGTTACGCATCCACCGCATTACAACTGGGGAAACATGGGCTAGCCAAAAAGAAGAGGGCCGCTTTCGCGGCCCTCTCTCTGTCGCTACACAACGGATTGGGCTAGCGACACTTCTTGTGGAGCATCGGTTTACCGGCGATCGCGGAGGTCCCGACGATGTAGCGCGGTCCGGTCGAAGCTCCGAGCACTCCGGTCTTGTACCAAACGCAGCGCCGTTTTCCAACCGGCTGAATGGCTACCGGAAGAACGCGTGTCGGCAGCGCTGCGATGCGGCGTCCGCTGGCCGGTCCGGTCGAAGCGCCGAGCACATGCGTCGGTGCCCCTGCGGCTCCGCGCGTTCCGCTGCCCGGTGCGAACTGTCCGCCTGCAGCCGGAATCATGCCGACCGGGGCGCCCGGTCCGCGCGTTCCGCTTTGGCTCGTTGTGAAGCCGCGTCCCGGAACGACTGCTGTGCGTGACGTTCCGCCGTTAACCGGAACCGCTGCAACCGTGCCCGGAACGTGAGCTGAGCTGTTGGCGATTCCGCCGATCACTTCGCTCGGTGCAGCGCCGCTGCCGCCGCCGGACGATCCGCTACCGCACATTGCGGAGCTGGTCGATTCACTTGACTTACAGAAACCGCGGGTGTGACCGGCCGGATTTACGCACTCGTGCGGAAGTCCGGGCGGGTTGTGACCCGACGCGTCGTTGGCCGCATCTTTGGCCATTTGGTTAGCAAACGCGGGGTTGCTGTGGCTCTTCGAACTGGCGCCTTGCGCGCACGGTCTGGTGACGTTCGAGGCGACTTCGGTATCGCTGCCGCCCGTACCACCGCCGCTGCCGCACATGCTTTCGCTGCTCGACGATTTGCAGAAGCCGCGCGTATGTCCGGCCGGATTCACGCACTCGTGCGGAAGTCCGGGCGGGTTGTGACCCGAGGCGTCGTTAGCGGCGTCTTTGGCCATTTGATTCGCGAACGCGGGGTTGCCGTTACGCGACGATCCATGTCCGCATTTGCCCATGCCGTTCTTGGTGACATCGACGTCGTTCTTGGCCACGTCAACGTCTGTCTTCTTGGCTTTTTTCGTCTTGGTGTCAACGTCGCTGCTGGCTACGTCAATGTCTGAAGACGCGCCCATCGAGCCCGATCCGCTGCCGCAGATGCTTTCGCTGCTGGACGACTTGCAGAAGCCGCGCGTGTGACCGGCCGGGTTCACGCACTCGTGCGGAAGTCCGGGCGGGTTGTGACCCGAGGCGTCGTTAGCGGCATCTTTGGCCATTTGATTCGCGAACGCGGGGTTGCCATTACGCGACGATCCGTGCCCGCACTTGCCCATGCCGCCGGCTTTGACGTCTACATCGGCCACGTCACTGTCGGACTTGCGATTCTTGGCCTTGTGCCCTTTGGTATCGATGTCGCTCTTGGCTACGTCAACGTCTGATTTCTTCGCTTTCTTCGTATCAACATCAGACTTGGCTACGTCGATATCACGATCGCATTTTTTCTTGTCGTTGTCGAGTTTCGCCAGGTCGTTGTCGAGTTTTTTGGATTTTCTGGTCGCCGGATTGTCGAGGTCGGCTTTGACGATATCGATGTCGAGCTTCACGGCATCGACGTCCTCTTTTTTCGCGCCCTTGAACTTCGGCGTGTCGATGTCGGCCTTCACCTGATCGACATCCGTCTTGGCAACGTCAGAGTCAACGTCCGTCTTGGTTCCGCGCGCGAACTTGTCGATGCCGTGCTTCTTCACGAGGTCGAGCGCGACGACTTTTCCGCTCGTCGCCGACATGGCCGTCACTTGTAAATTCGAGCCGACTTTTACATGCAGACGGCTCGCCGTCTTGGCGTCGAGCGTGATCATCCGCGACTGTCCGCTTTGATCTTGCACCACGAACGTATCGCCCGTGCGCGCAGTCACCCGCATATTGTCCTTCTCGCCGCGATTGCACACGGCCGTGATCTGCTGGCCGTTGGTAAAGAAAATTAAATCGCCGTGGCCCTGATGGGCTTTCAGCGAGGCCAGTGCCGCGTCGGAAATATTGAAGTCATGCGTGCCGCCGTTTGAAAGTTTGACGTGGACGCCGGCCTGCGCGCCCGATCCGAACACGTCGCGGTCGCCCGCGCTTCCTTCGAATTCACTGCCCTTGCCGTCGCCCATCGTTTTGTTCGCCTTCATGCTGCGATCGAAATCGCCCGGCGAAGACCGCGGGCCGCCGACGCCGCCGGGGCCGCGCTGCGCTGCCGCCTTTGAATCGCCGCCGCTGCTGCTTTGACCCGGCGCTGCTGCGCCTTGCGAAGGGCCGCCTTTTTTGTCGTGATTGCCGCCTTTATCTGCGAACGCGATGCCTGTGGTGCACAGCAAGGCCGCGCTTAAGAAGGCCGCTGCTAATTTCTGCGGACGTTGCATACCCTTGTCTCCATTGTGTAGTCGGGGGGAAGGTTTCGCATCCAGTGTTGCCACAAAGTCCTGAAGCGAAACATCGCACGCTTCTTTCAAAAGCGAGCGAGCTTTTAATTGTCCGGGGTATAAGCTAGCGCCGCAGCATCTTGAAAGCGAGCGAGCCCGCGTAACGCGCAGAAGCGCCCAATTCGTCTTCGATTGCCATCAGCCGGTTGTACTTCGCAACGCGGTCGCTGCGTGAAAGCGAGCCGGTTTTTATCTGCCCCGCAGCCGTTGCGACCGCGATGTCGGCAATGATCGGATCTTCGGTCTCGCCCGAACGGTGCGAGATCACGCACGTGTACCCGGCTTTGTGCGCGACCTCAATCGTTTCGAGTGTTTCAGTAAGCGTGCCGATTTGGTTGACTTTAATGAGCACCGAATTCGCAACGCCTTCCGCGATGCCGCGCTCTAGGCGCTGCGTGTTGGTCACGAAGATGTCGTCACCGACCAGTTGACAGCGCGCTCCGATCGCTTCGGTCAGCCGAGCCCAGCCTTTCCAATCGTCTTCTGCCAGACCGTCCTCAATCGAAATGATCGGATACTTGTCGATCAGTCCTGCGTAAAAATCAACCATCTGCGCGGGCGTAAACGCGCGTTTTGTATCGACCGGGTAGTATTTTCCATCGGAAAAGAATTCGGTCGAAGCGGGATCCAGCGCGATTGCGATATCCGATCCGGATCTGTAACCAGCGGCGCCGATCGCCTTGACCAAAAGATCCATTGCCTGCTCGGGCGTCTCCAAATGCGGCGCGTAGCCGCCCTCGTCGCCAACCGTCGTCGGCTGGCCGGCGTCGTGCAGCATCTTTCCAAGCGTGTGAAAGACTTCTGCGCCGTAGCGCACGGCTTCGCTCAGTGACGGCGCGCCGAGCGGCACGAGCATGCACTCCTGGATCTGCAAACCGCCGGCGGCGTGTTTACCGCCGTTGATCACGTTCATCAGCGGAACGGGCAACAGTGAAGCGGACGGGCCGCCGAGATAACGGTAGAGCGGCACGCTGAAACTGGACGCGGCCGCTCGCACAACTGCAAGCGAAACACCGAGCGTTGCGTTCGCGCCGAGCCGGCTCTTGTTTTCGGTCCCGTCGAGTTCGACGAGTTTCTCGTCGATTTCGCGCTGTGCCGTCGCATCGAGACCCTCGATCGCCGGTCCGATGATGTCGTTGACGCTGGCCACCGCTTTAAGGACGCCCTTGCCGCCGTAGCGCGACGTATCGCCGTCGCGCAGCTCCGCCGCCTCATGCGCGCCGGTCGAAGCGCCCGAGGGAACCATTGCCTCTTCGACCGCGCCGAACGTCGTCGCGACGGTCACCGCGACGGTCGGATTACCGCGCGAGTCGAGCACCTCGCGCGCGCGGACACCTTCGATGAGCGGACGGCCGCCGCCGCGCAGCGCCTGCAGAGCCATTATTTTTCGAAAATCCAGCGCTCGAGATCGTGTCTGCGTGAAACGAAATCGGCGGGCTCGAAGAAAATCTTCAGCTCGCGCTCGGCGCTTTCGTGCGAGTCGCTTCCGTGTACCAGGTTGCGGCCCATCGCTTGCGCATAATCGGCGCGAATCGAACCAGGCGCGGCTTTGAGCGGATCGGTCGCGCCCATCAATTGGCGGCATCCGGCAATTGCCGATTCACCCTCGACGCACATCGCAACCAACGGCGCGCTCGTAATGAATTGAACGAGTCCGTCAAAGAACGGTTTGCCGGCGTGTTCGGCATAATGTTTGCGCGCGCGCTCGCCGTCGAGCTGCATCATTTTCATCGCAATGATGATGTAGCCGCGGCGTTCCAAGCGCGAGATAATGTCGCCAGTCACACCGCGCGATACCGCGTCCGGTTTGCACAAAAGGAGCGTACGTTCGATAGCCATAGGCGGCACAGTTACGGGCTCGCACCTTCGTTGTCATCCTGAGAGCCTGAGCGGTGCAGCCACAGGCGCACCATGTCGAAGGCCGAAGGCGGCCCTCGATGAGCCGCTTCTCGCAGATCCGCCGCGTCGGATCGACCGGCAGCACCAACGACGATATTGCGAAGATCCTCGGCGAGCCGCAGGCGCGCGGGCTGACGCTCGTTTCGGATTATCAAATCAGCGGCGCAGGACGCAAGGGCCGGGCGTGGATCGCTCCGCCGGGAAGCGCGCTTCTGTTCACAACCGCCCTGCCGGATCAGGTTCCCGCGCGCGATCTGTGGGTTGTCCCGTTTTGGATCGGCTTGGTCGTGCATGATGCACTAGCCGGTTTCGGCATCGCCACGCAGCTGCAGTGGCCCAACGATGTATTGCTGGACGGAGCGAAGGTCGCCGGGATCCTGTGCATTTCCCGCGTCGCCGGTCCACAAGCGTGGGTAGCGTGCGGCGTCGGACTGAACGTCGCGCGGCCGGCAGAACCCGGCGCGCTGATCGATATCGATCCGCCGCCGGCTTTTCTTTCCGACGTCAGCGCATGCGATCGCGACGAACTGCTCGCACACATCTTGCGGCGCGCCGACGCCTCTTACGAGATGCTGGCGTCGCCCGACATTATCGCGCGCGCGTGGGAACGCGCGGCGGGACTTCCCGGAGCGCGCTACCGCTTGAGGTTAGATGGTTCGGACGAGCGCATCGAGGGCAAGGCCGTTCAACTCGGAACCGCCGGGGAACTCGTGATCGATTCGCACGACGGCCGCCGCAGTATCTCGCAGGCCGATGGACGCGTATTGCGCTAACGTCAACGGTTCATTGTTTTTCGGTGCGCGCGCGGCTGCGTTTTTCGCAGATTTCGCAGAAGTGCGGCATCTTGTTATCGGTTTCGAAAATTGAGTTTGAATAATGCATCGCGCAGCGCGCGTTGTAACAGTGCTTGAGCCCTAACGCATGTCCGAGTTCGTGCACGCACTCTTTGAGCGCGCGCTGAAAAAGCGCGTTTTCGTCGGCAGCTTCGCCGTAGAATTCGTTGCGCAGGCGGTGGAGCGAGACCGCCGCGACGCGGCGATGTTCGTCGGCGTCGCCGAAGACGAACCGCTGCGAGGTCTTGTAGAGGTCGAAATCGGTAATGCCCAGCAGCAATCCGCCGTCGCCGCCGTATTCGCGCAGCAATTTCGTCGTCAGCGTGGGGAGAAACAGTTGCTTGCGCGTGCTGTTAAGGCAGCTCCGCGAGAGCGAGAGCGGCCTTTCAACGACGATGTCGTACAGAAAACGCTCCGCCAAACATAGTCCCAGGCGGGAGAGAAACGCGGGGTCGATCCCGTTGACGGGAACGATGCGCAATTGCATCTCCATCTCTGGGGCGGTTTCTTTCGACGCTTCCGCGAAAACGCCCGCTATGATCGTCGGCATCGGAACGGACCTGGCTGAGGTTGCGCGCTACCGTTTCGACCAGACCGAACTCGCATGGTTTGCGCGCAAGATTTACACGGATGAAGAGATGGCATACGCCATGCGCAAGCGCGAGCCGGCCCAGCGCCTCGCCGGATTTTATGCTGCCAAAGAAGCCACGCGCAAAGCGTTCGGCCACGCGATTCCCTGGCGCAGCATCGGCGTCACGCACGAACGCAGCGGCAAGCCCGCCATCCGGCTTACCGGCGAAGCTGCGGAACTGCCGGCGCGGCGCGGGGTCACCGTTATTCACTTGTCGATCACGCATACGGACGAGACGGCCGCCGCAACCGTGATTTTGGAAGGGCCGTAGTGCGCGTTTTCACGCCGCAGCAGATGCGGGCGGTGGATGCGGCCTCATCGGCGGGCGACGGAGACGTGGCGCTGATGCGAACGGCGGGGGAAAAAATCGCGGAAATGGCGCGCCGGCGCACGCGCGGTTCACGGATCGTGGCATTTGCCGGCAGTGGAAATAACGGCGGCGACGCATTTGCCGCGCTGGCGCAATTGCCGGCGTCGTTCGAACGCATCGTGTATGCGGATTTGGCGGAAAGGCCCTCCGCGGCGAGACGAGACGCGGAACGATCGGCGGCGGAAGCCGGCGTGCTCATGCGCGCACTCCCACAAACGTTAGACGAAGCGCGCGCGGCGCTCAAAGGATGCGGGCTCGCGCTCGACGGTCTCCTGGGCACGGGCGCGCGATTGCCGCTGCCGCAAAAATACGACGCGCTCGTTACCGCGCTAAATGAAAGCACCGCCGCCGTGCTGGCGATCGACCTGCCCAGCGGAACGGTCGACGCCGACGTCACGGTAACGCTCGGCGCGTTAAAGATCGGACTGCTGCTCGAACCCTTGCGATCGCTCGCGGGCGAGCTGTGGCTGGCCGACATCGGACTATCCGGAAAAGCGATCGCGGAACAGGCCGCGGAGTTTTCAGCGCTCGACGACGGTGAATTTTTGCAGTTGTTTCCAAGACGGCCGCGAGACTCCGACAAACGAAAAGCGGGAGCTCCACTCATCATTGCCGGATCCGAGCAATTTCCAGGCGCGGCCGTATTATCGGCACTCGGCGCCGCCCGGTCAGGCGCGGGTTACGTAACGGTCGCCGCACCGAAGGGCGCGCTGCCCGCATTGCGCGCGCACCTGATCGAGCAAGTTGTCGTGGAGCTGACGAGCGCCGACGATCTCATCGACGTGGCCGGCCGCTGTTCCGCCATCGGTATCGGACCGGGCCTCGGACTTGACGACAGGACCGGCGGCATCGTCCGCGATTTCGTCAAGCGTTGCGATCTGCCGATCGTAGCCGACGCAAGCGCGCTCTTCCATTTCGCAAAACACCTGGACATGCTGCGCGGAAAACGCATCGTCCTCACGCCGCACGAAGGCGAATTTGCGCGTCTCTCCGGGAAGGGCACGATCAAACCCGGCGAGCGGATCGATCGCCTGCGCGAGTTCGTCGATCGCACCGGTGTAACGACGCTGCTCAAAGGCGATGCGACGCTGATCTATGACGGCGCAGTCATGCACGTAAATACGACCGGCACGCCGCTGCTCGCAACGGCGGGAACGGGTGACGTTCTCACCGGCATGATCGCAACGCTGCTTTCGCAAGGGCTCGCGCCTGTTGATGCGGCGCGCGCCGGCGCGTACTGGCACGGACTTGCGGCACGCAAAGCGGGCGAGCTACGCCCGGCCGGCGTGATGGCCCGCGATGTTGCGGACGCGCTCGGCGGCGCTATTCCGAGCGAAACTGGGGCACGCGGCAAACTCGTTCGGATTTACTAAGCTTGCCCCTCGACATGCGCGTCTACGACGCGCTGCTCGGGGTGGTTCGACAGGCTCACCGTGACATCACAGCAGTTTTCGTAGCCCATCTTCGTCGAGAATCGTAATACCGAGAGTTTGGGCCTTATCGTACTTGCTTCCGGGATCGCTGCCCGCTACGACGTAGTCCGTTTTCTTGCTAACCGAACCGGTGACTTTGCCGCCGGCTTGCGTGATGAGATCGGCCGCTTCATCGCGTGTTAGATTCGGGAGGGTCCCGGTGAGTACGAACGTTTTCCCCGCCAGCTTTCCGCTCGCGGCGCGCGTACGCTTCGGCGCGCTCATCGAAACGCCGGCCTTTCGCAGCCGTTCGATCATCGCACGGTTGGCGTGCTGCGCAAAAAAGAGCGATACGCTGCCAGCGACTTCCGGCCCGATCCCTTCGCACTGTTGCAGCTCATCCGCGCTCGCCGCGGCGACCGCATCGATCGTTCCGAAATCGCCGGCCAGAATCTGGGCCGTCTGCGTTCCCACGAATCGGATTCCCAACCCCGTGAGCACGCGCGCGAGGCCGCGCGATTTCGACATCTCAATGTTGCGCAGCACATTTGCAATCGTTTTTTCGCCGGTGCGCGGCACGTCCGCGAGCTTCTTCTCGTCGAGCGAGTAGATGTCCGCGATCTCGTGCACGAGCCCAAGTTCGGTCAGCTGCTGGGCCATAACGTCGCCGATTCCCTCGATATCCATCGCGCCGCGCGAGCAAAAGTGGCGAACCCGCTCGAGCACTTGCGCTGGGCACGCCGCGTTCGTGCAGCGCGACATCGCTTCGCCTTCGGGATGATCGACGTCGGCGCCGCAGACCGGGCAGCGATCCGGCATCACGAACTTGCGCGGATTGCCTTTGCGCTCGCTCAAGACCGGACCAACGACGCGCGGGATGACATCGCCCGCGCGAGTCACCAGCACCACGTCGCCCGGGCGGATGTCGTTGCTCGCGATGTACTCTTCGTTGTGCAGTGTCGCGTTGCGGACGGTGACGCCGCCGAGCTGCACGGGTTCTAGAACGGCATTGGGATTGAGCGTGCCGGTGCGTCCGACGGTAATCACGATGTCGAGCAGCTTCGTACGCGCTTCGCGCGGCTTAAACTTGTACGCGATCGCCCAGCGCGGGTCGCGGCCGGCCGCGCCCAGCCGCTCTTGCGTCGCCAGATCGTCGACTTTCACGACGACGCCGTCAATCTCGTAATCGAGATCTTCGCGTTTTGCCTCCCACTCCTCGCAGTACGCGATCACTTTGTCTATGCTCACGCACCGGGCGACATGCGGATTGACGGGGAGACCCAACTTTTTAAGCAGCTGCAAGCTTTGCCATTGGGTAGCGATCTCGCGGGCCTCGACAGGCTCGGCCGCCCTTCGACTGGGCCGCTTATCGCGGCCGCTCAGGATGACACTATTAGCGGCGCCGCTCACCATGACACTGTATGCGAAAAACGACAGCTTGCGTTCCGCCGTCAGGCGCGGATCCAATTGGCGCACGCCGCCGGATGCGGCATTGCGCGGATTGGCAAAAACCGGCAGCCCGGCGCGTTCGCGCGCCACGTTCAGATTTATGAAGTCACTCTTCTTGAGATAAACTTCGCCGCGCACTTCGATCTCGGGTCCGAGCGAACCGGCCGGACGCAAGCGAAGGGGAATCGAGGAGACCGTGCGCAGATTCGGCGTCACCTCTTCACCAACGCGACCGTCGCCGCGGGTGCCGCCGCGCTCGAGCGCGCCGTCGCGGTACTGAAGCGACGTCGCGAGCCCGTCGATCTTGAGCTCGACGACGTAGGATTGGGCGCTGCCGGCGAGCTTGCGGACGCGTTCGTCAAACGCGCGCAGCTCATCGGCATTGGTAGCGTTCGCCAGACTGAGCATCGGCACGCGGTGTTCGTACGGCGCGAAGCGTTCGGCGGCCGGCGCGCCGACGCGCTGCGTCGGCGAATCGGGAGTGCGCAGCTCCGGATAGCGGTCCTCGAGATCGAGTAGTTCTCGCAGCAGGTGGTCGTAATCCGCATCCGAGAGCTGCGGATCGTCCAAGACATAGTACCGGTGATTGGCGTCTTCGATCAGGCGGCGCAGTTCGCGCGCGCGTGCCTCAGCGTTCGTTGCCGTCATGCGCTGCTAGCGCGGCGAGCTGATTATCTGGATAGCGTAACCATCCGGATCGCCGATCATCGCAAAGCGCCCGAACGATTCGTCGCACGGACTTTGAAAGATCGGAACGCCCTTTGTGCTGCACTCTTCAACGAACCGGTCCACGTTTTCCACGGAGAAACCGACTTGCAGCGATCCGGGACGAACGGCGAGCACTTCGGTTTTCGGATGCAAGCCGAGCAACGCGCCGCCTCCGAGATCGAAATCCACCCAGTCCGGAACGGCGTCGGTCTTCACTTTTAACCCTAGCACGTCGCGATAGAAATCGCGCGAACGTTCTAAATCCGCACAGACCAGCATCGCGATGGTGAATTGCGCCATGCGTTAGGCTTCGACGGCTACCCGGTCACCCTTCGCCAGATCGTCCAGGACCCGCAAATTCTCACGTTCCAGCGCTTCGATAGCGCTCGGTGCTGGCCGGCGGTGCCCGACCGCGCGCTGATCTTTCAGCACGGGGAGCAGATACTGCCCGGTGTAAGACCGCTTGTCGCGCGCGACTTGTTCGGGCGTTCCGGCCGCGACCACAGTGCCGCCGCGGTCGCCGCCCTCGGGGCCGAGATCGATGATGTAGTCGGCCGTTTTGATAACGTCGAGATTGTGCTCGATCACGAGCACCGTGTTTCCCGTTTGCACCAAGCGGTCCAGAACCTCGAGCAGTTTGTGGATGTCGGCGAAATGCAGACCGGTCGTCGGTTCGTCGAGCACGTAGAACGTACGCCCGGTCGAACGGCGCGCGAGTTCCGTGGCCAGCTTGACGCGCTGCGCTTCGCCGCCGGAAAGCGTCGTCGCGGGCTGTCCCATCTTGATGTACCCGAGCCCGACGTCGCAAATGGTGCGCAGCTTATTGTGAATGCGCGGTATCGCCGAAAAGAACTCGGACGCTTCGTCAACGCGCATCTCGAGCACGTCGCTGATGTTCTTTCCTTTATATTTGATCTCGAGCGTCTGCGCGTTGTAGCGCTTGCCCTTGCAGACTTCGCACGGCACGTAGACGTCGGGCAAGAAGTGCATCTCGATCTTGATGATGCCGTCGCCTTCGCACGATTCGCACCGGCCGCCGCGCACGTTGAACGAAAACCGGCCCGGCATGTAGCCGCGCATCTTCGCCTCGGGCACCATCGAAAAGAGCTCGCGCACCAAATCGAACGCGCCGGTGTACGTCGCCGGATTGCTGCGCGGCGTCCGCCCGATCGGCGATTGATCGATGACGACCAGTTTGTCGAGCACGTCGGCGCCGCGCACGCTGCCGTACGTTCCGGCCGCCGGCTGATGATGCAGATGCTGATTGAGCGCTTTCACGACGACATCGTTTACGAGCGTCGATTTGCCGCTGCCGCTCACACCGGTCACGCACGAAAGCACGCCGACCGGTAGGTCGACGTCGATGCCGAGCAGATTGTTGGCCTTGGCTTTGCGTACTTGCAGCCACGACCGCGGCGCGCGCCGCTCTTTCGGTATCGGAATGAATTTGCGTCCGGAGATATAGGCTCCGGTTTCGGATTGCGGGTTGGCGATCACGTCGTCGAGCGTTCCGGCGCTCAAAACATAGCCGCCCTCGAGGCCGGCGCCCGGTCCGATATCAACGACCACGTCGGCGTTTCGGATCGTGTCCTCATCGTGCTCGACGATGATCAGCGTGTTGCCGAGATCGCGCAGCGTCTTCAGCGTCGCCAGCAGTCTGTCGTTGTCGCGTTGATGCAACCCGATCGACGGTTCGTCCAAGATATAAAGCACGCCGACGAGCGAACTGCCGATCTGCGTCGCGAGCCGGATGCGCTGCGATTCGCCGCCCGAAAGCGTCGTCGCCGAACGCCCGAGCGTCAGGTAATTCAAACCGACGTTGGTCAAAAATCCGAGCCGCGCGCGAATCTCTTTGAGAACCTGATGCGCGATCTGTTCTTCGCGCGCACTCGGTTTGAAGTCGGCAAAGAATTTTTCACAGCGCTCGATCGAGAGACGCGTCAGTTGGTCGATATTCGAACCGCCAATCGTGACCGCCAACGCCTCGGGTTTGAGCCGCGCGCCTTTGCACTGCGGGCAGACCGAAGCCGACATGTATTTCTCGATGTCTTCCTTGACGTAGTCGCTCGACGTCTCGCTGTACCGCCGCTCCAAATTGTTGACGACGCCTTCGAAGGTCGCCTTGTATTCCCAGACCTTGCCCGCGCGCGATTCAAACGCGAAATTCTGCTCGCGATCGGTGCCGTACAGGATTACGTCGACGACGTCGTCGGGCATCTTCTCGATCGGCGTCGTCATTTTCACGCGATAGCGGCGTAACACGCGTTCGAGCTGCTGCAGATAGTAAGGGTTCATCGACGGGAAGCGTCCGCTGCCCAGCGATTTGCTCCATGGAACGATCGCGCCGCCCTCGATCGACTTGCTGCGATCGGGAATGACCAGCCACGGATCGATTTCGATCTTTTCGCCCAAGCCCGTGCAGCTCGGACACGCGCCGTACGGTGAGTTAAACGAAAACAATCGCGGCGCCAGCTCTTCGAACGAGAGTCCGCAGTAGACGCACGCAAACGCTTCGCTGTAGGTCAGCTCGCGCTTCGACTTGCCATCCTCAACTAAAGCCGTCACGATGCCGGTGGAAAGCCGAACGGTCGTTTCGACCGAGTCTGTCAGCCGCTTGCGAATATCCGGTTTCATCACCAAACGGTCAACGACGACTTCGATCGTATGCTTGCGTTTCTTGTCGAGGACGATCTTTTCGCGCAGTTCGCGCGGTTCGCCGTCGATGCGCACGCGCGAGAAGCCCTCCTTGGCTATCTCCTCAAACAGTTTGGCGTACTCGCCCTTGCGTCCGCGCACCAGCGGCGCGAGCAATTGAATCTTGGAACCTTCGGGCAACTCCATGATCGAGTCGACGATCTGCTCGCTGGTTTGCGAACTGATCTCGCGGCCGCAGTTATAGCAGTGCGGCAAACCGATGCGTGCGAAGAGCAGGCGCAGATAATCGTAGACTTCGGTCACCGTTCCGACGGTCGACCGTGGATTACGCGACGTAGACTTCTGATCGATGGAAATCGCGGGCGAGAGGCCCTCGATGTAGTCGACGTCCGGCTTCTCCATCTGGCCAAGGAATTGGCGCGCATACGAGGAGAGCGACTCGACGTAGCGGCGCTGACCCTCGGCGTAGATTGTGTCGAAGGCAAGCGAGGACTTGCCGGACCCCGAGAGGCCGGTAATCACGATCAGCTGGTTTCGTGGAAGGGCGAGATCGATGTTCTTGAGGTTATGCTCGCGCGCGCCCTTGATAACGATGGAGTCGAGACCGGGTGGCATGTTCGTTACTTCAACACGCCACCCGGTTTATACGTTGCGAGAGTTTCTCTTTAGTAGGTTGCGGGCGGCCCAGCGCTCGGCGGGGTCGCTACCACGGCGGCCGGCGTCGAGAGCTTGATGTACTCGCCGACGATGACCAGCGTCGCGTAGACGGCGACGATTTGCTGGATAAGCATCGCGATAATTCCGCCGAGCAGCGGAAGTTGCGCGAAGAGATGCCCTACCCAGCCCGCCAAGAGCGAGACAACGCAGAGCAGCACGAGCAGCAGCAGCGTCGTCAGGAAGTTCCTCGTCGTGACACGGAAGGAGTCTCCCAGCGCTTCGGCGCCGGAGTGCCCCCCGACGATCACGCTTGCGAACGTGTACATGAAGAACAGCGCGAACAAAAGCAGCGGCAAGCCGAGCGTGAAAAACAATACCACCGAGAGTATCGCCGCCACGATCGCCAGCACGATCAGCAGAACGATCGCGACCAAAATCGATCCCGCGTCTTTGCGGAATGCCGCCGCACCGTCGTCGAGGGTAGCGCGGCCGGTGCGCCAGGCGGCTCCGGCCATGCCGGTCGTATAGGCCACGGTGAGAATTGCCGCGACCAGCGCGACAGCAGCCGAGAGCATCGCCGCCATCCCGAATGCGCCCATCCCCGCACCCGATGCTCCGACAGCGCTAAGGCCGGCGCCGCCCAAGAGCCCGGCCCCGACCAGAAAGAACACGATGACCGCGGCCACGATGCCGATAACGAGCCCCGGAACCAGCATGATCCAGTTGCCGGAGAGCAGCTCCCACGAGCGCCCAAACGTATTGCCCAAACCTTCAGGAGATTGCATAAAACCCTCGCTTTCCGATTCTACAGGCGCTCAGCGCTGCGCGCTTCGCCGCCCCCCCGCGGGCAAGGCCCTGGGGTCCCCCTCGACAAGCAATAGAAATAGCCGAGAAGCGATAGTCCGTCCATTTTCACAGCAAGTAAGCACCTACCTGGGCTATGGTCCCAACGGTCGCGTCGGGCTCGGCGGCCCCTTCCGGGAGCTCTTCGTTTCGCAGATTCATCCAGATCGTGAAAAGGCCGGCCTCGATCGCGCCAGCGATGTCGCGCTCGTACCGGTCTCCGACCATCCCAGTCGCCGCCGGACGAGTTCCGAGCTTTTCGCAGGCATGGGCGAAGAGCCGCGGGTCGGGCTTGACCATGCCGGTCTCGTCGGCCAGAAAGATCGCATCGAATCGATCGCTCAACTCCAGCAGCGCGATCTTCTCGGTGTGCGTCTCCGAAACGCCGTTGGTAACGAGCCCGAGTTTCTTGCCCGCAGCTCGAAGGCGCGTCAGCAGCTCGAGCGCTCCGGGAAAGAGCGCGAAATATTTCTTGCGGTATAGATTATAGTTAACAGCGCTCCGCTCGGCCAGACGCGAATCGTCAAGTCCGATCGATGACAGCGCGCTTCCCCACAGGCGTGACCGCAGCGACGAGAGCTTGGTCAGCAGAAGCTCTTGCACCTGATCCGCGGTCAGCCGCTTCCAGAATCCCTCCGCTTCTTCGATGTACGCGTCTTTGAGCGCCAGCGCATCGATGCCGCGCTCGGCGGCAACTTCACGCGCGACCTCTTCCGCGGCGCTTCTGAAGGCCAACGTGTCGTCGTGCAGCGTGTCGTCAAGATCGAAGAGGACGGCGTCGAGATTACGCATGGCCGAACCTCACGCGGAACGACCGCAGCTCGAACGCTTTCACATCGAAGACGAGCGTTTCATCTTCAATCGCGACCGCACTTTCCACCGGACGTTCGAGAGCGTCGACCGCGTGCGCCGCGGCCACGCGCGCGCCGGAGCGCAGATGTACCGACCGCGCTTCGCCGTTACATTCGCGCACGCGCACGATCGCGCCGTCACGATCTTCGGCCGGTTTGCAGGCGACAACCAAAACGTTTTCGTCTTGCGTGGTAAACAAGCGCACGCGCGGCTCGTGCGCGAAGCGCAACCACGCGTGTTCCAACGCGCCGGTGGCCGCGGAGGCAAGCGGCGCGAATGCAAAGCTGAAGCGGTGCGAACCAATGTCGGCGTCCGGGTCCGGCCAAACGGTTCCACGCAAGAGCGAGTGTCCAAGCGCAATTTGAGGGCCGGCCGAGAGCGCGCTCCAGCCGTACGTGTCCAGTGCAAAGATTGCCGCGCCTTCGCCGCTCGCGTCGCGCACCGCGGCAAAGCGCTGACCCGGAACTTCGAACTTCGCGCGCTCCGCGGGCGTATCGCGCAGCGCTCCACGCACGATCGTCCCGTGCGGCGAACCATAGGTCACCTCGTTGGTCTCGACGGCGAAACGGTTTTCGACGCGAAGCAGCCTGCGCCGAAGCTGCCAATCAACGTCGAGCTCGACGCGCAAGAACGGCTCACCTTCGCGCAACTCGATGCGCATCGCACCGGGCGACCCGTCGAAATCGTAATCCAGCTCGAGCGCAGCATCGACGATCCGCGCGCGCTTCGCGGGGATGCGCCGCATCGTCCGCTGATATCCATCGTCAATGTTCCACGCTTCCCACTGCCGTGGGCGGTCGCGGTAGAGCGCAAGCACGTTGACTTCGACGGCGATGTTGCGTCCGCCGGCGGCGGCGAGTTCCGTGACGACGCCGTCGGCGCCGGCGCGCGCGCGAATCACGCCGTTGTCAAACGCAAATGCCGCGCCGTCTTCGCGCGGCAGAGACCGTGCGGCGGCGTGGTGCGTGCCGGTGCGCGGAAGCATTGATTGCGCCGACGTAATCGCGCCGGCCACGAGCTCTTGCGCCTGCGCGTACTCGCTCTCGGCGTCGCGATAAACGTCCGTAATCGCCGTGCCCGGCAGCACGTCGTGAAATTGGTTGCGCAGCACAATCTCCCACGCGGCGTGAAGGCGCTCGGCGAACTGTGCCGTCGCAGCCGCCGGAGCCCGGACGGCCTCGCACCACGCCACGAGTTCCTCGGCCTCAAGCAGCGCGCGTTCGAGCAGCGCGTTTTGAAATTTCATGTCGTGATGCGTCGTATAGGTGCCGCGATGGTATTCCAAATAGAGCTCGCCCGTGTAGACCGGAAGCGGCTGGCTGCGATTCGCAAGCTCCTCGAACCACTCGCGCGGGCGGATCCATCGGCCGATCTCCGGCGCTTGCGCGAGCATTTTCGGCGTGACGCCGCCGCCGCCGTCGCCGTATCCGAGTACCAGCGGCTCGTGCCGCTCGCGCGCAGTTTTTATGCGCCACGGATAAGCTCCGCCGTCATAAGATTGAATCAGCGCGCTCGTCACGCTGCTGCCGTCCGGACCGCACCATACGAATTGCGGATACGGAAAACGCGTGGTGTCGTTCCATTGCAACTTCGTCGTCGCGAAAAACGGAATGCCCGCGTGCGCGAGCAGTTGGGGAAGCGTGTTTGCAAACCCGAACGAGTCTGGAAGCCACGCGATCGACGGCGTCACGCCCAACCGCCGCGTGCAGTACTCGTGCGCGAACAGCATTTGGCGCAACAGCGATTCGCCCGATGGAATATTGCAGTCGCTTTCCACCCAGAGCGCGGCAACGGCCGGATCGAAGCGGCCCCCGCGCACTTCTTCGCGCACATGCTCGAAGAGCCGCGGATCGCTTTCCTCGACAAACCGGTAAAGCTGCGGCTGACTCTGGGCAAAGACGAACTGGGCATCGCGCTCGAAAAGATCGCACGCGATTGCAAACGTCCGCTGCGCTTTTCTTACGGTCTGCTCGTACGTCCACAGCCACGCCACGTCGAGATGCGAGTGGCCGATGAGTGGAATCTCGCGGCCCTCGTCCCGGCCCGGGCGTGGTTCGACTGGGGCGCCTAACGGCGCCCGCTCACCATGACACAAGTCATCCGCGCACGCCGCAATCTCAACAAACCGCTGCGGCTTTTGATGCGATAGGGCGTTGAGCAGCCACCAAATAATGCCCGGCCCTGACGGCAGCCCGTTTGTCGGAAGTGCCTCGAGCTCAACTTCGAGTTCGATCTCGCGCGATTGCTCGCACGCCGGTACGAAGACGGCGTGATGCTCGCGATCGTAAGCTCCCGCCGCCTGTCCGGCGACGCGCAACAGCCCCCCGGTTCGCGTGCGGTAGGAAATCAGCACGGGCTCCGCCGACGCCGGAAGCATCCCGCGCAGCAGCGCAATCTCTTGGCTGCGCGATTTTTCGATCAGCGGCAGTTTCACAGCGCCACCCTTTCGGTGGCAAAAAAAAACCCCCGCGTATGCGGGGGTGCAAGAGAGATCGCCGGTGGTTAGCGCGGCATGCACTGCGACTTCAGCTTGGTACGCTGAGCCGCCGTCAGTTTCACGCCTGGTTTCATGAGCGGTTTGCACCACGACGGCAGCGTCATCGCCGGCTTCGCCGCGGGTTGACGCATGCCCGGATCGGGCGTGGCCGTGCGGGTGAATTTCTCCAGCCAGTTTCCGTTGGGGTTGTTATTGAGCATATCGGTTCCGGGCGCAGGGGCCGTCGGCACCGGATTGCCGGCCGGGGTTACCGCCGGGTTGGGCATCGGACTCGGAATGGGTGTCGCCATGGGCGTCGGTGCCGGGCTCGGCACCGGCGTAGCCTGCGGAGCAGCCGTCGCCCGCACCGCGACTCCGCCGAAAAGCGCCAGGGTCATCGCGCACGCCGCCAGAGCGGCGGGAAAAGCGCGGGGAATTGCCTTCATATGTGAACCTCCCAAAAATGTCGGTACCCTACCGTTTCCCCGCTTTGCCGCCGTCCTTACCAAGCAAGCATCAGCCCATGCGAGAACGAGTCCCATGACGGCTGCGATTCGTAACCATGCATCCGAATCGCGGACGCCATGGGACGAGCTAGCTCCCGACGAGTTCCTTGAGCGCGTGGGCGAAGATTTTGGGCGCCTTTCCTTGGAAGAGCAGCGACTCGTTGCCCCCGATCTGCTTACGCAGTTCGACCAGCTCGTCACGCAGTGCCGCGGCTTTTTCGAATTCGAGATTGGCGGCGTACTCGTGCATCTTCTTTTCGAGTTCCGCGGCCATGCGGAGCGCTACGTCGCGCGGCAGTTTCTCGCGGCGCAGCTCGAGCTGCGTCTCTTCAGTCGCGCCGACCATCGAAAGAATGTCCCGGATCTCTTTGCGCACGCTCTTGGGCTCGATACCGTGCTCCACGTTATACGCAACCTGACGCTCGCGGCGCCGGCGCGTTTCGCCAATGGCACGTTCCATCGATTGCGTCACGACGTCGGCGTACATCAGCACCTTGCCTTCGACGTGACGCGCCGCCCGGCCGATCGTCTGTATCAGCGACGTTCCGCTGCGCAGATAGCCTTCTTTGTCGGCGTCCAGAATGCCGACCAGTGAGACTTCCGGCAGATCCAAGCCCTCGCGAAGCAGATTGATGCCGACGAGCACGTCGAAAACGCCCAGGCGCAGATCGCGCAGAATGGCGACGCGTTCGAGCGTATCTACTTCGCTGTGCAGGTAACGCACCTTAAAGCCCATTTCGAGCAAAAAATCGGTGAGATCTTCGGCCATCTTTTTCGTGAGCGTCGTGACGAGGACGCGCTCTTTGCGCTCGACGCGCAGGCGAATCTCTTCCATCAGATCGTCAACTTGGTTGAGCGTTGGGCGAATCTCGACTTCCGGATCGACCAGTCCGGTCGGCCGGATGATCATCTCGACCACTTGCGAGCTGCGCCCCATTTCATACGTTCCCGGCGTCGCGGAAACGTAGACGACCTGGTTGATGTGCGCGTCGAACTCTTCGTATGTCAGCGGCCGGTTGTCGAGTGCGCTCGGCAGGCGGAAGCCGTGCTCCACCAGCGACTGCTTGCGGGAGCGATCGCCCGCGAACATGCCGTGCACTTGCGGCAGCGTCACGTGCGACTCGTCGACGAAGAGCAGCCAGTCTTTCGGAAAGAAGTCCAGCAGACACGTCGGCGTGGATCCGGGCTCGCGCCCGGAAAGCGGGCGCGAATAGTTCTCGATGCCATTGCAGTACCCGACTTCGCGCAGCATGTCGAGATCGTAACGCGTGCGCATTTCCAGCCGCTGGGCTTCGAGCAATTTTCCATTCTCTTTGAAGAACTTTAGGCGATCCGCGAGCTCTTGCTCGATCGAAACGATCGCGCGGCGCAGTTTTTCGTCCGGCGTGATGAAATGCTTGGCCGGAAATATCGTGATGGCGTCTTTGCTCTCGACGTACTCGCCGGTCAAAATGTTGACGACGTTGATCGCTTCGATGCGGTCGCCGAAGAACTCGATGCGGTGCACCAGTTCTTCGTCGACGCCGATGAACTCGAGCGTATCGCCGCGAACGCGGAACGTCCCGCGCACGAGGTTGAGGTCGTTGCGCCGGTACTGCATGTCGATCAGCTTGCGCAGCAAAACGTCGCGGTCGATGTCGGTGCCCACGCTCAGATTCTGCGAGAGTTCCATGTAGTCGGCCGGCGAGCCCAAACCGTAGATGCACGAAACCGACGCGACGATAAGGGTATCGGGACGCGTGAGCAACGACTGTGTCGCCGAATGGCGTAAGCGCTCGATCTCGTCGTTGATCGAGCTGTCCTTTTCAATGTAGGTGTCCGTGTGGGCGATATACGCCTCGGGCTGATAATAGTCGAAGTACGAAACGAAGAACTCGACCGCGTTCTCCGGGAAGAATTCGCGGAACTCCGCGCAAAGTTGGGCCGCGAGCGTCTTGTTGTGACAGAGCACCAGCGCAGGCTTCTGCGCGATCTCGATCGTCCGCGCCATCGCCATCGTCTTGCCGCTGCCGGTCACGCCCAGCAGCGTCTGCGCGCGATCGCCCGCGCGCACGCCGCCGCCCAAAGCCTGGGTGGCCGCGGGCTGATCGCCGGCAAGGCTGAAGGGTGCCACGAGTTTGAAACGATTGGCCACGACGCTCTGGACCGATACGGGACCCGCCAGGGTTGCGAACGCTCCCAAAGGAACCTCGAAGCGTGAGCCAGAGCCCGCTTCTCTTTAGCGGAAATTCCAATCAAAAACTCGCCGAGGACATTGCCCGGCGGTTAAAGCTGCATGTCGGAAAAGCGACCGTTTCCAAATTCAAGAACGAGGAAACGCGCGTGCAGATCGGCGAGAACGTGCGCGGCTCCGAAGTCTTCGTCATCCAGTCGATCTGCAAATCTCCAAGCGGCGGCGTGAACGATTCGCTGATGGAGCTGCTGCTGATGATCGACGCGCTCAAGCGCGCATCCGCTTCGCGCATCACGGCGGTCATTCCGTACTACGGATACGCTAAGCAAGACAAGAAATCGAGCGGCCGCGAACCGATCTCGGCGAAGGTCGTGGCAAATATGCTCAAAACGGCCGGCGCCAAACGCATGGTCACGATGGATTTGCATGCCGCGCAGATCCAAGGCTTCTTCGACGGACCGGTTGACAACCTGATGGCAATGCCGACGCTGTGCAACTATCTCAAGAAGGAAGAACTCTCGGAGGGCCGGGTCGTCATCGTCTCGCCCGATGCGGGCGGCGTGCACCGCGCGGAGCTCTTCGCCAAGCGCCTGGGAAGCTCGCTCGCGATCGTCTTCAAGCGGCGCCCGGAGCCCGACGTCTCCGAAGTCACGGATATCGTCGGCGACGTTTCCGGTAAGGTTGCCGTCGTCGTGGATGATATGATCTCGACCGGCGGTACGCTGGCCAAAGCCGCCGAAGCGATTCTTTCGCGCGGCGCGACAAAAGTCTACACGGTCGCGACCCACGGAATTTTTGCGGGCGACGCGATCGCCGTGCTCGAAGAATCGCCCATCGAAAAAGTGATCGTCACCGATACGATCCCGTTCTCGGACGCGCTCGAGCATCCGAAGTTCGCGCAACTCTCGATCGCGCAGACGTTCGCCGACGCAATCAACCGCATCACCACTAATCGTTCCGTCTCGGAACTCTTTACCGAAGACGGAGAAAAAAAAATGAATGAACTTCGTCCGCCGGAGCCCGTAGCAGTTACATAATGGCACAACAATTGAATTTGACCATCGAGCGGCGCGAAAGCGCCGGCACGACCAAGGCGCGCGCGCTTCGCAAGGACGGGAAAATTCCCGGCATCCTGTACGGGCACGGCTCCAATCCGCAAGCGATCGCCTTTGCGCGCCGCGCACTCGACGACATTCTGCATCATGGCGCGCGCACGTCGCTGATCACGCTCACGATGGACGGCAAGCGCGTGGATACCGCGCTGCTGCGTGAAGTGCAAGTGGACCCGGTCTCGCGCCGCATCGTGCACGTCGATCTCCAACGCGTCTCCGCCGACGAAACGGTGCAGGCCAAACTTCCCGTCGTCACCGTGGGAACGCCTGAGGGCGTTCGCAGCTTCGGCGGCGTCATGGACGTCGTGCTGCACGATCTCGAGGTCGAAGGCCCGGCCAACAAGCTCCCGGATCGGATCGAGATCGACGTCAACGAGCTGGGCATCCATCAACACGTGACCGCGGGCGAGATCAAACTCCCCGAAGGTTTCAAAATGATCACACCGGCTGACGCGACCGTGGTCGCCGTCGAACCGTCGAAGACCGAGAAACTGCTCGAAGAAGCCGCCGTCGGGGTTACCGAACAAGCCGAGCCCGAGATCGTCGGCAAACCCGCCGAAGAAACGCCGGCCGAAGGAGCTTCGGAGTAAAACTCGTCGCCGGACTGGGCAATCCCGGCAAAGAGTACGCGCAGACCCGGCACAACGTCGGATTCATGGTCGCCGAAGAGTTCGCGCGGCGGCTCGGCATCGATCGCTGGAAGATCAAAGACGGCGCGCGGCAAGCCTACGATTCCGCGCGCGGCTTAGTCCTCGTCGAACCGCAAACGTTCATGAACAACAGCGGCGTGCCCATCAGACTGATTGCGTCGTGGTACAGAGTGCCGCCCGAAGGCTTGCTGGTCGTCTACGACGACATGGACATCCCGTTTGGCAAACTGCGGTTACGCGCGTCCGGCGGACACGGCGGGCACAACGGCCTGCGTTCGGTCATCGCGACGATGGACGAGCAATTCGCACGCTTGCGGGTCGGCGTCGGCCGCCCCGATTACGACAGTATCGATCACGTCCTCGCGCCCTTCACGTCCGAAGAGCGCGCGGCGCTGCCGGGCATCGTGTCGGCCGCGACCGACGGCGTCGCCTGCTGGTTCGATCGCGGCATCGAAGCGGCGATGCAGTTTGCGAACACCTGGGAGTTGCCGCAAACGGCGGATTAGCGGCAGACCCGGGGACGCCCCTGAAGAATCGGAATGCGTTCTCCCGCCGGCGGGCGCGTTGAGAAGTACCAGTAGCCCAGCAGATGCGGACAGACCGGCTGCAGCGCTTGATCGGCGCCGCGAACCGCGCCGCGGATCGCGCTGACACGATCGCCGGTAACGGTAAGCGCGTATTGGTCGGCGGCCATATCGAGGTCGCGTTCGTAGCCGTTGAAAAACGGGAGAGCGACCAGATAGACACACCCGAGCAACGCTCCAACCAGCGCGAGCCGCGAAACCGGATCATCGTCGCGCCGGAATCCGATCCGGTCGGCCAGGAAGATGGCCAGCGCCGATCCCAGCACCAGCATGGCTCCCAGGATCAGAGCCAAATGGAGCGCGCTATTGGCGGCAACCCATCCAAACGAGCGCGCGATCGTGAATCGCAGCTCGGCTTGGGTCGCGCCGGCGACCGCCGTATCGGATATAACCACGCGCTGCGAAGCGCCCCAGCCCAAGACGTATGACGATCCGGCGTGCGTTCGCCGCGAAACGATCTCTTCCACGACGGGCACGGAGACGTTTCCGGCGCGCGCGCGCAGCGCAGGCAGCTCGCTCTGCAGCGCGCCGGCCGGCAAGTCGCGATACGTCGCGAACATCGGCGCGAGCGCGAACGGTTGAATGTAGGTCAGCAGCAGCGTCATTCCGATAATGCCCGCCGTTGTGTAGGCGTACCATTGGTGCGTGCGGTCCACGAGTCCGAGCACGACGGCGGCCAGCAGTCCTGCCGCAACCATCGCGATGACCGTCGTCAACAGCCAGCTGCCAAACCAGTAGCGCGTCAGCACGTCGCTCAAGCCCATGATCCACGACATGCGGTACTGGAAAAACATCGGAACGAACGCCGCCGCGCGATCGAGTAACGCGAGCAGCGCGCCGAACCAAAAGCGCACCCAGAATTCAGATCCAATGCGAGCGCGCAATCGATCGCGCAGGCGCGCGGACCGCCCGGAGTTCCAAAACCATGCCAATACGGCGATCTGTATCGCGATGGTCGCAAACCAGACCGGAATGGTGAATTGTTCGAAATGCTGAGCGGCCGCGGCGCGGGCCGGATCGACCAGCAAGAAGGGCGACTGCGTCAGGAGCGCGTGCGCGGGAATCGCGTTGACGACGTAGTCGAGGGCGTTAGGCCGTCCGATCACGTGTGCGCGGGCGCGCGCTCCCAGCCCAGCGCTTGCGCGACGACCGGCAACTCATCCACGAAGATCCGGCGGCATTCTTCGGCGATCTCGCGATGCTCCAACTGGGTGGATGGATCGGTCCTCAGATTGATGTAGTGGATCCAGTCGCGGACAGTGCCTTTCATGTAAATGGTCGTCGCCGATGCGAGCGGCAACAAGAAGCGTGCCGACTCCTTGGCGATGCCCTTGGCCAGGGCTTCTTCGTACAAGCGGTACGCTTCACCGAAATGCTCGTCTTGGGCGCGTTCGAACCAGTCGAGCGTTTCGGGAGGGAGATCATCATGCGACGATTGGCGGTTTTTCGGATCTTGCCGCCGCGGATGTACGCGTTCGATCTTCTGCAGCTCGGCATACCGCAAACTGAACTCTTGAAAATGCATGCTGCGGTGACGAATGATTTGCGCGCTGATGCTGCGCGTCGTCTGAATCTCGATGCAGAGATCGGCCATTTCAAAAACCGACCAGTGCGCGTTCTTGATGCAATACCGCAACAGGCCGGCGACGTCGGGGTTCTCCTGGTTGGCGGGATTGCTCACGCGCGCACAATAGCCCATCAAACGCTCGGCGTCGGGCGTGATCCAAACCAGTCTGCACCGCATGCTCCCAGGGTTCGCGCTGCCCGGGCTCTTTTGCTTTTCAGCGATGCACGGTGAAGCTGCCGCGCCCGTCCGGAAACGCGACGCGGTCCCTTCCTGAGCGTTTGCTGTGATACATCGCCGCGTCAGCCGCTTCGAAGAGCGCGCTCGCTGACGCTGCGTCGTATGGAAATGCCGCGACGCCCACGCTGGCCGTAACCGGCAGGCCGACGCCGAAATCGCAAGCGCGCACGGCATCGCAAAACGCTTGTGCGCGCGCGATCGCGCCGCGCTTGTGTTCGTTGCGCAGAACGGCGCAAAATTCGTCGCCGCCGTTACGCGCTCCCAGATCAACCGCGGGCCGCAAATGTTCGCGCAGCATCCCTCCCAACCGCTGCAGCACCCGGTCGCCGGCAGTGTGCCCGCGCGCATCGTTCACGCCTTTGAAACCGTCGGTGTCGATGAACCACAAGGCCAGCGTGACGCTGCGTCCGATCTCCGCCGCGCGCAACTCCACCTGTAACGTGTCGCGAAACGCGCGCGCGGTGTACAGGCCGGTCAGCGCGTCATACGTCGCGCTCGCGCGGTCGGATTCGCGGTCGCGCGCGAGCATATAGGGCACGGCGGCATGCGCCGCAGCTCGGATCAGCGCTTCTGAAGCGCGGATCGATCCCCGCGCCGAGGCATAGGTCACGGCGCACAATGCATTCCCTACATACATAGGAACGGCAAGCGCCGCGCGATCCGTGGGAATCACCGGTTTGGAGCCGGACCCGAGCATCATGTGGTGTCCGGCCAGAGCCGCATGCGCCGGCAATGAGTCGCCGTCGAGCCGCAAACGCAGATCGCGAAAGTATTCGGCGCGGCCGCCGCCGGCAAACATGCACGCCAATTCTTCGCCCGCGGGCCGGAAAACGAGAACGGCGTCGATCGCCGGATCCACTACCGCGAGCGCGGCTTCGAGCGTCTGCAAGACGGCTGCAGCCGAATCTCGCGAAGCTGCGGTCAGTGCACTCACCGCCTCGAGCAAGGCCCGCTCGGAGCGGACGGCTTCGCGGCAGCGCCCGTGCAGCGACGGTATCCTCATATGGAGGGCAAGTGCCCGCGTCGAAGCGCTCGCTGTGCACACACCGCGCTTCATGCGCGCCCGCGTCAACGAACGGCTCACGCGCGCGGCCCGCTTTCCGGTGACGCTGCTGGCGGCTCCGGCCGGCTTCGGGAAGAGCGTGGCGCTGCGGGATTTCATCGAAAGCTCGCAGCTGAACGCCGCCGTCCTGGAACTGCGCCGCGAAGATTCGGCGCTGCTCGATTTCGTCCGACGCTTGAGCGATGCGATCGCGCCCGCGGCTCCGTCCGCGGCGGCCGCTTTCCCGGCGCTGGCGGAACGCGTGATGGCGGCCTCACAGCCCGTGCGCGAAATCTCCGACTGGTTCGTCGAGCATACAAAACACGCGTCGTGCACGATTGTCATCGACGATCTGCACTATGCCACCGACGTCGCGTCGGTCGCATTTCTCGCCGACGTGATCGAACGCACGAGCGACCGTCTATCCTGGATTATCGCGGCGCGAACGGACATGGGGCTGCCGGTCGCGACCTGGGTGGCTTACGGGCGCATGGATTTTCCGGTCGGCGAAGACGATCTGCGGTTCACACCGGAAGAAGCGCTGGCGGCGGCGGGCGACGCGGAGAATGCCGCCCAGCCGCAGGAAGTCGAATCGCTGCGGGCGCTGACCGGCGGCTGGCCGGTAGCGCTGAACATCGCGCTGCGCACGCGCACGCGCGTGAGCGATCTCGCAGCCGCCGCGAGCGGAACGCGCGAGATCGTGTACCGCTATCTCGCGGAACAAATCTTAGCGAGCGTGTCCGAAGAGCAACGCTCGTTTTTGCTGCGCAGTTCGGTCTTTTCGTCGTTCGACGGCGAGATCGTCGAACGGCTGGGTGCCCGCGAGATCTTTGAAGCCGTCCGGCGTAACGTCACATTTCTCACCGAGATTTCGCCCGGGGAATTCCGCTACCACGATCTCTTCCGCGAGTTTCTCGAAACCCAACTGCAGCGCACCGGCCGGTCGGCTTGGCTGAAAGCTATTGGCGAAGGCGCGAGCCTGCTCGAAGCGCGCGGCGACGAACGCGCCGCGCTGCTGCTGTACGCACGCGCTTCCGATGGCGGGGCGATCGTCCGAATTCTCGAGCGGTCCGGGCTGGCGCTCTTCGAACGCGGTGAGGGCGCGGCCCTTCGCACGGCTATCGAACCACTTTCGCAAGAACAGACGCGCGCAAGCGCCACAGTCCAAGCGCTGCGTGCGATGCTCGAATCGGCGCGCGGCCATTTCGAAACGGCGGAACCCGCGTTTCTTGCTGCGATCGCCGATTCGAAGGACGCGGCCGTGCGCCTCAATCTCGTGCACCGGTATGCGGTCGAGCTCGTACGCCAAGGCCGCGACTGCATCGCGCTGCTCGAACCGGTCGCACTCGACAAATCCGTGCCCAAACAAGCGCAGCTTCCGATCTTGGGAACGCTCGCGACGGCATATGCGGGCGCCGGATCCTTCGACCGCGCCGAAGACACGATCGAGCGGGCATTGAAACTCGTCGACACCCAGACGTCTGACGAGGCCCGCGCGCGCCTGCTGCAACAAGCATCGTACGTCTATCAATTCACGCATCCCGATCGCGCAAGGAAGTATGCCGGACTTGCGATCGAACTCGCGGTCGCGCGCAATCTGTACGACGTCGCCGCGCGCGCCAGCAGTGTGCAATACGCGATCCTTTACAACGAGACGACCGATCCGATCGGGTTGCTCGCCATTCTCGACAAACTCGGCGAATACGCGCGCAAAGGCGGCAGCGAACAGACACGGCTCTACGGTCTGATCGCGTCCTACGATTTACAGGTGGAACGCGGCGAGGAATCCGCGCTGGAAGAACTCGATCGCGAACTCGCGCAAAGCCAAGCGGCGCTGCCGCTCGCAAGCAACGAAATGCTCGTTCCGGCGCGAGCGCTGCGCGAAACATGGTCCGGAAACTTCCGCGGCGCGTTTGCGCTCGTTCGAGAGAATCCGCAGGTCCAGCGTAACGACGAGCTTCGCGCCGTCGCCGCTTCGCTCGCGGCGCTCTGCGCATTCGCGGCCGGCATGCCCGGCGAGGGCGATGCGTTCGTGCACGAAGCGAACGAAGCGCTGCAGCGCATCACCGGATCGAATATGCAAACGATCCGCGCGCGGCTATTCCTGGCATTGGCCGAGATGCAGCGCGGACGGGATCAAGAAGCGCACCGCCATCTCTCGGCCGCTGAAAAAGCCGCGCCGCCGTCGATGGCGCAGCTTCGCGCGTTCGCGCACGCGGTGCGCGTAGCGTACCGGGTCCGGCTCTCGCAATCCGAGGACGGATCGTGGCCGGCCGCCCTCGAGCGTCTGCGCGCCGTGCATTTTGGCGGACTTGCACGCATGCTGGCTGCGCTGCCTTCGAGCGGAGCGGCGGCCGAGGGTTACAGCGCCCTCACGCCGGCGGAACGCGAGATACTGCAGCTGCTCGCACTGGGCGGGAGCAGCAAAGACGTGGCCGCCAGAACGGGCCGAAGCCCGCAGACCGTCGACACGCACATCCGTTCGATGTGCCGAAAACTGGGCTGCAGCGGCCGGCGCGAAGCGGTCGCGTTAGCAACAAGCAGCGGCTGGGTAGAAACCTAGCTCGGCCGGGCAACAACGGAGCCTTTGCTTGCGCATACGTCTTTTTTGTTTACTGACTTTCGCGGCGGTCTCGGCAGGATGCGCCGGTTCTTCACGCGCGCTCATCCCCGCCGCACCCCAGAGCGCCGGCGCGACGAATTCGCCCAGCCTCACGGACATCACGGCAACCACGGCCGGAAACGGCGCGACGGGTCTGCCCGGCGGAAATGGCGCGACGGGATTGCCGGGGGGAAACGGCGCCACGGGTCTTCCGGGCGGAAACGGCGCAACAGGGCTACCTGGTGCGCTACTGGCGTGCTCGCCGGTAGCGATTCCCGGTCAAGCAGCCTGCACAATCGCGGTCAACATCACCATACCGCCTTTGAGCGATCTCGGTACTCCGTCGTCGCTGCTGCCGGGACTGCACCCCAGCGATCTGCAGAACGCCTATAACCTTCCGTCTGCGCAGTCCGGCGGCACGGTTGCGATCGTCGACGCTTATGACGATCCGCTCGCCGAAACGGACCTCACGATCTACCGCGCCGCGTACGGCCTGCCGCCATGCACGACGTCGAACGGCTGCTTCCGGAAGGTCAATCAGCAAGGCGGAACGGGATCGTATCCGGCGGCAAACGGCGCGTGGGGCGAAGAGATTTCACTCGACCTCGACGTCGTGTCGGCCGCATGTCCGAAGTGTTCGATCGTCCTCGTCGAGGCAAACTCTGCGCAGATCGACGATCTCGGTGCGGCTGTAGACACGGCAGCTGCAATCGGCGCCTCGGCAATCAGCAACAGCTATTACGCGGCCGAGTGGTCGGGAGAAAGCGCAGAAGACGTGCACTACCGCCATCCGGGCACCGCGATCACCGCGAGCTCGGGCGACCAGGCCGCACCGTTTTATCCGGCGGCTTCGCAATACGTCACCGCGGTCGGCGGCACCACCCTTTCCGGAAGCGCCGGCGCGTGGCACGAATCGCCGTGGGCGTATGGCGGGCAAGGCTGCAGCGCGTACATAAGCCGTCCGACCTGGCAAAAAAATATCTGTAAATCGCGCGCGACAGTGGACGTGGCGGCGGTCGCCGATCCACAAACCGGCGTTTCTATGTACGACTCCCTCGCAGGCGGCTGGCTGGTCGCGGGCGGCACGAGCATCGGCGCTCCGCTGATCGCGTCGGCGTACGCTCTCTCGGGCAATCCCGCCGGGCCTGCGTATTCGTACGCGCACCGGGATCAGTTCAACGATATTTCATCGTCGGGATTCGATCTCGCAACGGGCCTGGGCTCACCTAACGGCGTCTTGGGGTTTTAGCGAAGATTAACCGCGGACCCGACCGCTAAACATACACCGCGTTTCGGGACGCAGTTATCTAGCGCGGCTAGGCCGCCTTAGGGACGAGCAACTCGACCGCGTCGTAGACTCGGAACAGCCCGTCGAAGCCGGCCAGCGACAGCAGTTTGCGCACGAAAGCCGAGTTCACCAGAATGACCGCCGCGTCGAGGTTTTTTGCGGCCCGGTAGGCGCGCAGTTCCAGCAGCGCCGCAAGCAGCGTATCCGTGACGTGGCGCGCACCCGAGAGGTTAATCACGATGTGCTCCGCCGTGTAGGCCGGCTCGAGGCTGGCGTGGAGTTGATCGAGTTTGTACGAGTCCCACTCGCCCGGTACTGAAATCATCATGGGCCGAGGATAGGGCACTCCAGGCGGCGGGCGCTCTACCCTATTTACGGTATGTGCGCGCCCCCGTGCGATTCCTAGCCTCATGGTAGGAGGAGCAATCCATGAAGAAACTTGCAGCCCTGGCCGTCGCTTCCGCATTGTTGGCGGCGTGCGGTGGGCATGGCGGCTCGATGCCGCCGATGGGATCCGCGCCGCAGTCCTCGCAGATGGGCATGGGCACCACGAAATCAGCATCCATTGTCCAAGCGCCCGCGGGCTGGTCGAGCACCGGCACGCAGGCGATTCCGATCGCCAACGCGAGCGACCTGGGCGCTGCAAACGCCGCGCAGTCGATTACCGTCCGCGTCGGCTTACAACTGCACAACATGAAGCAGCTGCAGTCGGAGATCGCCGCGGGCAATCAACTCGACGACGGCGCCTTTATGGCGACGTACGCGCCGACGAGCTCGGACGTTTCGGCCGTGACGGCCTATCTTCAAAGCCAAGGATTCAGCAATATTACGGTCGCGCCGAATAACCTGATTATCAGCGCGGACGGATCGATCGCGAAAGCGCAGACCGCTTTCAATACGTCGATTCATTCGTTTTCCGGCGGCGGCACATCGTTCATTGCAAACGTCGCGCCTGCGTTCGTTCCCACATCATTGTCGGGAATCGTCGTTGCGGTTCTGGGATTGAACAACTTGCAGGCCATGAAACCGACGCCGCAGGTCACGTCGTGCCAAGTCTTCGGCGTCTCTTCGCCCTCCCAGCAGTGCCTGCGTTTCTACGATCCGGCGACGTTTCAAAAAGCCTATGATGCGGGGAGTGTACCGCCGGCAAACACGACGCCGATCGCGATCATGACCGAAGGCGACGTGACGCAATCCATCTCGGACCTTCGGCTGAACGAGCAGAAGTTCGGGCTGCCGCAAGTTCCGGTCAACGTCGTACAGGTCGGCCTTTCGAGTCCCGACACCGCCGGCGACGGCGAGTGGACGCTCGACACGGTCTACTCCAGCGGAATCGCGCAAAACGTCAAAGCGCTCTACCTCTACGACACAACCTCGCTGACCGATTCGGATATCGCCAACGAATACAACAGCTGGGTCACGCAGCACAAGACCAAGATCGGCAACTCGTCGTTTGGCGGCTGCGAATTCTTCCCGTTCCTCGATGGTTCCATGGTTCTCGATGACGAGGTTCTCGCGCAAGGCGCGGCCGAGGGCATGACGATGTTCGTCTCCACCGGCGACAACGGCGGCTACTGCAACAACTTCGTCGACACCAACGGCGCACCGGGCGGCGCACCGTTCACCGAATATCCCGCGTCCTCGCCATACGTGGTTGCAGTCGGCGGCACGGACCTGTTCAGCAATGCCGACGGCAGCTACCAGGGCGAAAGCTCGTGGGAAGCCGGCGGCGGCGGCTTGAGCCAATTCGAATCCCCGCCGTACTGGGAACAGCAGACGCAAACCGTTAACAGCGCGGGAGCCCTGCTCTTCCGCGGACTGCCCGACATCGCCATGGATGCGTCGATCGAAACCGGCGCGGAAACGTGGGGCGGTCAAGCTGCCAACGGCGCGTGCACACCCTGCGTAACCGGCGGAACGAGTTTGGCTTCACCGCTTGCGGCCGGAAGCTGGGCGAGATTCCAATCGTCGCACGGCAACCGGTTAGGATTTGCGGCCGCGCTCCTGTACCGCAATTTCCAACAGCATAGCGCCGGAGCAACGCTCACCGGACCGCCTCCGACCGCGCCTTACGGCGGTTTCCACGACATCCTCGCGGGAACCAACGGGCTCTACACGGCGGCGCCCGGTTACGACTACACGACGGGACTCGGCAGTCTCGATCTCGCCGTGATGAATAGCCAAATCGGCAACTAAGATCCCCAAAACGGGGCTGCAAGAAAGGGCGCCGCGTGGAGAGCACGGCGCCCTTTCAATTTCCCCGTCGAGCTATTTCCCGAGATCGATCGTTGCGGTTTTGTCGCCGGGTTTGGGACAGGCATTTCCGATGTAGATCGGCCGCCCGCCCGAGTCCGTTCCATATTCGGCCTTCAGACATCCGCCCGGACGGACTTTGAACGTAGCCTTTCCGGCGGCGTTTGTGGTTTCTGTTTCGAGGCTCACGATCGAATAGTTTGCGCCCTGTTTCCACATGCGTACAAAGGCGTGTTTCGCGGGCCCGCCGCCGGGAAGATTCACCGTAACGGTTATCGTTGCGGCGCTTGCCGCGGCCGGCAATGCGGTCGCGAGAAATACACATACAGTCGAAGCTCGTAAAAAACGTTTCATACTAAACGCACCTCCGAGTGCAGGAGTCTTATTTGCCGGGCAACGGTTTGGCCGGATTGCCGGCGACGCGCTTGCCCGCGGGGACGTCTTTCGTGACGACCGAACCCGCGCCTGTCAGCGCACCGTCGCCAATCGTGATGGGAGCGATGAGCGATGTGTTCGATCCGATCATGACGTCGCGGCCGATCACCGTCTTGTTCTTGTTCTTGCCGTCGTAGTTGCACGTGATCGTGCCGGCGCCGATATTGGTTTCCTCGCCAATCTCTGCGTCGCCCAAATACGTGAGGTGGCTAGCCTTCACGCCGCGCGCGAGGCGCGAGTTCTTGACTTCGACATAGTTTCCGATGCGAACGTCGGCGCCAAGCTGCGCGTTGTCGCGAATTCGCGCGTACGGGCCGATCATGGTGCGGTCGCCGGCGCTCGAATCGTAAATCCAGCTCTCGCGCACGGTCACTTCGTCGCCAAGACGCGCGTTCGAAAGACGCGAATTGGGACCAATTGCGCAGCGCTCGCCGATCTCCGACAGGCGGCCGATCGAACTATTCGGATAGATCACGGTGTCGCGCCCGATCTTCAGCTCCGGCTCCAGCGAAGTGCTCGCCGGATCCACAATGGTCACGCCCGCGAGCATGTGCTGCGCACATAGGCGGCGGTTCATTTCTTGCCGCGCGACCGCGAGTTCCACGCGATCGTTAATTCCGGCGGCGTGAATGGGATCGGGCGTCACGACGGGCACGACGGATTTGCCGGAACCAACCATATCGGCGACCGTATCGGTGAGGTAAAACTCTTTCTGCGCGTTGTCGCTGCGCAGGCGCATCACCGCATCGCGCAGAGACGTCTCGTCAAAAGCATAGATGCCGGCATTGACTTCGTCGATCTCTAACTCGGCCGCGTTTGCGTCGCGCGCTTCGACGACCCGTTCCACTCCGCCGTCGCGGCGCACGATCCGGCCGAAGCTCGAAGGCAACGGCACGCGCGCCGTAACCAGGGCCATGGCGTTGCCGCCGGCGGCAGCCAGCACTGCGCTGAAAACTTCCGGAGTAACCAGCGGCATGTCGCCGCACGCGACTAGTACGCGTCCCGATCCGTCCGGCTTCATCGCATCCAGCGCGGTACGAACGGCGTGGCCCGTACCGAGCTGTTCTTCTTGAAGAATCCCGCTCGCGTTGAATTCATCCATGCGTCCCTGAAGTTCGGCGTTGGTCACGACGTAGATATCCGCGACGCCGGCGGCACGCAGCGCTTGCAGCACGTACCAGAGCATCGGCCGGCCGCACAGATCATGCAAGACCTTCGCCGTATCGCTTTTCATACGCGTGCCCTTGCCCGCGGCCAGCACGATCGCGCGTACGCTCATTTCGCCCACTCTTTGAGTTCGGACGACGAGACGCCCCCCAAGATTTCAAGCGCAACGCGCAGACGTTCGCGCACGATGTCGCGGCCCAGAATGTCGATCGAATCATAGAGCGGCACCGAGGTCGGACTTCCCGTGATAGCGACGTAGAATGGGCGCGTGACGTCGCGCAGCTTCAGCTCCAGCCGCGCCGCGACGTCTTTGAGCACAGCCTCAATCTCCGCGGTATGCCAGCTCGTCAGAGCGTCGAATCCCCAGCTCGCCAGCTGCAGCGCTTTGCGCAGCGATACGTCGTCGAGCTTTGGCGTGCGCAGCTGCTCCGCGGTCACGGCGACGCGGCCGGCAAAAAAGAATGCGAGCAGCGGCCCGAGGTCGCTCAAACGTTCGATGCGCGGCTGTGCCAGGGCGGCAATTCTCCGCAACTTCGCTTGCTCGAATCCCCAGGCTCCCGCTTTGCTCATGAACGCATCGAGATCGTTGCGTTCGCGCAAGTATCGTCCGTTCAGCCAATCCAGTTTGGTCACGTCGAAGACCGGACCGCCCAGCGAGATGTGTTCGACGGCGAAGCGCTCGGTCATCAGCGGCAGGTCCATGATCTCTTCGCCCTCGGGCGGCATGACGCAGAGCAAGCCCAAGAAATTCAACAGCGCGTCGGGCAGATAGCCCATTGCGTCGTAAAACAATATGCTCGTTGGATTCTTGCGTTTGCTGAGTTTGCTCTTGTCGGGATTGCGCAAGAGCGGCAGATGCAGCAGCTGCGGCGGCTCCCATCCAAAATACTGATAGAGCAGCAAATGCTTGGGCGCCGACGAGAGCCACTCTTCGCCGCGAAAGACGTGCGTGATCTCCATCAAGTGGTCGTCAACGACGCTGGCGAGATGGTAGGTCGGCATGCCGTCCGATTTCATCAGCACCTGCATGTCGACGCTGCCCCAGTCGATCTCGATCGCTCCACGGCGCAAGTCGTCCACGACGCATACGCCCTGCGCCGGCACACTCAATCGCACGACGTACGGCGTTCCGGCCGCCTCTTTTTTCGCGGCCTCTTCGGCGCTGAAGCTCGTGCACAAGCCATCGTATCGCGACGGCAGCTTCGAAGCGCGCTGTGCGGCGCGCATATCGTCCAGCCGCTCAGGCGTGCAGAAACACTTGAACGCATTACCGTCGTCCAAGAGCCGTTGCACGTGCTCGCGGTAGATTTCCGACCGCTCGCTCTGCCGGTATGGTCCGTGCGGACCACCAACATCGGGGCCTTCATCCCAGCTCAAGCCCAGCCAGTGCAGCGAATCGAGAATCGCCTGCTCCGATTCGCGCGTGCTGCGCGCGCGATCCGTATCTTCGATGCGCAGCACGAACTTGCCGCCGTTTTTCTTGGCGAAACAGTAATTGATCAGCGCGACATAAGCGGTGCCGACGTGCGGGTCGCCGGTCGGCGACGGCGCGATACGCGTTCTAACGGTCAATCTTGCTCACCCGCCGTAATGCGCGAACGACGTCTGCCGGGTTCCATTTCGCTTGGCCACGCGCTCGCTGCGGCATCCCGCCTCCGCTTGCCCTGCTGACTGCAGACCGCTCCCGCCATCCATGGCTCCGCGGTTGCAGTCAGACGACCTGCGCCGAAACGGAACCCGGCAAACGCCCTTCGCACTCAGCCGACGAGTTCGCGGCGGTTGCCGCATTCGCGCTGAACGAAACTGATGATATTGGCGAGCGGTGCGCCGGGCGTGAATATTTCGCGCACGCCGATGCGTTTGAGCTCCTCGGCATCTTCGGGCGGGATGGTTCCGCCGCCGAAAAAGACGATGTCTTGCGCGTTCTGCGCTTTGAGCTGTTCGACGATGAGCGGGAAGAGCGTCATGTGCGCGCCGCTGAGGATCGAAAGGCCGATGCCGTCGGCATCTTCTTGGATCGCCGTTTGCACGATCTGTTCGGGCGCTTGGAAGAGTCCGGTGTAAATGACTTCCATGCCCGCGTCGCGGAGCGCGCGCGCGATCACTTTCGCGCCGCGATCGTGTCCGTCGAGCCCGGCTTTCGCGATGACGATGCGCAGCGGTCTAGCCATGCGGCTGCGTGTCCTCGCGTTCGAGCTCGAGGCTAAGCCGGAGCGCTTCCTCGAGTTTAGCCATCACTTCTTTTAACGTCGCGGCTTCGGCGTCGCGCTGCTCTTGCGTGAGTGCGGCCATTAAAACGCAACTTTCTCGGTGTAACGTCCGTAGACGGCGGCCATCGCTTCGACGATCTCGCCTTCGGTGAGGTAGGCCTTCACGCAGTCGATCAGGTGCGGCATCACATTGTCGTTCGGGTCGGCGCAAGCTTTCCTCAGACGTTCGAGTGCAGATTGCGCGGCGGCCTGATCGCGATTGCGGCGGACGTCTGCAACCGACCGCGCCTGTTCGCGCTCCATCTCCACGCCGATACGCAGCAGTTCGATATCTTGCCGTTCTTCGGGCTTCTCGAAGGCGTTCACGCCGACGAGAATACGATCTTTTGTTTCCAGCGATCGCTGATAGCGGTAGCTCGCGTCGGCAATCTCGCGCTGGAAGAACCCGGCCTCGATCGCTTCGATCACGCCGCCGTATTCCTCGATGCGTTTGAAGTAGTCTTCGGCCTGGCGCTCGAGCTCGTTGGTGAGCGCCTCGATGAAATACGAACCGCCTAGCGGATCGACGACATTGGTCACGTTGGTTTCGTACGCGAGCACTTGCTGCGTACGCAGCGCGATCTCGGCCGCCTTCTCGGAAGGCAGCGCGAGCACTTCGTCCATCGAATTGGTATGCAGCGACTGCGTGCCGCCGAGAACGGCCGCCAATGCTTCGTACGCCACCCGGACGATATTGTTCTCGGGTTGCTGCGCGGTCGCGCTGCAGCCGGCCGTCTGCGTATGGAAGCGCATCTGCAGCGAACGCGCATCCTTCGCACCGTAACGGTCGCGCATGTGCCGTGCCCAAATGCGCCGCGCGGCCCGGAACTTGCAGATCTCTTCGAAGAAGTCGATGTGCGAGTTGAAGAAAAACGACAGACGCGGCGCAAAGGAGTCAACGTCCATTCCCGCGGCGACGCAGGCTTCGACGTAGGCGAATCCGTCGGCCAGCGTAAACGCCAGCTCTTGCGCGGCGGTCGAACCTGCTTCGCGAATGTGGTAACCGCTGATCGAGATCGTGTTCCAGCGCGGCATCTCGTCGCGGCAAAAACGGATCATGTCGACGATGAGCCGCATATGCGGACGCGGCGGAAAGATCCATTCTTTCTGCGCGATGTATTCTTTGAGAATATCGGCTTGCACCGTCCCGCCGAGTTGCGCCCGCGGGGTACCCTTCTTTTCCGCGGCGGCGACATAGAGCGCGAGCGCGATACATGCCGGACCGTTGATCGTCATCGACGTCGTGATGTCGCCCATGTCTATGCCGTCGAAGAGCGTATCCATATCGGCAAGCGAATCGATGGCGACTCCACACTTGCCGACTTCGCCGCGCGCCTGCGGCGCGTCGGAATCGAATCCCATCAGCGTGGGCATGTCGAAGGCCACCGACAACCCATGCTGGCCGTGTGAGAGCAAGAAATGGTAACGCTCGTTGGTTTGCTTGGCATTGCCGAAGCCGGCGAATTGGCGCATCGTCCACAGGCGGTCGCGGTACATATTGGGATGGATGCCGCGCGTGTACGGATAGATGGAAGGCCAGCTCAGATCGCGCGCGAGATCCAGCTCCACGTCTTGCGGTCCGTAGATGGTCTTTAAAGGAAGGTCGGAGATGGTGCGATCGACTGCACCCGATCCGGCGCCGGCGCGGCGCTTACCCTTGGCGGAAGCGTTCTCCCACGTTTTTTCTTGCGCGCTAAAGTCATTCTCCGGCTGCGCGCCTGAAGTGTCCGGGCGTTCGATCATTTTTGCCATTACGTGCCGTCGCAATCCCGGGCCGCTATCAACGCCTGCTGAATAAGGCTGCGGCCCTGGCTGGCCATGGCGGCGTCGAGCTGGGAAAGCCGGTCGTATTTCAGGGCGTGCGCACTGATGACGGTCGGCGGTTTACTCGCCAGACGCGGGTCGTAGTCGGCCGGCAGGCTGGGCGGCGGCGTATTGAACTGCGGCGGCGGCACGGGCGTCGCGGCATTGGGCATCGTGTCCAGTCCCGGGCCCGCGGCGGCGCCGCCGGCATTCCCGGCCGAGCCCGTTCCAAAAGCGCTGCTCACATTCTGCAAGACGTCGGTCCCGTAGTTATCAACGATGGTGCCGTAAACTTGAGCGTAACGGTCGGCGGTCGCGCGCTGGAGGTCGACGATATTCTGCACGCGCTGACGCAGCGCGTCCACTTTGGCAACCTTCCCGACCGGATAGACCGCATAGGACTCTTGCAAGAGCCCTTCTATTTGGTGGATCGACCCGATCAAGTTGGTGCTCTCCTGATCGATTTTCGCCGCGTAGAGCTGCACGCCGTCCTGCAGTTTGGTCTTCGAGTATTTCGCGAGCTGCAGTTCGTCTTGCCGGATCGCCGCGGTCGCCGTGCGGTACTGACTTTGCATGCGCGCGAGCGGCAGCACGACTTTGTGCAGAGTGCTGCAGACCGGACTCACGCGCTCTTGAATGATGGTCGGCGGCGGCTGGAAGACCGGATACGGCTTCGGTGACGGAGTTGCCGCCGCGACGAGCGCAAACACGAACGCTAGCATTTAGCCTCCGTCGCAATCGCGCGCCGCGATTAACGCTTGCGCTGCAAGAGCGGGCCCTTCGCGGTTCATGAGAGAGGTGAGCTCGCCCCGGCGCGACCATTTCAAACTTCTCATCGCGAAGCCGGGCGGCGGCACGCTCGACAATCTCGGGTCGCTATCGGCGGCAAGTCGAGGCGGCGGTGACGTCGCAACAGGCTGAGACGGTCCGGGGCCGCCCGTCCCAAACGGAACGATGTCCGAAGGGAGCGGCGTCGCACCGGGGTGCGGATCGGCACGCTCGCCCGCCAACTGGTTAAGACTGTTCTGGATTCCGTTCACGTCGGTATTATCCACGAAAGCGGCATAGGCAGCGAGATCGTTGTTGGCCAGGGTGCGTTGGAGATCGACGACGTTTTGCACGCGTTGACGCAACGCATCGACTTTCGCGTTCGTCCCTTGAGGGTAGGCGGCATACGACTTGTTCAGATCGCTGTAAATCTCGTCGAAGTTTTGGAAGATGCTCGTGTAGAGCATATCGACTTTCGCGGCGTACAAGAATTGCCCGTCGCGCAGATACGTTCTTCCGTTGGCCGCGAAACGGGATTGCGCGGCAACAATTCCGGCCATGATCGGCTTGTCTTTTATGTACATCTTCGCGAGCGGAACGACGAGCTGATGCAGCGTGCTGCACACCGGGCTGACGCGCTCGCGGATGATCGTCGGCGGCGGCGTCGCCGTTGCGGCCGCAAGCACGACCGAGCCAAGCAGCGCGATCACGTCAGGCCCTTGACCGACGCGCGCACGTGCGGCGCGCGAGCCGGCTCGTCGGAAACTTCAGATGAGATGCCAAAAGCACCTAGGACACGTTCGGCGGCGGCATACGGATCGACTCCGGCCGCCAATTCGCTGCCCAGGTGGCGGTCCAGTTTGCGCTCGAGCTGCCCCAGGGCCAGTTGGCGGACCTGGTGCGCGAAGGCTTCCCGGCGCTTCTCATCGAGCTCGCCCGATTCGCGCAGGTACGCAACGTGCCGCTCGACACCCGCCCAGAGCTCGTCGACGCCCTCGCCGCTTGTCGCCTGCGTCATAATCAGCTCGGGCACCCAGCCACTGAAATCGAGCATTTCCATCATCGAACGAATCTCGTGTTTGAGTTGATTCGCCATTGGGTGGTCTTTTTTGTTGACCACGAAAATGTCGGCAATTTCTAGTATCCCGGCTTTGAGCACCTGAATACTGTCGCCGCTGCCCGGCTGCAAAGCGACGATCGTGGTTTGCGCGAGTTCCGCGATTTCGATCTCGGATTGTCCGACGCCGACGGTCTCGATGATGACGACGTCCAAGCCGAACGCGTCCATCAGCAGCACGGCGTCGGCCGTGGCTCCGGAGAGACCGCCCAGATGGCCGCGGCTGGCCATCGACCGGATAAAAACTTCTCCGTCCGTAAAGTGTTCGGTCAATCGAATGCGATCGCCCAACAACGCGCCGTGCGAAAACGGAGAACTCGGATCCACCGACACGACGCCGACGCTCTTGCCCAGCGAGCGGATCTTGCGAACCAGCGCGTTACCGAGCGTTGATTTGCCGACGCCGGGCGGTCCCGTGAGACCAATGGTGAGCGCGCGCCCCGTTTGCGAAAACAGATGGCGCACCAGCTCCGCTCCCCGTCCGGATTCCGCGCGGCTGATCGCGCGCGCCAGCGCGCGTGGGGAACGGGCGCGAAATTGCCGCAAGAGGTCTGAGTGATCGCCTGGACTGCCCACGTTCGAAGGATTGCCGCCGCGCTGACGGTTGTCCTTGCCTTGTCCGGCGCACCCGCTTATGCGCAAAGCCTTCTTCTGCCGCTGACCGGTCATCGCGCAAGCGCAATCGAACCGGCCTCGCTTTTCCACACGCTCTTCACCGATTTTTTCAGCGAGAGCGACAACACGACATACGTACAGACGGGCGACATTCCCGCCATGTGGCTGCGCGACTCTTCCGCGCAATCGATTCCGTACGTGCGATTTACACCGGGGTATCCGATTCTCGCGGTGCGTCTGCTCGGCGTCATCGAACGCAACGCGCGCAACGTGGCCGTCGATCCGTACGCGAACGCGTTCACGGCAAACTATCACATCTGGGAGCGCAAATGGGAAGCGGATTCGCTGGCGTGGCCCGTGCTGCTGGCGTGGGTTGTCCGCCAGCAAACCGGAACGCGCGCGGTTTTCACCAACGCGTTCCACCATGAACTGCGCGCCAGCGTCGACACGTGGCGGTGCGAGCAGCTCCACGCGACCTGCAGCCGCTACCATACCGAACTGCAAAGCGAAGCGTTCAATCCGGAAACGGGAATGATTTGGACCGCGTACCGCCCGTCCGACGACGCCGTCCGCTATCATTTCAATATACCGCAGGAAGCGATCGCGGCGATTGCGCTGCGCGTCATCGCGCGGCTCGCGATCGACGGGTACGGCGACCGCAATCTGGCAAACGAAGCGAACGCGATGTCGGCGCAGGTCGAAGACGGCATCGAACTCTTTGGCCGGGCCTGGCGCCCCGAGCTGGGCGGCTGGACCTACGCTTATGAAACCGACGGCAACGGCGCACAACTCTTTGCCGACGACGCCAACATTCCCAACCTCACAGCAATGCCGTACATCGGATGGTCGTCGTCTTCGGATCCCTTCTATCTGAGTACGCGAGCGTTTACGCTTTCAACGCGCAACCCGTGGTACTACAAAGGACTCTACGCCTCAGGATTGGGCAGCGAACATACGCCGCCCGGATATGTCTGGCCGCTCGGTATCATCGGGCGTGCGTTAACGGCGACGTCGTCGCAAGAAATCGCGGAGAGCGTAACGACGCTGGCCGAAACCGACAGCAAAGACGGCCTCATCCACGAAAGTTTCTACGGGAACGGATATTGGGCGTTTACGCGCGCCGAATTCGGCTGGGCCAACGCGCTCTATGCCGAGTTGCTCTTTCGCACGCTCGCGGGATTTTCGGCGCCGCCGCTGACCAGCACCGGCACTGCGGTCGTTCCATTTGAAGAGCTGAGCGGCACGCCCGCGATCGTGAACGCGCCGATCGCGCGCATCTACAACACGACGCTGATCTATGCCGCGCTGGACCGGTTGTTGATCGAAGCGGACGGCCGCACCGTCGTGCCGGGCGCTCCCGCGATGGTCATGACCCGAAGCGCCGGCAACGCTCGCCGTATTCCTCAACCGCGCGCGCGAAGTCGTCCTCACTGAAATCGGGCCACATGACCGGCAGCGTCAGCAACTCCGTGTACGCGAGTTGGAAGAGCAGAAAATTCGAGACGCGAAAATCTCCACCGGTGCGTATCAGCAGATCGGGATCGGGCTGTTGCGGAGCGTAGAGCCGCCGTCTCAATGCGGATTCGTCAACATCGCGTGCGCGCAGAGTGCCCGATTCAACGTCATCCGCAATCGCGCGCACCGCACGCACGATCTCGGAGCGTCCGCTGTAATTTAACGCCAGGTTGAGCGTCATCCGCCGGTTGTGCGCGGTTGCGCGCACGAGCCTCTCGATCGCTCCTCGCGCCGGACGTGGAAATTCGGCGATGTCGCCGACGACCTGAACGGCTACGCCTTGCCTGCGAAGCTGGGTGAGTTCGGTTCTGGCAAAAATCGCGCATAACTGCATGAGCACGCGCACTTCGGAAGGATCGCGCGTCCAATTTTCGGTTGAAAAACCGTAGACGGTCAGCACGCTCACGCCTGCCCCCAGGGCAGCGCGCACCGCCGCGCGCAGCGCGCCGATACCGCGGCGGTGCCCCTGCGCAGCAGGCAATCCGTGACTCTTGGCCCAGCGGCGGTTGCCGTCCATGATAACCGCGACGTGGACGGGGATCGGTGACTGGACGGGTACCTGCATTGCCATACATTTACTTTGTATCACAAAGTTATCCTGGCGGGCAAGCGGGACCGGCCTTCCCGGACGCTAACCATATCGCCCTCATGGACCTTGGTTACTGCAGATTCGCGACCGTCTCGGGCGATCGCATCGCGTTCGTCTGCGAAGACGATCTCTGGATCGCCCCGCTTGCAGGCGGAGCCGCCGTCCGCCTTACCGCGACGCCCGGCGTCTGCAGTACGCCGCGTTTCTCGCCCGACGGCACGCAGATCGCGTTTGTCGCTACCGACGAAGGCAATGCGGAAGTTTACGTCGTGCCGGCGGCAGGCGGAAAACCGCGGCGGCTGACGTTCCTGGGCGGAACGCTGACTGCGGTGAGCGGCTGGACGCCCGACGGCTCGGAGATTCTTTTCGTTTCGAATCCGAACGCGTGGTACGAACGCGACACGCGCGGCTTCGCGGTGTCGCCCTCCGGCGGAACGCCGCGGCCGCTCGGGCTCGGACACATGCGCGCGATCTCCCAAGGGCCCGGGACGCGCGTAGTGATCGGACGCAACGCCGACGATCCGGCGCGCTGGAAACGCTACCATGGCGGAACCTCCGGCGAGATTTGGATCGACGCGGCCGGCGAAGGCGAATTCGAACATCTCGCCTTACCCGACGGTAATCCGGTCTGGCCGATGTGGATCGGCGAGCGGATCTATTTCGCCGCCGATCATGAAGGCTTAGGCAACATCTACTCTTGCGCGTTGGACGGCAGCGACGTCCAGAGGCACACGCACCACGGCGAATACTACGCGCGTTTTCCTTCCACCGACGGCTCGCGCATCGTCTACACCGCGGGCGGCGCGCTCTTCTGCTACGATGTCCACAGCGGCCAAACGCGCGAAGTCGAAGTTACCATGCCGTCGGCAGCGTCGCAAACCGTGCGCAAGTTTTTGCCGGGCACGCACACGCTCGATGAGTTTGCGCCCTCTCCCGACGGCACGAAAGTGGCAGTTATCGCGCGCGGACAGCCGTTCACGATGCCGTTTTGGGAAGAGGCGCCTATTGGACACGGCGCAGGCAGCACGGTGCGTTACCGCTGCATCGCGTGGATGAACGACGGAGTCCGTTTCGCGACGACCACCGACGTCAACGGCTTCGAACAGATTGCGATACACGAAGTTGACGGATCGAAAGAACCTGTTTTGGTGACGGCCGGCGACATCGGACGAGTTACCGAGCTCGTCGCTTCGCCCGTCAAAGACGTTGTCGCTTTTGCGAACCACCGTTACGAACTGCTCGCGGTTGACGTGCGGAGCGGCGCGCCGCGTGTGCTCGACAAAAGTGTTGGAAACCGCATCACCGGTCTGGCGTTTTCGCCCGACGGACGGTACCTGGCCTATACGTGGTCGCCGCTCGACCAAGCCGTCTCGATCATTCGCGTCGTCAAACTGAAGTCAGGCGACATTCACGACGTCACGCCGCAGCTGCGCGCCGATCACAGTCCGGCGTGGGATCCCGAAGGCGCGTATCTCTACTTCATTTCCACGCGCGACTTCGATCCGGTTTACGACGCGCTGCAGTTCGACTTGAGCTTTCCGCAAGCGCAGCGGCCGTTTGTCGCGACGCTGCGCGCCGATGTGCCCAACCCGTTCACGCCAAAGCCCAAACCCGTTCACCGCGACCTCGATCACGATCGCGACGGAGCCGAGAAAAAGAAAGACTCCGGCCCGCCGCGCGTCGAGATCGATTTCGACGGGATCCAGGGACGGATTTTGGCGTTCCCGGTGGACGAAGGCGAGTACGATCAGATCGTGGCGGTCCGCAACCGCGTGCTGTTCACGAAATTCGAGGTGCGCGGCATCAAGCCGCAGTCGCGTTCGTGGGACGAAGAGGATGTAGCCGGAACGCTGATGGCCTATGATTTCGAAACGCAGCGCGCCGCGACCGTCGCATCCGAGGTCAGCGAGATCGCGCTCGGGGCCGATCACCACACGCTCCTCTACCGTTCGCACGAGAAGCTCCGCGCGATCGACGCGCTCGCCGAACTGCCGGACGATCACGACGATCCCAAACCGCCGTCCGAACCGGGACGCAAAAGCGGCTGGATCGACCTCGATCGCATCAGCGTCGAGATCGAGCCACGTGACGAATGGCGCCAGATGTACCGCGAAGCGTGGCGGCTGCAAACCGAACACTACTGGCTCGAGGACATGGCCGACATCGACTGGGATCGCGTGCGCGACCGTTACGAAGCCGTGCTGCCGCGCGTGCGCACGCGCGCCGAACTCTCGGATCTCATTTGGGAGATGCACGGCGAGCTCGGCACGTCGCACGCGTACGAATATGGCGGCGATCTGCGCGAACCACCCCAATACCGCCGCGGATTTTTGGGCGCCGATTATGTGTACGACGACGCGGCCGGAGGCTGGCGCATCACGCACATCTTGCGCGGCGACTCTTGGAATCCGCAGAGCGACTCGCCGCTGGCTGAGCCCGGCTTAAACGTTCGCGAAGGCGACGTGCTCGCCGCGATCGGCGGAAAGAAACTCGACCGCGAGTTCGGACCGAATCACGCCCTGGTCAACGCCGCGGGCCGCGAGGTCAGCGTCGTCATTCGTTCGGGGTCGCAAGAACGGCATATCACCGCCAAAGCGCTCGCCAGCGAACAGAGCTTACGCTATCGCGCGTGGGTTGACGCGCAGCGGAAGTACGTGCACGAGGCCACCGGCGAAAAGATCGGCTATCTGCACATTCCCGATATGGGACCGTGGGGATTTTCGGAGTTTCACCGCGGGTATCTCTCCGAGTTCGACCGCAGCGGACTGATCGTGGACGTCCGGTACAATCGCGGCGGTCACGTTTCGCCGCTGCTGCTCGAAAAGCTCGCGCGCAAACGCGTGGGTTACGACATCGCGCGTTACAGCCAAAAGCCGTTTCCCTATCCGCCCGAATCGGTTGCCGGTCCGCTCGTTGCGATCACCAACCAGTTTGCCGGATCGGACGGCGACATCTTCAGCCACTGCTTTAAACTTTACAAGCTCGGACCGCTGGTCGGAAAACGCACGTGGGGCGGCGTGATCGGCATCAATCCGTATCACCGCCTAGTGGACGGCACGATCACCACGCAGCCGGAGTTTTCGTTCTGGTTCAAAGACGTTGGATGGAAGGTTGAGAATTACGGAACCGATCCCGACTACGACGTGGACATCGCCCCGCACCATTACCGCGATGGCAAAGATCCGCAGCTCGACTTCGCGATCAGGCTCGTCACGACGGCGGCTGAAAACTTCCACGAAACGTACCCGGATCTGGCCACCAGGCCGTCACTTTCGCTGCCTGCTCTGCCGTAACACGCGCCACGGTCGTTAGCAATGAAGCCTCTGACCCTTGAGCGCGGCCATGATCATAAACCTCTCGGGAATGAATTGCAGCCTGCAGATCAGCGGACGATCGTTCTGCACATACTGAATGAAGCCGGCGACTTGCGCTCCGGGCTGGCCGTTGGTGAACATGTGCTCTTGTGACCAGTACCTATATTTGCCGGCTTCGACGTTTGCGACAGAAGGCGCGAAACCGTCAACCGTGACCGCGACTTGCGACCCGGGTTTGACGTATGCCATTCCGACGTAAGAGATCGCGCCCGGTGTTTGAGCGACCATCGCGGCGACCGTGCCCGACGAGTCTTGCGTCAAGCCGCTTTCGGAAGGTTCGTGTCCGCCGAGAATATTTTGCACCAGAACGGCGCGCGTGCCCGAGCTGCGCGGCCGGTTGATAACGGTGATCGGGCCGCTGCGTCCGCCCGCTTGACTCCAGTTCGTGATCTTCCCGCTAAAGATGCCGCGCAGTTGCGCCGTCGTCAGGTTCTTGACACCTGTTTGGGGATTGACGACGATGGCGAACGTAACGACTGCGACCGCGTGATCGACCAAACTCGGCTGGCCCTGCGCGGGAATGTCGGAGTCTCCGATATCGACCGCGCGCTGCGCAACTTGGGTAATGCCGACGCGCGATCCGCCTCCGGCCACGCTGATCTTCACGTTCGCATGCGCGCTTTGATAGTCGACCGCCGCCTGCTTCACCAGCGGCAGCAGCGCAGTCGATCCGGAGATCGAGATCGAGCCTGGGTTGCCGGCCCCGCCCGACGTGGTGCCGGACTGCGAAGAGCCGCAGGCCGAAAGCAGCAGCGCGAGAGCGGAGATCACTATTTTATGCGTCATCGTGCGTTGGTACTTGATCCTCACCGCGGGACCTCCATCGTTTGGCGGATGAATTGCATGAGCACCGGGTAGACGATGTCTATCCGCGGAGTTGCGTTTTGCGGATCGATGATGTCGTGGTTCGACGGCAGATCGGTGAAACGGTAAGCCTGAGTAAACTCGCGGCGGTAGCGTTGCCACGCCAGGCCGACGCTGTCGGCGGCGTGATTGTTGACCGCCGGGTCGCGCTGGTTGGTCACAATTGTCACCCGGCCGCCTGCAAACGGCGTCCTGCGCGAAGCACCCCAAACGTCGTCGCCGATCAGCAGGCACTCTCCGAGCGCGTGCGTAGAAAATCGCGGATATCCCGTCGGCGGCAGAATATTTTCCTTATTGCGCGGATCCCACCAGATGAAGGCGTTGGGCAATTTTCGCATTGCGGCGGCAACCAGGCGGCTCGCCCGGTACGGAAATTTCAAGAGCGCGAAGACCGGACTGACCGCGATGGCGTGCGCAACGTCGGCCCGGTGCTGTGCGAAGTACGCGCACAGTAAGCCGCTGGTTGAAATACCGAGCACGCAGACGCGCTTGCCCAAACCGCATGCGATGTCGACCGCTTCGGTTGCCGACGACAGCAGCATCTCCGCCGTCAGGTTCTCCAGGCGCGTCGTCATGCGATCGCGATCGCCTTGCTCCGGAAGGCGCGGAACGAAAACATTCGCGCCAAGTTCGCGCACGAGCGGCGCGAACTGCACGTACTGGCCGGGATGATTCGTAATTCCGTGCAGCAGAACGACCGCGAGTTCCGTGCGTTCGCCGCAGTCGTACAGCCGGGTGTATGCTTCGGGCAATACGCGCGGATCGTTATCGAGCGCCTTGAAGGTCGCGATGCGTTCTTTGGCCTCCGCATACGACCGCGCCGGCAGAGAAGAGACCGTCAGCGGCACTTGGCATACCGAAAGCAGGTCGTGACGTGGTCGTTGACCATGCCGACGGCTTGCATGAACGAATAACAGATCGTCGATCCCACGAACGTGAAGCCGCGCTTTTTCAAATCGGCGCTCAGTTCGTCGGATTGTTTGCTCGTCGCCGGCACGCGCGAACGCACCGTGCGTTTCGCACAAAGCGGCCTGCCGCCCACAAACGACCAGACGTACGCATCGAAGCTGCCGAATTCACGCTGCACGCGCAGGAACGCCTTTGCATTTTTCACGGCTCCCCGCACTTTCAAGCGATTGCGCACGATGCCTGGATTCTTCAGAATATCCTGGATTTTCGCTTCGCTGAATTTCGCGACGCGCCGCGCGTCGAAGTTGGCGAAGATCTTGCGGTAGGCGCCCCGCTTTGAGAGAATCGTGTTCCAACTCAGCCCGGCCTGCGCGCCCTCGAGCAGCAAAAACTCAAAGTGAATGCGGTCATCGTGAACAGGCACGCCCCACTCGCGGTCGTGGTACGCAATCGCGGCCGGCGTGGCAGCCCACGAGCAGCGCTTCTGCGAGTCAGCCATCGATCAGATCTACCAGACGCGGCTGCAGGCGCAGCGCGATATCGGGATAGCGTTTTGGCTCGATCACATCGTGCGCGAAAGGCAAGTCGCGAAAACGCTCGACCCGCACGTTCGCGCCGTGCGCCTTCCAAAGATCCGCGAGTTTGACTGCGGCGCGGTTGCTGACGGCGGGTTCGCGAACGTTTATCGCCACGATCAGTTCTTTCGTCGCGGGCGGCCCGGCACGGGCCGCAGCCATCAGTTCGGAGGCGAGTTTCAAGCTTTCGCCCAGAGCGTGTGTGGAGTAGCGCGGATAGCCGTGCGCCGGCAGCTGCTTCTCGCGCAGCCACGGATCCCACCAGAAGAAACGGTTCGGTAAATGAAGCGCAAAGCGCGACGCCAACTCGCCCAATCGCGTGGGCATCCAGATGAAACCCAAGAAAGGAACGATCGCCACGGCTTTGTGCAGTGGTTCGACTTGCCCGGCGCATGCGGTCAGCAAGCCGCCCAAAGAAAACCCCGCGACGCTGACCTCTTCACCCAAACCGCGCGCGATGTCCAGCGAGTCGCGCAGGCACGCCTTGAGCTGTTCGGCCGTCATGCCGGCAAGCGCGTGCGACATCCGATCTTCGCGCCCATGCTGCGGAAGACGCGGAACGAAGACGTTGTGGCCGCGCTCTCCAAGCGCGCGCGCGATGCCGATCAGCTGCGGCGGGCTCGCGCTGAGCCCGTGAAATAACAGTATCGCGCGCCGAGTGCGGCGTCCGTGATCGAAAACCAGCGAACGACCCAGCTCGCCGATTTCGGCGCCGTCGCGGGAACGAAAACGCGCGATTCCTTCTTGCGCGGCGGCGTACGATGCATCATTCATGAAGAAAGAGGGAACGCTCTTAAAGCGGACGGAACCGCATTCCTACAATGCACGACATCGATCGCAAGGCTGCGGCTTTCATCGAACTCGAGGATCGCTACGGCGCTCATAATTACCAACCGCTCGACGTCGTCGTCGAGCGGGCGGAAGGCGTCTGGCTGTACGACGGCGCCGGAAAACGTTACCTCGATTGCGTGAGCGCGTATTCCGCGGTCAACCAAGGGCATTGTCACCCACGCATCCGCGCCGCGCTCGAAGAACAAGCCAGGAAAGTTACGCTGACTTCGCGCGCGATGCGCAACGATCGTTTGGGACCGTTTCTCAAACGCCTAACCGAATTCTGCGGATACGAATCCGCGCTGCCGATGAACACGGGCGTCGAAGCCGTGGAGACCGCGATCAAACTCGCGCGGCGTTACGCGTACGAACGTAAACGCGTCGCCTCGGACAGCGCCGAAATCATCGTTTTCGCCAATAACTTTCACGGACGCACCACTGCGGCGATCAGCGCGAGCACGACCGAACAGTACCGTCACGATTTTGGACCGTTCACGCCCGGGTTCGTCGCGGTTCCGTACGGCGATTACGACGCGCTGGCGGCTGCGGTAAACGAACGCACGTGCGCGATTCTCGTCGAGCCGATCCAAGGTGAGGGCGGCGTGATCGTTCCGCCGCCGGATTTCTTGAAACGCGCGTGGGGTTTGTGCCGGGAGCATCGCGTGCTGTTCATGGCCGACGAGATTCAGACCGGACTCGGCCGCACCGGCGATCTCTTTGCCTGCGATCACGACGGCATTAAACCCGACGTCATGATCGTCGGAAAAGCATTGGGCGGCGGGTACTATCCCGTCTCCGCCATGCTCGCAAGCCGCGATCTCATGCAACTGTTCGGTCCGGGCGATCACGGGAGCACGTTCGGCGGAAATCCGCTGGCGTGCGCCGTCGGCATGGCTTCCCTGGACGTGATCGAGAGCGAGAATCTTCCGGCGCGCGCGCGCTACGCGGGTGCGCGGCTGATGCGCGGATTGCGCGACCTCGCCTCACCGGCCATCGAAGAGGTTCGCGGACGCGGACTGTTGATCGGCCTGCAGCTGACGGTGCCAGCGCGACGCTTAGCCGAGCTCTTGATGGAGCGCGGCGTCGTGGCGAAAGATACGCACGAAGACGTGCTGCGCATCGCACCGCCGCTTGTGATCGAGGACGCCGAGATCGAACTTTTACTTTCGGCGATGGACGGTGCGCTTAAGGCAGTTCTTTAAACGACTGCTTGAGCCTGAATTCGCTGGCCGGGTATTTCGCCCGCAGCATCGCCCATTGATGCAGCAGCTCGTTGCCTTCCGGATCACGCCGGTATCGCGTTACGCCCAAGTAGTATTGCGCTTCCGGAGCGGCTAGCGCAGTCGGGAAGCGCTTCAGTACCTCGACGTAAGCCTCTTCCGCCTTATCGAATGCGCGCAAACGCAAGTGCGCCTGGCCGATGCTCACCAGCGCGCGCGCTGCGAATTCGGCCGGCGGCAAATACCCTTGCCATTCTTGGAGCACGTCGCCGTCGCCATTCAAGATGCGAATATCCGGCGTCCAAATGTGATGGTATCGCTTCAGCAGAGCTTCGTGTTCCGGTTTGGAGTTATCGATTTGAACCGGAACGGACCGGTTTACGATTTCTGATACGAAGGTTTCGGGATACGTCACGGTATCCAGCGCTTGGCAGCCCCCTCAACCAGGGTTGAACACGTCGAAGAAGACCAGCTTCGAATCGCGCTTTGCCTCTTTCAGTGCGTCATCGAAATTCGTGCGCCAAGAAATCACGAGCCTGCCTCCTTCGTCAACGGTTTGACAACATCGCTCAAGCGGTCGGCAACCGCCGGCACTCGCACCAAGTGCGGATACCGCGGACCGCCATAATACGGGATCGAAATGGTGCGGTAAGCATCGTCTTTTACGACGAGCAGCGAGATCGGCGTGTGCGAACGCTGCGCCTCAATGACGGCATCGTAGAGCAGGTCGTCGCTATAGGTGCGCCCGTTGACCGCAACGAGTTTCTGATTGAAACCCAGGCCGGCATCCCACGCGGGCGAGCCGGCGTGCACGTCGCTCACCGTGCCGCCAAACGCCGAAAATCCCAGCGAGTACGCGAAGTTCGTTTTGCGTACGTCTTGGCTAGGCTGCGCGTTGTAGACGAGCTTCCACCCATCGGCGGTAAAACCGTCCGGCGGATGCGGCGCAATATCATCCACCCAGGTATGAAAGAAACCCGCCCAGTCGTACGGCTGAACGGCGTTGAACGCGGCGATCAGATCCGCGCGATCGTAGGGAACGGTGATCGGACCGGTGTTCTCGCGCCCGAAAAACTCGCGCGCGACGCTGTCGAGCGACTTCGTGTCGTGCGACAGATCGCGCACGATGGAGTCGGCTTTGAGCCAGAGCAGCTCCCCTTCGGTGTAAAAGTCCTCGCCGCGGCGTTGCGAGCCGTAGCCGCGCGGCGCGCCGTAGATAAACGGCCCTGACGTCGCGTCGTCCGAAAGCGTCCGCCACATGCGTCCTTGCTGATTGTCATAATTTGCGAAGATCGCGGCAACATGGTCGGGCCAGTTCTTCGCTTCCCGAATTCCGTCGCGATAGGACATGACGTCTCCGTAGTATTGCGTCATGCCTTCGTAGACCCAGAGCAGCGAGTCGTCGTATGCTGTGTTGAGATTCTGACGGAACAAACCGTCGGGCATCCGGTACTTGCCATCCCACGAGTGGTTGAACTCGTGCGAGAGCAGATCGCCTCCGCGCTGCAGCAGCATGGGATCGATCAAGTAGTTGCCACTTTCGCCGTCGTCGCTGGATTCGTGATGTTCGACGCCCTCGCCGGGCATCACGTCCGAGACGGTCAGCAGAAAATGGTAATCGTGCCAGTGGCGCGCGCCGTACATGGCCAGCATCTCGCGCACCAGAGTGCGAAAGTGTCCGACGGTCTTGGGGCTCGCATCGAGCTCCTCGGGCGTGTCGGCGCAAACGTTGAGCGACGCCGTGCCGGGAAACGAGCCCGGGTCCTGCCACAGATCCCAAGAGCGGAAGTTCTCGCACGCATCTAAAGGCGAATCCATCAGTCTGCCGAGCGGCGTGACGCCAAAATGCACGCGGCTGCCGCTTCGCTGCGGATCGTACAATGCGGTTGCGAACTTCCAGTTTTCGCCCGGAAGAATCAGCACCGGATCGAACGTTGTCGTGTCGTTGGTACCGGTCGCCGGATAGAGCACGTTCTGATTCCAGTCGATCACCAAGATATTCGGCGACGAAAGACGGTTGGAAGAGTATCGCCCGAACGTCGCTCCCAAATACGTGAAGTCGACGTCGACGGCGGTTACGCCGTTTGGAACCTCGAAACTGAACGCGAACAGATTGGTTGGATCGCGCTGCCATGCCACCGGCGCTCCGTTGGCGGAGATTTTCAGCGACGCCACGTTTTCGATAGGACCGACCGGGCCGTGTTCTCCCGGAATCCACTGCGGATAGTAGAGCGTCATGCGCCCGGCCGTGACGGGCACGATTTCGTGCGTATGCACGACGTTTTGCGCCGCCGCGTCGGAGGCGTCGACGGTCAGCGCTATCGGCTGCGCCCAGACGAGACCGGCGGAGGTCAGAAAGAGACACGCGGCGCCGGCAATCGCCGGCAATAAAAACTTCATTACTCTCCAGTTTGGGCTAAAGGAGCTACGCTACGCCCTGTGAAGGTTTTGCCCTGTTAGGGGGACGTCAAGATGCTGCTTACCGCCTTTCTCTTGGCGCTATCTTTCCAGGCATTGCCTACACCGGCGCCGGCGGGCGCCTGCGATCGCGACGCAACGGTAACGCACCAAACATCGCCCGATTATCCTGAGTCCGCACGCGAGTTAGGCCTGAGACAAGTTACTGCCGGAATCCAAGTGTATATCACCCCACAAGGTACGATTGCTGCGCTGCGGGTCCTGAATTCGAGCGGTAATGGCGATCTCGACCAGGCCGCCCTTCGCGGCGCGGCAGAGTCAACTTATTCGCCGCGCATGAGGAATTGTAAGCCGACGTTCGGGCTGTATCTGTTTAAAGTAACGTTCGACCCGAATCAATGATGCACGCTTTCGTCACGATCTTCTTAGGCCTCCTGATCGGGCAGCCGCAGGCCGCCGCGCCTACCCCGGCGCCCACCGCGAGTTCCGCCGAGCCGTGCAACCACGACGCAACCGCGGTACAAATCGTTAGTCCTGGTTTTCCGAGAGCCGCCGTATCCCGTTACAAACGCGGCGTGATCAAAACCGTCCGCGTCAAAGTTACCATCGGCGTCACCGGGCGCGTGCTTGCGGCATCCATCTATCAGTCGGCTCGAGATGCCGACCTCGATTCAGCCGCATTGGGAGCCGCGCAACAGGATACGTTCTCACCTGCGGTCGTGGCGTGCACGCCTGTGACCGGAAACTATTTGCTCCAGTTTGATTTCATCCGGAATCAGTAGGCCACACGTATTCCGGGTACACCAATACTATGGAACAAGGATCGCTTCCGACGCTGCCCGCCTACCCGATTAAGGAACGCTTGGAGATCGACGGCATCAACGTACTGCTGCTCAACGTCCCGCCCGATCAAGCGTATCCTCAGAACCTTTTCGGAGTAACCGAAAAAGGCGACGTGCTCTGGCAGGTCGAGCCGCGGTCGCCGGCCACGCCCAATTCGCGTTACACGTCGATTCGCGACGAGGTCGGCGTGATCGTCGCGCGCACCGAAGACAAGCTGCAGCGCAAAGTCGATCCGAAGACCGGAAAAGTGCTGGCCGAGGAGCAGGCGGCCGACTATGGGTCGTCCCTTGACGGTACCCCTTCCCGATGTGGTATGCTCCGTAAGCCGAAGTGGGGCCACGGGCCCTCACCGGATGCCCTAGGGCGATCCGGTCTTCATCGAGGAACCGCCGGCCGGTTTGGGATGATGGGGTCACCGACTTGCGGCGATGCCCTTTTTTATTTGTCAAAACAGGAGTAATGCCATAGCTCGACCGCTCAGAATAAACGACCAAATCCGCATCCGCCAAGTGCGCGTGATAGACGAAGACGGAACGCAACTTGGGGTCCTTTTCACGGAGGACGCACTCGCGCGGGCTCGCACCGCCGGGCTGGACCTCATCGAGGTTTCACCGACGGCATCGCCGCCGGTCTGCAAGATCGCCGACTACGGACGTTTGAAGTACGAGCAGTCGAAAAAAGACAAAGACGCCCGCAAGAAACAAAAGAGCTTCGAATTAAAAGAAGTGAAGCTCCGGCCGAAGATCGAGACGCACGATTACGAGACGAAGGCCCGCATGGCCGAACGTCTGCTGCTCGACGGCAGCAAGATCAAAGTCACGATCATGTTTCGCGGACGAGAGATAACCTACACGTCCTTCGGAAAGCGCCTCTTGGATCGGATGGCTGAAGATATGACGCCGATCGCCACGATCGAACGCGATGCAAAACTCGAAGGAAAGAACATGTTCATGATCCTGGCGCCCCGCTCGGTGCCTACCGGTCCGCCGAAGTTCACCAGCATGGCTGCCAAGGACAAGGAGAAGAAAAGTGCCTAAGATTCGTACCCACCGCGGTACAGCCAAACGCGTAAAGGTCAGCGCCAACGGGAAGGTGACGCACCGTCATCAGTTCAGCGGCTGCGGCCACATTATGAGCAAGCGTACGCGCAAGCGCAAACGCAAGTTCCGTAAAGATCAGCCGGTCTTCCCTGGAGATCTGAAGCGCCTGGCGCCGACGATCCCCTACCTGCTGTAAGGAGCTCGCATGGCACGTATTAAACGCGGCGTCCACGGACTCAAACACCGCCGTAAGGTCATGAAGCTCGTCAAGGGCTTCCGCGCCGCCCGCCGGCGCAACTACCGGGTCGCGAACGAAGCGCTGCTTCACTCGCTGGCCTATGCGTACCGCGACCGGCGCGTGCGCAAACGCGATTTCCGCTCCTTGTGGATCAGCCGCATTAATGCGGCCGCGCGTAAGGAAGGCCTGAGCTATTCGGTCTTCATGAATGGTCTGAAAAAATCGGGTATCACGCTCAACCGCAAGACGCTGGCGGAACTGGCGGTCTCCGACGCGGCGGCCTTCGGGTCGCTACTGAAAACGGCGAAGAACGCCGTGAAGTAAAAACGAGGGCGAAAGCCCTCGTTTCTCTTTAATCGTCGCCGTTGGCTAACCGGCGCCCGGTGGCCTCGATAACTTTGCCCAGCATACTCACCGCCTCCGCGCGAGAGGCGTTGCTGAACATGTACTTGAGTTTGTCGTCGGAGTCCTCAACGATGAGCACGGCGCGCTTCCCGGCACGCACTGCGGCGATAAGCTTATTGAGGTAGGCCTCGTCGTCGGCCGCCAATACGGAAGCCGCGATGTGCTCTTGCTTGCCATCGCTCAAAAGATATTTGAGGACGTCGTTAATGTCCCGTGGAGTATCCACCGCCAGCCTCCCATAACGCGAACCCGCCGCCTCTATTAAAACGCATTTGGCGGAAGGTTTGTAGCTAGGTTATCGACTCTTGACGAAAATTATTTATTTCGGCGAGGATCCAACCAAAGAAGCGCTACCATCGTTTTCATGTCGATGATCTTGCCGCTTGCTTGCATTCGCCAAGCGTCTTCAAACGATACGTGCCGCACCTCGATGCGTTCATCCTCCTGGAGCTGTTGCGGTCCCGCGTGCAGCCCGCGCGCAACGTATACGCGCACGCATTCGGTGCAGAACCCAGGCGTCGGATAGAGCGTGCACAAGAGCTCCCAGGAGTCGGCCAAGCAGCCGGTCTCTTCCCGGAGCTCGCGCTTCGCGCCGTCTTCGGGCGGCTCGCCCGGCTCGGCCGTGCCGGCGGGGATTTCCCACAAACTCAATCCGGCCGGATGACGGTATTGGCGGACCAGCACGATCCGGTCGGCAGCCGGTAACGCCGCGATCGCAAACGATCCAGGGTGCACGACCAACTCGATATCGCGACGTTCGCCCTCTTGTTCTACGGTGTCGATACGGACGCGAAAGATCCGGCCGGCGTAGATTTCTTTCGAGTCGATGACCTTCGGAGCGTCGTCGGACACCTCCAGTGCATACCCAAGGACGGGATACTTCGAGCGCTCCTCGTAGAAGCAAGCGTGCCCCGGCAAACGACGATCGGACAAGAGCTTCTGTGGCTGCTCGCTTTCCTTGGAATTTTCGCCGCGGCGGCAGCACTGGTGCTTTCCTACGCGAGCTCGCACCACTATAACGACCGCATCGCGATTTCGCTTGCCGGAATACTCGCGGCCGTCGTGACGATCGCGCTGCGCGCAAAACTCTTGGGAAGCCATGCTCGGCGCCCATAATCCGCGGCTCGATCGGGTGCGCGAGCTGCTCACGAAAAAAGGCCGCAGCGAACACGGGCGGTTTGCGATCGAAGGCGAGACGCTGCTGCGCGAAGCTTTGCGCAGCGGGGCTTCGATTGAAGAGGTCTACGGCACGCCCGCCGCGCTTGAATCGTCGGAGAGCGCGCGCGAAGCAGAGTCGGCGGGAGCGCACGTCTACCGCATCGACGAGCGGACGATGCGGCGGCTCTCGGATCTCGAAACCGCGCCCGGTTTGCTGGCCATCCTTCCCGTGGAGCTGGTGCCTGTCTCCGAGCTTTTTTCGGAGTCCGGCCTCGTTCTCGCGCTGGCGGGATTGAGCGATCCGGGAAACGCCGGAACGCTCCTGCGCGCCGCGGAGGCCTTTGGTGTATCCGCCGTCCTTTTCGGGAAGGGCGCAGTCGAGCCGCACTCCCCCAAAGTGGTCCGCGGCGCGATGGGTTCACTCTTCCGCCTGAAGCTGGCCGTGGCCGATCCGCAAGAAACCGCCGCAGCCGCCGGGGACTGGGAGATCACCGGCCTCGCCGCGGGCGGCCATCCGATTGAGGAGCTGTCCTGGGCCCCGAAGAGCCTGCTGGTCGTGGGTCAAGAGCGCCACGGACTAGGGGCCTGGACGGGCCTCTGCTCGCGGCTCGCGGCAATTCCGATGAAGGGCGAAGCCGAGAGTTTGAACGCCGCCGTGGCGGGCGGAATCGCCCTGTACGAAGCCACCAAGCGGGTGCAGACGGCCCCCTGACCCGGGCGGCTGTCAAGTCTGTCAAGAGAGTCTAGACGTGCCAAAAAGTCAAGACTACCCTGTGGAAAAGTCGCGTGCTATACTGCTTGCACCGCATGGGGGCCGGGCCAGTAGGCCCGCCCAGAAGGAGACCGATGGCCACGTCCGAGTTCTTCTGGAAACTCTTCAAGTCAACGGGATCGATTAACGCGTATTTGATTTACCGGCAGCTCCACCCGACGTCGGTTCCAACCTAGAGAAGACGAAAAGGCGGACTCCAAAACGCCCGGAAAGTAACGCCGGGCGTTTTTATTTTCAAATATGAATCTTGCGGACAACCTCGAGGATTTGCGCGCGCGGTTTGAGGACGCGCTAAAAAACTCTGCCGGCGCGAGCTCGCTCGACGCGGTGCGCGTGGCATTCCTGGGGCGCAGCGGAGAAGTCACCGCGGTCCGCAGATCGATTGGAAAACTCCCGCCGGCAGAACGTCCCGCCGCCGGACAGCGCATCAACGAAGCGGTCGAACAGATGGAGCGCGCGCTGAACGAAGCGCAGGCCAACGCCCAGGCCCTCGAGGTCGGAGCGAGCTTGTCGCAGCGCATCGACGTCACGTTTCCTTCGATAAAGCCGCAGCAAGGCTCGATTCATCCGATGAAGCGGGTCATGCACGACGTCTGCGCGTATTTCGAACGGCACGGCTTCGCCGTCGTCGTGGGGCCGGAGATCGAGCCCGACTACTACAATTTCGACGCGCTGAACATTCCGCCGGATCATCCCGCGCGCGAAGGATTCGACTCGTTCTTCCTCACGCCCAATCTCTTGCTGCGTCCGCACACCTCACCGATGCAAATCCGCACGATGCAGCAGCACCGTCCGCCGGTCGCGGTGGTCGTTCCGGGGACGTGCTACCGGCGCGACGCCGTCGATGCGCGCCATCTCTTCCAATTCAATCAGTGCGAAGGGTTGCTCATCGACGAAGGCGTGCACATGGGACATCTCAAGGGCATGCTCACCGGCATGTGCCGCGAGATCTTCGGATCCGAACAGCAAGTGCGTTTTCGTCCCTCCTATTTTCCGTTCACGGAACCCAGTGCGGAAGTGGACACAACGTGTCCGCTCTGCCGCGGAGCCGGCGGCGAGTGCCGCATGTGCGGCGGTTCGGGATGGATCGAGTTGGGCGGAGCCGGCATGGTGCATCCGAACGTGCTGCGCAACGTTGAGTATGATCCCGACGTGTACTCGGGCTGGGCGTTCGGTTTCGGCGTCGAGCGCATGGCGCTCGTGCGTTACGACGTTGACGACATCCGCCGCTTCTTCGAAAACGACCACGCGTTCTTGGAACAGCTGGCCTGATGCGCGTTCCTTTAGGTTGGCTCCGCGACTACGTCGAGCTGCCGGCCGATCCGGCCGCGGTCGCCGAGATGCTGGCGCTGCTCGGCTTTCCGGTCGCGGCTATAGAAATGCGTCCGGCCATCACCGGCGTTATCGCCGGCCGCATCGCGGAGCTCGGTAAGCATCCCAATGCCGACCGGTTACAAGTGGGACGCATTGACGTCGGCGACGGCGCGCCGCTCACTATTGCAACTGCCGCAACAAATGTGGCGGCCGGCCAAACCATCGCCGTTGCGACAATCGGAGCGCGTCTTCCCAAACTGACGATCGAGCGCCGCAAAATGCGCGGCCTCGAATCGGAGGGGATGATGATTTCCGCAGACGAGCTCGCGCTTCCGGAAGAGTGGTTCGAAGACGGCATTATGCAGTTCGACGAGTCGCTGCAGCCGGGCACCGACGTCGTCGAATACTTCCGCTTGAGCGAGGCGGTGCTCGACGTCGAGATCACGAGCAACCGCGTCGATGCCATGTCGCTGATTGGGCTGGCCCGCGAGTTAGCCGCGTATCAGAACGTTCCGCTGCGCACGCCGGATCTTTCACATCCCGGCGGCGGCGCCGGCGGTCCGAAAGCCGAAGTCACTATTGAGTCGCCTGACTGCCGGCGGTTCGTAGCGCAGATCTTCACCCGAGTCGAAAGCGGGCCGTCACCGGCATGGATGCGCATCCGCCTCGCGCTCGCCGGCCAGCGGCCGATCAACCGGCTCGTCGATATCTCCAACTACGTCATGCTCGAGACGGCGCAGCCTCTGCACTTTTACGATGCCGGAAAAATTCCGAACAAGCATTTGATCGTACGCGACGCGCGTGAGGGCGAACGCTTCGTTGCGCTCGACAGCTCGGAGCACGAATTGAATCCGCAGGCGCTGGTCATCGCAAGCGAGACGTCGGCCGAGTGTTTGGCCGGCTTGATGGGCGCCCGCAACAGCGAAGTCACGGATCAGACGACCGAGATTATCCTTGAGTCCGCCAACTTCAGCGGCCCGCGCATTCGCCGGACCGCCGGGCAGCTCGGTTTTCGAACCGAAGCGAGTTCGCGGCACGAGAAATCGCTGGCCCCCGCACTAACGGCTGTGGGCGCCGCCCGAGCCGCACAGCTGCTGGCGCAAGCCGGCGCAACGCCGCACGAACCGGTTGCTTTCGGCGAGCCGCTTTCGGCCGCCGCGCCGATCGAATTCAAAATCTCCGACGTCAAACGCCTCTTGGGATACGAGCTTCCTTTGCCGGAGATTTCCGAGCGGCTCGACGGGCTCGGTTTCAAAGTCGAACCGCTGACGGGCGGCGTGTTGCGCGTCGTACCGCCGGCATGGCGGACGGACATCACATGCAGCGCGGACGTGATCGAAGAGATCGCGCGGATGGCCGGCTACGACCGCATTTCGTCGGAGATTCCCGCGGTGCGCGCGCACGACATCGCAAGCGGCGACTACCGGCGCGAGCGTAAAGCCGCCGTGACGCTGGCTGCCTTGGGATACCGCGAGATCGTCACATACTCACTGCACGGCGCGCAGGTCTACGACAAAATCCGGCGCGCGGGTCTCGACCCGCCCGCGCGGCCCATCGAAGTCCAGAATCCGCTGAGCGAAGAGCAGCGCTACCTTCGCCACTCGCTGGGACCGGCGATGGTAACCCACCTCGCGAACGCGAACCAGCCCGCGCGCGCATTCGAGATCGGACACATCTTTTACAACGAGGATCGTCAGCCGCTGGAAACGTCGATGGCCTTTTTCGCATTTTCGGCCGAGCCTCGCGACGAACCGGAATGGCACGATTCGAATTACCTGCGCGCAAAGGGCGATTGCGAAGCATTCTTGCGCGAGATGACCGGGGAGAGCCGTTTCGAAACCGCCGCGGACGAGCGCGAAGGCTTTCATCCCGGAAAGACCGGTGTCGTGCTGATGGGCGGGCGAGAGATCGCGGTCGTCGGGCAAGTCGATCCCCGCTTGCAGCGCACCTTTGAATCGCGGCTCCCCATCTACGCGTGCCGCATCATCTTATCGACATTGCCGCCGTATGACGTTCCGCAGTTTAAGCCGCCCTCGAAGCTTCCGTCCACCTATCGCGACCTCGCGCTCGTATGCGATGCCGATTTGCCGGCGCAGCGTCTTGAGAATGCCTTGCGATCGGCCGCCGGCGCATGGTGCACCGCCGTGATTGCATTCGACGAATATCGGGGTTCGCAAGTCCCCCCCGGCAAGAAAAGTCTGGCGATCCGCCTCACGCTGCAGAAGCCCGATGCAACGATCACCGACGCCGAGGCGGACGCCGTTGTCGAAAAGGCCGTTTCGGCGCTGCACGCCGAGTTCGGTGTGACGCTGCGCGTATGACGTGGCCGGATATCCTGATCGGCGCCATTGTGTTGATCGCAGCGCTCAAAGGTTACAAACGGGGTTTCATTCTCGAGCTGAGCGGTTTCGTCGCGCTGGCCGCCTCGGTGATCGTACCGTGGTTTTATCGCGGTTCGCTCGACGGATTCTTTCAAGCGACGCTTCATTTGGGCAGCGGATCGGCGCACGTCGTCGCGATGTTCTTGGTCGGCCTGGCGACGTACGTTGCAATTTTGTTGATCGCGCGCGCGCTCAACACGGTGACCAAGCTGCCGTTTCTGGGATTGGGCAACGCTTTAGGCGGCGCGGCGATCGGCGTCGTGAAAGCGGTCGTGCTGATCTGGCTGCTGCTCTACGTCGCGCTCTTTTTTCCGCTTTCGCCGGATATTCGCGCAGATCTGCACCGGTCCGCGCTGGTCGGCTACGAGACCAGCCCGAACGACCGGATTGACGGTGCCATCATCGGGACGTTCCCGTGGTTTGCGCGTCCATTTGCGCACTACTTTTTTGCCCATCACCGGGTGTAGCGCCGCCTAGGTTGAGAAAGACGCTCAACGCCGCTTTTCCGGCGGCGCCGACTCGCACCGGTACGCCGTAACCAAGCAGCGCGATCTCGATGGCCCCAATCGCCGCGAGCACGTCGGTTTGTGAAATGTCGCCCATCGTTCCCATGCGCAGGATCTTGCCTTTCAGATCGAGCTGTCCGCCGGCGAGCGTAACGCCGCGCTCTTCCTGCAGACCGCGCAGCAAGCCGGCCGCATCCACGCCGTCCGGAATTTTGGCCGTGACGACCGTCACCGAATGGGCGCCGGGTTGGGAAAAAACTTCGAGTCCGAGAGCGGCGAACGCCGCGCGAATAGCTTCGGCGTACGTCGCCAGCCGCCGGTGAATCGCGGGCGCGCCTTCGTGTTCATACTGCTCGAGCGCAACGTCGAGGGCGAACATCGTGCTCACGGGCGACGTCCACGGCATCTGCCCTTGCCGCGCAAACTCGCGCGCCTTCACCAGATCGAAGTAGAAGCGCGGAGTCTTCGAGGCTTCAATCGCGTTCCACGCGCGCGGACTGATAGCTAACATCGCGACGCCCGGCGGCGCGGCCAGCACTTTTTGCGACGCGCCGGCCACGATATCGTATCCCCACTCGTCCATACGAAAATCCGTGGCGCCCAAACCGCTGACCGAGTCGACGATCGTGAGCGCGCCGTGCGCCTGCGCGATGGCGGCCAGCTCTCCCATGTCGCTCTGCACGCCGGTCGACGTTTCGTTGTGCGTCAACAGGATGCCGCGGTAGCGATGTTCGGTATCGTCGTTGAGCCGCTGCGCGAACTCGCGCGGATCGACGGCAAATCCCGGACGCGCTTCGAGCGCATCGACGGTCATGCCGTATTTGCGGGCAATCGCGATCATGCGCTCGCCGAACGCACCCATCGGCGCGGCGAGCAACGTGTCGCCGGGTGAAAACGCGTTGGCGATCGCCGCTTCCAATCCGCCGGTGCCCGAGGCGCCGAGCAACACGATCTCGGCTTCTTGCGTCCCAAAGATCGGACGCAAGCGCGCATAGATGCGCTCCACTAGTTCGCTGAATTTAGGACCGCGATGATCGATGAGCGGCCGGTTCATCGCCGCGAGTACGCGTTCCGAAACGGTAACCGGGCCGGGGATGAAGAGCAGCTGTCTCACTCGCGTCAACGCCGCGTGCGCGAGCGTTTGCGCTCGCCGTTGCGAACGCGTTTGATGGCGCTGCGGCGCATCGGTACGACGTTGCTCGCGCGCGCCGGCGACGCGCCCAACTCGACCGGCGTAATGATGCGCTTGCCGAGCGCGTGCTGGAGAACTTCCGACAGCTCTTCGACGGGCACGAACACCATCGTATCGCGCACTTCTTTAGGAATGTCGTCGAGATCGATCTCATTGCGCTTGGGCATGATGATCTTCCGGATGCCGGCGCGTTTGGCGCCGAGCACTTTTTCCTTCAGGCCGCCAATCGGCAACACCTGACCGGTAAGCGTTATTTCGCCCGTCATGGCAACATCCGGATCCACTTTGATTCCGGTGAGCAGCGACGCAATCGCCGTGGCCAAGGCAACGCCCGCGGACGGACCGTCCTTCGGCACCGCGCCCGTCGGTACGTGAATGTGCAGATCGTGTTTGGCAAAGTAGTCGTCGGGCAAGCCTAACTCCGCAGAGCGCGAGCGCAAGAACGACACGGCAGCCTGCGCGCTCTCTTTCATCACGTCGCCGAGCTGGCCGGTGAGCACGAGCTTTCCCGTTCCGGGCATCGTGGTCGTCTCGATGAAAAGAATATCACCGCCGACGGGCGTGTAGAACATGCCCGTGGCGACGCCGACCGATGCGACGCGCTTCTTGACCTCATTATAAAAGAGCGGTTTTTGAAGATACGTCACCAAGCTGTCCGCTTTGATACGCCCTTTGAAGCGCGGCGACTCGGCGATTTTGCGCGCGATCTTGCGAAACGTCGTGCCGATCTCGCGCTCGAGATTGCGAACGCCCGCTTCGCGCGTGTAGTCGACGATGATCGACCGCAGCGCCGCATCGTTAATCTGCGCTTGCGAATCTTTCAATCCGTTGGCTTTGCGCTGCTTGGGAACGAGGTAGCGTTTGGCGATCTGAAGTTTTTCGAGCTCGGTATACCCGGAGAGTTGGATGATCTCCATGCGGTCGCGCAGCGGCGGGCTGATCGTATCCAAGCTGTTGGCCGTGCAAACGAAAAGCACTTGCGAGAGATCGAAGGGCAGGTCGAGGTAGTGATCGCGGAACGTGTTGTTTTGTTCCGGGTCCAGCACTTCGAGGAGGGCGGACTGCGGATCGCCGCGGAAATCGGCGCCGACCTTGTCGATCTCGTCGATCATCATAACGGGGTTGCGGGTGCCCGCATCGCGGATCGCGCGCACGATCGTTCCCGGCATCGCGCCGATATAGGTGCGGCGGTGCCCGCGTATCTCGGCTTCGTCGCGCACGCCGCCGACTGAAAGACGCGCAAACTTTCGTCCCATCGCGCGCGCGATCGACTGCCCGAGCGACGTCTTGCCTGTACCCGGCGGCCCGACGAAACAGAGTATCGGGCCGGTCAACCGTTTCTTGAGTTTGCCGACGGCCAAATATTCGATGATGCGGTCTTTGATTTTGTCGAGATCGTAATGATCTTCGTCGAGAATCTGGCGCGCGCGCTTGATGTCGAAGTGATCGGTGGTCTCCTGTCCCCACGGCAGTTGCACGAGCCAATCCAGGTACGTGCGGATCACGCTGTACTCCGGCGAAGCCTGCGGAACTTTGGAGATACGGTCGAGTTCCCGGTCGGCGGCTTTGCGCGCGTCCTCGGGCATCTTCGCGTCTTCGATCTTTTGGCGCAGCTCGTTGGCTTCGGCCAGCTGCGGATCGACCTCGCCGAGTTCTTCTTGAATCGCCCGCAACTGCTGGCGCAGGTAGAACTCGCGCTGGTTTTTTTCCATCTCGCGCTGGATGTCGGATTGAATTTTATGTCCGAGCTCGACGACCTCGAGCTCCTTGGTCAGCAGCATCGTGAGCTTGCGCATCCGCTTCTCGGTGTTGCGTTCTTCGAGCACGGCCTGGCGGTCGGCCGTGTCGAGGCGCATTGTCGACGCAACGAAATACGTGAGCAAGTTCGGATCGGAGATGTTTTGGACTTCCATCTCCATCTCGCGCGGAGCTTGCGGCAAATAGCCAAGCAGTTTCTGGAAAAGCGTCGCGAGGTTGCGCTGCATCGCCACGAGTTCGTCGGAAGAGCTCGTGATATCGGGCAATTCCGCGTACTCCGCGACCATGTACGGATCGGTGGACGTGAACTTCTCGATCTTGAAAACGCTCTGACCCGCTACGATGCAGCGCAGCGTGCCGTCGGGCACCTTGAGCATTTTTTGCACGGTCCCGATCGTTCCGATGCGATGGACGTCGTCGGGTCCCGGATTTTCGACGTCGCGGTTCGTCAGCAGCGTCAGCCCGATCGATTTGCCTTCGCGTAACGCTTCTTCGACCAGTTGAATGCCTGGCCGCTTGATAACGGCAAGCGGAATGACCGTGTTGGGAAAGAGCACCGCATCTTGCAGCGGCAGAAGTCCGATTTCGGGCATTACGCGAGCACCCGCTTCACGGTCATCCGGATTTCCGTGCGCGACGCCGGAATGTATTCGTCCGCGGAAATCGGGAGCGCGATGGTCAGCATACCGTCCTCATAAGATCCCGTAATCTCTTGCTGGGCAATCGCAACGGGCAAGCGAATGCTCTTGACGAAATCGCCGTCCGCGATCTCTTTTTGCACGAACGAACCGCCGCGCAGGCGCGCGGTCTTGGCCCGGCGCCCCGAAATATAGAGCCGCCGATCGTCCAAGTAGATGCGCAAACTTTCGCTGTCGGCGCCGGCGAGCTCAGCCCGCACGACGAGCGTGCGGGAGCCTTCGTCGATCACGACATCGACGTTGGGCTGCCATCCGCACATCCAATCCATTACTACCTTTAACTCTCCCAGGGGCCCCGAGGATTCGGGTCCAAAGCATCCTCGCATTCGCAGTTGTCCTCCTGCCGCTGCCAGTAGCGAGGTGAACCTCTGATCAAGCTAGCCAGGCGGCTGGGGCCGTTCGACGCCGCGCTCATCGTCATGGGCGGGATCATCGGCTCGGGCATCTTCCGCAATCCGTCGGTCGTCGCGAAAATCGTTTGGATTCCAAGCGCGATTCTCGGCGTCTGGATCGCCGGCGGCGCCGTGTCGATTCTCGGCGCGTTCGTCATCGCGGAGCTGGCGGCACGGCGGCCGCACGACGGCGGTTTTTACGCCTACCTGCGGGACGCGTTTCATCCGCTGGTCGCTTTCATGTACGGCTGGACGCTGCTGTTGATTTCACAAAGCGGCGGAATGGCTGCCGCGGCGCTCACGTTTGCGGGGTATTATCCGGTGCTGACGGGACAGAATGTCAGCCAACCGCTGCTGGCGTTTGCGGTACTCGCCGTCTTCACGATCGTCAACTGTCTAGGCGTCCGCCAAGGCGGAAATTTGCAGAACGTCTTCATGGTGCTGAAGATCGCGGCCATCGCGCTGCTCATCTGGTTCGGCCTGTTCGCGCATCCGCTGCCTTCCGCGGCGGTGCAGACACCGGGCACGGCGACCACGATGGGTTTGTTCGCGCTCATGGCCGTCGCGATGGTGCAAGTCATGTTCGCGTACAGCGGATGGCAAACCGCGAGTTTCATGAGCGGCGAACTGAAAGATCCGGCGCGCACGCTGCCGCGCGGCTTACTGTGGGGCGTGGGCGGCGTGATCGTGCTGTACTTGCTGGTCAACGTTGTCTGTCTACGCGTTTTGGGATCGACGGGTTTGATGCATACCGATGCGCCCGCCTCCGAAGTGGCCCGCGCTTTCATCGGTACGCGCGGCGCGCAACTGATGGCCGCCGTCATCTCGCTTTCAACGCTCGGTTTCTTGAGCAACCAGATCCTCACGTCGCCGCGCGTCTACCACGCAATGGCCGCCGACGGGCTCTTCTTCAAAGCGATTGCGTGGGTGCATCCGACATCGCGCGTTCCGGTCATCGCCATCGCCTTACAGGGACTCGTCGCGATCGTCATCACGTTCTGGAAGGGGTACGCGGCGATCATCAATTTTGTGATTGGCGTCGACTTTTTGTTTTTCGCACTCGCAGCTGCCGCGGTTTTTATCTTCCGCGCACGCGACCGCGGGAAGAGCGTCCCGTTCTCTGTCCCGTTTCACCCTTACACGACGGCCTTATTCCTGGTCATTGCGTTGGGCATAGCGGTGACCAGTTACGCGGCATCCTGGCAAGGCGCCGCCGTAACATTCGCGGTGTTCGCCCTGGCCGTGCCGGTCTATTACGTGTTTGTTCGGTTTCGCGCTACTGGTAAAACAGCGTAATCTGCGTGCCGCCGATGGAAATTCCGACGATCTGATCGATCGTCAGATTTTTGCTCTGCAGCACTTTGCGCAGGGATACGACGATGCCGTTGCCATCCGTCAGCGTTGCGTGTCCGAGCGTGTCGCGGAGGTCGGCAATCGCCGGCGCGTTCTTCCGGAGCACCGCCGGATCGGCTGCGCCGCCCACGTTCACGAAGTGGAACTGCGCAACGCTCAAGTTGCTCATCATCGAACGAAACTTATCGGACTGAGCCGGTATATTTTTGACGGCTGCGGCGAAGTCGGCCGAACCGGCCGCGAAAGCCGGCGATGCAAATGGGACCGCCGGCAAAAGCGCCGCGGTCAACGCGAGAGTAAACCTGATTGACATAGTACAGGCCTCCGCGTTCTATTATACAGCGCCCGGGGCAAAAAATAAGGAGGGCGCTCGCGCGCCCCCCTTTCACGGGTTGGCTAGGCCTCGAAGCTTAGATGCCGCCGCACGAGACGTACACCTTGAGCATCGCCGCGCTCTTGTGCACGTTGATGGCGTATTTCTCTTTACCGGTCAGCTCGGCTACGGTCACACCGGGAACGGTGGTCGTTGAGACGCCTTTCACGACGTTGCTCAGCGGTTTCCACGGCGTCGGATTCAGCTTCGAGCAGGTGCCCGCGTGAATGTGCGCCGGTTCCGATGCGCCTTTGGGCTCGTTGCTGACGGTCAAGGTCACCAGAACGCCGGTTCCCTTGGTAACGATGGTCGCGGTTCCGGTTTGGCCGGAGCCGTTCTGCGCGCCCATTTTTACGGTGCGGCCGACCGCCGTCTTCATACCGCCCGAAACTTTCGCGTTCGTGCCGGGCGCAGCCGTGGCCGTTGTAGTGGTGGTCGTCGTGCCCGATCCGCAGGCGCTTAACGCGGCCGCAGCGACGATCGCTACGCCGCAGGTCAAGATGGTCCGGGGAAATTTCATGCTTGTATTGTCCTCCAAAAAGACAGGTCAGATGGTTTATAGCTTGCTTGTACCTTTCCCGCATTTCGGGCAGGGCACCGAAGCAAGCAAGCGAACGGGATCGGCAATCGCTTGCCTTTTGGAGGCTTCATGAGTTCACGCGTCAACCACCTCGCCGCCCTGGTCGCGGCGATAGCGTTTTTCCTACTCTCCTGGCTTTGGTACAGCCTCATCTTCGGCTCCATGTATATGGCGCAGATCGCCCTGATGACCGGCAAGACTTCGGCGATGACGTCGGGGAGCGCCATGCTGTGGCCGTTGGTCGAGACGTTCTTGCTGGGCTGGTTCCTGGCGTACGTCATCGGGACGGCGCTCTCGATGCGGCCCGACCCCAATCCCGCCGCGCGCGGCCTCGGCTTCGGCCTCTTCATCGGCATCGGTGTCTTCGCATCGATGACATTGATGGGCGTCGTGTGGGGGAGCCTGCCCCCCGGACTTTGGGCTATCAACGCCGGGTTCATTATCGTCGCGATGGCGATCATGGGATGGATCATCGGCGCCATGAGCGCGCGCACCGCAGCCGTTACAGTGTAATTGGCGAAGACGGGGTCGTCCCGAAACGCGGTGTTTGTTTAGCGTTTCGGTCCAACTCCATCTTCGCCCAAACAGTCGCGTTCGCTAAAACACGAAACGAAAAGGCCCGCGATTATCGCAGGCCTTTTCTTAATATGTCGAGTGAAGATAGGCTCGGACCGAAACGCCTATCGTAGCGCAGATGGGGTTTACGGCGAGCGCTAAACATACGTCGCGGTCGCCGTAAACCCATCAAGCTACATCATGCCGCCGTAGTCGCCCATGCCGCCACCCGGGGGCATTGCCGATTCTTTCTTCGGCTCGGGCTTGTCGGCGATCAGGGTTTCGGTCGTCAAGATCATCGCGCCGATCGACGCTGCATTTTGCAGTGCCGAGCGGGTGACTTTGAACGGCTCGACGATGCCGGCTTTGAACATGTCGACGATATCTCCGGACATCGCATCGAATCCGAACGGCGTCTCTTTGCCGCGCACGTTGTTCACTTCAACGGAGCCTTCATAGCCCGCGTTGTAAGCGATTTGGCGCAGCGGCTCTTCGAGCGCTTTCTTGATGATGTCGATGCCGATTTTTTCGTCGGCCCAGGTCGCGGCAGCTCCGTTGGTTTTCGGCGGCTGGTACTTGTCGATCGTTTTGATCGCGTGAACCAGCGACGCGCCGCCGCCCGGAATCATGCCTTCTTCGACCGCAGCTTTGGTCGCGCTGAGCGCGTCTTCGATGCGGTGTTTCTTTTCTTTGAGTTCGGTCTCGGTCGCCGCGCCGACGTTGATGACGGCTACGCCGCCCGACAGTTTGGCGAGGCGCTCTTGGAGCTTCTCGCGATCGAAATCGCTGTCGGTATCTTCGACCTGCTTTTTGATCTGCTCGATGCGGCCTTTGATCGCTTCGGGTTTACCCGCGCCGTCGACGATCGTGGTCTCTTCCTTGGTAACCTTCACGCGCTTGGCGCGGCCCAGCTGATCGGGCGTGGTCTTGTCGAGCTTGAGGCCGAGCTCTTCGGAGATGACCGTCGCGCCCGTGAGCGTGGCGATATCCTTGAGCATCTCTTTGCGGCGGTCGCCGAAGCCCGGCGCTTTCACCGCGACCGTCGTGAACGTGCCGCGCAGTTTGTTGACGACCAGGGTCGCCAGCGCTTCACCTTCGACGTCTTCGGCGATGATGAGCAACGGTTTTTGCATCTGCACGATCTTTTCGAGCAGCGGCAGAATGTCGGCGATTGCCGAGATCTTCCGCTCGGTCACGAGAATGTACGGATCGTCGAGGACCGCTTCCATGCGCTCCATGTCGGTGGCCATGTACGGCGAGATGTAGCCCTTGTCGAACTGCATGCCGTCTTTGGTCTCGACTTCGGTCTTCATGGATTTGGACTCTTCAACGGTGATGACGCCGTCTTTGCCGACCTTCTCCATGGCGTCGGCAATCAGATCGCCGATCGTTTTGTCGTTGGCCGAAATCGAGGCGACTTGCGCGATCTTCTCTTTCGTGTCGACTTTTTGGGCAAACGTTTCCATCTGCGAAACCGCCAGTTCGACGGCTTTTTCGATGCCGCGCTTGATCAGCAGCGGATTCGAGCCGGCCGTAACGTTGCGCAGGCCTTCGCGAATGATGGCTTGTGCCAGCACGGTCGCGGTCGTCGTGCCGTCGCCGGCAACGTCGTTGGTCTTGGAAGCGACTTCTTTGACCAGTTGCGCGCCCATGTTCTCGAACGTGTTGGGCAGTTCGATCTCTTTGGCGATGGTGACGCCGTCGTTGGTAATCGTCGGCGAGCCGAATTTCTTGTCGAGCACGACGTTGCGGCCCTTCGGGCCGAGCGTCACCTTGACGGCATCGGCAAGCAGGTTCGCACCGCGCTCGAGCGCCCGGCGGGCGCTTTCATCAAATACGAGTTCTTTTGCAGCCATTATATTTTCTAAATGCTCCTTTAAACGCCGGCCGGAACTTTGTCGACGATCGCCAGCACGTCTTTTTCAGAGACGATGAGGTAATCTTTACCGTCGATTTTTACTTCGGAGCCGGAATATTTCGAATAGATCACGCGATCGCCGACCTTCACGCCCATCGGGATTTTGGTGCCGTTGTCGAGCGTCCGACCGGTCCCGACGGCGCGGACCATGCCCTCTTGCGGCTTCTCCTTGGCAGTGTCGGGGAGAAAGACGCCGCCGGCGCTGCGGTCCTGCTGCTCGACGTTTTCGATGACGACGCGATCGCCCAAAGGCTTGAGATTCACAAAACCCTCCAAAAAATTTGGTAGACAGAATGTGGAAATGGGGCTAGCACTCTCTAGCGGAGACTGCCAGCCTGCAAAGTTTAGCAGACTCCGGCAGTGACTGCAAGGGTTGGCTAGAGGGCGCCGCGGTTTATCGGAACGACGCGGGGGCTCGAGCCGCTAGACGACTCTTGCTGCCCGATGAGGGCCATCAGGTCGCCACGGGGCATCGGGCGATGGAAGAGGTAGCCCTGGGCCTGATCGCAGCGCAGGCCGCGGACGAACTCCCACTGGGACTCGGTTTCGATGCCTTCGGCGATGACGCGCAGGCCGAGGGTCTGCGCCAGCGTCGCGATAGCCTTGACGATGCCTTGGTCGTACGGGTCGCGCGTGACGTCGTCGATGAAGCCCTTGTCGATCTTGATGGCGTGGACCGGAAGGCGCTTGATGTAGCTGAGCGAGCTGTAACCTTTGCCGAAATCGTCGACGACGAGCTGGACGCCCATCGCGTGAAGGCGCAGCAGGGTCGCAACGGCGAGATCGTTGAGCACGATATTTTCGGTGACTTCAAGTTCGAGCGCGCGCGCCGGCAAACCGGTTTCGGCCAGCACCGCGGCGATCGTCGCGGCGCAATCCTGTTCGTAAAAGTCGCGCGGCGAAAGATTGACCGAGACGCGGAACTCCGGCGCGGCCATCGCCCGAATACGCGCGGCCGTGCTGCAGGCTTGCTTGAGCACCCACCGGCTGATCTCGACGATCGTTCCGCTCTCTTCGGCGATCGGGATAAACACTTCGGGCAACAATTCGCCAAGCGTGGGATGCTGCCAGCGCACGAGCGCTTCGGCGGTGACGATACGTTTGGTCGAGACGTCGACGATCGGCTGAAAGAGCAGCTGTAATTCGCCGCGTGACAGCGCGTGGCGCAGATCTTGTTCCAGACTCATACGTTCGAGCACGCTCGCGTGCATCGTACCGTCGTAGGACTTAACGTTGTTGCGTCCGGCTTCTTTGGCGCTGTACATCGCCGAGTCTGCGAACGCGATCAGTTCTTCGGCCGTGCGCGCATTCTGCGGGAACAAACTCGTGCCGATGCTCGCAGTAACGAACAACTCACGGCTGTCGATGACGAACGGCTCTTGGAACGTGGCCAGCACGCCCATGGCCACCGAGACGACGCTGCGCTGATCGCCGATGCCGTCGATGATCACCACGAACTCGTCGCCGCCCGAGCGGAAGATCGTGGCGCGATTGATCAGGCGCTCTTGCAGACGCATGGCGATACCGCGCAAGAGCTCGTCGCCCACGCGATGACCGAGCGTATCATTGATCGTCTTAAAGCGATCGATATCGATGAAGAGCGCGGCGACCGGTCCATTCTTCGCGGCGGCGTCATCGAGAATGACCGAAAGCGATTCTTCCAGCGCCAGCCGGTTGGGCAGCTGCGTCATCACGTCTTGGCGCGCGAGCCGTGAGAAGCGCTCGGCGCTCTCGCGCACTTCGGTGACGTCGAGCATGACGCCGATCGCGCCGGTCAGCGCGCCTTCGGCGTCGCGCAGCGGTTCCACGTCGTTCTGCAGCCAGCGTCCGTTTTGGCGCGTCTCGTAGCGCACGGCTTCACCGGCGAGCGCGCGACGCAGCTCCGAAAGCGCTGCGCGGCGCTGGTCGGGATCGTCGATGCTGGCGCCATACGGTCCGCCGACGAGATCATCGGCGCACAGCCGCTGCTCCGCGGCGCCGCGAATTGACGTCAGCCGCAGATCGCGGTCAACCGTCCAGACCACGGCCGGCATTTGCGCGAGCAGCAAACGCAGACTCGCGCTCGTCTTGAGCAACAGTTCGCTATTCTTGCGTTCGGTGACGTCACGCAAATGAACGAGGAGCTCATCGCGCGCCGGCTGCATACGAATCTCAATCCAACGGTCGGTCGACTGGAAGTGCTGTAGCCGCTCGAGCGGAATCCCTTGTCCGCGCACGCTCAACATCTCCGGCACGAGTTCCGAGGCCAGCGGATCGAGAACTTCTTGGACGCGCATGCCGATCAGTTGGCTGGCGTCCTTGCGCAGCAGCTCCTCGGCACGCTCATTGACGTGCGAGAACCGCCAGTCTTTGTCGATAATAAAAAAACCGTCGGGGATGCTCTCCACGACGTTGTAGCCCCGCTCGGTCAAGCCGCGGATCGAGTCGATTCCGTCGCTGACCAAGAGCTTGGCGGCAACGCAGATGAGGATGACGCCAGCCGCCGCGTAGATCACGAGAAGGAGCGGTCCGGCGTGTTCGCTTGCTGCCGCAAAAAACACCAGGAAACAGAGGGCGACCAATACACCGAGGATGAGGATGCGAGTATTGAGGCCCGCCTGGCCGGCGGACTTCACAGTAACTTACGTTGCCGTAACTCGGCGCGCAATGCATGACGCGATTGCACTCCCAACGCGGCAAAGATAATCTCGATCTGTTTCTCCAAAGTGAATTGGCTACGGCTGAACCGGTGCGATAGTTCGTCAAAATCCGCACCCTGAGAGAGCGCAATGGCGATTTGGCGCTGCATGGGAGTCAGCCCTGAGAGCACACGTTGCTCTCCCACCTTATCTATTTCGGATAACCGGTGAAGAAACGGACTATTTTTGAAAGCCGCGGCTTCTTTGCGAGCTTTTTCAAGCCAACCCTTATCCTCGGTCAGCTCGTACAGCGCCGCCGCAGCGGATGCCGCGAAATACGGGTACGGGATCTGCGCGAAAATGTCGTATGCGAACTCCAGGCTTTCTCGGGCCAATTTTGGATTGCCCAGAACGGCTTGGACGCGACCGGTCGAGTATTTTTCGTAGGCAAGCGCGCGCCGGTCGTGAATGGCTGCAAGCGTCGGATCGAGACTGCCCTTGCCCAACGAGTTGTAAGTCGACATATAGCGCTGCGCCTGCGCGAGGTCGGTGGCGGCAAAGAGCTCTCCGAGCATGACAAGCGTTTGGCGCTCTTCGCCGTGCGTTTGGTCCCACTCGATGTCCCGCGCGAGGATATGCGCTTGAGCCAGCTCCTCGGCAGCCCAGGCCTCGTTATTATTCATGCGCGCAACGAAGGCTCTGTCCGTGTGCGCCATCGCTTTCCAAGCGAGCGTCGGGGCTATTTCTTTGGAATCTTTGAGCAACCACTGCGCGCGCCCCGGGTCGCCCTGATGAAACGCGTGCCAGGCAAGTGCGCGCACGCATAGGAACTGCAGATAGCGTATATCAGCCGTCCATTCGATGCGTTCATATGCTGCCTCACCCATGCGGACGCTGTCGCTGTCGCCCATCTCGACGGCCAAGCGCAACAGCCCATGGAGATAGATCGCGACCGACGTGAAGTCGCACGAGTCCTTGGATTGCTCGAAGTGACGGAACGCCGCCAGCAAATCTTTCATCTGCGAAGCATAGTTTTCGAGCCCGGCATGCATCCACGATCGTAGTGCAAGGGCGCGGAATTGCGCGAAGGGCTCCGGATCGCTTAATGCCAGCGCCATGTCGTCGCTATTGGGGTCGTAGCGTCCGGCCGCCCACAGCAGTCGTGACCGTTCGTAGCCCAGCCGCGCAACGCGACTAAGATCGTCTTGAACAAGCTCCTGCGCGCGTTCAAGCATGTCGCGCGCGGCGTCAAAATCCCGACCGTTTACACAGGCGAAAGCCGAAAGAATGAAATATCCGAAGCGTCCTTCCGCTGAAGTGAAAGCCTCCGAATGATTCGCCAGGGACTCTAAGGCAAGAACCGGGCTGCGCCGCGCTAGCACGTCAGCTCGGACGAGCAGTCCCCGCTCGTTGAACGGTTCGGGCCAATCTTCGCAGTATTCGAGCAACTGCAAGGCTTCGTCGCGGCGCGCGCGGCGCGCCAAATCGGCGGCGAGCTGCAGACTCGTCGAGACGTCGGCTCCGGTTTTTAGGCGTTCGCCTTGCACGTGCATTCCGGCGCCGCTAATCCGTAATCGCCCCTGCGTTAGTGGTTTGTCCCGGACTGACTGTTATCGTCGGTCCCTTCAAGCGATCGCGCCCGGTGCTCGAGCCATGCGATGATAAATCCGCGCCGGCCGAATTGGTATATTGGTTGTAGACCTCCAGGCGGTACGAGCCGGCGGCCAACGTGTGCAATAAGAAGTCGCCCGACCCGTTGGTCGCAACGGTATTCCCGACTTGGCCTCCCTGGCCGACGGCCACAACAACGGCGTTGGAAACGGGCTGGCCGTTATCGTTCAGGACCGTGCCGGTGATCATGCCCTCGTTGGAATGGGCGGCGACGAACATCGTCGGCCGCACGGTCAGGCCGAGGCTGCCCTGCGCTCCGAAATTTCCCCGGTCGCCGTCGCCGCGTTCGGAATTCGTCGACGGAGGCGTCAGCGATTCCATAAGGTTGAAGTCCGCGTTGAGGAGTTCGGTCGGATCGCTTCCAATGGTGAACGAGCCGCTTTGCGTGATCGCAACGCGCCCCGCTCCCAAATAAGCGGTGCTGGTTGATTTGCCGGCGTGCGCGGACGAGCTGTCGCTATCGGTGACGAAATTCAAAGGCGCGCTCACGCCGCTCGCATAGAGCGCGGAGCTCGCGCCGGTATCGATGACAAATCGGACTTGCTGGTAGGTTTGCGGATTATTGACGCTCGCCTGAGCGACGCTGTCACCCGACCCATCCTGGTATTGGAGCAGATCGACGATAAATGGAGCCGCATACTTTGCAACTACTTGACTGCGGCCGGAGCCGTCGACGAGATCAATTTCACTGATCGCGAGATTGACGTGGGCCAAAGCGTGACCGAACAAAGCCGGCGGAGCGTCGCCGACCTGAACCACTACCTGGCTGGCGATGCCGCCGATAGTTTCAAGAGGCCGAACGAGATTTTGCGGTCCGGTTGGCGGAAGACCGGATTGGCCGTGCATCGAACATGCCGCTGGCACAAACGCAAATAGCAAAGCGTAGAAAGCCTTAAAGTATCGCCTCAAGCGCCCTATCCTCCGTGATTCCGAAACCAGCCCGTGCTGCGAATATAGCACGTCCAGTGCCGAAGACCATGCAAAAAAATTGATTAGAAAGACCTATTTTCAAGAAGCGGCGGTAAAATTTGAGTAAAGCTCGGCTTACGGAGTGGGGCCGAATCGCGATAACGGGCGCCGCGGCGGGGGCCGCAGGCGGCATCCTGTTCGGATTGGTCTACTTTCCGGCCGCCGTTCGTAGGCCGCCGGCCGGGCCACAAGCAGCCGAATATGCCGCGCTCTACGCCGCCGCGTGCCTGGCCTGGGGGATAGGTTACGCCTACCTCGCCGCCGGCCAGCCGCAGGTCAACCGCTTTCCGGTTCTCTCGGGCTTGTCGTTCGGCGTTGTCGTCTACGTCGTGACGCAGCTCGTGCTCTACGGCATCGCCGCCGAGCAAATTCACACCGCGCAGCAAGTCGCGTTCGGTCTGGGCGCGACGTCCCTGTTTTTTGGATTGCCCGTCGCGTTCATCGCCCGGCTCTCCGAGCGTACGCGATGATCGGCGGGTTGCGCATTTCGCTCGGCGCGCTGCGCCGGAACGCCAAGACTTTGCGCGGCCTCGCGGCACCGGCATGCGCCGCGTTCGTGGTCAAATCCAATGCGTACGGTCACGGGCTCGTCGCGACCGCGCGCGCCATCGAAGCGTACGCCGATACGCTCTGCGTCTACTCGATCGAAGAGGGCATTGCGCTGCGCGAAGCCGGCATCGCGGTAGCGATTCTTGTGCTGGGACCCGCTCCCGTCGAACTGCTCGAAGACGCGCTCGCGTGCGATCTGCAGATCACGCTCTGGGACTCCGGCACATATCTCGAAACCGTTGCGAACACCGCTCGGCGTTTGGGCAAAGTATTTCGCGTCCATGTGAAAGTCGATACCGGCGTACGGCGCTTGGGACTGGATCCATCGCAAGCGCCTAACGCGATCCTGCGCATCGCGCAGACGCCCGGCGTCGAACTCGCCGGAATCTTTTCGCACTTGGCTTCGGCTGAAGAATTGGACTCTGCGTTTACCCTCGCGCAGGTGGAAACGTTGAACGCCGCGATCGACGCCGCCAAGCTCGATGCGAAGCCGCTGCGTCACATCGCCGCATCGGCGGCCGCGATGCTCTGGCCGCAAACGCGTTTGGATATGGTGCGTTACGGGATCGCGCTCTATGGTTTGTGGCCGTCGAAGCAAACTCGCGCCGCGATGCCGCAGGAGCTGCAGTTAGAACCGGCTCTTTCATTTGAGAGCCGGATTGCAGCCGTAAGAAGAGTCGAGGCCGGCACCGCGGTTGGATACGGCGGCACATTCCGAGCGCCGCGCCCGATGCGCGTCGGCGTCGTGCCGCTAGGTTACGCCGACGGCATTCCGCGCGCGCTCTCCAATACGGGCGCGTTTGCGGTCGCCGGAAAACGCTGCCCGATCGCCGGACGCGTCTGCATGAACATGACGATCCTCGATCTCGGTGCGACCAACGCCCGGCCAGGCGACCGCGTCGTCCTGATCGGCCACGACGGCGGCAGCGCAGTTTCGGCCGACGATTGGGCCGACTGGGCGGGCACGATCAACTACGAGATCGTCGCACGGCTCCCCGCGAGTTTAACGCGAACCTACGAAGACGAGTGAGCGGTCGCGCCGTTGCCCGTACGCTGCTCGATCGGTTCGAACGCATGCACCGCCGGCCCCGAGTAGGTCGCTTGCGGCCGGATGAGGCGATTGTCGGCGAGCTGTTCCAGCACGTGCGCCGACCAACCGGCAATCCGCCCGCAGGCAAAGATCGGCGTGAACTCGTCTCCGGGAAATCCTAAGCTGTAAAAAAGCGGCGCCGTGTAAAAATCGACGTTGGCGTAAATGCTCTTGTCTGGTTTCTTTTCGCGCAGAACGAGATTGGAAGCATCTTCGAGCGCGCGCGCGATCTTGTACCACTTCGGATCGTGCAATTCGCTCAGTTTTTTCGCGACGGCCTCTAAATGACGCGCGCGCGGATCGCGGACTTTGTATTCGCGATGCCCCATGCCCATGATGCGTTCGCCGCGCGCGAGCACTTCGCGCACGTACGCTTCCGCGCGCTCGGGTTTTCCCACCTCGAGCAGCACGCGGCCGACCGCACTCGCCGCGCCCCCGTGTGCTTCGCCTTCGAGCGTCGCGATCGCCGAGGTCACCGCGGCATACAGATCGGCTTTCGTTGAAGCGGTGACGCGTGCTGAAAACGTCGATGCGTTGAACGAATGATCGGCCAGCAGCACGAGATAGGTGTCCATCGCGTCTTCCGCCACTTCGGAAGGTTCGGTGCCGCGGCACATATAGAGGAAGTTCGCCGCCTGTGAGAGATCGTGCCGGGGCTCGATCGGTTCGAGTCCGCGGCGAATGCGATCCCACATCGCGACGGCGGTCGGCACTTTGGCGATCAACTCGATCGCCGTATGCACGTCTGAAACGTGCGCGCCGTGCGCGTCGACCGGCACGAAAATCGCGAGTCCCGAAACGATCGTGCGCAGCACGTCCATCGGCCAAGCGTCTTTGGGAACGCGCTCCATCGCATTGATGAGCGGCTCGGGCAGCATACGGTGCGCGCCGAGTTCTTTGCGCAGCTCGTCGAGCTGCTTCGTTGAAGGGAGACGTCCGTACAACAGGAGATGCACGACTTCTTCGAAGCACGCGTTAGGCGCTAAATCGTCGATGTCGTAGCCGCGGTACGTGAGCCGCCCTTCCTTACCCTCGACGTTGGAAAGCAGCGTGCTGCCGACGACGACGCCTTCAAGGCCCCGGTCGACGACGATCCCTGTTGCAGACATAATCTCTCCTTAGTTCGGCACCTCCGCTAAGTGCTGGCCGTATTCCCGCGGATTAAAATACCATTCCGGAAGCGAATTCGGAAACGTGATGTCGGTGAAGTCGAAGTCGACCGTTGCGCCGTCGCCGCCGTAAACGGTTTGCGTTCCGTTCGATTCGACGCGCGGTTCCACAATGCCGTGGAGGTGCGTGACGACCAGCTGCCCGCTCAGATAGCCGAGCGTGTAGGTGAAGGTGACGGGAAAAATTCCCTCGTCGCCGGTGAACAGCCGGTCGTGGGCGATGATGCGCCGCAATTCGTAACTCTTCTTGTCCACCCAAATCTGACGCAGCACGTTGCGCTCGGGATCGCGGCGCGGGCGCAGGACCAGATGCAGAAGATTCCGCTCGACCGTCATCTGGGGAACGTCATAGTCCGACTCGCCGATGGCGACCACGGATCCGATGGTTTTGAGCGGTTCGGACGAGGGCTCGGGCGTCGGAACGTATGACTGCGGGTTGAGGTGCTGCGTGCGCGGCGCTGCCGCAAAAACGTCGGCGGTCGGCGGCCCGGGATCGGTGGCTTCATTGAGTGCCGGACGGTCGAAACTGGGCGGGCCTTCGGCATCGTCGCGATAGATGCGGCGCGTCAGCGCGGCGCGGTCGAGATTACGGACCCAGTAATGCGTCGTGTACGATCCGAGCGGATCGGGATAGGGCGCCGCGCCCGGTTCCGCGGCGTAGTTGGTGTACTGCGTCCGGATCATCGTGTAGGTCTCGTAGGCCGGCGGGGGGCGGTGCGATCGAAAGACGCGGCGGATGATACCGAGCACTCGGACCGGCGTCAGAGTTTGGTAGGGCGGAAGCGCGGCCTGCGCGGCCGGCGCACTCGCCTGCGCGCCGGTGCGGATAGGACCGGCGACGGAAAAGGCCAGGATGGCGGAGGCCAAAAGCGCCGCCAAGAGATTTTTCAGCATACTCGGCTTGTATAACGTCTGGAAGGTTCCCGAATGTTACGCCAGGCGCGAGGTATCGATCCGTCGCCCTCCCAGCATCACGAAGGAAGGCTTTTCAAGCGTGCGGATATTCGCCACGGGGTCGGCCGAAACGGCGATCACGTCGGCCAGCTTTCCCGGGGCGAGCGTTCCACGGTCGGGCGTGTCGAGCAGGCCGGCCGCGCGGCTGGTAGCCGAGCGCAACACGTCGATCGGCCGCATTCCCATCGACGCCAAAAGCGCAAAGTCTTTATTGTTTTCCGCATGTGGAAAAACGCCGGCGTCGGTACCGTAGGAAATCTTCACGCGGCTTGCGATGGTTCGCTGCATTCCCGCATTTCGCAGCTGCGCGGCCAGTTCGGCTTTAGCGATGCCGCCGGGCGAAACTTTATTTGGATTGCCCGGCTGCAGAATCGAATCGAGCGCCCAGATCGTCGGCGTCAGATAGGTGCCGCGATCTTCCATTTTCTTGAGCGTGGCTTCGCTGACGCCGGTGCCGTGTTCGATAGAATGCACGCCGCCGTCAACGGCGATCTCAATGCCCTTGTCGCCGTGCGCGTGCGCGGCGACGCGGCGTTCGAACTTCGTCGATTCGTCAACGACCGCTTGCACTTCGTCGAGATTAAACTGCGGAATATCCCACACGTCGCCGTACGAAAGCACGCCGCCCGTTGCAAGAATTTTGATCACATCAACGTGGCGCTTCACGTGCTCGCGTACGCGTTCGCGGAAACCGTACGGTCCGTACGAGACGCCGCTTTCAATCTCGGAATCGACATGCACGAACTCGGGCAGATCGTTGGTATCGCCGTGTCCGCCCGTGATGGAAAGCGAAGGGCCGGCTGCAAGCATACGCGGACCGACAATTGCGCCGTTGGCGATCGCGTTGCGCAGTGCGAGATCGATGCCGGCGCCGCCGCCGACATCGCGAATCGACGTGAATCCGTTGCGCAGCATCGCCTGCGCGTTGTGAATGCTATACAGCGCGGCTTCCGCCACGTTGTCAGCTGCAGTTTTGGGCGGAAGCAAAGCCAGCATGTACGTATCGGGAACCACGCGCGCGGCGACGTGCGTGTGGCAGTCGATCAAGCCGGGCATCAGCGTCGCGCTACCAAGGTCGACGACCTGCGCGTCGCTGCCGGCATCGCCCGCGTGCAGCGAGACGATACGCTCTCCCTTGATCACGAGCATGCCCGGCGTCTTCATTTCTTCGCCGTCAAAAAGGCGCGCCGCTTTGAGCACCGTCACTTGTTCGGCCGCTCGCGCGCGCCAGGGCAGAAAGAGCGCCGCTCCGGCGGCCGCGGCGCCGAGCAAGAACGAACGGCGTGCGTAGAGCAGTTCGACTTGAGCGAACAGGCGATCCGAATGCGGAACGTGTGGACAGCGGCAATCGAACATTATCTTCTCACTTCGTCAGCACGCGTTCGCCGTTGCGCGAAAACGCGTAGCCCAAGAGCCTATCGACGAGCGCGTTATAACCAATGCCGACTGCGTTGCACACGTCGGGCAGAACGCTCGTCGGCGTCAGGCCGGGCAACGCGTTGATTTCCAAGATATAGGGACGACCTTCCTTGCTGACGATGAAATCCGTGCGCGAATAATCCCGCAGACCGATGAGGCGGTGCGCCGAGAGCGCGAGCATCCCGATCCGCGCCGCGAGATCCGGCTCGATAGGCGCGGGAACGACATGCGTGCTGCCGCCGGGAGCATACTTGGACTCGAAATCATAAAACTCGCCGGCGTTTGAAATGATCTCGGCCACCGGCAGCGCTTCCTCTCCTAACACCGCGCACGTAAACTCACGCCCGGGGATAAACTCCTCGGCGATGACTTCGGCATACTGCTCCGCCAAGGAGATCATCGCTTGCGACCATTGCTCGTGCGTGCGCACGATCGCAACTCCCGCACTGCTGCCCTGATACCGTGGCTTCACGACGAGCGGCAAATTCAGCGAACCTGGTAAGAGCGGCAGCGTGCCGCCGGAAAGATCGAAGAGATCCCACGTTGCGGTCGGCAAGCCTTCGGCCGAAAACAGTTTTTTGGTCAAGTGCTTGTCCATCGCGAGCGCCGCACTTTCCAAACCGCTGCCCGTGTACGGAAGGCCGAGAAAATCAAGGATGCCCTGCAACTGCCCGTCTTCGCCGCCCGGGCCATGCAGCGCGTTGAAAACCGCGTCCGGGGCGATGTCGCGAATCGCGTCGACGAATTTCCGGTCGTAGTCGAGCGATTGCGCGGCGTAGCCGAGCGATTCGAGCGCGCGCATAACGCCGGTTCCGGTGCGAATCGAGATCTCACGCTCGGCGCTCGAGCCGCCCATGACGACCGCGACGCGCGCTTTTTTCTTTTTCATGCGGTGAAGACGCCGACCAGGTGCACTTCGAGTTGCAAATCCACGCCGAACTGTTCGCTCACCGCGCGGCGGACACGCGCCAGCAGCGTCGCGACGTCTTTGGCGGTCGCGCTGCCGGTGTTGGTGATGAAGTTGGCATGCAGCGCCGAAACTTCCGCACCGCCTTCGCGCCACCCCTTAGCGCCGGCGGCTTCGATCAAACGGGCCGCTTTGTCGCCTTGCGGATTGCGGAAACACGAGCCGGCGTTGGGCAACGCGACCGGCTGGGTGCGTTTGCGCCGGACCAGACGCTCTTGCATCTCCTCGCGCACGGCCTGCGCTTCGCCGCGCTCGAACGCCAGCGTCACGCGCGAAACGATCGCGTCGCGCGCCAGCGACGTGTGACGGTAGTAATAGTGAACCGAAACCGGGTGCGCCTGCGGTTTGGCCGGCGACTGCACCCAGACTTCACGCACGAAGTCGCCAATCTCGCGATCGGTGCCCGCATTCATGCGCAGCGAACCGCCCACGCTGCCGGGAATTCCGGCCAGCGAACCGATTCCGACAGCGCCCGCCGACGCGGCTTTCGCGGTGAGCAGCGACATGGCGGCCGACGCGCCGGCGTGCACGGTCACTTGGCCGCCGTTATCCTCGACGTCGATCGCAGCGAATCCGCCGGCCAGCCGCAAAACCATTCCGCGAATACCGCCGTCGCCAATCAGCAGATTGCTTCCGCTTCCCAGAACGAACCACGGCAATTTGCGGCGCGCGCACAGCCGCATGATCTCCGCGAGCTGCTCTTCATGTTCCGCAACCACCCACGCATCGGCCGGTCCGCCAATCTTCCAAGACGTGTACGGCGCGAGCGGTTCGTCGAAACGCACGCCGTCGCCGCAGATCGCGCGAAGTTTTTCGCGATCCGCATCGGTCAGCAGGCTGCTCAGCTCGGAATCGGCCGCGATCATGCGGAGACGTCCCGCGCGAGCTCCGCGGCAACCTTGGTGATGTTTCCGGCTCCGAGCATGAGCACGAGCGCGTTCGCGGGCGCTTCGCGCTGCAGCACTTCGCGCAGGTCGTGCACGTACTTGACGTACGAAATCGAAACGCCCGCAGCCGCCAGCGGTTCGCCGATCAAGCGTTCCGTTACGCCATCGATCGGCGCTTCGCCCGCGCCGTAAATCGGAGCAAGATAGACGAAATCGGCATCGGCAAGCGCTTCGGCAAATGCGCCCGCCAAATACGACGTGCGCGTGTAGCGGTGCGGTTGAAACGCGGCGACGATAGGACCGTGGTGATAGCGGCGCGCGGCGGCGATCGTTTCGCGCACGGCCGTCGGATGGTGCGCGTAGTCGTCAACGACGACCATGCGTGCGGTCTTTGCCAAAACGTCGAAGCGGCGGCGCACGCCGCGGAAACCGCTCAGCGATTCGGCCATCGAAGCGAACGGAATATTCAGCGCCCAGCCCACTGCTGCCGCGGCCAGCGCGTTCTCGACGTTCATCGCGCCCGGTACGTGCAGTTCAACCGTTCCCAAGCGCGCGCCGTCGGCGAAGAGCTCGAACGTGGACTGCACGTGTTCAAAACGAATGTTCGATGCGTGCACGCTCGCATCGGCGGCGATTCCGAAGGTGATCGTGCGCGCGCGCCGCGCGCTTTGCGCCAGCGATCGCGTGAGCGGATTATCCACCCCAACGATCGCCGCACCGTCCGCCGGCGCCTTTGCCAGAAACTCTTCGAAGGCCGCGACGAGCTTCGGAATCTCGGCGTCGGAAGTGAGATGATCGTTCTCGATATTGGTGACGACCGCGACGACCGGATCGAGCAGCGTGAACGATCCGTCGGACTCGTCGGCTTCGGTGAGAAACCAGGGCGCGGTGCCGTCGTGCGCGTTGGTGCCGAGCTCGCCGTCGATCCCGCCGAGCACCAAACTTGCATCGACCTTGGCGCCGCGCAAGACAGCGGCCGTCATCGCGGTCGTCGTCGTCTTGCCATGGGTGCCGCAAATTGCGATGCCGCGCCGCCCTTCCATGATCCGCGCGAGCATCTCGCCGCGGCCGATGACGGGAATGCCGCGCTCGAGCGCGGAGCGGTATTCCGGATTCTCGCGATCGATCGCGGAACTCACGACGACGGCCGTCGCGCCGTTGACGTTGCGCGCGTCGTGTCCAACGGTAACCGTCGCGCCCGCAGCTCGCAGTTCTTTGATCAGCGGCGAGTCGATCGCGTCCGAACCGGTCACGCGTTCGCCGCGCTGGAGCAAGATGCGCGCGATGGCGCTCATCCCGATGCCGCCGATTCCCACGAAGTGCAAGGTGCGCAAGGTCAGCTCTCGTTCTTGCTGACGAGCGCCTCCACCCGCGCAAGAATTGCGGTGACCGGGTCGCGATTGGCGCGCACGCGCGCGGCCGAGCGCATTTCGTCCAGGCGTTCGGGCTGCATCAGCTCGCGCAGCGTCCACCAAAGCGAATCGGCGTTCAGCTCGCCGTCCGCGATGACCACGGCCGCGCCGCTATTGGCGAGCATCCGGGCATTCCGCGCCTGGTGGTCGTCGGCGGCGAACGGATAGGGCACGAGCACGGCGGGAATACCGAGCGCGGTCAATTCGCCAAGCGTGGACGCACCCGCGCGCGCGATGGCGAGATCGCAAACGGCGTATGCATCGGCCATGTCGGGCAAATACGCGACGAGCACCGCGAGATTCTCGCCGAAGGGCGTTCGTTCGGCAGCCTGCATATAGTCGTAGTCGCGCTCGCCGCAGACGTGCAGCACTTGCCAAGCCGGGGGCAGCGCGCGCCGGGTGACCAGCGCCGCGACGGCTTCGTTGATCGTCCGCGCACCTTGGCTACCGCCGATCGCCAAAATCGTGCGCCGCGACGGATCGAGTCCCAAGCGCCGCGCCGCTTCTATCCGGTTATCGGGATGCAGCAGCGAAGCCCGCACCGGAACGCCGGTATAGACGTACTTGCGTGCGAACGCCGGATCGGGTTGCGGAAATGCGCCCCACACTTCGTCGACGATTGGCGCCAGTAAGCGATTCGCAAGTCCGGGATGCGCGTTGGGCTCGAGCAAAGCCAGTGCCGGACTCGGGCGAACGCCGCGCAGAATTCGCGCAGCGGCCATCGCCGGAAAACAGACGTAACCGCCGGTCGCGATCGCGATATCGGGATCGAAACTCCGCAACACGCCCACGCCTTGCGCGATGCCCACCGTGTTTGCCGCAATGGTGCGCAGCGTACCCAGCGAAGCGCTGCGCTGCAACGGACTGCTTTCGATCGTCTCGAGTTCGTAGCCGGCCGCGGGCACGAGCGTGTTTTCGATTCCGTCGGGACTTCCAATAAAAAGAATCTCCGCGCGGTCGCGCAACGCGTCGGCGAGCGCGATAGCGGGATAGACGTGACCGCCGGTGCCGCCGCCGGCGAACGCAACCTTCACTCTGCCGCGTTGACGCGCCGGTGCCGCCCAACGTTGATGATCAGCGCAACGGCAATCAGCGACACGATCAGCGAGCTTCCGCCGAACGATATAAAAGGAAGAGGTACGCCGGTCACGGGCCAGGACGACGTGACGACGGCGATGTTTACGAACGCTTGGATGACGATGAGCGCGGCGCAGCCGGTCGCCAAGAAGAACCCGAACCGGTCGGGCGCGGCGATGGCGATGCGAATCGCGCGATAGGCCAGCGTTCCGAACAGGATCAGCACCGTCGCCGTTCCGATCAGACCCAGTTCCTCGCCGAGCACCGAGAAGATGAAATCGGTGTACTGTTCGGGCAAGTAGAAGAATTTCGCACGTGATTCGCCCAAGCCGACGCCAAAGAGTCCGCCGCTCCCGAGCGCGAGCAACGACTGCACGATGTGAAAGCCGGTGTTCTGCGCGTCTTTAAACGGATGGAGAAACGCAAAGATGCGCGCGCGCTTGTACGGGCTGCTCATGATCGCAATCGCGGCGGGAGGAAGGGTGACCGCAACGACCATCAGCAGATGTTCTATCCGCGCTCCGGCCGCGAAGAACATCGCAAAGGCCGTGAAGACCAAGAGGCTCGATGTTCCAATGTCGGGTTCGATGAGCACGAGCATCGCGGTGAAGAAGACCGGGATGCAGAGCGGTGCGAGCCCGCGCGTCAGCGAGGTGATGCGTTCGCCGCGGCCTGCTAGCGCGGCCGCCAAGTATATGACCAATCCCAGTTTTGCAAACTCGGACGGCTGCAGTGAGACTGGGCCCGCGCCGATCCAGCGGCGCGCGCCGGAGACCGTCTGACCCAAGTGCGGAACGAAAACGGATAGCAGGCCCGCGATGCACAGCAGCAACGCGTACGGTGCGAACGCACGCAGCTTGCGGTAATCGACCTTGTAGGCGAAGTAGGCGCAAACCAATCCGATGACCAGATAGATCGCCTGGCGCTTCACGTAGTAGGCCGTGTCGTGATGATCGGCGTATGCCTGCGCACTCGAAGCGCTGAAGATCATAACCAGCCCGATGGCGACCAAACTCGTGACCGCGATGAATAGCCACGTGTCGGGCGGCGTCGTCACGAACGAGCGCGGGAGCTCTTGGTTATGGGCTTGCCGCTTGGCGACCGATGCCTTCATCGTGCGGGAGTTCCTAGCACCGCATCGGTAAATTTCTGGCCGCGGTCCTCGGCCGATTCGAACATGTCAAACGAGGCGCACGCCGGCGAGAGCAACACAACGTCGCCAGGTTGCGCCAGCGACTGCGCTAGCCGGACCGCTTCTTCCATCGAGCTTGCACGCTGAATCGGCGTGCGGTAGACGTGCGCCGCGATATCGTCGGCCGCTTCGCCGATCACCACGAGCGCGCGCGCGCGTTCGTCAACAATGCGGCCGAGTTCGGTGAAGTCGGTGTTTTTCGGTTTGCCGCCCGCGATCAGGACGATCGGTTTGTCGTACGCGCGCAGCGCGGCGATGACGGCGCCCGGATTAGTAGCTTTCGAATCGTCGACGTACAAGATGCCGTCAACTTCGCCGACCGGCTGCATGCGGTGCGACATCGGACCGAAGGTGCGGATGCCCTCGCGCAGTGCGCGTGGCTCGACTCCGGCTGCGAGTACCGCGAGCACGGCGGCCATGACGTTCTGTACGTTGTGCAGGCCGGCCAATGGAACATCGTCGCGGTTCGCAATCGTCATCGGCCGCGGATCGCCGGTCACCGGCGAATAGGTCAGCGCGCCGTCGCGCAGGTACATCGTCGCGTGTTTACTATCGTTGCCCAGCGTAAACCACATCTGCTTGGCGCGCACGCGCGCCTCGCCCGAGTGCCAGTGCAAGGGCGCAAGCACCGGATCGTCGAGATTGGCGATGAAAAAATCGTGTTCGTTTTGATTCGCAAAGATACGGTATTTCGCTTCGATATATTCATCCATCGAATGGTAGCGGTCGAGGTGGTCGGCCGAAATATTTAGGATCACGGAAACACGCGGATGGAACGAACGAATCGTTTCGAGTTGGAAGGACGAGACTTCGGCCACCACCCAACTCTCCGCGGGCGCCGCGACAACTTCGAGAATGAGCGGATTGCCGATGTTACCGCCCACGCGCGCATCTTTACCCGCCGTGCGTAGCAAGTGCCCGATGAGTGAGGCAGTGGTGGACTTCCCTTTGGTGCCTGTCACCGCGATGATCGGCGCCTTGCATAAACGATAGGCGACTTCGATCTCGCTGTACACCGAAATATTTCCGCTCTGGATTTTGCGAACCAGCGGACCGTTGAGCGGAACGCCCGGAGAGAGTACCGCGCAGCTGATGTTCGCGAGCTCTCCGATGTCTTCAGGCGCGACGTATTGCGCACCGATCGCTTCAAGGCCGGCAATCGTCTCCGCGAGTTCGGCCCGCGGTTTTTCGTCGATCGCGTACACCTCGGCGCCTCGCCCGCGCAAGACTTCGGCGACGGCTTTGCCGCTGCGCCCAAGCCCGATGACCAAGATATTCTCACCGCTCGCGAAGTTCATCTTACGATCGCCAATCCGACTGCGCTGCAAATTGCAGATGCGAGCAAAAAGCGCGTCGTGACTTTGGTTTCCGGCCAACCGGACAGCTCGAAATGATGGTGCAGCGGCGACATCTTGAAAATCCGTTTGCCATGTGTGAGTTTGAAATACACGACTTGCAACATGACTGACAGCGCTTCCGCAACAAAAACAAAGCCGATGACAATCAAAATCAGCATCTCACCGCTGAGAACGGCAATTCCCGAAAGCAACGCTCCGAGTGCGAGCGATCCCGTATCGCCCATGATCAGCTTCGCCGGATACCGGTTGTAAACAAGAAAACCGAGGCATGCTCCGACGCCTAACAACGCGGTTGCGCTCAGGCCGGCGCGGATGTAGTAGGCACTTCCGATGGCCGGCGTGAGCGTATCAATAAACGCCAGAGCCGCCAGCGGAAACACCATTGCTCCCGACGCCAGGCCGTCCAGACCATCGGTCAAGTTAACCGCATGCATCGTGCCCGCGATCGCCACGATTCCAAGAATCAGCCATAACCAATGCGGTGCTTGAAGGGCGTATCCCGGAAGCACTAAGAGCACGTCTCTGGGGTAAGCGAAATTTCCGCCATCGATTCCGCGCAAGAACATGACGGCAACTAATGCAGTCATCAAGAACTTTGTGCGCGCGCGCAAACCTCGATTACGGCCTAGACGAATAGCGAGAAGGTCGTCAACAAAACCGATCGACGCACAAACTGCGACGAGGCCGAAAAGATAGTTCAGGAGTGAGCTTCTAAAGCTGGGCACTAAGAGCGGAAGCAATGCGACGACAAAACATACCCCGCCCATCGTCGGCGTTCCGGTCTTTGCCTGGTGCGTTGCCGGTGCATCCTCATAGGCGCGTTGGCGAACCTTCAGTGTGCGCAGCAATGGCAGCAGCAGCGCGCAGCTCGCAACAGCCAACAAAAATCCGGTAATAACCTCGACGGCAAACACAAACGGCCAGGATACGAACACATGCATTTGCATGGCCGTCATGCCTCCGCTCCCAGAAGCGGGTTCGCCCCGTCGGCGCGCCACTTGAGAACAACAATCGGCGTCTGCTCGTCTCCGTTGCCGTGCGGATTTGACAGTAATGCCTCCGCGATGCTGTCGCGATTGACGCCGGATGAAGCGCCCAAAACTTTAGCCGTGTTGAGATCATTTGCATCGACGACCGCGCAGCCGATACCCGTGCGCTCGAAAACGGATTGTGCAAACGCGTCGGGATTCTGTGGCGCAAAGACGATCATGTTATCGAACGGCGGCATCGTGCCGGTGTACCCGTCGATCGCGGCGATCGCCTCGCCCAAAATTTCATAGAACATGCCGCGGCGGCCGGCCAGCCGGCCCAACACTTGCATGACGGCGGCGTACGCGACTTTTGACGCGCCGACGTTATCGATCACGATCTGCACCGACTCCGGCTGACTTACGGTCGCCATTGCGCCGGCGTTGCGCGAGAGCAGCAGCGCGAGACGCGACGGACGCACATACTCCGCCGGCACGGCTTGGCGCTGCGCGATCGCAACCGCCGTTTCGGAAATCGCCAGCACATCGCCGGGTTGCGCGATACCCTCAACCGACGCTTGAATAAGCGCTGCGAGATCTTCTCCGGGCGCAACCAAACGGGTGCGCACCGGAATTGCGACCATGCCCGCCGGAATCTGCGGACGGTCGACCCGCAAGCTGCCCCTCATATCGCACCGGACCGAAGGGACTGCACGATCTCCTCCATGCGGTACTTGCGCGAGCCTTTGAGCAAGACGACATCCTGCGCTGTAGCGTTGTTGCGAAGCCAATCCGCGGCTTCTTCGTTTTCGCCGAACGTCACGATCTGTTCGCGCGCTAAACCGGCGCGCACCGCGCCCGCGGCCAGCGAGGCCGCAAAATCTCCACCAACCAGCAGCACGTCGACGTTCGTCGACGCGGCGTGAGCTCCGACGCGTTCGTGAATCGCGGGGGCATCGGCTCCGAGTTCCGCCATGCTTGAAAGCACGGCGATGCGGCGGCGCGCGTTTTCGCTTGAAAACGTCGTCAGCGACGCGATCGTGCCGCTCGCGTTCGCGTTGTAGGCATCGTAAATGAGCCGCGGTCCGGCGGGAAGTTCGATACTTTCATACCGCCCGGGCGGCAACACCAGTCCGGCGACGTTGCCGGCGATTTCCTCGGCGTTTACTCCAAGCAGCAGGGCGCCTGCGATTGCAGCCGCCAGATTCGCGCGGTTGTGCGCGCCCGGAAACGGCGTGCGTATAGAAAGCGTTTGCGAAGCGCCGCCGTAGTTGAGCACCAGCGTGCTTTCGTCGCGCACCCACACGCCCGGCAGGGACGGTTCGCCCTCGCCGAACCACAGCGGAGGCGCCGTGAGCGAACTCGCGCGGTTGCGCGAAATCTCGTCGCGCGCGTTGAGCACGGCCTGCGCGCCCTCGGAAAACAGCCCCCATTTCGTCGCCGCAAGTTTCTCGCGTGATCCGAATATCTCCAAATGCGCGTCACCCACGTTCGTCAAAATGCCGATGTGCGGCGATGCAATCGCGACCAGCTCGGCAATCTCGCCTGCATGCCGCGCGCCCATCTCGACGACGAGCATCTGCTGTTGCGGCGTCGCGGCAAGCAGCAACTTGCTCACGCCGATCTCGTTGTTTTCATTTCCCGGCGAGGCCGCGACCGCGGCAGGTCCTAGGGTCGCAACGAGCAGCTGACAGAGAAAATCCTTGGTCGTCGTTTTTCCGCTGCTGCCGGTCACGGCGACGACGCGGCCGGAAAACTGCGCACGGGCGGCCGCCGCCAAATCCATGTATGCGCGGCGTGTGTCGCGGACGATCAGCGCGACAACCCCGTCGCTTTGCGTCTGCGGAGAATCGACGACTACAGCAGCTGCGCCTTTCTCCAGGGCCTCGCCGACGAAATCGTGGCCGTTGAACCGGTCTCCGCGCAACGCCAGAAATGTATCTCCAGGGTTGAGCGAACGCGTGTCGGTCACGACCGTGAGCGTTTGGGGAGCGCGCTCGCGACCGCGCACTTCCGCGCCGGTCGCTTCGGCCGCGCGATCGAATGAAAGATTCACGACGGAACGCGCTCGCGTTGGGCTAGCGCGCGGCGCGCTTCGGCGGCGTCATCGAACGGTAAGACGTCCCTGCCGACGATCTGGTAGGTCTCGTGACCTTTGCCCGCAATCAAGATCGTGTCGCCGGGCTGAGCGTTTAGAATTGCCGCTGCGATCGCGCGCCGCCGGTCCGGCTCGATTTGGTGCGGCGCCCCAGCGACGCCGGGCAGAATGTCTTCGATGATCGCGCGCGGATCTTCGGTGCGCGGATTGTCGGACGTTACATAAGCGTAGTCCGCATTTTTCGCGACGACCGCGCCCATCTCGCGCCGTTTTCCGCGATCGCGGTCGCCTCCGCAACCGAAAACAACGATGCGCCGGCCGTCCGCTATTTCCCGAAGCCCGCGCAGCGCCGATTCCAACGCGTCGGGCGTGTGCGCGTAATCGACGATCACCTCGATATCGCCGCCGTCGATGCGCTCCATGCGCCCGCGTACGCGTTCGACCGACGCCAACCCGCGGGCGGAGACATCGTCGGCGATTCCAAGCATCCGTGCCGAAGCGATCGCGCACAACGCGTTGCTGACGTTAAAGCGCCCGGTAAGGTGCAGCTCGTAATGCCGCCCATCCAATTCGAAGCTCGAGCCGCTCGCCTTTACGCTGACCTTTTCCGCGCGCACGTCGGCCGGATTCTCTATGCCGAACGTGAGGACGGGCTTCGCGCCGTGCAATTCGCCGGCCCAAAGCGCTCCGTGCGGGTCGTCCGCATTCAGCACCGCACGCTCCGCGAGATCGAAGAGCCGGCGCTTAGCGGCAGCATAGGCTTCGGGCGTTTCGTGAAAATCCAGATGATCGCGCGTGACGTTGGTCAGGCCCGCGACGGAAAAATGTACGTCGGAGACGCGCTCGAGCGCGAGCGCATGCGAACTGACTTCCATCGCCACTATTTTGACGGCTTTGTCGCGCATCTGCGCGAGCAGCGCTTGCAGCTCCGATGCCAGTGGCGTCGTGTGGTCGAGAGGCCGATCGATGCCGTCGAATTTCGTTCCGAGCGTGCCGACGACGCCGGCGGAGATCCCGGCGGCATTGGCGATTGCGGCGATCATATGCGTGACGGTGGTCTTCCCATTGGTTCCGGTGATTCCGGCGATCGCGAGATTGCGCGACGGCGAACGATAAAACGTATCGGCAATCTTCGAAAGCGCCGCTGCCGAATCCGGAACGATCACGTTGGCAACGTTGGGCGGAAGATCGAGTTCGCGCTCCGCGATCACCGCGGTGGCGCCGCGCGCGATAGCTTCGCTTACATACCGGTGCCCGTCGGTGTGTTCGCCCACGATCGCAAAGAACAGCGCGCCCGGTCTCACCGATCGCGAATCGAAAGAGAGCGATGAAACCATCACGGACCCGCCGCCGGTGATGCGGCTGTCCGGCAACCCTTCGAGCAGCATTTCCAGCAGCACGCCCGACTCGATCATGGGGTGAGGTTCGCCGTGCGTTCGGGCCGGACCAAGCGCTTTGCGGGAACGGGCGACGATTTGGGACGCGGCGTCGCGGGGAGCGTTCCGGCGTGGAGCATCGCCTGGCGCGCGATCTCCGAAAAAGCCGGCGCAGCCACGACGGAGCCGTAGATCGCGCCCTGGGGACGCTCGACTTTCACATAGATCAAATACTTGGGATGCTCGTAGGGCACCATACCTATAAAGGAAGCGATGTATGCGCCCGGTTCGTATCGGCCGTTTTCGACAACCTGCGCCGTGCCGGTCTTGCCGGCCGTCGTGTAGCCGGCGAGCTGCGCGCTCGGATTGCCCGTTCCGCGCACGACGACCGCCCGCAGAAAGCGCCGCAGCGTGTCGGCGGTGCGCCGCGAAAAGACGCGCCTCTCGATCTCCGGTCCGTACTGATAGACCAGGCGCCCCTGCGTATCGAAGATCGCGCGCACGAGCCGCGGCCGTATGAGCAATCCGCCGTTGGCGATCGCGCAGTAGTAGCGCGCCAGCGCAAGCGGCGTGACCGAAACGCCCTGTCCGAACGCCATTGTCGCGAGCGAGCTGTCGCTCCAATCCGCGGGGGCAGGCACGATGCCGGGATTTTCACCCGCGAAACCAACGTGCGTGGAATCGCCGAAGCCCGCGCGCCGCTCCATGTCATAAAACGTTTTTCCGCCGATCGAAAGGCCGACTTCGGCCGCACCGACGTTGTGTGAATAGGCGATAATGTCTTCGAGCGTTTCGCTGCTGCCGCGAACCGGCATGTCGTCTTCGGCGTTGTGAATTATGCGGCCGCCTACTTCGATCGCATTGCGCGCCGGAAAGGACGACGACGTCGTGACCTTGCCGCTCTCGAGCGCGGCCGCGGCGGTCAACAGTTTGAAGGTCGAACCGGGTTCGTAGGCGTCTTGTACCGCGCGCTCGCGCCGATCGTCGGGGGTAAACTTCCAATACGTGTTCGGATCGAAGTGCGGCGAATCGGCGAGGGCGAGCACTTCGCCGGTAAACGGATCCATGACGAGTGCCGTGCCGCTCTGCGCGTGAAATTCCGCCACCTGTTTCTTGAGCGCGGACTCGGCCACAAACTGCAGGTAGGGGTCGATCGTCAGCTCGAGCGTCATCCCGGGCTTGGCAGCCCGCACGGCGCGCTGCCGTCCGAACGGAATGGGGTGTCCGAACTCGTCGGCTTCCAGCGTGACGCGTCCCGACGTTCCTTTTAATAGGTCGTCGTAGGCGTACTCAATGCCGGCCAGTCCGTTCTCGTCGATGCCCACAAATCCGACGACGGTTGAAGCCGTTTGTCCGGCGAGATCGACGCGGCGCCCGGTATCTTCTTCCATGACGGAAATGCCGGGCAGTTGAAGTGCGGAGATCGCATCGGCCTGATCGTGCGGTATCTTGCGCGCCACCCAGACGAACTGGTTCGTGCGGTCGCGCAGCAGAGCCGTCGTCGATGCGGGAAGCTCTCCGAGCACTTTTTGAAGGCGCACGATCGTCGCGCCGGCGTCACCGAGATCGTGCGGCACCGCGTAGACGCTCTCGGACGGGAGCGAATACGCCAGCACGTTGCCGTCGCGATCGAGAATGCTCCCGCGCCGCGCGAAAACGTCAACCGTGTCGCTGCGCTGCGCCAGCGCTTGCTTGGCGTAAATCGGACCTTTAAACACCTGCACTTCGACGAGCCGCCAGCCCAGCATGAGCGCGATCGCAGCGGCCACATAAAAGAGCGCCTTGGCGCGGCGGGGAGCGACGCGCGAGAAGTTTCGCCGGTGCACGAGTCTCTTTCAGACCCTATTTAGCGCCGAACCAGCTCGCTAAACTGGAAAGAAAGAGCCTCGATCGCCCTTGCGGCGCCGCCGGCGGAAGCGTCACCAAGGCGAACTGCTGCGGCTCGCGCATATGCAGCGCCGCAGCCATCTTGGCCAAACGATCGTCGGAACGCAGCGTAGCCAGGCGGTCGTCCAAACGCGCGGTCTCCGCTTGGAGCGATGCGCGTTGCCGGTCGGCGCGCGCAACCGAATAGTTCAGACTGGTCAGATTTGCAATCAGCATGACGTACAGCATCACGCCGACCAGCACGACTCCGAGCGCTCCGCAAAACCGAACGAGACTGGTGTAGCGCGCGCGCGAGTTGTGGGTCTTGCGCAAATGCGTTGCGTGCTTGGCGGTGCGAACGTTGCGCAAACGCGGATTGGCTTGGTAGGCGACCATCAGCTCGCTCTCCGCTCGGCAGCGCGCATTTTGGCGCTGCTCGCGCGAGGGTTCTGCTCGACCTCGTCACGATCGGGCACCAGCGGTTTGCGCGTCAGCACTTCCAAGCGATCGTCTTGCAGGAATTTCCGTTTGACGATCCGGTCTTCCAATGAATGAAAACTGATCGCGACGACCCGCCCGGCGCCGCGCAGCCGATCTACGGCACTATCCAAACCTTCGCGCAGTGCTTCGAGTTCGTCGTTGACCGCAATACGCAGCGCTTGAAAAACGCGCGTCGCCGGATGAATGCGTTCGCGACGGCCGGGGCGGTGCATCAGCCCGCTGATCATGCGCGCGAATTCCAAGGTCGTTCCCGGAAACGAGCCGGCCTTGCGGCGGTGTACGATCGTACGCGCGATCCTTCGCGCGGCACGTTCTTGCCCATAGTCGAAGAAGATCTCGGCCAATTCGCTTTCGCTCGCGCTCATGAGCACGTCGTAAGCGCTGCGTCCGGCCAGCGGATTCATTCGCATGTCGAGCGGTCCGGATTCCCGGAAAGAAAAACCGCGCGACGGTTCGTCAAATTGCATCGAAGAAACCCCCAAGTCGAACAGCACGCCGTCCACCAGCTCGACGCCAAGGCGATCGAGCACGTCCGGCAGCTCGCGGAAATTCGCATGAATAAATGTAAAGGCGGAGTCGGTTATCTCGGCAGCCCGCTCTTGCGCCAAAGGATCCGCGTCGAGCGCAATGAGCCGCCCGCCCTTCAAACGCGAGAGGATGCCACGCGAATGGCCACCCGCGCCGAAGGTCGCATCCACATAGATCCCAGACGGACGAATCGCCAGCCACTCTAAAGCTTGCGCGTGAAAAACGGGAATGTGTTGCATCGCTCCAGCCCGCCATCAGTACAGCCCCAATTCCGCCATCAAGTCACCGGCTTCGGGATCGGGCGCGGCGTGCGAGGCGTAGCGTTCTTTCGCCCAAATCTCGACCCGCGTCAGCGAGCCGACCGAAACGACCTCGCGCTCGATGCCGGCGTACGCCCGCAGCGCCGACGGGACGAGCAGACGTCCTTGAACGTCGCATGCAACCTCCTCGGTGTGCGCAAAGATGTAGCGCACGAGGCGGCGGAAACGCTCGTCCTTCCGCGGGGCGCCTTCGAGCCGGCTGCAGAATTCGGCCCAAGCCGCCTGCGGATAGAGGGCGAGGCACGGGTCCGGCTGCGCGATGGTTAAGACGAAGCCGTTCCCTAGGCGTTCGCGGAAGCGCGCGGGCACGATGAGACGGCCCTTGTCGTCAAGGGCATGCTCGACCGTACCAGTAAAGCGCGGCAAATCCGCGTGCAACCATTCCTCCCTCGGTCACCACAACGCACCACTTTGCACCACTATACGCTCCGTTGGTACGTGTGGCAAGAGTAAGGACAGATTAAGAACTCCACGAAGTTTTTCATCGAACATGTGTTCGACGACGAAATATGGCAACAGCGGCGCGTTGGCGAGCGTTGTTAAGGAAGGCCGAAGGCCGGATCGATACCTTGCAGAAGAGACTCTAACCCTTATGAAAAGATTGCTCGGGACTGCGCTATTCCTGAGCTTGCTCTGCGGTTGTAGCGGAGCGGGTTATCTTCCGTATGCGCCGCACGCGCTCGATCCCGCGCAACTTCAGAAGCTCGTCAGCTCTGCAGCCGTACGCAACGGCGTACCGACCGGTTTAGTCAATGCCGTCGTCATGGCGGAATCGGCCGGCGATCCGTCGGCGATCAGCAGCGCCGGCGCGCAAGGTCTCATGCAGTTGATGCCGGGCACCGCTGCCGGCTGCGGAATCGGCAATGCGTTCGATCCGCAAGAGAACGTCGATTGCGGAACGCGTTACCTTCACGGTTTGCTCAAGCGCTACGGCAATAACGTCGAACTGGCAGTTGCGGCATACAACGCCGGGCCCGGCGCCGTCGACCAATACCACGGCGTTCCGCCGTATGCCGAAACGCAAGCGTACGTCGATCGCGTTCTGACGGCTTACCGCAGCTACTAGCGAACTGTTAACGCGGATGGCCTCCATTTCCGGAGCACGCCCCGCGCCCCTGAACCCGCTCCGCTCCCTACGCCTGCCGCTGCTCGACGCTTACATTTTGCGCGAGTTCATGGGCCCGTTCGTCTTTGCGTTCCTGGCGTTCTTTTTGTTTTGGGGCTTCAATATTTTCTTCTTGGCCGCCAGTCAAGTGATCGGCCACGGCGCGCCGGTTTTTCTCGTGCTGCGGTTCGTGGTCTTCCGGATCCCGCAATCGATCCCGATGGCCTTTCCTTTTGCCGCGCTCTTCGCCACACTGCTCGGCATCGGCCGTCTGATGGCCGACAACGAAATCAACGCGATCCGCACATCGGGAACATCGCTGTGGCGCCTGTGTCTCACGCCGCTCGTTTTTGGATTCGTGGTCTTTCTCTTCTCGTGGGCGATGAACGAATTCGTCGCGCCCAAATCCGTCGAAGTTTCAACGCGCACGTTCTACCAGATCATCTATCACACGGGCGCGCTGCCGGTCGAGGCGCAGTTTTTTCGTAAAGATCCGGACACCAACAATGAGTTTTTTATCGACCACGTCATGCCGGACGGACGTACGATGGTCGGCGTGCAGATATTTAAACCCGGACGCAACGGGTATTGGAACGAAACGATTCAGGCCAAAACGGCGCACGTAGTCGGTCCTACGCTCGTTCTCAACGGTGTGGTCATAACGTTTTACAACGGCCAGGGCTACATGACGTCGCAGGTGGACAAGTCCGAGGCCAGCATCGGCCTGCCGCTGGGAGAAAACGCGTCGCAGTTCTTGAGCAGCACGAGCAGCGATGCGTGGACGATGGACTCCAAACAGCTTTCGCATCAAGTGAGCGCTTTGCAAGCGCAGGGCGTCGGCGGTGAAGCGCTCGGAAATCTGCAAGTCAATTTGGCCGACAAACTTGCCTTTCCATTTTCGGCGCTCGTCGCCGTGATGCTGGCGCTGCCGCTGGCGATCATGTTCGGAAAGAAAGGGCGCATGATGGGAATCGCGATGTCGATCATCGCGTTCTTCGTGTACTTCATCCTCTCCGAAGCAGCCGCGGCGTTCGGCAGCACGGGCCGCGTGAACCCCTATCTCGTCTCGTGGGTGCCCAATCTCGTCTTCGGCATCGGCGGTCTGGCGTTACTTTGGTACGAAGAGCACTAGGACGCGCCGTGTTTGGTTCGCAAGCGCGCGCCGTCCGCGCAACGATCTGCTTGGCCGCGTTTCTCGCGGGTTTTTTTCCGCTCGCCGCGCCCGCGCGCGACGTTAATTTTCAGAACGCAAACCTGAAGAGCCACGACTTCCGCAACGCCGACTTGCGCAACGCGGATCTGCAAGGCGCCGATTTGACCGGAGCGAACCTCACGCGCGCCAACCTGACCGGAGCGAATCTGCAAGGCGCGCACTTAGGAGGCGCAATTTTGCAAGATGCGATCTTGCTTCGCGCCAACCTGCAGTCGCTCGACGCGCAAGGTGCGGTTTTTCAAGGCGCGAAACTAGAACAGGCAAACTTGCAGAGCGCGCTGCTCTACGGTGTCAATTTTTACCGCGCCAATTTGCGCCACGCCGATCTCGCCGGAGCCAATCTTGAAACCGCGAACCTGCGGCTCGCCGACGTGCGCGATGCAAACTTGCAGGGCGCCAATCTCTTGCGCACCGACACACGCGGTGCGCGTTGGCTGGGCGCCAGCTTGCAAAACGCGCAGCGCTCCGATCAGATCGCGCTGGCGACGCCGCTTCCCGAAGTATCGGCCCCTGCGGCACTCGCTGCACCAACGCCGATCGCACGCGTCATTGCGGCGCCAATCGTACGCGTTACCGCTACGCCAACCGCTCACACGATTTTCACGCTAAAACACGCGCCCGTGAAAGCGGTGGCGGTCCGTGCGCTAACGCGGGCTGCCATCCGCAGGATCACAGTTGCCGCAATCACACCGGCCGTCGTGCAAAGCGTTCCCGAGCCGCATCTCATTCCGGCGCCGCGTCCTTTGCTCACGCCGCATCCGTTGCTGACGCCGGTGCCGATGCCGGCCCCGGCGCCCGCGCCGATGCCTTCGCCGGTTGCCGGTAACGTGATGTCGTCCGAGGCGATCTTCGGATTGCTCAACGCGAACTCGTGCGCGTCGCGCGCATCGGGCTCGACCGATCTCGTCGCGCAAGTTACGCCGACGCCGGCCCCTTCGCCAACATCGAGCGCGGCGGTTCCGAACGCGCCGCTTGCCCCCGGTCAGCTCTACGCCACGCCGATTCCGAGCGCAAACACCGTTACGCCGCCGCCGATTCCAACACCGGCGCCATCCGCAAAAGCCAGCACGGGCCCGGTCTTTTTGATTCGCGGTTCCGCGCCGCCGTCGATCGTTCCCAACGGATCGCCGACGCCGGAAACCTCACCGACGCCAATTGTCGCGCCCACGCTAAAACCCGGGTTCGTGGCCGTCATGGCCGACAAGTTCGTGGGGAACGCGAACAAACAGGGCGCACCCGGCGACGCGATCGGCAACGTGCACATCTTTTATCAAGACGAAGTGCTCGTGGGCGACCGCGCGCACTACGACGGATTCAAAACGATCAGCGTTACCGGCAATCCGTACATCGTGAACAGTACGGATACGTCAATTTTGCACGCCGACCGGATTGAATTCGATACGCTCGCTCAGCGCGCCGATCTGATCAACGGCCGCGGCGAGAGCTCGCAAGGGGTCGAACGCGGACTCGTGTATTTCGCGGCCAAAGATTTGAAAGCCGACGAACACGGCGTCTCGCACGGCGACTATGCCAACGTCACAACCTGCGAACGCCCCCGTGCGGGGTACCACATCACCGGCCGCACCATCGACATTTATCCCGGCGATCGCATGGTGATCAGCAAAGCCGTGCTCTTCCTGGGCGCCGCGGCCGTGTTCTATTTACCCAAAGTGATTATCCCGCTGCGCAGCATCCAAGACGAACGCCAACGGCCGTCATTTTTTCCCGAAGTCGGCTACAACTCGTATCAGGGCTTTTACATCAAAGCCAAGCCCGGATTCGGACGCGACCAGTATTTCTACGGCTACTACCGGATCGAATATTACTCGCGTCAGGGCTTCGGCTTGGGCTACACGGCGTTCTTGGCGCGGCAAAACGGCAAACGGCAGACATCGGTCGACACCTACGCGATTCACGACCGGCGCACGCAGACCACGGCCTGGAACTTGAACGCGCAGGACACCGAGAATTTCTCGCAATCGCTGCGCGCGCGCTTCGGATTCGCCTACAACAGTAACTTCGGGCCGTTAATCAACCTGCCGCCCAACGAAAGTATCAGCGCGTCGATCGCGCACACCGGCCTAAACGCGCAACAGAACTATACGTTCTCGCACAGCAGCATCGCCACGCAGTCGGCCACCGACAACTTCGGCTTCACCGAAACGCGCAGCTTCGGACCGGCGACGCAAAACAACCTCAGCTTCAATCTGAGTTCGGCGCGCACCAACTACGGGCTCGACAACGCGAGCAGCAACTCCACCGGAACGTTTAGCGATCTGCTCCAGTGGAGCAATAAGGTGGCCGCCTACACGCTCAAGTACGACAAAGCTTTTGCGCGCGTACCGTACGGCTTGAACAAAGAACCCGAACTTGAGATCCACCCGTACAGCTTCCTCAAGCACTTCGTCATTCCGATCACATCGTCGTTCACGATTGGCAACTACAACGAACCGCAGACGCCGCTTTCGACGACGCGCGCCGACTTGTTTTTCAACTTCGGGCCGGCCCTCTACCACGTCTTAGGCAGCGACATCAGCGCCGGGGTAAACGTGCATCAGTACGCCTACGGTACGGGCGATCTGAAAGCCAGCATCCAGCAAATCGCGACGATGTCGACGCCCATCGGGAGCCACGTCCTCAACGCGATCACGTACAACGAGACCAACTACAACGGTCCGGCGTTTCTGCCGTTCAGTACGCTTGATCAGCAGCCGACGTTCAACTATAAGAGTGCGGCCGACGTACTGCGATTCTTTAACAGCGACTTCTACAACCTGACGCTGAGCTTTAACACCGGGTTCAACCGCGCAGCGCAGCCGGTCCAATACCAGTTAGCCGTGCATCCCTCGCGGCGATCGTACGTCGCGCTGGCAGGAGCGTTCATTCCCGGCCCGGGCAATGGTTTCTTTACGACAAACCTCCAGTTCTCCACGCCGTTCGGCAACGGTTCCACACTGCAGTTCATCGGCGATATCGACTGGAAAAACAAAGGCCGCATCAACAACAAGAGCGTCTACTGGAGCCGCATCATCGGCGACTGCTATCAAATCCAGCTGCAATACAATCAAGCCGCCAAGCAAGTAAATCTCACGCTCAACCTGCTCGCGTTCCCATCGCGCGGCGCGAGCTTCGGCCTGAACTCGACCGGCTCGATCATTCCGACGAGCTTTAACTTCTAGGCACCGGCAGAATGACGCAGGGTTAACGCTGCCCCGAAACCGCTGGCCAAAAAAAACATGGAGCTTTTTTGGCGAGCGGTTCCCGGTCGGGCCGCCCCAAGCTGGGTATACACGCTTCATGCAACAAACTATTGAGTGCGCGCACGATTTGTGCAACTGCACGCTGACGGCCGAGATGGAAACCGAAGAATATTGCAGCCCCGTTTGCAAAGACGACGAAACCGGAGGGATTGAGTCCGACGCTTGCAAGTGCGGGCACCCGCCGTGCGACGTGCAGTAGCTAGGGGCTGTTGATGACCTCGCCGGCGGCGATCTGCGCGCTGCGCGGCGTGACTTGCGGCCAGCCGGCGTTCGCATTGAACTGCTGATCGAACGACGTCGAGATGTCGAAGCCCGGCAATCCGGAGGTCGGAAACGTAAAGGTTTGATCTTGCGGGCCGCCGATGCCGGGCGCGTCGATGGGTTGGCCGGAGCCATTGGTTGTAAACCAGTTCGCGTACCAAATGTGCGCGTTCGCGCCGGGCACGGGACTCGGCGTCGGAACGATACCGTTAAAGAGCCGGCGATCGAATGTCACGGTGAACTGCGTGTTCTGACCGTTGCTGTTGAGGTTGAACTGCAGCTGCTGCGGCGTGTACGGGATGACTTGCGGAGACGCGACCTGGCCGCCTCCGACGCCCGTATTGCGGACATATTGCACGACTTGCACCGTTGAGAGCACGCCGTTTCCGCCAACAACGATCGCAAACCAATAGTTCGCAAAATTGGTCTGGTAACCGTTCGCGTAGGGCATTCCGCCACTGGTCGAAGTGTTGAACATGATGACGTATTGGACGTTGGTGAAATCCATCGGTTGAGCGGTCGTGAACTTCACCTGCATGAAACCCGCCGGAAGTCCCGAAGGCGTGGTGGAGCTGCGGTCGGGAGTAACCTGACGGCCGCAAGCAGCAAACGTGAACGCCGCGACAGAGACGACGAACAACATTTTGCGTAGCACACTTACCTCCGTCATCGTTTCCGCTTTGAGCGCGGTAGCGCTCGCACTTGCTTTTCCCAAGGCGGGACAGGCGTGGCTCGCCCCGCTGGCGGCGGCGGGCCTGTTCTGGGCTTGGCAGCGGCTCTCCTGGAAACGCGCTTTCTTCGCTGGATGGTTCGCCGGGACGATCTTTTTCGCAATAAATTTTTCCTGGTTCACGTATACGGTCGGCAGCTACGTCGGAGCGTTTGCGTTTGCCGTCGTGCTGATTCCGGCGCTCGTTGAGGGGCTGACGTTCGCCGCGACCGCTCTGGCCGCACGCGCGGCGGACCGTTGGGGCGCGCCATGGGCGGCGCCGGCGGCCGCCGCCGCGGCATTCACCGTCTTCGAGTGGCTGCGCTCGATCGGACCGCTGGCCGTTCCGTTCGCTCAAGTCGGCTATTCTCAAACGGTTACGCCGCTGATCGCGTTCGCGCCGTATATCGGCGCATTCGGCGTGACCTTCGTCGTAATGCTGTTGGGTGCGTACGGCGCGCAAGCAATCGCAAACCGCGAGCCTCGGCGGTTCGCAGTCGTCGTGGCCGCTGTCGTCGCTGGATGGGCGCTTTGCTTTGCGGCGTGGCCGGCGCACCACGACCCGCGCGTTCCGATGTTGCGCGTAAGCGCCGTGCAAGGCAACATTGCGCAGACGGTCAAGTGGAATCCGCAGTCGTTTTGGCCGACCGTTAACACCTATGTGACGCAAACGCGCAAACTGCTCCCGCTGCATCCGCAGCTCGTAGTGCTCCCGGAAACGGTCATTCCAACCGATCTGAACGCCTCCGATCCAAACGGTGTTCGCGCGATGGTGCGCAAGGATTTCTCCGCGGCCGCGCAGTCTTTGCATGCCACGCTCGTGGTTGGAAGTTTGGAAGCGCGCGGGCCCAAGGATTACAACGCGCTCTTCGTTTTCAATCCGTCGGGGTTGCTCTCGCAAGTCTACGAAAAGCGCCAGCTCGTTCCGTTCGCGGAATCGTTTCCCGGCGAAGCCTTTCTGGGGTGGCTTCCCAGCTCCGATCTCATCGGCCGCTTTGCCGCCGGAGGAGACGACGCCGTTATCTCGGCGGGCGGTGTAGCGTTCGCTCCGCTCATCTGCTGGGAATCGGCGTTCGCCGATCTCGTCCATGCCCAAGTCTCGCACGGTGCCCAGTTTTTAGTGATCGCGACCGACGACGCGTGGTTCGGCGAAACGTCCGGAACGTTTCAACACGCGCAGATCGCGCAGATGCGTGCCGTCGAAAACGGCCAGTGGGTCTTGCAATCGGCAGCGACGGGCATCAGCGGGATCATCGCTCCAGACGGAACGTGGGTGCAGCAAACCGCATTGGACGAACCCGCGCTCGTGACGGGCATGATCGGCTCGCCGCCGGGTTCGATCTTTGCGCGCATCGGGCCAACGCCCGTCGTCGTCGTACTTGCGCTCATGTACGGAGCGATTTTCGCTCTTCGCAGAGTGCGCGTGCGCGCAGTGCAGTGGCGCGCGCCGCAATTGAGCGCCGGAAAAGCCCGGTGGAAGCTCTACGCATTGCTCGCCGGTACGGCGGTGCTGATTTGGGTGGTTGTCGAAGTCGTGCTGGCCGGAAATGCGCCGGGAGAACCGCCGCAAGGCATGACGCCGCTCACGCTGCACGGCGGGCGCGTAACGGGAAATCGCATGAGCACCAAGTCTTGGATGTTCGAGTACGACCGGGCCGAGATGTCGGCCGACGGCGTGCTCGCAACCGTTCAAGGCATACGCCGCGGCGTGCTCCTCAAAAACGGCAAGCCGTATTTGAGCGTTCGCGCCGAACAAGTCTCGGTAAACACGCAGACGTTTGACTTTACGGCGACCGGCGACGTCCACGTCACGCAGATACAGGACACCAGCTCGGAACGCTCGTTCGACACCGACTTGATTCAGTGGGTGAACGCCGCCAAGACGCTGACGCTTCCGCATCCGAGCGTCGTACGGAGCGGCGGCGAGACGCTGCGGGTTTCGTCGATAAACGTGAACTTCAACAGCGGCCAGATTCGCTTCGGCCGCGTGAGCGGCGGCGTCGCGCCCTAGTCGGTCTTGCCGCCCGTTTTCTTTTTCGCTTCGGCGATCAGCTGCTTTACTTTTTGACCGCCCTTGTGGCCGATCTCTTCATAAAAATCGGCGCCGTATTTTTCTTTAACGACGCGGCCGCCTTTTTGTCCGATCGATTCGTAGAACTCTACACCGTGACGCTGACGCGTGGCTTGGCCGCCCTTGCGTCCGATGGCTTCATAAAAGCCCGGACCATAGCGGTCGCGTACGGTGTCGCCGCCCTTCTTGCCGGCCTCGCGCACGGACATCTCGCCACCCGGCGGCTTGTCGTCGGCTTTGTGTGGTTTTGCCATGGGGTGCCCGGTGGATGGCCGCTAGGAGCTCTTGCGCTTGAGCTTTTGGCCGCCTTTTTGACCTATGACCTCGTAGAACGAAGGCCCGTACTTTTCCTTAGTGGCCTCGCCGCCTTTGCGTCCGATGGCCTCGTAGAACTCAGTGCCGTATTTGGCTTTGACGCGCTCGCCCCCACGCTTGCCTGCTTCTCGAACAGTCATGCCCCCGCCCGGGTTCTCCATTTCGTCCTGAATCGCCATGTGGTGTCGCCCCTTAATGATGCGAAATGTATCGCGGTTTAAATACCCACTCGACCGCTTGTTAAACGAAAATAGGGATATGGACGCGACGCCGAAGATGCAATAATGAGAATCGCCGCGCTTACGGTGTGCTTGGCGCTCTGCTCGATGGGATTGGGAAACGGTCAGGTCAACAGCGCGGATCTCGGACAGATCACCGCGCGCGGTAGAGCTTTGTTCGCATACGACGCGGCGGCCGCTGCCGCAACCGATGCGGTCAAGGCCGCTGTCGCGAGTGCGCCAATGCCTCCCGGTCAGGGACTCTATCTGGGACATCTCGATCAAAACGGCGTTTGGATCTTCGACTTTGGCACGATCTCGCCGGATCGCGCGACCTTCACCGTATATTTCCGTGCCGCCGAAGTCGCGCCGCGTACGACAAAGTTTACGGTAACAAAGCTCGCTCCCGCAGAGGCAGGCACGCCGTACGACCTTTCGGCGGCGCGCGCCGCCATGATCGCGCAAGGCGATTTCGGTAGAGTGACGCGCCCATACAATTTCGCGATCTTGCCGCTTCCAAACGGCAATATGTACGTCTATCTCTACCCGGCGCAAACCGATCCGAGAATTCATCCGCTGGGCGGCGACGAACGATACCTCGTTTCTCCGGGCGGAGCGCTTCTGGAAAAGCACCGGATGCATCAGCGTGTCCTCGACGTTCCCATCAACGTTCCCGCAGGGTTGACGCTGCAAGCAGGTTTTCACACAGATATTTTCAGCGGGACTCCTGAAGACACGGACGTCTTTCACGTCCTGATCCGGCGGCCGCCGCTCTCAGAATATGTCAGCGCTCAGGGAGAGCTCTACCTCATTCAAACCGACGGGACCATCGTTGACAAAGGAAAAACCGCGCAGCCAGGAAGCTAATTTGCGGAAAGTGCGTCGTAAACGGCGCGCGTGCGCTCTTTCAACTGCGCGAAATTTCCGTCGTTTTCAATGACGTACGTCGCTTGAGCGCGCGCGGCTTCCGGATCGATTTGCGAGCTCATGCGCGCGCGAATTTGATCTTCGCTCAGTTTGTCTCGGCGCGCGATTCGCGTGATGCGCTCGGCTTCGGGCGCGATGACGAGGACCGACGCATCGCAGCGCTCGTCGTAGCCGGTTTCGAAAAGCAGCGGAACGACCTGTACGACGATTTGTCCGGGCTTGGCGTAAGCTTCGGCGGCGTCGGCCAAGCGGCGCACATGCGGGTGAACGATCGCATTGAGCCGCTCACGCGCAGTAGGATCATGGAAAACGATCTCGGCGAGCGCCGGACGGTTGAGACCGCCCATCCGAACGACCGAGGGCCACACGCGAGCGATCTCGCGCAGCGCGTCGCTGCCCGGCGCCACCGCTTCGCGCGCGAGTTTGTCCGTATCGATAATATACGCGCCGAATGCCTCCAGGCAGCGCGCGACCTCGCTCTTACCGGATCCGATTCCGCCGGTTAGGCCGACTCGGACGGTTCGCCCTCCGAAGACGTTTCTGCCGGCGTTTCAGCTTGCGTTTCCGGCAGTTCCGGAACTTCGATTTTTTCTATTTCTTCGGGCGGAATATCGGCCACGTGCTGAATCGACGCGGTGATGCGGCGCGTCGAGTGGTTGATCGTCAGCAGCGTGACTTCGACTTCTTGGCCGGGGCTGAACTGAGCGCCCGGATCGAATTCGCCCTTGGGAACCATCGCGAGCACGCCGGGTACGATTTCAACTAAGAGGTAATTCGGCGTGACCTTGACGATCTGCGCCGTTAATTTGTTGGTTTCGTAGAGTTTGTTCGCGTATTCATCCCACGGATCGGGCAGCGCGTGCTTGAGCGACAGGCTGACCTTTTTGGCGTCGGCATCGAATTTCATGATCTCGACGTTGACGACGTCGCCAATCTTGACGACTTCGGACGGATGTTTTATCCGCGCGTACGAGAGCTCGCTGTTGTGAATCAGGCCGTCAATGCCGCCGAGGTCGACGAACGCGCCGAACTCCGCCAGCCGCACGACGACGCCTTCGCGAATTTGTCCGACCTCGAGCGTGCCGAGCAATTCCTGTTTCTTGGCGTTGAGTTCTTCCTCGAGAACCAACCGCTGCGACAGAACGACGCGGTGGCGCTTGTGATCGAGATCGATCACCTTGAGTCTCAGCTTCTTTCCGACGAGTTCTTCCAGGTTGCCGATCGGCTGACGCCGGATCTGCGAGGCGGGAACGAATCCGCGCATGCCCAGATCGACCAGGACGCCGCCTTTGACGACTTGCGTGACGGTCGCCTCGATGACTTCGTCGTGTTCGTGGGCCGCAATAACTTTCTCCCACGTTTTGAGCGCGCGCGCGCGCCGCTCGGAGAGAAAGAGTGTGCCGTCGTTGTCGTCGATACGGTGGATCATGACTTCCAGCGTGTCGCCGACTTTCAATTCTTTGGGCTCAATCGCCAAGGAGAGCTCCCGGAACGGCAGCGTGCCTTCGGATTTTCCACCGATATCGACGAGCAGTTCGTCCTGGTATTTGGCGACGATCAGTCCGTTGAGGACCTGTCCTTCGTCGAGAACTTTGAGCGAGTCTTCGTAGAGTTGCTGCTCGAGTGCGAGTTGATCTTCTTCCTCTTCTTGCACTGGAGCGGTTGGCGTTGTAGAGATTTTAGCTTTCCATCCTTTATATATATTTGTCCTTATCTTTGACAGGTGCGGCACCACCACGTGCCGCGCGCAGCCAATACGGTTCGCACGATCGCGCGGCCGCAACGTTCGCATCGGGAGCCGGCCCGGCCGTATACCGAAAGCGCGTTTTGAAAGCCGCCCTGCAGGCCCTGCGCATCGACGTAATCGTCGACGCTCGTGCCGCGCATTGCGATCGAACGCTGCAAAACCTCGACGAGGGCGTTATGCAACCGGCGTATGGCCGGCTTCGTCAACGCTTTCGCGGGAGTGCTCGGACGGATCCGGGCTCCCCACAGCGCCTCGCAAGCATAGATGTTTCCCACCCCTGCGATCCGCCGCTGATCCAGCAACAACGCCTTGATAGGCGTCGTCCGCCCCGAAAGCATACCGATAAAGCGCTCAGGAGTAAAGTCCCCCGACAAAGGCTCGATGCCGAGGTTCGCGTCCCACGGCTCGCCGCGCTCGACCAGCCGCATCCGCCCGAATTGCCGCGAGTCGGCAAACGCTAGCCGGGTTCCGTCGGTAAAATGCAGCGAAACGTGCTCGTAAGGGATGGCAGCTTGGCCGCGCTCCAATACGATGAGGCGCCCGGTCATTCGCAGACTGACGACCAGACGCCGCCCCGAACCCAGCTCGATAACGGCGTACTTTCCGCGGCGGCCGACCGAAATGACCCGCTCGCCGCGAACCGCGCGCTTGAAATTCACGCGCGCAGGCGCCACCGCCATTTTCGCGAGCCTGACGGAAGCGCGTTCGATCGTCTTCCCGGTGATCGCGCGAGCCAAGCCGCGCGCGATCGTCTCGACTTCGGGAAGCTCGGGCATTTAGGGGAGGTGCGGAATGGAGACGCCCGCGGCCAAGCCGTCGCGCGCCGCTTCGCCGGCCGGTAATTCCAGAACGTACTTCGCGACACCGTCCCGGCGCGGAATGCGATCGTCGGGCGTATCGGTGGAAACGATCGGAACATTCGCAAAGACGCTGCGCACAACCCCGTTGCGGCCCACGAAAACCATGTCGAGCGGAATCAGCGTGTCCTTCATCCAGAACTCGATCGGCGCGTCGGAATCGAAAACGAAGAGCATTCCGGTATGCGGCGCAAGTTTGCGCACGCCCATCAGACCGCGTTCGCGCTGCGGTTCGGTCGCGGCCACTTGCATGCGAAGTTGCGCGGCCGGAGCGCGGAGCGAGATCACGCGCAGGGTCTGCGGCGTCGGAACGGGCGCAGGCGAGCTTTGCGCGAGCGCCACCGCCAGCGCGAACGCTTCAAACATCAACCGTCTCCTCGACGTCGTACCAATTTTGTCCCACTTTGACGGTAACGTCGAGCGGAACGCTCAGTTCGATCACGTCTTTCATTTCCTTACGCACGATAGCTGCGATATCCGAAAGTTCAGCGCGCGGAACCTCGAAAATCAGCTCGTCGTGAATCTGCAACAGCATGCGGGCCGTCAATCCGGCGGCAGCCAGCTTGGCGTCCACGCGCACCATGGCGAGCTTCATCAGATCCGCCGCGCTGCCTTGTAACGGTGCGTTGGTGGCTTCGCGTTCCGCCGCCGAACGCAGCATGTAATTGCTTGACTTCAGCGCCGGCATATAGCGGCGCCGCCCCAGAAGCGTCGTGACGTAGCCCAGTTCGCGTCCCTGGGCGATGACGCCGTCGATGTATGCGCGCACGCTGGGAAAGCGCGCGAAGTACGCGGCCGTGATTTCGCGCGCTTCCGCGCGGCCGATCTCCAACCGCTGCGCCAGTCCGAAATCCGACATGCCATAAAGCAATCCGAAGTTGACCGATTTCGCCATGCGGCGCTGGTTTGGATCGATGCTGCTGCCGGCCGGCACGGCGAAGATTTGCCGCGCCGTAAAATCGTGGATATCCTGACCTTCGTGAAATGCACGGCGCATCGCTTCGTCGCCGGAGAGGTGCGCCATCAGGCGCAGCTCGATCTGATTGTAATCCGCCGCGAGCAGCACGCTCTCTCGCTCGGGCGCAACGAATGCGCGCCTGATCCGCCGGCCGAGCTCGCCGCGCACCGGGATGTTCTGCAGATTCGGATTGGTCGAGCTCAGGCGTCCGGTAGCCGTGCTCGTCTGATTGAAGATCGTGCGCAGGCGCCCGTCACGCGGGTCGGTGAGCGCCGGAATAACGTCGACGTACGTGTTCTTGAGTTTGGTGACTTCACGATATTCCAGCACCCGCGCGCAAATCGGATAATCGCGCGAGAGCCCTTGAAGAATCTCCACGCCCGTCGCCCAGCCGGTCTTGGTTTTCTTCCCCGACGGAAGGCACAACTTTTCGAACAGGATATTTCCCAGCTGCTGCGGCGAGCCGATATTGAATTCTTCACCCGCCAAATCGTGGATCTCGCGCTGCAGACGTGCGACAGCTTTGTCGATCTCTTTCGCTAGACGCGTCAGCTCGGCAGGATCGATCGCGACGCCCGTCCACTCGAGCTTCGCCAGAATCGGCGCAAGCGGGACTTCAACGTCTTCGTAGAGCCGCAGCTGATCGCGCGATTCCAGCTCGGCGCGTTCTTTTTCGACCAGACGCATGACGGCGTCGGCTTGCGCGGCCACGTCGTCGCCGGCGCCCTGCGCGAGAAACTCTTGGGCCGCGTCTTCGATCTGGGCAAACGAACGCGACGGGTTAAGCAAGTGCGCGCCGATCATCGTGTCGTCGGCAAACGCGGGCGCAGTAAAACCGCGGTCGTGCAAAATGTGGAGAACGGCTTTGACGTCGTGCGCGGCCAGCCGGGGAGCGGCAAGCAAAACTTTTTCGAACGCGGCGCGTACCGGTTCATGCGCTAGCGCTCCGCCTAGGAACGCCAGCCCGCTTCCGGCTCCGCTCGACACGCCGATCTCGCCATCGGACTTTACCGCAAACGCGAGGCGGTCAGCAGACGTAAGCGTTTGGATTTCGCGCGCGAGCTGCGCGTATTCGGGCGGGTCGGTGGCCGCGATGTAGGAGCGGTAGTTTCCGGTGACGCGTTCGTGCGCGTGCAGCAGCGGCAACTCGGTCGGGACGTTCAAGCGCCCCAGCAGCGTTTTGAATTCGAGCTCGCTGTAGATCCGGTAAAGCTCGTCGTTGCCGGCCGGCGTATATTTTGACTCGTCCCAGTCGATCGCCAAATCCAAGTGATCGTTCGCGACCGACACATCGCGGCAAATGACGGCCTGTTTTCCATACTCTTCCACGAGCTTCTGCAGCTTTGGCGAGCCGGCAAGCGACGGATTCGCGACGAGCGCGTCGAGTGAGCCGGCCGCTTTGATCAACTTAATGGCCGTTTTTTCACCAACGCCGGGAATGCCGGGAAGATTGTCGGACGGATCGCCTTTCAGCCCGCGGTAGTCCGGCAACTGTTTGGGATCCAAATCGAACCGTTCGCGTACGGCTGCAGTATCGTAGCGCGCGAGTTCCGTGATGCCGCGCCGCGTCATCAGCACGGTCGTTGCTTCATCGACGAGCTGCAGCAGATCGAGATCGCCCGTCACGACCAGCGCGCGTTCGCCGGCCTCTTTCGCCTGCCGCGCGAGCGTCGCGATCACGTCGTCGGCTTCCTCGCCCTCGATCTCCAGAACCGGAATACGATTGGTCTGTAAAATTTGCCGCACGAGCGCGAACTGCGGACGCAAATCGTCGGGCATCTGGTCGCGCTGCGCTTTGTATGGCTGATAGAGCGCCACGCGGTGCGCCGGCAGCCCCTTGTCGAAAGCCGCAATCACGTGGGTCGGTTTTTCGTCGGCGATGATTTTGTTGAGCATCATCGTGAATCCGTATGCCGCGTTGATCGGTATGCCGCGCGTCGTCGTCAGCGGGGGCAGCGCGAAAAACGCCCGGTAGACGAGCCCGTACGTGTCGAGCAACATGAGATTAGCCACTAGCCGGGCCCGGATGCGAACGATTGGACCGGGTGCCTACGTTAGAACCGGCATGGAAGAAACACCCAGACATGAGCGCTCGGCTTTCGACGGTGGCGGCATGAGGCGCCTGCGCTCGGGCGAAGAACGTGCGATGCGTACCAAACTCTATTGGATGGCCGCGCTCGCGGCCGCTCTCTTGGTTTTCCCTTTAAGCGCGGCCGCGGCGCCAACGCCGGCCCCGGTGCCGTCGCCAAAGCTGCCTTCAAAACCGTTGCACGTCGAGTTGCAGGTCGAAGTGAACAAACTCGGACAAGTCGTGCGCGTCTTGCACGGAACTCTTTCGGGTGACGGGCCCTTCGATACCATGGTCATGGGCAACGCGCTGCAGATGTGGATTCGCGATCAGCGCGGCAAGACGGTCACGGCAGTCGTGGGACTCTATAAAGTCCACTATGATTACGATCCCAAGACTCAACACGTGAAACGGACGTTCGCGCTCTTTCAACGCGGCGGAAACTGGGCGAACGAGCCGGGCGCCGCCACCAAAATAGTTTCGGACGCTAAAAAAGAAGCGCAAGCCGCGGCCGCCGCCCTTGCGAAGCTGAAAGCCGACCAACAGAAAAAAGCCGCGGAGAATCCGAACCTTCCCGATATCAATGCCGCGCTCAAAAGGTCGCGCGCAACGCCTACGCCCTCACCGCATCCGTAAGCCATAAGTGCGGTACGTCACCTTTGAGCACGAAGGGCGTCTTCGACCCGGTTATCTGGACGGCGACCGGGTCGGCTCGATCGCCTGCAGCACATTGCTGGAATACATCACGCTGCCGGCCGATGCGCGCGAGAAGAAGCGGCTAAACGACTTTCAGCCGCTTTCGAGCGTAACGCTCGCTGCGCCGGTTCGCCCGAACAAGAATATCTTTTGCGTCGGCCGGAATTATTTGGATCACGCACTGGAGGTATCGCAGCAGAGCGGGCGCGAGCTGAAACTGCCGGACGTACCGACGTTCTTCACCAAAGCTCCGACCGCGATTGCGTCGCCCGGAGAAACGCTGGAGTTTTCATCGAAAGTTTCCCGTGAGTACGACTGGGAAGCGGAGCTGGCCGTCGTTATCGGATCGCGCGTGAAAGACGTCAGTGAGGCTGCTGCGCTCGACGCTGTCTTCGGGTACACGTGCTTCAACGACCTCACCGCGCGCGATCTGCAGCGCGCGCACGTGCAATGGTTTAAAGGCAAGAGTCTAGATTCGGCTGCGCCGATGGGACCGTGGATCGTTTCACCCGATGAGATCGGCAACGCGCAGGAGCTCGCGATCGCGCTGCGCGTTAATGGCGTGGAAAAGCAGCGCAGCACCACGGCCAATATGATCTTTTCGCTGCCCGTGCTCATCGCGTCGCTCAGCAAGGGCATGACGCTCGAGCCGGGCGACGTTATTGCGACCGGCACGCCCGAGGGCGTGGGCTTCGCGCGCAAGCCCCCGGAGTTTCTCCGCGACGGCGACGACGTTGAAGTCGAGATCGAAAAAATCGGCGTCTTGCGCAACCGCATTCGCATCATCTAAAGCGAAGGTTTGTGGTCCCGGGGATGGAAACGGACCGCCCGATGAAGATTGCCGTGCTGCGCGAATCCGCGCCCAACGAAACGCGAGTCGCGCTGGTTCCCGAAACCGTCGCGAAGCTCGTGAAAAACGGCATGACCGTGCAGATCGAACGCGGAGCCGGAGAGCGCGCCGCCTTTCCCGACGACCTCTACACGAAAGCCGGCGCGACCGTCGCGGACCGCGCGAACATCCTTGACGGCGCCGATCTCGTGCTCTGTGTCGGACGGCCTGACGACGGCGTGCTCGCCGCTATGCCCAAGAAAGCTGCCCTGCTCGGTTTGCTCGCGCCGCTTGGCGACGCCGATTACGTGCGAAGTTTAGCCGGCGCCGGCATCACGGCACTTTCGATGGATGCAATTCCACGCATCACGCGCGCGCAAGCGATGGACGCGCTCAGCTCGCAAAGCAACATCGCCGGATACAAAGCCGTGCTTCTGGCCGCATCCGAACTTCCGAAGTTTTTTCCCATGCTGACAACGGCGGCGGGCACCATCCGCCCGGCCAAAGTCTTGATCCTCGGCGCGGGCGTCGCCGGGCTGCAAGCGATCGCGACGGCGCGCAGGCTGGGCGCGGTCGTCAGCGCTTACGACACGCGCGCGGTCGTAAAAGAGCAAGTGCAAAGCTTGGGTGCGACATTCTTGGAATTCGATCTGGGCGCCGACGCGGAAGGCGCCGGCGGATACGCCAAAGAGTTGACGCCCGAACAGATTCAGAAGCAGCGCCAATTCATGGTCGATCACATCGGTGCGTCCGACGTCGTGATCACGACTGCGCTGGTTCCCGGGCGACGCGCGCCGCTGCTCATCACCGGGGAAGCGGTCGCGGCAATGGGTCCGGGCTCGGTGATCGTCGATCTCGCGGCCGAAGCCGGCGGCAATTGCGCGCTGACCGTGCCCGGCAAGACAGTCGTTACGCCAAACGGCGTGCACATCATCGGTCAAACGAATCTGGCGGGAACCATGCCGTATCACGCCTCGCAGCTCTATTCGCGCAACATTCAAGCACTGCTCGACGCGCTCATCAAAGACGGGGCACTGAACCTCGACCCGGCCGACGAAATCGCGCGCGGCACGACCATCGTGCGGGCGGGAGAAATTGTCCATCAGCCGACGATCGACGCACTTGCCACAGGAGTTGCAACGTGAGCGAGCTCTCGATATTCTTCACGCTGCTGACCGTCTTCGTGCTGGCGATCTTCGTCGGTTTCGAAGTCATTTCGAAAGTACCGACGACTTTGCATACGCCGCTGATGTCGGCCACCAACGCGATTCACGGCATCGTGCTGGTCGGCGCGATTATCGTCACGGTGAAACTGCTGGATCCCGGACATGCGCTCGCGACGCCGCTGCTCACCACGATCACGATCGTCGCCGTTGCGCTTGGCACCATTAATGTCGTCGGCGGTTTCGCGGTGACCGAACGCATGCTGCAGATGTTCAAGAAACGCGAGCCCGCGAAGAAGTGACCGCATTCATACTGCTGCGGCTGGCCGAGATCGCCGCGATCGTGCTCTTCATTCTCGGCTTGCATTTTTTGAGCTCGCCCGCGACGGCGCGTTTTGGAAACCGCCTCGCTGCGGCGGGCATGCTGATCGCCATTATCGCCGCGCTCGCGCCCTCGCACGGTTACGGCTGGTGGGCGATTCTCGTGGGCGTGGTGATCGGCACTGCCGTCGGCCTGTATTCCGCGCTCAAAGTAAAAATGACCGCGATGCCGCAGATGGTCGCGCTCTTCAACGGCGCGGGCGGCGGCGCCGCCGCGGCCGTCTCGACGGTGCAATATCTTTTGTGGGAGCGCGCGCATTACGCCGGCGTTCCGCTCGACGTGCTCACCGACGTCTCGCTCGTCATCAGCGCGATTATCGGCGCGGTCAGTGCCGCGGGTTCGGTTATTGCGTTTCTGAAGCTGCAAGAGCTCATGACCGGCCGTCCGATCACCTACCGGGGACAGCAATTCGTCAACGGAATCGTCGCATTAGCGATAGCCGGGCTTGCCGCATGGGTCATGATCACGCTCGGCGTGCAACCGACGTGGGCGTACGGCGTGATGGTCGCGCTTGCGCTCGTACTCGGCGTTATGTTCGTGCTGCCGATTGGCGGAGCGGACATGCCCGTCGTTATTTCGCTGCTGAACTCGTTCACCGGGCTCGCGGTCGCCATTACCGGATTCGAACTGCGCTACAATCTGCTGATCATCGCGGGAACGCTGGTCGGCGCGAGCGGCACCATGCTTACGGTGCTGATGGGCAAAGCGATGAACCGTCCGCTGCGCAACGTGCTCTTCGGGGCATTCGGCGCCAGCGGCGGAATGGACGTCGCCGCAGCGAAGGGCGGCCAGCAGAATGTCCGCAGCGTAACGGTCGACGACGTAGCCGTCATGCTCGCGTTCGCGCAGCAAGTCATCGTCGTTCCGGGTTACGGCATGGCCGTCGCGCAAGCGCAGCACAGCGTGCGCGAACTCGCCGACCAGCTTGAAAAACGCGGCGTCACCGTGAAATACGCGATCCATCCCGTCGCGGGCCGCATGCCGGGACACATGAACGTGCTGCTCGCCGAAGCGAACGTTCCGTACAATCAGCTGTACGATATGGACGACGTCAATCCCGAATTCGCGCGCACCGACGTCGCGCTGGTGATCGGCGCGAACGACGTCACCAATCCCGCCGCGCGCAACGTAGCTTCGTCGCCCATTTACGGCATGCCGATTCTCGACGTAGATAAAGCCGCCAACGTCATCGTCCTCAAACGCTCGATGCGCTCAGGTTTTGCCGGCATTGAAAACCCGCTCTATGAGGATCCGAAGACCGCAATGCTCTTCGGTGATGCGAAAGCCAGCGTCGACTCGCTCATCTCGGCTGTAAAAGCACTCTAGTCTCTTAAGCCAAGATAATCTCGTTTCGAAACGCACGGTATGTTTAGCGTTTCGAAACGAGACTATCTTGGCTTTGAGGGTTTGTCGGCTCCGTTAACGGCCGAAACTCGCTTCGTTAGAGAAGCCGAGATTATTGCGGCATACCTATTCCACATCTTAAGCGAAGATAGCCTCGGACCGAAACGCTAAACATGCTCCGCGTTTCCGGACCAGATTATCGAGCGAGTGTGCGGCTACGTTCATATGCATCCCTAGACCCAAATGCCAGGAATAGGAGCACGAGTGGAAGTGCGATATCGTCGATCCACAAAATCGTGCCGGCGTTTCCGGGCGCGTAGTTGTGGCAGCAGAGCATTTGGTTGACGTGCTGGATCGCCGCGCCGGCGCTGAAGACAAAGAACACTAGCGTCGCGGCCAGCCGCATTTCGTAGCCGCGCGCGAGCGAAAGCAGCGCGATCAGCGCGACTCCGAACTCCGCCCAGGCCAATTCCCATTCAAATGGGCTGGGCTGCCATCCGATTGACGAAGCTGCCGTCTGCTGAAAGAAAGCGTGAAAAATTCCCGCCCATAAAAACCCGAACCCGATTCCATAGAAGAGCAGCTCCCCCCAGAGCGTGTAGCCCGGCGTCATGACCGTACGGTGCAGCTTGGCCCGGCGCAATTTGAGGATCGTTACGACGACAGCTATGACGATGAGCACCAATTCCAAATTGGAAAGGACTGTTCGAATGACGGTTGCCATTACCGTAGCTCCTTTACGGCGCTATCCGCCAATTATACGCATTCCATGTCGGCAAGAATGCATTGGGATAAAAGCCGCTCAGCGCTTTTCGATAAGCATAAATGTAGTTGGCGTCAAAAAGATACACGATCGGAACATCTCCTGCGACCAGCCGTTCGATCCGGCCGTATAAAACCTTGCGCATGGGGCGCGCGGGAGAAGCGAGCGCAGCCGCCTCAAGTGCGTCCACAGCGTGGTTGCAGTAACGCATGTAGTTGCTCGTCGCGCCGCAGCGTAAGATGGAAGAGTCGTCCGGATCGGAGCCCATCGTAAATGGGACATAGGCGAGATCGAAATTGCCGCTTGCCAAAACACCTGTGCGCGGCAAAAACAACTGGGCGTTGCTCACCGTTTTCATTTGAACGTCGATGCCGCGCTCCCGGAGTTCAGCTTGCGCCATCGTCGCGACTCGCATACCGGTCGCCGTTTCCTTGAATTGAACGTAGAGAAGGCTCAGCGGCTGCCCGGCTTTGCTGCGCATACCGTCGGAACCGCGGCGCCAGCCGGCTGCGTCGAAGAGCGCATCCGCGCCGCGCGGATCGTACTGCGGTTCCTTTACTGATGGATCCGCCGCCCACGAGAACAGCGGCTGGAGCACGTCGGTGACGGGATAACGCCCGAGCGTAATCTTGCGGCTGACGGCAGCGCGATCGATGGACATGGCGAGCGCGCGCCGCACCCGCAGATCGTTCAGCGGAGCGCGCGACAGGTTCAAGACTAAACCGGCGACGACGCTGGTCGGCTCGTACCGGTAGACGATGTCGGAGTGTGAACGCAAGACATCTTGCTGCACGGGAGCGATCAGATTCCAATCGAGCTCGCGCGACTGCAGCAAGACCAGGTTTGTGGCCACATCCGGGACGATGCGAATATCCAGCCGTTTGGCTTTCGGAAGGCCGCGCCAATAGCGCGGATTGGCGACATAGAGCAGCGACTCGCCGCGCCGCCATGAAACGAATGTGAACGGTCCGTCGCCCACCAAAGGCGCCGCGTTAAACGGAGCTTGCGCGAGCGGAGCCTGCGTGCGCAGTACGTGCGCGGGCAAAACAAATTGTGGACGGTAGCCGTAGGAAAAGAATGTGTCGACCGCGGGCGCCCACGCGTGCTTTAAGTGAAAGACGACGACATACTTTCCGCGGGCTTCAGCGCGGTCGATCAGGTCGTATCCGTCGCGCGACGGCACCGGATTTTGCGGATCGAGAATTGCGCGCAACGTAAAGAGCACGTCGTCTGAAGTGACTGCAACACCATCGCTCCATTGGACTCCGGAACGCAACCGGTAGACGATCGTGCGGCCGTCACGAGAGACATCGCCGTTGGTTTGGGAGGGCACGCGCGAGAGTAACTCGGGAATCTCCCGTCCCGCGGGATCGAAATCGCTGAACGGCTCGAACGAGAGGCGCGCGACTTGCTGCTCGACCGAGGCCGCGTCTTGATGCAGAAACAGCGGATTGAGGTTGCTCGGATCGGCGGCCAGATCGAACCTGACGGCGCTCGCTATGCGAGGCGCCGGAGGCGTGGGCCGGGGTGGTGCGTCGTCCACGCTGCGTGTACAGCCGCCCAGGAGCGTGGTCGCGATACAGAGGGCCCAGGCTTTGCGCATGGCACGGGCGTTCTCGGGTACGGGCGCCGCAACCCGCGATGCATGTTGCGCCGAACGTCTTCCGGTAGTAGAATAGTTTTCCCGAAGATTATTCGGCCCTATGAACAAAACTCCGAACGGTACTACAGAATCAAGCGGGCTCGACGAGCTCGACCTCCGCCTGCTCTCGGCGCTGCAAAACAACGCCCGCTCGACCTTTGCCGATCTCGGCGAGGCCGTTGGCCTGAAGGCGTCGGCGGTCCACGACCGCGTCAAGCGATTGGAGAGCCGTGGGTACGTGCGCGGATACTCGGCGCAGCTCGACGGAAAACTTTTGGGACTGGAGCTCGTGGCGTTCGTCGGCTGTTACACCGCGCCCGACTGCAGTTACGACGCGTTTATCGCTGCGCTTAAGGCGATGCCGGAAATTTCGGAGATTCACAGTGTCGCCGGCGAGGAGTCATTCGTACTCAAAGTGATGACGCGATCAACCGCGCATTTGGACGAACTGCTTTCGCGCCTGAAGAGCGTGCCCGGCATGGCGCGCACGAAGACGACGATCGTCCTTTCAACGCCGTTCGAACGCGGCGGGATATCGGTCACATGAACGTTTCTAAGAAAACGGGCCACCGCTTCGGCGCGCACCGCGTGATCGCTCCGCCGGGCGCCATGCCGCAAAATGCTTGGAAGCTCGACGATACACCCGTTCCGTTTGCAAACGAAATTCTCTGCGACGTCGAGGCGCTCAATCTCGACTCCGCGTCTTTTGCGCAGATTCGCGCGTTTTGCGCGGACGACGAGCAAAGGATTGCCGAGCACATTTTGGCCACCGTACGCGAGCGCGGGAAACAGCATAACGCCGTAACGGGGAGCGGCGGGATGTTCGTCGGACGCGTCCGCGAGATCGGCGACGACTTGCGCGGCATTGATCTGCGCGAAGGCGATACGATAGCATCGCTGGTTTCGCTGACGCTGACGCCCCTGCGGTTGGAAGCAATTGCCGGCGTCCACGTCACCAGCGGACACGTGGCCGTGCGAGGGACGGCGATACTCTTCGAATCCGCCTCGTGGTCGAAGTTGCCGGCGGATATCGATCCCGGCGTCGCGCTCGCGGCCTTGGACGTCGCCGGCGCGCCTGCGCAGATCGACAAACTCGTGCGCCCCGGCATGACCGTCGTCGTGATCGGCGCCGACGGCAAGTCCGGCATGCTCGCTTGCGCGCGGGCTCGCGCCCGCTTGGGCCGTTCGGGAACGCTCATCGGCGTCGCGCCGCGCGCCACTACCGAATCGGCAGCGTTACTGACGTCGGAACGCATCGTTGATACGTTCTTGGAAGCGGACGCGCGCGACGCGCTCTCACTCTCGGATCAGATCGCGAAAGCCGCGCCCGGGCTTGCCGATCTCGTCGTCAACTGCGTCAACGTCGACGGCACCGAGCTTGCCTCGATTCTCTGCGCGAAGGATTCGGGCACCGTCTATTTCTTTTCGATGAACACTTCGTTCACAGCCGCGGCGCTCGGAGCCGAAGGCGTCGGGAAAGAGGTCGCGATGCTCATCGGCAACGGCTACACCAAAGATCATGCCGCGATTGCGCTGCAGACCTTGCGCGACAACCCGGCAATCCACGCCTATTTCAACAAATACTACGCGTTCGCGCGTCCAGCGGAGACACTTTCATGAACAACGTGCTTCATACCAAGCCCCCGGTCGGCCCCGAATATTTCGAGTTCAAGAACTTGAAGCAGGGCGAGTTCTGGCGGCACGTTCCGGCTTACAAAGACGTTGACGAGAAGACATTTCTCGATCACCTCTGGCAACAGAAGCACTCGGTAAAAACACCCGAAGAACTGCTGCAAACGATCGAGAGCCTCGCCTCAGCGGAATTCATCGAAGATGCGCGCGCCGGCTTCGCGCACGCACCGATGGCTGTCCGCGTGTCGCCCTATGCGATCTCGCTGATCGACTGGAACGATCCGTACGGCGATCCGATCCGCCGCCAGTTCATTCCGGTCAAGAGCACGTTTTTACCCGATCATCCGCGGCTCGTGCTCGACTCACTACACGAACAAGCCGACTCGCCGGTCCCCGGACTCGTCCACCGGTACGTAGACAAAGCGCTCTTTCTTCCGCTCGCGGTTTGTCCGGTGTACTGCCGCTTTTGCACGCGCAGCTACGCGATCGGCCCCGACACCGAGGAAGTCGACAAAGTCGAGTTGGCGCGAACGCCCAAACAGTGGCACGACGCTTTCACGTACATTGCGAGCCGGCCGGAACTTGAAGACATCGTCATCTCCGGCGGCGACGTCTATCAACTGCCTCCGAAAAACGTCGAGCTGATCGGCAACGCTCTGCTCGACATTCCACACGTGCGCCGCATGCGATTTGCGACCAAAGGTCCGGCGATCATGCCGATGAAGCTCCTCACCGATCCCGCATGGGTTGACGCGATCGTGGGCATCGTCGAACGCGGACGCGCGCTCGGCAAAGACGTCGTACTGCACACACACTTCAACGCCCCTGAAGAGATTACGTGGATCACGGAAAAAGCGATGCGCGTCCTTTTCGAGCGCGGCGTCATGGTCCGAAATCAATCCGTGCTCATTCGCGGCGTCAACGACCTTCCCGAACGGATGCAGCTGCTGGTCAAACGCTTGAGCTATGTCAACGTGCATCCGTATTACGTGTACATGCACGATATGGTGAAGGGCGTCGAGGATCTGCGTACGACGGTGCAAACCGCCATTGACGTCGAGAAATTCGTGCGGGGCAGCACCGCCGGCTTCAACTCGCCGACGTTCGTCTGCGATGCGCCCGGCGGGGGCGGGAAACGCGACGTGCACAGCTTCGAGTACTACGACCGCGAGAACGGTATCGCCGTCTATGCCGCGCCAAGCGTCAAGCCCGGCAAGGCCTTCATGTACTTCGATCCGATCGATCGTCTCTCACCCGACGCACAAGCGCGCTGGGCCGTCAAAGAGATCCAAGAGCGGATGATTCACGAAGCGCTGCGCAAAGCGGGCGCGGGTGACGAGCAGTTGGTGCTGGCTTAGCTCTAGCGCATGCCGCGCGCGGCAACGACGATGTCCGCAAGCGATCCCGTGTTCAGCGCGATCGCATAGTTCGCGCCCTTCGCTTTCCACGACAGATATGCATTAGACGTGTGCGCGCCAACCCGTGATGGGTGGTAGAGCGCGACGAGCGTGCTCGTTAAACGCACGGGCGTTCCGCCCGGCGGAACGTCTTCGGTTTTAAACGCGGACTTCGAGCCGTAGATAAAACCCTCACTGCACGCGCGTTCTCCCTGACAATCCGAAGACAGCGCGATATCGACCGCATAGCCGCTCGCGGTTGCGCGATCCACGATTGGAAAAATTTTCTCGCCTTGGAATGAAGCGGGTAAGCGGGTAGGCAGCAAGACCGCGATTTTGACGCGCGACTTCAAGCCCGGCGCGATCTTCGCAAACGTTTTCTGGACGTCTACGCTCGCGGCCGGCGCTGCTCCCAGCATCAACATGCATCCCAGAATCAGGAGTTTACGCATAGTTCTCTTCTCGTTTCCGTTCAGTGCGTCAGGTCGAGCAGCGGGATGCCGATCTCCGGACGGTCGGTGCGGTGCAGATTTCCAGCCAATTCGTCGAGCACAACTTCCAGCGTCGGACGAACCGTCGCCTGCAGCAGATGTCCGCCGGCGGCATGTCCGTCACGGTACGAAACCGTGCAGTGGATGTGCAGTTTCGGCTTCCCCTCGTAGATCGAAACGTTGCCCAGCAGCGAGAGCAACTCGACCTGCTGATCGATTTCAATCGGCTCATAGCGCTGCTGATCGAGGTTGTAAAATCCGACGGTAACGCGCTGAAAACCGCCCAGGCCCTTAAAAAATGCGGCCATCACGTTCTGCTCTTCAGCGAAACGCTGCATCTCGGCCATGACGTCATCGCCGGTTTCAAACACCAGCACAAAACGCCGCGGAACTTCACGCGCTCCGAACAAGCGATATTCCATCTCCGGGTTCTACGGCAGGCGCGCGGCCGCGCCCCGCCAAACGGGCCGCCATGCCTTCCCGCGTCGGCGTCTTTTGCGGCTCTCAATCCGGAAACGATGCACGGTATATTGACGCCGCGATTCTCACCGCAAGCGCGATAGTCGGGCGCGGCCTGGGCGTGGTCTATGGCGGCGGCCGCGTCGGACTGATGGGCGTGCTCGCCGATACCGCGCTGGCGGCCGGCGGCGAAGTGATCGGCGTGATTCCGCAAGCCCTTTCCGGACGCGAGATCGCCCACGACGGGCTGACCAAACTCCACGTCGTCGAGAGCATGCACGAACGCAAAGCACTGATGGCCGACCTGAGCGACGCGTTCATCGCGTTACCCGGCGGCTACGGAACGATGGACGAGTTTTGCGAAATCCTCACGTGGGCGCTGCTGCGCATTCACGATAAGCCCGTCGGCCTGCTCAACGCATTCGGCTATTACGACAATCTCATCGCACTCTTCGACCACATGGTACGCGAAGGATTCGTGACGCCGCGGCACCGCATGCTGGTCTATTCGGCCGAGACGCCCGACGAGCTGCTGGATTTGCTCTTAGCGTCTGGGTAACGTAAATGAAAACGTCGCGCCGCGCCCGGGGTTGTTTACTGCTCGCACGAACCCGCCGTGCGCCTCTACGAGTTGCTTAACGATGGCCAGTCCCAAGCCCGCACCGCCGTCCGCGCGTGAACGTGATTCATCCGCCCGGTAGAAACGCTCGAAGATTGCATCCAGCTCCTGATCCTTTATGCCGGGACCCTCGTCGCGAATCTGGACGCAGACCGAATTCTTACCAGCCTCGACCAAAACGCTGATCTGGGAATGCTGCGGAGCCAGCCGAATTGCGTTTGTGAGCAAGTTGTTGACGACTTGACGCAGGCGCGTTGCATCGGCTCGAGCGTGTGCGTGCCCCTGTGACGTGATAGTGATTTCCACATCTTTCTCGCGCGCGGCCGCATTGAGCGAATTTGCCACGCCGCGCACGCATTCATCGACCAACACCTCGGCCAGCTCAAATTTGAGCTGGCCGGCATCGGCAAGCGAAAGATCTTGCAGATCGTTGACGAGATGTGCCAAAAACGCTGTTTCCTCCCCGAGCGAACGCAGCACCGAAGCACTTCCAGTGAGATGTCCGTCTTCCAACGCTTCGACGATGCCGCGAATATTTGTAAGCGGACTTCGCAGCTCGTGGGCGATGTCGCTGATCATGCGCTTGCGCAGGGCCTCCGAACGTTCCAGATGCTCCGCGAGATCATTGAAGCGCCGTGCCAGCTGCGCAATCTCCTCGGGCCCTTCTACGGTTACGCGGCGCGAAAGATCTCCGCTCTGGATCGCTGCCGTTGCCGCGCTGAGGCCGGCAACTGGTGAGAGAATTTGCCCCGCTAAAAGCCACGCCGCTACAACTGCGGCAAGGAGCGCCAAGAAAATAGCCAGCCACAATTGACGCGTAAGAATCGACGCGGGACTCTGACCGTTCACCGCCGGCAGCGGGATCGTGTAGAGCAATCCGATCGCCGCACCCGAACGATTGCGCACGATCGCGGCTGGAGGATTGCTTAGAACGAGCTGCTCCTCTTGGCTGAGCGGACCTGAGCGAGCTATGCTCACGCGAAGTGTCGGCTCGCTTCCGTTCGCGAGCGTCGCCTCGCGCACGGCCGGATTGGATGCAGCGATAAGCCGCCCTTGCATGGTGAAGAATAAGAGCTGCGCGTGCGTCTGGCGCAGCACAGACTCGACGTGTAACCACGAATGATGCTGCTCGTACGATCGCTGCAGCGCCGATAGAGCGCCGGCGGGAATTGCGGCCGAAGCCGGCCGCTGTAAGTGCTGAAATTCCAGCTGCGTTCTCTGCGTGGAAAACAGACCCACCGCGATGAGTGCAACCGCCGCGACCAGCGTTATCGCGACGAGCAGACGAAAACGCAGGCTACGCATCGGATTCGATCTTGTATCCCGCACCAAACACGGCACGTATGTACGTGTGGCGGCCGCCGGCGTCCCCGATTTTTCTGCGTAAATTGCGCACGTGCACGTCGATCGTTCGTTCGGTACCCTCGTAGTCGAAACCGATCACTTCCGCAATCAGCTCGTCGCGCGTTCGCACGACCATCGGCTGGCGGCAGAGCGCGAAAAGCAATCCGAACTCCGTTGGCGTGAGTGAGAGCTGCGAGCCGTTCACGCGTGCGTCACGAGCGCCGGCGTCAATGGCGATCTCGCCGCAGGTGATGCGCTCGTTCGTGGCCGAGGTGCGCCGCCTCATGACCGCCTTCACGCGCGCGACCAGCTCGCGCGGACTAAACGGTTTGCTCACGTAGTCGTCCGCCCCCGATTCGAGCCCGCGCAGGCGATCCGTCTCGGTCGTTTTTGCCGTCAACATGATGATCGGCACGTCGCTGCCGCTGCGCAGACGCGCACAAACGTCGAGACCGCTCACCTTGGGCAGCATCAGATCGAGGACCACGAGGTCGGGCTCCCAGGCCTGCGCCTTCTCCAACGCTGCTTCGCCTTCGAACGACTGCGCCACGTCGTAACCCGCGTGGCGCAAGTAGAGTGCGACCGTTTCAGACGTTTTCACATCGTCTTCGACGATCAGAACGCGCGAGCGGCGATTCACCATGGCAAAAGGTTCGGCGCCTCCCCGTTATGGTTGAAGATTTTCGACAAGATTTTCCGCCGCCGGCGGATCGATGTTGGCCAGGACAATGGTTGTCGACCCTTTTTCTATATCAAGCGCGGCGTTCCAGCCGGGCGTTCCGCCCGCGTAGAAATTTCCCGGTCCGTTCCATTGGTACCGGCCCTTGACCAGCGATCCGTTTTGCAACGCCTGCGAGAATTTGAAGAGATCGCCGGCCGTTGAAAAGGCCCCGCCGGCCGAACTCCCGCGTCCCGGCTCCCCCTGCGTGGCCGGACGCAATTCGGTGCGGTACGTCACAACATCGCTCCAACTGCGCGTATAGCCGAGCGCCCGATTTGGAAGCACTTGATCGATCGGATAGGACGTCTTCGTCATACCGGCCGGATCGAATATGTGGTCTTTGACGTATGAATAATAGTCTTGGCCACTTGCTTTTTCGATGATTAATCCTAACACGAGGAACCCGCCGTTTGAGTACATCTGACTGGTCCCGGGTTTGAACGCGAGCGGATCTGCGGCAAAAAACGGCACGTAATCTTGCAGCGTGCGAATGCGTTCCGGTGAGCCGTGAAAGAATCGCGGATTGAAGAAGTCGCCGATTCCCGATCGCATGGAGAGCAGCTGATCGATGGTCGCGGCGCGCGCCTGCACGTTGGGATAATCGGGCAGCCATTTTCCAATAGTGTCGGACTTATGCAGCACGCCTTTTTCGATGAGTTGGTAGATAGCGGTGGTCGTGAACAACTTTCCGATCGAACCGACATTGAACAGGGTATCCGCGGTGTTTTGTATGCCCGCAGCGCGATTCGCCAGGCCAACCGCTGCAACCAGCGGCGGAGCGTTCGCGCTCGCGCTAATCACAACACCGGAGAAATATCCAGCCGCTGAAAGATCCGACAGGTACTGTTGTGTGCTTTGACCCGAAGGTTTGGGCGGCAGACCAAGATCGGTCACGATGCGCGCAAAGGAGTGCGGAGCGGCCTGCGGCGCCCGAACGAAGTTAATGCGGTACCATCCGCCGTTCTGCGACCGAACCGTGGCCACGACACGCCGCGGAAGCTCTTGCACGGCCGCCGGCGTGATCGTTCCGATTGCCTGCCGCAGCTGCTCGAGCGACTGCGCCGTGTCGGGAGCTTCTACTCCGGCAGGCGCGGGCAAGACGTGCGCGTGCACGTAAGCGCCAATCGCGGCCGGCGTTCCGGTATTGAAGGCTGCCACGAATTGTGCCACGTCGGCGTTCGGCGCGGCGGAAACGCTCTGCGGGGCGAAGGCGAGAGCCGAGAGGAGCACGAGCCCAAAAATCATCTTCATCGGCCGACTCTATCAGGCCGTTGTTAAGATCTATCGAAGATCGTTACGTCTCGCGTTTGTCGACGATTTTTTTGACGACCGCCATGGCGTTCAGCGCTTTTGGAAAACCGATGTACGGGATCAGCGTCATGACGGTTTCAACGATCTCTGCTTCGGTTAGCCCAACGTTGAAGGCGCCGCGCACGTGCGTCCCGAGTTGCTTTTCGCAGCCGCCCATGGTCGCAAGCGAAGCGATCGCCACCAATTCCCTCTTTTTGAGGTCGCCGTCGCGAGCGTAGATCTCGCCGAATGCAAATTCTATGAGATAGCGCGTAAAATCGGGCGCGATTTTCTCATAATCAGCGATTAAATTGTCCGCGACCTTATCTCCGTCGATTTTGCGCAGCAATTTCTCACCGCATTCATATCGCTCGTTAAGCATCGTGCTCAGGCCTTCATTGAAGCCGCTCGAGATAGCGAGCCAGGCCAAACAACTGGATGCACATACCGCTCATCAGGAGCAACAATCCCCAGAGCGGATCAAGCCTGTGGATGCTAAACAGCGATTGGACGAAATTGATTCCTGTACCGATAGCTAGAAGTGCGAGACCAATGGCCGTCGTACGTTGCACCAATCGCGCACTGTCTTGTTGCAGCGGCGCCCAGTCGTCGAATCGGGGAGGCAGTTCTCTGATCCGCTTGAACTGGCCCCGTCCAATTGCAAACGCTGAGTAGATGTCTGCTGCGAATCCGGCCGCGGCGCCCGCCAGCAAGAAACCGGGAAAAAACCCGTAGAATCTTCCTGCCAGCAAACAGAAGAAGGTTACTGTCAAACCAGCGGTTCCGAGCCACATGAATCGCATTGCTGTCTCTGGGGACGCAACCGGGAAAAATGTCATACCGCCTGCTTCGTGGCGTGCGTTCACTCGGTCAACGCTTCCGTAATGATGCGCTCTTGAGCGGCAGCGTGTGCCCCGGGGTAACCTTCAGAGGGACTCGCGCGATAGGGACGGCCGATGTAGTCGATCTCCAGATTGTCGGTGCGGCGCTCGATCAAGCGGCGGCGGACATAGGCGCGCGCGCCCATGTTCTTCGGCTCTTCTTGCACCCACACGAGCTTCTTGAGGTTGGGATACGTGGCGATGACGGAGTTGATCTCGGTGTACGGCAGCGGTGAGAGCAACTCGATGCGCACGATCGCGGTCTTCTTCAGATCTTTGTATTTCTCGTGAAGTGTTAGATCGTAGTAGATCTTTCCGCTGCACAAGAGCAGCCGCTCGATCTTGGATTTGTCTCCAACGCGCGGATCGTCGAGTACGGGACGGAACTCACCGTTGGCCATCTCGTCGAGACTGCCGGCCGCAGCTTCGTGGCGCAGCAGCGACTTCGGCGTCATTACGATCAGCGGAACCGGCTGCGGCATCGTGGCCTGCTGGCGCAGCAAATGATAGTAATTGGCGGCGTTGGACGGGTTTGCGACCCGCAGATTTCCCTCGGCGGTCAATTGCAAGAATCGCTCGAGACGCGCGCTCGAATGTTCCGGACCCATGCCTTCGTAACCGTGCGGAAGTAATAGCGTGAGCCGTGCGGTCTGTCCCCACTTGGCTTGTCCGGCCGCGATGAATTGGTCGATCACGATCTGCGCGCCGTTATTGAAGTCGCCGAACTGCGCTTCCCAGAGCACCAGTGCTTTGGGAACGGTCGCGCTGTAGCCGTACTCAAAACCGAGGCAAGCGTATTCCGAAAGCGGACTATCGTAAATTTCGAACGAGGCCTGCGATCCGGTCACGTGCTGCAGCGGAACGTACTCGGCACGCGCGTTGGGATCGTGCAAAACGGCGTGGCGGTGACTGAACGTACCGCGCTCGGTGTCTTGCCCGGTTAAGCGCACGGGCGTTCCTTGCGTCAAAAGCGACGCGAACGCGAGCGCTTCCGCCATGCCCCAATCGGCCAGTCCCTTCTGCTCGATGACTGACTGACGCCGCTCGAATTGCGTCTGCAGTTTCTTGTTCGCCGAAAAACCGTCGGGCACGCGCGTAAGCTCCGCGCTCCACGCGATCAAACGATCCTTGCCCGCTGCGGTTAGCGGCACAGCTTCGATCGGCGCCGTTCCGCTGATCTTCGCAAGCATTCCGGCGACGTTATGCTTGCCGCTCTTGACCGTCCGATGCGTTTCTTGCATATGCGCGGCGGCGTCGGACGCCAGCTCCGCAACACGTTCGGCTGCGAGCACGCCTTGCGCCACGAGATTGTTGGCGAAAAGGTCGCGCGCGGTCGGATGCGCTTTGATTTTTTCGGTCATCGCCGGCTGCGTGTATGCCGGTTCGTCCTGTTCGTTGTGGCCGAAGCGGCGATACCCGATGACGTCGATCACGACGTCGCGTCCGAAGCGGCGCCGGAATTCGGCAGCCAAATGAATCGCCCACATGCAGGCGCTGAGATCGTCGGCGTTGACGTGCACGATAGGCACGTCGAAGCCTTTGGCCAAATCCGACGCATAGCGCGTGGAACGCGCGTCGCGCGGATCGGTCGTAAAACCGATCTGGTTGTTGGAGATAATGTGGATCGTACCGCCGGTCGAATATCCGGTAAGCGATTGCAGGTTCAGAACTTCGGCAACGACGCCCTGACCCGGGAATGCGGCGTCGCCGTGAATCAGAATCGGGACGGCTTTCTTGGCGTCCAGCTGCGCGACCGGCAACGCGTGATCGGTTTGAAGTGCGCGCGCGGTGCCTTCCACAATCGGATCGACCGCTTCGAGGTGGCTCGGGTTGTTGGAGAGCGTAACGCGAACTTTTTTACCGTCAGGCGTTTCGAAAACGCCTTCGGCGCCCTGGTGATACTTCACGTCTCCGGTGACGTCGGCCGAGCCGAGCTCGCCGCGTTCGTGCGCGGCTTCGAATTCGGTCAGGATCTCTTCGTAGGGCCGGTTCAAAATATGCGCGATGGTATTGAGTCTGCCGCGGTGAGCCATGCCGATGACCGCGGCCTGCGTTCCGTCAGCGGCGATCAGCGCCAACAACTCTTCGAGCATCGGAACCATCGCGTCGAGGCCCTCGAGCGAAAAGGTCTTCTGCCCCAAGAACGTCTTGCGCAGATAGCGCTCGAAACTTTCGACGCGCGTCAGGCGGCGCAGCAGATCGATCTTGCGATCGTCGGAGAACGTGATCTTATACCGTCCCGATTCGATTGCATCGCGCAGCCACTCGCGCTGCTCCGTGTTCGAGATATGCTCGACTTCGTAGGCAATCGTCGAGCTGTACGTCTCGCGCAATTGCGGCAGCACTTCCGCGAGCGTATTGCCTGGAACTTTGACGCGCAATACCGATGCAGGCACGGCCGACTGCAGCGCCGGCGTGAGCCCCCAGTTCGCCGCTTCGAGCGACGGATCGCCCGGCGGCGGAGAACCCAGCGGATCGAGATGCGCGGCGAGATGTCCGTGCGTGCGGTATGCGGCCACGAGCGCCATGCCGGCTGCGACGGCGCGCAGCATTTCGTCCGACGCGGCGACGGCAGGCCGCTCCGCGCCCGGCGCCTCGGTCTCGCCCGGCTTTAATCCGAGCGACGCAAAAAGTGTCTCGTAAAATCCGTCTTTGCCTTGCAGCAGCTCGTCGATACGTTTGAGGTAATCACCCGACTGCGCGCCCTGAATCACGCGGTGATCGTAGGTGGACGTCATCTGCATGATCTTGGTCATGCCGAGCGACTTCAGCGAGGCTTCGTTGGCTTTCGCGAAACCGGGCGGATAGCCAATCGCGCCGGCCGCGATAATCGCGCCTTGTCCCGGCATCAACCGCGGTACCGACGCCGAGGTTCCAATTCCGCCCGGATTAGTGAGCGTGAAAGAAGCGCCTTGCAGATCGTCTGCTGCAAGTTTGTTGGCGCGCGCTTTCGCTACGAGACCTTCGTAAGCGTTACGGAAAGCCGCGAAATCGAGCGAAGACGCATCCTTGATCACCGGCACCACGAGAAACCGCGATCCGTCTTTGCGTTCCGCGTCGACGGCCAAGCCTAAGTGAATGCCGGGCTCGACGCGCACGGGCTGATTTCCGTCGCGGCGGAAGTGCGCGGTCATGAACGGCATCTCATGCGCCGCGCGCACGAGTGCGTATGCGATGACATGCGTAAACGAAATCTTTTCCGAACGGCCCGCAGCTTTTATGCCCGCATTGAGCTCGCGACGGCGCGCATCGAGCGTGTCGACGGCGATCGTCCGGAAGCTGGTCGCGGTCGGAATCGAGAGACTCTGCTCCATGTACGAGGCGAGCGCCGCAGCGGGACCTTTGATCGGGGTCACCTGCGCGCCGGAGGGAAGCGGCGGTAACGGGGGGAGTTGCGCGCCGCGGCTTGCCGGCGGCAAAGTTTCGGCTTGACGGTCGACGTCTTCGCGCAAAATCAACCCATCGGGACCGCTGCCGCGCACGCGCGAAAGATCGACGTCGAGTTGCTTCGCGATGCGTTTGGCCTGCGGCGTGGCGACGACCGCGCCGTTCGGCTTGGCTTGCGCCGGCGCCGGTGGAGCGGCGGCCGCCGGTTTTGGCGGCGCGCTTTTTGCGGGAGCAGGCGCGGGAGCTTTCCCGCCGTCGGGCGCTTTGGCAGTCGTGTCGATTTCGGCGAGCGCGGCACCGACGGCAATCGTGTCGCCTTCGGCGGCGAGCAGCTGCTTCACGACGCCCGAAACCGTCGCCGGAACTTCAACGTCGACTTTGTCGGTCGTGATCTCAACGAGCGGATCGCCTTCGGCGATAAAATCGCCGGGCTGCTTACGCCAAGCGACGACCGAACCTTCGGTCACCGACTCGCCCATCTCGGGCAAAACGATCCGCACCAGGGTGTCAGGCAAGAATGTTGTCTCCGTCTACCACTATAAGGGCCCTTCCCAAGATTGCCCCGTTTTGGCTATCGGATGCAACCTGCCCGGTCGCACCCTTCAGAAATACTTGGCTGGACGGACCGGAAACCCGACCAGGCGGGCCCCTTGGAACTTGGGCCTCGCGTGGCTGAGAACGAAGGCCGAGACGTCGTAGGCCTCTTGCGGCGTGAGTGAGCCGGGGGCGTTCTGAGGCATGTTGTACCGCACGAAGGCCGCCATGGTCGGGAGCCGGTGCATCCCCGCCCCGCCGTTGAACGACGTCGGACCCCACAGCGGCGGAAAAATCGCCACCCCCGCGCCGTCGGCCCCGTGGCAGGCCGAGCACTTTTGCGCATACAGTGCCGCTCCGCGCTGCGCGCTTGCAGGCTGCGGCGGCGCGAATTTCACGAGCTTCACCGCCGGATCGGGGGTTGCGCCAAGCGGCGTTCCGCGCGATAGGTACGCGATGTAGGCGACCAGCGCGATCATTTCGCGGCTGTTGTACGACGGTGGTCTACCGTTCATGCTGTAAAGAAAGCACTCCGCGAGCCGGTCTTGCAGCGCGATCATGCGGTGCGCGCGCGCGTTCCACTGCGGAAACTGCCCGTAGATGCCGGCGAAGCTGCCGCCTTTTGGTTTCGTTCCGCCCGCGATATGGCAAGCAGCGCAATCCAAGTTCGCCACGACGTAGCCGCGCATATGCGCGCGTGTGTTGACAATCAGCTCGCGGCCATAGCGAATCATATCGCCGGGCGCGCCGGCCGGAAGCGCTTTCTCATCGTAGAGCGGTGCCTGCGCGGGCGTTTTCTGCCCGGCGCACGCGGTCAGTATGCAAAGTGCAAGGAACAGCGCGAGCTTTTTCATGCGAACGTTAATGTCAAATAACTGTAGTGGTAGCGCTGTTGCAATTCGGCGATCGCGGCGATCATGGCCGGGACAACGTGCGCGCCCGGAATCAAATGCGTCAAAATATCGTCGGCCACAGCCGGTGCGTCCATGCCGGCGGGAGCAAAGCCCCCTTTTACGATGGCGCGCGCTTGTTCTTCAACGGCGGTGTGACAGGTCAGAACCACGACGCCACGGGATTGCAGCGTGGCGATCGACGTATCTTGGAAGATACTTTGGGGATCGTCGGGATCGGTCGAGCTCAGAAATGCGGACGGCGGACGCAGAAAAATATTGGAATCGATCGCCTTCCCCGTTCCGTCTTTCAGACCGAACGCTTCGCCGATGCGGTACTTCTGCCACACTTCGTCGGCGTACGTGTACGCGCTCGATGGACCGTGCGGCGCCAGCACCACGCTGATGCGATCGGCCGGATAGCCGAAGCCGAAATGCAAGCCATTGAGTCCGTTCTTCATATTATTGAAGAGTGCCGGGTGAAACGAGACGGCTTCCCACACTTGGCGGATGTCGGCCGGTCTATTGACGGCGCGCACGAAGCCGGCCGCGTCAAAATTCGCGCGGCGTTCGACGAAGTTCGACCCGCCCGGCACGCCGGTAGCGGCGGCGGCAATGGTAGCGCTGGAAAGAAACGACGCCCGATTCATGAATCACCTTCCTTAGACGCAAGGGGGTTACGCCATGAAAGAGATTGATCCCACACATTCGACCAGCCTCAACGTGCGCCGTTCCACGTTTCTTGGAACGACGGCCGCGGCTGCAGCCGGAACCGCAACGCTCGGACCGGCATTCGCGCAAACGCCGCTCGGCAAACTGCATCCGCCGCTCGTTCCGGAAGACGATCCAAGCATTTCCGTGGAGCATGCACGGCTGGAGAGCGCCGCGGGCGCAATTCCCGCATACGCCGCGCGTCCGCGCAATGCGACGGCAACGACGCCGGCAATGGTGGTCACGATGCATATTTGGGGCGTGGACACGTCCATTCGCGATTTCATACGGCGGCTCGCCAAAGCCGGATTCGCCGCAATCGCTCCCGACTTATACGGACGGCTCGGCGCGCCCACGGGTGACGGCGCCACGGATTTTTCCGTTTTTAGGCCGTTCGCGGCAAAACTCGATCGCACGCAAGTGGCAAGCGATCTCCGATCCGGCGCGCAGTGGCTCAAAACGCGCCAAGCGAGCGCGCGAGTAGCGATTACCGGATTTTGCATGGGCGGTGCGATCGCGTTGCGTCAAACGATCGATAACCCCACGATTTTCGCCGCCGCGGGCGCATGGTATGGCAATCCCGCGGGCATCGATCCCGCTGCCGTTACGATGCCGGTGCTGGGAAGCTACGGCGGACGTGACACGAGCATCCCGCCCGACTCCGTGCGCGCATTCCAAAAAGCTCTTAACGTTCCCAACGATATCGTCATCTACGACGACGCGGGGCACGCGTTTTTCGACGACCAGCGATCTTCGTACGTGGCCGACGCTGCCGAAGACAGCTGGCGCCGCGCGCAAGCCTTCTTCACAAAGTATTTAACCGCATAGCGCGAATCGATAGACGGTGACGATCTCGTTTGCCGTCCTCATCGCGCTATTCGGCGGGGTTTCCGCGG